>NZ_JBIAPL010000001.1:0-125573 GCF_042888225.1 Streptomyces sp. NPDC003023
GTGGTGCTGGACCGGTTGCCGTTGACGGTGAACGGCAAGCTCGACCGCCGTGCCCTGCCCGTACCGGAGTACGGGGCGTCGGGCACGGGCCGGGCACCGGGCAGTCCGCAGGAGCAGATCCTGTGCGACCTGTTCACCCAGGTCCTGGGCACCCCCGTGACCGCCGTCGACGACAGCTTCTTCGACCTCGGCGGGCACTCGCTCCTCGCGACCCGGCTGGTGAGCCTCGTCCGCACCGCCTTCGACGTCGAACTGCCCGTACGCGCGCTCTTCGAGTCCCCGACGGTCGCCGCGCTCGCCGGAGTGATCGACACCGCTGCCGGAGCCCGTGCCGCGCTGACACCGGTCGAGCGGCCCGAGGTCGTCCCGCTGTCCTTCGCGCAGCGCCGGCTGTGGTTCCTGAACCGCTTCGAAGGCGCCAACGCCACCTACAACATTCCGCTGGCCCTCCGGCTCGACGGCGACCTCGACCGGGCGGCGCTCGCCGCCGCCCTGGGTGACGTGACCGGCCGGCACGAGGCGCTGCGGACCCTGTTCCCGGAGACCGACGGCACGGCACGGCAGCAGGTCCTCGCCCCCGAGGCGGCCGCCCCCGCGCTGCCCGTGGTGGCCGTCACCGAGGCGGAACTCGCCGGGGCGCTCTCCGCCGCGGCGGGCTACGCCTTCGACCTGGCGGCCGAACTCCCGCTGCGGGTCACCCTGTTCGAGGTCGCGGCGGACCGCCACGTACTGCTCTTCGTGGTGCACCACATCGCGGCCGACGGCTGGTCCCTCGCCCCGCTGGCGCGCGACCTGTCCGAGGCGTACACCGCACGCCGCACCGGTCACGCGCCGCACTGGGAGCCGCTGCCGGTGCAGTACGCCGACTACACCCTCTGGCAGCGGGCGGTGCTCGGTGACGAGGAGGACCAGGGCAGCCCCATCTCCCGGCAGTTGCAGTACTGGCAGGACACGCTGGCCGGACTGCCGGAGGAGCTCCCGCTGCCGTTCGACCGGCAGCGTCCCCAGCGGGCGAGCAACCGCGGCGACGTCGTCCCCTTCGAGGTGGACGCCGCTCTGCACCGGCGGCTCGCCGAGCTGGCCCGCGAGAACCGCACCAGCATGTTCATGGTCATGCAGGCGGCCACCGCGGCACTGCTGCGGAAGCTGGGCGCCGGGACGGACATCCCGATCGGCACCCCCGTGGCCGGACGCACCGACGCCGCCCTCGACGACCTGGTCGGGTTCTTCGTCAACACGCTCGTCCTGCGCACGGACACCTCCGGGTCCCCGACCCTCACGGAACTGCTGGCCAGGGTCCGGGAGACGGACCTGGCGGCGTACGCCCACCAGGACGTGCCGTTCGAGCGGCTCGTGGAGGTCCTCAACCCGGAGCGCTCCGCGGCCCGTCACCCGCTGTTCCAGGTCAACCTGACCTTCCACAACACGGCCTCGGTGGAGCCGGGGCTCGCTCTGCCGGGCGTCACCTTCGGCTCCCAGCAGATCGAGCACACGGTCGCCAAGTACGACCTGTCGCTCAGCCTCACCGAACGCCACACGCCCGACGGCACGGCGGACGGCATCGGCGGCGGCATCGAGTTCGCCACCGAGCTCTTCGACCGGAGCACCGTCGAAGTGCTCGCCGGCCGGCTCGCCCGCCTGCTGGAGCAGTGGGCACAGAAGCCCGGTCTCACCCTCGACGAGATCGACGTCCTGGAGACCGCCGAGTGGGACAGGGCCCTCGCGGCCCCCGATCTCCTTCCGGATTCGTCCGCGACGCTGGTGAGCGTCTTCGAGGAACGTGTCACGAGCAACCCCGACGCGGTGGCGTTGTCGTTCGGTGATGTGTCGTTGTCGTACGGGGAGTTGAACGCGCGGGCGAATCGTCTGGCGCGGGTGCTGGTGTCGCGGGGGGTGGGTCCTGAGCAGTTCGTGGGGCTGGCGCTGCCGCGTGGGGTGGAGCTGATCGTCGGGTTGCTGGCGGTTGTCAAGTCGGGTGCGGCGTATGTGCCGATGGACCCGGACTATCCGGCGGACCGGCTGGCCTACATGGTCGCCGACGCGTCGCCGGTGCTGGTGGTGACGTCGGGCTCGGTGGACCTCTCCGCGGTGGAGACCGCGGGCGTGCCGTGGCTGGTTCTTGACGACCCGGCGGTGTCCGCCGAGTTGGCTGCTGCCGACGGTGGTGACCTGGGTGTGGGGATCGAGCCGGCGCATCCGGCGTATGTGATCTACACGTCGGGTTCGACGGGGCGGCCCAAGGGTGTGGTGGTGCCGCATTCGAATGTGGTGCGGCTGTTCTCGTCGACGGAGCACTGGTTCGGGTTCGGCGGATTCGGCGGGGACGACGTGTGGACGATGTTCCACAGTTACGCGTTCGATTTCTCGGTGTGGGAGATCTGGGGTCCGCTGCTGCACGGTGGGCGTCTGGTGGTGGTGCCGTTCGAGGTGTCGCGTTCTCCGGAGGAGTTCCGTCGGCTGCTGGTGCGTGAGCGGGTGACGGTGCTGAACCAGACTCCGTCGGCGTTCTACCAGTTGATGCAGGTGGATCGGGAGGCTTCGGACTCGGCGGGCGAACTTGCTCTGCGGTATGTGGTGTTCGGTGGTGAGGCGCTGGATCTGTGGCGTCTGGAGGAGTGGTACGAGCGGCACGCCGACGACGCTCCGGTGCTGGTCAACATGTACGGCATCACCGAGACCACCGTCCACGTGACGTACGCGGCGCTCGACCGTCCCACCGCCGCCGCGGCGGCCGGAAGCACCATCGGACATGCGATACCCGACCTCCGGGTCCGGGTCCTCGACGAGCGGCTGAAGCCTGTCCCCACGGGGGCTGTGGGCGAGATGTACGTCGCCGGTGCCGGTCTGGCCCGTGGCTACCTGGGCCGGCCGGATCTGAGCGCGGACCGGTTCGTCGCCGACCCGTACGGCGCTCCCGGCGCCCGGATGTACCGCTCCGGTGACCTGGCCCGCTGGAACGGCGACGGCGAACTCGAGTACCTGGGTCGCGCCGACCAGCAGGTCAAGATCCGCGGTTTCCGCATCGAACTCGGCGAGATCGAGGCCGCCCTCCAATCCCACGCGGACGTCGCTCAGGTGGCCGCGGTGGTTCGTGAGGACCGGCCGGGCGACAAGAAGCTCGTCGGCTACGTCGTCCCCGTACGCGACGGCGCCGCCCCGGACACAGCGGCACTGCGCGAGCACGTCGCCGCCGTTCTCCCGTCGTACATGGTCCCCTCGGCGTTCGTCGCACTGGACGCCCTGCCGCTGACCGCCAACGGCAAGCTCGACCGCAAGGCGCTGCCCGCCCCGGAGGTCACCGTGACCGCCGGCCGGGCGCCGCGCACCGCGATCGAGGAACTGCTCTGCGCGCTCTTCGCCGAAGTGCTCGGCGTGCCCGAGGTCGGGGCCGACGACGGCTTCTTCGACCTCGGCGGCGACAGCATCGTCTCCATCCAGCTCGTCTCCCGTGCCCGTAAGGCAGGGCTCCTCCTCACCCCGCGCGACGTGTTCGAGCACAAGACGGTGGAGGCCCTCGCGGCCGTCGCCGGAACCGTCGCGGAAGCGGTGCGGGAGAGCGAGGACGCGGGCATCGGAGACGTCCCGGCCACGCCGATCATCCGCTGGCTCGCCGAACGCGGCGGCCCGGTCGACCGGTTCAACCAGTCGATGCTGCTGCAGGTCCCGGCCGGCGCCGACGAGGCGCGGATGCACCGCACCCTGCAGGCCGTGCTCGACCGGCACGACGTGCTGCGGATGCGGCTCGAGCGAGGCCCGGAGGGCTGGTCGCTGACCGTCCCGGAGCGGGGCCGTGTCCCCGCCGCGTCCGTGGTCACCAGGGTGCCGCTGACCGCCACGGACCCCGAGTCGGTCGCCGGCGCCCTCGGCGAGCACGCCGAGGCGGCGTGGGACCGGCTGGCGCCGGAGGACGGCACGATGGTGCAGGCCGTCTGGTTCGACGCCGGCCCCGGCAGCCCCGGAAGGCTGCTGCTCGTCGCCCACCACCTGGTCGTCGACGGAGTGTCCTGGCGGATCCTCGTACCCGACCTGGCAGAGGCATGGGAGGCGGCCGCCGACGGCGGCATTCCCGAACTGGAGCCCGTCGCCACCTCCTTCCGGACCTGGGCGCACCGGCTGACGGCCGAGGCGGGCCGACCCGAGCGGATCGAGGAGCTGGCCCTGTGGACCGGCGTCCTCGGCCGGCCGGAACCCCCGCTCGGCACCCGGGCCCTGGACCCGGCGCGCGACACGCAGGCCGGCGCCCGCACGCTCACCCTGGCCCTCGGGCCGGAGCACACGGCGCCGCTGCTCACCACGGTCGCCGCCGCGTTCCACGCCAACGCCAACGACGTGCTGCTGACCGGTTTCGCCCTCGCGGCGGCCGAGTGGCAGCGCGGCCGCGGCCGGAACTCGGACAGCGTGCTGATCGACCTGGAGGGCCACGGCCGCGAGGACATCGTCGAGGGCGCGGATCTCTCCCGCACCGTCGGATGGTTCACCAGCCTGTATCCCGTGCGGCTGGAAGCCGGCCGGCAGGACTGGCGGAACATCTCCGGTGCCCGGCTCGGTGACGTCCTCAAGCAGGTCAAGGAGAGCCTGCGGGCGGTGCCCGACAACGGCATCGGCTACGGCCTGCTGCGCTACCTCAACCCGCGGACCGAGTCCGTGCTCGCCGCCCACGGTCGACCCGAGATCGGTTTCAACTACCTGGGCCGGATGGGTGGTTCGGCGGCGACCGGACAGGCGGCGGGACAGGCCACCGGTCAGGCTGCGGGACAGGCGACCGGTCAGACTGCGGGACCCCAGGACTGGGGACCGGCACCCGAGTCCGGCGGTCTGGGCGGCGGAGCCGACGACGCGATGCCGCTGGCGCATCCGCTGGAGGTCAACTCCTTCACCCAGGACGGCCCCGACGGACCCCGGCTCGTCGCCACCTGGACCTGGGCCGACGGCCTGCTGCCCGAGGACGACGTCCGCGCCCTGGGCGAGGGCTGGTTCCGGATGCTGCGAGCCCTCGCCGAACATGCCGGCAGTCCGGCAGCCGGTGGCTACACCCCGTCCGACCTGCCGCTGGTCTCGCTGAACCAGCACGAGATCGACGGCCTCGAGGACCTTGACGACGAGTGGGAGATGTGATGACGAACAAGCCGGGGCTCGAAGACGTCCTGCCGCTTTCACCGCTGCAGGAGGGCCTGCTGTTCCACGCCCTGCTCGACGAGCAGGGGCTGGACGTCTACACCGTCCAGCTGGTCCTGGAGCTGGCCGGCCGGGTCGACGGGGACGTGCTGCGCACCGCCGTCGAGAAGCTCGTCGCACGGCACACCGCCCTGCGGGCCGGGTTCCGGCACGAAGGGCTGGAACGGCCGGTGCAGATCGTCCGGCGCAAGGTGCCGGTGCCGTACCGCGAGGTGGACCTGACCGGTCTGGCCCAGGCCGAACAGGCCGCCGAGCTGGACCGGGTGGTGGCGGAGGACCGCACCCGCAGGTTCGACCTGGCCAGGCCGCCGCTCGTCCGCTTCACCCTGGTGCGGCTGGGCGAGCGCGAGCACCGGCTGCTGGTGAGCAACCACCACATCCTGCTGGACGGCTGGTCGACGCCGCTGATGGTGGGCGAACTGCTCACGCTCTACAAGGAGAAGGGCGACGACTCCGGGCTGCCGCGGGTCACCCCGTACCGCGACTACCTGGCCTGGGTCGCGGCCCAGGACAGGTCCGAGGGCGAGCGGGCCTGGCAGGACGTGCTGGCCGGCGCCACCGAGCCGACCCTCCTCGCGCCCGAGGACCCGAACCGCAGGCCGATCCGCCCCCGTCACCACAGCATCGACCTGCCGGAGGACTTCACCGAGGCGCTGATGGCTCAGGCGCGCCGGCACGGGCTGACGGTGAACACCCTGCTCCAGGGCGCCTGGGGCATCCTCCTCGGCCGACTCACCGGCCGCGACGACGTCGTCTTCGGCGGCACGGTCTCCGGCCGCCCGCCGGAGCTGCCCGGTGTCGAGCACATGATCGGCCTGTTCATCAACACCCTGCCGGTCCGGGTGACCCTGGACCCGGCCGAGTCGCTGATCGGGCTGCTCGCCCGGCACCAGAAGCAGCAGGCCGGGCTGATGAACCACCAGCACATCAGCCTTTCCGACGTGCAGCAGCTGGGCGGCTGGAAGGACGGCATCGGCGAGCTGTTCGACACACTCACCGTGACCGAGAACTACCCCGTCGACCCGACCGCGCTGGCCGCGGAGGAGAAGCCCGACCCGGACACCATGCGGGTGACCGGGCTGCAGGGCCAGGACGCCAACCACTACCCGTTCAGTCTCGCCGCCGTCCCCGGCCCCCGGCTGCACCTGCGGCTCAGCTACCGCCCCGACCTGTTCGAGGCGGAGACGATCGCCGCGCTCGGGACGCGGCTCGAGCAGCTGTTCCGGCTGGTCGTCGAGGCACCGGAGACCCCCGTCGGACGGCTGGACGTCCTGACCGAACGGGAGCGCGCGGACATCCGCGGCTGGTCGGCCGGCCGCACCGCCCCGACGGCCCGTACCTTCGGCGAGCTGTACGAGGCGCAGACAGCCCGCACCCCCGCGGCCACGGCGGTCGCGGCCGAGCACGGCGAGCTGTCCTACGAGGAGCTGAACGCCCGCGCCAACCGGCTGGCCCGTGAGCTGGTGGCCCGGGGAGCCGGCCCTGAGCGGGTCGTTGCGCTGCTGCTGCCCAAGTCGGTGGAGATCGTCGTCGCCCGCCTCGCGGTGCTGAAGGCGGGCGGCGCGTACCTCCCGGTCGACCCCTCCTACCCCGCCGACCGGATCGCCTACATGCTCCAGGACGCGGCGCCCGCGCTCGTCGTCACCCAGGCGGGTACGGCCGTCCCGGAGTCAGGCGCCCCGGTCCTGGTGCTCGACGACCCGGCGGTCGCCGCGGCGGTCGCCGACCGTCCGGCCGCCGACCTCACCGACGCGGACCGTGCCGCACCGCTCGACGTGCGCCATCCCGCGTACGTCATCTACACCTCCGGTTCGACGGGCCGTCCCAAGGGCGTCGTCGTCCCGCACACGGGGCTCGCGGCGTTCGCCGAGGCATGTGTCGAACGGTTCGGCGTCGACGGCGACAGCCGCGTGCTGCAGTTCTCCTCCCCGAGCTTCGACGCCTCCGTGCTGGAACTGTGCATGAGCCTCACCTCCGGGGCCGCTCTCGTGGTGCCGCCCGCCGGGCCGCTCGCGGACGAGGCGCTCGCCGAGGCACTGGCCGAGTGGAAGGTGTCGCACGCGCTCATACCTCCGGCGGCCCTCGCCACCGTGCCGGACACCGAACTGGCCGGTTTCCGCTCCCTGGTGGTCGGCGGGGACGCCACCGGTCCGGATCTGGTGGCCCGCTGGTCGCGCGGCAGGCGGATGGTCAACGCCTACGGCCCCACGGAGGCCACGGTGGCCGCGACGTTCAGCGACCCCCTGACCGCGGGGCCGGACGCGCCCCCGATCGGCCGTCCGCTGCCCGGCACCCGGCTGTACGTCCTCGGCACCACTCTGCGGCCGGTCCCGCCTCAGGTGCCCGGCGAGCTGTACGTCGCGGGACCCGGCCTGGCCCGCGGCTACCTGGGCCGTCCCGGGCTCAGCGCCGAGCGGTTCGTGGCCGACCCCTACGGCGGACCGGGGGAGCGCATGTACCGCACCGGAGACCTGGTGCGGTGGGCCGCCGACGGGCAGCTGGAGTACCTGGGCAGGGCCGACGACCAGATCAAACTGCGGGGCTTCCGCATCGAACTGGGCGAGATCGAGGCCGTACTGGCCGCCCGCGCGGGCGTCGGCCAGGCGGTCGCCGTGGTCCGCGACGCTCCGGACGGCACCCCCCGGCTGCTCGGCTACGCCGTCCCCGCCGGGCCCGGCCGCCCCGACCCGGCGGCGCTGCGCGCCGAGTTGGCCGAGCTGCTGCCCGACTACATGGTGCCCGCCGCGATCGTCGTCCTCGACGAGCTCCCGCTCACCCCGAACGGCAAGCTCGACCGCAAGAACCTGCCAGATCCTGAGGTCGCCGGCGCCATCGGCAGCGGCGCGCCGCGCACCGTGCAGGAGGAGGTCCTGTGCGGGCTGTTCGCCGAGGTGCTCTCCCTGCCGCGGGCCGGGATCGACGACAACTTCTTCGACCTGGGCGGCCATTCGCTGCTCGCGACCCGGCTGATCAGCAAGGTCAGGGCCGCCTTCGGCGTGCGCATGTCCGTCCGCGCCCTGCTGGAGAACCCCACGGTCGCGGGTCTCGCCGCCGAACTGGCGGCCGGCGAGGAGGAGCACGACCCGTTCGACGTGCTGCTTCCGCTGCGTACCCACGGCAGCAGGCCGCCGCTGTTCTGCCTGCACCCCGGGGCCGGCATCAGCTGGGGCTACTCCGGCCTGATGCGCCACATCGGGCCCGACCGCCCGCTGTACGGGCTCCAGGCGCGCGGTCTCGCACACGACGAACCGCTGCCCGCGTCCATCGAGGAGATGGCCGACGACTATCTTGCGCAGATCCGCGCCGTACAGCCCGAAGGGCCGTACCACCTGGCCGGCTGGTCGCTCGGCGGCATCCTCGGGCACATGATCGGCACCAGGCTGGAGGCGGCGGGCGAGCAGGTCGCGCTGCTCGCGATCCTCGACACCGACCCCCACATCCGCTCCGAGGAGCACGCCGACCTCAGCTACGACGCCCAGGACGTGCTCACCACCCTGCTGGACCTCGCCGGACACGACCACTCCCGGTGGCCCAGGCCGCTGGTTTACGAGGACGTCATGGAGGTGCTGCGCGGCGGTGACAGCGCGCTGGCCGGACTGGAGGAGCGTCAGGTCGAGGCGCTGGCAAGGGTTGGCACCAACATGTCACAGCGCATCATCCACCCGTACTCACCGGGCAAGCTGGGTGTACTGCGGGCCGATGTCCTCGTGACCGTGGCAGGCCGCGACCACGAGGACCCCGGGGCGATGGTGGACGCGTGGCGTCCCTACGTGGCGGGCCGGCTCGACTCGCAGGTGATCGACTGCGGTCACAACGAGCTCACCCGGCCGGGTCCGATCGCGGAGGTCGGACGGGCGCTGGCCGCCCGGTTCCGCGAGCTCAGGTAACTCCTCCGTACCGCAGCCTCCTGTTGCCGCAACCCCGTACGACGCTGGAGAGAACGCAGTGACCACAGGAACGCAGACCCCCGTACGCGACGTCGGGGACACGGCGCTGGACGCTTTCGACCTCACGGATCCCCGCACGTACCAGCAGACCGACATCCACGCCATGTGGCGGCGGTTCCGTGCCGAACGGCCGGTCCACCGCCACCCGGAGACCGACGCGGGCCCCGCCTTCTGGGTGCTGTCGCGGTACGCGGACGTCATGGCGGTCTACAAGGACGACGACCGCTTCCACTCCGAGCGGGGCAACGTGCTGGCCACGCTGCTCCACGGAAGCGACTCGGCGTCGGGCAAGATGCTCGCCGTCACCGACGGTCCCCGCCACACGGCGATCCGCAAACTGCTGCTGAAGTCCTTCTCGCCGCGCGCCCTTTCGCACATCTCCGAGCAGGTCGTGCGGCGCACCCGCCGGCTGCTCGCGGAGGCGGTGGAGCGCGGCGAGGCGGACTTCGCCAAGGACGTCGCAGAACACATCCCGATCAGCACCATCTGCGATCTGCTGGGTGTGCCGGAGTCGGACCGGGCGTTCCTGCTGAGCCTGAACAAGCAGGCCCTCAGCTCCGACAGCGCCGAGCACACCGCCCAGGACGCGTGGCTCGCCCGCAACGAGATCCTGATCTACTTCTCCGAGCTGGCCGCTGCCCGCCGCGCGGACCCCGTCGACGACGTGATCAGCGTGCTGGCCACCGGAGAAGTCGATGGAGAGCCGCTGAGCGAGGACGAGATCGTCCTCAACTGCTACAGCCTCATCCTGGGCGGCGACGAGACCAGCCGCCTCTCGATGATCGGCAGCGTCGTGGCGCTGATGGAGCACCCGGACCAGTGGAAGCGGCTCAAGGAGCGCGAGGTCACCGTCGAGAGCGCCGTGGAGGAGGTGCTGCGCTGGACCAGTCCGGCCATGCACTTCGGCCGCCGGGCGCTGACCGACGTGAAGATCGGGGACGCGACTGTCGCTGAGGGCGACATCGTCACCCTCTGGAACACCTCGGCCAACCGCGACGAGGCGGTCTTCGAGAATCCCGAACTCTTCGACCTGGGACGCACTCCGAACAAGCACACCTCTTTCGGATACGGTCCGCATTTCTGCCTCGGCGCCTATCTGGGCCGGGTGGAGATCAACGCGATGCTGGACGCCCTGCGCACGGTCGTCGTCGGCGTCGAGCCGGCCGGTCCGGTGCAGCCCGTCTTCTCCAACTTCCTGAACGGACTGGGAAGTCTCCCGGTCAGATTCGAGATCGACCGCCAAGGCATGGACCAATGGCGCTGACAATCGCCCCCCGTGCCCACCGCGCACCGATCCCGGAAAACAGGAGGAACGCAGGTGTCAGAGACTCGGCAGGTCGTCCAGTTGTCCGCCAAGAGAGGCGGGACATCCGCCGGGGACCCGGCCTCGGTGTCCAGGGGCGAGCGGGTGGCCGGCTGGTGCGCGGCGGCCGGTGCCCTCGCCTACGGTCTCCCGCACGCCTGGTGGGGCCTCGGATTCATGTACGGATACCCGGGCTCGCCGGACACGATTCCGGACGTCGCCTGGCAACGGGCCGTCGGATTCTGGGGCATGGGGCTGGTGTCGCTCGGCGCGGCGGTCTTCGCGCTGGCGCTCTTCCAGCCGTGGGGCCGCAGATTCCCCCGCTGGCTGCTGCTTCTGCCGGCCTGGCCGGCCGGCGCGGGACTGGCCCTGTGGGGCCTCGGATATGTCTATCTGCGGTTCTTCATCGCCACCGGAAGGGTCGAGCCCAGCGAGGAAGTCGCGAAGGCCACCAGCAACTGGAACTACTACTGGTATCCGGTCTTTCTGATCTGGGGGGTATCGCTCGTCATTTCGGCGTTCAACCTCCAACGTCGGCCGCAGAAGCCCGGCAAGAACTGACACAGCTCTTTCCGATCACCGGGAATTCCCGGAGCATGGGGTGGGACAGGTGACGAACGCCATCGAGGCCGAAGGCCTCTGCAAGAGTTACAAGACGCACCAGGCGCTGAGCGGCGTCGACCTGGCGGTGCCGGAGGGCACCGTGCTCGGTCTGCTCGGTCCCAACGGCGCGGGCAAGACGACCACCGTCCGCATCCTCAGCACGCTGCTCACGCCCGACGCGGGCAGCGCGCGGGTCGCCGGGTACGACGCGGTCAGGAAGCCGAAGGAGGTGCGCCGCCGGATCGGCCTCACCGGCCAGTACGCGGCCCTCGACGACCGTCTCACCGGCCGGGAGAACCTGCGCCTCATCGGCACACTGCTGCACCTGGGCCGCGGCAAGGCACGCGCCAAGACCGACGAACTGCTGGAACGCTTCGACCTGTCGGACGCCGCGGACCGCGTCGTACGCACCTACTCCGGCGGCATGCGGCGACGCCTGGACCTCGCCGCCAGCCTCATGGTCGACCCGCCCGTGCTCTTCCTCGACGAGCCCACCACCGGTCTCGACCCCAACAGCCGCGTGATGCTCTGGGGAATGATCAGGGAGCAGGTCAACCGGGGCGTCACCGTGCTGCTGACCACCCAGTACCTGGAAGAGGCCGACATGCTGGCCGACCGGATCATGGTCATCGACTCAGGGAAGGTCATCGCGGAGGGCACCGCCGACGAACTCAAGCAGAAGGTGGGCGGCGAACGTCTGGAGGTGGCCCCCGCCGACGCGGCGAACACCGATCTGGTGCTCTCCGCCCTCGCCGGCCACAGCGTGGCGGGCCCGCCCGTGCTGGGGGACAACGGACGTACCGTCTCCGTCCCGCTGACCGGCGGCATGGGCGACGTCACCGCCGCGGCCGGTGCCGTGGAGGCGCTCGGCATCGAGATCGCGGAGTTCGCCGTACGGCGGCCTTCGCTCGACGACGTCTTCATGACGCTGACGGGCCAGACGGCCGGCAAGGAGAAGCAGACCGCATGATCGAGGCACTCAGCGACACCAAGGCACTGGTGGGCCGGCACTTCCGGCACATCGTGCGCATACCCGAGCAGCTTCTCAGCGTCACCCTGATGCCGATCGCCTTCGTGGTCATCTTCGGCATGCTCTTCGGCAGCGCCATGGAGGTGAAGGGCAGCAGCTACGAGGAGTACATCATGGCCGGCATCTTCATCCAGGTGATGATGTCGAACGTCTCCACCACGGCCCTCGGCGTGGTCGGCGACCTCAGCAACGGCCTGGTGGACCGGTTCCGTTCACTGCCCATCTCGCGCTCCGCCGTGCTCATCGGGCGCACCACCGCCGACATGGCACTCGCCGCCTGGTCCTGCGCCCTGATGGCCGGTGTCGGCTACCTCATCGGCTGGCGGATCCACAACGGCATCCTGTCCGCGCTCGGCGGTTTCGCCCTGCTGCTCCTGCTCGGCTTCACGATGTCCTGGCTGGGGGCCCTCCTCGGGCTCGCGCTGCGCAGCCCGGAGGCCGTCAACGCGCTCGCGTTCATGGCGATGATGCCGATGATGTTCCTCTCCAACGCGTTCGTGCCGCTGGACGGTCTGCCCGCCTGGCTGCGCACGATCGCCGAGTGGAACCCGATCAGCTCGGTCGTCACCGCCTGCCGGGAGCTGTTCGGCAACCCCACGGTGGGCACCGGCACCGGCATCACGTCCGAGCACCCCGTGGTGATGTCCCTGGTGCTCATCGGCGCGGTGCTGGCGATCGTCGTCCCGATGTCCGGCCGGGTCTACCGCACGGCGGTCGCCCGCTGACCGCGTACGGCACAGCAGCAGGGTCCGGCCGGAACAACGGCCGGGCCCTGCTGCCTTCTTCCCGCGCCTGGGGTACCGGGCACGCCTCGGGGTACGAAGGGGATCACCGGGTACCTCGCGTCACCGACTGCGGCACGGGCCCTGGCCACGCCTCGGGTCACCGTGCCGTGCCGTGCCGGGACGGTCAGCGCTCCGGCCGGGTGACGGTGAACAGCACGCGCAGCACCAGCACCGAGCTGACGAGCAGCATGTTGTAGCCGAGGAACTCGTAGAGCCGCATCGCGCCCGGCAGACGGGGGCCCCCGTCGGCCTGGAGCAGCATCACGCCGAGCACTCCGGTGATGCCGCCCAGGAACGTCAGCAGGATGTCCCTGACGACACCGCGGACGAAGCGGCGGTCCCGCTCGTCCGCCAGCAGCCGCACGTTGACGCTGAGACGGCCGTGTTCCAGCGCGTTGGTGATCCGGTCCAGCCGGCGCGGCAGCCGGCGCAGCATCGGAAGCACGGCGAACACCTCACCCGCCAGGGAACGGCCGAGGCGGGGAGCGGAGAGCCGGCGGGTGACCTCGTCCGCGGCGAACGAACGCGCCTCCGTGATGATGTCGAAGCCGGGCACCAGCCGTTCGAGCGAACCCTCGAGGGTGGCCAGGGCGCGGAAGGCCGCGGCGATCTCCGGCGGCACGGTCAGCCCGTACCTCGCCACCAGCAGGAAGAGGTCGGCGAACATCTCCCGGTCCGGACGGATCCCCGGAGTGAGGTGGCGGGCCATGAACCGGCCCAGCGCCCGCTTGAGGCGCTCCTCGTCGATCTCCTCGGGCCGGTCCGTCAGTTCGAGCAGCGCGTCGGACAGGGCCACCGGGTCGCTGCGGTCGATGGCCAGCAGCAGATTGCGCAGCCCTGCGCGGAGCACCTGGTCGATGCGGCCCACCGAACCGAAGTCGATCAGGCCGATCCTGCCGTCGTCGAGGACCAGGATGTTGCCGGGGTGAGGGTCGGCGTGGAAGACACCGCCGGACATGATCTGCTCGAGCACGCAGTTCAGCAGGGACCGGGCGAGCGCCACGCGGTCCAGGCCCCGTTCCTCGATGACCGGGTCGGCGCGGTTCAGGGTGACGCCGTCGAGACGTTCGACCACCAGTACCCGGGCGCTGCTCAGCTCCTGATGGACCATGGGCAGCTTGACCTCCGCCGCGGCGCCCTCGCCGCCCGGTCCGTGGCGGCCGGCCGCTGTGTCGTCCTCGCCCGCGGCGCCGCCGGAACCACGGGCGGCGGCGATCGTCGTGGCGACCACCAGCGTGTTGCGGGCCTCGGTGCGGAAGTCCAGCTCCTCCTCGAGCGAGGTGGCGAAGCCGTGCACCAGCTTGACGGCCCCCATGGCCCTGCCCCACTCGGTGTGCTGCTCCAGTTTGGCTCCGAGCCGGAAGAGGATGTCCAGATCGCGCTCGACGACCTGGCGGGCGCCGGGACGCTGCACCTTGACGACGACATGCCGGCCGCTGCGCAGCCGTGCCCGGTGCACCTGGGCCATGGAGCCGGCGGCCAACGGGACCGGGTCGAACTCCGCGAACACTTCGTGCGGCGGGGCACCCAGCTCGTTCATGAGGACCTGCCGCACCTGGTACCACGGTTCGGCGGTCACCTCGTGCTGCAGTGAGCTCAGTTCGTCGATGAACACGTCGGGGAGCAGGTCGTAACGGGTCGAGAGGACCTGCCCCAGTTTGACGAACGTCGCGCCGGCCTCCTCCAGCGCCCTCCGCAGCGAACGGGCCAGCACTGCCTGGTCCTTGGCCGCGGCGGTGCCGCGTCTGACCCGGCCGCCGAGGAACCTGCCGAGTCCGTGGCGTACGACGATCCTGCTCAGCTGCGTGTAGCGGCGGCCTCTGGCCAGCCGTCGCCGCAGCGAGGCGGGCGACTGGAGGATCGCGCGCAGTGAGCCGCTGGGCATCATGGCCTCGGAGAGTGCCAGGAAGATCATGGCGGCGAGCAGGGCGCTGCCCAACTGGACGCTCACCAGAGGCGTCTGTCCCGCCCGCGGCCCCATCGCGGCGCTGACCACGCCGGCGGTCAGCAGGCCGACGGCGCCGGTGAGGACGGCGCGCAGCTTCCCGACCCGCAGGCCGAGCAGTCTCCGGGCCACCCAGGCCATGACGACGAGTCCGAGCACGATCGTGCCCACCGCGGTCAGGACGATGACTACCGGTTTCACCTGGATGATCGTGTGCATCGGTTTCACACCCGCAACTCGGCCCGCGTGGACAGTTCACGACGCCCCGGTGCAGGGGGAACGCCGACCAGGAACAGGGGCCCCGCCGTCGGCGGGGCCCCTTCGGGTGGGCTACCTGCCGCCCACCGGTACGCTCTCGTTCTCGCGGTCCTCCGCGCTTTCGGAGGCCGGCTCCGCGTCCGCGGCCCGAGCCGCCGGACGGCCCGGCAGCCACGCCCGGTGCCCGAGCAGGGCGGTCACCGCGGGCACCAGCAGCACGGCCATCACGAAGGCGCTGAGCAGGATGCCGAACGAGACGGCGAAGCCCATCTGCTGGAGCATGGAGTTCTGCGCGAGCAGCAGCACACCGAAGGTGCCCGCCAGGATGATCCCGGCCGTGGCGACGGTCGGCATGGAGTGGGCGACGGCGAGGCGCGTCGCCTCCTTCGGCTCCCGGCCGCGGGCGGCCTCCTCGCGCAGCCGGGCGACCATCAGGATGTTGTAGTCGGTACCGATGGCCACGACGAAGAGATAGACCATCACGGGCAGCATGAAGAGCAGCCCGTGCTCGCCCCGCACGTTCTGGAAGAGCACCACCGTCGCTCCGAGCGTGGCACTGAAGCCGAGACCGACGGCCGCCATCAGGTACCAGGGTGCGACGGCGCTGCGCAGCAGCAGGCCCAGAATGATCATGATGGCGACGCCGGCCGCCGGGAACACCACCGCGTAGTCACGGTTGACGGCGTCCCTGATGTCGGCGAGGAGCGCGGTCGGACCGCCGACCAGGCCCCGGGTGCCCTCGGGGGCGGCCTTGTGGACGGCGTCCCGCAACGGTCCTTCGACCAGCGCGAGGGCCTTGTCCTCGGCCGGCTTGTGGTCGAGCACCACCGTGAACTGCGCCACGGAGCCGTCCGGGCTCACTCGGGGCGGGGAGACCTGGCCGACGCCGCTCACACCGCCGACCTGCTTGCTGAACTCGCTGAGCGCGGTCTGCGGGACGGGCTTGCCGTCCTTGTTCTCCACGTAGACGAGGGTGGGTTCCGTGGAACCCGCCGCGAAGCCGCGCGCCAGGTCCTCCTGGGCCTTCACCGACTCGAGGTGCTTGGGCAGTGAGCTGTTGGCGTCGTACTCGGCGGTGAAACCGAAGAGCCCCGCGGTCAGGGCCACCAGGATGCCGCCGGACACCGCGGCGACCAGACCGGGACGGGTGGAGACCAGCTTCGCCGTACGGTGCGACAGCGCGTTCTTCGGCTCCCGCTGCCACGCCTTCGACGGCCAGAACGCCTTGGTGCCGAGCAGCGCGAAGACCGCGGGCACCAGGGTGAGCGAAGCGAGCAGAGTGACACCGACCGAGATGGCCAGCGCCGGCCCCATCGTCCGCAGCATGCCCATCGAGGACAGCAGCAGGGCCAGGAAGGCGACGATGACGGCGCCGGCCGCGGAGGCGATGGTCTCGCCGACCCGTTCGACGGCCTGTGCCATGGCCTGCCGGGCCGCGACCCCGGTGCGCAGCTGCTCCCGGTAGCGGAAGAGCAGGAAGAGGATGTAGTCCGTGCCCACGCCGAACAGGACGACGATGAGGATCGAGGAGACCGAGGCGTCGGCCTTGAGCCCGCCGATCTTGCTCGCGACGGCGATCAGCCCGGTCGCGACAGCGAAGACCAGGGTGATGATCAGCACGGGCAGCAGCGCGATCAGAGGGCTGCGGAAGATGATGAGCAGCAGCACGATGATCAGGCCGAGCGTGGCCATCATGATCATGGCGTCGGTGTCACCCGCCGACTCCATGGAGTCCACCGCGGAAGCCGCCTGACCGGTCATCCCCATGCTCAGCGGGGTGTCGGCGAGTTGAGTCCTGGCCTCCTTCCGCATCTCCTTGACGGACTCGAAGATGCCTTCGGTGAAGACGTTCTTCGTCGATGCCGTGACGGAGGCCAGCATGATCCGGCCGTTGGGGGAGAGCATTTGAGGCGCCGTCCGGACGCCCTCGATCTCCTTGTATTTCTTGTCGGCGAGCGCCTTGGTCACCTTGGTGACGGTGGCCTGGTCCTCGGCCGAGAGCGCGCCGCCGTCCGTCCGTTTGAAGACGATGGTGGCCGCGGGCTGCTCCTCGCGCGGGAAGGCACGCTCCTCCACCTGCATGACCTGGACCGTCTCGTAATGCGACGGAAGGAATTCGGCCTGGTCGGTGGTGGACGGAAGTTTCGGCGCCAGCATCACCGTTGCCACTGTCGCGACGAACCAGGCGGCTATGGTGAGCCATGGGCGGCTGGTGACCAGCCGCCCAATCCCTCGGAACATGAAAGACTCCTTCAGCGGTCTCGTATGGGGGGAATCGCGGGAAGTCTAGGGAGCGTGCGGGCGCGTTCCCCTTTCCGTGACAGCTTGTTGACAGTGATCCCTCTTGACGAAGCGGCCTCGGTCGCACCTCGGGGTTCCGGCTGTCCACAAGCTGACAGCCGCCGTTGCCGGAAAGGGCTCCGAGCGGCCCGCACGAGGTCGTCGACCCATGGCCGCGAGGTGTCGGGTCCGTTGCGGCCGGATTAATTTCTTCGCGGCGTTGTCCCGCGAAATACCGGCACGAGCGAGGAACGCGACGACTGTCGATCCGGGAAACCGAAGAGCGGGAATTCACGCGGCCGCCAAATGGTGCCGGCCCTTCCGTCGCAGGTCCGTGATGCGGAGCGGGCCCGCGGGGGTCCACACGGAAGCGACCGGTTACCGCCGGAAACTGCCATGGCACCTTCATGTCATGCCACTTGGCTGCCCTCCGGCGCGGCGGGACAGTTGCGGTCGGTATCCGTGAAATGCGCGACGCCCCGCCGGGGCGTGCCGACAGAGGGGCTCTCGTGACGGCGCAACAAACATGCGGGGACTCCGAATTCACCTTGCGTCCGTCCTCCTCCCGCGGAATCCTGGAGCAGCTCGGCATGAAAGAGCCTGCCTTCGAGTCCAGAATGCGCGATGCGCTCACCGAGGCGGAGAAGTGGCTCCAGGACTGTGTCGGCAGCGCACCGGACCCGCGAATCGCGGCAATCACGCGTCATCTGGCCGCGGTCGGCGGAAAGCGTTTGCGGCCGCTGCTGGTGCTGCTCGGCGCGGAGTTCGGCGAGCCGTGGCGGGAAGGTGTCACCCAGGCCGCGGTCATAGCGGAACTGGTCCACATCTCCTCGCTCCATCACGACGATGTGATGGACGGGGCCGACACCCGGCACGGGGGCCCGAGCGTCCACGCGGCGTGGGGCCGGCGGGCCGCGGTGTTCAGCGGCGACTGGCTGCTCGCCCGAGCGGCCCGGATCGCCGCCGGCCTCGGCGCGGAGGCAGTGGACCTCAACGCGCGGACCGCGGGCCGGCTGGTGGCCGGGCAACTGCGTGAACTGACCGGGCCGGCACCCGGACAGGACCCCTTCGCGCACTACTTCAAGGTGACGGAGGGCAAGACCGCCGCACTGCTGTCCATGAGTCTGCGCATCGGCGCCGTCCAGGCGGCGGCGCCCGCCGCCCGTGTCGAGGCTCTCGCCGAGTACGGCGAGCAGCTCGGAGTCGCGTTCCAGATCGCCGACGATCTGCTCGACCTCACGGCACCGGCGGAGCACACGGGCAAGGAGCAGGGAATGGACCTGCTCGCCGGCATCCCGAGCCTGCCCGTCCTGCTGGCGCTGCACGGTGACGAACCGGGCGACCGCGAACTGCGCGACCTCCTCGCGGCCGGCCCCACCTCCGGTCCCGGAGTCCACCGCCGCGTCCTGGAGCTCTTCCGCCGCTCACCCGCGACCGCAGAGGCGGAGGCACTGATGCGCCAACGGCTGGACCGTGCCCGCGCGCAGCTGGAGGGGCTGCCGGAGCTGCCGGCCCGGCGCGCGCTCACCAGGCTCTGCGACTACGTCGCGCTGCGAACCGCCTGATCCCGACAAGGAGGTTTCGACATGACGATGTACGAGCGGGTCGTCGAACTCGCGAAGATCAGGAGTGACGTCCTCGACGGCGTGAAGCAGGCGACCGAGGCGCAGCATGCGAAGGGCAAGCTGACGGCCCGGGAGCGGATCGCTTTGCTGGTGGACGAGGGTTCGTTCCGTGAGGTGGAGCAGTTGCGCCGGCACCGGGCGACGGGTTTCGGTCTGGAGGCGAAGAGGCCGTACACCGATGGTGTGGTGACGGGGTGGGGGACGGTCGAGGGCCGGACGGTCTTCGTGTACGCGCATGATTTCCGGATTTTCGGCGGCGCGTTGGGTGAGGCGCATGCGACGAAGATCCACAAGATCATGGACATGGCGATCGCGGCGGGTGCGCCGCTGGTGTCGTTGAACGACGGTGCGGGTGCGCGGATCCAGGAGGGTGTCTCGGCGCTGGCCGGTTACGGCGGTATCTTCCAGCGGAACACGAGGGCGTCGGGGGTGATTCCGCAGATCTCGGTGATGCTCGGCCCGTGCGCGGGTGGCGCCGCCTACAGTCCGGCGCTGACCGATTTCGTGTTCATGGTGCGTGAGACGTCGCAGATGTTCATCACGGGGCCGGATGTGGTCAAGGCGGTGACGGGGGAGGAGATCACCCAGAACGGTCTGGGCGGTGCGGACGTGCACGCCCAGACGTCGGGGGTGGCGCACTTCGCCTACGACGACGAGGAGACCTGCATCGCCGAGGTCCGTTACCTCCTGTCGATGCTGCCGGCCAACAACCGGGAGAACCCGCCCGCCGCCGCCTGCGACGACCCCGCCGACCGCCGCTGCGAGCGGCTGCTCGAAATCGTCCCGTTGGACGGCAGCCGGCCCTACGACGTGCGCACCGTCGTCGAGGAGATCGTCGACGACGGCGACCACATGGAGGTCCACGAACAGTGGGCGACCAGTGTCGTCACCACCCTCGCCCGCCTCGACGGCCGGGTCGTCGGCATCGTCGCCAGCCAGCCCCAGTCCCTGGCCGGCGTCCTGGACATCGAGGCCTCGGAAAAGGCCGCCCGCTTCGTGCAGATGTGCGACGCCTTCAACATTCCTCTGGTCACCCTCGTCGATGTGCCCGGCTTCCTGCCCGGTGTCGACCAGGAGCACGGCGGCATCATCCGCCACGGCGCCAAACTCCTGTACGCGTACTGCAACGCCACGGTCCCCAGGGTGCAGGTCATCCTCCGCAAGGCGTACGGCGGCGCCTACATCGTCATGGACTCCCGCTCCATCGGCACCGACGTCTCCTTCGCCTGGCCCTCCAACGAGATCGCCGTCATGGGCGCGGAAGGGGCCGCGGGCGTCGTCTTCCGCCGCCGGATACAGGCGGCCGACGACCCGGAGGCCATGCGAGAACAGCTGGTCAAGGAGTACAAGGCCGAACTCATGCACCCCTACTACGCGGCCGAACGCGGACTCGTCGACGACGTCATCGACCCCGCGGACACCCGGTCGGCGCTCATCGCCGCACTCGTGATGCTGCGCACCAAACACGCCGACCTGCCCACCCGCAAGCACGGCAACCCGCCCATGTGAGGAGACCCCGATGTCCGTACCGGTGTCCGAAATCCCGTCCGACCCGTCGCTGTTCAAGGTGATCAGAGGCCGCCCCACGCCGGAGGAACTCGCGGCCCTCGCGGCTCTCCTCGGCGCCCTTACCGCCCCTGTGGCCACCGGGGCCGTCGCGGACCCGCGGGCGCACGGACCCGTGCCCGCCGCCTGGGGCCGCCGGGAGTCCTTCCCCCCGATGTCCTGGATGGCGAGGCGGTGAGACGGTCCTCCGGGGTCGGCACGGCAGTTTGCTGCCACCGTCGCTGCATGGCCGGACGGAGCCCCGTCATCCGGTGAAGAAGAAGGCGAAGCCGGTCGCAGAGGTGCTGTGCGACCGCGATCAGGAGGCAGTTTCGTGCTTCAGGTGGTGTTCCGGATCCTGGGGCCGTTGGAGGTCAGCGCCGACGGGCGCCCGGTCGTGCTCCAAGGAGCCCGCCAGCGCACCATCATGTCGATGCTGCTGCTCGCGCCCAACCGCGTGGTGTCCGTCGACACCCTCGCCGACGCCGTCTGGCGCGGCAGCCCGCCGGCCACGGCCCGCAACCAGATAGCCATCTGCGTCTCCGCCCTGCGCAAGACGATCAGGAACGCGGTCGGTGTCGAGGACGTCCTCGTCACCAGCCACCCCGGTTACATGCTCTTCGCCGGCGAACACCGCATCGACGCCGTGGAGTTCGAGGAGCACGCCGCCAGGGGCCGGGAGGCCGCCCGCCGTGGCCGGCCGGAAGCGGCGTGCGCCTTCTTCGAGGAGGCCCTCGCCATGTGGCGCGGCCCCGCCCTCGAAGGCGTCTCGACCGAACGCGTGGAGGTGGAGGCCGCCCGGCTCACCGAGATGCGCCTCGACGTGTACGAGGAGCACGCCGGTCTGCGGCTTCAGCTCGGTCAGCACCGGGAAATGATCGGCGAGCTCAGCGCGTTCGTACGCGAACACCCGCTCAGGGAACAGGCCAAGGCACACCTCATGCTCGCCCAGTACCGCTCCGGCCGCCGGGCGGAGGCACTGGAGACCTACCGCGAGGGACGGCGGGTGCTCGCCGGGGAACTGGGCATCGATCCCGGGCCCGCCCTGCAGGAGCTGCACGAGGAGATCCTCGCCGACTCCCCGGAACTCAGCCTGCCCGCGGAGACGATCGCACTCGTCCCGGTGACGGCTGTGCCGGCTCATCTGCCTGCCAGCGCCGCCTCCTTCACCGGACGCCGGGTCGAACTCGCCTCGCTGGACCGGCTGCTGGACCACCTGGACGGCAGCACACTGCCGGTCGGCTCCATCACCGGCATCGGCGGCGTGGGCAAGACGGCCCTCGCCGTGCACTGGGCCCATCAGGTCGCCGCGCGCTTCCCGGACGGCCGGCTCTTCGCCGACCTGCGCGGCTACGACGGGGAACAGGCGCCCCGCACCCCCGGCGCCGTACTCGACAGATTCCTGCGCGCCCTCGGCGTTCCCGGACCGCAGATCCCGGCCGAGCAGGTGGAGCGCACCACGTTGTTCCGCAGCGTCCTGGACGGCCGCCGGGTGCTGATCGTGCTCGACAACGCCCGCTCCTTCCAGCAGATACAGCCGCTGCTGCCCGGCAACGGACGCTCCTGCGTCCTCGTCACCAGCCGGGACAGCATGGGCGGCGCGCTCGCCGGCGACTACTCCTTCGTACCCCTGCACCTCGGTTCGCTCGAACCGGACGAGTCCATCGCACTGCTCTCCCGCGTCGCGGGAGACGACCGCTTCAGCAACGACCCGGTCGGTGCCGCACGCCTCAGCGAGCTCTGCGACCGGCTGCCGCTCGCGCTGCGGGTGGCAGCCGCCCGCCTGGCCGCCAAACCGCACTGGACGGTACGGACTCTCGTTGCCCGGCTCGAGGACCAGCGCCGCAGGCTCGACGAACTCAGCCTCGACGAGCGCGGTGTCCGAGCCGGACTGCGGCTCAGCTACCGTGACCTGCCCCCGGACACCGCGCGCATGTTCCGGCTGCTCGGCACGCTGGACGTGCCGGACTTCGCCGCCTGGGCCGGCGCGGCTCTCCTCGGCATCGACGCCGTCGACGCGGAGGACCTGATCGAGCAGCTCGTCGACGCACAGCTCCTGGAGCCGCTCAGCGCCACCACCGGCCGTGTCCGCTACCGGTTCCAGGAGCTGCTGCGGCTCTACGCCCGCGAGTGCGCGGAGGCGGAGGACAGCGCGGAGGTGCGGCGGGCGGCGCTCCGCCGTGCCTACGGCGCGTGGCTGGGCATGGCCGGCGAAGCGCATCGCCGCGTGTACGGCGGCGACTACACTGTCCTCCACGGTCCGGCGCCGCTGCACCCGCTGCCGGGCGCCCTCGTCGACGGCCTGCTGGACGACCCCATGGAGTGGTTCGAGACCGAACGCTTCTCCATCACCGGCCTGGTGGACCAGGCGGCCGGGGAGGGCGAGGCCGCCTACGCCTGGGACCTGGCGATGACCGGTGTGACCCTCTTCCAGAACCGCAACTACCTGGAGGACTGGCGCCACTGCGGCGAACGGGCCCTCGAAGCGGCCGTCCACGCCGGGGACACCCTGGGCGAAGCGGCGATGCTGCACTCGCTCGGCACCCTGGAGATCGTCCAGTGGGCGTACGACTCCGCGTACGAACGCCTCGCCCTGGCGCTGCGGCTGTTCGAGCGCCACGGCGAGCACCAGGGACGCGCCCTGGTGCTCCGCAACCTGGCGCTGTGCGAACGCCATCGTGGAGACATGGACCGTGCCAGACAGATGGGATACCGCTCGCTGGAGACCTTCCGGGCGGTCGGCGACCACTACGCCTCCGCGCATGTACTGGGGCTGCTGGCGCAGATCGAACTGGAGCGGGGAGACCCGCAGGAGAGCCTGGTGCTGTCCTCCGAAGCGGTCGCCCGCAGCCGGGGGCTCGGCACCGCGCGGGGAGAGGCGCAGAGCACCGTCAGACTGGCGGAGGCGCTGCTGCACTGGGGGGACGGCCGACGTGCGGAGGAGGCATCCCGGCGCGCCCTGGAACTCGTCAGGAGCAGCGGCGACCGCCGGGGCGAGGCGCACGCCCTGCGCACGCTGGGCGAGGCGCTGCTGCACCGGAAGCGGACCGAGGAGGCCATGGCGGTCCTGCGGGAGGCGCTGACCGCCTCGGGCGAGGTGCCGGACCGCTACCTTCAGGCACGGGCGTCGGTCGTCCTCGGATGCGTACAGGCCCTTCACTCGGACCGTGAAGGGGCGGCGGGCAGTCTCAGGGCGGCGGAGGAACTCTTCACCGATGTGGGTGTGCCGGCCTGGCGGGACCGCTCGGCGCAGCTGCGTGCGGTGATCAGCGGCGGCGGTCGCCTCGACGCGCAGAAGTTGTGCGCGCTGGCCAGGCCCTGACACGGGCCGGAGCGGCCGGCGGGGCCCGCGGCGGACGGGCGGGCCGCTCGTCCGCCGCACGCCCCGCCGGCCGCTCGTCCGCCGCGCACGCCCCCGCCGGACGGGTCGTCCGTCGCGCACGCTCCCGCCGGGCCGCTCGTCCGTCGCGCACGCCCCTGCCGGGTGGCGTTCGCCCGGCCCGTCGTCGGACGCGCCGGCAGGGGCTCTTCAGGCCCCGCGGCCGTGGAAGGTGCGGCGCACGAGATCGACTTCTTGCGCGCCGGATGTGTCTACGGGACGACCGTCCAGGGATCGTCGGCGGCCGCCGTGGTCACACCGGCCGGCCGCGTGGCCGGGATGATGAGGCTTCTCATGGTGTTCCTCCCCTGTGCGAGGCTCTGCCCGGGCGCGGTGAAGAGTTCCGACTCTCCACTGTGGGCCGATGCGCTGCGGTACGCGACGTACGCTACGGACGCCCCTTTTTGAGCTTCTTTCGTGTCGATTTCGAAAGCACGAAATCCAGTCGATGCCGAGGGAAAATCCCCGCTCGGTAACGTGCCCGGCGGTTGGCCCTGCGATCGGCACGGGCCCGCGGAACGGGGTCGGCCCTCAATGGATTTCAGGATCCTCGGACCCGTGTCGGCCGAAATGGACGGCCACGCGGTTGCACTCGACGGCAGCAAGCAGCGCACGACGCTCGCGGCGCTGCTGCTCGCCGACGGCAGGGTCGTGCCCGATGAGCGACTGACCGCCGTGCTGTGGGGCTGGGATCCGCCGGCGACCAGCACCAGGCAGCTCTACACCTATGTGTCCCGGCTGCGCACCCGTCTCGGCCCGGGCATCGGTCTGGAGCGTCAGGGCCCCGGCTACCGCATGGAGACCGGCGACGCCGCCCTCGACTGGGCCGCCTTCCGGGAGGCGGTGCGCGCGGCACGCATCGACCTGCACGCGCAGCGGTACGACGAGGCGGAACGCCGGCTCGCGCAGGCCCTCGCCCTGTGGCGCGGACCGGCGTTGACGGGCGTCACCGAGTATCTGCTGGAAACCGAGGGGCCTTTCATGCAGGAGGCCCGTCTCGCCGCTGTCGAGGACCATGTGGAGGCGGCGCTCGCCCTCGGCCGGCACACTGACGTGATTCCCGCCCTCACCCAGCAGGTGTCCTTGCAGCCGGTCCGTGAACGGCTCCGCGGCCAGCTGATGACCGCCCTGTTCCGCAGCGGCCGCCAGGCCGACGCGCTCGCGGTCTACGACGAGGGGCGCAGAGCGCTGGCGGACGAGCTCGGCATCGGCCCCGGACCGTCGCTGCGCGCCCTGCACCAGGAGGTCCTGACCGGGACGCTCGCGCCGCCCGAGACTCCCGAACGCGCGGAGGTCACGGCCGCCCCGCCGACCGCACCGGCGGACGCGCCCTCGCGCAGGGCCGCCCCTGACGCCCGGCCCGCGTCCTCGGGCGCGCCCGCACGGTCGGTCCTCGTGCCGGCGACGCTGCCCGCCGCTCCCGCCGACTTCACCGGCAGGGCCGCCGAGACCGGCGAAGTGCTGGCCGCGCTGCGGCACCAGGACGTGGTGATCACCGGTGCGACCGGAACGGGCAAATCCGCCCTCGCCCTGTGGGCGGCCGAGCGGTGCAGGGACGATTTCCCGCAGGGCCGGCTCTACGCGGATCTGCGCACCGCGGACGGCGGGGCCCGTACCCCGGCCGAAGTGCTCGGCTGGTTCCTGCACGCGTTGGGCGTCGCGCCCGACCGAACGCCCTCCGCGGTCGACGAGCGGATCCAGCTCTACCGGACGCTGCTGTCCGGCCGGCGGATGCTCGTCGTCCTCGACAACGCCTTCGACGACACTCAGGTGCGTCCGCTGCTGCCCGGAGAGGGCGCGAGCCGCACCGTCGTCACCGGAGTCCGCTCCCACCTGGCGTCGCTCGAAGGCACCCGGCTGGTGCGGCTCGGCCCACTGAGGCGTGCGGACGCGAGGCGGCTGCTCGCCGCCGTCGCGGGCGCCGCGCGCCTCTCCGCCTCGCCGGAGGCGGCCGGGCGCATCGCCGAGTACTGCGAGCGCCTTCCGCTCGCTCTGCGCATCGCGGGCGCCCGGCTGGCCGCGCACCCGCACTGGTCGGCAGGGCTGCTCGCCGAACGGCTGGCACAGCCGGAGCGCCGGCTCGCCGAACTGCGGCTGGGCAGCCTCGACGTCCGGGCCGGTCTGCGTGGCATCGTGGACCGGCTGGAGCCGGCCGCGCGGACCGCGCTCTGTGCCCTGGCGGCTGCCGGACCGGCACGGCTGACCGCGAGTGAGGCGGCCGCCCTGCTCGGGACCGGGCCCGACGAGGCAGAGGAGCTGCTGGAACGGCTGGTCGAAGCCCAGCTGCTGGACGCCTGGAGTGTCGACGGCGACGCCCGGCTGTGCTACCGCCTCGCGCCGCTCGTCCAGCTCTTCGCCCGGGCCGAATGCGCCACCGGACCCGCCCCGTCGGTGCTCTCACCCTGACCGGACCCGCCGCTTCTTCGGGGTCCGGCCCGACGGACGGTGCTGCCACCGCCGCCCGCCGGTCCGGTCCGGCTCAGCCGCAGCCGCCCGCGTGCCCCTCGTCCAGGCCGTACACCGGTACGGCCTCCTCGGCCTGCGGGCCGCCGGCCGCCAGCGCGTTCAGCACGTCGACGTAATCGGCCAGCAATTCGGCCCACGGCGTCGAACTGTCCCGCAGCAGCAGTTCCTGGTCGGCCGTTCCCTCATGCTCGATTTCGGCCAGAACGTCGAGCGGGTTGCGGACTCGGGACGGGCTGACTTTCGCGTAGGGCATCGTTCCTCCTGTGATTGAGTCCGGTTACCTTCAAGGTCCGGCAACAACAGGTTCTGATGCTTCGGCATATGATTTCTCCGGTCCGTCTGTATCGACCGGTACAGCTCCCGTATAGACGCCGTACAAGGAATACGGACAGGCTCTGTCCCATGGACAGTCACATCACGCGAATCGTCGTCGTGGGCGGCACCGCCGCCGGATGGACGGCCGCCGCCCGGCTCGCGACTGCGTTCCGCGAAACCGTCTCCGTCACCGTGATCGAGACACCGTCGCGCATCGATCTGGCTGAAACGGGCCAGATCACGGCCCTCGGACCGGAGATCCAGCGGGAGCTCTTCGACCGTCTCGGTGTTCCCGAGGACGAATGGATGCGGGCCTGCCGGGCATCGTTCAAAGTGGCTGTCCGGTACGTGAACTGGCGCACGGAGGGGCCGGCGGAAACAGCCGCCCGTGTCGTACCGGGCGGAGCCGCCGACCGATTCCATCAGCCGTGCGACGGAATTCTCCAGTGTGACGACGTGCCCCTCTCGGACCACTGGCACCACCGCCGGAAGAACGGCGAGACGGCCGAGGCGTTCGATTACGCCTGCTTTCGCGAGCCGCCGCTGATGGACGCCAAGAAATCACCCCGGTGGCTGGACGGCCGGGCGGCCCTTCCCTACGGCTGGCATGTCGACGTCCGCGGGTTCACGGAATACCTGCGGAATGTGGTCACCGCACGTTTCGGCGTACGGTCCGTGCACGGCGAACTGCTGCGCGCGGAGCGCGACGGGGACGGCATGCTCACCGTTCTGCACACCACCACGGGGCGGGCCGTCCCCGGGCAGCTCTTCGTCGACTGCACCGGGCCCGAGGGACTGCTGATCGCCGGTGTGCTGGGGGAGCCGTTTCTCACCGCCCAGGACCGGTTGCTGTGCGACAGCGTGGTCACGGCCGAGATCCCGCACCGGAGCGCCGTGCACGGCATCGAGCCGTACGCCACGGCCACCGCCCTCCCGAACGGCTGGGCCTGGAGGATGCCGCTGCCCGGTATGTTCGGTTCCGGCCATGTCTACGCGAGTAACTGGACAGACCGGGACGAAGCGGCGCGCGAGCTGTGCGCCCTGTGGGGCGTCTGCCCGGAGCGCACACCCGTGCGGCACACCGAGTTCCGCGCCGGCCGCAGCCGCCGTACCTGGGTGAAGAACTGCGTCGCCGTGGGATCCGCCGCCGGCATGGTCGAGCCGCTGGCGGGCGACACGATGAACGGCGTGATGACAGCCCTGGACCGGCTGGTACGCGACTTCCCACCCCTCGGGGACCGGGAGGGACCTGCCGCGCGTTTCAACCGTGCCGCCGAGACCGCCTGGGCGCGGGCCCGTGACTTCGCCCAACTGCTGTACCGCATCGCACCGCGCGCGGACACGCCGTTCTGGAAGTCCCAGCGCGAACTGCCGCTCTCGGCGGAGCTCGAGGACTGCCTGGCCGCCCACCGCTCGGGCCTCACCCCGGAGAACCACGAACTGGCGTACGCGGGAGTCCTCGCGGCGCTGGAGCCGAACGGCTCCACCGGGCGGGCCGCCCTGGCGCACCGCCGCGACGCCCGCGCCGTGGCCGACGCCCACTTCCTGCGGATCAAGCGGCAGCAGCAGATCCTGCTGGAGACGCTGCCCTCGGCACAGCGATACCTGGAACGGCTCCACACCCGCCCCACGCCCAGGCCGGCCGTAGTCGCTCCGCTCTGAACTCCGCGCAGTGCCTGGTGGGCTCCTGTGCCTGCTCCTGGCGTCCCACCGTCCTGGACAGCCGGGGCGGGCCCACGAGCGCTGCGGCAGGTCACCTCCCGGGAGCACCTACCCTTGAGCGGTGACCAACAGCAGCGACCGGAGCCCCGCGGTGAACGTTCAAGGAACCAAGAGTTACGAGATCCGCACCTACGGGTGCCAGATGAACGTCCACGATTCCGAGCGGCTCTCGGGCCTCCTGGAGGACGCGGGCTACGTGCGCGCGCCCGAAGGTTCCGACGGCGACGCCGACGTCGTCGTCTTCAACACCTGCGCGGTGCGGGAGAACGCCGACAACAAGCTCTACGGGAACCTCGGCCGGCTCGCCCCGATGAAGACGAAGCGGCCCGGGATGCAGATCGCCGTGGGCGGCTGCCTGGCCCAGAAGGACCGCGACACCATCGTCACCAAGGCGCCGTGGGTCGACGTCGTCTTCGGTACGCACAACATCGGAAAGCTCCCGGTGCTGCTCGAGAGGGCACGCGTGCAGGAGGAGGCGCAGGTCGAGATCGCGGAATCGCTCGAGGCCTTCCCCTCCACGCTGCCGACCCGCCGTGAATCGGCCTACGCGGCCTGGGTGTCGATCTCCGTGGGGTGCAACAACACCTGCACGTTCTGCATCGTGCCCGCGCTGCGCGGCAAGGAGAAGGACCGCCGGCCCGGCGACATCCTCGCGGAGATCGAGGCACTGGTCGCCGAAGGCGTCAGCGAGATCACCCTGCTCGGCCAGAACGTCAACGCCTACGGCTCCGACATCGGCGACCGCGAGGCGTTCAGCAAGCTGCTGCGTGCCTGCGGGAACATCGAGGGCCTCGAGCGGGTCCGCTTCACCTCCCCGCACCCGAGGGACTTCACCGACGACGTGATCTCCGCCATGGCGGAGACGCCGAACGTGATGCCGCAGCTCCACATGCCGCTGCAGTCCGGATCCGACACGATCCTCAAGGCGATGCGCCGCTCGTACCGGCAGGAGCGTTTCCTCGGAATCATCGAGAAGGTGCGCGCGGCCATTCCGCACGCCGCCATCTCCACCGACATCATCGTCGGCTTCCCGGGCGAGACCGAGGAGGACTTCGAGCAGACCATGCACACGGTGCGCGAGGCCCGCTTCGCGAACGCCTTCACCTTCCAGTACTCCAAGCGCCCCGGTACCCCGGCGGCGACCATGGACGGGCAGATCCCCAAGGAGGTCGTCCAGGAGCGCTACATGCGCCTGGTCGCGCTTCAGGAGGAGATCTCCTGGGAGGAGAACAAGACACAGGTCGGGCGCACGCTCGAGGTCATGGTCGCGGAGGGCGAGGGCCGCAAGGACGGAGCCACCCACAGGCTCTCCGGCCGCGCCCCCGACAACCGTCTCGTCCACTTCACGAAGCCCGACGCGGATGTGCGCCCGGGCGACGTGGTGACCGTCGAGATCACCTACGCGGCCCCGCACCACCTGCTGGCGGAGGGTGCGGTCTCTTCGGTGCGCCGCACCCGCGCCGGTGACGCGTGGGAGAAGCGCAACGCCGCGGAGACCGCCAAGCCGGCCGGTGTGATGCTCGGCCTGCCCGCGGTGGGCGTGCCCGCGCCGCTGCCGCCGGCGACGGGCGGCTGCGCGGTGGTCTGACCGCGGCACGGGGGACAGGACGCGGGCCCGGCTTCGGCCGGGCCCTTCCTTTGTCCGTCTGCGCGCGTACCCGTCTGTCTGCCGGTTCTGCCCGTGTGCCCGGCCCGTGTGCTCGGCCCGCGGGCCCGCCGGGCGTGTGCCCGCCGGCCGTGTGCCCGGCGCCTCCCCGGCCGGTGGCGGTCGCCGACTAGGCTGCGGATCATGCTCGTAGCCGCCGCAGTGTGTCCGTGCCCGCCGCTCCTGGTGCCAGAGGTCGCCTCCGGTGCCGCTCCCGAACTGGACGCCCTCCGCGCCGCGTCCGCCGACGCCGTGGCGGTTCTCGCGGCCTCGAGACCGGATCTGCTGATCGTGGTCGGACCCGCTGAGGAGACGCAGGAGGGGATCTGCACCGCAGGCACGGTCGGGTCCTTCCGAGGGTTCGGCGTGGATCTCGGCGTACGGCTCGGCGAGGCCGGGGGCGGTGCCGACAACGACAACGACAACGGGAACGGGAACGGGAACGGGAACGGGGACGGGAACGGCGCCGAGGCCGGGCGCGAGGGCGTGAGCGGGAACAACGGGTCGCGGCGGACGCTGCCGCCCTCGCTCGCCGTCGCCGCCTGGCTGCTCGACCGCGCCCGCTGGGCCGCGGCACCGGTCGAGGGACTGGGGGTGGGGGAGTCGCCGACCCCTGACCAATGCATGGCCGCCGGACGGGGACTCGCCGCCCGGGCGGGCCGCGTCGCCCTGCTGGCGATGGGCGACGGCAGCGCCTGCCGCACACTCAAGGCGCCCGGCTACCTGGACGAGCGGGCGGTGGACTTCGACCGGCGGGCCGCGGACGCCCTCGGCTGTGCCGACCTCGACGGGCTCAAGGCCCTGGACGTCTCTCAGGCCCGTGAGCTCAAGGTCTCGGGCCGCGCCCCGTGGCAGGTGCTGGCCGGTGCCGGTGAAGGCGCCGGTCTGGAGGGCCGGCTGCTGCGCGAGGACGCCCCGTACGGCGTCGGCTACTTCGTCGCGGCCTGGTCGTAGCACCACCCGGCAGGGTCACGCCCGCACCGGGCGGACTCGAGGGGACGAGCGCCGGCGCGAAGCGGAGGCGGCCGTGGAGCGCAGTGCTCCACGGCCGCCTCCGCCGGACCGTTTCGACGCCTCAGGGGGCCGGCGGGGTCGTGCTGCCGCCGTCCTTGTGCGCGATGCGGCCCAGGGCCTCCTTGGCCTTGCCGGTGCCTGTCTCGATCTTGCGGCTGTACTTGCCCTTGGTCTTGTCGTCGACCGTTCGGGCGGCTTTGTCCAGGCCTTGCCCGATCCGGCCCTCGTGCTGCTGGGCGAGGTCGGTGACCTTGTCCTTCGCGGGACCGAGCTTGGCCTTCAGGTTGTCCAGGAAGCCCATGTGGCACCTTCCCTTGTCGCGGGACCTACCGGCGGGCGCCTTCGCCGGCCTCGCTGTCCGCCGCTTCCTCGGCCGACTGCTGCTTCGGGATGTCCACTCCCTCGGCCGCCTCCACGGCCGGAGCCGCGTCTTGCGCGTCTCCCGCCGTCTCCGTCGTCGCGGAGGCTTCTTCGACGCTTCCGCTCACGTCAGACTCCTGCGACTCCTGCGCCGGAGTCTCAGAAGCCGCCTGGGGTGCCTGAGGCTCCTCTGCCGCCGAAGGCTTTCTGCGAAACCATGAAAAAACACCCATATCTACTCCATAGCCTACTCGTGCGGGCGAAGTTCCGCGCCGCCCGGAGCGCCCTCTTGCGTCACGCGCGGGCACCGGCACGCGATACCGGCACTCGGAACCTCGCAACAGGCAACGACCCCGGACCCCTGCCGTCACCTCGCTCGTTCGGGGACATGTCCACGGGTTTGCGAGACTGGGGCAGTGAGAAGTGCAGCTCCCGCCCCGCGGGTCATCGCCGTCGTCGGTCCCACCGCAGCCGGAAAGTCCGATCTGGGGGTGTTCCTCGCCCGGCACCTGAACGGCGAAGTCGTCAACGCCGACTCCATGCAGCTCTACCGGGGGATGGACATCGGCACCGCCAAACTGACGGAGGAGGAGCGCGGCGGAGTGCCGCACCGGCTCCTCGACATCTGGGACGTCACGGAGACCGCGAGCGTCGCCGAGTACCAGCGGCTGGCCCGCGCGGAGATCGACCGGCTGCTCGGCGAAGGCCGCACCCCGGTTCTCGTCGGAGGATCGGGCCTCTACGTACGCGGCGCGATCGACGCGCTCGAGTTCCCCGGTACCGATCCGCAGGTGCGGGCGCGCCTGGAGGAGGAGCTGACCGTACGCGGCCCGGGCGCTCTGCACGCCCGGCTGGCCGCCGCCGACCCGGAGGCCGGCCGCGCCATCCTGCCGAGCAACGGCCGCCGGATCGTCAGGGCCCTCGAGGTCATCGAGATCACGGGCAAGCCGTTCACCGCCAATCTGCCCGGGCACGACGCCGTGTACGACACCGTCCAGATCGGCGTCGACGTCGCGCGCCCCGAGCTCGACGAGCGCATCGCGGCGCGTGTCGACCGGATGTGGGAGGCGGGCCTCGTCGAGGAGGTGCGCGCGCTGGAGGCCCAGGGGCTGCGGGAAGGACGTACCGCCTCGCGTGCGCTCGGATACCAGCAGGTGCTCGCGGCTCTGGCCGGGGAGTGCACAGAACAGGAGGCGCGTGACGAGACCGTGCGCGCCACCAAGCGCTTCGCGCGCCGTCAGGACTCGTGGTTCCGGCGCGACCCGAGAGTCCATTGGCTGAGCGGCGCGGCCGCCGACAGGTCGGAACTTCCGGACCGCGCGTGGGCGTTGATCGAACGAGCGGTCACAGCCTGATCACGTGATGGCATCGGGACGCTCCGCCCGTCATTCCGGCCCCCGGGAGCGTGCCATCATCGAGCATCGATCGACAGTTGAGTCCGAGTTGGGAGGGCACGTGGCGATGGAGGCCGGCCCTCGCGACACGGAACAGCAACGAAGAGAAGCGGCGGACGGTCCGCCCGGTCTCAGCCCGGACGGGCCCGACGAGCAGGAACTGCTCGCCGACGAGGTCGAGGTCGAACTGCGCCCGCAGCGTCGGCTCAGGATCTGGCAGCTGGCGCCGATCGTCGTCCTCGCCGCCATCGGCTCCCTGATGTTCGCGTTCCCGCTCGCCTTCGGTACCGGCGACGGCGGAGCGGTCGTCGCCATGCTGGGACTCCTGATCAGCTGCTGCGCCGCCGGCTGGGGAATGATGGCCGCGCGCCGAGTCGGCCACAGCTGGCCCGGTCTGCCGTCACGCGGCTCCGGCGAGCGCCCCGACTGGCGCATGATCGCCCTGTACGTGGGCGTCGCGGCCGTGCTCGTGGCACTCGCCGTGTGGCGTGTCGCCCGCCTGAGATGACCGCGGGCCGGTCCAGGAGAGCCCGCCGGCCGATCCGCCGCGGCCACCGCCGCACCGGCACCCGCCGCACCGGCATCCGGAACGGGTGAGCCGGTCGCCGGTACGAGTCGCCGCACCTGATCTCACCGACACGTTCGACGTCACGGTCCGGCCCTCCGCGGCCGCCGGGACAGGACATCTGGAGCGTCGCTCGAATGGGTGATCCGTTTCACGCTGGGCGAGAGCGGGACTGCGCCACGTGGTGGGCTCGGTAGCATCAAGCACCGGCCCGGAGGCACGCCAGTTCTCCGCACCGCCGGTCGAAGCTGCCGGAGGTGCCCCATGAGCGCAGAGGCCACCAACCCAGGTGCCCACAGCCGCAGGCGCGGCCGCCCCAGGATCGACCTGCGGAGGCTGGGCCGCGCCGCGTTGCTGGGCCCCGCCGGCCGTGACCGGCTCCCCGACGCGATCGGCCATGTCGTCGAGTCGCACCGGGCGCACCATCCCGACGCGGACCTGGCCACGCTGCACAAGGCGTACGTTCTGGCGGAGTCCTCCCACCGCGGTCAGTTCCGCAAAAGCGGTGAGCCCTACATCACCCACCCCCTCGCCGTGACCCTGATCCTTGCCGAACTGGGCGCGGAGACCACGACGTTGACCGCGTCGCTGCTCCACGACACCGTCGAGGACACCGAGGTGACGCTCGACCAGGTGAGGTCCGAGTTCGGCGCGGAGGTCGGCTACATCGTCGACGGCGTCACCAAACTGGAGAAGGTCGACTACGGCGCCGCCGCCGAACCCGAGACGTTCCGCAAGATGCTCGTCGCCACCGGCAACGACGTCCGTGTGATGTCGATCAAACTCGCCGACCGGCTGCACAACATGCGCACTCTCACGGTGATGCGGCCCGAGAAGCAGGCACGTATCGCCAAGGTCACCCGCGACGTCCTGATCCCGCTCGCGGAACGGCTCGGTGTGCAGGCGCTCAAGACCGAGCTCGAGGACCTCGTCTTCGCGATCCTGCACCCCGAGGAGTACGAGCGGACCCGGGCGCTCATCGCGGAGAACTCCACCGCGTGCACCGCCCTCGCCTCCATCGCGGACGACTTCAAGGCCGCACTGCGCGATGCGGGCATCAGCGCCGAAGTGCTCATCAGACCCCGGCACTTCGTGTCCGTGCACCGGGTGTGCCTCAAGCGCTCGCAACTGCGCAGCACCGACTTCGGACGACTGCTGATCCTCGTCCAGGAGGACGCCGACTGCTACGCCGTGCTCGGTGAGCTGCACACCTGCTTCACGCCCGTGATCTCCGAGTTCAAGGATTTCATCGCGGCCCCCAAGTTCAACCTGTACCAGTCGCTGCACACCGCCGTGGCGGGCCCCGACGGCGCGGTCGCCGAGGTCCTCATCCGTACCCACCAGATGCACCAGGTCGCCGAAGCAGGTGTGGTGGCCCTGGGCAATCCGTACGTCCCGCTGGAAGGCGCGGAACCGGCGGACGACGAGCGCGCCGACCCGACCAGGCCGGGCTGGCTCTCCCGGCTGCTGGAGTGGCAGGAGTCCACCCCGGACCCGGACACCTTCTGGAGTTCCCTGCGGGCGGATCTGGCACAGGACAGGGAGATCACCGTCTTCCGTGCCGACGGCCGCGCTCTCGGACTGCCGGCCGGGGCGAGTTGTGTGGACGCCGCCTACGCGCAGTACGGCGAGGCGGCCCACGCCTGCATCGGTGCGCGCGTCAACGGCCGCCTCGCGACCCTGAGCACGGTCCTCGGCGACGGTGACACGGTGGACGTCCTGCTGGCCCAGGACAGCGCGTCCGGCCCCTCCCCGGAGTGGCTGGACCACGCCCGCACCACCGCGGCCCGCATCGCCATCACCAGCTGGCTCGACACGCATCCGGATCGGGCCGCGGCCCCCTCCGCGGTTCCCCGCCGACCCGCACCGCTCCCTGCGGGCCGGCCGGCCTCGGCGAACGCGGTGGTGGACCTCCCGGACGCGACGGTCCGGCTCGCCGGGTGCTGCACCCCGGTACCGCCGGACGCCGTCACCGGCTTCCCCGTACGGGGCGGGGCCGTCACCGTCCACCGGCAGGAGTGCCCGGCCGTGGCGCGCATGATCGATGTGGGGCGCGAGCCGGTGGAGGTGTGCTGGGGGGACGCCGCCGAGTGCAGGGTGACGCTGGTCGCCGAGTCGTTCGGCCGCCCTCGCCTCCTGGCCGACCTCACGGAGGCGATCGCCGGTGAGGGCGCCGCCATCGTCTCCGCCACCGTGGAGCCGCCCACGGAGCAGCGGGTCCGGCACACGTACACCCTCCAACTCCCCGACGCGGCCGGGCTTCCCGCCCTCATGAGGGCCATGCGCGACGTGCCGGGGGTGTACGACGTGAGCCGGTCCCAGCATTCGGCGGCCACGGCCTGACCCCGTTCGGGTGGGTACGGGGCCCTGCCTCGCGTGCCGCCACGGTCCGCCGGGGAGCCGCTGGTAGCGGTGGGGCATGCTGCACACTTCCCGGCGCCGTACGCGTGCCGCCCTGCTGGCCGCCGCGTCGGCCACTCTCGTCGCCGCGACGCTGCCCTCGCCCGAGCCCCTCGGCATCGGCGACCGGCTCTTCCCCGAACTGGGCAACCCCGGCTACGACGTTCTCGAGTACGACATCGCCCTCGCCTACGAGGGCCGGAACGACAAGCCTCTCGAAGCAGTCACGAAGATCGACGCCTGGTCGACGCGCGGGCTCGACCGGATCAATCTCGACTTCACCCACGGCCGGGTCCGCTCGGTGACGGTGAACGACACCCCGGCCGACTTCGCCAGTGCCGGCGAGGATCTGGTCATCGACCCGCCCGCGAACATTCCGGCGGGCTCACGGATGCGGATCGCGGTCACCCACACCAGCGACCCGCGGGGTCCCAAGGACGCCGGCGGCTGGGTGCGCACCGGCGACGGTCTGGCGATGGCCAACCAGGCAGACGCCGCGCACCGTGTCTTCCCCTCCAACGACCACCCCTCCGACAAGGCCTACTTCACCTTCCGCGTCACCGCGCCGTCGGACATGACGGTGGTTGCGGGCGGGCGCCGGGTCGCCAGGGCACACACCGGTGGGACGACCTCGTGGGTCTACCGCACCGGCCACCCCATGGCCACCGAGCTGGCGCAGGTCTCCATCGGCCGCTCGACCGTCGTCGAGCGGCAGGGCCCGCACGGACTGGCCCTGCGCGACGTCGTTCCCACCGCCGACCGTGAAGAACTGGAGCGCTGGCTGAAGAAGACGCCGGGCCATGTGGCGTGGATGGAGGAGAAGGTCGGCCGCTACCCCTTCGAGACGTACGGGGTACTGGTCGCCGACGCCGACACCGGCTTCGAACTGGAGACGCAGACCCTGTCGCTCTTCGAGCGTTCCGTGTTCACCTCGCCCGACCTCCCCGAGTGGTACGTCGACTCGATCATGGTTCATGAGCTGGCGCACCAGTGGTTCGGCAACAGCGTCTCGCCGCGTACCTGGTCCGACCTGTGGCTCAACGAGGGGCACGCCACCTGGTACCAGGCGCTGTACGCGCAGGAGAAGTCGCAGCAGTCGCTGGAGACCCGTATGCGGCAGGCGTACGAGTTCTCCGACGGGTGGCGGGCGGCGGGCGGCCCGCCGGCGTTCCCCGCCTCTCCGGCGCCCGGGCAGAAGCTCAGCATCTTCCGGCCGGTCGTCTACGACGGCAGTGCGCTGGTCCTCTACGCACTGAGGCAGGAGATCGGCAAGGCAGCCTTCGAGAGCCTGGAGCGCGCGTGGGTCGAGCGGCACCGGGACGCCACGGCGTCCACGGAGGACTTCACCCAGCTCGCGTCCAGCATCACAGGGCGTGACCTCTCCGCCTTCTTCCAGGCGTGGCTGTACGGGAAGAAGACGCCTCCGATGCCCGGCCACCCGGAGTGGAAGAGCCGGGCCCCCGAGCAGAAAACCGGAAGGTAGGACGATCCGGGACGGAGGATCGGTCGAGAAACGCTCGAGGCGCCGCGATCCGGCCGCCGGTAGCCGGGCGGGCGCCGAAATGCGGGTGACGGTCCCGCTCGGCCCGTGCGACCATCAGCAGGTCGGCGCCGCTGCCGGGACGGGAGCCCCTCAGCGGGAATCATCCGGCCCCGTCACACGTTGTCACAGTCACCGGAGCACTCGGACGGTTGTGTCCGCGAGAGCGCTCCACCCATCTACGTAAGGATCCAATGACCTCCTCTTCATCCACTTCCCAGGAAAAGCAGAGCTTCGCGGAGACGCGCACCGAGAGCCTTCGGGCCGATGCCCTGATGGAAGAGGACGTCGCCTGGAGCTACGAGATCGACACCGAGCGGGACGGCGACCAGTTCGACCGCTCGGAGCGCGCCGCGCTGCGGCGTGTGGCGGGCCTGTCCACCGAGCTGGAGGACGTCACAGAGGTCGAGTACCGGCAGCTGCGCCTGGAGCGCGTGGTGCTGGTCGGCGTCTGGACCTCCGGGACGGTGCAGGACGCGGAGAACTCCCTCGCGGAACTCGCGGCCCTCGCCGAGACGGCGGGTGCGCTGGTTCTCGACGGTGTCGTCCAGCGCCGTGACAAGCCGGACCCGGCCACGTACATCGGTTCGGGCAAGGCGCAGGAACTGCGTGACATCGTGCTCGAGACCGGGGCGGACACCGTCGTGTGCGACGGTGAGCTCAGCCCCGGCCAGCTGATCCAGCTCGAAGACGTCGTCAAGGTCAAGGTGGTCGACCGGACCGCCCTGATCCTCGACATCTTCGCCCAGCACGCCAAGTCCCGAGAGGGCAAGGCGCAGGTGGCGCTGGCGCAGATGCAGTACATGCTGCCCAGGCTCCGAGGCTGGGGTCAGTCGCTCTCCCGTCAGATGGGTGGCGGCGGCGGTGGCGGCATGGCCACGCGTGGTCCCGGTGAGACCAAGATCGAGACGGACCGGCGACGGATTCGCGAGAAGATGGCGAAGATGCGCCGTGAGATCGCGGAGATGAAGACCGGCCGCGACATCAAGCGCCAGGAGCGCCGTCGCAACAAGGTGCCCTCCGTAGCCATCGCCGGTTACACCAACGCCGGCAAGTCGTCCCTGCTCAACCGCCTCACCGGCGCCGGAGTCCTGGTGGAGAACGCACTGTTCGCCACCCTGGACCCGACCGTCCGCCGGGCCGAGACCCCGAGCGGCCGGGGGTACACCCTGACCGACACCGTCGGGTTCGTACGGCACCTTCCGCACCACCTCGTCGAGGCGTTCCGTTCCACGATGGAGGAGGTCGGGGATTCCGACCTGATTCTGCACGTGGTCGACGGTTCGCACCCGGCACCGGAGGAGCAGCTGGCCGCCGTGCGCGAGGTCATCCGCGACGTGGGCGCGGTGGACGTGCCCGAGATCGTGGTGATCAACAAGGCGGACGCGGCCGATCCGCTGGTGCTGCAGCGCATGCTGCGCGTCGAGCGGCACGCGATCGCGGTGTCGGCGCGTACCGGCGCCGGTATCGACGAACTGGTGCGGCTGATCGACACCGAGCTGCCCAGGCCGAAGATCGAGATCGAGGCGGTCGTGCCCTACACCCAGGGCGGACTGGTCTCGCGGGTGCATGCCGACGGCGAGGTGATCTCCGAGGAGCACACCACGGAGGGCACTCTGCTGAAGGCACGCGTGCACGAGGAGCTGGCCGCGGCACTGTCTCCGTACGTGCCCGCGACGCACTGACGCAGGCGCAGCCGCCGACTGATCGAGGCGGCTGACCGAGGCGGTCGAACGCGGCTTGACACGCCGGAAGGCCCGCCCCCGGCAACAGCAGGGGGCGGGCCTTTTGCGTACGGAGGTCTTTGCGTACGGAGGTCTTTGCGTACGGAGGTCGCCGGAGCTACCGGCCGGCGAACTTGTCGCTCATCATCGTGTAGATCTGCTGCGCGCTCTCGTCCAGTCGCGGGCCCGCCAGCCAGCCCGAAGTGACCGGGCCGATGGACGTGTTGGAGACCAGCGCCAGCTTTCCGTCCGGCTGCTCCGCGAACCAGCCGCCGCCGGAGGAACCGCCGGTCATCGTGCAGCCGATACGCCACATCGTCGGCGTCCCGGGGGCGATGGACAGCCGACCGGGCCGGTCCACGCACTTGTGCATCAGCGCACCGTTGTAGGGAGGCGCTGCCGGGTAGCCCCAGGCGCCCATGGCGCTGATGTCCTTCGCCTCGGGCGCGTCGAAGTCGATGTCGAGCGCGACACCGACGGTCTCCTCGAGCGACTTGGTGCCGTTCTCGGGCTTCACGTGCATCACGGCGTAGTCGTACGGTGCGCCGGTGCCGCCGGTGGGGCCGCCCTCGTTGATCCACCCACCCGAAGTCGCGACCCAGTCGGCCCAGTAGACACCGTAGGGCGCGACCTCCTGCGGCTGCGCGTTCTCCAGCGCGGCGGGGGACTTGCCCTTGTCGTTGTAGGCGGGGACGAAGGCGATGTTGCGGTACCAGCCGCCGGCCTGTCCGGCGTGCACACAGTGGCCGGCGGTCCACACGAGATTCGACTTGCCCGGGTTCTTGGGGTCCTTGACCACGGTGGCGGAGCAGACCATCGAGCCCTCGGGGGCGTCGAAGAAGACCTTGCCGACCGGGGCGGCGTTCTTGTGGTACGGCTTCTTCTCCGGCTCGGCCCGGACCGGGCGCGGCTCCGGGTCGGTGACGTCCTGGTCGCCCGAGATGTCGCCGGTGGCCATCGTCTTCGCCGGGGACTTGGCCGTCGTCATCCGCTCGGGCTTCCACAGCCCCTCGATCACCGGGTTGACGAAGTCCTTGGCCTCACGCAGCCACTTGTCCTTCTCCCAGTTCTTCCACTCGCCGTTCTTCCACTTGTCCAGGTCGACACCGTGCTCCTTGAGCTTGTCGGCCAGGTCCGCGGGGAGTGCCGCGTCCCCGTCCGCGCCCTGTCCGGCCGGGGACGGCTTGGTGGTGGTCGCGTTGTTCTCGCCCGGCCCGCAGGCGGTCGCCGTCAGGGCGAGAGCGGAGACGAGGCCGGCGGCAGCCAGCAGCGGACGTATGGATCGCATTGGAACGATTCCCCCTGCATTACTCAGTACTTGTCACAAAATTCGTGCTTGCCGCGAAAGCGGTGTTTGTCATGAACTTGTCATGGAAAAGGCGGCCTCCGGGGCCGCCTCCAGGTGCGGCACCACTTTAAGCTCCGCGCACGGCTGATCAGCCGGGACGCCGCCCAACTGCACGGAGTCTCCACGAGGATGAAGGTCAAGGGCGAGGAACAGGACCGCGAGGGCAAAGAACAGGGGCCGCCGGCCGTACGGTCGGCGGCCCCTGACGAGTCGCTTGTCGCGGGGCGGCTCACGCGCCGCCCGGCTCGCCTACTGTCCCGCGAACTTCTTGCTGACCGCCGTGTAGACGCCCTCGGCCTCCTTGCCGAGGCGCGGACCTGCCAGCCAGCCGGCCGTCACCGGGCCGATGGAGGTGTTCGAGACCAGGGCCGGCTTGCCGTCCTGTCCCTGCGCCACCCAGCCGCCGCCGGACGAACCACCGGTCATGGTGCAGCCGATGCGGTACATCGTCGGCTCCTGCGCGTCCAGGGAGAGCCGGCCCGGCTTGTCGGCGCACTGGAACAGCTTCTGGCCGTCGTACGGCGGGGCCGCCGGGTAGCCGGTGGCGGTCATGTTCTTGATCTCTGGCACGGCCGGGGCGTTGAAGTCGACCGGCAGGGCCGCGCCGACCGTCTCCTCGAGGGACTTGCCGGTGCTGCCCTTCTCCGGGGTCACGTGGATGACGGCGAAGTCGTATGCCGCACCCTGGCCGCCGGTCGCGGCACCCTTGGAGATCCACTGCTCGGAGGTCTGGGCCCAGTCACCCCACCAGACACCGTGGGGAGCGATCTCCTCCTTGGGCGCGTTCTCCAGGTCCGCGGTCTCCTTGGCCGCGTCGTTGTACGACGGGACGAAGGCGATGTTGCGGTACCAGCCACCGCTCTTGCCGGCGTGCACGCAGTGGCCGGCGGTCCACACCATGTTGGACTTGCCGGGGTGGGCCGGGTCCTTCACGACGGTGGCGGAACAGACCATCGAGCCCTGCGGACCGTCGAAGAAGACCTTCCCGGCCTCCGCGGCGTTCGCGTGGTACGGGGCCTTCACGGCCTGGGCGTCGACCGGGGCCGGCGTGGGGTCGGTGACGCCTTCGTCGCCGGAGATGTCATTGTCGACCGGCTTCTCCGGGGGCTTCTCGGCGTCCCGCATCCGGTCCGGGTCCCACAGATCCTCGATGATCGGGTTGACGAAGTCCTTGGCCTCACGCAGCCACTTGTCCTTGTCCCAGTTCTTCCATTCGCCGTTCTTCCACTTGTCCAGGTCGATCCCGTGTTCCTTGAGCCGGTCCTTGAGATCGTCCGGAACGGTGATCTTGCCGTCGGCGGTCTGACCGGCCGACGCGCTCGGCGTGCCGCCGGCGTTGTCTTCGGTCGGGCCGCACGCGGTGGCGGCCAGCGCGAGCAGCGCGGCCATCGAGGCCGCTGCCAGCGTCGGGCGAATGGGTCGCATCTTTTGATCCCCCTGGGACTTCGGTGCTGCTGATCTGTTGAACTGTCTGAACTACCGGAATTGTGCCGGAACTTCCAAGCGAGCAAGTCCCTGGCCGCCCCGGTGGAGCTTGGAGCCGGAGCGCGGCCCCCCACTATGCCGGTGCCGTTGGGGACGGCGTGCGGCAGGTCCGTGGTTCCGGTCGGCAAGGATCTTCCGATCACCCGTGATCCCCGGCTCCCCGCGTCGTTGGTAGTGGCGGGGACACAAGGGCAGCCTTTCAGCGCGCATGCGTCGCGCATAAGTGCTGTACCGACGTGCAACGCAACCGTGACAGCCGGAGGACCTACAGCCGTGGCCGTGACCGAACCCGCTGCGGTGGCGCCGACCGTAGCTCACGAGGGGATTCTGCGCCGGCAGTCGCTCCGCGAGTCGGCTGCCCGCACCTATGCGCGCTCGCTCCCCATCGTGCCGGTACGGGCCAGAGGCCTGACGATCGAGGGCGCAGACGGGCGGCGGTACCTCGACTGCCTCTCCGGAGCGGGCACCTTGGCGCTCGGGCACAACCACCCCGTCGTCCTCGAGGCGATCAGGAAGGTCATCGACTCGGGCGCCCCTCTGCATGTGCTCGACCTCGCCACCCCGGTCAAGGACGCGTTCACCACCGAACTGTTCGCCACGCTGCCACCGGCGCTCGCCGACGACGCGCGCATCCAGTTCTGCGGCCCCGCCGGTACGGACGCGGTGGAGGCCGCGCTCAAACTCGTCAGGACCGCGACCGGGCGGAGCGGACTTCTCGCCTTCACGGGCGCCTACCACGGGATGACCGCCGGGGCGTTGGAAGCCTCGGGCGGTGCCACGGACGGCCGGGTCACCAGACTGCCCTTCCCGCACGACTACCGCTGCCCCTTCGGGATCGGCGGCGAACGCGGCGCCGAACTCGCGGCCCGCTGGACGGAGAGCCTCCTCGACGACCCCAAGAGCGGGGTGCCCCTGCCGGCGGGCATGATCGTCGAACCAGTGCAGGGCGAAGGCGGCGTGATCCCGGCGCCCGACGAGTGGCTCCGCAGGATGCGCCGCCTCACCGCCTCCCGCTCCATCGCGCTGATCGCCGACGAGGTCCAGACCGGAGTGGGACGCACGGGCACCTTCTGGGGGGTCGAGCACAGCGGAGTGGTGCCGGACGTCATGGTGCTGTCCAAGGCGATCGGCGGTTCCCTGCCACTCGCCGTGATCGTGTACCGGTCCGAGCTCGACGTATGGAAGTCCGGAGCCCATGCGGGCACCTTCCGGGGCAATCAGCTCGCCATGGCGGCCGGCGCGGCGACCCTCGCCCATGTGCGCGAGAACCGTCTGGCCGAGCGCGCGGCGACGCTGGGCGCGCGGATGTTGGCGAGCCTTCAGGGGCTCGCGGCGGCCCATCCGTGCGTCGGGGACGTACGCGGCCGCGGTCTCATGATCGGCGTCGAGCTCGTCGATCCGGACGCGGCGGCACCGGACGCCCTCGTTCCTCCTCCGGCACCCCGGCTCGCGGCCGCCGTCCAGCAGGAGTGCCTGCGCCGCGGTCTCATCGTCGAACTCGGCGGACGCCAGGCCGGTGTGGTCCGGCTGCTTCCTCCGCTCACCCTGACCGACGAGCAGGCCGTGGCCGTCCTCGACCGCTTCGCCGACGCCCTGGCCGCCGCGGAGCGTTCCGCACAACGCCGTACCGACAGCAGGCACTCGCACTGACCCGGACCACGTCACAAGGAAGCCCTCCGTGAATTCGACTCCCGCACCCGAAGCCCACGACGGTCCCGCCGGCCACCACCGCGATCAGGGCGGAGCGAGCGGGCCCCTCACGATGGAGCCCGCCACGGTGCCACGCCAGGCCGGGCGCCTCGACGAGCAGCGTCCCGACGAACGCCGCTTCGACCAACCGTCTCTCGACGAACGGCCTCTCGACGAACCGCGTCCGGACGAACCGTGTGGTGACGGGCTCCGCCCCGACGGACGCCACGCCGACGCATGGCCCGTCGAGGACCTGCACCGCGATGAGCCGTCCCCGACGGACCACCTCGACGACCCCGACCCGCGCCGTGCCGCGGACGTCGCCACCGCGGAGAACCTTCTGCGCTGCTGGGCGCGCGAGCACGACATGGCCCGGCCCGACGGTCCCACCCTGCGCATCCCACTGCCCGTCAGCGGCACCGCCCTCCTGGTGCCCGTCCACTACTGGTCGGCCACCGGATGGCACCGCTTCGGCCCTCCCGCCCTGGAGGGGAGCCCGCGAGATGCCACTCGGGCCGACGCCGTGACCGTCGCCGCCCTCCTGTGCCGGGAAGCCGGCCACAGCGAGGGGACGGACCTCGTGGGCAGGGTCGCCGACTCCGTACGGCGCACCACCGACTTCATCGCCGACCGGCGTGATCGTCCCACCGCCCCGCCCGAGGCGGATCTGTTCCTCACCGCCGAGCAGTCGCTCCTGCTGGGCCACCCCCTTCATCCGACCCCGAAGAGCCGTGAAGGACTCTCCGAGGCCGAAGCCCGAGACTACTCACCCGAGTTGCACGGCTCCTTCCCGCTGCACTGGATGGCCGTCGACCGGTCCGTCCTGGCCGCCGACTCGGCCTGGACCGAGCAGGGGCGGCCGGTCACGGCCGAGCAGCTGACCTCCCGGCTGGCCGGAGATCTCCCGCTCCCCGAAGACACCGTTGCCCTGCCGCTCCACCCCTGGCAGGCGCAGGACGCCCGGCGCCGCCCGGCGGTCGCCGCGCTCCTGGAAGCCGGGCTGCTGCACGACCTCGGTCCCCACGGCGATGCCTGGTGGCCCACCTCCTCCGTACGCACGGTTCACCGTCCCGGTGCTCCGGCCATGCTGAAACTCTCCCTCGGCCTGCGCATCACCAACTCGCGGCGGGAGAACCTGCGCAAGGAACTCCACCGCGGGGTCGAGGTGCACCGCCTGCTCCGCGCCGGTCTCGCCGAACAGTGGCGGACGGCACACCCAGGGTTCGACATCGTGCGCGATCCCGCCTGGCTCGCCGTCGACACCCCGGACGCGGAGCCCCTGCAAGGACTCGACGTCGTGATCCGTCACAACCCCTTCGGCCACGGCGACGACGCAGTCTGCGTCGCGGCACTCACCACGCCCCGGCCCTGGCGCGGACGGACCGGGATGTGCTCCCGCCTGGCCGTCATCGTCGAGCGGCTCGCAGCACGTACCGGGCGGCCGCTCACGGCGGTGTCGGCCGAGTGGTTCCTCCGCTACCTCGACCATGTCGTACGCCCCGTGCTCTGGCTGGACGCAACGGCCGGCGTCGCCCTCGAGGCGCACCAGCAGAACACGCTGGTGCTTCTCGACCCGGAAGGCTGGCCGACGGGCGGCCGCTACCGTGACAACCAGGGCTACTACTTCCGAGAGTCGCACCGCGGACGGCTCGAGGACCGCCTCCCGGGCATCGGCACCCACAGCGACACCTTCGTGCCGGACGACGTCACCGACGAGCGCTTCGCCTACTACCTGGGCATCAACAACGTGCTCGGCCTGATCGGGGCCTTCGGCGCGCAGCGCCTCGCCGACGAACGCGTCCTCCTCGCCGCCTTCCGGCGGTTCCTCGTCACCGCTACCGGTACGGGGTCCCCCCTTCCGGGCCAATTGCTCGAGACGCCCACACTCCGCTGCAAGGCGAATCTGCTCACCCGGCTCCACGGTCTCGACGAACTGGTCGGCCCCGTCGACACCCAGTCCGTGTACGTCACCATCACCAACCCCCTTCGTTCCTGAGGAACCACCCCCTTCGTTCCTTGGGCACCCCAACCCGATCGAACCGCGAGAGGAGGGCGCCGCGTTGCCCCCCACCGATGCGCAAACCGCCGACGGGCCGGGCCCCACGCCCCGGCGGGAAAGGGGCATCGAGGACACGCTCGACCTGAGGCTCCCGCAGGAGTTCCTCGCACTCCTGCGGGAGGGCGACCCCGCTCGCCGCCCGGCACGAACCGAGGACGGCGGGGCCACCGGCATCCTCCTGGGCAACCCGGGCCACTGGGGGCAGGCGGCCACGCCGGCCGGCGCCTTCGAACTCGTCCCCGTAGCCGTCGAACGTGATCTCGCCCTGATCACCCGCTGGATGAACGACCCGGCCGTCGCCGCCTTCTGGGACCTCGCAGGACCCGACTCCGTCACCGCTGCTCATGTGCGCGCACAGCTGGACGGCGACGGCCGCAGCATCCCCTGCCTCGGCGTCCTCGACGGAACACCCATGAGCTACTTCGAGATCTACCGCGCGGATCTCGATCCCCTGGCCCGCCACTATCCCGCGCGCCCGCACGACACGGGCGTCCACCTGCTCGTCGGTGGGGTCGCGGACCGTGGCCGCGGCGTCGGTTCCGCCCTCCTTCGAGCCGTATCCGATCTCGTTCTCGACAATCGTCCTCGGTGCACACGTGTCATCGCCGAACCCGATCTGCGCAACACCCCTTCCGTCTCCGCGTTCCTCAGCTCCGGTTTCCGCTTCGCCGCAGAACTCGACCTTCCCGACAAACGAGCCGCCCTGATGGTCCGTGATCGCGCCCTGCGGGAACTGCTGTGAACCACCCGCCACTTTGTGCACACCGCTCGATCCGCATCGGTTCCATTCGAGGAGAGTCCCCGTGTCGAAGCCCTCTGTCAGCCAAGACTCCGTGCTCTTCACTCCGCCCGGTCTGACCCGTCGGAACTGGGAGAGGGCCGCTGCCCGTCTCCTTGCCAAAATGCTCGGCGAGTTCGCGTACGAAGAGATCATCGAGCCGGTCCCGGTCCCGGTCCCGGCCGATGCGGTGCCGCACGGTCGGGCCGAAGCCGCCTCGCCCCACCGCCCCGGCGGGTCCTCGGCCGACGGCGACCGCTACACCCTCCCCCTCGACGACACCGGCGAGCTCGTGTTCCTGGCGCGACGCGGAGCCTACGGAAGCTGGCGCGTCGCCTCCGGCTCCATCGAGTGCGACGGCCGGCCCTTCGCCGACCCGCTCGCCTTCCTCGCGAGGGCGCGTGACCTGCTCGGCCTCGACGGAGCGACACTCGGCCACCTGCTCCGCGAAACGTCCGTCACCCTGTCCGGGGACACCCGGCTCGACGGCACGGCGCTGACTGCCGCCGACCTCGCCGATCTCGGCTACGCGGAACTCGAAGGCCACCAGACCGGGCACCCCTGGCTCGTCCTGAACAAGGGGCGCATCGGCTTCTCGGCCACCGACGCGGCGAACTGGGCACCCGAGGCGCGCCGTTCGGTGCGTCTGCCCTGGATAGCGGTGAAGAACGGCCTCGCCTCCTACCGCGGAGTTCCCGGACTCGCAGAGGCGGAGACCCTCTACAGCCGCGAACTGGACGAACCCACCCGCGAATCCTTCGCCGACCTGTTGCGTGCCAGAGGTCTCGACCCGGCCGCGTACCTGCTTCTCCCGGTGCACCCGTGGCAGTGGGACGAGGTGCTGCTTCCGCTGTACGCACCCGCCGTGGCGAACGGAGAGATCGTTCCACTCGCCAGCGACGGCGATCTGCGACTGCCTCAGCAGTCCATCCGGACCTTCGTCAATGTCGACCGGCCCGACCGGCACACCGTCAAGCTGCCCCTGTCCGTCCTGAACACGCTGGTGTGGCGGGGCCTGCCCACCGAACGGACGCTCGCAGCCCCGGCCGTCACGTCCTGGGTGCAGGGCCTGCGGGACGCCGACCCGTTCCTGCGCGACGAGTGCCGCGTCGTCCTGCTCGGAGAGGTCGCGTCAGTGACCGTGGAGCATCCCTTGTACGACCACCTCGCGGAGGTGCCGTACCAGTACAAGGAACTGCTCGGCGCCATCTGGCGCGAACCTCTCCAGCCGCTGCTGGACGCGGGTGAGCGTGCCCGCACCCTCGCCTCGCTCCTTCACACGGACCCGCAGGGCCGCGCGTTCGCCGCCGAACTGGTCTCCCGGTCCGGTCTCGCGCCGGTCGCGTGGCTGCAGCGGCTGTTCGCCGCGCTGCTGCCACCGCTCCTGCACTTCCTCTACCGCTACGGAACGGTCTTCTCCCCGCACGGGGAGAACGCCATCGTGGTCTACGACGCGCAGGACGTCCCCGTGCGCCTGGCGATCAAGGACTTCGTCGACGACGTGAACGTGAGCGCCCAGCCGCTGCCGGAGCACGCGTCGATGCCCGACGACGTACGGCGGGTCCTGCTCACCGAGGAGCCGGGGTTCCTGACCCAGTTCATCCACTCGGGACTCTTCGTGGGAGTGTTCCGCTACCTCGCGCCGCTCTGCGAGGACCAGCTGCACGTCTCCGAGGAGACGTTCTTCTCCCTCGTACGGGCGGAAATCCTCCGGCACCAGGCCCGGTTCCCGGAGCTCAAGGAGCGGTACGAGACGTTCGACCTGCTCACGCCCCGTATCGAGCGCCTGTGCCTGAACCGTAACCGGCTGCATCTCGACGGTTACCGGGACCGTTCGGAGCGTCCCCACGCGGCTGTCCACGGCACTGTCCCCAACCCCCTGGCACAGGCCTGATGCACCGCGGTGTGATCCCGTTGTCGGTGGAGCCCCGTAGGGTGGTCGGGCTATGACGAAGCCATCCCTCCCCGATCTCCTCCACGCCGCAGTGACCGCCGTCGGCGGAGTGGAGCGGCCAGGTCAGGCCGCCATGTCCGAGGCCGTGGCCGAGGCCATCGACGACGACTCCCATCTGCTGGTCCAGGCCGGTACCGGTACCGGCAAGTCGCTCGGCTACCTGGTGCCGGCGCTGGCGCACGGCGAGCGCGTCGTGGTGGCCACGGCGACCCTGGCGCTGCAGCGACAGCTCGTGGAGCGTGATCTTCCGCGCACGGTCGATGCCCTGCACCCACTGCTGCGGCGCCGGCCCGACTTCGCGATGCTCAAGGGCCGTTCGAACTACCTGTGCCTCCACCGTCTTCACGAGGGCGTGCCGCAGGACGACGAGGACGGGCTCTTCGACCAGTTCGAGGCCGCGGAGCCCACGAGCAAGCTCGGCAAGGACCTGCTGCGTATGCGGGACTGGGCCGACGAGACCGAGACCGGTGACAGGGACGACCTGACACCGGGCGTCTCCGACCGCGCCTGGAGCCAGGTGTCCGTCTCCTCCCGCGAGTGTCTGGGCGCGTCCAAATGCGCCTACGGGGCCGAGTGCTTCGCCGAGATGTCGCGGGAGCGGGCCAAGCTCGCGGACGTGGTCGTCACCAACCACGCGCTGCTGGCCATCGACGCCATCGAAGGCGCGCCGGTGCTGCCCCAGCACGAGGTACTGATCGTCGACGAGGCGCACGAGCTGGTTTCCCGTGTCACCGGTGTCGCCACGGGCGAGCTCACCCCGGGCCAGGTGAACCGCGCTGTCCGCCGGTCCGCCAAGCTCGTCAACGAGAAGGCCGCCGACGCTCTGCAGACCGCCGCGGAGACCTTCGAGCGGCTCATGGAACTGGCCCTCCCCGGTCGTCTCGAGGAGATCCCCGAGGATCTCGGCTATGCGCTCACGGCGCTGAGGGACGCCGCCCGAACGGTGATCAGCGCGATCGGTTCCACCCGGGACAAGTCGGTCCAGGACGAGGACGCCGTACGGAAGCAGGCCCTGGCCGCCGTCGAGAACGTCCACGCGGTCGCCGAGCGGATCACCCACGGCTCCGAGTACGACGTGGTCTGGTACGAGCGGCACGACCGCTTCGGTGCGTCGCTGCGGGTGGCGCCGCTCTCCGTCTCCGGCCTGCTGCGCGAGAAGCTCTTCGCGGAGCGATCGGTGGTGCTGACCTCGGCCACTCTGAAACTCGGCGGCGACTTCAACGGCGTGGGCGCTTCACTGGGCCTGGCGCCTGAAGGCAGCGGGGGAGAGGACGTGCCCCAGTGGAAGGGGCTCGACGTGGGGTCGCCCTTCGACTATCCGAAGCAGGGCATCCTCTACGTCGCGCGCCACCTCGCCACTCCCGGCCGTGAGGGGTCGCGAGGCGACATGATGGACGAGCTCGCCGAACTGGTGGAAGCCGCCGGCGGGCGGACTCTCGGGCTCTTCTCCTCGATGCGGGCGGCGAAAGCGGCTGCGGAGGAACTGCGGGGCCGCCTCGACAAGCCGATCCTGCTGCAGGGCGAGGAAACCCTCGGTGAGCTGATCAAGTCGTTCGCCGCGGACCCGCAGACGTGTCTGTTCGGCACTCTCTCGCTCTGGCAGGGTGTCGATGTGCCCGGTCCGGCGTGTCAGCTCGTCGTCATGGACCGCATCCCGTTCCCACGCCCGGACGATCCGCTGATGAGCGCTCGGCAGAAGGCGGTCGAGGAGGCGGGCGGCAACGGATTCATGGCCGTCGCGGCCACCCACGCCGCGCTGCTCATGGCGCAGGGAGCGGGCCGGCTGGTGCGTGCCACGGGTGACCGGGGTGTGGTGGCGGTCCTCGATCCGCGGCTTGCCAATGCGCGCTACGGCAGCTATCTGCGCGCCTCGCTGCCCGAGTTCTGGTACACGACGGACCGCAATCAGGTGCGCCGCTCGCTGGCCGCCATCGACGCGGTGGCGAAGCAGGACGGCAAGTAGATCGCTGCTCGAACACGAGCAGGACCCCGGGCCCGGCGCAGTGGGTCCCGGGGTCCGGTCTGGGCCGGCGGGGGCGTTACACCCGTCGCAGCACCGCCACGACCTTGCCGAGGATGGTCGCCTCGTCGCCGGGGATGGGCTGGTACGCGGCGTTGTGCGGGAGCAGCCACACATGGCCGTTCTCCCGCTTGAAACGCTTGACCGTGGCTTCGCCGTCGAGCATCGCGGCCACGATGTCCCCGTTCTCCGCGACGGGCTGGCGGCGGACGGTCACCCAGTCCCCGTCGCAGATCGCGGCTTCGATCATCGAGTCGCCGACGACCTTCAGCACGAAGAGCTCACCGTCGCCGACCAGCTGGCGGGGGAGCGGGAAGACGTCCTCGACCGACTCCTCGGCGAGGATGGGGCCACCGGCCGCGATCCGGCCGACCAGGGGGACGTACGACGCGGCGGGCTTGCCGGTGGTGTCCGTGGGCTGCGTGCTGGGCTGGTCGGATCCGCGGACCTCGTACGCCCGGGGGCGGTGCGGGTCCCGGCGCAGGAATCCCTTGCGCTCCAGTGCCATGAGCTGGTGGGCCACGGACGAGGTGCTCGACAGTCCGACCGCCTGGCCGATCTCACGCATCGACGGCGGGTATCCCCGCCGCTGCACCGAGTCACGGATGACCTCGATGACCCGCCGCTGCCGGTCCGTGAGGCCGGAGCTGTCGGCCCGGATCCCTGGAGGTCGGCCGGGCAGGGAGCGGCCGGGCTTCGGCCCCTCCGGAGTCGTGGCTGAGTCATTCATGGCATGCACCGGCTCGAATCGGCTCTGTGAGCGGTCCTGGGCAGTGATGGTGGCACTGTCGGCGGTGGTGGTCACATCGGCCCCTCTCGAATGGTCTCCCTAGCTGGACAACGGTAGTTGGTTTCGAAAGGTTGCGCCAAACACACGTTCGAGTGAAAAATCGCAGATCGCTTTACGTGGCCATTCTGCTGGGTGTATGTGCGAATGATCGAACCGGGTTTGCGCACCCGCTACGGTAGCCTTCGCGGCCGACGGCGCGGCGACGGGGGCGCGAGACCCGTCTTCAGTCTCGCATCTCCGCCTGCCCGGAGCCGGTACATCCGGGTCCCGGTCGCGGGAGTCTCGAGTGGCGTTCCCTGCCGCGGCCCGAGGTGTCCGGACACGGGCCGCAGCGAGCCGGCACGGACCGTGTCCGACCGGGCCGAGAGCCCCCTCCGGCCGCACCGTACGGCGACACGCGTAGCGACCTGAAAGTACGCCAAACCCCAGATCTAGTGGTTGGATTGGGTTCGCCACCCAGAAGTTGTGTCCCCGGTGCTCCACGGCCGATGGCATCGCCTATGCTTGTGGCTGCTTCGCGGGGGCCGGATCCGGCCCGCGGAGGCTATTCGGTCATGCTGTGAAGGAGGGGTTGGGAGCCATGCACTGTCCCTTCTGCAGGCATCCCGACAGTCGTGTCGTCGACAGTCGCACCACCGACGACGGAACGGCGATCCGACGCCGTCGGCAGTGCCCGGACTGTGCCCGTCGCTTCACGACGGTCGAGACCGCCTCGCTGATGGTTGTGAAGCGCAGCGGTGTGACCGAGCCCTTCAGTCGCACCAAGGTCATCTCCGGAGTGCGCAAGGCGTGCCAGGGCAGGCCGGTCACCGAGGACGCTCTCGCCCAGCTCGGCCAACGGGTCGAGGAGGCGGTGCGCGCCACCGGCAGCGCCGAGCTGACCACTCACGACGTGGGTCTGGCCATACTCGGCCCCCTGCGGGAACTCGACCTCGTCGCGTACCTGCGCTTCGCGTCCGTGTACCGGGCGTTCGACTCACTCGAAGACTTCGAGGCCGCCATCGCGGAGCTCCGCGCCGGGCGGCCTCCCGCTGAGGACGGCGGGAGCGGCGGGGCCGCGGAGGTCCCTGTCCCCGCCACCGCCGCCGACTGAGCCACAGGGGCCGAGCGGAAGGGCCGCCACAGGCCCGCCGGCCGGCCCAGGGCGGCAAATGACCTGCTCGCGGGCGCTGTGTGCAGCGGCCGGAGCAATAGACACAAACCGTGCCCCGGGAAGATCTGGGCACTTCAGGGCGTTTTTGCCCGTATATGGGAGGCGGCATGACCGAGACGACGAGCGGCCCGGCACGAGGGTCCCGGGCCAAGGGATCCAAGGCGAGCAAGGGCCTGCGTATCGAGCGCGTCCACACCACCCCCGGAGTGCACCCGTACGATGAGGTGGTCTGGGAGCGCCGTGACGTCGTCATGACCAACTGGCGTGACGGCTCGGTGAACTTCGAGCAGCGTGGCGTCGAGTTCCCCGACTTCTGGTCGGTGAACGCGGTCAACATCGTCACCAGCAAGTACTTCCGCGGGGCGGTCGGCACCCCGCAGCGCGAGACCGGTCTCAAGCAGCTCATCGACCGGATCGTGAAGACCTACCGCAAGGCCGGCGAGGACCACAGCTACTTCGCCTCGCCCGCCGACGCCGAGATCTTCGAGCACGAGCTGGCGTACGCCCTCCTGCACCAGATCTTCAGCTTCAACTCCCCGGTGTGGTTCAACGTCGGAACGCCCCAGCCGCAGCAGGTCTCCGCCTGCTTCATCCTCTCCGTCGACGACTCCATGGAGTCGATCCTCGAGTGGTACAAGGAAGAGGGCATGATCTTCAAGGGCGGCTCGGGCGCAGGCCTGAACCTGTCCCGCATCCGTTCCTCCAAGGAACTGCTGTCTTCCGGTGGCAACGCCTCCGGCCCGGTCTCCTTCATGCGTGGCGCCGACGCCTCCGCAGGAACGATCAAGTCCGGTGGTGCCACCCGCCGTGCGGCCAAGATGGTCATCCTCGACGTCGATCACCCCGACATCGAGAACTTCATCGAGACCAAGGTGAAGGAAGAGGAGAAGATCCGCGCCCTGCGTGACGCGGGCTTCGACATGGACCTGGGCGGCGACGACATCACGTCCGTCCAGTACCAGAACGCCAACAACTCGGTGCGCGTCAACGACGACTTCATGAAGGCGGTCGAGTCGGGCGGCAAGTTCGGCCTGCGCGCCAGGATGACCGGTGACGTCATCGAGGAGGTCGACGCCAAGTCCCTCTTCCGCAAGATGGCCGAGGCCGCCTGGGCCTGCGCCGACCCGGGCATCCAGTACGACGACACGATCAACAACTGGCACACCTGCCCCGAGTCCGGCCGTATCAACGGCTCGAACCCGTGCAGCGAGTACATGCACCTGGACAACACCTCGTGCAACCTGGCCTCGCTGAACCTGATGAAGTTCCTGAAGGACGACGGCGAGGGCAACCAGTCGTTCGACGTCGAGCGCTTCGCCAAGATCGTCGAGCTGGTCATCACCGCGATGGACATCTCCATCTGCTTCGCGGACTTCCCCACTCAGAAGATCGGCGAGAACACCCGCGCCTTCCGCCAGCTCGGCATCGGCTACGCCAACCTCGGTGCGCTGCTGATGGCGACGGGCCACGCCTACGACTCCGACGGCGGCCGTGCGCTCGCCGGCGCCATCACGTCCCTGATGACCGGCACCTCCTACCGGCGCTCCGCCGAGCTCGCCGCGGTCGTCGGCCCGTACGACGGTTACGCCCGCAACGCCGACCCGCACAAGCGGGTCATGAAGCAGCACGCCGACGCCAATGCCGTGGCCGTCCGCATGGACGACCTGGACACGCCGATCTGGGCCGCCGCGACCGAGGCATGGCAGGACGTTGTCCGCCTCGGCGAGAAGAACGGTTTCCGTAACTCCCAGGCCTCGGTCATCGCACCGACCGGCACCATCGGCCTGGCGATGTCCTGCGACACCACCGGCCTCGAGCCCGACCTCGCCCTGGTCAAGTTCAAGAAGCTGGTCGGCGGCGGCTCGATGCAGATCGTCAACGGCACGGTCCCGCAGGCGCTGCGCCGCCTCGGCTACCAGCCGGAGCAGATCGAGGCCGTCGTGGCGCACATCGCCGACCACGGAAACGTGATCGACGCGCCGGGTCTGAAGCCCGAGCACTACGAGGTCTTCGACTGCGCCATGGGCGAGCGCTCCATCTCCGCGATGGGCCACGTCCGCATGATGGCCGCGATCCAGCCGTGGATCTCCGGTGCCCTCTCCAAGACGGTGAACCTGCCGGAGACGGCGACCGTCGAGGACGTCGAAGAGGTCTACTTCGAGGCGTGGAAGCTGGGCGTCAAGGCGCTCGCGATCTACCGCGACAACTGCAAGGTCGGCCAGCCTCTCTCCGCCAAGAAGAAGGAGAAGGAGAAGACCGAGGTCACGGCGAAGGCCGAGGAGACGATCCGCGCCGCGGTCGAGAAGGTCGTCGAGTACCGTCCGGTCCGCAAGCGTCTTCCCAAGGGCCGCCCGGGGATCACCACCTCCTTCACGGTGGGCGGTGCCGAGGGCTACATGACCGCCAACTCCTACCCGGACGACGGTCTCGGCGAGGTCTTCCTGAAGATGTCGAAGCAGGGCTCCACCCTCGCGGGCATGATGGACGCCTTCTCGATCGCCGTCTCCGTCGGCCTGCAGTACGGCGTGCCGCTGGAGACGTACGTCTCGAAGTTCACCAACATGCGCTTCGAGCCCGCGGGCATGACGGACGACCCGGACGTGCGGATGGCCCAGTCGATCGTCGACTACATCTTCCGCCGCCTGGCGCTGGACTTCCTGCCCTTCGAGACCCGTTCCGCGCTCGGCATCCACTCCGCCGAGGAGCGCCAGCGCCACCTGGAGACCGGTTCGTACGAGCCGTCGGACGACGAGCTCGACGTCGAGGGCCTGGCCCAGTCGGCCCCGGTGCAGCAGGAACTGAAGGCCGTCGCCGCTCCGGCGAAGGCGGAGGTCCCGGCGCCGAAGCAGGCGCACACCTCGGCCGAGCTCGTCGAGATGCAGCTCGGTATCAGCGCCGACGCCCCGCTCTGCTTCTCCTGCGGGACCAAGATGCAGCGCGCCGGGTCGTGCTACATCTGCGAGGGCTGCGGTTCGACCAGCGGCTGCAGCTGACAGCCACGGGTTCGGGTGAACCACTGAGGGCGGGGAAGCCGATGAGGCTTCCCCGCCCTTCGTGTTCCGCCGCCGACCGTGTCTCAGTGCCGGCGGTGTCTCAGTGCCGGCGGTCGCCCATCATCGTGATGAACGACTGGGGGTCCGCGTCGAAGCCGACGAGAGAGTCGTTGAACGCCCAGTCGCCCGACTCGCCGCGGACGAACTCGGCGACCACGGCGGCTGTGGAGTGCGCGACCGCGGCGAAGTCGTTCTGGCCGATCTCGACATGCCCTTCGAGGACCTTCACCGAGGCGTTCGCGATGTCGCCGAACTCCGTGCGTCCGTCGCGCTGCTGGATCACCACCCCGACGACGACCCGTCCGTATCCCGCCGCCAGCCGGTCGAACTCCAGCGTCATGACCTCGTCCGCTCCGAAGCCCTGTCCCGTCTTGCTCTCCCTGGTCAGAGTGATCGTGCCGTCGGGCGAACGGCTGTCGAAGTGGACGACGTACGCGGGCTCGCCGAAGGGTGCCTCCACGGGATAGGTCGCGGCCACTATGTCGAGGTCATGGGGCGACTCGCCAAGAGGACTCGGATCCCACCTGAGGGCAACATCTGCCTTCCGGACGCCCTTGTTGAGGCTGCTCACGGCTTCTTCCTTCCCCGCAACTGCCGGACAATCTGAGTCCGTTGACCGTATCCGCTCACGGAGCGATCCCGCGAGGCGGCCATCGGCGCACGGCGTCGTGGCGTGGGCGTTCACGGAAGGACGCAGTGCCGTGGAGAGTGACCGGCGCCACGTTCCGCGCCGTACGATGGCGCCGTGCTGGTCAAGTGGATTCGCTGCACGGTCACGGACCGCCGAGGGTTCGAGCGTGGGCAGCGGAAATGGGCGGGGCTGCTGGGTGAGCCGGGATTCCGGGGGCAGGGCGGAGGGTGGAGCAGAATACGGCCGAATGTGGCCCACGTCTTCGCCTTCTGGGAGACCCGGGCCTTCTACGACTCGTTCATGGCGCGCTCGCACGACCGGCTCGCGGCCGGGCAGTCCGGGACGTACAAGGACAGTCAGGCCAAGCTGTTCGACCACCGCTTCGACGTCAGGACCGGGTTCGAACCGCGGTTCACGGACGCCGACGTGGTCAGGGTGGCGCACTGCCGTGTGCGCGAGGACAGGGTCGAGCACTACACGCTGATGCAGGAGAAGGTGTGGAACCCGGCGATGGCCGGTTCCCCCGGGATGGTGCGGGGCGTCTTCGGGGAGGCGCCCGGACACGAGTTCCTGGTGATGTCCATGTGGCTGTCGGCGGCGGAGCACGGCAAGTACCGTGCCGAGCGCGTGGAGCGACTGCTTCTCCGCGCGCAGACGGAGGCGGACGTGTCCGCCCTGGCCGGCGACGTCGTGGAACTGGAACCGTCCTGGACGGTGTGATCAGCGGTTTGCGGCGGTGGCGAAGGCGCCCGACCGGACCCCTGCGAGAGCGACGGCGGCCGCCTGGTCGGCGAGAGCGACGTCGATCGGCTCACGGGTGACGAACAGCCTGAAGAACAACGGGGCGGAGACGGCGCGCACCACCGCGCCGGCATCGGTCCCCGCCTGTGCTTCGCCGCGCTCGGCCGCGCGGCGGACGATCGCCTCGCAGCGGGAGAACCGCTCCGCGTAGAAGGCGTGCAGCGCGTCCGCCGCGCGTGGGGACTGGAAGCCCGCGGCGACGAATGCCGTGGGCGCGGCGGCGTGCGCCGGATCGGCGAACGATTCGGCCGTCTCCCGGGCCAGGGCCCGTAGGTCGCCCTCGAGGCTCCCGGTGTCCGGCGGGCTCCATCCGTCCTCGCCGGCCAGGGCGAGTGCGTCGGCGACGAGTCCTTCGATGCCGCCCCAGCGCCGGTAGAGAGTGGTCTTGTGCACGCCGGAGTGTTCGGCCACGTACTCGACCGTGAGGCCGGGGTAGCCGTGCTCGCCGAGGCCGGTGAGGACGGCGTCACGCACTGCGGCGCGGGTGCGGGCGGTGCGGCCGCCGGGTCGAAGCGTGCCCGGTGCCGGATCTTCAGGACTCAATTGCTACTCCTGTTGCGTTAGATGATTCGAGTGTGCCACACTTCATGTAACGCGACAACCGTTGCGTTAGTGGCTTTCGGAGGTGCGCTTGCCCACTCAGATCTCCATGCGTGATGTGACCGTGGCCCGCGGCGACAGGCTGTTGCTCGACGGTGCTTCCCTCGCCGTGCGTCCAGGCGAGCGGATCGGCATCGTCGGGGAGAACGGCGCGGGCAAGTCCACCCTTCTGCGGCTGCTGGCCGGTATCGAGCGGCCGGACGACGGCGAAGTGGTCACCGTCGTCGACGACGGGGCCGGGCACCTCGCCCAGACCCCTGAGCTGCCGCCCACCAGTACCGTCGGCGATGCCATCGACGCGGCCCTCGCAGAGCTGCGCTCGATGGAGACGAGACTGCGCGATCTCGAAGATGCCCTCGGCTCGGGCCGCACCGACGCCCTCGACGAGTACGGCGACCTCCTCACCGCCTTCGAGGTCCGTGGCGGTTACGAGGCGGACGCCCGCGTGGAAAGAGCGGTAAACGGCCTGGGTGTCGCCCATGTGAGCCGGGAGCGCACCCTGGGCAGCCTGTCCGGAGGCGAGCAGGCGCGACTCGGCATCGCCTGTCTGGTGGCAGCGGCCCCAGAGGTGATGCTGCTGGACGAGCCGACGAACCACCTGGACGAGGCGGCGCTCGACTGGCTGGAGAGCGCACTGCTCCGTCACTCGGGGACGGTGATCGCCGTCTCGCACGACCGCACCTTCCTCGAGCGGGTCACCACGGCCCTCGTCGAGGTCGACGCCGACCGCCGCGCCGTCGTCCGGTACGGCGGTGGCTACGAAGGCTTCCGTGCGGAGCAGGCAGCCGCGCGCAAGCGGTGGGAGCAGGCCTACCTGCACTGGACGGAGGAGGAGGCGCGGCTCGAGGAGGTCGCGGCCACCACGGCTCATGACTTCGGCGCGGGCCGGCCCATGACGGACAACAACAAGATGGCCTACGACCGGGCCGGCGGCAGAGTCCAGGCGTCGCTCTCGGGGCGGATCCGGAACGCTCAGGAACGGTTGCGCAGACTCCGGGAGGCACCTGTCGCGAAACCCCCGGAACCGTTGCGGTTCGCGGCAGGACCGCAGTCGGGCACCGCCTCCGGAGAGCTGGCCGCCCTGGCCGGTGTGCGGGTCGGGGACAGGCTGTCGGTCGACCGGCTCGTCGTCGAGGCGGGGGACAAGCTGCTCATCCACGGTGGCAACGGCGCCGGGAAGTCCACTCTGCTGCGGGTGATGGCCGGCCTGCTGGAGCCCGACACCGGATCCGTGACGCGCAGGGGAAGAATCGGCTTTCTGGCCCAGGAGATCCCGGCGAACCGGCCGGCGGAGCCGGTGCTCGAGGTCTTCGGACGGGGCCTCGCGCTCAGCGAGGACGAGCGCGCGGATCTGCTGCTGTCCTACGGCCTCTTCCGTTCTCGGGATCTGCGTGTCGCCGTCGGGTCCCTGTCTGCCGGCCAGCGTCGCCGACTCGCCCTGGCCCGTCTGCTGGCCCGGCCGGCGGACCTGCTGCTGCTCGACGAGCCGGCCAACCATCTGGCGCTCGGCCTGGTGGAGGAGTTGGAGGAAGCCCTGTCCCGGTGGACGGGCGCGCTGGTGGTGGTTTCCCACGACCGCCTCCTGCGGCGGCGGTTCGAAGGGAGGGTGTGCCGGATGGCAGCGGGTCGACTGCTCGACTGAACACAGCCCGTAGGGTCGAGGTATGGCACGACCGCGACGTATCGTCCTCGTCCGGCACGGAGAATCGGTGGGCAACGCCGATGACACGGTGTACGAACGTGAACCCGACCATGCCCTCCAACTGACCTCCGAAGGGCTGGCCCAGGCCGCGGAGGCGGGGTCACGGCTGCGTGAGCTCTTCGGGCGCGAACGGGTCAGTGTCTACGTCTCCCCGTATCGCCGCACCCATCAGACGTTCCGGGCGTTCGGGCTGGACCCTGAACTCGTGCGGGTCAGGGAGGAGCCGAGGCTGCGGGAGCAGGACTGGGGAAACTGGCAGGACAGGGACGACGTGCGGCTCCAGAAGGCGTACCGGGACGCGTACGGTCACTTCTTCTACCGATTCGCCCAGGGGGAGTCCGGGGCCGATGTGTACGACCGGGTCGGCGCCTTCCTGGAGAGCCTGCACCGGAGCTTCGAGGCGCCGGACCATCCGCCCAACGTGCTCCTGGTCACGCACGGACTGACCATGCGGCTGTTCTGCATGCGGTGGTTTCACTGGACCGTCGCGGAGTTCGAGTCGCTGTCCAATCCGGGCAACGGGGAGATTCGCATACTGCAGCTCGACGACGACGGGCGGTACCGCCTCGACCGGTCGTTCGAGCGCTGGCGAACCCCTGAGCCGTACGGGGCCACCGGATAGAGTGGCAGGAAGATGACCGTTGATTCCACATCCGAGCGGCGCTTCGACCGCGCTCTGGACAGCCTGCGAGGCCTGTCCGTGGGAGACGCCCTGGGCTCCCAGTTCTTCGTTCCCTCCAACTATCCGCTGCTGAAACGACGCGAACTGCCGCCGTCGGTGTGGCAGTGGACCGACGACACCGAGATGGCCTGCTCCGTCGTTGCCGTGCTCGCCGGTCACCACCGCGTGGATCAGGACGCCCTCGCCCTCTCCTTCGCCGAGCACCACGACTTCGACCGCGGCTACGGCCCTGCCGTCAACCGCATGCTCCGACTGATCAGAGAAGGCGGCGACTGGCGGGAGCTGGCGTCGCAACTGTTCAACGGCCAGGGGTCGTGGGGCAACGGATCATCGATGCGGATCGCGCCCCTCGGCGCCTGGTACGCCGACGACCCCGAGCAGGCCACTCACCAGGCCGAGATCTCCTCGTACACCACGCACCAGCACCGGGAGGCAGTGGTGGGAGCCATGGCCGTCGCCGCGGCGGCCGCCCTAGCGGCCAACCCCGCGGGGCCGCCCGCACCGACGGAGCTGCTGGACGGAGTCGTCGCCCTGGTGCCGCGCAGCGCGGTGGGCGCGGGACTGCGCCGTGCCCGGGACATGCTCGACTACGACGACGCCGGTACCGTCGCCGCGGTGCTGGGCAACGGCCGGCGCACCAGCGCCCACGACACCGTGCCGTTCGCTCTGTGGTCCGCGGCGCGATCGCTGGGCGACTTCCAGCAGGCGTTCTGGACGACCGCCCAGGCCGGAGGCGATGTCGACACCACCTGCGCCATCGCCTGCGGAGTCGTCGCGGCGACCAAGGCCGGAGCGCCTCCCGCCGCGTGGCTGGAGCGGACGGAGGAACTGCCCGGCTGGCTTCCCGGAGCCGACCGTAGGCGCTGACGCGCGGGCGCGCTGACGGGCAGGACGCAGGCCGCGGTGTGCACGGCCTGCGTCCTGCCCGTATGCGTCCTGCCCGTCATGCGGCGTGGCCGCCCGGGCCGGCCGCACCGCTGAGCGCCTCGATGTCGCTCTTGCGCACCCGCACCACGAAGACCGCGGTCACGACGGCGAGCACGACCAGGCCCACCCCCGCCCAGAACGCGGTGGCTATCCCTTCGGCGAGCACATGGTGCCCCCACGGGGGTGGCAGCTCGTGGGTCCTGGCGAAGGCCTCCTTCTGCGCAGGTGTCGATTCGGCGAGGAACGACGGCATCTGGCGTATCGCCTCGTCGCGGCTCGCCGTCCCGAACACGGTCATGAGAATCGAGAGGCCGAGGGAGCCGCCGACCATCTGGGTGGCATTGAGCAGGCTCGAGGCCGCGCCGGACTCGTGCTGTGCCACCCCCGACACAGCGGTCAGCGTCGCCGTCACGAAGACCAGGCCCATGCCGAAGCCGAACAGAAGCATCGGCCCCAGCACACCGCTCAGGTACGAGCTGTCGGGGGAGATCGCGGTCAGCCATGCCATGCCGCTGCCCGTCAGCACCGCACCGGCGGTGAGGAAGGGCTTCGGCCCAAGCACCGGCAGCAGCCTCGATGAGAGACCTGCCGCTGCCACGATCATCACCGTGACCGGCAGGAAGGCCAGACCCGAGGCGATGGGGCTGTAGCCCAGGACGTTCTGCACGAACAGGACGATGAAGAAGAACATGCCGAACATCGCAGCAGCGAGGCTCATCATGATCAGGTACGTACCGGACCTGTTGCGGTCGGCGAACATCCGCAGGGGTGTGATCGGGTCACGCGCCTTGCGTTCGGTCAGTACGAACGCCACCAGCAGAACGAGGGCGACGGCGAACGCGCCCAGGGTGAGCGAGTCGCTCCACCCGTCCTCGGAGGCCCGGATGAAGCCGTAGACCAGCGACGCCATGCCGACGGTGGAGGTGAGCGCGCCCGCGACGTCGAACCGGCCGGGGTTGCGCTCGGACTCGTTGATGAACACCGGTGCGAGAGCGGCGATGAGGAGACCGATGGGCAGGTTCACATAGAAGACCCAGCGCCAGTCCAGCCACTCCGTGAGCATTCCTCCCGCCAGCAGGCCGATGGCCGCGCCGCTGGCGGAGACGGCGGCGAAGATCCCGAAGGCGCGGTTGCGTTCGGGCCCTTCGCGGAACGTCGTCGTGATCAGTGCGAGGGCCGTGGGGGAGGCGATGGCTCCGCCCACACCCTGCAGTGCGCGAGCCGCGAGCATCTGCCACGGCTCCTGGGCGATGCCGCACAGCAGTGAGGCGAAGGTGAAGAGCAGCACGCCGGCGACGAACACCCGGCGGCGCCCCAGAATGTCGCCGGCTCTGCCGCCGAGCAGCAGAAGCCCGCCGAACGTGAGCGTGTAGGCGTTCACCACCCATGACAGCTGGGTCGTGGTGAACTCGAGAGCTCCCTGGATGTGAGGGAGCGCGATGTTCACAATCGTGGTGTCGAGGACCACCATGAGTTGCAGTGAGGCGATGACGGCGAGCGCGATGCCGGGGCGCCCCTGTCGGCGGGCCGCTCCCGGCCGATCGGGTGCGGTTAACTGAGAGGTTGTCACTGTGAGTCCCCCACACAAGAGTTAGTGAACGAAGCCGTTCACTTTTTTCAACCGTAGAGAGTCCCCGTCAGTGAACGCAAGCGTTCACTGAACCTCCCGTCCCCAACGGAGATATGACGATGGCCACTTCGCGTCGGCCCGACGCCGACGAGGACCCGCCGGTCCCGCTGCGCCGGCGAGGACCCGTGCTGGAGCACGCGATCCTCGAAGCCACCCTCGAGCAGCTCAGTACGGTGGGCTGGAACGGGCTCACGATGGAGGGGGTGGCGACCGGGGCGCAGACGGGAAAGGCGGCTGTCTACCGCCGCTGGCCCTCGAAGGAGGACCTGGTCGCCGACGCCCTCGAGGCCGGGCTTCCCGACCTCGACGAGGCCGCCGATCACGGAGACGTCCGGGAGGATCTCTTCCAGACCTGCCGGCGGGTGCGCGACGCGATGTTCTCCCGCACCGGGATCGCGCTGAGATCGGTGCTTTACGAATGCGACTCCACCGCGGCAGTGCGCTTTCACGGGCTGATCACCAGTCGTGTCGTCGGACCGTCCGCCCGGCTGTTCCGTGAGGTCGTGAACCGTGGTGTCCGGCGCGGGGACGTCCGGGCGGACGCGGCCTGTGAGCTGGTCCTCGACGTGATTCCCGGTCTGCTGATGTACCGCTCGAAGGTGTGCGGAAGCGAATGGACCGACGGGGACATCGCCGAAATGATCGATCAGGTCATGGTCCCGCTGCTCCGGCCCCACACCTGTGGACCCGTGCCTCGGGCCCGTGACGGGAATCCGGTTGTCACCTGAGCCCTCCGGCGGCGTACCCTTGCTGGCGCCATGCCGTACGAACCACCCACCCACGCAGTCGAGCGCTCGATCCGGGCCACCACCGGCGCCAAGATCGTTGCCGGCATCGACGAAGTCGGCCGCGGCGCCTGGGCGGGGCCGGTGACCGTCTGCGCGGCGATCACCGGACTGCGCAGGCCGCCCGTCGGCCTGACCGACTCCAAGCTCATCACTCCCCGGCGCCGCGAGGAACTGGCGGGGCTGCTCGAGGGGTGGGTCACGGCCCACGCGCTCGGTCATGCCTCACCCGAGGAGATCGACGAACTGGGGATGACGGCGGCCCTCCGGCTCGCCGCCGGCCGGGCGCTGGAAGGGCTGCCGGTTCGCCCGGACGCCATCATCCTCGACGGCAAGCACGACTATCTGGGAGTGCCCTGGCAGGTGCGTACGGTGATCAAGGGGGACCAGTCCTGCGTGGCGGTGGCCGCGGCATCGGTGATCGCCAAAGTGCGCAGGGACGCGATGATGGCGCAACTGCCGGACGACTTCGCCGTCTTCGGCTTCGCGGAGAACGCCGGCTACCCCTCACCCGTGCACAAAGCAGCCCTTCGGGAGCTGGGCCCCACCCCGTACCACCGGCTCTCCTGGGCCTATCTCGACGCCATGCCCCGATGGCGGCACCTCAAGAAGATCCGTATCTCTCCGGAGGCGGCCGAACTGGAGAGCGGGGGCCAGCTCGGCTTCGATTTCTGAACCCTCCCGTCAGCAGCCCGGCGCACTGTTTGTGCCACCCGCCGGTGCCATCCGCACCGGTGTTTGATAGACATCCACCCATGCCTCTCATTCCCGAGGAGCCTCAGATTCACGAGAGCGCCCAGGGTCCCCGCGCGACTCCGGCCACAGGCCGCACCGCGCCGACCCCCCGTCCCGTACCCGGTCCGCGTTCCGCGGCCTCGCCGCGTCCCGGGCATCCGGGCCCCGGCCCGTCCAGGCCGGCCCCGGCCGTGCCGCGCCCCCCAGGTGCTGCAGGGAAGGCGAAGCCGTCGCCGTCCAGGCCGGAGAGTCGTTCCACGCCACAGGTCCAGCTGGTCCCGGCACCGGTCGACGGTGCCCTGGACGCGGCCGAAGAGGCGGTCGACCTGCTGCTCGACTCCGGCCGTGCTCCGGGCGACGTCCTGGTGCTCACCACCGGTGATCAGCACCCGTGGGCCGCGCACGAGCTGTCGTTCGGCGAGAGCGCCTATTGGGCGCAGCACGACGCCCGCGACGACGTCTTCTACGCGGCCGCGACTTCGGCGGACCGGGCCGCGGCCCGCCCCGTGGTGGTCGTCGCGCTCAACGGCGGTGCTGATGGCATCGCCGCCCAAGCGCTGCCGGCTGCCATGAACAAGGCCTCGGCACTTCTCATCGTGTGCGGAGACCCCCAGCGGATCAACGCGGTGCTCGGCGCAAGCGTCTGATCGCTCGGACCTGAGCCGTCCGGACCGGCCCCGGTGGGCCGATGACACAGTCGTGAGCCGGCTGCCCGAGGACTGGGCAGCCGGCCCGCGTCCCCCTCAGCGGGCGGCCGTGCGCCGGAACGCATCGGCGGCGCCCCCCGCCGTACGCAGGGGCACGGAGTCGCCGTCGGCCGTGGCATCGGTCAACCGGCCCGGCGAGGACGTCGAGTTGGGGTGACGCCCGCCCCGCCCCTCGCCCAGTACCTGCCAGCCACCGCGGGTGAGCGTGATGTACGCACCGCAGCGCAGCCCGTGAAGTGTGCAGGCGTCCCGCAGGCCCCACATCCATGCCCCGTCCTCCTCCGTCCACCGCTCGTCGCCCTCGCGGCAGTAGAGCAGCACGGCGGTGCGCACCGGCGTACGCCGGCGGAGGTCATGGGGGATCACCCGGCGCAGATGTGCCAGCAGCGCGTTGCGGAACTCCCAGCCGTCGGCCGGGGTGGCGCGCCGGGAGAACGACGCGCTCGCAGCCAGCCGTTCTTCGTGATCGAGCACGGCCACGACCGCCGTGGCGGGCAGGGGGCGGTGCCGTGCGTGCAGTCCGCCGACCACCTCACGCGGATTGCGCAGCAGCGGGATTCCGGCCGCTGCCCACTCGGCCGGTTCGAGCAACCGGGCAAGGCGGTTGGCGGAGTTGGCCGATGGGGTGATCGAAGTGGCTGCGGACGAAGCGAATCCGAAGGTCACGGTCCTCCCTTCGCATACGCGCCCACAGTGCGGGCAGGGTCGGGTGAGGGCGCGCCACGGCATGGCCCATAGGGACCGAGAACGGGCCGTGCGGGGAGCACTCCAATTCTTCCTGGCGCATGGGAATGCGGCAACGAGCAATTCGGCACCACCGGCGGGAATCGGCGGGTATGACGCTCATATCCCTTCCCCGAAGGACCGGTTGTGACCCATCGGCATCAGGACTGGACGGCAAGGACCAGCGGAAACACCCCCTTGGCTCCCGCCCTGCGCAGCAACCGCGACGCCACGGCCAGGGTCCAGCCGCTTTCCGAGTAGTCGTCCACCAGCAGCACCGGGCCCTCCGCGGCGGCCAGGGCGTCCGCCAACTGAGGCGGCACCACGAGCGCCTCGTGCAGCGCCCGCACCCGCTGGGCGCTGTTCGTGCGTGAGATCCGTTCGTCCATGGCCTCCGGCGCGTACTCCACGGAGCCCAGCAGAGGCATCCGGCCGACCTCCCCGATCCGGCCGGCGAGGGAACCGATCAGGCGGGGCCGGCTGCGGGAGGCGACCGTGACCACGCCCGCGGGGCGCGGCGGCGCGTCCGCGGCGCCGGAGGCCCAGCCTCCCGGCCCCTTGGCCCAGTCGGAGAGTACGGTCACGACCGCGCCGACCATGTCGTCCGGCACCGGGCCGTCCGGTGCCTGCGGTGCGAGCATCGGACGGAGCCTGTTGCCCCAGCCGATGTCGGAAAGCCGCCCGAGCGCCCGCCCGGTGAATGACTGTTCGCCTTCCGGGATACGACCCTTGAGGCTGACGCCGACAGCGGCCAGCCCGGTCGGCCACATCTTGCGGGGCTCCACGTCGACACCCGGCCTGCCGAGCTCCCCGCGCGCGGCGTCCAGAGCCGCGGCGGACACCTTGTCGCTGAACCGGGCCCCGGCGCAGTTGTCGCAGCGGCCGCAGCGCGCTGCCTCCTCGTCGTCCAGCTGGCGCCGCAGGAACTCCATCCGGCAGCCGGTGGAGCGCGCGTACTCGCGCATCGCCTCCTGCTCGGAGGCACGCTGCCGGGCCACCCAGGCGTACCGCTCCGAGTCGTAGGACCAGGGCAGGCCGGTGGTCGTCCAGCCGCCCTTCACCCTGCGGACTGCGCCATCGACGTCGAGCACCTTGAGCATGGTCTCGAGCCGTGTGCGCCGCAGCTCCACCAAGGGCTCCAGGGCCGGGAGCGACAGCGGCCTTTCGGCGTGCGCCAGCACGTCCAGGGTGCGCCGCACGAGCTCCTCCGGAGGGAAGGCGACCGAGGCGAAGTACTGCCAGATCGCCTCGTCCTCCTTCCCGGGAAGCAGCAGCACCTCCGCGTGTTCCACACCGCGGCCCGCGCGGCCCACCTGCTGGTAGTACGCGATCGGGGACGAGGGCGAACCGAGATGAACGACGAAGCCCAGATCCGGCTTGTCGAAACCCATGCCGAGGGCCGATGTCGCCACCAGCGCCTTGACGCGGTTGGCGAGCAGGTCCTCCTCGGCCTGCTGCCGGTCGGCGTTCTCCGTGCGGCCGGTGTAGGAGGTCACGGTGTGGCCGCACTGACGCAGGTACGCCGTGACCTCCTCGGCGGCCGCGACCGTCAGTGTGTAGATGATTCCCGACCCCGGGAGCTCGCCGAGGTGATCGGCGAGCCAGGCCAGACGGGTCGCGGCGTCCGGAAGCTGCAGCACGCCGAGACTCAGACTCTCCCGGTCCAGCGGACCGCGCAGCACCAGGGCGTCCGTGCCCGCTCCTGTGCCCAGCTGTTCCGCCACGTCCGCCGTGACCCGCGCGTTGGCCGTCGCGGTCGTGGCGAGGACGGGGACGCCCGCCGGCAGGTCGGCGAGCATCGTGCGCAGCCTGCGGTAGTCGGGCCGGAAGTCGTGGCCCCAGTCGGAGATGCAGTGCGCCTCGTCCACCACGAGCAGTCCGGTCGCGGCCGCCAGCCGGGGCAGCACCTGGTCGCGGAAGTCCGGGTTGTTGAGCCGCTCGGGACTGACGAGCAGGACGTCGACCGCTCCGTCGGTGACCTCGGCCTGGATCGTCTCCCACTCCTCCGGGTTGGAGGAATTGATGGTCCGGGCGCGGATACCCGCCCGTGCCGCGGCTTCCACCTGGTTGCGCATCAGAGCGAGCAGAGGAGAAACGATGACGGTGGGGCCGCTTCCGCCCGCCCGCAGCAGGGAAGTCGCGACGAAGTACACCGCGGACTTGCCCCATCCTGTCCGCTGGACGACCAGCGCCCGCCGCTTGTCCGCCACCAGCGCCTCGATCGCACGCCACTGGTCCTCGCGCAGCCGGGCCCGGCCCGAGGTGTCGGAGACGAGCCGGGCCAGTACGGAATCGGCGGAAGCCCTGAGCTCCGCGCGGTCTGCGTTGGTCATGCACCCATGCAACCCGATACCACCGACAAACCGCGAACGAGCCACCGGCCCTGTGGACAACTTATCCACAGGGGGTCGCGGAGTCCGGGCCTTCGCGGGACCGTCGTCGCATGAACAAGCACCACGACCTCACCGGTTCCGGCGCAGACCGGCAGATCACCTTGCGCGGCCCCGCCGAACTGGCCGACGCCCTCCCGTACATGATGGGTTTCCACCCGACCGACTCGATCGTGCTGGTCGCGCTGCACGGCGACAACGGACGCTTCGGCGGACGGCTGCGGCTCGGAATTCCGCAGTCGCCGCGAGAATGGGAGCCCGTCGCGGCACAGCTCGCGAAGTGCCTGATCGAGGGCAGCCGACGCAGAGGCCGCAGCCCCGACGGCATTGTGGTCTTCCTCTGCCAGGATCCGGCCGAAGGGGAGCCAGGGGCACGGGTGATGGAGCGTCTGCGCCCGCTCGCGCAGCGGCTCCGCACCGCCTGCGGAGGTCTCGACGTGCCCGTGTACGAAGCGCTGTGCATCTCCGACGGGCGCTTCTGGAGCTACTGCTGTCCGGACGCCCGCTGCTGCCCGCCCGACGGCACACCGCTCGTCCTGTCCGGCACGTCCGTGATGGCCGCCGCGGCCGCCTACGCGGGAATCCGGGTGCGCGGGAGCCTGCGCGACATGGAGGGGCGGTTCGCACCATGGGCCGTGTCCGAGGCGGGAGACCAGGTGCGAGCGCTGGACGCGGCGGGCGCCGCGCTGACCGCCAGGATCCTCGACCCGCAGGGGCGGGAGCAGGTCGCGGAAGAGACCGTGACGCTGGCCCGCCGACTGCTGCGGCGCATGGAGCAGACACCTCGTGACGCGGGCGATCCAGGCACCGACGCGGCGGACGACCGGCTCGTCTCGGCGGAGGAGGCCGCCGCGGTGATCCTCGGCCTGCAGGACAGAGAGACCAGGGACCGGGCGGCGCAATGGATGGAAGGGGCGGAAGCGGCTCCGGCGTTGCGCCTCTGGCGCACCCTGTCGCGCCGCTGCGCCGGCCCGTACGCGGAGCACGCCGCCGCCCCGCTCACACTCGCGGGCTGGGTGTCCTGGTCCATGGGGGACGAGCCCGGTGCCCGGGTGGCACTGGGGCTGGCCCTGCGGGCGGATCCCGAATACGTCTTCGCACGCCTGCTCCACCAGGCGTGCAACGAAGGGCTGGACCCGGAGACCGTGCGTCGGTGCCTGCGCAAGGAGCGGGAGGACCAGCAGCGGACGACGCCGCCCGCCTCCTGCCCGGATTCGCCGCCCCCGACCCGGCGACGGCGTCGCCCGACGGCACCGAGGCCGTCCGCCACCAGCTCTGACACCGCAGCCGTCCGTCCACGGCGCCGGGTGGCCGTGAACCGGCCGCGTGACGGTGCGGCGGCGGCACGGGCCCGTAGGCGCGCCGGCCGGCGCAGCGGGCAGCGCGGCACCCGGAGCGGACGGTGACGGGCGTGACCAGGCCGGCCGCGCGAGCCGGCAGGAGCGTCCCTGGCGGCCGAGCGTCGCCGACGGCCGCGGAGGCGGGACACCGGCCTCACCGACGCGGGAACGGCCGCCCGGGAACAGGCGGGCGGGCCGAGCGGCAATGAGTGAAGCCGGAGGTGTGCCCTGATCGCGGAGGTCGTGCCGACGGGGCGGCGAAACCTTCCGCCGAGACGCGGAAGGGTGTGTTTATCGTCAGGCAGACGACTATGATCGCGGCATGTCGCCCTACGACCCGTCGGCCTTCCCGCCCTTCGCCGTCACCGTCGATCTGGTCGTGCTCACCGTGCGCCGGCACGCGCTCTGCGCTCTTGTCGTACGCCGCGGCGAGCCACCCTTCCAGGGGCGGTGGGCGCTGCCCGGAGGATTCGTCAGGGGCGACGAGGATCTGGCAGCGGCAGCCGCGCGTGAGCTTGCCGAGGAGACGGGCCTGTGCGCGCACGACCCGGCTTCACCCGGAGCCGTCAACGGTGCCCATCTGGAACAGCTCGCCACCTACGGCGCCCCCGAGCGCGACCCCCGGATGCGGGTGGTGAGTGTCGCCCACCTCGTACTCGCTCCGGACCTGCCGGCCCCCCGCGCGGGCGGCGACGCCAACAGCGCCCGGTGGGCACCTGTCGAGGAACTCCTCGCCCGCGACGGCTCCTTCGCGCGGGAGGACGAGCAGCAGGCCCAGCTCGCCTTCGACCACACGCTGATCCTCACGGACGGCGTGGAGCGGGCCCGTTCCAAGATCGAGTACTCGTCGCTGGCCACGGCGTTCTGCCCACCGGAGTTCACCGTCGGCGAGCTGCGGCGGGTGTACGAAGCGGTGTGGGGCGTCGCCCTCGACCCTCGTAACTTCCACCGCAAGGTGACCGGGACCCCGGGCTTCCTCGTCCCGGCCGGCGGCACGACCACCAGGCAGGGCGGTCGGCCCGCGCAGCTCTTCCGGGCCGGCGGCGCCACCGTGCTGAATCCGCCGATGCTGCGCCCCGAGGTCTGACCGCCCCAGCGCCGCCGCCCGACCGGTTGCCGTACCCGCGCCGCCGCCCCTCGCCGACCGGTTGGGTACCCGCGTGTTGCCGTCCCCGTGTCGCCGCATGCATGGCCGTACCCGCGCGTTGCCGTACTCGTGTCGTCGTGCTCGGGGGCCGCCGGCAGCGACCGGTCTGACACCCGGCACGGTGGCTGATGCACAGAAAGTCTGAAATGTCGCGTTATCTTGCTCCGGTACCTGTGCTGCCGCTGAGCGGTCTCACCTTCCGCGAGAGAGGCGAGAGAAGCGATGCTCCAGGCCATCGGACTGACCAGCACCCGCCGCCGGGAGCACCCGCCCGCCGTCGACGATCTCACCTTCGAGGCCCGGCCCGGTCGGATCACCGCGCTGCTCGGCGCACCCGGCGCGGGCAAGACGACGGCCCTGAGGCTCGCGCTCGGGCTCGAGGCGGGCCGCGGAGTCACGTACTTCCGGGGCAACCCGCTCCACCGCATCGCCCATCCCGCGGCCGAGGTCGGCGCCCTGCTGGGTGACGTGCCGGGGCACCCCGCCAGGACCGCGCGCAGCCACCTGCGGATGCTCAGTGCCGCTGTGGGTGTGCCGCCCTCCCGTGCCGACGAACTGCTCGACGTCGTGGGCCTCGGCAGTCTCGCGCAGGAGCAACTCGGCAGGCTCTCGCGCGGCATGGACCGCAGACTCGGGCTGGCCTCCGCTCTTCTCGGGGATCCGCAGACACTGGTGCTCGACGAGCCTGCCCGGGACCTCTCGCCGCGCGACAGGGCATGGCTCTTCGCGCTGCTGCGGGCGCACGCCGACGGCGGTGGAACAGTTCTGTGCGCAGTGGCCGATCCCAAGGAGGCCGCCCGTGTCGCGGATCGCGTCGTCACGCTTCACGGCGGCCGCCTCGTCGCCGACCAGGAGGACGCCGACTTCTCGCGCACCCGCCTCCGCCCTCGTGTCGCAGTCCGTACCCCGCACGCCGCCCGGCTCTCCGCGGTTCTCACGCGAGAGGCGCGCGCCGAGCGGCGTTCGGTGGAGGTCGTCGACGAGAACGGCGGCGCCCTGACGGTCTACGGCAGCAGTTGTGCCGAGGTCGGCGAGGCCGCCTTCCGGCACGGTGTGCTGGTGCACCGCCTCGCCGACGAGGCCGGCGACACAGGCCCCTTGCCCGCTCGGGCCGTGCCCCCGGCCCCCGCTCCTGCGGCAGGTGCCGGAGGCGGGGCCGCCACCGGCACTCCGGGCGGCACTCCCGCCGCCACGGCCCTGCCGCGGCCGCCGCACCCCGTGCGCAGCCCTCGATGGCCCCTGCGCTACGAGCTGCGCCGCATCCTCGGCGTCCGCACCGCTCCGCTGGTCGCCCTTGCCGCGGTCGCCGCCTCGCTCGCCCTGTGCGTGCTGCTCGCCGGTGCCGGCGGCACTCCCAAGCCGCGGACCCTCACGGCCTGGCCCGGGTATCTGCCGCTTCCTCCCGCGGCGTTCGGTGCCGGTCTGATCGGGGCCCTCGCCTTCGGGGAGGAGTTCCGCTTCCCCGCCCTTGCCACCGCGCGGGGTACGGCGCCCCGCCGACTGGGGCTGCTGCTGGCCAAACTCGGGGTGACCGCGGCGGTCGCGGTGGTCCTCGCCGCACTCACCGTCGCTGTCGACTTCCAGGCACTGCGTCTCGTGCACGGAACGGAATTGGCGGCTCTGCCGCGCAACTGGGCTGCCCCGGCCGCTGGTTGGGTCGGCCTTTGTATCGGCTGCGCCTGGTCCGGCCTGCTGGCGGCAGGCATCTTCAGGGTGACCGCGGCGGGGATCGCCGCGGTTCTCGCGGTGCCGGTCCTGGTCGCACCCTTGGTGGACAAGGTGTTCGTCGTACCGGCAGCCCGTTCGATCGCCGGGATCTCCGGCAGGCTCCGTGAAATGGCCTGGGTCGAGCTGCCCCGGCAGGTGGATCACTGGTTCGTCGCCGCCGTGCGCGTGCTCGCGCAACCGGTGGGCGCCGCACTGACGTTGTCGGTGGCGGCGCTGATCTGCGCGTATGTGCTCACGGCACTTCGCCGCAGGGCTTCTTGGTGAGCAATGGTGACCGGCTGTTCGTGAACTGCCCACAACTCCTTGGGGAATGCCCGTTTCTTTCCGATAAGGCGTCAATTGCGGGGCGGGTGCCGATCACCCTTTCGTGTGCTTTTCACCAAAGAACTCAAGGGGCTTGGGAGCCACGCCGACAAAGGATGCGTGAGTACCCTTGCGCACACCATGATGACCCCCGCCCGCCCCAACGAGACCGGCCTGGCCGGCCCGGGCGAACTCGACCGGTACGGCTATGGGGAGCCGCCGGTGACCGACCGGGTCGGTCCTCCCGCATGGGAGGGGTCCGACGTCGAGTTGGGCCGTGTCGGCCGCCGGTCGGCAGGCAGTCGCGGCCGCGGCCTGCACGGCCAACTCGTCCAGCAGCTCGGTCAGATGATCGTCTCCGGTGATCTCGGTGCGGACCGCCCGCTGGTCCCGGAGGAGATCGGTCAGCGGTTCGAGGTCTCCCGCACCGTGGTGCGGGAGTCGCTCCGTGTCCTCGAGGCGAAGGGCCTGGTCAGTGCCAGGCCCAACGTCGGCACCCGGGTCCGGCCGGTCAGCGACTGGAACCTGCTGGACCCCGACATCATCGAGTGGCGCGCCTTCGGGCCCCAGCGCGAGGACCAGCGCCGGGAGCTGAGTGAGCTGCGCTGGACGATCGAGCCGCTGGCCGCCCGGCTCGCGGCCGGCCACGGTCGCGAGGACGTGCAGCAGCGCCTCGTGGACATGGTCGAGATCATGGGCCACGCCCTGGCGCAGGGTGACGCTCTGACCTTTTCGCGCGCCGACACGGAGTTCCACTCCCTGCTCATCCAGCTCGCCGGCAACCGCATGCTCGAACACCTCTCGGGCATCGTCTCCTCGGCGCTCCAGGTCTCGGGGGGCCCGGTCACCGGCTGTGACCGCCCCACCGAGGCCTCTCTGGCACACCACGCCCGGATCGCCGACGCCCTCGCCGCCGGCGACAGCCATGCCGCCGAGTCCGCCATGAGGCAGCTGCTCACCGTTCACCCGGAAGTGGAGCGAGTGGTCCCCGCGCCGCGTGAGCACTGACCGCGGCGGTGCCCGGGTGGTGCGGAGGCGTCCGCGCGTCATGTCGCCGGATTCCGAGGGAATCCGGCGACATGACGCGCGGTGAATGCCCCACTCCGGCCGTTAAGCGGCATTCGGAGTGTGACTCGGGCCACGCGGATTGGGCGTAACACTCCTCGAAGCTGCGCGATGACCTAAGAGGTGACAGCCGAGGAGGGAATACAGCCGCCGTTCACGGCGCTGTGACAGCTCCTTGGCTCCGCCCGCGCCACCGGTTCATCCGCAGCCCGGTGGTCGTCGGCTCAGGCCCGATCATGGGCAGGGCCGGAAGCCGTTTCCATCGTTCCGAGAGGTTGTTCGTGTCGGCCAGCACATCCCGTACGCTCCCGCCGGAGATCGCCGAGTCCGAGTCTGTGATGGCGCTCATCGAGCGGGGAAAGGCTGATGGGCAGATCGCCGGCGATGACGTGCGTCGGGCCTTCGAGGCTGACCAGATTCCGCCAACCCAGTGGAAGAATGTTCTGCGCAGCCTCAACCAGATCCTCGAGGAAGAGGGTGTGACGCTGATGGTCAGTGCAGCGGAGTCGCCGAAGCGCGCCCGCAAGAGCGTCGCAGCGAAGAGCCCGGCCAAGCGCACCGCCACAAAGACCGTCGCGGCCAAGACCGCCACGGCGAAGACCGTCGCCGCCTCCACGGCCCCGGCCGCCGAGACCGTCGAGGTCTCGGCCGACGAGTCGTCGGAGACCGCTCCCGCCAAGAAGGCGGCGGCCAAGAAGACGGTGGCGAAGAAGGCCGCCGTCAAGAAGACGACGGCCAAGAAGACGGCGGCGAAGAAGACCGCCGGCAAGAAGGACTCCGACGAGCCCGCCGAGGGCGAGGAGCTGCTCGACGAGGCCCAGCCCAGCGGCAAGGGCGACGAGGAGGAGACCGAAGGCGAGAGCAAGGGCTTCGTCCTCTCCGACGACGACGAGGACGACGCGCCCGCACAGCAGGTCGCCGTCGCCGGTGCCACCGCCGACCCGGTCAAGGACTACCTCAAGCAGATCGGCAAGGTCCCGCTGCTCAACGCCGAGCAGGAGGTCGAGCTCGCCAAGCGCATCGAGGCCGGCCTGTTCGCCGAGGACAAGCTGGCGAACTCCGACAAGCTGGCGCCGAAGCTCAAGCGCGAGCTGGAGATCATCGCCGAGGACGGCCGCCGGGCCAAGAACCACCTGCTGGAGGCCAACCTCCGTCTGGTCGTCTCGCTTGCCAAGCGCTACACCGGCCGCGGCATGCTCTTCCTGGACCTGATCCAGGAGGGCAACCTCGGTCTGATCCGCGCGGTCGAGAAGTTCGACTACACCAAGGGCTACAAGTTCTCCACGTACGCCACCTGGTGGATCCGTCAGGCGATCACCCGCGCCATGGCCGACCAGGCCCGCACCATCCGTATCCCGGTGCACATGGTCGAGGTCATCAACAAGCTCGCGCGCGTCCAGCGCCAGATGCTCCAGGACCTGGGCCGCGAGCCCACCCCGGAGGAGCTGGCCAAGGAACTCGACATGACCCCCGAGAAGGTCATCGAGGTCCAGAAGTACGGCCGTGAGCCCATCTCGCTGCACACCCCGCTCGGCGAGGACGGCGACAGCGAGTTCGGTGACCTCATCGAGGACTCCGAGGCGGTCGTGCCGGCCGACGCCGTGAGCTTCACGCTCCTGCAGGAGCAGCTGCACTCGGTGCTCGACACCCTGTCCGAGCGCGAGGCGGGCGTGGTCTCCATGCGCTTCGGCCTCACGGACGGCCAGCCGAAGACCCTGGACGAGATCGGCAAGGTCTACGGCGTGACGCGAGAGCGCATCCGCCAGATCGAGTCCAAGACCATGTCGAAGCTGCGCCACCCGTCGCGTTCGCAGGTCCTGCGCGACTACCTCGACTAGTCGGCACCCGGTCGGGTCGCCGACCGTGTCGCACAGCAGTCCGGACGAAGGGTCCGGGACCCGTGGGGGTTCCGGACCCTTCGCCATGGTGCGGGGGTGCGTACGGCAGCCACCTGGCCGACTCTGGGTTGAACCGGATTCACGCAGAGTCAGGAGACCATATGCGTCGGCCCACTGCCCGAACCCTGGCCGGAGTACCGGCCCTGATCGCAGCAGCGGTCGTGACACCAGTGGCGCTGCCCCTCCCCGCCGCCGCGGACAGTGTGGTCATCGGCGGGTACGAGGTGCGCGCCGACGACAGTCCCTGGGTGGTCGCGCTGGCCAGCCGTGACCGGTTCGGCCCAGCGCGGGGCGGCCAGTTCTGCGGCGGTGTGGTGGTGGCGCCGACCAAGGTGATGACCGCGGCCCACTGTCTGAGCACCGCTGTGCTGGGCAAGGACGCCGCTTCGGTACGTGACTTGCGGATCATCGCGGGCCGGTCGGAGCTGGCCGCTGACGGCGGGCAGGAGGTCCCTGTACGGGGGACCTGGGTCGCCCCCCAGTACGATCCCGCGACGAACAGCGCCGACATGGCGGTACTGACGCTCGCCAAGGCCCTGCCGGAGGGCAGCGTGCTGCCGGTGGCGGGAGCAGGGGATCAGGCGTACGAGGTGGGGACGGCCGCTACGGTCTACGGCTGGGGCGACACGAGGGGTGACGGCAGCTACGCGTCGTCACTGCGAGCGGCACGGGTCTCCGTGCTGCCGGACGCGACGTGCGCGAATGCCTACCCGGGAGGTCGGGGCAGCAGGTACCAGAGCTCCACGATGCTGTGCGCAGGAGATCCGCAGGGCGGCCACGACGCGTGTCAGGGGGACAGCGGAGGGCCGCTGGTCGCCCGGGGGAGGCTGATCGGCCTCGTCTCCTGGGGCAGCGGATGCGGGCGGCCCGACGGGCCGGGCGTGTACACGAAGGTCTCCGCGGTCGCCCCGCCCCTGGCATGAGCCGACTGGCCGCCGGGCACGTGGGCGGTCGATCCCCGCAGCCGGCCGACGGCATGAGCCGCCGACACCACGGTCGATCGATCTGCTCCACGGTCGGTCGGCGACATGAGCCGCCGGCACGGTCGATCGGCACCACGGTCGATCGGTCCCGACGGAATCGGTGACGGAACGAGAGCGGGCGGCTTCCCTCGGTGTCCGGGGGAACCGCCCGTCGTCCGGTCCTGGACCGGCACTGGCTCGTCGGGGATGCGAGGTGTCAGTGATCCTCTTCACCGGCGCCGGCCGGTACGGCCGTCAGTCGGTCCGTCTCATCCTGTATTTCCGCGGCGATCTTCTTGAGTTCCGGCTCGAACTTGCGCCCGTGGTGGGCACAGAAGAGCAGTTCACCACCGCTGATCAGTACGACGCGCAGATACGCCTGGGCGCCGCAGCGGTCGCAGCGGTCAGCGGCCGTCAGCGGGCTCGCGGGGGTCAGAACAGTAGTCACGTCGCCTCTTCTCTAGCTCGACGAGCTGTCGTACCAGGGTCAACATCCAACCAGGCCGAAAACGTTCCCGCTCGTGGCATTTCCTCGAAACTTTTTCCCGAGGTGGCTGTCTGCTGCCGGTTGGCGGCGAATGAGCCGTATTGCTTCGCTCTACGGATTTCGCGTTGCTTGTCTCGTTTGGCCCTCCCGGCCGGGTTGCCGGTTGTTCTTGAGGACGTGCCCGGAGCCTAAATGGTTCATGCCTGGAAGGGAACGTGATGTGCACGTCACCCCAACGAGGGATCGAACACGCATGCGAGGCTGGACTAGCATGAGAAATCAGGTGGGTGGCGTTACATCGGCTCTACCAGGCCTCGGTACGCTCTGACCGGCAAATGACGCCGGGCCTGTACCCCACTTGGCCACATCTGAAATTCAGCGAGGAGCGAACCGCGTGACCGCCGAAACGTCCGTGCCGTCAACAGCGCTGCTGACGGCAGACCGCGACAGCTCCAACTACACCGCGCGGCACCTGCTCGTCCTGGAAGGGCTCGAGGCGGTCCGCAAGCGACCTGGCATGTACATCGGCTCGACCGACAGCCGCGGTCTGATGCACTGCCTCTGGGAGATCATCGACAACTCGGTCGACGAGGCCCTCGGAGGCCACTGCGACCACATCGAGGTCATCCTCCACGAGGACGGCTCGGTCGAGGTGCGGGACAACGGCCGCGGGATCCCCGTGGACGTCGAGCCCAAGACCGGGCTCTCCGGTGTCGAGGTCGTGATGACCAAGCTCCACGCCGGCGGCAAGTTCGGCGGCGGCTCCTACGCGGCGTCCGGAGGTCTGCACGGCGTCGGCGCCTCTGTGGTGAACGCGCTCTCCGCCCGCCTGGACGTGGAAGTGGACCGCAACAGCGCCACCCACATGATCAGCTTCCGGCGCGGTGTGCCCGGCATGTTCACCGAGTCCGGCCCCGACGCCCCCTTCGACCCTGCGAACGGGCTGCTCAAGGGCAAGCGCGTACCAAAGGCCAGGACCGGCACGCGAGTGCGGTACTGGGCGGACCGCCAGATCTTCCTCAAGGACGCCAAGCTCTCGCTGGAGACGCTGCACCAGCGGGCACGGCAGACCGCCTTCCTGGTCCCGGGGCTGACGATCGTCGTGCGCGACGAGCGCGGTCCCGCGGGGGAGGGTGGCGAGGGCAAGAGCGTCGAGACGTTCCGCTTCGACGGCGGCATCAGCGAGTTCTGCGAGTACCTCGCCCAGGACAAGGCCGTCTGCGACGTGGTGCGGCTCACCGGCCAGGGCACCTTCAAGGAGACCGTCCCCGTCCTCGACGACCGCGGCCACATGACCCCGACCGAGGTCACCCGCGAACTCGGCGTCGACATCGCGCTGCGCTGGGGGACGGGGTACGACACCGTCCTCAAGTCCTTCGTCAACATCATCGCCACCCCCAAGGGCGGCACACATGTGACCGGCTTCGAACGCTCCGTGACGAAGACGATGAACGAGGTGCTGCGCTCCGCGAAGCTGCTGCGCGTCGCGGAGGACGACGTCGTCAAGGACGACGCCCTGGAGGGCCTCACGGCCGTCGTCACCGTCCGTCTGGCCGAGCCGCAGTTCGAGGGCCAGACCAAGGAGGTGCTGGGCACCTCGGCGGCCAACAGGATCGTCGCTGCCGTCGTCGCCAAGGAGCTGAAGGCCTTCCTGACGTCCACCAAGCGGGACGGCAAGGCCCAGGCCCGAGCGGTGCTGGAGAAGGCCGTGGCGGCCGCCCGTACGCGCATCGCGGCACGCCAGCACAAGGAGGCGCAGCGCCGGAAGACGGCCCTGGAGTCCTCGTCGCTGCCCGCCAAGCTCGCCGACTGCCGAAGCGACGACGTGGAGCGCAGCGAGCTCTTCATCGTCGAGGGCGACTCGGCGCTCGGCACGGCCAAGCTCGCGCGCAACAGCGAGTTCCAGGCGCTGCTGCCGATCCGGGGCAAGATCCTCAACGTCCAGAAGTCGTCGGTCTCCGACATGCTCAAGAACGCCGAGTGCGGCGCGATCATCCAGGTGATAGGAGCGGGATCAGGCCGTACGTTCGACATCGACGCCGCTCGGTACGGCAAGGTGATCATGATGACGGACGCCGACGTCGACGGTTCCCACATCCGCACCCTGCTGCTCACGCTCTTCCAGCGCTACATGCGGCCGATGGTGGAGGCCGGCCGGGTGTTCGCCGCGGTGCCGCCGCTGCACCGGATCGAGCTGATCCAGCCCAAGAAGGGCCAGGACAAGTACGTCTACACGTACTCGGACAACGAGTTGCGGCAGACGCTGCTCGAGTTCCAGCGCAAGGGGGTCCGCTTCAAGGACACCATCCAGCGCTACAAGGGCCTCGGCGAGATGGACGCCGATCAGCTGGCGGAGACGACGATGGACCCGCGTCACCGCACGCTGCGCCGGATCAACATCGGGGACCTGGAGTCCTCCGAGCAGGTCTTCGATCTGCTCATGGGCAACGAGGTGGCACCGCGCAAGGAGTTCATCACCAGCTCCGCGGCCACCCTGGACCGTTCGCGCATCGACGCCTGACGGCCGGCCGGCCCGGCCGTGCCCACCCGGGGGTGGAGCCGACGACTCCACCCCCGGCCCGATCCGCTCGCGCCACCGTCCTCCGTAGCATCGGCCGGGACCGAGGAGGCGGACGTGCGCGGTGGCAAGTGGACCCGGTGGCCCACGCGGGAGGCCCTGTCCCGTATCGGCATCCCGAGGGCCCGGATCGCGCTCGACTTCGTCATGCTCGCAGCGTTGTCCACTTGGGCCGTGGCGAGTTCCTACTCGTCCGAGGTCTTCCGCGGCTGGGCCGTCGTGCTGCCTCCGCTGGCTCTGCTGGCCTGCGCGGCCGCGGCGGTCCGCTACCACCTGACCACGCTGGCCCACCGCCTGGTGCCGTCGCTGGCACTGATCGCGGTCTTCGCGGTCGTCGGATGGGGCGCCTGCCTCGCCGAGGCGCCCGTCGCCGCGGTGGTGCTGTGGATCGGTGCGTGTGTCATGTCGATGGAGCGGTTGCCGATCGCCGCGGCCCTGGTGGTCGTGGTGGTCCTGCTGCCGGGGTTCGCGCTGGTGGACGACAGCGACTGGGGCATCGGGCTCACGTTCGCCTCGGTGTCGCTCGGCGGCTATGTGCTGCGCCTGGACGCGGAGGCCCGCGGGGCGGGTTTCCGGCTTCTCGCCCAGGAACGCGCGGCCCGTGAGGCAGAGGCGGTTTCCGCGGCACTCGCCGAACGGGCCCGTATCGCCCGCGAGATCCACGATGTGCTGGCGCACAGCCTTTCCGCGCAGTTGGTGCACCTGGAGGCGGCCAGGCTGCTGATCGAGCGTGAGCCGCGAGGAGCGTTCCGGGACAGCGTTCTGGAACGGGTGGTGGCGGCGCGCGGCATGGCCCGCGAGGGACTGGCGGAGACCCGGCAGGCGTTGTCGGCGCTGCGCGGCGAGATGGCGCCCGTCGAGGACTGTCTGCGCGAACTCGCCGCGAACGACGGCGCGCGGACCCGGATCTCGGGTGAGCCCCGGCAGCTTTCGGCAGAGGCGTCGCAGACCGTGCGCCGGGTCGCGCAGGAGGCCCTGACCAATGTGCGCAAGCACGCGCCGGGAGCGGCGGTGCACCTGCTGCTCGCCTATCTGCCCCACGAAGTCTCCCTGGAGGTACGGGACTTCGGAGCCGCTGGGAAGGCCGGTGCCCTCACGGCTTCCGGTGCCGGGTACGGTCTGCTCGGGATGCGCGAGCGGGCGGAACTGCTCGGCGGCACGCTCGAGGCGGGACCGGAGGGGGAGGGGTTCGTGGTGCGGCTGCGAGTGCCGGCGTGACCGGGACGAGCGCACGGGTCGTCGTGGCGGACGACCAGGCGGTGGTGCGTGAGGGAATCGTGATGCTGATGGGACTGCTGCCCGGCATCGAGGTCGTCGGCTCGGCCAAGGACGGGGAGGAGGCTGTGGCCCTCGTCGCCGAACTGGCCCCCGACGTGGTCCTGATGGACCTGCGAATGCCCAGGGTCGACGGGGTGGAGGCGACCCGCCGGATCCGCGAGAGGCACCCCGCGACCCAGGTCGTCGTGCTCACCACCTACGCCGACGACGACTCGCTCTTCCCCGCGCTGCGGGCCGGTGCCCGGGGATATCTCACCAAGGACGCGGACGGGGACGAGATCGTCCGGGCGATCCGTGAGGTGACGGCCGGGCGGGCGGGACTGTCGCCGGTGGTCCAGCAGCGTCTGCTGGAGCAGATCACGGCGGAACCGGCGCCCTCCGGTCCCAGGTTGCCCGACGGGCTGACCGCCCGTGAGGGCGAGGTGCTCACGCTGATCGCCGAGGGCCTCGGCAACGCGGACATCGCGCGGAGGCTGGGCATTTCGACTGCAACGGTGAAGACCCACATCAACAACCTGTTCGCGAAGGCCGGCCTCCACGACCGGGCCCAGGCGGTCCGTTACGCCTATCGGGAGGGCCTTGCGCGGCCTCCGGGACCGGACGTCACCTGATGGGGTGAAGTCAGAGGGAGAAGAGTCCGGGATCTTCACGTTCTGCCCATTCTTGGGCTGGCGGCCGAAACGGTTCGCCGGCAAGGAGAGTCGATCGTGGAGAAGCAGGAAGGCCGGGGTGCCCCGGTGCGGCTCGAAGACCCGTGGTCCGACGCGCCGGCCTCGGGCTGGAGCGATCAGGACAGCACCGTCGTCCCTGCTCCCGGCTGGTCGGCGGCCGCCCGGGAGGAGGGGCGGACGGCCGGACCCAGCGCCGGAGACATCTATCTGGAGGTCCAGCGCAGCGAGGCGTTCCAGGAGGTGCGCGCCCGCTACCGGCGGTTCGTCGTCCCCGCCTCCGCCGCCTTCCTGACCTGGTACCTGGCGTACGTCGTCGCCGCGACGGCGGCCCCCGCGCTGATGGCCCGGCCGGTCGCCGGGGCGGTGAACGTGGCGATGGCCGCAGGACTCGCGCAGTTCCTGACCACCTTTCTGCTGACCTGGGCGTACGCCCGCCACGCCAGGCTGCGACGGGACCGTGCCGCGCTCGACCTGCGCTGGGACACCCAGGAGATGACGCGGGGGATCGGGCGTTGAGCGGGGACCACCAGGCGCTTGCGCTGCTGCTGTTCAGCGCGTTCATCGTGGTCACTCTCGCCATCACCACCTGGGCGAGCCGCGCCAGGCACGGATCGGCGGAGGAGTTCTACGCGGGCGGCCGGCTGTTCTCCCCGATGGAGAACGGTTTCGCCATCGCCGGCGACTACATGTCGGCCGCCTCGTTCCTGGGTATCTCGGGACTCATCGCGCTCTACGGCTACGACGGAATGCTCTACTCCGTGGGCTTCCTGGTGGCCTGGCTCGTGGTGCTCTTGCTCGTCGCCGAACTCGTCCGTAACTGCGGGCGGTTCACCCTGGCCGATGTCGTCGCCGCCCGGATGAGGGAACGGCCCGTTCGTATCGCGGCGGGAACCTCCTCGGTCGCCGTCTCCGTTCTCTATCTGGTGGCGCAGATGGTGGGAGCCGGAAGTCTGGTCGCGCTGCTGCTCGGTGGCACCAGCGAGGCAGCGCGCTCCTGGACCGTGATCGGCGTCGGCGCCCTGATGGTGATCTACGTTTCCTTGGGCGGGATGCGCGCCACCACCTGGATCCAGATCGTGAAGGCCGTCCTGCTGATGGCCGGCGCCGTCGCCATGACCGTGCTGGTGCTGATGCGCTTCCACGGTGACTTCAACCAGCTGCTCAACTCCGCTGCCGCACGCAGCGGTCACGGCAAGGACTTCCTCGCCCCCGGCCTGCGGTACGGCGGTGACTGGACCGCGCGCCTGGACTTCATCAGCCTCGGCCTGGCGCTCGTCCTCGGCACGGCGGGTCTGCCGCACATCCTGTCGCGCTTCTACACCGTGCCGACCGCGCGGGCCGCCCGGCGCTCGGTCGTCTGGTCCATCGGTCTCATCGGCGGCTTCTACCTGATGACGATCGTGCTGGGGTTCGGCGCGGCCGCCGTGGTCGGTACCGAGGAGGTCCGGACCTCCAACGCCGCGGGCAACACCGCGGTGCCGCTGCTCGCGCTGGACCTGGGAGGGGGAGCCGGTTCCACCGGAGGCGCCGTCCTGTTCGCGATCGTCGCGGCGGTGGCCTTCGCGACGATCCTGGCCGTGGTCGCGGGGATCACGCTGGCGTCCTCGGTCTCGGTCGCCCACGACCTGTACGCGACGCTGCGGCGCCGGCGTCCCACCGACGCGGAGGAGCCCGAGGGCCGCCACGGCGAACCGGACGACCGGAGGCTGAGCGAGGTCGCCGTCGCCAGGGTCGCCGCGGTCTGCATCGGCGCCGTCGCGATCGCGCTCGGTCTGCTGGCCCGCGACCTGAATGTGGCGTTCCTCGTCGGCCTGGCCTTCGCCGTCGCGGCCTCCGCCAATCTTCCGGTCCTGCTCTACTCGCTGTTCTGGCGGAACTTCACCACGCGCGGCGCCGTCTGGTCCGTCTACGGAGGGCTCGTGCCCGCCGTACTGCTGGTACTGCTGTCGCCGGTCGTCTCCGGCGGCGAACGCTCACTCTTCCCCGGCGTGGACTTCCAAGTCTTCCCGCTGGAGAATCCGGGGCTCGTCTCCATCCCGCTCGGCTTCCTGGCCGGCTGGATCGGGACGGTCGTCTCGTCGGAGCCGCCGGACCCGGCGAAGCACGCCGAGACCGAGGTGCGTGCGCTGACCGGGGCCGGGGCCGTCTGACACCGCCGCTCCGGCCACGGATCACGCGCTCGTCGACCACACGTAGCGGTGTTCCGGACGACCGGTCTCGCCGTACCTGAGCGTCAGCCGCACCCTGTCCGACCGCTCCAGCAGCTTCAGATAGCGCTGTGCGGTCTGCCGGCTCACCCCCGCCCGCTCGGCGATCTCCTGCGCCGACAGCGGGCCTTCGGCGGCCAGCAGCACCTGGCGCACCAGCTCGGCGGTGGTCGGCGAGTGCCCCTTGGGCAGTTCCGGGGCGATGGAACCCGCCGACAGCGTGCCGAAGATCCGGTCCACCTCGGCCTGTTCGGCCTCGCCGCCCACGTCGAGAGTGCGCCGCAGGGTCGCGTACGCCTCGAGTTTGGCGCGCAGCCCGGCGAAGTTGAACGGTTTGACCAGGTACTGGAGCGCCCCGTGGCGCATCGCTGCCTGAACGGTTGCGACGTCCCTGGCAGCCGTCACCATGATCACATCCGTCTGGTGGCCGAGTGCGCGGAGTTCGCGTACGACCGACAGCCCGTTCTCGTCCGGCAGATAGTGATCGAGCAGGATGAGATCGACGTGCACCTCGGCGATCCGGGCGAGCGCCTCGGCCGCCGAGTGGGCCCGGGCCACGACACGGAAGCCCTCGACCTTGCTGACGTAGGCCGCGTTGATCTCCGCGACCCGGACGTCGTCGTCCACGACCAGTACGTCGATCATCGTCCCTGCCCAGTCTCGTGTGCCGCGGGAGCCGTGGACACGTCCGCCTCCGGGGGGCCGTCCGCCGTGACCACGTCCTGGCCTGTGTCCGGGCCTGTGTCCGTCAGCGCGTCGGGCAGTACGACGCAGAACTCGGCGCCACCGGAAGCCGAGTCGCGGACGGACGCGCTGCCGCCCTGCCGCTCGGCGAGCCTGCGGACCAGCGGCAGACCCAGACCGCGCTTGCCGTGGGCCGGCAGCTCCTTGGTGGTCCAGCCCTCCGTGAAGATCAGCTCCCGCTGCTCCACCGGAACACCGGGGCCGCTGTCGGCGATCCTGAGGACCACCGTGCGCTCCCGCGTGTGCAGCTCGACACCGATCCTCGCGTCCTGCGTGCCGGTGGCCGCGTCCAGCGCGTTGTCCACCAGATTGCCGACCATCGTCACCAGGCCGCGCGGATCCACCAACCGGTCCGGCAGCAGCGTCGTGGGGGCGATGCGCAGCGAGACCCCGCGCTCCGCGGCGACCGTCGCCTTGCCGACCAGCAGAGCGGCCAGCAGCGGGTCGTGGATCTTCTCCGTGACCTGCTCCGCGGTCGCCCGGTGCACCCCGACGACCTCGGTGACGAACTCCACCGCCTCCTGGTGCATCTCCAGCTCCAGCAGCCCCAGCAGTGTGTGCAGGCGGTTGGCGTGCTCGTGGTCCTGGGCCCGCAGCGCGTCGATCAGCCCACGGGTGGAGTCCAGCTCCCGGCCCAGCTGCTCCAGCTCCGTCCGGTCACGCAGCGTGGCGACGGCCCCGCCGTCGTCGGTCGGCATCCGGTTGGCGATGAGCACGCGGCTGCCGCGTACGGTCAGCAGGTCGTCCCCGCTCACCCGGCCCGCCAGCACGTCGGTGGTCCGGCCTTCGCCGAGCACCTCGTCCAACGGCCGGCCGGTGGCCTCCGCGCCGACGCCCAGCAAACGCTGCGCCTCGTCGTTCAGCAGCCGGATGCGTCCCGCCGCGTCGAGGGCCACGACGCCCTCCCTGATGCCGTGCAGCATCGCCTCGCGCTCCGCGAGCAGGGCGGAGATGTCGGAGAAGGCCAGGTCGTGGGTCTGCCGCTGGAGTCTGCGGGAGATCAGATACGCGGCGAGCGCCCCGACGGCCAGCGCGCCGCCGGCGTAGGCGAGCAGGCCCGGGATCGCCTCCAGCAGCCTCGCGCGCACGCTGTCGTACTCGATGCCGACCGACACCGCGCCGACGATCCGCCCGTCCGTGTCCCGCAGCGGCACCTTGCCGCGGGCTGAGCGGCCGAGGGTGCCACTGTCGATCTCCATGACGTCCTGTCCGGCGAGCGCCTCGCTCGGGTCGGTGGAGACGATGCGGCCGATCTGCGCGGGGGAGGTGTGGGACCAGCGGACCCCGCGGTGGTCCATGACCACGATGTACTCGGCGCCGGTGGCCTGACGGATCCGTTCGGCCTCTGCCTGCACCGGGCCGTCGGAGGTGGGCCGGGAGCCCGCCAGATCCTCTGCGAGCTCCGGTGACGCGGTGGTCTCCGCGATGGCGAGGGCGCGGCGCATCGCCTGGTCGTCGAGCTGGGCGCTGAGCGGGGCGAGGAACAGGCCGGTGGCCAGCGCGATGACGCCGGTGACGATGGTCAGCTGCATCAGCAGGACCTGGGAGAACACCCGCTGCGGCCAGCCGAACCGCCGTCGCCGGGCGGGGGCGGTCGATACGGGACTCATGCCTACGAACGGTAAGGGGAGCAGCTCCGCTTTCCGAAATTGGTCTCTCACCGCGATCTCGGCGGATGGACCGCGTGTTCCGCGGTGCACACCCACGTTCTCCGCGACTCGGGCGAAAGCCGCCGGTACGACGGGGTACGCGTGCCGTCGGGCCTGCCGCGGGCCGGGGGCGTGCGGGCAGAGCCGGTCGCCCGCGCCCATATCCTGGAGGGCCACTGTGAGTGCCCGGAGGTGCCGTCTTGAGTCAGCCGCAGATCCCCGTCATCGTCCTCGCGGGCTTTCTGGGATCCGGCAAGACGACCTTGCTCAACCATCTGCTGCGGACGAGCCGCGGGACCCGGATCGGGGCGATCGTCAACGACTTCGGATCGATCGAGATCGACGCCATGACGGTGGCGGGGCAGCTCGGTGACTCAACGGTCTCCCTCGGCAACGGCTGCCTGTGCTGTGCGGTGGACGCGAGCGAGCTGGACGTGTTCCTGGACAAGCTCGCCCGTCCGGCCGCCGGCCTCGATGTGATCGTCATCGAGGCCAGTGGTCTCGCCGAGCCGCAGGAGCTCGTCAGGATGCTCCTCGCCAGCGAGAACGACCGCATCGTGTACGGCGGGCTGGTCGAGGTCGTCGACGCGGCCGAGTACGAGCAGACCCGTGAGCGGCACCCGGAGATCGACCGGCACCTCGCCGTCGCCGACCTCGTCGTGCTGAACAAGGCGGACCGGGTCGGGGAGGCGGCACAGCGCCGGCTGCGCGAGCGGATCACCGGCCTCGCCGGCCGTGCCGCTGTGATTCCGGCTTCGTACGGGCGGGTCGACGCCGAGCTCTTCTTCGAACCCCGGCCGCGGACCGAGCGGGTCGGACAGCTGTCGTTCGAGGACATCCACGACGATCACGACGACTGCCACCACGACGACGACCAGGACGGCCGCCACCACGACGGCTGCCACCACGACGATCACCGCCATGACGGCCGCCACCACGACGGTCATCTGCACGCCGCCTACGAGAGCGCTTCGTTCACCTCCGCCGACCCTCTCCACCCGCGCCGGCTGCTGGACTTCCTCGACTCACGGCCCGAGGGGCTGTACCGCATCAAGGGGTTCGTCGACTTCGGCGCCCTGGACCCCCGCAACCGGTACACGGTCCACTCCGTCGGCAGGTTCCTGCGTTTCTACCCGGAGCCCCGGCAGTCCGGCGACGCCGGACCCGCGACCCAGTTGGTGCTCATCGGCGCGGGCATCGACCCCGGCACACTGCTCGCGGAACTCGACGCCACGCGCCTGACCGGGACCGAGGGCGTTCCCGAGGAGCACAGCCTCTGGGGCATTCTCCGCTACGTACCCAAGGGGTCCTCGGACGACCCGTCCGAGGACCCCTTCGAGAACGACGGCTACGACTCCTGAGGGCTGTCCCGGCAAGTTTTGCCCTGTCGCGCCGCCCGGCACGCACCGGACGACGCTCCTTCACGGGCAAACATTGCCGGTCACGGCACTAGCTCGCCGGTCCCGCGAGCACCGCGACGGGTGACTCCAGGGGTGTGCCCGACCCGTCCCGGCGCGGATCGATTTCCGGCAGCTCCGCCGGAGCTCCGTTCTTCTGCGCCGCTCTGGCGGGCGCCGCGCCCGCCCAGGCCAGGACCAGTACGTCCTCGCCCTTCAGGAAGCGCTGGCACCGGACACCGCCGGTGGCCCGCCCCTTGCGGGGGTACTGGTCGAACGGGGTCAGTTTCGCCGTCGCGACCGAGTCGTCCAGAGTGCCGTGCGAGCCCGCCACGGTGAACACCACGGCGTCGCCCGCCGGATCGACCGCGGTGAACGAGATCACCTCGGCCCCCTCGGCGAGCTTGACGCCGGCCATGCCGCCCGCCGGGCGGCCCTGCGGGCGCACCTGCGACGCCGGATAGCGCAGCAACTGGGCGTCGGAGGTGATGAAGACCAGGTCCTCCTCACCCGTGTGCAGTTCGACGCCGCCGACGATCCGGTCGCCGTCCTTGAGGGTGATGACCTCGAGTTCCTCCTTGTTGGAGGGATAGTCGGGCACCACCCGCTTGACCACACCCTGCAGCGTTCCCAGCGCGAGCCCCGGCGACGACTCGTCGAGAGTGGTCAGGCAGACGACGGTCTCTTCGGTCTCCAGCGAGAGGAACTCCGCGACCGGCGCACCACCGGAGAGGTTGGGCGCGGTCGCCGTGTCCGGCAGCTGGGGCAGGTCGATCACCGACAGCCGCAGCAGCCGCCCGGCCGACGTCACCGCGCCCACCTCGCCGCGCTGCGTCGTGAGCACCGCGGAGACGATCACGTCGTGCTTGGCGCGCCTGCTTTCCCCGTCCACCAGCGGTTCTCCCGTAGCGGTGCGCGCGAGCAGGCCGGTCGAGGAGAGCAGCACCCGGCACGGGTCGTCCGCGACCTGCAGTGAGGCGGCCGGCGCGGGGGTGCCCGCGGACTCCAGGAGCACCGTGCGCCGCGGGGTGCCGAACTTCTTCGCCACCGCGCCCAGTTCGGCGGAGACCAGCTTGCGCAGCTCGGCGTCCGATTCGAGGATGCCGGTCAGCTCGTCGATCTCGCCGTTGAGGCGGTCGCGCTCGCTCTCCAGCTCGATCCGGTCGAACCTGGTGAGCCGGCGCAGCGGCGTGTCGAGGATGTACTGCGTCTGGATCTCGCTCAGCGAGAAGTGCTCGATCAGCCGCTCCTTGGCCTGGGCGGAGTTGTCGCTGGAGCGGATGAGGCGGATGACCTCGTCGATGTCGAGGAGGGCGACGAGCAGGCCCTCGACCAGATGCAGCCGGTCCCGGCGCTTCGTGCGCCGGAACTCGCTGCGCCGCCGGACGACGTCGAAGCGGTGGTCGAGGTAGACCTCGAGCAGCTCCTTCAGGCCGAGTGTGAGCGGCTGTCCGTCGACCAGGGCCACGTTGTTGATGCCGAAGGACTCCTCCATCGGCGTCAGCTTGTAGAGCTGCTCGAGGACGGCCTCCGGAATGAAGCCGTTCTTGATCTCGATGACGAGACGCAGGCCGTGCTGGCGGTCGGTGAGGTCCTTGACGTCCGCGATGCCCTGCAGCTTCTTCGACCCGACCAGATCCTTGATCTTCGCGATCACCTTCTCCGGGCCCACCGTGAAGGGCAGTTCGGTGACGACCAGGCCCTTGCGGCGCGGGGTGACGTTCTCCACGGACACCGTGGCGCGGATCTTGAAAGTGCCGCGGCCGGATTCGTACGCGTCCCGGATACCGCTCAGCCCGACGATGCGGCCGCCGGTCGGCAGGTCGGGGCCCGGCACATGGCGCATCAGCGTATCGAGGTCGGCGCCCGGATGCCTGATGAGGTGGCGTGCGGCCGCGACGACCTCGCCGAGGTTGTGCGGGGGCATGTTGGTCGCCATTCCGACCGCGATGCCCGAGGCGCCGTTGACCAGCAGATTCGGGTAGGCGGCGGGGAGCGCGACGGGCTCGCGCTCCTGCCCGTCGTAGTTCGACTGGAAGTCGACCGTGTCCTCGTCGATCGACTCGGTCATCAGGCTCGTGGCATCGGCCATCCGGCACTCGGTGTACCGCATGGCGGCCGGCGGGTCGTCGTTGCCCAGCGAACCGAAGTTCCCGTGGCCGTCCACCAGGGGCAGGCGCATCGAGAACGGCTGTGCCATGCGCACGAGGGCGTCGTAGATCGACGCGTCACCGTGCGGGTGCAGCTTGCCCATGACCTCGCCGACGACGCGCGCGCACTTCACATAGCCGCGGTCCTGACGCAGTCCCATCTCGTTCATCTGATAGACGATGCGGCGGTGTACCGGCTTCATGCCGTCGCGTGCGTCCGGCAGGGCCCGGGAGTAGATCACCGAGTACGCGTACTCGAGGAAGGAGCCCTGCATTTCGTCCACCACGTCGATGTCGAGGATTCTTTCCTCGAAGTCGTCCGGCGGCGGGGTCTTCGTGCTGCGGCGGGCCATCGCGGCTGCTGCTCCTTCACGTACCAGGTGGGCATCTGACGCCGACCATTGTGGACCGTGCCGCTGACAAGGCCGACCGCGACCCGTCATCCGCCGCGCGGCGCGGGGTGGAACAACGCAGATCGCGGCCCGGGAACTTCGCCAGGTGTCGGCACGCTTGCATACAGTGGCAGGTCTGGCAGCACTTTCAAGTTTTCGCGATCGAAGGGACGTACATGCCCATGGGTCACACGGCCACAGCGCAGGCCGGTTCCGGCGGCCTGACAGCGACCGAGCACCGCCTGGCCAACGGCCTGCGCGTGGTGCTCTCCGAGGACCACCTGACCCCGGTCGCCGCGGTCTGCCTCTGGTACGACGTCGGTTCACGCCACGAGGTCAAGGGCCGTACGGGACTCGCCCACCTCTTCGAGCACTTGATGTTCCAGGGCTCGGGCCAGGTGAAGGGGAACGGCCACTTCGAGCTCGTCCAGGGAGCCGGCGGCTCGCTGAACGGCACCACGAGCTTCGAGCGGACCAACTACTTCGAGACGATGCCCACCCACCAGCTGGAGCTGGCGCTCTGGCTGGAGGCCGACCGCATGGGCTCCCTGCTGGCCGCCCTCGACGACGAGTCGATGGACAACCAGCGGGACGTGGTCAAGAACGAGCGCCGCCAGCGGTACGACAACGTGCCCTACGGCACGGCCTTCGAGAAGCTGACGGCCCTCGCCTACCCGGAGGGCCACCCGTACCACCACACACCGATCGGCTCGATGGCCGACCTGGACGCGGCGACCCTCGAGGACGCCCGTGCCTTCTTCCGTACGTACTACGCGCCCAACAACGCGGTGCTGTCGGTCGTCGGCGACATCGACCCGGAGCAGACGCTCGCCTGGATCGAGAAGTACTTCGGTTCCATCCCGTCCCACGACGGCAAGCAGCCGCCGCGCGACGGCACGCTGCCCGAGAACATCGGCGCCCAGCTGCGGGAGGAGGTCGTCGAGGAGGTCCCGGCCCGTGCGCTGATGGCCGCCTACCGTCTGCCGCACGACGGCACACGCGAGTGCGACGCCGCCGACCTGGCGCTCACCGTCCTCGGTGGCGGCGAGTCCTCCCGGCTGCACAACCGTCTGGTGCGTCGCGACCAGACCGCCGTGGCGGCCGGTTTCGGTCTGCTGCGGCTGGCCGGCGCCCCGTCGCTGGGCTGGCTCGACGTCAAGACGTCCGGCGGCGTCGAGGTGCCTCGGATCGAGGCGGCCGTCGACGAGGAGCTGGCCCGGTTCGCGGCGGAGGGCCCGACGGCTGAGGAGATGGAGCGCGCTCAGGCGCAGCTCGAGCGCGAGTGGCTGGACCGCCTCGGCACCGTCGCCGGCCGTGCCGACGAACTGTGCCGCTACGCGGTGCTGTTCGGTGACCCGCAGCTGGCGCTCACCGCCGTCAAGCGGGTGCTCGACGTCACCGCGGAGGAGGTGCGGGCGGTGGCCAAGGCGCGCCTGCACCCCGAGAACAGGGCGGTGCTGGTCTACGAACCGGTCGCCGCGGAAGAGACCGAAGCGGCCGACGAGAACGAGCACGAGGGGACGGACAAGTGAGCGACGCTGCCGTGACCATGGACTTCCACCCGCAGCCGGCTCCGGGAACCGCCCGGCCCTGGGCCTTCCCGGCTCCCGAGCGCGGCACGCTGGACAACGGCCTGACGGTGCTGCGCTGCCACCGCCCCGGACAGCAGGTGGTGGCCGTCGAGCTCTCTCTCGACGCCCCGCTGGACGCCGAGCCGGAGGGGCTCGACGGAGTCGCCACGATCATGGCCCGCGCGTTGTCGGAGGGCACCGACAAGCACTCCGCGGAGGAGTTCGCCGCGGAGCTCGAGCGCTGCGGCGCCACCCTGGACGCGCATGCGGATCATCCGGGCGTGCGGGTGTCCCTCGAGGTCCCGGCGTCGCGGCTGCTGAAGGCCCTCGGCCTGCTCGCCGAGGCACTGAACGCTCCCGCGTTCGACACGGCGGAGGTCGAGCGGCTGGTCCGCAACCGCCTCGACGAGATCCCGCACGAGACGGCCAACCCGGGCCGCCGGGCCGCCAAGCAGCTCTCCAAGGAGCTCTTCCCGGCCTCGCTGCGGGTCTCGCGTCCGCGGCAGGGCACAGAGGAGACGGTGGCCCGGATCGACGCGGCCGCCGTACGCGCCTTCTTCGAGGCACATGTGCGCCCCGCGACCGCGACCGCGGTGGTCGTCGGAGACCTCACCGGTGTCGACCTCGACGCCGTCCTCGGCGACACGCTCGGCACCTGGACGGGCGACAAGGCGGACCCGCGCCCCGTGCCGGCGATCAGCGCCGACGACACCGGCCGGGTGGTCATCGTGGACCGCCCGGGGGCGGTGCAGACGCAGCTGCTCATCGGCCGTATCGGGGCGGACCGCCACGACCGCGTCTGGCCGGCCCAGGTGCTCGGTACGTACTGCCTCGGCGGCACTCTCACCTCGCGCCTCGACCGGGTGCTGCGGGAGGAGAAGGGCTACACCTACGGTGTGCGCGCCTTCGGTCAGGTGCTGCGTTCCGCGCCGGACGGCTCGGGCGCCTCGATGCTGGCCATCAGCGGTTCCGTGGACACGCCCAACACCGGCCCGGCGCTCGACGACCTGTGGAAGGTGCTGCGCACGCTCGCGGCCGAGGGACTCGACGACGCCGAGCGTGACGTCGCCGTGCAGAACCTCGTGGGCGTCGCTCCGCTGAAGTACGAGACCGCGGCGTCCGTCGCCGCCACGCTGGCCGACCAGGTCGAGCAGCACCTCCCGGACGACTACCAGGCCCAGTTGTACGTACGGCTTGCGGAGACGGGCACGGTGGAGGCCACGGCGGCGGCCGTCAACGCCTTCCCCGTCGACCGTCTGGTGACGGTCCTGGTCGGCGACGCGTCACAGATCGAGGAGCCGGTCAAGGCGCTCGGTATCGGTGAAGTGACCGTTGTCACGGGCTGATTGAGAGCCGTCCGCCGACTGCCCCGGCAACCGGCGGTACAGAACGGTACGCAACACACAAACAGGACCCCGGCTTCGAATCGTTTGCCGGGGTTCTGCGTTATGTCCGTTTCGTGGTGGAGATGGTGTGTCTGCCCTGTGGCATGCGCTACAAAACGGCCTGTCCGTTTGGCGATCGGCGATGCCGATGCCTAGCGTCGGTCCGGCTGTCCGCCTGGAGATCGTCGCGCCCGCGGCATCGGACAGTCATCGCCGAGTCCCCGTCAGGCGCGAGCCTGGGGAGCCGGGGACCCACTCAGTCCCTGGGGTGAATCGGACGCCTTCGCCCGGAGGCATCCGTAGGAGACCTTCCTGCTCCGAACCCGTCAGCTAACCCGGTAGGCGAGAAGGAAGGAAAGGACCAGCCCCTTCATGGCGTTCACCCGTGCCACCGGGAAGCATCGTGCCCCGAGCCGCCTGACGCGCAGGAGCGCGAACCTGGCCGGCGTCGCCGCCCTCGCCACCACCGGCGTCATCGGAACCCTCGCCTCCCCGGCGCTCGCCGCCGACACCGAAGCCCTCTCCGTGGAGGACACCGGTCTCACCCAGATCATCTCCATGGGGTCGCTCGCCGACGAGATAGCCGACCAGGCCGCCACCCAGAAGCGGGAGGCGGAGGAGGCCGCTGCCAAGGCGCGAGCCCGGGCGAAGGCCGAGGCAGAGGCCAAGGCGGAGGCCAGGCGCAAGGCGGAAGCCCGCGCCAAGGAGCTCCGCGAGGCCAAGGAGCGCGCGGCCCGCGAGGCCGAGCGCAAGCGGCTGAACTCCTTCCAGCTCCCCGTCGCCGGTTCCTTCGTGACCACCGGCTACCGGGCCGGCGGTGCGCTGTGGTCCTCCGGCAGCCACTCCGGCGTCGACTTCCGTGCCGCCTCCGGCAGTTCCGTCGTGGCCGTCGGCTCCGGAACCGTCGTGGAGGCCGGCTGGGGCGGCGCGTACGGCAACAACGTGGTGATCCGCATGAACGACGGTACCTACACCCAGTACGGTCACCTGTCGTCCATCAGCGTCGTCGTCGGTCAGCAGGTCACGCCCGGCCGGCAGATCGGTCTCTCCGGCTCGACCGGCAACTCGACCGGACCGCACCTGCACTTCGAGGCCAGGACCACCGCCGAGTACGGCTCCGACATCGACCCGGTCGCGTACCTGCGCTCCCACGGCGTCAACGTCTGACGCCCGCGAACACGTCTTGCGAAGGTCCCCGGCGTTCACGCCGGGGACCTTCGGCGCATTCCGATCCGTTTCCGCCGTTCCGTGATCGCGGTCGTGGCCGAGAGATCCCCATGAATTTCCGGCTGCCTTCGGGAAACCGCGGGAACTGCAATAGAGTCACGGGAACACGCGTCAATCGGCTGCGTTTTGCTCGGATCAGGACGGAGGTTCGGTCATGCGTATTCCCGCGCGCTCGGTATGCACGGCGATCCGCGACGACATCGTCTCCGGTGTCTTCGAGTGCGGCGGCCGGCTCACGGAGGAGCAGTTGGCCCGGCGCTACGGAGTCTCCCGCGTCCCGGTGCGCGAGGCTCTGCGCACCCTCGAGTCCGAGGGGTTCGTCGTGACCCGCCGGCACGCGGGCGCCTGTGTCGCCGAGCCCACAGAGCGGGAGGCCGCCGACCTCCTGGAGGTCCGCATGCTGCTGGAGCCGCTGGGGGCGGCGCGGGCGGCGCAGCGCCGTACGGAGGCGCACCTCAAGGTGCTCCGCGGCCTGGTCAGGCTGGGTCAGGAGCGGGCGCGCCGGGGTCAGGGCGAGGATCTGCGGTCCCTCGGCGGCTGGTTCCACGAGACGCTCGCCCAGTCCTGCGGCAGCCCGGGGCTCACCGCGCTGCTCACCCAGCTGCGGCACAAGATCGCCTGGATGTACGCGGTGGAGCAGTCGGTCACGCCGGTCGAGGCGTGGGCCGAGCACGGTGCGATCGTCGACGCCGTGGCGCGCGGGGACGCGGAGCGGGCGCGCACGCTGACCGCCCTGCACGCGGAGCGTTCCGCCGGCGCGCACCGGCTGCGGCGCCGCGTGCTGGTGAGGACTTCGCAACATGACGTAAACACCGCGAGCGGCCGGAATTAACAGGAGGCGTATACAAAAGAGGGCGTGCTTTGATGGGCCCTTTTCTGTTTCTCTCGCCGTTTTCGGATTCCTGGAAAGCGGAACCGCGGTGCTCCGAATTCGGGGCACCGCGGCTCGGTCGCGAAAGAGGGCGGGCAACGGCCCGCTTCGCTCAGACGGTCTCGGGGAGCTCCTCGAGACCGTCGGTCACCAGCTTGGCGAGGCGGTCCAGAGCGGCCTCGGCACCGTCGGCGTCGGAAGCGAGGACGATCTCCTCGCCGCCCTGAGCGCCCAGGCCGAGCACGGCGAGCATGGAGGCCGCGTTGACCGGGTTGCCGTCGGCCTTGGCGATCGTCACGGGGACGCCGGCAGCCGTCGCGGCGCGGACGAAGATGGACGCGGGGCGGGCGTGAAGGCCCTCGGCCCAGCCGACATTGACGCGGCGCTCAGCCATGGTGTTGCCCTTCAAGTCTCAGTGGTTGTCTAGACCAGTCTCTCATGTGTCCCGGCGTGCTCCCCGTCGGCTTCGACCACTGCTCCTCGACGGGTGCGGCGGGCGCCCCCGGCGGGGTCCGGCAGGCGCTCCTCGCCGGTTCCCGCAAGGGGCGGACCGCCCGTACGCCTCCTCAGACTGCCCGTCGGCAACAGCCTCCGCGACCCGTGGGCGCGCCGTAGGCTTTCCTCATGCAGACCTCGCAGGAGCACGCCTACCCCGCTCACTGGGAAGCAGACGTGGTGCTGCGCGACGGCGGCACCGCCCGGATCAGGCCCATCACCACGGAGGACGCCGACCGGCTGGTCAGCTTCTACGAGCAGGTCTCCGACGAGTCGAAGTACTACCGCTTCTTCGCCCCCTATCCGCGGCTCAGTGACAAGGACGTCCACCGGTTCACACACCACGACTACGTGGACCGGGTCGGTCTCGCGGTCACGGTGGGCGGCGAGTTCATCGCCACCGTCCGCTACGACCGGATCAACGCGCAGGGGCGGCCCGCGAGCGCCCCCGCCGACGAGGCCGAGGTCGCCTTCCTCGTCCAGGACGCCCACCACGGGCGCGGCGTCGCCTCCGCCCTCCTCGAGCACATCGCGGCGGTCGCCCGCGAGCGCGGCATCCGGCGGTTCGCCGCGGAGGTGCTGCCCGCCAACAACAAGATGATCAAGGTGTTCCGGGACGCCGGGTACACCCAGAAGCGCAGCTTCGAGGACGGATCCGTCCATCTGACCCTCGACCTCGAACCGACCGAGGAGTCCGTCGCCGTGCAGCGCGGCCGCGAGCAGCGCGCGGAGGCCCGCTCGGTCCAGCGCCTGCTCGCGCCGGGCTCCGTGGCCGTCGTCGGAACCGGCCGGCTGCCCGGCGGCGTCGGCCGCACGGCCCTGCGCAACCTCCTGGGAGCAGGTTTCACGGGCCGGGTGTACGCGGTGAACCGCGCGTTCCCGGAAGGACGCGGCGAGATCGACGGCGTGCCCGCGGTCCGCACGGTCGCCGACATCGAAGAGCCCGTCGACCTGGCGATCGTCGCCGTACCGGCCGAACGGGTGCCCGACGTCGTCGCCGACTGCGGCGAGCACGGCGTCCAGGGCCTTGTGGTGCTCAGCGCCGGGTATGCGGAGAGCGGCCCCGCCGGACGGGAACGCCAGCGCGAACTTGTACGGCACGCCCGTTCGTACGGGATGCGGATCATCGGGCCGAACTCCTTCGGGATCATCAGCACCTCCGACACCGTCCGGCTCAACGCCTCTCTGGCGCCACAGGCACCGGCTCCCGGACGGATCAGTCTGTTCACCCAGTCCGGCGCGATCGGCATCGCGCTGCTGTCCGGGCTCCACCGGCGTGGCGCGGGCGTGTCCTCCTTCATCTCGTCCGGGAACCGCGCCGACGTCTCCGGCAACGACTTCCTGCAGTACTGGCACGAGGACCCGCAGACCGATGTCGTCCTCATGTACCTCGAGTCGATCGGCAACCCGCGCAAGTTCACCCGGCTCGCGCGGCGCACGGCCGCGGTCAAGCCGGTCGTGGTGGTCAAGGGCGCGCGGCACAGCGGCAGTGCGCCGCCGGGGCACGCCGTGCCGTTCACCCGCATCCCGGACGCGACGGTCGGCGCGCTGCTGCGCCAGGCGGGCGTCATCCGCGTCGACACCGTCACGGAGCTCGTCGACGCGGGTCTGATGCTGGCGGGGCAGCCCCTGCCGAGCGGGCCGCGGGTCGCGATCCTCGGCAACTCCGAGTCCCTGGGACTGCTCACCTATGACGCCTGCCTGACGGAGGGCCTGCGCCCGCTTCCACCGCGCGACCTCACGACGGCGGCCACGCCCGCGGACTTCCGCGCCGCGCTCGCGCAGGCGCTGGTGGACGACGCCTGCGACGCGGTGGTGGTGACGGCGATCCCATGGGTCGGGGAGAACGGCGTGACGGAGTCGGGAGACGGAGAGGTCCTCGCCACGGCTCTGCGGGACGCGGCGGCCAGGGCGCCGGCGAAGCCGGTGGCGGTGGTCCACGTCGAGATGGGCGCCCTGGCCGAAGCGCTCGCGGCAGCCTCCAGTACGGCTCCGCGGCCCTCGCCCGGCGGCGGGTCCGGCCCGTCGGGCCCGTCCGGTTCGTCGCCCGAAGGCGCGTCCGGCTTCGCGGACCCGTCGCGTGCGGACGCCGCCGAGGACTCCGCACGTGCGGGGGACCGCGCGGTGCCGGGCGGCACCCAGCCGTCGGCCGGGGAACCTTCCGTGCTCCCGGAGCGGGCGGGCGGCGTCCCGCCGCACGGAGCTTCCTCCGGCGCGCCGCAGAAGGGCGATGCGGGCCGGTCCGCGTCCGGCAGGGCGGTCCCCGACGATGCACCGTTCTCGGCCGGGGCCCCCGCCACGGAGGCTTGTACGGGTGGGAGCCTGCCTGAGCCTGTGAGCCGGGCGGGCGGCACCGCGCCGCAGGGAACCTCAGCCGGCAGGCCCGGCCTCACAGCGTCCCGGCCCGGGCCCGGTGAGGTGTCGGGGACGTCGGTGTCCGGGTCCGCGTCCGGGCCCGGTGAGGTGCCTGGCCCCGCCGGTGCGACGCCGACGGACGGCCCTGGCCGGGACGCGGCCGAGGCAGCGGGGGAGCCCGGCCGGGGCGGGCGCGCCCCCGCGGCGGACGGCGACCCGGTTGCCGACGCGCGCCGGATCCCCGCGTATCCGGCCGCTGAGCGGGCGGTGCGCGCGATGGCCGAGGCCGTCAGATACGCCCAGTGGCGCAGGCAGGCCGCCGAGCCCGGCCGGGTGCCCGCCTACGACGACATCGACGAGGCCGGCGCCGCCGCGCACATCGAGCGGATCCTCGGGGCGGCGGCGGACCCCAGAGGGTTCACCCTCGCCGCCGCCGACGCGCACACGCTCCTCGCGCACTACGGCGTCCGCGTACGGCCGACGCTCCCCGCGCCCGGCCCCGACGCCGCCGTGGACGCGGCCGCACGCCTCGGCTACCCCGTCGCGTTGAAGACCACGGCCCCCCACCTGCGCCATCGCGCCGACCTCGGCGGCGTGCGGCTCGATCTGGCCGACGAGACGCAGCTGCGCCAGGCGTACCGCGAGCTGACGGAGACGCTCGGCAAGCCGGCCGAGCTGCAGCCCGTGGTCCAGGCGATGGTGCCGCGCGGCGTGGACACCGTCGTGCGCGCCGCCATCGACCCGGCCGTCGGCGCCGTCCTGTCCTTCGGCCTGGCCGGCGCAGCCTCCGAACTGCTCGGCGACACGGCGCACCGGCTCGTGCCCGCCACCGACCGCGACGCGGCGGAGCTGATCCGAACCATTCGCACCGCGCCGCTCCTCTTCGGCTGGCGCGGCTCCGCGCCGGTCGACACGTCGGCGCTGGAGGACCTGCTGCTGCGCGTGTCACGGCTGATGGACGACCACCCGGAGGTGGTCGGGATCGGTCTGGAACCGGTCGTCGTCGCCCAGCACGGTCTCAGCGTGCTGGACGCGTCCGTACGGCTCGCCCCACCACCGCCCCGGAACGATCTCGGGCCCCGCCGGCTCCCGAGCTACTGAGCACCTGGGCCCTTCGCGGGCCCGTAGGATGGACCGCATGGCGAAGACCGGTACGACGACCCAGGGGCTGCGCACGGCGATCGAGCGCAGCGGCTACTACCCGGCACTCGTGGCCGAGGCGGTGGAGGCCGCTGTCGGCGGTGAGCCGATCGCGTCGTACCTCGTCCATCAGGAGACCACGTTCGACGCGAACGAGGTCCGCCGCCATGTCACCGTCCTCGTCCTGACGGCGAACCGCTTCATCGTCAGCCACACCGACGAGCAGGCCGCGGACTCCGGGTCTCCGACCCCGTACGCGACTACCTCCACCGAGTCGGTCAAGCTCGGCCGGATCTCGTCGGTCGTGGTCAGCCGCGTGGTCGCCAATCCGGAGTCGTACACGCCCGGCACCCTGCCCCGCGAGGTGGTGCTGACCATCGGCTGGGGCGCCGTCTCGCGCCTCGACCTGGAGCCCGCCGCCTGCGGCGACCCGAACTGCGACGCCGACCACGGCTACACGGGCAACTCCACCGCCGACGACCTGAGCCTGCGGGTCAGTGAGGCGGGCGACGGCCCCGACACCGTCCGCCAGACCCTGGTCTTCGCCCAGGCGCTCTCCGAAGCCACGGCAGCCACGCGTTGACGGCCCAGCCCGCGGTGTGGCCGGACGACCCCGTGACGCTCGACGTGTACGCGGCTCCGGCGCCCGAGTACGGCAGCGGCTCCCTCGCCGACCTGCTCCCGACCCTTGCGGCGGGCCAGGGGGTGCCAGGTCTCGCGCAGTCGATCCCGGAGCTCACGCCCGCCGACCGGAACTGCGTGTTCCTCATCGACGGCCTCGGCTGGGAGCAGCTCAGGGCGCACCCCGAGGAGGCGCCGTACCTGACCTCGCTCCTCGGCACGTCACGCGGCGGTACGGGAGCACCCGTCACCGCCGGGTTCCCGGCGACCACCGCCACCTCGCTCGCCTCCGTCGGAACCGGTCTGCCGCCCGGCGCCCACGGCCTGCCCGGCTACACGGTGCGCAATCCTGAGACCGGCGAACTGATGAACCAGCTGCGCTGGAAGCCGTGGACCGCGCCGCACGCGTGGCAGCCGTACCCCACCGTCTTCCAGCTGGCGGACCGCGCGGGCGTGCACACCGCCCAGGTGTCGTCGCCCGCGTTCGAGCAGACCCCGCTCACCAAGGTCGCGCTCAGCGGCGGTTCGTTCCACGGCCGGCTGACCGGCGAGGAGCGCATGGACCTCGCCGCCGAACAACTCGCCGCAGGTGACCGGTCGTTGGTCTACACGTACTACAGCGAGGTCGACGGCAAGGGGCACCGCTTCGGCATCGACTCCGACGCCTGGCGCGGCCAGTTGATGTACGTGGACCGGCTGGTCGAGCGGCTCGCCGACCAGCTTCCGCCGCGCACCGCCCTGTACGTCACCGCCGACCACGGCATGATCGACGTCCCGTTCGACGAGCAGTCCCGTATCGACTTCGACGAGGACTGGGAGCTGCGGGCCGGCGTCGCCGTCCTCGGCGGCGAGGGCAGGGCACGCCATGTCTACGCCGTGCCGGGCGCGGAGCACGACGTGCTCACCGTCTGGCGCGAGGTGCTGGGAGAACAGTTCTGGGTGGCGAGCCGGGACGAGGCGATCGACGCCGGCTGGTTCGGCCCCCGGATCGACGAGCGGGTGTACGGGCGGATCGGCGACGTCGTCGCGGCCGCCCACGACGACGTGGTCGTCATCGCCTCCGTGAACGAACCGAACGAGTCGGCGATGGTCGGCATGCACGGTTCCATGACCCCCGCCGAACAGCTCGTACCACTCCTCGAAGTACGTTCCTGACCCCCTTTCAGCCCAGACCCGAAAGGTCTCTGCATTCCCATGCCCGAGCTGGTGTTCTTCTCCGGAACGATGGATTGCGGGAAGAGCACCCTCGCTCTTCAGATCGAGCACAACCGGTCCGCGCGCGGTCTGCAGGGCATGATCTTCACCCGTGACGACCGGGCGGGGGAGGGCAAGCTCTCCTCCCGTCTCGGCCTCGTCACCGACGCCGTCGAGGCCGCCGAGGGCTTCGACTTCTACGCCTTTCTCGTCGACCGCTTCTCGAAGGGCGGCCGCTGCGACTACGTGATCGCCGACGAGGCGCAGTTCCTCGCCCCCGAACAGATCGACCAACTCGCCCGCGTCGTCGACGACCTGGAGCTGGACGTCTTCGCCTTCGGTATCACCACCGACTTCCGGTCCAAGCTCTTCCCCGGCTCGCAGCGGCTGGTCGAACTCGCCGACCGGGTCGAGGTGCTGCAGGTCGAGGCGCTGTGCTGGTGCGGTGCGCGTGCCACTCACAACGCCCGCACCGTCGGCGGGGTGATGGTCGTCGAGGGCGCCCAGGTCGTCGTCGGCGACGTCAACCAGTCGCCGGACGAGGTCGGTTACGAGGTGTTGTGCCGCCGGCACCACCGCCGGCGGATGACGGCGGCCACGACGAAGGCCGCTGCGCTCTCCCCGGACGTGCTCCCGGTGACGTCCGCCTGATCCCCGGCGTACCTGGTCCGACCCGGCCCGACGCACCCCGACGCCCGGCGGACGTGCCTCGGCTCGCCCCGGCGCGAAGAGGACCGGTCAGCCCTGCCGACGAGGGCCCGACGGACAGCTGAGAGGAGGCGCCTCGCCGGCGCGCCTCTTCAGTCGGCGTCCGACCGTACGATCGTGAAGACCGCGCCCTCCGGGTCGCAGACGGTAGCCACCCGCCCGCCAGGACCCGGCCCGGGCGCCCCGATCAACCGGCCGCCCAGCTCCACCACACGGTCGGCCGCGTCGTCGACGTCCGCGACCTCGAAGTACGTCATCCAGTGCGGCCCGCGGTCGCGTGGCAGCGCCTGGCCGATCCCGTGCACGGAGGCGACCGGACGGTCGTCGACGCGCAGCGTGAGCCGGTCGAGGCCCGGGGCCCCGACCGCCTCCGTGTCGTAACCGAAGACCGCGTGGTAGAACTTGCCGACCGACGAGGTCTCCCTGGTCAGCAGTTCGTTCCAGACGGGCGTCCCGTGCGTTCCGTGTACGGCGGTACCGGTGTGCGCCGCCGCCTGCCAGACACCGAACACGGCGCCCGCGGGGTCGGACGCGATCACCATCCGCCCCGCGTCGGCGGCGTCGAGCGGGCCCACCCCGACCGTTCCCCCGCAGCTGCGGATCGCCTCCGCCGTCACGTCGGCGTCGTCACTCGCCAGGTAGGGGGTCCAGGCGACGGGCAGGTGGCGGTCGCCGGGGAGGCGGCCGATGCCGGCGACCTCCTTGTCACCGAGCATCCCGCGGACGTAGGGACCGAGCTGCTCGGGGCCCGGCGAGAATTCCCAGCCGAACAGTGCCGCGTAGAAGTCCTGCGTCGCGTCAAGGCCGTGCACCATCAGGCTCACCCAGCAGGGTGTGCCGGGTGAGCGCCGAGTCGCCTCGGTCATCGTCACTCTCTCCTCGGACCATCGTCGTGGCCGTACGGGGGGACCGGGCGCGTTGCCGGCCTGGGTCCGGTGGGACCGCGGGGCAGGCCGTTGCGCCCGAGCAGATGTTGTCACCACCGCGGTCCCGGAGCGCCCGGGCCGCGCCGGTATGGCGGGTTCCCGCCGGAGGATGCCCGTTTTGCGGGGCATCACCCGCTTCGGAGGTGTTCCGGTGCGCCAGGCCGGTGCGCCAGGATGGCCGCATGACTCCGATCATTTCCGCGGCCGAACTCGCCCGGGAGCTCGCCGGCCCCACCCCGCCGGTCCTCCTCGACGTCCGCTACCGGTTGGGCGGACCGCACGGCCGGCCCGAGTACGAGGCCGGGCACATCCCCGGCGCAGTCTTCGTCGACCTCGATGCGGAACTGGCCGGACCGCCCGGAGCGGGCGGCCGCCACCCGCTGCCCGACATGGCCGCGTTCGGCGCCGCGATGCGCCGCGCGGGCGTCCGCGAGGGCACACCAGTGGTCACGTACGACGGCGACAAGGGCTGGGGCGCGGCTCGCGCCTGGTGGATGCTGCGCTGGGCGGGGCACGGCGACGTACGGGTGCTGGACGGCGGAATCGCCGCCTGGACGGGGCCGCTCCAGTCCACGGTTCCGGTTCCGCAGGAGGGCACCTTCGAGCCGAAGCCCGGCGCGCTGCCCCTGCTGGACGCCGACGGCGCGGTGGCCATGGCCCGGGACGGTCTGCTGCTGGACGCCCGCGCGGGGGAGCGTTACCGCGGCGAGGTGGAGCCCATCGACCCGGTCGCCGGGCACATCCCCGGCGCCGTGTCGGCGCCGACGGCCGAGAACATGGACGCCGACGGACGCTTCCGCTCGGCCGAGTGGCTCGCGGCACGCTTCAGGGAACTCGGGGCGGACGAAGGCACCACGACCGTCGGCGTGTACTGCGGCTCCGGTGTCTCCGCCGCACAGCAGGCGGTGGCCCTGGAGATCGCAGGCTTCGAGCCCGCTCTGTACGCCGGTTCCTGGTCCGAGTGGTCCGGTGACCCGGACCGCCCGGTCGCGACGGGGCCGCATCCGGGCTGACGTACGGCCGCAGGGCCGACAGGCGGCCAGGGCAGACGTACGGCCGCAGGGCCGGCGAGCGGCCAGGGCAGACGTACGGCCGCAGGGCCGGCGAGCGGCCAGGGCTGATGGACGGCATCAGGGCCGACCCGGTGGAGGGCCGGCCCTGATACGGAACGTTTACTCCTGCTTCTTCCTGCGCGTGCCGAAGACGATCTCGTCCCAGCTCGGCACCGCGGCCCGACGGCCGGGGCGGACGCCATCGGCTTCCGCCTGCCGGTCCGTTGTGCCCGTCAGCCGGTCGCGGTGACCCGCGACGGAGCGGGGCATCAGCACATCCGCGTACGCGGATCCGGCGCCGGCCGACGCGGCGGGCGCGACCGGCTCCTCCTCGGCGTCCGGCTCCTTCGCGGGCTCGACCGCGGCGGGTTCCGAGGACGAGGGCCGCTCGGGCACGACCATGTCGCCGCGGAAGCTGGGTACGGCCTCCAGCAGGCTGGTCAGCGAGTCCCGTTCGTCGTTGCCGCTGTCGTCCGACGAAGGCGGGGCCGGGCGCTCGATCTGCCGGTCCAGGGCGCGGTCCAGCGGACGGTCCCTGGGCAGCCGTGCGATGCGCGGCACGAACGGGAAGCTCGGTTCCTGGGCGATCGTGTCGTCGGTCTCGCCGATCAGGGCACGTGCCTCGTCGTCGACGGCCTGCACGAGCCGCCTCGGCGGGTCGTAGGTCCAGCTCGCCGAGTGCGGCTCGCCCGCGACCCGGTAGACCAGCAGGACCTCCCAGGTGCCGTCGTCGCGGCGCCACGAGTCCCACTGGGCGGTGTCCTTCTCGGCGCCGCGCATCAGCAGCCGCTCCTGCACGGCCTCGCCGAGCTGCGGGCCGGTGTTCTCCCCGGGGCGTCGTACGGGAGTCTTGCGGGCCCGCTCGGCCATGAAGGCCCGCTCGGCCAGTACCGGCCCCTCGAAGCGGCGCACTCGTTCCACGGGGATGCCCGCGAGTTGGGCGACCTCCTCCGCGGACGCGCCGGACCTTATGCGCGCCTGGATGTCGCGGGGGCGGAGGTGGCTCTCGACCTCGATCTCGATCTGGCCGAGGCGGGCACGGTCGTTGCGTACGGCAGCACGCAGCCGTTCATCGATCGGAAGGGTGTATTCCGTGCTGTCCGCAGCTTTGAGCACCAGTCGTGTGCCGTCGTTGGAGACGGCCACGACACGCAGTTCGGGCATGGGGACCTCCCGGGTGGTGCCTGCCGACGTCACCTGCGTCGCTGCTTCCGCTAGTCGAGTGTGGCCTGCCCGGGTGCAGCCTGCCACAACCTTGCCGAGGTGCCCGGCGTGTCGGGCACCTGCCCTGGATCGCCGTTATGGCACGGTGATCTATTCGCCACTCAGTGTGATCGGTTGGTCACTCTGAGCAATAGAACTCCGTGCTTCACCGCGGCGCCGCCGGATCGAGCGCCGTTTTCGGCCCCCAACCTGGGGTCCGGACGCCATGAAGGAGGCCGGGCCCAGGGCTCGCCACAGTACTCCATTCGGGCCATCCGGGTGGACCGCCGCGCCGCCGAACTTCTGTCGGACGGCGGTAGTTGGGTGCCCGGAACCGGGGTGGGCGGGTGTTGTGCTTCACGGAATCACCAGAATCGGAACTATTCACTTCGCTCAAATGTCCCTACTTGGTGCATGGCAGGACAGATGCGCGAACAGAGGCTGGAGATGCGACAGAAGCCGGATCAGGGGACGGACCGTCAGCAAGGCGGCGAACAGGCCCGGCTGTCGCGGCCGCGGCTCGACCTGAGTCTGCCGCAGGTGGCCGGCAGCGCCCTGGCCGCCGTGGCGGCGGCCGTGCTCGCGTCCCGGCTGGGCGTCTACGGCACCATCATCGGGGCCGGAGTGGTCAGCTTGGTGGCGACCTGCGGCGGTTCCCTCCTCCAGCACTTCTTCAGCAGAACCGGGGAGCAGCTTCGCGGGGCCGCCGCTCATGGCGGGACGAGGGCCGGTGCCCGCCAAGGAGGCGAGTCCGACCTCGACTTCGACCTCGGCTTCGACGGTGATCTCGACGGCGACTTCGGCGCGGCGACCGTGCACGGCACCCGGGTGCGGGGGTGGAAACGCCCCGCACTCGCGGCCGCCGCGGTGTTCGGTCTCGCCATGGCCACGGTCACCGGGTACGAACTCGCCTCCGGCGGCGAACTCGGAGGCGGCGCGGGAACCACGCTCGGCTCGGCGGTACGCGGCGGTGACACGCACACCGCCGCGCCATCCGGGACCCCGTCGTCGCGGACATCGGACGAAGGAGCCGACAGCACCGGGGAGTCCGGCCCGGAACCAGCCGGAACGGAGGGCTCCGGAACGGACTCCGGGCAGTCCGCCACCCCGGACACCGCCGGTACACCGTCGCCCTCACCGTCCACCGGCGCTGACCAGGAGCCCGCGCCCACCCCCACGCCCTCGCCCACTCCGACCGCGGACCGGCCGACGCCGTCCGGTACCGGGGAAACGGGCGATCGGTCCGGTGAAGGTGAACCGCACACGGGGGCCGAAGATGTGAGGGGGACGGCCCGGCCGTGAGCGTCAGTCGCCCAACACCCTTCGCAGGTAAGGGTTCTGGAAGACCCGGTCCGGGTCGAGGGTGTCGCGCAGAGCGGTGAACTCGCCGAACCGCGGGTAGGCCTCGGCGAAGTACTGCGCGTCCCGCGTGTGGATCTTCCCCCAGTGCGGACGGCCGCCGTGCGCGGTCATGATCCGCTCCACGGCGGTGAAGTAGGAACGGTAGGGCGTACCCCGGTACATGTGCACGGCGATGTACGCCGTCTCCCTGCCGGAGGCCGTCGAGAGAGTGATGTCGTCGGCGGGCGCCGTGCGGACCTCCACCGGGAAACTCACCCGCAGCGACGAGCGTTCGACCATCGCCCTGACCTCCCGCAGCGCCGCGACCGCGACCTCCCGCGGCAGCGCGTACTCCATCTCCACGAACCGCACCCGACGCGGTGATGTGAAGACCTTGTAGGGGATGTCCGTGTAGGTACGGGCGGAGAGCGCGCGACTGGAGACCCTGGCGATCGCGGGGATGGCCGCGGGCACGGCGCGGCCGAACGAACAGGCGACCTGGAAGGCCCCGTTGGACAGCAGTTCGTCCTCGACCCAGCCGCCCACCCTGCCGGGCGGCGCGGGCGGGCCCGCGCTGCGGTTGTTGCGCTTGGTGTTGCAGTTGCCCGTGTGAGGGAACCAGTAGAACTCGAAGTGCTCGTTCTCCGCGTGCAGAGCGTCGAAGTCGGCCGTCACCCGGTCGAAGGACATCGGCTCCTCGCGGGCGGTCAGCAGGAAGACCGGCTCCACGGCGAAAGTGATCGCCGTGATGACACCGAGCGCTCCCAGACCGATCCGGGCAGCCGCGAAGACCTCCGGGTTCTCGCTCTCCGAGCAGGTGAGCACCCGGCCGTCCGCCGTCACCAGCTCGAGGCCCTTGATCTGGGCGGCGAGCGAGGCGGAGTCCCGGCCGGTGCCGTGCGTGCCGGTCGACGTCGCCCCCGCGACCGTCTGTTCCATGATGTCGCCCATGTTCGTGAGCGACAGACCCTCACGGGCGAGGGCCGTGTTCAACCGCCTGAGCGACGTGCCCGACTCGACGGTCACGGTCATCGCCGAACGGTCGATCCGCCGGATCCCCGTCATCAGATCGGGTCGGATCAGCAGACCGTCCGTCGCCGCGATGGCGGTGAACGAGTGGCCCGTGCCGACGGTCTTCACCCGCCGGCCGTCCGCGGCCGCCTCGCGCACCGCGTCGGCGAGCTCCTGCACGGACGCGGGGCGTGCTTCCCTCGCGTGCCTCGAAGTGACCGTGCCCGCCCAGTTACGCCACGGGCTGCTCTCGCTCCTCCGGGTCCTGATCACGCTGCTCACGCTGCCCCTCCCGCGTCGGCTCCGGCCTGCGCAGCCGGCTGTAACCCAGGAACGCCACCGCGGCCGCGAACACTCCCGCGACGCCGGGCACCGCGTACCCCGCAGCGGCGCCCTGTGCGTCGACCACCCAGCCGGCGGCCGCGGAACCCAGAGCGACGCCGACCGCGAGGCCCGTACTGGTCCAGGACATGCCCTCGGTCAGCTTGCTGCGCGGTACGTGCGCCTCGACGAGGGCCATGGTCGTCACCATCGTCGGCGCGATGGCAAGGCCCGCAGCGAAGAGCGCCACGGCCAGGAACGGCAGGCTCCCGGCCAGTTGGAGGGGGATCATACTCACGGACATCGCGCATACGCCCAGTACCCACCTGCGGGCGGGGTCGCCCTTCAGGTGCAAAAGGCCGAAGACAGCCCCTGCCAGACAGGAACCCAGCGCGTACACCGCGAGCACCCAGCTCGCAGCGGACTTGGAGCCGTGCTCCTCCGCGAACGCCACCGTCACCACGTCGACCGCGCCGAAGATCACGCCGGTGGCGACGAACGCGGCGACCAGGACCTGCAGCCCCGGGGAGCGCAGGGCGCTTCCGCCGCTGTGGTGTTCCACCGGGTGCGGCACCGGCTCCGTGGCGCGCTGAGCCGTCAGCCACCAGACGCCGATCAGCAGGAATCCGGCGGCCAGCAGCGGCCCGGCCTCGGGGAACCAGAGGGTCGACAGTCCGATGGAGATGATCGGCCCGAAGATGAAGCACACCTCGTCGATGATCGCCTCGAACGAGTAGGCGGTGTGCAGCTCCCGCGGCGAACCGTGCAGCAGGGTCGCCCAGCGTGCCCGGGTCATCGCGCCGACACTCGGCACGCCCCCCGCGAGGGCCGTGCAGGCGAACAGCGTCCAGTCCGGTGCGCCCTGCTGGGCGCAGACGAGCAGGGCGGTTACGGCGGTCAGCGCGACCAGGGTCGCCGGGCGCAGCACCCTGCGCTGGCCGTGGCGGTCGACGAGGCGGGACACCTGCGGGCCCAGTACCGCCGCGGACAGGGCGAGGGTCGCGGTGAGCGTGCCGGCCAGACCGTAGCGGCCGGTGAGCTCGGAGATCATGGTCATGATGCCGATGCCCATCATGGACAGCGGCATCCGGCCGAGGAGGCCGGCGGCGGAGAACCGCAGAGTGCCGGGGGTGGCGAAGATCGCGCGGTACGGACTGGGCAACAGGTTCTCCGGTAAGGCGTATGGGCAGCCTTCGCAGATTACGTGCCGAACGCCGGTCGGCGCACCGCGGTTTTTCCGGTGTCAGAGGCGGGTGGCAGGATCGACCTCATGTCCGATCTGCGCGATCCAGCTCCTTACGACGCCCTTCTGCTGCTCTCGTTCGGTGGCCCAGAAGGCCCGGACGACGTGGTTCCGTTCCTGGAGAACGTGACCCGCGGCCGTGGCATCCCCAAGGAACGGCTCAAGGAAGTGGGTCAGCACTACTTCCTCTTCGGCGGCGTCAGCCCCATCAACGACCAGAACCGTGCCCTGCTGGACGCCCTCCGCAAGGACTTCGCCGAGCACGCCGTGGACCTGCCGGTGTACTGGGGCAACCGCAACTGGGCGCCGTACCTGACCGACACCCTGCGGGAGATGAGCGACGCCGGGCACCGGCGCATCGCCGTTCTCGCCACCAGCGCGTACGCCTCCTACTCGGGCTGCCGCCAGTACCGCGAGAACCTCGCCGAAGCCCTGGCCACGCTGGAGGCCGAGGGGCGGGAGCTGCCGCGTGTGGACAAGCTGCGGCACTACTTCAACCACCCCGGCTTCGTACGTCCCATGATCGACGGCGTTCTCGCCTCGCTCGCGGACCTGCCGGAGGACGTCCGTGCCGGCGCGCACCTCGCGTTCACGACCCACTCGATCCCGACCGCCGCGGCGGACTCCTCCGGCCCCGGGCCCGAGCACGGGGACGGCGGCTCCTACGTCCGCCAGCATCTCGACGTGGCCGGTCTGATTGCCGGAGCCGTCGCAGGGGAGACCGGCGTCGAGCACCCCTGGGAGCTCGTCTACCAGTCCCGCAGTGGAGCCCCGCACATCCCCTGGCTGGAACCGGACATCTGCGACCATCTGGAGAGCCTGCACGCCTCCGGCGTGCCCGCGGTGGTCATGGTCCCGATCGGTTTCGTGTCCGACCACATGGAGGTCCTGTACGACCTCGACACGGAGGCCGGCGCGAAGGCCGCCGAACTGGGCCTGCCGGTGCGCCGCTCCGCCACCGTGGGCGCCGACTCGCGGTTCGCCGGCGCGGTGCGCGACCTCCTGCTGGAGCGGGCCGCGACCGAGCGGGGCATCGCGGCGGAGCGCTGCGCGCTCGGAACGCTCGGCGCGAGCCACGACCTCTGCCCGGTCGGGTGCTGCCCGGCCCGTGCGCCGAAGCCCGCGGCGGCCGGCATGGACAGCCCGTACGCATGAAGGAGACCCCTGTGACCGACCCGCTCACGTCCGAACTGCTGCCCCTCGCCCTGGAGGCCGCCCGGAGGGCCGGTGCGCTCCTGAGGGACGGCCGACCGGACGACCTGGGCGTCGCCAGGACCAAGTCCAGTCCCATCGACGTCGTGACGGAGATGGACATAGCCGCAGAGAAGCTGATCACCGGCTTCCTGGCCGAGCACCGCCCCAGCGACGGCTTCCTCGGCGAGGAAGGCGCGTCCTCCGTCGGCACCAGCGGTGTCCGGTGGGTCATCGACCCGCTCGACGGCACGGTCAACTACCTGTACGGACTGCCCACCTGGGCGGTCTCCATCGCCGCGGAGCTGGACGGGGAGACCGTGGTGGGCGTGGTCGAGGCCCCGATGCGCCGCGAGACGTTCCGCGCGGTGCGAGGCGGCGGGGCGTTCCTGAACGACAGGCAGGTCCGGTGCCGGCCGGCGCCACCCATGGACCAGGCGCTCGTCTCGACCGGCTTCAACTACGTCCACACGGTGCGCACGCACCAGGCGGACATCGCCCAGCGGCTCATTCCGCAGCTGCGGGACATCCGGCGCAGTGGCTCCGCGGCGATCGACCTGTCCGACGTGGCGGCCGGCCGTCTGGACGGCTACTACGAGCGGGGCCTCAGCCCGTGGGACCTGGCGGCCGGTGACCTGATCGCCCGCGAGGCGGGCGCGCTGACCGGCGGGCGACCGGGGGAGCGGCCGTCCGGCGAGCTGACGATCGCGGCGGTACCGGGGGTCTTCGAGCCGTTGCAGGGCCTCTTGGAGGAGCTCGGCGCCTGGCACGACTGACGTGTGGGCGGCGGGGCGGGCGTGGCCGCTGCGCGGGGCCGTTTCCCCCTCCCCGCCCCTTCCCGAACCGGGCTCCGCCCGGACCCGGTGCCGCCCTGCGGGCGGCGTACGCGCTCCGCGCGGTGGCCTCAATCGTCGGCCGGGCTCCATTTACCGCTGAGGCCCCCGTATGGAGCTCCGCCCGGACCCGGTGCCGCCCTGCAGGCGGCCGCAAGCTCCTCCTACGGCCTGGCGGCCGTGGGTGGGGCTGTCTCCCATGCCGCCAGGCGAGTGGGAGCGCCCCGGCCGGGCCGGTATTTGCCGCTGTGCGGTCCCTTCCCGTAATGGTGCCGCCCTGCGGACGGCTGTACTGCGCTCCCGCGCGGTGGCCTCAATCGCCGGCCGGGCTGAGCCGTCGACGGGGGCGACTTCAGCCTCGCCGGCGATTGACGCGCGGCGGGGGGTCCGGAGGGAGGGACGCACGGCGGGAGGCCCGCCGCCGCTTCCGCGGTGGCGGGCCTCCCGTACGTGGTGCGTGCGTGCGCCGTGGCGTCACGCCGCCGCGAGGTTCACCCCGTGCTCGGCGGCCAGGCGGTGGAGGTCGTCCAGCTCCGCCTGTTCGACGTCGGCGAGGAAGTCGTCGCCCGTCTCCCGGGCGATCGTGAGGTCGGTCTCGGCGGCCTTTATACGCTGCAGCAGTCCGGCGGTGAAAGCGTCCATGATGCGCCCCCTCGTCGTGGGTCGGTGGCACGGGGGTGTGCCGACGGTGGGTTGATCAGCCCTGGAACAGGTCGTGGTGCGCCACATACAGGGCGTGATCGGGGTGTGCATTCGTCCTCCCCCGGCCTTCCCGGGTGGAAACCTCAACTCTCCCGCGAATCCTCCTTATTCCGGGGTGCCCGCCCTGAGCCCGTTCGCCTTACGGCCGGTTTACGCGCGTAAAGGGCAGGATGGATCCGCACAGTCAGTGCGCAGACCTGCCCTGTCACCACACGACGGGCTCTCGAGAGAGGAACAGCGACGTGCGCGTACTCGTCGTCGAGGACGAGCAGCTGCTCGCCGATGCGGTGGCCACCGGGCTGCGCCGGGAGGCCATGGCGGTCGACGTCGTGTACGACGGCGCCGCCGCCCTGGAGCGCATCGGGGTCAACGACTACGACGTGGTGGTGCTCGACCGGGACCTTCCGCTGGTCCATGGGGACGACGTCTGCCGCAGGATCGTCGAGCTCGGTATGCCCACGCGCGTGCTGATGCTGACGGCGTCGGGCGATGTGAGCGACCGGGTCGAGGGCCTGGAGCTCGGCGCCGACGACTACCTGCCCAAGCCGTTCGCGTTCACCGAGCTCATCGCCCGGGTGCGCGCCCTCGGACGCCGTACGACCGTGCCGCTGCCGCCCGTCCTGGAGCGTGCGGGGATCAAGCTCGACCCCAACCGCCGCGAGGTCTTCAGGGACGGCAGGGAGATCCAGCTCGCCCCCAAGGAGTTCGCCGTCCTGGAGGTGCTGATGCGCAGCGAGGGCGCGGTCGTCTCGGCCGAGCAGCTGCTGGAGAAGGCCTGGGACGAGAACACGGACCCCTTCACCAACGTCGTGCGGGTCACCGTGATGACCCTGCGCCGCAAGCTGGGCGAACCACCCGTGATCGTCACGGTGCCCGGTTCCGGTTACCGGATCTGATCGCGATGGCAACCATTCCCGCGCCGCCTCCGGAGGCGCCGCCCAAGCCGACCTGGGACCCCCGGGAGCCGGTCCGCCCGTGGCTGCGCCCCACCATCCGGATACGGCTCACGCTGCTGTACGGCGGGATGTTCCTGATCGCCGGCATCCTGCTGCTCTCGATCATCTACCTCTTCACCGCGCAGGCACTGAACGTCGGCGTCACCGAGCTGCCCTTCGAGATCGTCAAGGGCGAGGTGCGGCCCACCACGGACTGGTGCACCCTCCCCAAGGAGGGCTCCGGCGAGCAGTTCAACCAGGCCGTCTCCGCCTGTCTCCAGCACCAGCGTGAGCTGGCCCTGGACGACCTGCTGCGCCGCTCGCTGTTCGCGCTGCTGGGGCTGAGCATCATCGCGTTCGCGTTCGGCTACGCGATGGCCGGCCGCGTCCTGTCTCCGCTCGGGCGGATCACCCGCACCGCCCGTCAGGTGGCCGGTTCCGACCTGTCGCGCCGGATCGAGCTGGACGGCCCGGACGACGAGCTCAAGGAGCTCGCCGACACCTTCGACGAGATGCTGGACCGCCTGGAGCGGGCCTTCAGCGCCCAGCAGCGGTTCGTGGCGAACGCCTCCCACGAGCTGCGTACGCCGCTCGCGATCAACCGCACGCTGCTGGAGGTCCACCTCTCCGACCCCGGAGCGCCCTTGGAGCTGCATCAGCTGGGAAAGACGCTGCTGGCCACCAACGAGCGCAGCGAACAGCTGGTGGAGGGCCTTCTGCTGCTCGCCCGCAGCGACAACCAGATCGTCGAGCGCAAGCCTGTGGACCTCGCGGAGGTCGCCTCGCGCGCCATCGACCAGGTCCGCTCCGAGGCCGTCGAGAAGGGCGTGGAGGTGCGTGGAGGGCGCGAGCCGGCCGTCGTGCAGGGAAACGGCGTCCTGCTCGAGCGGATCGCTCTCAACCTCGTACAGAACGCCGTCCGCTACAACGTTCAGGAGGGCGGCTGGGTGGAGGTGACCACGACGGTCGAGCACGGCCACGCGGTCCTGCTGGTCTCGAACACGGGCCCTGTCGTGCCCGCGTACGAGATCGACAATCTGTTCGAGCCGTTCAGGCGGCTCCGGCAGGAGCGGACCGGCAGTGACAAGGGTGTCGGCCTGGGGCTTTCGATCGCCCGCTCCGTGGCCCGGGCCCACGGGGGTCGCATCACGGCGGTGCCGCGGGACGGCGGCGGTCTGGTGATGCGTGTCACCCTTCCGGTTTGAGTTGAGGAATCGATGTTCGCTTTAAGCGGAATTTTCGGAAAAGGCCTCCGGCGAATCCGTGTGCGATCGATCACATGGGCCTGATCGTCGCTGTCTACGCTCCGTGATCAAGAATCCCCCGGAAAGCCGGGAAAAGCCCGGGTTTCCAGGGGGTGACATCACGGGAAGTACACGGGGTGGCGCCCGTGAAGCGCGTCCATGGACCGTGTACGGTCCCCATCGCCGTCCAACCCGATCACTCCCGAGGGGTCCGGTTGGGTGTCGATTGAGTAACAGACCTTGATGTGAGGCAAAATCTCCGCCTCAGGTCGGGCACAAGTCCGGCCTCTTACGCGTTACGTGCGCTGGAGACACCGCAACCACCCAGAGGGGGAGAGCGACATGGCAACGGACTACGACACCCCACGCAAGACCGATGACGACGTCGATTCGGACAGCCTGGAAGAACTGAAGGCTCGGCGGAACGACAAGTCGACCTCGACCGTCGACGTCGACGAGTTCGAGGCCGCAGAGGGCATGGAGCTCCCCGGAGCCGACCTGTCCAACGAGGAGCTCGCCGTCCGGGTCCTGCCCAAGCAGGCCGACGAATTCACCTGCATGAGCTGCTTCCTCGTGCACCACCGCAGCCAGCTGGCGCGCGAGAAGAACGGCCAGCCCATCTGCCGCGACTGCGACTGAGGGCAGGCCGCCAGTGGCAGGCGAGACACCGTCCGGGAAGCGGCGCTTCCGGCGCAGGAAACCGCCGGAGGCGCACCAGGGCGGTACGGGCCCCGTAGAGGACGCCACGGCGTCCGCGGCGGACCCGGCCGCTCTACTGCCGCACGACGCGATCGAGGGTGTGGAGCGGGGCCTGCCGGCCTCGCTCGATACGGCCGGCCAGGCCGGGCCCCCGACCAGGGTCCGACGCCTGGCCAGTGCCGGCAGGCGTGTCGGCGAGAGCGTCGTCAAGGGCGGTGGAAACGCAAGGGCGGGCCTCGTCAGAGGCGGACAGGGCGCCCGTACCGGGCTCGTGAAGAGCAAAGAAGGCGCCAAAGCGGCGCTGGCCCACATCGCCGACACCCTGATCGACAACGCGCCGCGCATCCCCGTGCGCGACCTGGAGAAGCTGCGCACGCAGTTTCCCGGCCTGACCCCCGAGCAGCTTGCCGACAAGCTGGTCGCGGGAGCGGCGAACGCCAGCTCCACCGTCGGCGCCGGAGTCGGCGCCGCCGCGATGATGCCCGTACCACCCGCGATGCCCACCGAGCTCGCGGCGGAGATCATCGGCGTCGCGGCGATCGAGCTGAAACTCATCGCCGAACTCCACGAGGTCTACGGCGTGCGGCCGCCCGGCAACCTCAAGGACCGCAGCACCACCTATCTGAACGCCTGGTCGCAGGAGCGCGGGATCGAGATCACCAAGCCCTCGACGTTCAACGCGTCCATGAGCGGTCAGCTCAAGCGCCAGTTGCGTCAGCAGATCATGAAACGCATGGTGCGCAACCTTCCGAACCTGATGCCGTTCATGATCGGCGCGGCGGTCGGTGCCGTGATGAACCGTCGTGACACCCGGAAACTCGCGGAGCGCGTCCGCGGCGACCTGCGGCACAGGCAGGTCCCCTGGGACGCACTGAGCGGCCTTCCGGCGCTGGAGCAGCCCAAGGACCCCCTGGAGCCCCGTGAGCTCCCTCCGGGAGACAACACCTGACCCCGGCCTGACGGAGGGCGGAGGGCGGAAGGCGGCCCGTACGCACGCCTCAGCGGCCTTGCCGCGGAGCCCCCAACCGGCCATGCCTCCGAAGGCCGGCGCCTCGCGCCCGTGAGCCTCAGGCGGAGCGGACGGCCGTCAGGGCGTCCGCCAGCGCCCGCGGGTCCCGTGTCGACAGGTACACGTAAGGCGTCGGGTCCTCGGGATCGGTGATCTCGATCCGCAGGGCCGTCGGAATGTAGCTGCGCAGCAGCATGAAGGCGCGTGGATCGGCCTTGTGGAACCGCCAGGCCCGCGCCTCGTCGGCATCGAGCACCTCGGGCTCCCCGAGCGCCGACACCGGGATCTTCGCGTCCGCCGCGACCAGTGCCCCCGCCACCACCCGGATCCGGGCCGAGCCGTACGAACTGACCAGCGCCGACGCCAGCGCGCCCGCGCCGATCACGCCGCCCAGCATCGGCAGCGTCCCCAGCGGCAGCAGGACCAGACCGCCGGAGACGGCGACGAGTGCGGCGATCACCCACCACGATCGGGGCGCGGTCAGACGTTCTGCGTACTGCGGGGCGGAAGGCTGCATGAATCCAAGCTTGGCACGGCGCGACCGGCGGGTAGCCGCGCGGGTAAGGTCTGCGCCTGTGAACAACGTGAATCCCCGGGAGGCGAACCCCGGACCCCCCGCCGGTTCCACGGCCCTGACCCCGCCCGCCGACGCCACGGCGCCGGTCCGGCACCCCGACGCCCCCGCCCCGGGTGAACTTCTCGGCGCGCACTACGGGCACTGCTTCGGGTGCGGCGGGGAGCAGCCCCACGGACTGCACCTGGCGGCGCGGGCCGAGGACGGCGTACGCGTCACCGCCGAGTTCACCGTCAAGGCGGCGCACCAGGGTGCCCCCGGTCTCGCGCACGGCGGGGTGCTCGCCACCGCGCTGGACGAGACGCTCGGCTCGCTGAACTGGCTGCTGCGGGTCATCGCCGTCACCGGCAAACTCGAGACCGACTTCGTGCGGCCCGTGCCCGTCGGCACCGTGCTGCACCTCGACGCCGAGGTCACCGCGGTGGCAGGACGCAAGATCTACTCGACCGCCACCGGCCGGATCGGCGGCCCCGACGGGCCGGTGGCCGTCCGGGCCGCGGCCCTGTTCATCGAGGTCAAGGTCGACCACTTCATCGAGAACGGCCGCCCGGCGGAGATCCAGGCCGCGATGGCGGACCCCGACCAGGTCAGGCGCGCCCGCGCCTTCGAGGTGAACCCGTGATGCGTGAACCCGTCGACGTACTGATCCGCCGCGTGGACCCCGACGTGCCGCTGCCGTCGTACGGGCACCCCGGTGACGCCGGTGCCGATCTGGTGACGTGCGAGGCCGCCGAACTCGCTCCAGGAGAGCGTGCGGTGCTCCCCACCGGTGTCTCGATCGCCCTCCCCGACGGGTACGCGGCCTTCGTGCACCCCCGGTCCGGGCTGGCCGCCCGTTGCGGAGTCGCCCTCGTGAATGCCCCAGGGACGATTGATGCCGGGTACCGTGGGGAAATCAAGGTGATCGTGGTCAATCTCGATCCACGCGAGAGCGTGCGATTCGAACGGTTCGACCGGATTGCCCAACTGGTCGTCCAGCAGGTCGAGAAGGTGCGCTTCCACGAGGTTGCGGAGCTTCCCGGCTCGGCGCGGGCCGAGGGGGGCTTCGGGTCCACCGGCGGTCATGCCGCCGTGGACGGCTCTACGGGTGGGAATCGATACGCTTCGGTCGTATCCGACCGGGAAGGACAGTGACGTGTTCGGACGTCGCAAGAAGAGTGGTTCCGCCGAGGACGCGGCGGACGCAACGGGCGAGGCCGAGCAGGTCGACGAGCTCGGTACGGACGCCGAGGAGGGCGAGGCCCGCCGGGCGAACCTTCCGCCGGCGCCCCGGCCCGACGGACCCTGGGACGTGTCCGAGGTCTCCAGGCCCGGCGAGGGCCGGGTCGACCTCGGTGGCCTCTTCGTGCCCGGGGTCGAGGGCATGGAACTCCGTGTCGAGGTCGCCGGCGATGCGATCGTCGCGGCCACCGTGGTGCTGCGCGACAGCGCCGTGCAGCTCCAGGCCTTCGCGGCACCCAAGAAGGAGGGCATCTGGGGCGAGGTCCGCGAGGAGATCGCCTCCGGTATCACTCAGCAGGGTGGCGTCATCGACGAGGTCCAGGGCCCGCTGGGCTGGGAGCTGCGGGCCCAGGTGCCCGTACAGCTGCCCGACGGCACGGGCGGTGTGCAGCTCGTGCGCTTCGTCGGAGTCGACGGTCCGCGCTGGTTCCTGCGTGGAGTGATCTCCGGCCAGGGCGCGGTGCAGCCGCAGGCCGCCGGCCTCCTCGAGCAGATCTTCCGGGACACCGTCGTCGTGCGCGGCGACGGCCCGATGGCACCGCGCGACCCGATCGTCCTCAAGCTGCCGGACGACGCGCAGATGGTGCCCGAGGGCGTCCAGCAGGAGGAGCAGGAAGGCTCCCGCTTCTCCGGAGGCATGGGCCAGCTCCAGCGCGGCCCCGAGATCACCGAGGTGCGCTGACAGCGCGCCGCACAGTGCCAGGAGCGGGCCGTACTCCCTTCGGGGAGTGCGGCCCGCTCCAGCATTCGGGCGCGGGGAACGGGGCAGGGCGCACGACCGTTGTCCACGCAGACGGCCGCCGCACATACTGGGCGAGCCGCATCCAGCACGGGGGGACCACTGATGACCGAGAGCAGCAGCGCGCAGTCCGGCACGACCGTCACCGACGACCCGGCACGCCGTCCCATGGTGCGGGTCGAGAACCTGCACCGCTCGTACGGCACGGGCGCCGCGGCCGTGCACGCGCTGCGCGGCGTCTCCTTCGACATCCCCAGGGGCGAACTCGTCGCGCTGAAGGGCCGCTCCGGCTCGGGCAAGACCACACTCCTCAACCTGGTCGGCGGCCTGGACACCCCGGACGAGGGACGGATCACCGTCGACGGCACCGACCTCTCCGGGCTCGGCGAGAACGGCCTGCTGGAACTGCGGCGCGACCGGATCGGCTTCATCTTCCAGTCGTTCGGGCTGATACCCATCCTCAGCGCCGCGGAGAACGTCGGCGTGCCGATGCGGCTCCGCAAGGCCGATCCCCGGGAACGGGAGGAGCGCGTCGCGCTGCTCCTGGCACTGGTCGGCCTGGCCGACCACGCCGCGCAGCGTCCGGGCGAGCTCTCGGGCGGCCAGCAGCAGCGGGTCGCCATTGCCCGCGCGCTCGCCAACCGGCCCAAGCTGATCATCGCCGACGAACCGACCGGGCAGCTCGACGCGGAAACGGGACTCGCCGTGATGGAGCTGCTGCGCGCGGTGGTGCGCGGCGAAGGCGTCACCGCCCTCGTCGCCACGCACGACCCCCAGCTGCTGAGCCTGGCGGACCGCGTGCTGGAACTGAGCGACGGCGAGATCGTCGAACACTGACGGGCCGCTGGGACGGCGGCGGGCCGGGTCACGCCTCTCGGGCCGGGCCCGGTGGTTCCGGTGACGACCTGGGGCGGGCCCGCGCTTCGGCCGGGGCCGGGGCCGTGTTCCGGCGTCAGGTCGCCGTTCCGGGCGTTGCCCGGTCCTGCCCGTATCCGGCCGCTTTCCCGAACCTGCCGCCCCTGGGCTCGCGCCGCCCCACGTCCCGGACATGCGCGGTGTCGGCGTTGCTCGGCGCGCAGGTCGCGTCATCAGCCGGCTCGTACACTGACGAAAATGGAGGACCACACGGCCACCGGGATCGGTGCACGTCCGGCGCCCGTCCTGCGGGAGTACGTCGACTCGTATGTCGGCTTCGACCTCCGCGGGCTCCCTGCGGGGGTGCACTGCGGGCCGCCGAGCCGCGCACTCACTGCGGTGATCAGCCTGTCAGATCCTTTGGAGGTGGCGGCGGGCGTTGACGACGGGTCACCGGTCACCCGGTTCGGCAGCGTGGCCGGCGGTCTGAGGTGCCGGTCCGTCGCGATTCACCACGACGGACGCCAGCAGGGTGTCAAGCTGTCGCTGACACCGCTCGGGGCCCGGGCCCTCTACGGCATGCCGTCCGCCGAGCTCGCCCACCGACTGGTCCCACTCGACGAGCTTCTCGGAGGGATTGCCGTCGAGCTGGTCGACCGGCTGCGATCGGCGACAACATGGGCGGCACGGTTCACCGCGCTGGACGATTTGCTCCTCCGCGCTGTCGGCCGTGGCGCCTGCGGCGACCGTGTGCGTCGGGTGCGCCCCGAGGTGGCCGAGGCATGGCGCCGCCTCGTCGCCGCGCGGGGTCGGGTCCAGGTTGGTGCGGTCGCCGCGGAACTCGGCTGGAGCCGTCGGTACCTCACCGAGCGGTTTCGCGGTGAGGTGGGCCTGTCGCCGAAGACCGTCGCCCGAGTCCTGCGCTTCGAGTACGCGCACGAACTGGCGGCGGCGCAGGACCCGCTCCCGTGGGGCGATGTGGCAACCGCCTCCGGCTATGCCGACCAGGCCCATCTCGTTCGGGACTGGCGCGAGTTCACGGGCCGATCGCCGACGGCCTGGCGTCGCGGCGAAGTCCTCCTCGGAGCCGGGTAGCCGCCAACCGTCTGCCCTTCGCGTCGGCTTCTCTTCCCATTTCTTCAAGACCGCCCGATCGCCGTCGTGGACGATCGTCGGCATGAGAATCGTCAACGACGAACGCAATGCCTTCGATCTGCGGACCACCCCCGTGCACCTCGGACTGGGATCGAGAGCGAAACCCGTCGAGGGTTTCACCTGGGACCCGGAGGTGCTCCAGGCATACAGCGCCGCGGTCGCGGCAGACGGCGCCGAGGGCCGGATGGTCATGATCTTCGACGGCGAAGGGCTCGGCGACCATTGGGAGAGCCACCCGGCGGGCGACGAACTGGTCGTCTGCCTCAGCGGGGCCGTCACGGTCACTCGTGACGTGGGCGGGGTGCCCGACCGCGTTCTGCTCGGGCCGGGCGAGGCCACCGTCAATCCGGCCGGGGTGTGGCACGTGGTCGACATGGAGGGGCCGACGTCCATCCTGGCCATCTCCGCGACCCTCGGCACCGACCACCGTCCTCGGACCGACGCCCACCCGACCGAACGCGTCGGCACGCCCGGCCCGGTGGAAGCGCCGTGACGACACGCATCGCATGCCTCGGAGACAGCCTCACCCGCGCGCAGTTCAGCGTCGACTACCTGGAACTTCTCGGACGACGCCGCCCTCCGGGTGACGTGCGGCCCGCACGTTTCGGCGCCAACGGCGACTTCGCCCACAACCTCTTGCAGCGCCTCGATGCTGTCGTCACGAACCCACCCGATGTGATCACCGTGTTGATCGGGACCAACGACGCCCGAGCGAGCCTTGCCGGCTACCCCGTCGAGCAGGCCATGAAGCGCAAACAGCTCCCCGGTCGCCCGTCGGCCGGCTGGTTCCAGCAGTGCCTGGGAGCCGTCGTCGCACGGCTGCGAGCGGAGACCGACGCCACGATCGGCCTGCTGTCGCTACCGGTACTCGGCCAACAACTCGACGGCGCAGCGGCACAGGCATCGCGGGCGTACAGCCGGATGATCGCCGAGGTCGCCGCCACCGAGGAGGTGGCCTACCTCCCGCTCCACGAACGCCAGACCGAGGAACTGCGCCAAGCGGACCCGCCGCCGATTTCATACCGGGAGGCGACGCCCGCAGCGGTCGTCGGCGTCCTCGTCCAGCACGCAGTGCTGCGCCGCAGCCTCGACACCATCTCGCGGCGACGGGGTCTTGTGCTCACGACCGACCACATCCACCAGAACAGCCGCGGCGCCGCCCTCATCGCCGAGGTCATCGACGCCGGTCTGCTGACCCGGAGCGCGTAGCTGGTCCCGGCGCCCGGCCCGTCGGATGCCATCCACCGCGCGGGGTGGCATGGTCTCGGGCCGCCCTCGCATGATCACCGCAGTCTACGGCTGGTGACAGCGTTCTCGCCGGTGCCCCGACGGGGGGCGGCCCCATCAGAATCGCGTCAATACGCACCCCGGAGTCCCCTCCCGTCCGCTTCATCCGTTTCCTTCGACGTAGGGTCGACGCTGCTCAGGACTGTGCAGAGAAGACAATGGGGCCATGGGACGCGGCAAGCTACGGATCTACCTCGGTGCGGCACCGGGCGTCGGCAAGACGTACGCGATGCTGTCCGAGGCGCACCGCCGCGCCGAACGCGGCACCGACTGCGTGGTGGCCTTCGTCGAGTCGCACGGCCGGCCCAGGACCGCCGCGCTCCTGGACGGCCTGGAGCAGACACCGCGACGGGAGATCGTCCACGACGGCGCCGTCGTGACGGAGATGGATGTCGACGCGGTGCTGGCACGCCGCCCCGCCGTGGCCCTCGTCGACGAACTCGCCCACACCAACGTGCCCGGCTCCCGCAACCCGAAGCGCTGGCAGGACGTCGAGGAACTGCTCGCGGCGGGCACGGACGTCATATCCACCGTCAACATCCAGCACCTCGAGTCGCTCGGCGACGTCGTCGAGGCCATCACGGGGGTGCGGCAGGGCGAGACCGTCCCGGACGAGGTGGTCCGCCGGGCCGAGCAGATGGAACTCGTCGACATGGCGCCCCAGGCGCTGCGCCGCCGCATGGCCCACGGCAACATCTACCAGCCGGACAAGGTCGACGCCGCCCTCTCCAACTACTTCCGCCCCGGGAACCTCACCGCCCTGCGCGAACTGGCCCTGCTCTGGCTCGCCGACCGGGTCGACGAGTACCTCCAGCAGTACCGCGGCGAGCACAACATCCGCTCCACCTGGCAGGCACGCGAACGCATCGTCGTCGGGCTCACCGGCGGTCCCGAGGGGCGCACCCTCATCCGGCGCGCGGCGCGACTGGCGGAGAAGGGCGCGGGCGGCGAGGTGCTCGCCGTCTACATCGCCCGCAGTGACGGGCTGACCGCCGCCTCCCCCAAGGAACTCGCGGTGCAGCGCACCCTCGTCGAGGATCTCGGGGGCACCTTCCACCACGTCATCGGCGACGACGTGCCCTCCGCTCTGCTCGAGTTCGCACGGGGCGTCAACGCCACCCAGATCGTGCTCGGCTCCAGCCGCCGCAAGGCCTGGCAGTACCTGTTCGGACCGGGCGTCGGCGCGACCGTCGCCCGCGACTCCGGCCCCGACCTCGACGTCCACATCGTCACCCACGACGAGGCCGGCAAGGGCAGGGGCCTGCCCGGTGCCAGAGGCGGCAGGCTCGGCCGCTCCCGCATCGCCGGTGGATGGCTCGTCGGCGTCGGGGGCCCCGTGCTGCTGTCGCTGCTGCTCACCGGCCTCGACCGCGGTCCGGGCCTCGCCAACAACGTGCTGCTCTTCCTCTTCCTGACCGTGGTCGCGGCCCTGCTCGGCGGACTGCTGCCGGCGCTCGCCTCCGCCGCCGTCGGCTCGGTGCTGCTGAACTACTACTTCACCTCGCCCACCCACACCCTTGACATCGCGGAGCCGCGGAATCTCGTCGCCATCGTGATCTTCTTCGCGGTCGGTGTGGCGGTGGCCTCCGTCGTGGACCTCGCCGCGCGCCGTACGCACCAGGCGGCCCGGCTGAAGGCCGAGTCCGAGATCCTCTCGTTCCTCGCCGGCAGCGTCCTGCGCGGCGACACGGCTCTGGACGCTCTGCTGGAACGGGTACGGGAGACGTTCGGCATGGAGTCCGTCGCGCTGCTGGAGCGCGACAGCGACGTCGACCCCTGGACCCGCACCGCCAGCGTCGGACCCAGCCCCGCGACCCGTCCCGACGACGCGGATGTCGACATGCCGGTCGGCGACCACATGGCGATGGCGCTCTCGGGCCGTGTACTGCCCGCGGAGGACCGTCGCGTGCTCGCCGCGTTCGCCACCCAGGCGGCGGTCGTCGTGGACCGGCAGCGGCTCGTGGGGGAGGCGGAGCAGGCCCGCGAGCTCGCGGAGGGCAACCGGATACGCACGGCACTGCTCGCGGCCGTCAGCCACGACCTGCGCACCCCGCTGGCCGGCATCAAGGCGGCCGTCACCTCGCTGCGGTCCGACGACGTCGCATGGTCCGAGGCGGACGAGGCCGAGCTGCTGGCCGGGATCGAGGAGGGCGCCGACCGGCTCGACCACCTGGTCGGCAACCTCCTCGACATGTCCAGGCTCCAGACCGGGACCGTCACCCCCCTCATCCGCAAGACCGGCCTCGACGAGGTGATCCCCCTGGGGCTCGCCGGCGTCCCGGCCGACAGCGTCGAACTGGACATCCCGGAGACGCTGCCGATGGTGGCCGTGGACCGCGGACTGCTCGAGCGTGCCGTGGCCAACATCGTCGAGAACGCCGTCAAGTACAGCCCCGACGGCGCCCCCGTCACGGTCGCCGCCAGCGCCCTGGGCCGACGCGTCGAGCTGCGAGTCGTGGACCGGGGCGTCGGCGTGCCCGACGACGCCAAGGACCGGATCTTCGAGCCGTTCCAGCGGTACGGGGACGCCCCGCGCGGCGCGGGCGTCGGACTCGGACTGGCCGTCGCCCGCGGTTTCATGGAGGCGATGGGCGGCACGCTCACCGCGGAGGACACCCCCGGCGGAGGCATGACCATGGTCATCACACTGCCGGCCGCCGCCGGCCCGGGCGGGCCGGGATCCGTTCTCCCGGCCGAGGCCACCACATGACGGCGGACCGTACACACCTGAGCAGCACCGGCAGCCCGTACGGGCGGAAAGGCGGGCAGCACATGACCCGGGTACTCGTGGTCGACGACGAGCCGCAGATAGTCCGCGCCCTCGTGATCAACCTGAAGGCGCGCGAGTACGAGGTGGACTCCGCCTCCGACGGGGCCCGTGCCCTCGAACTCGCCGCGGCACGCAGGCCCGACGTCGTCGTACTCGACCTCGGGCTGCCCGACATGGACGGCGTGGAGGTGATCAGAAGGCTGCGAGGCCGGACCCGCGTCCCGATCCTCGTGCTCTCGGCACGCCACACCTCCGACGAGAAGGTGGAGGCGCTCGACGCCGGAGCCGACGACTACGTGACCAAGCCCTTCGGCATGGACGAACTCCTCGCCCGGCTGCGCGCCGCGGTACGCAGGGCGGAGCCCGTCGGCGGCGAGGACGACATGACCACCGTCGAGACCGAGGGCTTCACCGTGGACCTGATGGCGAAGAAGGTGCACCGGGAGGGCCGTGACGTACGCCTCACTCCCACCGAATGGCACCTCCTCGAGGTGCTGGTGCGCAACACCGGACGCCTCGTCGGCCAGAAGCAGCTGCTCCAGGAGGTCTGGGGCCCCTCGTACGGCACCGAGACGAACTATCTGCGCGTCTACATGGCCCAGCTCCGACGCAAGCTCGAGGCCGATCCCTCGCACCCCCGGCACTTCGTCACCGAACCCGGCATGGGATACCGCTTCGAACGCTGATCCGGGCCTGTCGGCGGCCGGTAGGCTGGCTGTATGAGTGCTGTACCCCGCTCCGCGAAGGCGGCGAAGGAGGAAACGGTGGCCAGACCGGTCGGCCGCTTCCGGCGCATGCTCGACCGGCTCTCCAGCTCGCAGCAGGACCTCGAGTCCGAGGAGCTCCAGGAGGATGCCCAGGCGTCGGGGTGCACCCGCATCTCCGACTGCGGAGACCGCCAGATCGTCAGGGTCACTGGTACCTTGCGCACGGTCACCCTGCGTCCGCGGGCCGGTGTGCCCGCGCTGGAGGCGGAGCTCTTCGACGGCACGGCCCCGCTGGACGTCGTCTGGCTCGGCCGCCGTTCCATCGTGGGCATAGAGCCGGGACGCAGGCTGATCGCGTCCGGCCGGATCTCGATGAGCCACGGTCGCCGGGTGCTGTTCAATCCCAAATACGAACTCCGACCGCTCGGACAGGAGTAGCCGGTGGCGTCAGTCGACAAGCCGACCCCCACGACCAATGACCAGCAGGAAGCCGACACGGATGTGAAAACCGTGACGGAGGCCGCGCTGTTCGAAGCCTTCGGCGGCGTCCGCGGCATGGTGGAGACCGTCCTGCCGGGACTGCTCTTCGTCTCCATCTACACCGTCAACAAGGACCTGCACCTCTCGGCGATCGCGGCCCTCGGCGTCGCCCTGCTGATGGTCGCCGTCCGCCTCGTCCGCAGGGACACCGTCAAGCACGCGTTCAGCGGCGTCTTCGGCGTGGCGTTCGGTGTCGTGTTCGCGATGATGACCGGCAACGCGAAGGACTTCTACCTGCCGGGCATGCTGTACACGCTCGGCCTGGCGCTGGCGTACATCGTCACCGCGATCGCGGGTGTGCCGCTGATCGGCCTGATCCTCGGCCCGGTCTTCAAGGAGAACCTCTCCTGGCGGACCCGCAATCCCGGCCGCAAGAAGGCGTACACCAAGGCGAGCTGGGCATGGGGGCTGATCCTGCTCGCCAAGTGCGCGATCCTCTTCCCGCTGTACTGGTGGGCCGACACCACACAGCTCGGCTGGGTGCTGGTGGCGCTGAAGATCCCGCCGTTCCTGCTGGCGGTCTATCTGACGTGGGTCTTCCTGGCGAAGGCGCCCGCGCCCATCGACGTCTTCGCGGAGATGGAAGCGGAGGAGCGCGCCGAGGAGGCCCGCAAGGCCGAGGCCGCTGCAGCGCAGCGACCGGAGGCGTAGCGGACGCGCCGCCCCGGCATCGCGGGGGGGGGGGGCCCCCCCCCGCCGCCGGCCCCCCCCCCCCCCGGGGGGGGGGGGGGCCCCCCGCGGGGGGGGGGGCCCCCAGGGGGGGGCCCCCCCGGCCCGGGCCCCCACAAAA
>NZ_JBIAPL010000001.1:125581-584755 GCF_042888225.1 Streptomyces sp. NPDC003023
CGGGGGGGGGGGGGGGGGGGGGGCGGGGGCCGGGGGGGGGGGGGGGCGCCCCCCCCGGGGCGGGGGGGGGGCCCCCCCCCCCCGGGGGGGGGCCCCCCCCGCGATGCCGGGGCACGGTGCGCCCCGAGGCTGATCAGTCCGAAGAGAGTGGGCCCTCACGGCGGACGGACAGCAGATCTTCCAGCTGCTCCTCCCGTGCCTGCGCCGCCACGAACAGCAGCTCGTCGCCCGCTTCGAGGGTCTCCTCGACACCAGGCGTCAGCACCCGGGAGCCACGGATGATCGTGACCAGGGACGTGTCCTCTGGCCACGCCACGTCGCCGACCTGCGTCCCCGCCAGGGCCGACTCCGGCGGCAGCGTCAGCTCGACGAGGTTGGCGTCGCCGTGGCTGAAGCGCAACAGCCGTACGAGATCGCCGACGCTCACGGCCTCCTCGACCAGCGCCGACATCAGGCGCGGCGTGGAGACGGCGACATCGACACCCCAGGACTCGTTGAAGAGCCACTCGTTCTTGGGGTTGTTGACCCGCGCGACGACCCGCGGCACCCCGTACTCGGTCTTGGCGAGCAGCGACACGACCAGGTTGACCTTGTCGTCGCCGGTCGCCGCGATCACCACGTTGCAGCGCTGCAGGGCCGCCTCGTCGAGGGAAGTGATCTCGCAGGCGTCGGCGAGCAGCCACTCGGCCTGCGGCACGCGCTCGACCGAGATCGCGGTCGGCGCCTTGTCGACGAGGAGTACCTCGTGCCCGTTCTCCAGCAGCTCGCCCGCGATGGAACGGCCCACCGCACCGGCGCCCGCGATTGCGACACGCATCAGTGACCGCCCTCCTCAGGACCTTCCGTGAAGGCCTCCTCGACCTTCGCGATCTCGTCCGTGCGCATCATCACATGCACAAGATCACCCTCCTGGAGCACGGTCTGCGAGGTCGGCAGGATCGCCTCGCCCAGCCGGGTCAGGAACGCGACCCGCACGCCCGTCTCGTCCTGGAGGCGGCTGACCTTGTGGCCGATCCACGCCGGCGACGTGTACACCTCGGCCAGCTGCACCCCACCGCTCGGATCGCGCCACAGCGGCTCTGCCCCGGAGGGCAGCAGCCGCCGCAGCATCTGGTCGGCGGTCCAGCGGACGGTGGCGACCGTCGGGATGCCCAGCCGCTGGTAGACCTCGGCGCGCCGGGGGTCGTAGATACGGGCGGCCACGTTCTCGATGCCGAACATCTCGCGCGCCACCCGCGCCGCGATGATGTTGGAGTTGTCGCCGCTGCTGACGGCGGCGAAGGCGCCCGCGTCCTCGATGCCCGCCTCGCGCAGGGTGTCCTGGTCGAACCCGACCCCGGTGACGCGGCGGCCGCCGAACCCGGACCCCAGACGGCGGAAGGCGGTGGGGTCGCGGTCGACGACGGCGACCGTGTGCCCCTGCTGCTCCAGGGTCTGCGCGAGAGCGGCTCCCACTCGCCCGCATCCCATGATGACGATGTGCACGACCGTCCTTCCGGCTCTGTGTGTGCGGCACCAGCGGTACCGGTCCTTGAGGCACTACAGGGTCTCAGACCACGGGGCCGACGCGGTACGCACGGTCCGCCGGAAGGGGCTCCGCGCAGCAGTCGCGTTAAGATCCCGCAGATAGTGCCTCGCTGGTTGGGTCTGGCTCATATCGAGCGCTTACGATCCTCAGCGTGTCCAAACTGACCGACGTTCCCAAACGGATTCTGATCGGCCGGGCGCTGCGCAGTGAAAAGCTGGGGGAGACCCTCCTCCCGAAACGCATCGCCCTTCCCGTCTTCGCTTCCGACCCCCTGTCCTCTGTGGCATACGCGCCGGGCGAAGTCCTGCTGGTCCTGTCCATCGCGGGTGTGTCGGCGTACCACTTCAGCCCGTGGATCGCGGTCGCCGTCGTGGTGCTGATGTTCACGGTCGTCGCCTCCTACCGGCAGAACGTGCACGCCTACCCGAGCGGCGGCGGCGACTACGAGGTCGCCAACACCAACCTCGGCCCGAAGGCCGGGCTGACCGTCGCCAGCGCCCTCCTCGTCGACTACGTCCTCACGGTGGCCGTGTCGATCTCCTCCGGCGTGGAGAACCTCGGCTCCGCCATCCCGTTCGTCGTGGAGAACAAGGTCGCCTGCGCCATCGGGATAATCGTCCTGCTCACGCTGATGAATCTGCGGGGAGTGAAGGAGTCGGGCAAGCTTTTCGCGATTCCGACGTATGTCTTCGTGGCCGGCGTTTTCATCATGATCGGCTGGGGCGCTTTCCAGGGAATCGTCCTCGACGAGACCATGCGCGCACCGACCGCCGACTACGAGATCAAGCCGGAGCATGAAGGACTCGCGGGCTTCGCCCTCGTCTTCCTGCTGCTGCGCGCGTTCTCCTCCGGCTGTGCGGCGCTGACCGGCGTGGAGGCCATCAGCAACGGCGTCCCCGCCTTCCGCAAGCCCAAGAGCCGCAACGCCGCGACAACACTGCTGATGATGGGCGCCCTGGCCGTCACCATGTTCTGCGGCATCATCGGACTGGCCATGGCCACCGACGTCAAGATGGCCGAGTTCCCCGCGAAGGATCTGATCGCGAACGGCGTCCCGGTCGGACCCGACTACGTCCAGCACCCGGTGATCTCCCAGGTCGCGGCAGCCGTCTTCGGCGACGGCACCTTCTTCTTCGTCCTGCTGGCCGCCGCCACCGCCCTGGTGCTCTTCCTCGCGGCCAACACCGCGTACAACGGCTTCCCGCTGCTCGGCTCGATCCTCGCGCAGGATCGCTACCTGCCACGCCAGCTGCACACCCGGGGCGACCGGCTCACCTTCTCCAACGGCATCGTGCTGCTGGCGGGCGCCGCGATCCTGCTGGTCTGGATGTACGGAGCCGACTCCACCAAGCTGATCCAGCTGTACATCGTCGGCGTCTTCGTCTCCTTCACCCTCAGCCAGACCGGCATGGTGCGGCACTGGAACCGGCATCTGAAGACCGAACGCGACAAGGCCAGGCGCCGCCACATGATCCGCTCCAGGGCGATCAACACCTTCGGCGCCTTCTTCACCGGCCTGGTGCTGGTCGTCGTGCTCGCCACCAAGTTCACGCACGGCGCGTGGGTGGCGCTCCTCGGCATGGTGATCTTCTACGGGACGATGTCCGCGATCCGACGGCACTACGACCGGGTCGCCGAGGAGATCGCCGCACCGGACGAGCCCGGCGAGGACAGCGTCCGGCCCTCCCGCGTCCACGCGATCGTGCTCGTCTCCAAGGTCCACCGGCCGACCCTGCGCGCCGTGGCCTACGCCAAGGCGATGCGCTTCGACCGGCTCGAGGCGATCAGCATCAGCGTCGACCCCGTGGAGACCAAGGCGCTGCAGAAGGAATGGGAACGCCGCGGCATCAACGTCCCGCTCAAGATCCTCGACTCCCCGTACCGCGAGATCACCCGCCCCGTCATCGAGTACGTGAAGGGGCTCCGGAGCGAGAACCCGCGCGACGTCGTCAGCGTCGTCATCCCCGAATACGTGGTCGGCCACTGGTACGAGCACATCCTGCACAACCAGAGCGCGCTGCGCCTGAAGGGCCGACTGCTGTTCACCCCCGGTGTGATGGTGACGTCCGTGCCCTACCAGCTGGTGTCCTCCGAGGCCGCGAAGCTGCGGGCCAGGAAGCGCCAGGACTGGAACGCCCCCGGCTCTGTGCGCCGCGGACCGGTGGACCGGCGGCCGAAGGAGCCGAGCGGCAAGGTCTGAGGCACGTCCCGGCGGACGTAGACTGGTGGGTCGTTGTCCTGCCGTACCCCCCTTGATCTCTGGAGTCACCCCACCATGCAGAACGCATCTGAGTCCTCGCTGGTCGGGCAGGAGTACGAGGTCGAGGTCGGCCCAGTCGCGCACGGCGGTCACTGCATCGCCCGCACCGGGGAAGGGCGTGTGCTCTTCGTACGGCACACGCTCCCCGGCGAGAAGGTCGTCGCCCGCGTCACCGAGGGCGAGGAGGGCTCCCGTTTCCTGCGCGCCGACGCGGTGCGCGTGCTCGAGCCCTCCAAGGACCGGGTCGAGGCGCCCTGCCCGTACGCCGGCCCCGGCAAGTGCGGCGGCTGCGACTGGCAGCACGCCAAGCCGGGCGCCCAGCGCCGCCTCAAGGGCGAGGTGATCGCCGAGCAGCTCCAGCGCCTGGCGGGCCTCACCCCGGAGGAGGCCGGCTGGGACGGCACCGTCATGCCGGCCGAGGGCGACAAGCTGCCGCCCGGCCAGGTCCCGCAGTGGCGCACCCGCGTCCAGTACGCCATCGACGATGCCGGACACGTCGGCCTGCGCCGCCACCGCTCCCACGAGGTCGAGCCGATCGAGCACTGCATGATCGCCGCACAGGGCGTGAGCGAGCTCGGCATCGAGGAGCGCCTCTGGGAGGGCATGGCGACCGTCGAGGCCATCGCCGCCTCCGGCTCCGGCGACCGGCAGGTCGTCCTCACCCCGCGCCCCGGCGCCCGGCTGCCGCTCGTCGAACTCGACAAGCCCGTGTCCGTGCTGCGGGTCGACGAGAAGGACGGCGGCGTGCACCGGGTCCACGGCCGCGCCTTCGTACGCGAGCGCGCCGACGATCGCACCCACCGGGTGGGCAACGGCGGCTTCTGGCAGGTCCACCCGCAGGCCGCCGACACCCTGATGCGCGCCGTGATGCAGGGACTGCTGCCCCGCAAGGGCGACATGGCCCTCGACCTCTACTGCGGCGTCGGCCTCTTCGCGGGCGCGCTCGCCGACCGGGTGGGCGACAAGGGCGCGGTGCTCGGCATCGAGACCAGCAAGCGCGCGGTGGAGGACGCCCGCCACAACCTCCAGCAGTTCGACCGTGTGCGCGTCGAGCACGGCAAGGTCGACACCGTCCTGCCGCGCACGGGCATCGACAGCGTCGACCTCATCGTCCTCGACCCGCCCCGCGCGGGCGCCGGCAAGCAGACGGTCCGGCACCTCGCCGGCCTCGGCGCCCGCCGCATCGCCTACGTCGCCTGCGACCCGGCGGCGCTGGCGCGCGACCTGGCGTACTTCGCGGAGGCGGGCTACAAGCCGCGGACACTGCGGGCGTTCGACCTGTTCCCGATGACCCACCACGTAGAGTGCGTGGCGATTCTGGAGCCTAGCGCAAAGGGGCTCTGACCTGCGGCTTTCTTGGGCTTTCCGGCTGTGGTCGGTGGTGCTCGACCTGTTTCCCGAAGTTCACCGCGTGGAGCCTGTGTGGGTAGCCGCCACGTGGCTCACCTGTGGTTTCGCAGCGGGAGCGTGAGTCCAGAACCCTCTGCTCAACTCCGTCAGAGACGGATTCGGGAAATGTCTTGACGCTCGTTCGACGCTGTTTCTGACGGAGTGTGAGGTGGTCGTCCTGGGACCAGATGGCGCGGGTCAATCGACTTTTCGGGCTCAACCCGTCGAGTAGCGCGTTAGTACTCCAGTGCGGTTTCGTGATCTATCCCGTGGGTTCGCTGACGGCCCGTCGTTGGTAGTGGCTGCGTCGGGCTGTTGCCTGATGGCGTCGGCGCCAGTTGGACCAGTGCAGCAGCCTGGTCGCGGTCACGGCTGGTGGACGGAGGACAGCGGCAAGCAGTTGGCGGATCTCCGGGACGGTCAGCTTGATCGGATCGCGGCTGCGGGTGGGTGGTGCGGGTCGGCGGACCGCTGTGGTGCCGATGTGGCGGCGAGGGCGGTCAGGAAGGCCAGGGTGAGCATGGCGAGGGTGATGTGCCGGTGCCACGAGGTCCAGTGCCTGACCTGGTAGCGATCGAGTCCGACCTGGCCCTTGGCGGCCTGGAAGCATTCCTCGACGCTCCAGCGGGTGCCGGCGACGCGTACCGGCTCGGCCCGGGTGACCGTGGTGGGTGACCAGCACAGGTAGTGCCGCATCAGACAACGTTCGCCCGCTCTGTGGGGGACAAATGATGTGCTGGGCAAACCGGTTGCTGCGTAACCTGCCTGGCTATGGATATGGGACGTGCTGATCGACAGCTCCGCTTGATCGCTGAGGCCATGGAGGTCGCCGGGGCTCTTGGGGTCGCGGTGTGGCTTCGCGGTGGATGGGCCATGGATTTCTTCCTCGGCGAGATCACGCGAGACCATGAGGACGTCGACTGGTTCGCTTGGGCGGACGATGCAGGGGCCCTGGCGGAAGGCTTGCTGCTGCACGGCTATCAACCGGTCCCAGGGCCGCCGCCTGAGTTGCAGCTCGATTTCGTCAAGGACGGTCTGGACAACAGCTTTACGCTCCTGGACCGGGATACGGCCGGCCGTGTGGTGGTTGCCGGGGGCCCCTGGGCCGGTGCGCCCTGGCCTGAGGGAATGCTCGATGCGGGGCCGGGCCGTATCGGTGCTCTGCAATGTGCGATCGTCAGTCCGCCGGCCCAGATTGCAATCAAACGGATGATGCCCATCTGGGATCCCTCCCGGCCTCGACGGACCAAGGACGCCGAGGACATCGCCCGGCTGGAGGCGGCCCTCCGTGCACGCGGCAAGCGGCCTGAGTGAGGTTCTTGCGTCCGTGGCTGTGCCGTGCAAGGACACAGCGGCTCTACCCACCGGGCCTACTGAAGGAGCTCACTAGTCGGAATCCTCTGAGGGGCTCGCCCAATGAGGTCGGACGCATCTACTTGGCCCTCGACTCTGAGGAGAAGCGGTTCATCGTGAACCATGTGGGACTGCACCTGTAGCTGGTCCAGGCGGGCACCTTGCATCCGTGGGCACTCATGGTGCCCACCCTGGCACTGTAGGGTACGGCGGAATTCAGCTCGCAAGCCCTGCAGTCTCACCGCGAGCCCTCATTTGGAGGTGATCAGTCGATGTCCGGATCATCGGCCTCTTCGAGGAGACGGGCCGCGAGGTCGTCGGCCCACTCCACGGCCCATGCGCGGAGAGCGGTGATGGTGGCGTCATCGAGGCCATAGGTGGCGAAGGCTTCGTCGTCGGTCCACTCGGCGCCTGTGAGGTTCGACTGCAGATCCTCGTGCTCGAAGCGGCCGCGGGCGTGGCGGCGGCCGAACTCCTCGAGCTCGGCACTGGTCCAGCGGCGGGAGGCTGCGAACACGTCGATCAGGTCGCGGGGCGCTCCGCGGTCGGCGAGGGCACGGACCTTGGTCCCGATCACATCCTCCTCCGCGAGGACGGGCCCGTACGCGCTCTGGGCGACTGGCCGCCAGAAGATTTCCTTGAGGATGTCGACTTCGCATTCCTGTCCAGTGGCCGGATCGGTCACGGTGAAGCGGGCGGACAGCGGGGCGGTCTCCAGCGCGTGCACCTTCCAGCCGCGGGCTTCCAGGCCGACGTGGAGCGTGGTGGCGATGTCGGCCATGGGCGCCGGGTTCTCGGTGGCGACATCGAGGTCCTGGCTCGGGCGGTCCACTAGGCGGTGCGCACGCACGGCATATCCACCGGTGAGGACCAGGGGATACGGGGAACCGAGCGCGATCACATCCGCCAGCAGCCGCGCGTGCAGCTCCGGCATGTCCGTCACGCGGCCGCCCGGGTGCGCGCGGCGAGCTCGTGGAAGGCGTCCTCCCATACGGCGCGCACGGTGCGGCCAACGAGGGTGCGCAGCACTGGCCACAGACGGAGGAGCAGGTCGTGGTTGAGGTAGCGGGGCAGGTCGTCGCACAGGCCCTCGTGCAAGAGGGTGCGGTACAGGCCCATACGCTGGCGCGGCTTGCCCAGGTCGTACGAGGTCATCCCGGACCAGGCCAGGTGCAGCGGCAGATCCACGACACCGTGGGTCGGCCCGCGCAGCTGGTCCAGCGACTCCGGCAGACGGCGACGGAACTTCTCCCGGTACAGCGCGAGGTCCTCGGCGTCGGCTCCCGAGACGTCCCTTGGGGTGGGTGCGGGGTGCTGTGGGCTGGAGGGCATGACTCCATTATGGCGGCCGGAGACGTCGCGAGTGTCGCGATGAGCGAGTCGGAGTCCGGAGCGAGTGGGGACGGATCTCCTGGTGAGCTGGTTGCCGCAGTCTGCTATTCCGTGAGCGGTGCTGACTCCTGGCAGTTCGCCGGGCGCTGATCCCGTCCTCGGGGCGCCGCGCGGTCGTCCCGCAGAAAGCGACAAGATCCGCAGAGCTCTTGATCAAGGTGGACGCGCCTGCCGTGCCGAGGGTGGGTGCGTCCGGCCAGTCGTGACGCTCATTTGACGCTCTGGGCACCCTCACGCTGCTCAGCGAGCCGAGAAAGCTGCCCTGACCTGGTCTTTTTCATGACTCGCTCAGGGTGACCCCTTTTCGATGACCCACCATGTCGAGTGTGTCGCGATCCTTGAGCCTGCTGAAAAGGGCCGCTGACCTGAAGGTTCGGCGAGTGTGCATTATGGGCGCCACGTGCGTCACGGGCGATGTCTTGATGGATATCGGACGCACGTGACGCACGTTTGACGAGTTGTCACGCGAGGACGGGCGCCTCTTGCAAGGTGTGACGAGCCTCGCTGCCAATGGCGTGAGCCGGAACGTGTGATCGCCACCCATGGGCGGAAGCAGGCTCCTCCTGCAAGCATGCGGAGCGAGCCACAGGGGGACACACGGTGACCGATGACGCCGGCGTGCTGCCCAAAGCCGGCAGCCAGATCACCATCGATGGTCACCTGGTGACTGTTGCCATGGCTACCTCCACGCCGAGTGGCTGTGATCTTGTGATCCGTCACGGGAACGGGTCGCCGGCCGACGCGGCGATTCATGTGGCAAGAGTTGCGCCCTCCTCTGCCCATGGACCACGACCCCTTTGAGTGGCTCCTTGTCGGTCCTCGCACTCCTACCCGGGCGAGCGGGCGTTCGTCATGGGTCTGGGTGAAGGCCGGGACGTGAAGGTCACCGTGATGGACAGGGCCGCACTGGATGATCGCCTCGCTGCGCGTACCGATGCTGCACCTGTTTGATGACTCGGCTCCCGCGAAGCTCGCGTATCAATTCGATCTTGCCGGGCTCAGTCCTGCAAAGGCGCTGAAGGTGCTGCGGCTGTGCCGGCGCCTTTCGGTCGGCGCCGACGACGGGCCCGCCGTCGGCGAGTCACTTCGCAGCGGCCGCGTGTCGGAGGCGATCGTCGTGCTGCGCCCCGCCAGGGGCGAGTACTACCGCATGTTCCTGACCGACTCACCCGACGACGGTATGCTCCTCAGCCTTTGCCCACTGGGCCTCGACGGCTATCCCGACCCTCGCCAGTCGTGATGTCGCATTGACCGCTCACCGGTAGGTGCCGTACGACCGTGGCCGGCCGGCGGTCGCGTCAGGGGACCGTGCCGGTACGACAGCGTCACATCCGGGCCTCTCACCCCCCACTCGCCTAGGTACCGGCTGTGCGCTCCCCCGATCGGCATCCAGGCGGCGAAGCCCTGATCCGACTGCTGCCTGTTCGAGCGGGCACCGACGGCGATGAGGGAGGTCTCGCTCCGAGGTAGTTCGCCTTCCATGACCCGAAGTGCTCAGGCAGGTCTATCCACGGCGTACCGGTGCGGTACTTGAACGCGATCGCGTCGATCACCTGCCGGTGATCCCGCCACCGCCCTCCCCGCTTCGGAGTCCGGTCCGGCAGCAACGGCTCGATCCTCGCCCACTGGGCGTCAGCCGATATCGGACATCAACCAACGATCAGACGATCCGAAGAAAACTCCCTGGCCGCTTGGGGCTCCGCGCGTCGGCCCGCGGAACTTTTTTCCAAGACGGAGCGGCCCGGGTCCGTCAGGGTGGGGGCATGCACAGCGACGAAGTGGATGCCGAGGCCGTGGCCGTGGTCGTGGACCATGGTTCCGACGGCGACCATGCAGCCGACAGCGGGTGGGAAGTAGTGCGGCCCGGCGGCGCCCCTGCCGTTCCCGGTGTCCGGATGGCTGGCTTCCGGGATCGCGTCGGCCAGGCACTGGACCTGCGGGTGCTGCCCCAGCCTGCCGTGGTCGTCGTCATCGGCCTGGGGAACGATCCGTTCACGGTCGAAGGCGGCACCGCGCAACGACCCTCGACGAGCCCGAGCCCTCATCCCAGCCTGGTCGCGTCGTTGTCGCCCGGTCCCACGCGGATCCACGGCCGGGACGTCGAGTGCATCGAGATGTGCCTGTCGCCCGGCACCGCTTACGCGCTGCTGGGTGTGTCGCCTCACGAACTGGAGGGGGCGGTCGTCGGCCTGGAAGACCTGTGGGGGCGGCAGGAACGGCAGTTCCGCGAACGGGTGGCCGCCGCCACCACGTGGCAGGAACGTTTCACGTTGGTCAGCGAGTTCCTCACCCGCCGGGCCGCCCGGGGCCGGTCGATGACACCCGAGGTCGCCGGTGTGTGGGACACCATCGTGGCGCACGGGGGCCGGGTACGGGTCGACGACCTCGCCGCGTCCTGCGGGTGGAGCCGCAAGCGGCTGTGGTCCCGGTTCAGTGCCCAGATCGGCCTCACACCCAAGCGCGCCGCCATGCTCGTCCGCTTCGACCAGGCCGCCCGGGCCCTGCGCGCGGGTGGCAACGCCGCGGACATCGCCCTGGCGCACGGATACGCCGACCAGTCCCACCTCCACCGCGACGTCCTCGCTTTCGCCGGGTGCACGCCCGCTGCCCTGGCCGGCCTCTGACCCGTACCCCCGAACACCACAGCCACCCATCCCGACGAGGAAGGAAGTCATCGGTGAGCACCATAGACACAGCTGCTGCCCAAGAGCCCATGGCCGACCGAGGTCTGATCGTCCAGCTCGCCTTCGGCAGCATGGCCTCGCAGACCTTGCGCGCCGCATTGCGGCTCGGAGTCTTCGACCTGATCGGCGACGGCCGGCGGTCGGCCGGCGAGGTAGCCGCCGACGCAGGAGCCGAACACCAACCCATGACGAGGCTGTTGCGCGCCCTCGCCGGCCTGGGCCTGATGGAGGAGCACGAACCCGACGCGTTCTCAGTGACTGCCGCCGGCGCCCTTCTCGATTCCGCCCGCCCCGACTCGCTCGTCTCGTTCGTCCGGATGTTCACCGACCCGGCGATCGTGCGGGCCTGGGACGGCCTGGACAGCAGCGTCCGCACCGGCGGCATCGCGTTCGACGCCGTCTTCGGCACCGACTTCTTCAGCCATCTCGGCCGACACCCCGAGCTGTCCGCCGACTTCAACGCGGCGATGAGCCAGGCCTCCGAGGAGACGGCCGCCGTGCTGCCGCACGCCTACGACTTCGGCCGCTTCACTTCGATCACCGACGTCGGCGGCGGCGACGGAAGCGTCCTGGCCGGCATACTCGCCGCGCACCCGGCGCTCACCGGCGTCCTCCACGACACCAACGACGGCCTGGCCCAGGCACCGAAGACGCTTGACCGGCACGGGGTGGCGGACCGCTGCTCCCTGGCCGCAGGCGACTTCTTCCGCTCCGTGCCCGGCGGCTCGGACCTGTACCTGATCAAGAGCGTCCTGCACGACTGGTCGGACGATCAAGCGGTCACGATCCTCGGCCACTGCCGCGAGGTACTACAGCCCGGCGGCCACGTCCTGATCGTGGAGCCGGTGCTTCCCGAAGTCGTCGGTACCGGCGCCGCTGCGCACGCCGCAGACGGCGGGATCACTTACCTCAGCGACCTCAACATGCTGGTGAACCTGGGCGGGAGGGAACGTACCCGCAAGGACTTCGAAGAGGTGTGCCACCGCGCGGGACTGTCCGTCGTGTCGGTGACCCCGCTGCTGGAGGCGGCCCCCTTCTACCTGATCGAGACCATGGCCTGCTGACCACGAGCACGCACCGGGGCAGGGCCGACTGACCCGCAGGACACGGCCCGCGGGCGCCCGCTGGACCGGCGGCGGTGGCGCCGCGAACGGCCGTGGCCGTCTGCAGGGCGGCGGGCCACCGTTCCGGGTGCCTGCGGTGGCCCGTTCGTCGGCACTGCGGCACACCGCGGTATGCGACGCGGACGCACGTGTTCCGCTGGAGCCGGTGGCCATGCCGACGGTCGTTCCAGGACGAAAGGGGCCCCGGCCGGCGTGCCGGACGGCCACGCCCCAAGATCCATATGGAGCTCAAGCAGCGGCGCGGCCTGGCCACCCGTTATGACAAGGCCGTCATCATCTACCTCGCCGGACTCCATCTCGCCGCCGTCGGCATCTGGTTAGCAAGGTGATCCGAAGGAAACGGCCCAGCGCTGGATCGCTGCTCCTTGGCTGTATCGGTCCAAGCGCTGCGGCAGGTCGGCGGTCATGCCCATCGTGCTCGACATCGCCGTCATGGCGCCCCCGGACCGGACGCCGGCGACCCGGCCGAGGATCGGCTCGCCCTCGTGCTGGACGGACACGCTGATCCCGCTGTGGAGAAGACCCGGCAACTCCTCCCGGTCGTCGGGCCGTACCCAGTCCAGCAGCTCCCGGCGCGGCGGCTCGTGGGGGATGCTGCGCCGTACGTACGCCTGCGGCATCAACGTCTCGCGCGGCAGGGCAAGGAGCGCATCGAGCACCGGCCCGGGGCCAAGGTCACCGGCCTCTTCGAGGCGGGCGACCATCTCCGCCCGTGCGGCCGCGAATTGTGGATCCGGCGCGGCGGGGGAAGGTGTTGCTGTGCACGGTTCGGGGAGCGCGGTGGCGGTCGGCCCCGCTTCCGCACCACCGGTGTTGGGCTGCGTCACGGCAAACCTCCGTCCATCGAGCCCTCCGCGGCGGGCGCGGACCCCGGCGCGGGTACGGTCGGCCCGGCTGCGGCAGGCGGTTGACCCATGGTGGGGTTCGTGCCCGCCGGTGCCAGGCGGAGGGGCAGGCATCTGCCGCAGGGCGCGCAGCGGCGAACGGGCCAGGACCACAAGGGGGACGACGAGCAGGCAAGCACTGGCGACCCGCGCGGCGCGTACGCCGACCCGCGTGCCGAGCCCGCCGGCGAGCAGCGCGCCCAGCGGCCGGGCGCCGGAGGTCAGCCAGGTGCTCACGGCCTGCATCCGGGCCGGTCGCGGCGATCGCGAACAGGCTCCCGATGCGGCTGTTGCTCCGCTGGATCAGGGACCGGTCGACCAGCGTCGGCAGCAGGCTGATCGCCGCCGCGTCGTGCACTCCGCCCGCGGCACCCTGAACCGCGGCGAGGACCATGAGCTGCGCCAGGGTCAGTGCGTCGAGGGCCGCGGCCACCGGTACCGTCGCCAGCGCCGTGGCGCTGACCAGGTCACCGGTGATCATCTGCCGTCGCTCTGCACGCCGGTCGGCGAGCGCACCGGCGTGCAGAGCGAGCAGTGCGGGCGGCAGTTGCCCCCAGAACGCCGGCCAGGCCACCTGGCCGGGCGTCGCGTCGAGCTCGATTACGGCGAGCATCGGGATGGCCATCGAGTTGATCGAGCTGCCGGCCACGCCGGCGGTCCGGCCGGTGAGGTACCGCCGGAAGTCGCGGTGCCGCCACAGCGACGTGGACGAGCGGCCCTCATCGGGCCCGGTGAGCGGGGGAGCGGTGGTCGAGGGGTTCACCGGCCCGCCTCTTCGGCCGTGGCGGTGCCGGACCGGTAGCCGCTGGCCTGCAGGGTGAACATGGCGGCGTAGTCGCCGCCCCTGCGCATCAGCTCGTCGTGAGATCCGGATTCGACGATGCGGCCGCTGTCGAAGACCAGGATGCGGTCGCAGTCGACGACGCTGGCGAGCCGGTGGGAGATCAGCACCGTGATCTGGTCGGTACGCAGTCGGCCGCGCAGCACGGCCTCGTACACGGCGTGCTCGGACGGCGGGTCCATGCTCGCCGTCGGCTCGTCCAGGAGCAGCAGCGGCGCCGCCTTGTACAGGCCCCGGGCGACGGCGATCTTCGCCCACTGCCCGCCGGAGAGCTGCTGTCCGCCCTTGAACCGTTTGGACAGCAGCGTCGTCCACTGAGCGGGAAGTGCGGCGATGACCCCGTCGGCTCCCGAGGCCCGCGCGGCGGCCAAGGCGCGCTGGGGCTCGGCCTCGGTGAGCGTGCCGGTTCCGGCGGTGATGTTCGACAGCGCGCTGAAGGGGAACCGCACCGGGTCCTGCAGCACACAGGCGACCTGCCGGTGCAGCGACTTGGCGTCCATCTGGCGTACGTCGGTGCCGTCCCAGCTCACGCTGCCCTTCTGCGGCACGTACAGACCGGCCAGCACCTTGGCGCAGGTCGACTTCCCCGATCCGTTGAGGCCGACGAGTGCCACCGTCTCCCCGGCGCGGAGGGTGAAGGAGACGCCGTCGAGCGCCGGGGTGTCCTTGCCGGGGTAGGTGAAGTGGACGTCCTGGACGGTGATCTCCCGCACCTTCTCCGGTGCCCGCGCCTCGGCCGCTCGGGGAAGGCGACGGCGGCTGCTCTCCTGGACGGCGAGGAGGTCGTCGACCCACAGGGCGTGTTCGTAGACGAGGTGGGCGATCTCGATGAGCTGGGTGAGGGAGGACCGTCCGGACTGGATGGCCAGGACGGCGCCGGCCCCGGCGGCGAGGGGAAGCCACCCGGTGATCAGCATGGCGGCGAGCGCGGCGTACGTGATGCCGGTGCCGACTCCGCCCACCGCTCGGCCGGCGAGGTTGATCAGGGCCGCGTTCACGCCCAGGCGGGTGTCCTCTTCTGCGATCTTGACGGTCAGTCGGCGGTGCTCGTCCAGCAGGGCGTCCTGGGCGGTGTCGGAGCGCAGCTCCGCGGCCGCGTCCACGTCGAGCAGCAGCCAGGAGAAGACCCGGACGCGGCGTTGCAGCGCGTTCCAGCGCTTGAAGGAGTGGAAGCGGGCCCGTGCGCTGTGCACGGCGGCCGCCCCCACTGGCAGGACGGACAGCAGCAACAGCGGGAGCAGGGCGGGGTGGAGGATGCTCAGGACGCCGGCGGTGCCGATGAGGCCGAGGGCCGCGGAGGCCAGGGAGACGACCTGCCCCACGATCATCCGGGCGTAGAAGAGCCCGCGGTCGTTGGCGCGGTGCACCTCGTCGTGCCAGTGGGCGTCCTCGACGGCCTCGAGCCGTACGTGCGCGGTGAGGCTCAGGAACTCGCATTCGAGCGCGGTGCGGATCTTGGGCGTGACGCGTGCCTGGGCCAGCGAGACGGCGGCCTCCAGCAGGGCACGGGCGGCGAGGAAGCCCGCGACGAGGAGGATCTGCGGGATGGCCGCGCGTACGCGGTCGGGCGTGGGGCCCTGGGCGAACAGGTGCTGGAGGACTCCGACCGAGGCGATCAGTCCGAAGGCGGCCATGGCGGCCGAGGCCAGTTGGCAGACGACGGCCGTGACGGTGGAGGCGCGGTCCGCCTGCCAGGCGAGCCGCCCGATCAGGGCGGTGATCCTGGGCAGGCGCACCAGGACCTGGCGCACCGTGGCGCCGGCGGCGGCGCCGTCGTGGACGGACCAGTACGCCTCTTCCATCGCGTCGGTCATGTCGCCGTCCTCCGGCCCGGCGGACACAGTCGTCGGCGGCAGGGGCAGCGGGGCGGACCGCGGTCCGGGCACGTTGTCGGATGCCGCATCGGTCGGCTCGCTCATGCCACCCACCCCGTATCCGGTCGTGTCGAGCGGAGTGAGGCTTCAGCGAGGGGGTCAACGGAGCGCTCTCCCGTGCACGGGATCTTCGTCGGCGGCGGAGGAGAAGCGTCGCCGTCCTGTTCGAACTTGCGTGTGCCCGCTGTGCTCAATTGCGGTCCCCCATCTTGATCTGTGTGCCTTGCGCGACGACATCGAGGTCAACGACGTGGACCGCGATATCGAACACACGTGTTTGAGACGATGCCGAAACCCCGAGATGGAGCGCTTGAGGTCGTGTGTAGGACCCACGGACCCTTGTTCGGCCCAGCCGCCCGCCGATGCCCCGGTGGCCGACACGCCGACATTGGATACGCCTGTGACACTTGGGTTTTCGGGGCCCGCGGCCGGGGGCCCGGCCGACTTGGCCACGGTCCACGCCCGCGCCGCCGGCCGGTTCGCCCGGATCGCCGAGCCGGTCGCCCGGGTCGAGGGCGGAGAACTGGCCGAGCGGCTGCGTGCCGACCATGCTGCGGTCGCGCCCCGGCTGCCGCCGGAGAGCCGGCGGGCGAGACCGTCCTGACCCCCTGACCCGAGCGACGCCGGCACCGACCCGGTAAGCATGAACTGGCGTTCCCGGGTGGCCGGTTCCCTGTGGACCAGGGAGGTGCAACCGCCGTCGGCAAGGTGCTCGGCCGGCAGCAACCCGCGGCGTTCCAGGCGGGTTTGGACGCCGTGCAGGGCCTGGGCTCGTACGAGGCCGCAGGGGTGACTGTCCGTGACGGCACATTCGTCGACGGCCACCCTGCCCTGTTCGTGCACATGGACTTCCGTGACCCCGCTCACCCTGCGCTGACCACCACCGGCCCTCGACGGGCGAAGGTCGGCCCGTCCAAGGCCCTGCTGCCAGAGGGCTCCAGGGAGATGTCCGTTCGCGCCGGTGTCCGTCGCGGAGAGCCGGGGCGCAGCGCGGGCGCTGTTTTCCGCCAGATGCAGAGGGCGCCCTCCGTGTGGGGGAGGGGGCCTGAGCCGGTCAGGGACCCAACGGGAAGATGACAATCGTTTTCATGTACAGTTTCGGCCACGATCATCCCTCTCGCAGCGGCGGCCCCGGGCCGGCCGCTGCATTCCTGTAGGAGCGAATGTGCGCCCGCGCCCAACCCCAGCCCGCCCTTCTCGTCGCCCCCGCCGCAGCACCTGGGCGGCCGCGGCGCTCGTGACGACGCTGGCCATGACCGCGCTGACCGCCTGCGGCTCCGGCGGCGGCCCGCAGGGGTCGAGCGGCCGAGCCGGAAGCACCTCCCTGACCCTGGCCGTCGGTGACATATCGGGCGGCGAGTTCGACCCGGTCAAGGGGTGGGGGACCCGCCCGGCGCAGATCCGGCCCATCCACAGCTCCCTGCTGAAGGTGAACGCGGCGCTGGAGTTCGAGGGCGACCTGGCCACGGGGCACACCGTGTCCGAGGACGGCCTGGTCTGGAATCTGCCCCTGCGGAAGGACGCCGAGTTCTCCAACGGCGAGCCCGTCACCGCGCACGACGTCCGGTTCACCTACGAGTTGCTCAAGAAGGAAGGAGTCCGGTTCGACCTGGACTTCGTCAACGGCATCCGGGCCGTCGACGAGTACACGGTCGAGTTCACCCTGAGCGCGCCCCGGTCCACGTTCGTGAGCCAGCTCACCGAGATACCGATCCTCCCCCGGAAGCACTACGGCAAGGACTACTCCGCCAACCCGATCGGCTCCGGCCCCTACCGGGTCGCCGACTACCAGGACGGCCAGCAGCTGATCCTGGAGCGGAACCCGCACTGGTACGGAACCGCCCCCCAGTTCGACAAGCTGACCTTCCTCTTCCTCGCCGAGGACGCCGCCCTGGCCGCGGCGCGCGCCGGCAAGGTCGACGTCCTCTACGTGCCGCCGACCTTCGCCGGGCAGAAGCTGCCGGGGATGTCCCTCAAGCGCTACGAGAGCGTCGACTCGCGCGGCCTGTCGCTGCCCACCCAGCCGTCGGGGAAGTCGGGCAGGATCAACGGCAAGGACGTCGCGGTGGGCAACGACGTGACCGCCGACCCGGCGATCCGCAAGGCCCTCAACATCGGACTGGACCGGGAGGCGATCGTCGACGTCGCCCTCCAGGGCCACGGCCGCCCGGCCTACTCGCTCGCGGACACCCTCCCGTGGTTCAACGGCGAGACCGTCTTCAAGGACGGCGACGTCAAGGGGGCGAAGGAGCTCCTGACCGCGGCCGGTTGGGCCGACCGGAACGGCGACGGCGTCCTGGACAAGGACGGCCGGCCCGCCTCCTTCACCCTGCTCCACCCGGCCGACGACAACCTCCGCAGCGACCTCGCCCTGGTCGTCAGCGAGCAGGCGCGCGCACTGGGTATCGACATCAAGGTCAAGGGCAGCAGCTGGGACGGCATCTACGCCGACGGCAAGGCCAACGCCGTGACCTGGGGCGGCGGCCGGCACCACCCGCACCAGATGTACGAGATGTACGCCACGGACGAGCACAACATTGGCTACAACAACATGCCGCACTACTCCAACGCTCGCGTCGACGCGGCCATGAAGCGCGCCCTGGCCGCCACCACACAGGAGGAGGCCAACTCCTGGTGGAAGAAGGCGCAATGGGACGGCACCGGCGGCTTCGCCGGTGCCGAGGGAGACGCGCCGCTGGTGTGGCTGGCGCGGATCGACCACCTCTACTTCGTCGCCGACGGGCTCGACCTCGGCAAGCAGCCCGTGCACGCGCACGGCCACGAGTGGGCCCTGTTCAACACCATCGCGGATTGGCGCTGGAACCGGTGAGCGGCACCTCCGACATCGCACCCCCGGCCCGCCCCCTCGACACCGCGCCCCCGGCCCGCCCCCTCGACACCGCGCCCCCGGCCGGCGCACCCGCACGGCACACACCCGACCCCGGCACCGGCAAGCCGCGCCGGGGCGGGCGCCTCGCCCGCGTCGTCGCCGTACGCGCGGCACGCCTGGTCGGCCTGCTGTTCGGTGTCTCGCTCCTCGCGTTCACCCTGGTGTACCACTCCCCGGTCGACCCCGTCGCCGCGTACATCGGCGCCGAGGCGAGCCCCACCGACGAGCAGATCGCCCGGCTGCGGGAGTACTGGGGGCTGGACCGCTCCTTCGCCGAGCAGTACCTGGCCTGGGCGGGCGCCGTCCTCCAGGGCGATCTGGGAACCTCCAAGGTCTACCAGGCACCGGTCCTCGACGTCATCGCCGACCGGTTCATGATGTCGCTCGCCCTCATGGGCGTCGCCTGGCTCGTCTCCGGAATCCTCGGCTACACCCTCGGGGTCGTCGCCGCCATGCACCGCGGCCGCCTCCTCGACCGCCTGATCCGCTGGTACAGCTACACCCTGGCGTCGGCGCCGACCTTCTGGCTCGCCATCATCCTGCTGACCGTCTTCGCCGTCGTCCTGGGCTGGTTCCCGGTCGGCCTGGCCGGCCCGCCCGGCGTACCCGAGGCGCAGGTGACGGTGGCCGACCGCCTCCACCACTTCGTGTTGCCGGCCGCCACGCTGTCGGCGCTGGGCGTCGCCACGATCGCGATGCACACCCGCGAGCGGATGCTGGACGTACTCGACTCCGACTACGTCGCCTTCGCCCGGGCGCGCGGCGAACACGGCTGGCGCCTGTTCCGCAACCACGGGCTGCGCAACTCGATCATCCCGGCGCTCGTCATCCAGTTCGCCTACTTCAGCGAGCTCTTCGGCGGCTCAGTCCTGGCCGAGCAGGTCTTCGCCTACCCCGGCCTCGGCTCCACGCTGATCGACGCCGGCCTCGGCGGCGACGTGCCGATGCTCCTGGGCATCGTGCTGATCAGCTCGGCCTTCGTCTTCGTCGGCAACCTCGTCGCCGACATCGTCACCACCATGATCGATCCACGTACCCGGGACTCCCTGTGAAACGCCTGTCGCCGACCCAGCAACGCGCGCCCCGGCAGCGCAACCCGATTTCCGCGCTCGCACTCGCCGCCGTCACCGTGGCAGCGCTCGTCGTGCTGGTGATTGTCACCGCGGCACTGCTCGACGAGGCATCCCTGCGCCCGCGGGCCACCGATCGCCTGGCACCCCCGGGCCTCGACCACCTCTTCGGCACCGACTGGCTCGGCCGGGACGTCTTCACCCGCACCGTCACCGGCCTGCGGCTCTCCCTGGTGATCGGGGTCGCCACCTCGCTGCTCAGCGTCGTCGTGGCAACCGTGCTCGGGATCGCCGCCGCCCTTCTGGGCGGGTGGGTGGACGCGGTGATCTCCTGGCTGATCGACCTGTCCATCGGCGTCCCGCACCTGGTCTTCATGGTGCTGGTGGCGTTCTCCGCCGGCGGCGGCGTCCAGGGCATCGTGCTCGGTGTCGCGCTGACCCACTGGATGTCCCTGGCCCGGCTCATCCGGGCCGACGTCCTGCACCTTCGCCACTCGGACTACGTCCGCGCCTCCCGCGGCTTCGGGCACTCCTCGTGGTTCATCGCCCGGCGGCACCTCTTCGGGCAGGTGCTTCCGCAGGCCCTGGTCGGTTTCGTCCTCATGTTCCCTCACGTGGTGCTCCACGAGTCGGCCCTGACCTTCCTGGGCTTCGGGTTCTCCTCCCAGACGCCGGCCATCGGGATCCTGCTGCACGAAGGCATGCCGCACATCTCCAGCGGAACATGGTGGCTGGCGGTCTTCCCCGGCGCCTGCCTCCTCCTCGTGGTCTTCGCCTTCGCCCGGCTCGGCGACCGGCTGCGGGTACTGACCTCATCTCCGAGCCAGGGCGGCTGACATGACCGAACCTCTGCTTTCCCTCACCGACCTCACCGTGGGCTTCACCCAGTACACCGGACCGCTCGGACTGCGCGCGCGCACGACCCCGGCCGTCGAGGACGTCGCGCTGAGCGTCGCCTCCGGGGAGATCCTCGCGGTGATCGGCGCCAGCGGCTCCGGCAAGAGTCTGCTGGCCCACGCCGTCGTCGGAATCCTTCCGGCGGCGGCCACCGTGAGCGGTCGCATCGAGTACGCGGGCGAACCCCTCACCCCGGGCCGCCTCCAGCGGCTGCGCGGCCGTGAGATCTCCTTCATCCCGCAGTCGGTGAACTACCTCGACCCGCTCATGCCCGTCGGCCGGCAGGTGCGCCTCACTTTGCCGCGCGAACGGGCCGCGCGGATCCAGCGGGACCTGTTCACGCGGTACCAGCTCGACGAGGCGGTGTCCCGGCAGTACCCCCACGAGCTGTCGGGCGGCATGCTCAGACGCGTCCTGTTCACCACCAGCGTCACCGAGACGATGCGGCTGCTGATCGCCGACGAACCCACGCCCGGCCTGCATCCGGCAGCCCTCCAAGAAGTCCTCTCGCATCTGCGGTCCCTCGCCGACAAGGGCGCCGGCGTCCTGCTGATCACCCACGATTTGGTGTCCGCGGCCGCGATCGCCGACCGGGTCGCCGTGATGCGCTCGGGCCGTGTGGTCACCGTGGAATCGGCCGCCTCGTTCACCGGAAGCGGAGAAGCGATTCGGCACGAGTACGCCCGCCGTCTCTGGCGAGCCCTGCCCCAACACGACTTCTGGAAAGGCACCTCACGATGAGCCTCGACGGAACCGGCCTGGAGTACCGCGTTCCCGGCGGGCGCCGGCCGCTGTTCAGCGGACTCGATCTGCGCATCGAGCCCGGCCAGGTGGTCGGGCTGACCGGCCACAGCGGCCGAGGGAAGTCCACACTGGCCAGGATCCTCGCCGGACACACCGTCCCCGCCGCGGGCACCGTCCTCTGCGACGGACACCCGATCGGCGCGCCCGGGCCCCGCCCGGTGCAACTGGTGCAGCAGCACCCCGAGAAGGCGGTCAACCCGCGGTGGATCATGCGGTCCGTGGTCGCCGAGGCCTACGAGCCCGATCCGGCGCTCGCCGACCGTCTGGGGATCCGCCCCGAGTGGTACCGCAGGCGCCCGGGGGAGCTGTCCGGCGGCGAGCTCCAGCGGTTCTGCCTCCTGCGCGCGCTGGGCCCGCGGACCCGGTACCTGATCGCCGACGAGATGACGGCGATGTTCGACACGCTGACGCAGGCGGAGTTGTTCGCCGCCGTGATGGAGATCGTGGCCGAGCGCTCCCTCGGGCTGCTGGTGATCAGCCACGACGACCCGCTGCTGCGCCGGCTCTGCGACGAGATCGTGGCGATGCCCGAACAGCAGCCCGCCGCCGCGCCCTGACCGCCGCCGCACCGCCCGCCGTCACGCACGAGCCGTACGGTTTCGTCCGGAGCCCGGGGGATTTCGGCGGAAGCCCATGCCTTCCGAGGTCCGCCGACGGGTCGGATGCACGGCATGAGGGCGGCCCGCTGGGCTCCCGACGACGGCTTCACCCGCCCGTGTCCGGAGTGCAGCGCGGGCGCCGTGAATTGACGGACAATCAGGTCCGGGGCCGTCGTCGTCGCCGACGACCGGCCCGTCGATCAATCCGAAGTCGGGATCCCGTGGCCGTCTTCGCGTGACGTCCCTCAGGCTGTGCGCGCTGAGCGCAGGGAGCCACCCGGCCGACCGGGACACCGGACCCCGTCGGTTCCGGGCGCGTCGTGCCGACACGCCTTCGCGAGTGCGGGGAGTGAACGCGGCCCGTTCCTGTGGACGCCGCGCCGCTGCTCCGGATCCGCGAAACTGGTCCCGGATCCGCGAAAGCGGTCCCGCGTCCGGCTCAGCCGGTGTCGCGGATGCGAGGCGCAGGTGCTCGACCCATGTGATCCCGTGTCAGGTAGCCGGGGCCCCGTGGGGGCTGCTTCCCGGTTGGGTCCGCGCCGGCCCTGCGCATCGCTGTCGGCAGGAGGCCGGCGGGCGGCGGGAGGTGTCGGAAGGGTGTGCCTCGCGCCGGCGTGGCTGTGGCGCTGGTCTGCGCGGGGCTCGCCGCATCACGCGGGGGCTCCGGGGCCGGTCCGGCCGGTGGGGTCCTGTTCGCCCGACTTACGTGCTGCGGGCCCTTGTTGACCCCGCCCGCCCGGTCGGTCGCTCGTCGCGCCTGCCCGGCGTGTACGACAAAGTCGTTCGGTCCGCGGCGTCGGACGGGCGGCGAGTGTGTGGGCGGCCACGCCTGGCGCCCCTCTTCAGTACGTGGTCGCAGTCGGCGGGCGGCAGTCCGCGCAGACGCCCGTGAGCTCCAGCGTGTGGTCGATGTCGCTGAAGCCAGTCGCCGCCGGCACGTCGGCGAGCCAGCGTTCGACGACATCGGTGTCGACGGGATGGCTGCGGCCGCAGCTGCGGCACATCAGGTAGTGGCGGTGCGTGCCCGCGGAGCGCATGCGGTAGAGGCGCTCACCCGCCTCGTCGCGGACCACGTCGACCTGGTCGGCGCGTTCGAGTGCCTGGAGCGCGCGGTACACGGTGGTCAGTCCCGTGGTCACCCCCGTTGCCGCCAGCGACGCGTGCAGCGTCTTGGCCGAGACGAAGTCCGGCGCGCGGGTCAATGCGGCGTGCACGGCCTCGCGTTGGCGGGTCGTACGTCTCCACTCGCCGGGTCGTGTCCGCGGCCCGGATCCGGCCCGACTCACGGCATCTCCTTCGGTCTCCTCGTGACGAGGACGGGGCCTCGACAGAGTAGATGGAAATGAAATCCATCTGCAACATCTGTCCCGGTGCGGGTCTTCGAATGGGTCGTGGGCCGCGAGGTGGGACTTGCGCCAGCTAAATGAAAATGATTATCGTCATCATGTCCATGACAGGCATGGACATGATCCAGGGGGTTACTTTGCATACCCGTAAGCGTCTGATGACCGTCACCGGCGTCGCCGCCGCCGCGTTCGCCGTGGCAGGGCTCAACAGCTCCGCCTTCGCCGCGACCACGCTCTCCAGCGGTCACGTCGACGTCCTCGACGCGGAGTGGGACGGCGCCGCCTTCGCGCTGCACGTGCACGACGAGGCCAACGGCGTCGAGTACAGCCCGGCCGACGTCGCGTTCTCCGTGCCGGCCGCTGCCAAGACCGCGCGTCCGACCGGTACGCAGTACGGCTTCCTCGGCACCGGCGCCCAGGTCTGGGTCCTGCCGCAGGACGAGGCAACCGCCAACGCCAAGAACATCCTGTTCACCGGCATCTCCACCGAGCACCTTGCCTCGGGCGTGTTCGCCAACAACGCCGTGCAGTACAAGCTCGGCACGGTGACCCGCAACGGCGCCGCCACCGACGACTTCAGCGTCTACAAGGTCAACGGCTCGACCGTGGACCGCTACTACGACAGCGGCACCACCACCTCGTACAAGAACAAGACCTTCGCGATCGGCGGGCACGACCACGCCAACTGGGCCTTCGAGGAGGCCGGCACCTACAAGGTGAACTTCACCGTCACCGGCACCGTGAACGGCGTCGCGAAGTCGGCCACCGCCACGTACACCTTCACCGTCGCCAACTGACCTGTGTACCGACCGCGGTGACCCGCCCGTGTCCGCGGCGCGGGCGGGTCACCGCCTTGGCAAGGAAGGCAGGGCCATGAGCGTCCTGACACACGGCCGGCGCGCGGTCGCGGCGACCGCCGCGGCCCTGGCCGCCTCGCTGCTGGCCGCTGCGGCCGGTCTGGTCGCCGCGAGCAGCGGAACGGCCCACGCCGGAAGCGGTGCCGTCGTGCTCGCCCAGGGCGACATCGACTTCATGCCCCAACTCGCCGACGGCAGGCTCGACCTGCGGATCTCCGACCGCACGGGTGACGAGGCCGTGGTGCGCGAACCTTCGGACGTGGTGCTGCACGTGGTGCCGGAGGCGAAGGAATCGATCATCTCGCCGGTCAACCCCGTCCTCGGCGACGGACTGTACGGGTGGTTCCTCAACGGCCGTCACGCGCAGGACGTCTTCGCCCTGACGCCCGGCTGGACGGGCCTGACCGGGGCGCGGTCGGCGAAGGTCACGCTCGACCGTGCCCAGGGGGAGGGGCGGTTCGCGCTCTACACCTTCACCCAGGAGATGGAGTGGTCGGACCAGGAGCCGGTTCAGCACCTCAACAGCGACGACCCTGCCCTCCGTTCCTTCGCGCTGCCGCAGGGGCCCGACCGGCTCGTGCCCACGTGGGGCTTCGCCGCCGAAGGCGTCCACCGGCTCACTCTCACGGTGAGCGCGACGCTCGCCGACGGCACGACGGTCAGCGACACCGAGACTCTGGCCGTCGCCGTGGGCGCCACCGACCCGGCACAGGTACGGCCCGGGGACGGCTCCACCCCGGCGCCCACGACCGGTGCCCCGTCCACGTCCGCCCCGGCTCCCACCCCCACCTCTGCGACACCGACCGTCCCGGCACCGGCCGCACGGGTCATCGACGAGGGACACATCGACCTGGCCGCACGTCCGGTGGAGCCCGGGAAGCTCGCCTTCCAGATCAAGGAAGGCACCCCTCAGGACCCGCGGTGGCACGAGCCCGATGACGCCGTCATCCATGTCAAGCCCGCGGCCAAACGCCGGATCACCGAGGCGTACGACTTCCTCGGCAGGCCCGGAGACCCCGTGTGGTGGCTCCCGTCCAGCCAACTCGGTGGACTGGTGTGGCCCGGCTGGAACACCGAGGCCTTCCCCGCCTCCCAGGTGAAGGGCAGGGTCACCTTCCGGGTCGACTCGCTCCAGGGCCCCGGCACGCTCGCGATCGTCAACGACAACTCGCTGGACAGCAGCGTTCTCGTGAACAGCGGGGACGGGCTGCCCGACGCGTTCGAGCACACCGCCGGCAGCCACTCCCACTCCGCGTGGGCGTTCACCGAGGAAGGCGTCTACCGCACGACCTTCACGGTGGCCGCCACTCTCGCCGACGGCAGCAAGGTGAGCGACACCGCGACCATCGCCTGGGCCGTCGGAAGCACCGACCCGACGAAGGTGGAACCGGGGCGGGGAACCGAGCCCACCGCCCCTTCGACCACCCCGCCCGGCGGGTCACCGACCACCACCGCGTCCGTCTCCCCGCCCGTTCCCTCGCCTTCGTCCACCACGCCTGCCACCGGCGCCACCGGCGACCAGGGGGACACCTCCGGATCCGCCGGTGACACCGGAAGCGGCGGTGCCTCGAACGGCGGTGCCTCGAACGGCGGTCCGGCCGCCGCGTCGACGGGAGGAAGGCTGGCTTCCACCGGGAGCACCGCCCTGCTGCCGATCGGCCTGGCGTCAGCCGCGGCCTGTCTCGGAGTGGTGGCCTGCCTCGCCGCACGCCGCCGCCGCGAGGACCCGGCCGCCGCCGCCCACTGACCACCGGCTCCGGGGGCGTCTCAACCGTCCTTCCCGCCCCCGGAGCCGGTCCTCTGTACCGACCAAGGAGTTTCCGTCGTGCGCACCGCACCACGAAGAACGGCCCTCGCCCTGGCGGGTGCCCTGCTGCTGGCCGGGTGCTCGGGCACCGGCCCCGGCGGGTCCGACGCCGCCCTGACGGTCTCGACGACCACCGCCGTCATCGCCGACCTGGTGCGCCAGGTCGGCGGCGAGCGCGTCGACGCCACCTCGATCGTGCCGCACCACGGCGACCCGCATTCCTACGAGCCCAGCCCCGGCGACACCGCCAAGGTCGCGCGGGCCGACCTCGTCTTCTCCAACGGGCTGCTCCTGGAAGAGCCCGGGATCATCAAGATGATCCACAACAACGCACGCAAGGGCGCGCCCAAGATCGAGATCGCCGCCAAGCTCGAGCAGTTCGGCGGCACGGTGATGAAACTCGAGGAGGACCTCGGGCTCGACGTGCTGTGGCTGGGCTGGGCCGTGGAGGGCGAAGTCGCCGGTGAGGGCGCGCACGTACGCACCTCCGCCGTGAAGCTCACCGGCCCGGGCGACCTGCACGTCTACCTCACCGACACCCTCGGCAACCCCACCAGTTACATCAACTCCGCCGACGGGCTCGACGCCAAGGACTCCTTCACCCTGCCGCCCGAGGCGCACACCCACGTCAACTGGGTCTTCACCGAACCGGGTACGTACGAGCTGACCGTGCGCGGCCGGATCGAGGCGCTGGACGGCACGACCACCGACGCGGGGCAGGGCAGCGTCACGTTCACCGTCGGCGGCGCCGCCCACAACAAGGCGGCCGAGGGCCGCAGGACCCTGGACGGCGGGCACGCCGACGTCACCCTCAACGCCCAGCAGAAGTCCGTGTACGTACGGACCGACGACAAGGCCACCGGCGAACGGGTCCGCACCCCCGGCGCCGAGGTGGCCCTGAACGTGCCCGACCGGGCCAGGCAGAAAGTGCCCGGGGAACCGCAGTACCGCTTCCTCGGAGCCGCAGGCGAGGACATCTGGGTCCTGCCGCAGGCCGTCATCGGCAAGCACGTGCACGGCGACATGGACCCGCACGCCTGGGGCGACGTCTCCAACGCCCAGGCGTACGTCCGCCGCATCCAGGCCGAACTCACCAAGGCCGACCCAGAAGGAAAAGCCGTCTACGAACGGAACACCGAGGCGTACCTGAGCACCCTTGCCGCCCTGCACAAGGACGTCGCCGCCACCCTCGCCACCGTCCCCGCCGCCAACCGCAAACTCATCACCACGCACGACGCCTTCGGCTACCTCGCCAAGGCCTACGGCATGGAGGTCGCCGGCTTCGTCGTCCCCGTACCGAACCAGGAGCCGAGCGCGGCCGAGGTCGAGAAGCTGCGCCGCACCATTCGCGAGAAGAAGGTCCCGGCCGTCTTCCTCGAACCCAACCTCGCCGCACGCGCCGACATCCTGCGCCGGGTGGCACAGGACGAAGGCGTCGGCATCTGCACCATCTACGGCGACTCCTTCGACGACAAGGTCCACGACTACGTCGGGATGCTGCGTCACAACGCCGACGAACTCGCCCGCTGCCTGGGCGGAAAGGGAGGCAGGACCTCATGACCAGCGCAGGGAAGAAGATCACGGCGGGCCGCATCGCGCTCGGCTGCGCCCTCGGCACCGCATTGGCGCTGACCCCGGCCGCGGTGGGAGCCGCGGCCGCCGGCCGGCCCGCCCTAGCCGCGACGGCGGCACTCGGGGCATCAGCCAGCGGTTCGACGCTGGACATCGACGACACCCGTTCGGTGACGGTGCCGGCCGACGCCTCGTACGCGTTCCTCGGCGACCCGGGTGCGCGGGTGTGGCAGATCGAAGAGCCGGCCGGGACCGGCGGCTTCACCCTCACGGGCGTCGAAGGCCCCGGTGACCTCGTCGTCCACCGGGCGGGGGAGACTCCCGAACTCCTGGCGCACAGCGGGCTCGACCAGGGGCTCTCGGAGGACAGCTACGCGATCCCGCGCCGTACCGCCGAAACCGCTGCGCCGATCGCACGTTGGGCGTTCACCGAACCCGGCACGTACCGGCTCACGCTCGCCGAGCCGTCGCCGTCGCCGTCGCCGTCGTCCCACCCGGACACGGACACCGACACGGACGCGGCCCCGGACACGGACGTCGTTCGACGGACGACCACGCTGACGGTACGAGTGGGGAGCGCCGCGGTCGCCGTGCCCGTTGACTCGTCACCGGCCCCGGCCCCGGCCCCGGCCCCGGCTCCGGCCCCGTCGTCGGAGGAGCCCGCGCCGCCCGTCGCCGTCGAGACCGAGGACCCACGGCCGCTGGGCCGTCGCGTCCCGGCCCTGGGAGCGCAGGCCGTCGAGGCACGCACCGGAACACTCGCGGCGGCCGGGACACCCGCCGCGGCGAAGGCCGCCACAGAAGAGGCCGCTACGGGGAAGGCCGCCACGGAGAAGGTGGTGCTGGACGAGGGCCACCTCGACATCGCGGCCCGGGTCGTCGACGGGAAGCTGCAGATCCAGGTCAAGGACGGCACGGTCGCCGGGAAGACCACCTGGCGAGAGCCGTCCTCGGTGGTGCTCCACATCAAGCCCGCCGCGAAGAAGCAGATCCCGGCAGGGGACGCCTTCGCCTTCCTCGGCAAGGCGGGAGCCCCGGTCTGGCTGCTCGACCAGGTCCAGCAGGAGGGACTGCTGTGGCCCGGCTGGTCCACCGACAATGCCGCGTCGGGCGCGCTCAAGGGCGGAGTGAAGTTCGGCCTGACCAAGGCGGAGGGACCGGGCGGCTTCGCCCTGTACACCTACGACGGGCTCTCGGGTGCGACCGTCCTGTTCAACAGCAAGGACGGCGTGCCGGACTTCATCGACGTACCGGCCAACACACACGCGCACGGCGGTTGGGCGTTCCGCGGTGAAGGGGTTCACCGGCTGACCCTCTCCATGACCGGCACCCTCGCGAGCGGCTCCGCCTCGACCGACACGGAGACCCTGACGTTCGTGGTCGGCGACAAGACGGATCCGGGCTCTGTCGACCCCGTCGGCGGCGGGTCCGGCTCGGGCGGGTCGTCGGGAACGGACGGCAGGGCCGGAGCCGACGGCGGTGAGTCCCCGGGCACGGGGAGCGGTGCGGGCCAGAACAAGGGCGCCTCGGGCTCCATGGCGAGCACCGGCGCGGGAGACGTGGCGCTCATGGGTGGAGGCGCGGTGGTGCTCGCCGCGGCCGGTGCCTCCCTCGTGGCGCTCAACAGGCGCCGGGAACAGCGGAACGGAGCGCGGTCGTGAGCGACGTGGATCCCGTCCTGCGGGCCGAGGGCGTCACCGTCGTCCTCGGCGGCCGCATCGCACTCGAGGACGCCCACCTGCGCGTCGACTCCGGGCAACTGGTCGGGCTCATCGGCCCCAACGGCGCCGGGAAGACCACCCTGCTGCGTGCCGTCCTCGGCCTGACCCCGCTGTCGGCCGGCCGCGTCCTGGTGACCGGACAGCCCGTCTCCGAGACCCGGCGGCTGATCGGCTACGTCCCTCAGCGGCACGAGTTCGCCTGGGACTTTCCCGTCGACATCGCGGGAGCCGTCCTGTCCGGGCGTACCCGGCGCATCGGATGGCTGCGCGGGCCCGGAGCGGACGACCACGCAGCCGTGGACCGTGCCCTGGAGCTCACCGGCCTCGCCGGACTGCGGCACCGGCCCATCGGCGAGTTGTCGGGCGGTCAGCGCCAACGCGTCCTCGTGGCCCGTGCGCTGGCGGCGGAACCCCGGATCCTGCTTCTCGACGAGCCTTTCACCGGCGTCGACGTCCCCACGCAGGAACTTCTCAACGACCTGTTCGGCCGGCTGGCCGAGGACGGAACGGCCCTGCTGATGACCACGCACGACCTGGCGGCCGCCGCCCGTACCTGCACGCACGTCGTCCTGCTCAATCGCACGGTGGTCGCCGAGGGAGGACCGGAACTGCTGTCGGATCCGGACCGGATGCTCCGGGCCTTCGGCCTGGACCGTGCGGCCGTGCCGGCGGCCCGGCGGACGGCGGACGAGGAGGCGGCGGCGTGATCGAGTTCCTGCTCGACCCCTGGGAACTGCCTTTCATGCAGCGGGCTTTCGCGGTCGCCGCAGTCGTCGGTCTCGTCTGCGGGGTCGTCGGCGTCTACGTCGTCCTGCGCGGCATGGCCTTCATCGGCGACGCCGTGGCCCACTCCGCGTTCCCCGGAGTGGCGCTCGCGTACGCCCTTGAGGGCAACCTGCTGCTGGGAGGCGCCGCGGCGGGCATCACCACCGCGGTCCTCATCGCCTTCGTGTCCCAGAACCGGCGGCTGAAGGAGGACACCGTCATCGGGGTGTTCTTCGCGTTCGCCTTCGGTCTCGGCATCGTCCTCGTGTCGACCCGCGACAGCTGGACGACCGACCTGTCCTCCTTCCTCTTCGGCCAGGTCCTCGCGGTCGGACCCGAGGACGTGTGGACCGTCGCGGGACTCGGCGCCGTCCTCGTCACGGCGGTGCTCCTGCTGCGCAAGGAACTCATCGCCGTGACCCTGGACCGCGAGACGGCCCGCGCCGCGGGCCTGCCCGTCTTCGGCCTCGACCTGGTCCTCTACATCGTGGTGACGACGACGATCGTCATGTCGCTGGAGGCGGTCGGCAACATCCTCGTCCTCGCCCTGCTCATCACCCCGGCCGCGACGGCGCGGATGCTCACCGACCGGCTCGGCGTGATGACCCTGCTGGCGTCCGGCATCGGCTGTGCCGGAACCCTGGGCGGCCTGTACGTGTCGTACGGGTACGACCTGGCCGCCGGCGGATCCATCGTGGTGGTCCTCACCGGGATCTTCGCACTCACGTGGTGCCTCGCCCCCAAGCACGGCCTCCTGGCACGAGCCCGCCGCAGGGTGACGCACGCGCCGCTGCCGGCGTCGGAGGCGGCCGCGTAAGAGACAGCGGGACGGTGACGACGGTGGGGCGCCGCGAGATTCGCGGCGCCCCACGGGGCTTGCGGTGCCACGGAGTACGGGGCCTGCGCCTACCGGGGCGGCGATCGCTCCCGGCCACCGCCCGGTGGCCGGGAGGCGTCCACGGCGGGCGAGGACCCGGGCCGCAGGACGGTGGCGCGCGAGTGTCCCGCCTCCGGGGCCGACTACGGCGTTGACCCTCACGCGGCGTCAGGCTGCATAGTCGGCGGCGTGGAAGATCACTGGACCGTGGGACGTGTGGCCGAGCTGGCCGGGGTGAGCGTCCGCACGCTGCATCACTATGACGACATCGGGCTCGTTCGGCCGTCGGCGCGGACTCCGGCCGGGTACCGGGCCTATTCGGCGGGCGACGTGGAGCGGCTGCGGGAGGTGCTGGCCTACCGGCGGCTCGGCTTCGGACTGCGCGACGTCGCCGAACTGGTCGGCGACCCGTCCACCGACGCGGTCGCGCACCTGCGTAAGTTGCGCGGCCTTCTGCTGGAGCGGCGTGATCGCGCCGACGCCATGGTGACGGCCATCGACAGGGAACTCGAGGCTCGGGCGAGGGGATTGAACGTGACACCGGAGGAACAGCTGGAAATGCTCGGCGCACGGCTGTACGACGCGATCGGCGGCGCCTACACCGCGACACGGCGTACCGATCCGCGGATCGCCGCGCAGATCTGGGGCGCGCTCGGAGACGCGCGTACGGTCCTGAACGTCGGGGCAGGAACCGGCTCCTACGAGCCTGTCGACCGAGACGTGATCGCGGTGGAGCCGTCGGCAGTCATGCGGGGGCAGCGGCCTGCCGGTTCGGCACCGTGCGTGGCCGCCGCGGCGGAGAAGCTGCCGTTCGCGGACCGCTCCTTCGACGTCGCGATGGCCGTCTCCACCGTCCACCACTGGGGGGACCCGATAGCGGGGTTGCGCGAGATGCGGCGAGTGGCCCGCCGCGTGGTGGTGCTGACGTTCGACACCGACGAGCCCGGATGGCAGGACCGGTTCTGGCTCACCCGCGACTATCTCCCCGAGTTCGCCGCAGTCCTCGCAGAATTTCCCTCACTCGGCGGGATGGCCGACGCGATCGGCGCCCGCGCCGAGCCGGTGCCCATCCCGTGGGACTGCGCCGACGGATTGTTCGAGGCGTACTGGCGCCGTCCGGGGGCGTATCTGGAGGGCCGTGTGCGCCGCGCGATGTCGGTGTGGACGAGGGTCGGGCCGGAGGCCGAGCAGCGTGCGGTACGAAGCCTCCGGCACGACCTCGACTCCGGCCGGTGGGCCGAACGCAACGGCGACCTCGCCGAACTGGACGCGGCAGATCTCGGCCTGCGCCTCCTCGTGGCCTGAACCGCGTGTCATCGGGACGGGGCACCGCGGCGGACACGTAGCGCGGCGCCCGCACCGTGGCGTGTGTGCCGCCTCCCCGTACCCGTGCCGGCACGGGTACGGGTACGGGGAGGCGGCACGTGTCATGTGATGATCGGAGGCCCGGCCCGGGGACCTGCGCCCGCTCGTCAGCGGTGCGTCAAGCAGTGCCCGGGCCCCGTACGGGCGGGTGCCCCGAGCATCTCAGCTCTGCACGGCGGAGCCCGGACCACTGACATGGAAGGTCAGGCCGGTGATCCGCCCCGACTGGATCACGGGACCGTGCTGTACGCCACCGGTGACGTGGTTGTGCACGGGGGCGGCAACGGTCGGGATCTCCGCCGCGAGCCGCTGCAGTGAGGTCACCACTTCGTGCAGTTCCTCGCCGGTGGCGAAGCCTGTCCGCAGCAGCTGCCGCATGTGGGCGTTCCACAGGGCGGTGATCTCCTGGGCAGTTCGCCCGCGGTGGTCGGTGTCGGCGGCAAGCAGTCCGGCGCGTGCGTCCTCAAGGGCGGTGATCGCGGCAGCACCATCACCGGTACGTGAGAACAGCCGTCCGACGAGCTCACGTGCCTGGGCCCAGGCGTCGGTGACCATGAGAGAGACCAACGTCGTCGCTCCCGACGCGGCGAGAGCGGCAAGCTCGGTGTCCATCGTCTTCCTCCTTGAATGGGGTCAGAACGCGGGGGGCGTCCGAGTGCCGCGGGCGGCCGGCGGTTCTTCGTCGTCGGGGCTCGATGCCGCCGACGGGTCGAACCGGCGCAGCAGGTCGTCAGCCGTCTCGTGCTGGTCCTGGTCCCTGATGACGTCGGCGAGTTGTTTGGCCAGGAACCTCCGTTGAGTCCCCCCGTCCTCGAGGTCCAGGGCGCCCAGCGCGGCTGCGAGGTGGTCGGCGGCCGTCGGTGTCCGCCGGAAGTCTGCCGCCCGCCCGTCCGAGGGCAGTTGGTCGTCCTGTTCCCCACGAGGCCCAGGGAGGAGTTCCCGAAGCCGTTCGGGAACGTCGGTGTCGTTGGCCGCGGAGGTGAGACGGGCGAGCAGGCCGAGGTCCTCCACGGTCCTCCCCACCTGTTCGTCGTTCTTGGCGAGCCACCAGACCACGGCGCTGCCGGTGTCCTTGAGCACGTCCTCGCCCAGGTACTTGCGCTTGCTCTGCTCGTACTTCCGCTGGTGCTCCCACACCGCCTGGTCTTTGCGTACCCCGGCGAGACTGTCCAGGCGCTCCTGGTCGTGCTCGTGCAGGGTGAGCTGCACGTCCTCCGCCATGGCCTGGAGCTGACCCGTGCTGTCGGAAAGCAGCGAGCCGAGCGCACCGCTCAGTTCGTGCCGGACGAGTGAGACCCGACCGGGCTCCCGGTGCTCGGTGATGGCCCGGGCACGGTTCAGTACGGCTTCGACGGCGAGGCCCGCAGGGTTCAGCACGGGGCCATGGCCGGCGGTGTCCAGGGCGTACCAGCGCACGGTCGCGGAGATCAGGAAGTCGTAGTCGGCCCATTGACTGGGCAGCGCGACACGGCTGACGTGGTGTTCGGTGCGTTCGACGGGAGCCGCCGTGAGATGTTCCTCGAAGCTGACCGGCACGGGACCGCGGCGCAGGGCGGCGACCTTGAAGGCCAGTGCCGGAGCGGTGACGAGGAGTACTGCCAGGATCGGCCACACCCACAACGGCCACTGCTGCGTCAGACCGAGAATGGTCAGTGCCAGGCCGCACAGGACGGTGAGGAAGACGGTTGTCGTCTTGCTTCCGGTGGTCATGGTTCGGTCCCCCTGGGTGATGCCGCCTGCGGCGGTGCGGTCGGCCGGTTGCGGCTCTGGGCCGAGCAGATCTTCTGGAGCAGCAGGTCGGTGGTGAGCGTGGCGCTCGAGGATCCGCCGGGCGTGGTGCGCTCGGCGTCACGGGCGGTCGCGTAGAGCGCGGCGAAGGCCGCGCCGCGCCTGCCCTCGCACAGATCGGCGGCGCCGACGAGCAGGTCGAGCAGCAGCCCGCCCTGGTGTCCGGCAACGGCGACCTGGTGGATCCAGCGTTCCGCGTACGGTTGCCACATCGGTCTGGGCAGCCCGTTGAGGACGGCACTCCAGCAGGTGGTCAAAGCGGACTGCACGCCCTTCTCGTCCACCAGAGCGCGCCTGTTGTCGCCCGGGCCGGTCAGCGGCTCGGGGACACCGGCCCGCAGGAAGATGCCGAGCTCGGCCGGCGAGAGCTCGGAGCCTGCCAGACGGTGGAGCAGCCTGCGGCGCAGTCGGTGACTCGTGGCCACCAGGTCGCACAGCGCTTCGAGTGCGCCGGTGGCACCGTCCTGTCTGCGTGCCAGGTAGTAGAGCCGCAGCATGGCCTGGTCGGGATGCCCGGCTGCGATGACCTCGGCACAGACCCGGACCAGGACATGGGCGAACCCTGGTGTGAGCGGCTTGTGGTGTCTGCACCGGTCGTAGATCCAGCCGCGGAAGTTGCTCGCGTGTGCCGGATCTTCGAGCCCGCAGGTGAGAGCGCGGACGGCGGCGTCCAGTACGGCCCTGCTCCCGTTTCTCGAACCCCAGTCCTCGGCCAGTGACACCAGCCCGGCGGGCCTCCCGGTCCGCAGGTACTCCCCGGCGAGATTCGTCACCAGGCCGTCGCGCAGTTCCTGGGTGATGTGCGGGGCCTTCAGCGCGACGCTGCGCGCGGTCCACGTGTCCAGATGGTGACGCAGCTCGGGCATGTGGTCCCAGACGTGGGCGCGCAGTGCGGAGTCGTGATCCAGCTCCTTGAAACGCACGTGACCGTCGGGTCCGGTACCCGCGGTGATTTTCTCCAGACGCTCGGCGAGATCTTCGCGCTCGAGCAGGGGCCTGTCGTCGGGCGGCGAACCGACGGTGCTCAGCAGAAGCCGAGCGATGCGGTGGACGGCGTCGGCGTGAGCGCCGTGGAGCATGGCGACGGTGATCAGCAGTGCACGCTGGGAGCTCTCTTTCGACGTCGCGACGAGGGCGGCGACCTCCTTGCTCCGGTCGGCCCGCGCCTTTCCGGCTGCCGCGCACCACTCGCTGAACGCCGCACGCGGTGCGGCGCCGTCGCGGGCCCGTCGGACCAGGTCGGCGAAGTCCGCGATCTCCCTCAACGGTCGCGGCTTGTTCAGGAACTCCGTGACCGTGGGGTCGGGGCGGAGATACTGCTCGGCCGGCACACCGTGCATACGAAGGTGCCGCCGCAGAACCCACGCACCACACGGCGGCTGGATCTCCACCCGGTTCTGCTGGAGGGTGGAGTCGACGGCTCCGCCATGGGGCATGACGACCACGAGGTGGGCGTGCTGGTCGTGCACGGCCTTCCGGAGGGCGGAGATGTCGGCCTGGGCCGTGTCCCACCGGGCAGTGTCCGCGGCCGACAGATCCAGCAGCAGCAGGTCGCCGGTTCCGACCAGCTCGGGATGTGTGAGGGGCAGTTCGCCCTCCTCGCCGGGCAGGAGTTCCCGGAAGGCCTCCGAGTCCCGGTGATGCTCGTGCAGGAGTACCCGGGCCGTGGACGTCCGGCCGCTGCCAGGTGGGCCGTCCAGGATCACCGTGCCGGTGCGGGCCAGTTCGGAGCGGGCGTTCCCCATGCCGGCCGGGGCCACCAGCACGCGCCGCAGCCATGAGAGCTGGTCGTCGGCGACCCGCCGGGAGGAGGGTCGGCCAGAGCCCTGCTGATCGGCGCCGAAGTTGATGTACATGTCACCGGTGCCGTTGTGCATCGGCCCGTTCGCACCGGTGACCTGTGTGGTGCGGACATGTTCGCTCACCGGTCGTCGTCCTCGTGCCCGCCGGTGTCACCGAAGCGGTGCCGGATGTCGCCGTGGTGGTCGCCCTCGAAGTACGTCATTCCGTCGCCGGAGAAGTGCCGGCCGCCCGACACATGGCGGGAGTTCTGATAAATGTCACCCTGACCCGTGTGGACCGGTCCCGTGGAACCCTTGACGACCGTGCCGCCGACGTCTCCGGTGAAGTCGCGGCTCTGTACGGCCGTTCCGCTCACGTCCCCGATCGAGTTCGTCACCGAGCCGGGCTCGGACGACGGTGCGGCGTCCCGGTCCAGGTCGCGCAGGCCCGGGACCATGTCGGCCACCACATCGCCGAGTCGCTTGAGACCCGCTGCGGCGTCCTGCGTGCTGAACGGGACCGACTGGATGTCCGCGAGCCGGGCGAGTTCCTCGGGCAGGTCGGCCTTCGTCAGCCGGTCGGTCTTCCTGCCGTCGAGTACGGGGACGACGGGGAGCTCACGGGCGAATGCCTCAAGGATCTCCGTGCGCACCCAGTCGTCGGGGTCCCGCAGCCGTGCCCGGAAGTTGGTCCAGTCCGGGCCGATGACGGCCAGCAGAACCGCGCTGCGCCGCAGACCGGTCCGCAGCTCATCCGGGTATGCCCGTCCCGGGGCGATGGACTTCGACGCGCGGAAGATCCGGCCGCTGCCGAAACGGCGCGACAGCTCCTGGTCGATCAGGGCGGCGGTCTTGTCACCGTCTCCGGTGCGGTAGTTGATGAACACGTCGGTCATGGCGAAGCCTCTCTTCAGGAAAGGGGAGGACGCGTCAAGGTGCCGAGTCGCGGAGCGAGCCGGCGCACGGCAACGCGATCCGAGTGCCGGGCCAGAAGGCGCGCGAGGCGCCGGAGGTCGATCGTGACGGTCGCGGACCGGACCGCCACCACACCGTCGAGAAGCGGTGTCACCAGGGAACAGGCGTGGTCGATCTCGCCGTTCGACGCATGAGCCAGGGCCCGACGCACGCCGTACCGCACCTGGGTGCGAACCGCGTCGTGGGAGACGAGTGCGAGCTGCCGGTCCAGTTCCTCGGCGGCCTCCCCCGGGCGGCCGAGGTCGACCAGGCACCAGCCGGTGACCATGCCCACCGAGTCGGGCAGGTGCATGCTGCCGATCACAGGAGTGTCGATGCCGCCGTCCTGGCGGGCAAGGAGCGTTCGGGCGCGGTCCAGAGCGCGCAGACAGGAGTCACGGTCTCCCGCCAGCGCATGCCCCTGAGCTTCACGCTGGGCCGCCAGTCCGCGGATCCGCGGTGGCAGCGTGCCGCTCTGGGCACGCTGCGCCAGAGCGACGGTCTGCACCGCGTCGTCCTGGTACATCGTGATCAACGCCCGGCGGACCAGGGCGTAGCCGCCCAGTGCGCGGTCGCCACCGGCTGACGCCAGATCCACCGCGCGCTGGGTCCACCACAGGGCCGCGTTCTCGTCACCGGTCTCCTGCATCAGCCAGCCCACGTACTCGGCGTACCGGGAGCCGAGCGCCAGCAGATCCTGGCGGGTGTCGTCGTCGGCGTGCGCGGACAGCTCCCGCAGGGTGTGGGTCTGGGCGATCAGTCCGGGAAGCAGGAATCCCGGCTCGACGCTCTGTCCGAGTCGCCGGTACTGCGTGAACAGGGACCGGGACGCCTCGAGCATGCCCGCACCCGCTGCCGGGACGACCGGCCCGGGGCTGCCTGTGCGCAGTCCCATCAACGAGGCGGCGCCGGCACTCATGACCTGCCGCCGGCCCACGGGCTGGAACCAACTCGGGCCGCCGGGTGACAACTGCATGGTCCACTCCTCCTCATCCATTCCGTCGGGGGGCTCCGCGAGCGGCGTGCCGGCATCGGGTCCGGTGGTCAGGGCTACAAGTGCTCCGTCGGCCCGGAGGGCGGCGTCGCACAGTCGGACGAGATCGCGGCTCGGCGCCTTGATGCCCCGTTCGACCTTGCTGAGCTGCGCCTTGCTGTAGTGCACGGCGGCGGACAGTGCGGTGAGGCTGAGGCCGGCGTCCAGACGACGCTTCCTCAGCTCCTCGCCGAACCCGGTGGACGGCTGTGGCACGGGAACCTCCAGAACCGCCCGTCCAGGCGAGGCGTCACATGAAGACTGCGGCAGCCCACCTCGGACGGACAAGGTGATCGGTGCTGTTTCCCGTTTCCTTCTCCGCAGGTGGGAGCGCTACTCCCTTGCAGCGGGGGCCCGTTGGGAGGCCGTGAGGCAGAGGCCTGATCGCTCTTGCCTCCGTCGCCGGACTGGGGCGTCCCGCCTTCCATACCCTCGGTGTCCAAGAGCACGGCACATCGGCGTCCCCTCCCCCTCCAGGAGAGTCCCGCCCCCGGCTCTTGCCGATTGCTCATGGGCCAGTTCCCTGCTCTGCGGCGTCAGGGCTGTGCAAGGTGCGCGCCTATGGTGGGAGCGGGGGGCGGAATGGGGCAAAGCCGTTAATCCTGTCAACGCACTTCTATATTTTTGCCCGATTGTGTTCCGTGTACGCTGGTGCTATGACAGACAAAGCCGCTTCAACGGTCGGCCCCCTTGTCACCGGTTCCGAAATCGCTCGGTTGGCCGGTGTCACTCGGGCCGCTGTCTCCAATTGGCGTCGGCGCTACGACGACTTCCCCGCGCAAGCGGCAGGTGCCGCGAACAGTCCGCTGTACGCGCTCGCCGAGGTCCAGGCATGGCTGGACAAGCAGCGCAAAGGCCAGGAAGTGTCACCCGAGGTCGAGCTGTGGCAGGACATGCGGGCCGCCTATGGCGAACAGTTGGTCGCCGGCCTGGCCGCGGCGGCGGGGATGTTGGCCGGAGCACAGGGAGCGGAGCTGCCGGACAGTGTGTCCGCCCGTGTACAGAAGCTGGCCCGGACGGAAACGCCCATCGACATCGTCAACGGGCTGACCGAACGATTCATGGACTCCGCCAGGCGTGCGGGATCGGACCAGGTGACCTCTGAGCGAGTGGTGCGAGCCGTCTCCCACTTCGCTCCCGAACTGCCGCCCGATGCCACGGTCTTCGATCCGGCTTGCGGGATCGGGGTGCTCCTCCTGTCCGTCGCTTCCGACACCGGGATGCGTTGTCGGGGCCAGGAGGTGGATGCAGACAGCGCCCGTTTCGCCCAGCTCCGCGCCGACCTCCTGGGCCGCTCCGGTGTGCGCATCGTGGCAGGTGACTCCCTGCGAGCGGATGAATGGCCCGAGCTCAGGGCTGATCTGGTCGTCTGCGATCCGCCGGCAGGCGTGACCGAGTGGGGACGAGAGGAACTCCTGCTCGACTCGCGCTGGGAGCTCGGTACCCCCTCCAAGGCCGAAGGGGAGCTCGCGTGGCTGCAGCACGCCTACGCACACACCGCGCCCGGTGGTCAGGTCCTCATGGTCATGCCGGCCTCGGTCGCCTACCGCAAGGCAGGCCGTCGTATCCGCGCGGAACTCGTACGCCGAGGCATCGTGCGTCAAGTGATCGCCCTGCCGCCCGGGACAGCGACCTCTCACGCCCTGCCGGTCCATCTGTGGTGTCTGCAGCGCCCCGAGACCACGGCGACCGCGGAGACGAACCGCACCGTACGCATGGTCGATCTGACCGGCAACACCCCTGACGGGAGTCTGGAACCACGCCCCGACCAGGTCGCCGACGTGCCGTTGATCGAACTTCTCGACGACACCGTCGACCTGACGCCCGGCAGTCATCTGCGGGCGCGGCACCGCGACTATTCTGGTGAGTACGCAGCCCTGCGCGAGGAGTTGGCGGCGGAGGTCCGCCGACTCGCCAGGCTCCTGCCCGAGCTCGCACCAGGCGGCGGACCGGGCTCACTGGACATCGCCACCACGAGTGTCGCTGACCTCGCCCGTGCCGGCCTCGTCGCCTACGAAGGCTCCGACCCCGTATCGGCCAGCGAGCAGCTCGACACGGACTATTTGCAGGGTTTTCTGCGCAGCCCCGTCAACGCCCGCCGGTCCACCAGCGCCAGTGGAACCTTTCGCCTCGACGGCCGGGGTTCACGCATCCCCCGTATGGGCATTGACGAGCAGCGTCGCTACGGCTCCGCGTTCCGGGCCCTGTCCGAGTTCGAGGAGCGAATGCGCAAGATCGACGAGCTGAGTCGCCAGCTCGCCGAGATCGCGCGCGACGGTCTCGCCACGGGCGCCCTGAAGCCGGAGAAGTGAGGACCGCCCGGGGTGGCGCACCGCCCCGGGTCGCGGGGCAGATCACGCGGAATCCGGCAGGAAGGGACTCGGAGCTCCGCTCCATGTCACGCTCAGGGCTTCGCGGGCGCGAGTGCAGGCCACGAAGAGAAGGCAGCGCTCCCTCAGCAGGTCGGCTTCGTGCTGCAGCGGGTCCGCCTCGCGCGGGGTGATCTCACGGGCGAACGGGACGGCGCCCTCCCCGACACCGAGTACGGACACCGCCCGGAACTCCAGCCCCTTCATCGCGTGCATGGTCGCCAGCCGTACCCCCTCGGTCCCGTGCGCCGCCTGCCCCTTGACCCGGAGCACCGGTACGCCGGCGGCCTTCAGCTTCTCCTCGGCCGCGTCCAGTGAGAGATTGAAGCGGGCGCACACGCCGATCTCGTGCGGTGCCAGGCCGTCGTCGAGCAGGGCCCGGACCCGCTCCACCAGGGCCGCGGTCTCCTCCTGCCGGGTCGCGTAATCCCGCACCTGAGGGCGGCGCCCGTGAAGCAGGGAGCGGTACCCGGCCAGCGAGTCCGTGCCCTCGCCCTCGAGCGCGTCGACCGTGACGGGTGCCAGGAGCCTCGCCGACCAGGACAGAATCTCCTCTGTGGAGCGGTAGTTGACGCGCAAACGGAAACTGCGGCCGGCCGTGGCGATGCCGAGGGAGCCGAGCGAGACCCGGGAGTCGTAGATCCGCTGGTGCGGGTCACCGGTGATGAACAGGTCGTCGGGCCCCGGGGAGACGGCTGCACGCAGCACACGCCACTGCGCGGGGTGCAGGTCCTGAGCCTCGTCGATGACAACATGGGCATACGGAGCCGGTCGGCCGGAGAGCAGCTCCGCCGCGCGGGCGCAGACTCCCAGGTGAGTGGTCTCGCCTCGATCGCGCAAGAACAGTCCGAACCGTTCGACACCGCTCCACACCTGGCGACGCCGCGCCGGGCCGAGGCCGGTGCCGCGACCGCGTCGACTCGCGGCGAGATAGGAGTCGAGATCGCGGAGATCCTGGGCGAGTACGACGTGCCGGTACTCCTGGGCCATGAACTGGGCGGTGAACGGCAGGTCGAGCTGCTTGACGGTCTTCTCCCACAACTGACGCTGCTCCCGGTCCCCGACGGGTTTGGGTACGGCCCCGGTACGCGCGCGTATGATGCCGTTCGCGCAGGCGTCGACCGTCGTAACATCCACCCGCGCCAGCAGCTCCTCGTCCTTGTCGAGGAGAAGGCCGAGCATCTGGCGCAATCCGTCGGCGAGCGCGTTCGTGTACGTGGTGAGCAGGATGCGGCCGTCCCCACCGCGGTCGAGCAGATGCCTGACCCGGTGCAGCGCGGCGACCGTCTTGCCCGTCCCGGGTCCGCCGGTGACCTGGACGGGGCCCCCGTACGAGGTGCGGTAGGCCACGCGGCGCTGCGACGGGTGGAGGAATACCCTCCAGGCCTCGAACGGCTTCTCCAGCATCTCCTCCAGTTCCTCCGGCCCGGTGACCAGGCGAATGCGTGCGGAGGTGTTGGCGATCACCGTGGCCAGGTCCTCGACCGGCTCGGCGGGTGCGTCGGCGGGCCGGCGGACAGTGACGACATCCCGGTACACGTCTTCCGGTGCGAACCCCTCGGCGAGGTACTGCAGCACCTCCAGCTGATCCTCCGGCAGAAGTGTGGCGAACGCGTCCAGCTGGGCCTTGTCCACCAGGGAGCGCGCGGCGCGCAGTACCTGGTCGTCGATGCCGAGATCGCTCATGGTGCCGTCGGAGACGTCCGCGAACAGTAGCCGGGGAGCGTGGCGTGCGGCCGTCTCGTACAGCGGGGTCAGCTCGTCAAGAGCGACAGCGTCGCGCACCTCAAGACCCCTGGTCGCGGAGTTGGCGCTGTACAGGCGCTTCGCCGCCCAGGTGTAGGCATCGTCATGCGGCAGCACGTTGACCAGCAGGAACACATCACTGCCGTCGTCGGGAGCGAGGACGATGCCGCGCCAGAAGTCGGTGATGCGAATGGTGCGCATCCGCGGGTCCCGGGCATTCCCGACGGACTCCAGATGCAGGCCCTTGTCCGCGTTGAGCTCAGCGGCACTCAAGGCCTGAAACTTCCCCATGGCCTTGCGTACCCCGGCTCGCACCGGCTTTTCCAACGTGTCGTAGCCGTCCCAGAAGCTCTGGGCGAAGGCGAGTCGGGGCATGAGGTCCCTTTCTTCCTGCTTGACGGTGTCTCAAGGCCGCGGGGGTGGTGTCGCCCCGGCCAGCCTTCCGGCGATCTCCCGAAGGGACGTAAGGATCTCTGCCGGTTCCCCGGAGAGGTCGAGAGTGTGCTGGTGCAGGCACACTCCGCGCCCGTCCTGCCCGGCCGCCGTTCCGCGTACCTCGTGGAAGCGCGACGGCTGTCGTCCCGCCGCGTACACGAGGTGAGCCTCGCGCAGGCCGAGGACCGTCGCGTAGGCGAGGGCCTGGTACAGGTCGGCGTTGTGCTGTCCGTCGGCCTTCTCCACCTTGTACTTGGCGTCGACGACGGCGAGCGGAGTGCGGCCGTCGCCGGTGCGTACGACGAAATCCGGGCGTATCCGCACCAGGCCCGCGGCGTCGAAATGGTGGGAGTCCTGGAGGCGCCCGGTCAGGCCGTGCTCCTGAAGCGCCTCGCGGAGAGCGCCCGTGACGAAGTCCTCGAACAGCTTGTTCATGTCGAGCAGGAAGCCGTCCACGCTGAGCGGGTCGGTGCCGGCCGGCCGGTGCTCCGGGGAAGTGCCACGCAGGACGGCCTCGGCGAGCCGCAGCGCGGGCCGGTAGCGGGAGTTCAGGCGGGACGGCAGCCAGCGCGGCAGTTGCTGTCCCCGTATCAACGGCCGGGCGTCGGCGAGGCGTACGCGCTGATGGGTGAGGCGGCGCCGGACCGGGCCGGGGAGTCCCGGCAGCCGCAGCAGCCGCTCGACGGCGGCGCGCAGGATGCGGTTCTCGGCGGTGTCGGCGGTGTACGCGTCGTAGGCGATCTCCACGGGCGGCGTACGGCCGAAGTGGCGCCGGATCTGCTCGGCCTGGCGCAGCCGCCCGCGCACGACCAGCCCGGACTCCTCCACTTCCCGGTAGCCCTGGAGGACACCGTGCCGCAGAGCCGCGTCGATCTGCCGTTCCACGGCGTGCGCGAGGGCGGGGACGATGTCGTCGTACGTGCCGGTGTCGACGGTTCCCTCCCGGCGCTCGCGCCAGGCGCGTGCCGGGTCGAGGCTGAAGCCGAGGAGGAAGAACAGCCGGCTCACGGGGGTCTTGGGCATGATCCGTACAACTGGGCCGCCAGGGGTACGCACCGCGCCGACCCGGCTGCCCGCCCGCAGCAGCCAGTGGCCCTCCCGGCCGGGATCTGGGGTCGCGCTCTGCAGGATTCCGGCGCTGGCCAGAGCCCGCCCGGCTTCGACGCCCAGCGGGACGGAGATTGCCGGCCCGAATTCGCGCAGCGTCACGTCGGTCACGGTCACGGGTGCTGCTCACGGCGCAGCGCGCCCAGACCGTAGCGGGCGACGACGTCGAGACCTTCTCCGTAGTGGTGTTCCTCGAGCAGCGGGAGGATCTTCGTGCGCCATGTCCGCTCGAGGCCGCCGTCGCGGTACACACCCGGTTTCATCAGATACGAGGGCCCGATGGCGAAGTCCTGGTCGTCGATGCGGGCGTTGAGAGCGTCGAGGAGGCGGGCCGGCTCCAGGTCCCGGCCTTCGCGCTCCAGCCAGCGGGCGAGCAGCCCGGCGGTCGGCTCGGTGCGCGGTGAGAGTTCCACGAACGCGAAGCGGCGCCGCATTGCCGCGTCCACGAGCGCGATCGAACGGTCGGCGGTGTTCATCGTGCCGATCACGAAGAGGTTCGGAGGCAGTGCGAAGTCGTCCCCGGAGTAGGTGAGACGGACGGACTTCGTCCGGTACTCCAGCAGGAAGTAGAGTTCGCCGAAGACCTTCGCGAGGTTGGCACGGTTGATCTCGTCGATGATCAGGAAGTGCGGGATGTGCCGGTTGCCCTCGCGGGAGGCGAGATCGGCGAGCTCCCGGAGCGGGCCTGCCGTCAGCCGGAACGCCACCTCCCGTGTCTCGGCGTCCTCCGCGGGCCGGAATCCCTCGAAGAAGTCCTCGTAGGAGTACGACGGGTGGAACTGCACGATCTTGACCTGCTCGGGGCCACCGCCGAAGTGCTCGGCCAGCTTCATCGCCAGATAGGTCTTGCCCGTGCCCGGCGGACCGTACAGAACCAGCTGGCGTTCGTCCGTGAGCAGTTCGCGCATCTCCTCCAGCCAGGTCCGGTCGTGCACGAGCAGGTCGGCCGCGAGGGCCTCGCTCACGTCCGGCAGTGACAACTCCCGCTGAGCCGCCGGCTCGGCGGGCAGCCCCGTGGTGACACCGACCGCTGTCGGGCCGGAGGGTCCGCCGAGCCCGTCCAGAGCGTCCAGGACACCGGTCAGGTCGACGACGTCATGCTGCACGGACAGCTTCTGCTGGATCTCCTCCGGCAGTTCCTCGTACGGGTGGCTGCCGGGTCGCCAGGTGACGGTTCGCCGCAGATTGGACAGGCCGTCCGGGGACGCGGTCTGCACGGCCTCCCCGGTGATCCGGCCGATGTGAAGCCGGCCGTCGCCGATGGTGGCCACCGTGTCACCGACGCGCATCTGCGTCAGGAAGGCGTGCAACTCGTCGACGAGGCCCCGCTTCTGGCTGTACGAGGCCGCGCCTTCGTACCCGTCCTCGACCACGCGGCGCAGCATGCTCTTCGTCGGGTCGCTTTCCTCCAGGGGCGGCAGGTGCGCCCCCGCGAGGGAGGCGAGCCCCTCCTCCAGCCACAGCTGCCGCACCAGATTGCGCCCCGAGACGTTGGAGCCCCGCACCAGCCATGCCTTGCGCGGGGCGCGCCAGCCGGTGGACAGGTAGTCGCCCAGCGGGTGGCCCTCGGCGGTTCGCCAGGACTCGGGGCCGGAGGCGTCGTAGCCGTACACCAGTGCGGCGGCGGCCGAGGAGGAGTTGCACTCGATGTCCCGGGTTGCCACCAACCGCGGCGGTGCCTGCGGCCGGTCGGGATTCGTCGGGGCGTCGGCGAGTGCGTTGCTGTCGCGCAGCTCCGCACGGAAGCGGCGTGCGTGGTCGCCGAGCCCGGGCCACGCTTCGGCGGCGACCAGGGAACCTTCCTGAAGGACGAACTTGTGAGTGCCGTTGCCGCCGAACTCGGTGAGCAGGTACCCGTATGCCTCGCCCCCGTCCTTCGGAAGCTTGATGCGGAACTCGGGTGTGCCGGGGAGACGGTCGTGGTGCGGCATTGGATGACCTTCCGGTTCGGCCGTGGCAAGCGTACCCGCAACCATAGCTGTTGACGCTGTCAATGGATTCTCGGTCGATAGTGATCACAAGCAGTCAGCGTGTTGACGATGTACACGGACCTACCCTACCGTGGTGATGCATCCGGTCGATTCGTCGGGCGGAAGTGGCGCTTGGTGGCCGGAGTGGGAGGCGCAATGGGTGGGGATCCAACGGTCGAGGCCGAACGTCATGCCATGGGAGCGGAGTTGCCGTCGGTCATTGAGAGGCTGAAGCGCTCCGCCTCTCCTGCGGGCGTTATCAGTAGGCGGGCTTTCGATCTGGAAGCGGCCAGGCTCGGGCTCACGACCGACGAGCAGCAACGGCGCCTCCGGAACGGGCTGGGAACACTCGGTCTGCACGTGAAGGCCAAGCGCCGGGTGGGAGCTTCGCGACCTGCCGCCAGCCCTGTGGCCGGCGCCGCCGCGGCGGTTGGCGACGGTCGCGCCCGGCGGGCCGCCGCTCCGGAATCCGAGCTGATGCCCTCCGAGGCGGCGAGGCGCTTGGCCCAGGCCCGGCGGATGCTCGCCCGCTACGCGGAGGCCGACGGCTCGATCAGCAAGCTCGCGCATGACGGTGTCGTGCGGCTTCACGGACTCAGGCCCGCCGAAGCGCGTGAGCTGTCGGGCGACTTTCCCATCACTCGCCCGCGGCCGCTCGGTGCAGTGAGCCCGCCAGGGCCGTCGGGCGCGGCCGTGCAGGTACGTAAAAGGAAGCGTGGCGGCGCAGGCGTCTCCGCCCACGAGGAGGCCCTCTCGGCCGCCGTCGACGCGGCTCGGACCTTGCTCGACGAGACTCGATGGCTGCGTACTCCGGGTAAGAGGTTGCTCACGGCGGAGGAGGAAGTCGGGCTCGCTGTTCTGCTCCGCGGTGGGGTCGGCGCACTGGGTCGTGACATACCGAAGGAGGAGGTCGCCTCGTTCGCTCATGGCAGTGAGCAGCGGCGCGCTCACGAGTGTCTCGTCCTGCACAACGTGCGGCTCGTGTGGAAGATCGCTCAGGGGTACCAGGGCCGCGGACTGGACATCGAGGACATCGTCCAGCACGGCACCATCGGACTGATGCGCGCGGTCCGCAAGTTCGACGCCACGAAGGGCTTCAAGCTGTCGACCTACGCGACGTGGTGGATCAAGCAGTCCGTCAGCCGGGCCATCGCCGACGAGGGCACCCTCATCCGGCTTCCCGCGCACGTACACGAAAAGGTCGGCAAGGTCGCCGCGGCTGAGCGCAAGCTCCTCGGTGAAGGCCGTGCCAGGAGCGTCGACAACGTGGCCTTCGTCAGCGGTCTCACTTTCGCCCAAGTGGAAGAGGTGCGCAGGATCAGTCGGCCCACCGATTCCTTGGACCGGATCATCGGCGACGACACCGCTTTCGGTGACCTGGTCATCGGACCGAGCCGACTGCCCCGGCCCGATGCCGTAGTGATCCGCAAGGAGATCTTCGAGGAGGTCGAGCATGTCCTGAACGCCTTCACCGAACGCGAATATCACATTCTTGTGCGGCGTATCGGCCTCGACGGTGACGAGCCGTCCACTCTTGACGCGCTCGGTGCCGCATTCGGGGTCACCCGGGAGCGCATTCGACAGATCGAGAGCAAGGCCAAGCCGGTCTTCCGGCGCCTGCTCATCGAGCGCGGACTCGTCCCTCCGTGGCCCTGAGCGGTGGTCCCGCGCACCAGGCGCCCCACAGCCCATTCGTCCCCTGATCCGAAGGAACCGCCCATGGACCCGCGCCAGGAGCTGGTCGACTACCTCACCCGCCAGCTCGTCGGTCCTGCCGGCGGCGACGACGAGGTGCTCGACGCGCCGCCGGACCGGCAGTACCTCATGGGGACGCTCTATCCCCAACAGGCGGACCTCCAGCGGCAGCTCGCCCTCTCGGCCGAGGACCCCGAAGCACCCGGCGCCGAGCCGGACGCCCCCGACGTGGACCCCGCCCCCGATCCGGTGCCCGAGGCGAACAGCTGGCTCCCCGCCTCGCTCGGTCTCAGCTTCTACACGAACGCCGCTCACATCGAGGTGAGCTGCGCTGCCGCTCGCTACGAGACACAGCGGAACCATCCCGGCCGCGGGCGCCGCTGGCAGCGCGTCCCCCTCGAGCCCGAGAGACACCGGATCGGCCCGGACGGGGAAAGCGTCCCCGTCCTCGACGGCCGCGCGAAGATCCGGGTGACCCGCCGCTCCTACGGCGCCGGCACGCTCGTCACCGTGGCCCTGGTCAACGCAAAGCGCCACGACGGCTCCGACGGCAAGGCTCCGAGCTGGGACGACATGCTGTTCCAGTGCGATCTCACCGTCCGACCCGCCGACGGTGCCGTGCTGCCCTACCCCAGCGTCCGGCTCGCCAGTCGCGACCCGGAGGAACGCGAACTGCGCCTGCAGTACCGGCACGTTGTCACCCACGCCGTCGGCCACGGCTGCGCTGTCCGTGAAGACCGCGGAGAGGATGATGCCGTCGCCCTGCTCGCCTGTGAAGCCATGCCCCACGCCGAGGTACCGGCCGTCCGTGCCGGAGGACCGCTCGACGCCCCCGCTCTCACGATCGCCCACCTGGCCGACCCGGCCCTGTCCCGCGACCAGCTCCGCGAGGAACTGGCCGAGTTCGCCGCTTCGTACCGTGCCTGGTACGTGGGCCGGCGCTCCGTCGAGGTACCGGCCTGGGGACGGGAAGCCGCCGACCGCATCCTCGAACGCGTCCGTCAGGCCGTCACCCGCATCGAGGCGGGCGTGCGCACCCTGTGCGACCCGAACCGCCCCGACGTGCTCGCGGCGTTCCGCATCGCCCAACGAGCCATGCTGCTGCAGATGCGGCACTCCGCCGCCGACCAGGCCGGTCAGCGACGGCGCCGGTCGGATCCCGTGGCCATGGAGCCGCCCGTGGACCTCTCGGCCACCTGGCGGCCCTTCCAGCTCGCCTACTTCCTTCTCGCTCTCGACGGCGTCGCCGACCCGGACCACCGCGACCGCGAGACCACGGACCTGATCTGGTTTCCCACCGGCGGTGGAAAGACCGAGGCGTATCTGCTCCTCGCCGCCTTCACCATCGCGCTGCGCCGCATCCGCGGCGAAGGCGACGGAACGACCGTCCTCAGCCGCTACACCCTCAGCCTGCTCACCACCCAGCAGTTCCAGCGGGCCGCCACCACGATCTGCGCCCTGGAACACCTTCGCCGCACGGAACCCGCGCTCGGTCTGGGCGGCGAGCCGATCACCGTCGGCCTGTGGGTGGGCGACACCACCACCCCGAACAGCTTCCTCGCCGCCAAGGAAGCCTTTGACGAGCAGCGTGAGGCCACGCACCCCGAGGACGTCTTCATCCTCGACCGCTGCCCGTGGTGCGGCACCCGCATCCTCCCCCAGAGCCGGTCCAGCGTCCGATCGGACTACGGGATCCGCGCCGAGAAGGACGAGTTCGCCTTCTACTGCACCCGTGACGAGTGCTTCTTCCACGACGTCCTGCCAGTCGCCGTCGTCGACCAGCACCTCTACCAGGAGCCGCCGACCTTCGTCCTCGGCACCGTCGACAAGTTCGCCCGGCTCGCCTGGGAACCGTCCTCCGGCCGACTCTTCGGTGCCGGCACCACCAACCCGCCCCCGTCGCTGATCATCCAGGACGAGCTGCACCTGCTCACCGGACCGCTCGGCACCACCGTCGGCCTCTACGAAGCCGCCATCCTCGAACTGTGCACCGACGCGAAGGGCAGGCCGCCCAAGATCGTCGCCGCCACGGCCACCATCCGACGCTCTGCCGAACAGGTCCGGGCCCTGCACCACCAGGATGTGCAGCTCTTCCCGCCGTCCGGGCTCGACGCCCGCGACAGTTTCTTCGCCGTCCCCGACACAGGCCGCCCGGGCCGTCTCTACCTCGGCGTGATGGCACAGGGCCACACGGCGGGCCGTGGCGCGGTCGCCACCACGGCCGCGATGCTCCAGGGTGTCCACCAGCTTCCCGAGGAACACCGCGACGACTACTGGACACTTGTCGCCTACCACCACAGCCTGCGGGAGCTCGGCCGGACCGTGACCGCCGCCGGCGACGACATCCCGGCCCAGCTCCGGGGCCTCGACGAGGGTGCGGGCGTGCGACTGCTCGGCGACGGCGTCGTACAGGAGCTGACCAGCAACCTGAAGCGCGCCGAGCAGCCCATCCTGCTCGACCGACTCGAAAAGCCGTGGACCGATCCCAGGTCCGTCTCGTTCCTGCCCTGCACCAACATGCTGTCCGTCGGCGTCGACGTGAAGCGCCTCGCCTACATGCTCATGCAGGGGCAGCCCAAGACCACCGCCGAGTACATCCAGGCCACCAGCCGCGTCGGCCGCCACCAGGTGCCCGGACTCGTCGTCACCTACTTCAACGCCACCCGCCCGCGCGACCGGTCCCACTACGAGACCTTCCCGGACTACCATCGGGCGCTCTACCGCTACGTCGAACCCGCCAGCATCACGCCCTGGTCCCTGCCGGCACGCCGCCGAGCCCTGCACGCCGCGCTGGTCGTCCTCGTACGCCACCGGCTCGGCCTCGCCGCCGAGAACCAGGCAGGACACATCACCGCCCACCGGGACGACGCCGAGCGGATCGCCGACGTCCTCGCCGCACGGGCCGCGACCGCGGAGAGCGGCGCCAAGGGGGCACGAGCCGAGGCGGTACGCGCCGATGTCCGCGCGGAGCTCGGGTACCTCCTCGACGACTGGTGCCGGCAGTCCGCGACGGCGGCGGCCGAGGGCAAGGACCTCCACTACCGCAGCCAGGGCAAGGGCCAGTACAACCTGCTCAAGGGCTTCGAGCAGCGCTACGGCCTGTGGGAGACCCTCAACTCGATGCGCAGCGTCGACCGGGAGTGCCAGATCACCGTGACGGGAGCAGGGAAGTGAAGCGCAAACTGAGGGTGCGGCAGGCGCAGACGGTGCTGCCGTTCGGAGTGGGCGCCGTCCTCGACGTCCAGGGCGAGTCCTTTGTCGCCGCCGGCATCGCGTCCTGGCCGCAGCTCAAGACTCCCGTCGTCTCGGACCGGCTGGCCACCCGTCTCGGCGTGACGGGCTTCTTCGCCGCCCCCCACACCCTCAACGACCGCTATGACAAGGCCGACCGGCCGGGCGTACCCTATGTCCGCTTTCCCGGCTGGCTCTTCTGCGGGGCGTGCCGGACCATGGTGCGCTTCCTGCGCGAGCACGAGAAGCCCGGCGAACCGCCTGTCTGCACCTCGTGTGCCGCCGCGCCGCGCCTCACCCCGATGCGCTTCGTACGCATCTGCCCCGACGGGCATCTGGACGACGTCGACTGGTGGTACTGGGCCCACTCACACCTCGCACCCGAACATCGGTCCGCCTGTTCAGAGGCGGACAACGCCTGGAAGGCCCGCCGCCTCAGCTTCCGCGTCGCCGACCGCGCCTCCGGACTCGAAGCGCTCTCGGTGCGCTGCGGAGCGACCGGGGCAGGCGGCCGGCCCTGCGGTGCCGAGCGCGACCTGCTCGACATCCTCGGCCCCCAGAGCGGACGCTGCTCCGGCCGCAACCCGTGGCAGCGGTGGAGCGAGCACACCTCCTGCGGTCAGCAGGTCCACAACGTGCAGCGCACCGCCGGGAACGTCTACTACCCGCTCGTCCACTCGGCTCTCGACATCCCACAGTCCGCCGAACCCCCGCGGGCGGAGCAGACCGCGGCGGACACCGTCCTCGGCCACCCGTACTGGCCGATCCTGCTCGACGCTCTCGGCACGGATCGGGCCGACCTCTTCCGCAACATGATCAAATCCGACACCGAAGCGTCCGACATCCTCATCGACCAACTGCTCGCAGAGGCCACGGGCGCCACCGCGCCACTCGCCCAAGCGCCCGAAGCCGGCACGCCGGACCTGAGCCGCGACGAGTGGCACGCCTTCGACGCCGTCCAGCTCCCCGAACCCACCGCGGAGTTCGCGGTCCGCCGCAGCGGCCTCGGCCTCGACGGCGAGACCGAGGAGCCCTGGGCCACGCTCGACACACACGTCGGCGGCGTCGTCCTCGCCGACCGCCTCCGCGAAGTACGGGCTCTGACCGGGTTCCGCCGTCACTCGCCGCACGGCACCCTCGTCCCCGCCGACACCGGCGGTCGTCTGCGCTGGCTGCCCGCGACCGAGGTGTACGGAGAGGGCATCGTCCTCACCCTCGACGCGCAGCGCCTGACCGCCTGGGAGAGCGACCCCCGCGTCCAAACCCACGTCCAGGGCGTCCGTGCGGACCTCGACGCGTCGTTCCGCGGCGAACAGCTCGCAGAGACCGCCGGCAGCGAACTCTCCGCACGCTTCCTCCTCCTGCACACCCTCGCCCACCTGCTCATCCGTCAGCTCTCGTTCGACTCCGGCTACACGACGGCCAGCCTCCGCGAGCGCGTGTACGGGCGCCCCGAGTACGGCCAGCACGGCCTGCTGATCTACACCGCCGCAGGCGACGCGGAAGGCACCCTCGGCGGCCTCGTCCGGCAGGGCGAGGCACCGCAGTTCGCGGAGACGCTCATCAGGATGCTGGAAGCGGCCGCCTGGTGCTCGGCCGACCCGCTGTGCGCCGAACACACCGGCCAGGGCTTCGGCAACCTCAACCGGGCCGCCTGCCACGCCTGCACCCTGCTGCCCGAGACGAGCTGCCAGACCGGCAACACCCTCCTCGACCGTGCTCTGGTCGTCGGCTCCGCCCGGGTGCCCGGCTACTTCACCGACGTCCTCACCGCGAGCCGCGAATACGCGGCCGCCGCCACCGCCCCGGAGTGACGCCCATGGCCACCGCGAACGCCCCCGTTCTCCATCCCGACCTCACCCCGGCGCAGAGGGACTGCCTGGACTCTCTGCCGCTGTCCGGCCACCACGTCGTCAGCGGCCCGCCCGGCAGCGGCAAGAGCCTGCTCGCCGCACACCGAGCCGTCCACCTCGCCCTCACGGGACGCCCCACGCTGCTGCTGTCCCGCTCCAACCTCCTGCGCCAGCTCCTGCACGGGATGCTCCAGGGGCTCACGATCCCCGGCGCGCCGGCCGTGGCGTCCACCGTCCACAGCTGGGTTCTGCGCAGGTTCGGCCGTGACGCGCCGGTCACCGACGACGGCTGGTTCGACTGGACCGCCCTCATCCACCAGGCCGCCGCGACCTTCGGGGACGGAGATCCCTCCACACCGCACCTCGTCGTCGACGAGGGCCAGGACCTGCCGCCCGCCTTCTACCGCATGGCCCGCCTGGCCGCCGTCTCCGTCACCGTGTTCGCCGACGAGTGCCAGCGCCTCACCGAGACGAACTCCACCCTGACCGAGATCGCCGACGCCCTCGGCCGTGCGACGGGACATCTGGAGATCGCCGGCAATCACCGCAACACCCGTGAGATCGCCTCCCTGGCCGAACACTTCCGCACCGGCGGCCCACAGCCCGAGATCCCGCTGCGCAGCGGCGTGCTCCCCGTCCTCCGCCACTACGCGGGCAGCCAGGACATCGCCGAGGGCATCGTCACCATGGCGGCCCGGCAGCCGAAGCACCGTACAGGCGTCATCGTCGGCTCCCTGCGCACGGCGGCCGACCTGATGCGGCGCCTGGAGCGGGCGGGTCTCGCGCAGGAGCCCCAGCTCTACAGCTCGGCGGCCTCCGCCGGCCGCTACCGCGACCTCGACCTCGCCCGTCCCGGCGTGGTCATCGTCCACCGTGCCAGCGCCAAGGGCCTCGACTTCGACACCGTCGTCATCCCCGACTGCGAGACCGACGCCGACACGGACCCCACGGCGGCGGCCTTGCGCATGGCCTACTACGTGATGATCACCCGCGCCCGCGAAGGGCTGGTGCTGGGCTGGCAGGGCAGCCGGCTGCCGCGCCACCTGGAGGGGCTGGACGGCCGGGTGGTGAGGAAGTGAGAGGGGAAGCGACGTTGGATGCTCGCACGCTTCTGAGCACGGACCGCCCTCGCTCGCCTGTTGCGATTTTCGCAACACCGCTTTATGGTGCGGATATGAGCGAGACTGTGAACGACCGTGTGCGCGAGGTTATGGACGCGGCCTCCCTCTCCCAGGCGGCGTTCGCCGAACGGGTGGGCCTGTCCCGGGACAAGCTCTCCAAGTCGTTGAGCGGCGTACGCCGTTTCAGCTCCCTCGATCTCGCCCGCATCGCGGAAGCCTTCGACACGACCGTGGACTGGCTGCTCAGTGGACGCGAACCGGTGCGCCCCCGCTCCGCCGCCCGCCCCGCCGGGGCCGGGGCCGAAGGGGTCAGATGGGCCGAGATCGAGGAGATCGCCTGCCGTTTCCAGAACGCCTACGACGTTCTGGACCTGCTCGGCCGTCCGCGGCCGATCCCGCACCTCCCCGAACTGCGCACCGAGCTCGAACGGTACGTCGATCAGGGGGAGCGGCTCGCAGCCGATCTCACGCAGCACCTCGGGCGACTGGGGGCGGAGTCCCCGGCGGGGATGGACCTGGCTGCCCTCATCCGGCTTCTCGGCGACCACTGCGGAATTGATGTGGCCCTCGTCGAATTCCCCACCCAGGCGGCCCTGTCCGGCGCCACTTGGCAGTCCGACGGCTTCCGCATCGTCCTGCTCGCGACCACACAGGAGTGGACCCGCGCCCGCTTCACCCTGGCCCACGAGGTCGGACACCTCCTCGCCCAGGACGCCCAGGACCTCCGCGCCGACATGGCACCGGAACCCGGTAAGCAGAAGGACTACACAGAGGTGAGGGCCAACGTCTTCGCCGCCCACTTCCTGCTGCCCGAAGCCGAAGTACGAGCTGCCTGGGAGCGCACGGTCACCGACCCGCACAGCCCCACCGACGCCGAACTCAGCGAACTCGTCGTTACTTTCAAGGTCTCGCCGAGCGCCCTGGCCGCGCGTCTTCACCGGCTCGGACTCCTCGACACCGCCCGCCGTGACCGGTTCCGCGGCTTCACCACCGAGATCTGCCACGTACTGGCGGGGCGGCTCGACGACCACTACCGGCACCGTGCCGAATCCGCGGCGGCCCGCCCGCCGCTCGTCCCGATGGAACTGCTGCACGCCGCCTACGAGGCCGGCGAGACGACGCTGCGCCCGCTGGCCGCCTACCTGAACCGCACGGTCGACGACCTGAGAGCCATACTCGAACCCGCACCGCCCCGGCGCCCTCTGCCGGAGGACGAGAAGGGCGACCCGGTATTCCAGCCATGACGAGCCCTCAACCCGTCCCCGGCCGAGTCAGCCTCTTTCCCGACAACACGGTCCTCTGCAACTTCGGCACCGTGAGCCGTCTCGATCTGCTCCGCAAGATGCTGGACGGCTGCGGCCGTTGGACCGAAGCAGTGGCGGAGGAGGCCCGCCGCTCCGCCGCCTACGTACGCGGCCTCGCCCAACTCCCCGCCGACGGCTGGCTGGGCGAACCGATCGAGCTGTCCACCGACGCGGAGATCGCCCTCGCGGACCGGCTGCGCCGGGCGGTCTTCGGCGGCACCGCGAGCGAACCCCTGCGCCACCTGGGCGAAGCCGAAACCCTCGCCCTCATCCAGACCCGACGGGAGTTCGCCGGGGCCGTCTGGATCACGGACGACCGCGACGCCGGTGAGTACGCGACCACGCGCGGCATTCCCGTCAAGAACACCGTCGCCCTCATGCGCGAAGCCGCCGTGTCCGGGCTGATCCACTGCACCGAGGCCCACCGGCTCCTGCTCGCCATGCTCGCCGACGGCCGCCACATCCGCGGCGTACCGGAGTGCGCGGAGCGGCTGCTCGACTGAGCCCGGAGAGGGGGCCATGGGGGGCAGTGGATCAGGGCTCTCGGGACGCGCTGTGCAGGATCGAACGGGCCCGCACCACATCGGATTCGGCGGCGTCACCGCCTGGACGGCAGTCGGCGTTCGGCGCGGGTAGCGATGTGCGGCGAATGACGTCCGAGGCTGCGATCCGGGAGGACGAGAGTCCACCGTGCTCGTCGGGCGTCAGCCGTACGCTGTCATGGGAAACTAGGGGAGACGATGATTGACTACCGCAAGGCAACGCCCGTTCCGGTGTGGACGCTGGCGACAGGTGACGTCCAGGTGCCGTCGGTGGCCGGGGACGGGCCGATGACGGCTGAGCGTCTGACCGAACTGCGCGGCGTGCTGGCCGCGTTGGCCGACCGGCCGATCGCCACACTCGAGTTGCATCCGCTGCCGGAGAAGCTCGACCGCAGCCGGGGCATCTCGCTCGACGCCGCGAGTCCGCTGGCGCAGCACCTGTCGCAGCTGGTCACACAGTCGGCGCGCGGTTCCGCGGCGGCGGCCAAGGCGACGGCTTCCGGCGAAGGGCTGTACCGCATCGTGGTTCCGGCGAAGGTCGCCAAGCAGTTGGGGCAGGGCGCCCTCCGCCTGATGCCGTCGAAGGCGGTGGCCGGTGGTGCCCGTGCCTCCGTCGTGAACCCGGTGACGGGCAAGATCGTCGCCGGGGTGACGTACGTGCCGGTCGGTAAAACGGCAACGGCGGGCGCAGTCGGCGGAGCTGGTGCGACTGCCGGCGTGGCGGCCGCCGGCAGTGCGGTGCTCACCGTGGCCGCACCGCTCGTTCTCATGGCCGTGGCGGTCGGGGTGAGCGCGCACGCCGACGCCAAGCGGCAGGAGGCCATCGAGCACATCACGGAACTGCTGGAGCAGCTTCAGGCGGACAAGCTCGACGACGAGCACAGCGCGCTCAACGGCTGCCGTCCCGCCATCGACAAGGCCACGGCCATCCTGCTGGACCAGGGCAGGCTCGGTGTCTCGCTGGGACTCGACTCGGCGGTGCACGCCATCGACACCGCGCTGAGCAAGGCCGACATCCGCCTGGCCCGGTGGACGAGCACGCTCGACAAGCTTCCCGACGGCGAGCCCGTCGAGATCGGCACGCTGACCGAGTCGTTCCCCGGTGTGGACGAACAGGGTGGCACGTTCCGCACTCACCTCGAATTGGCTGCCTTGGCCATCGCGTTGAAGCGGCGTGTCAACGTCCTCCAGGCGGTCGAGCGGGCCCAGAGCGAGCCCGACAACCTGTTCGAGAACTTCACCCGTACGCTGCGGCGTGACGAGCAGCGCCTCGACGAGCTGGAGAAGGGCCTTGCCGGTGTCCTGCTGCGCCTGTCGGCGTTGGAGCTGGCGCGCCCGAAGAGTGTGCGTCCCGTCCTGACGAACGGTGAGGTCGACCGGCTGATGCGTACGGCGTACCAGATCCGTGGGCTGGGCGACGGCGTCGCGGTGGGCGGCCGCCCGACGGATGTCGCGATCGAGATCGCCCGCGACAAGGACGGCTCAGTGGTCGTGTTCCCCGCGCTGCCCGCGGAGGCGTAGGCGCGCGAGCTGCGGCCCTCCTCGGCCGACGCCGTCACTCCTCGGCCGGTGTCGTCAGCACCGCCCGGACGGTCTTGCCGCTGGGCGGGTAGGGGACGCAGTCCCAGTGGTCGGCGAGGGTGGTGACGAGGGTCAGACCGCGTCCGCCGGTGGCGAGTGGATCGGGCTCGGTGTCCGCCGGGTGAGGCTTCGGATGGACGTTTCCGCGGGCGTCGCTGACCTCCACGCGGAGGCGGCCGGCGCACGGGCCGAGGAGGAGCGTGAGGCGGAAGCAGCGGCCGGGCACGCGGCCGTGCAGGACGGCGTTGGCCGCGAGTTCCGCTACGACGAGTTCGGCACGCTCCGTGAGTTCCTGCGAAGCGCCCCGCGCGCGCAGCTCGGTCACCGTGAGCAGCCGGGCGAGACGGGCGCCGCGCCGCGTGGACGACAGCAGCTGGGTGAAGGTGGCGACGGGGGCGCCGACTTGAGGCGTTGCGTGGTTCACGACGCCAGCGTGGCGGCCGGGTGCGGGCGGGGGCGACCGCCGCGCCTCGTACGCGGAGTGAGCGTACGGAGGCGGAGCGAAGTCCGTGCGTTCGGGAGCGAGGATCGCGAGGGGTTGTGGACCGGGCCGTGGACCGGGTGGGCCGCACCCCGGAGTGGAGTGCGGCCTGCCTGTGGGACGGCCGGGTTCACCGTAGTGAGAGAGAACCGCGACCGGGCTCGCCCCGACGGGCCTGAACGCTCTGGTTCTGCAGCCGATTGCCGGCACGTCCCCGTGCTGCTTCACGGCCCGGACGGGTGCCGCTGCGCGCCGTCGACCGGACGCGGCACATGTGGCGTTGCATGGGGGGCGGCCTTTTGGCCGGTGCGGTATTGACCGGCCGTCCGGGGGCGCGCCCTTGGTGTCAGTTGGCCGAGGAGTCGGGAGCCTTCGGCCCTTGACCGGGGACTGCGGTGTGCTCCGGGCTCTGGGCGGGGTCGGGGACGCGGTCCGTGGTGGAGGGTTCGGCGAAGATCTCGTCGAGGGTGGTGGCGTCGATGGCGCGGTCGAACCAGAGATCCAGGAGCGGCATGTCGGTGCAGCTGGTGACGCGCTGTCGGGTCTCTTCCGTCATGGAGAAGCCTCGGCGCTCCATCAGGCGCAGCAGTTGCTCGGCCTTTCCGGCCACGCGACCTTCCTCGAGTCCCTCCTTGAGTCCTTCTTCCTGTCCTGCGAGGCGGGCATCGCCCACGATGGTGCCTCGCCTGGGGGTGAAGAGGGTTTCCATCAGGCTCCTCCAGATTTTCCGGGCGTGTTCGCTGCCCAAGCCGTCCTCGATCAGTCCCGCCAGATCGTCCCGCGCTTCGCGGTCCGTGTCCTGGGCCAGTGCCTCGCCCACCACCGTCAGTATGCCTTCGATGTCCGGGTCGTTGCTGTGGATCCACAGGCAGAACGCGGCGAAGTCCAGGTCGGCCGAGGCATCCTGGATCCGGCTCATACGCGGCACGTTGGACGGACCCAGCACATGAGGCACAGTCACCTGGGTGGCACGTCCCAGGCCGGTACGCAGAGGCCGGGCCGCCCATGCCGCCGTCGCCGTGTCCACGCACAGGACCAGCAGGACGACCTCGAGTCTGTACCGGTCACGCAAGTAGGCGACGTAGTACGGCCATGAGGTCTCCTTCTTCGTCTCGATGCGGGTCTGCGCCTCGACCAGCAGGATGAACGGATCGCGTCCGTCGGGGCGGACCACTCGCAGCACGGAGTCCATCTGCCGGGTGAACATCTTCGGAGCGCTGGACGCGTCCGTCGGGGGGGTCTCGGTGGTGACACCGGGCGGGATTCCGAGGTCCAGGAGGTCCAGCGCACGGTTCAGCGCTTCGGACGTCCCGGCAGGAACCCGTGCAGGGTGTCGTGACTGACATTGGGAATGCTGTGAAAATATGCGCGGGGCAAGAGCTTTCGCTGGTTCTTACGATGTGATCACCCGGTCGTGGGAGTCCCCGGGCTCTGCCGCCTGCTGGAGCAGCGGGCGGCACACCCTCGTCGTGGTCGAGATCTTCCCCGGCGGGTCGAGCCGGGCGGGTTGCGGCCCGGCCGGGGTGGTGCCCGGCCGGGCCGCTCGTGCGGGGTTGGGGAGGACTCAGCTGGTGCGGTTGTAGATCGCCGTGCCGGGGCAGGCGGTGTAGCCGAGGCGAGTGCCGCAGCCGGAGTACTGGCTGGAGCCGTTCCACCACGTCCAGCCGCCGATGGTGCGGCCGTTCAGCCAGGTGTAGCTGCCGGAGTAGTTGGCGTCGTAGGTGCGCAGGCTCCAGTGGACGTGGGCGCCGGTCGCGGACCCGCCGGCGCAGGTGTCGGTGCCGATGGTGCCGAGCAGGGTGCTGCTGCCGACCGACGTGCCGTTGTAGTAGGTCGTGTTGTGCATGTGGTAGTAGTCCGTGGAGAAGCCGCCGGGGTGGATCACCCGGGTCCAGCCTCCGCCGTAACCGCACATCGAGGTCGCCGTGCCCTCGCGCGACGAACGGACGCGTCCGCTGGCGTTGCCGCCGGCGAAGTCGAGCGAGCTCCAGTAGCCGGTCCCGCCGGTGTGGGAGTGCGGGCCGCCGGTGAGGGTCATGACGTAGTTCGGCATCCACGGCAGCAGCAGCCCGTTGAGGTTGGTCGCGGTGGTGCCGTACGTCGACGGCTGCTCCTGGGACGTCACCTTGCGCTTGGCGTAGTCGGTGATGTTCCGCCGCTCCGCCGTGCCGACCAGCGGGGACCGGGCCACGTGGTCGGCGAACTCGTTGTCGCCCTCGAGGCCGGTCACCCACCGCCCGTCCTCGCGGTGGGCGAGGTAGAGCCAGCCCTCCGGCTCGCCGTGCTGCTCGCGCGACGCCTCGACGTAGGCGACCCCCCGGGCCCAGTCGCCCGAGACGCTGCGTACGTCGATGACGACCTTGCGGCCCTCGGCGGCGAGCTTGGCGACGGCGGCCTTCGGTGCGAGTCCCTTGGCGTCGTGGGAACGGGAGAGGACGTCCGTGGAGAGGGCGTCCACCAGGGCCTTGCGGCCGGTGCCGAGACGGTCGGCGACGCCCTTCGGCATCTTGGTGGTGACGCCGGCGGAGGGTGATTCGGCGGAGGCGGCAGCGGCCGCGGCCGGCGCACGGCCGGTCGCCGACGCCGACGGCACGGCGGCGAACAGGCCGGTGAGAGCGACGGCCGTGAGGCCGATTCTTATGGACAGCCTGGAGAACATGGGCGACTTTCCTTTCGTGGAGGAGAGTGACCTGCCCGGCGGGCGGACGGCGGAGCCAGGAGTGCGACGGTGCGTCGGCCCGCGGCCGGAGGCTTTCTGGTGGTGGCGTCGGCGGTGGTGCCGCCACTGGTCCGGGGCCGGTGGCAGAACCGGAGAGGGTTCCAGGGCGACGTGTGCGTGGTCGCCGTGTCGGTCTGCGTGGGGGAGGGGGTCGGTGCGGACGCCCTCGGTGCGACCGGTGGAGGCGGTGCGGACCGGCCAGGGGGTCGGCGCCGGGTGCGGCGAAGTCACCGGCGGACAGTGGGCAGTCGTGACCCCTTGCCTGCCTTGCCTTCTCCGGGAACGCCGTAAGGGGCAAGGCGGCGTGCCCTAACGGAAGATGACGGAGCGTAAGGCGCGTGTGCGCATCGGCCTATCTCACCCCCCGGTTTTGACGTGCACCTGTTCAACTGTGGGTTGCCTGTCTACGCGTGTCAACCAGGGTGCGCGTTCGTTCGGTCGCGGCGACTTCGGCCTGTCGCGCCGTTCTGCGGGCCGAAGTTGACCGGTCGCCCCTGGCCAGGGTGGTTCCGGCGAGTGGGGCGCGGTTGGCGCGACCGACCCGCGCTGCTCGTGCGTCGCGCAATGTTCATCGACTCGATGCCCGCGGCGTCCGGGGAGCCGGGTGGTCGGCGCCTGGCCGGCGGCCCGACGGATGTGCGACTGCCTGTCGGCGTTGGTGGTTTTCCTCGCTCTCCGTGACCCCGCAGCGGGTGTCGGGCGAGAGGGGGTGTGCATGCGCAGCCCCGTACGCGGAGTCAGCGTACGGGCACGCAGAGTGGACAGTACGTGTGATGCTCCGTCAGGCTGAAAGGTGAGGCGGACGGTGTACGGAGCTGCCGCGGTGCGGTGTGGAAAGGGGCGGCGGATGGGCATCGTCGAAGGGGACGCGGCCGGTGGCGTCGGCACTCGGGCGGCTCCGGCGGGGGAGTGGGAGCGGGAGCCCCATCCGTCCGACAGCTTGCGCACGTTCGGCGCGTTCGTCCAGGCGCTGCGCGAACACGCGGGGCTCAGCCGGGTCGACTTCGGCGACCGGGTCCGGTACTCCAAACACACCGTGGAGTCCGTGGAGTTGGGCCGCCGGATGCCGGACGAGGCGTTCGTGGAACGCGCGGAGGAAGCGCTCGGCAACACCGGCGCGCTACGGAAGGCCGCACGGCATCTGACGCGGGGCGAGGCGGGGCTCGCGGCATGGTTCCGGCGATGGGCGCGGCTGGAACGGGAGGCGGTGAGCCTGTGCACGTACGAATGCCGGCTGGTGCCGGGGCTGTTGCAGTCGGAGGCGTACGCGCGAGCCGTGTTCGACGGCACGATCCCGCTGCGGACGGACGAGGAGCTGGAGGCGCAGCTCGCCGCGCGGATGGAACGACAGGTGACGATGAGGGAGCGGCCGACGGTGCCGTTCAGCTTCATCGTCGAGGAGCATGTGTTCCGCCGGGAGTTCGGGGACGCCGAGGCGATGCGCGCTCTGGTGGACCATGTCCTTGAGCTCACCGCCCCGCGGAACGTGACGTTTCAGCTGGTGCCGGTGGCGGCCCGGTTGCACGCGTGTCTGGATGGGCCCCTGCAGATCCTGGAGACCTCGGAGGGGCGACGGCTCGGGTACTCGGAGGGGCAGAAGAACGGGCGGCTGATCTCCGACGCGAAAGAGGTGATTGTGCTCTGCCAACGCTATGACACACTGCGGTCGCAGGCCCTGAACCCGACAGAATCCCGGGACCTGCTGGAGCGACTGCGAGGAGAGCTATGAGCAGCGGAACGTCGGAACTCGCCTGGTTCAAGTCCAGCTACAGCGGCAGCGAGGGCGACAGCTGTGTGGAGGTCGCGATCGCCGAAGAGGGCATCCACGTGCGTGACTCCAAGGACGTGACCCGCCCGGCCTTCGCGGTCGCGCGTGCCGAGTGGGCGTCGTTCGTGCGGTTCGCATCGGAGTGCTGAGCGAGGTGAGGGCGTGCCGTTCGCTGGAGCAGTGGGCGGCACGCCCTCAGCGTGTTCGGGGGCGCTTGGTTTCGTCCGTGGAGCTGTAGCCGAGGGCCGCGCGGTTGATGAAACGGTCACCGAGGTCACGCACAGGCGCGGGCTTCGGCTGCTGGGTGGCCTTCTTTGCTGTGGATTTCTTCGGTGCGGGCTTCTTGCCGCCCGCCTGCTTGGCCGGTGCCGCCTTCGCCTGCTTGGCGTTTTTCGCGGTCGGTGTGTTGCGGGCCGCGTACCTCTTGCGGACCGCTGAGAGTCTTTCGCGTTCTCGAGCGGCCACGTTCGCGGGAAGGGCGTCGGTGAGAGCGCGGGCCCGACTGAGCGCCCAGCGTGCTGAGCTCCAGTTCTTCTTGTCGACGGACAGATTCGCCAGCCTAATGGCTTGCTGCAAGGCCCTGATCTTCGCGGGCTGCCGCCGGGGTATCTCGGATTCGGCCCCGCTGCTCCGCCGCTGCCCGGCGGCGCGGGTGCCCCAGTCCGTACCGGAGGTCAGGACGACGACCGAACGGGGATTGCTGCTCTGGTTTACACGTACCACTGGCGTTCGTTCCTTGGTTGAGCGGTGGGTGATGCCCTCAGGGTGGCCACCAGGTGGGGCCACGCCGAGAGCAGGGTCAGTCGTGGCGGGGCCCTGGCCGGGGGCGGGGTGAGGGTGGAGCGGGAGGTGCCGGACTCGCCCTCGGTGAGCGGGTTCTCCAGGGTGAGGCCGGCGGCGGCCATGTGGTCGTACTTGGCGAGGACCAGTCGCTTGGTGCGGTTCGTGTCGTAGCGTTGAGCCGCCGGTGTGCCGCTCGCTTCCGGTAGCCGGAGAGCGGGCGGCACACGTGTGTACGTCTCTGCCCGTGGGTGTGCCGTTGCGACTCGCGTGCTCAGGTAAGAGTGTTCCTTAGATGCGGACCCAGGTAGCCGATGTAGACCTTGCCTGACCGGGGGCCGTCCTCGTAGAAGTGGAGCCGCGGGGCGATGGTGTTGCCTCCGCCGATCTTCAGGTGCGCCTGCATGAACGCCCGGCCGCTCGGGTCGAGCGTCCTCGGCACGGGGAGCATGCGCTCGCTGCGCAGTTTGCCGTTTTTGGCGACGGTATCGGACTCTCGCATGGCCACCTTGGCCGTCGGAAAGGGAAACGCACTGGACTCGTCGGACTTGCACCAGTTCAGGAAGTCACCGCCGGCCCTGCCGTTGGCCGAGGCTTCGGCGAAGTGATTGAGAGCGAGCAGGCCGTCCCAGGCTACGTTCAGCCAGTTGTCCACAGACTGGCTGTCGAGAGTCCGTGTGATCTTGCGGTTCCCGGTGAATGAGATGCAGGGCAGCTCGTGCAGCCGCTCCAGGAGGTCCGCGAAGGCCGTCGGATAGGAGATCGCCGAGGCGTCGGTCGGAGCGTGGGCAGAGGTGAAGTCGCCGAAGGCTTCGAGTCGTTCGCGCAGGAAACGTATCCGGCGCTGGGACTCCTGGACCTTGTCGTACAACTCCTCGTTCTCGCCTCGAAGCTCGTCGCTTCCCCGCTCGGCCTTCGCGAGCTCCGCGTACAGATCGTTGATCTCGTTGACCCGCAGCACCTCCGCCTGCTCTGCCTCGTCCAGAAGCGCGGTGAGGGCGGAGTTGTCCGTACGGAGTTGGAGGACGTCCGTTCCGTCCGAGGTCGGCCGAGGGCGCGCTCGGTGACGCGGGACGCTGAGCAGCGCGGCGGGCAGTGTGTGACGCGAGGATATCCGTTGCGGAAGCGCGGCCAGTATGGACGCGGCACGACGCACGTTGCCTTCGATGGTCCGGCGTGACATCACGGGATGCCGCTGCGCGTCGGGCTTCCAGGCCGGGTCGAGTCCGGGCACGTAGGTGCGGACGCCGCCGCCGAACACGGGGTGGTATTCCATCGCGGTGTTGAACGTGGCCTGCGCCTCGGGGGTGAGGACGTACAGCACGGCCAGGCCGTGCAGATTGCGGAAGAGCGGTTCCACGACCGAACGCGACCATTCGTCGGGGTTCTTTCCGTACGGCACCGTGGCGATGACGACGGGCAATCGGCGTTTGGTATCGCACAGTTCTTCGATCAGGTCGTCGACATCCTCGGTCTCGATGAAGGTTGGCACGGCGGCGACGTCGGCCTCGCCGTCCCGAGCCTCCAGCGAGTCGAGGAGGAGGCGGACGATCTTCGGGGTGTTGGCCGGGGTGGGGAACTCATCCTCACGCGCGGGCTGGTGCTCGATGTCGATCTGTACCCAGGTGCGGCCCTCGTCCTGAGGCAGACCGGAGCGAACAACGAGCGTCGACTGCCAAGTCCCGGAGGCGGCGGAAGGTGTCTCGCGCATGCGCCACCGGCTGTACGCGCCCTTCCGTCCGGATTCGGAGTCACGGTCGAGGGTGGCGTGGGAGGCGACTTCGGTCCGCCCCTCGTCCAGCCCGGAAGGGTCGTATCCCTTGTCACGGAGCCATGTCATCAACTGTCGCTCTGCGACAGCGCACGTGTCGACGTAATTGAGCTCAGTCGAGACGACCATGCGGTAGCCACGTGGCTCCATGAGTTCTCCTTGCCAGGATGCGAGGACGCGCGGTTCTTGCGGCCCAGTGTTATGAGCGGCCGGGCGTCGGGGACAGTGCCAGTCATTGAGATTCGGAAGCGTTCAGCGCGATGCCGCGCGCCTGCACGCCCCTTGGTGGAGCAGTGTCGGGCCGCGGCCCGCAGGCCCCTTCGGGGCGGGCGGCCTGGCCGTTTGATTTACGCCTTGCCGACGGGGGCGTAGCCGAGGGCCTCGCGGTCGATGTGGCGCTTCCTGAAGTCGTAGAACGGACTGCGTTTCGCCCTCCGCCGGGACTTGCGGGACCCTCGCTTGGGCTCTGGGGCAGGGGCAGGCTTCGGTACAGGCTGAGGCTTGGGCTTCGGAGCCACCTTCGACTTCGAGACGGGCTGCGGCTTGGGCTTCTTGGCGCTCTGGGGAAGTGCCTTGCCGAACTTCTTCCGGAGTTCGGAGAGCTGCTGACGCTCCTGCACGGTCTGTGAAGCCGGAAGAGCTTCGACGAGGGCCCGAGCCCGACTGAAGAGGTAACGCGCCTCGGGCCGGTGCTTGGTCTCGATGGCCAACCGCAGGACCTTGATTGTGCGCTGGAGGGCCTGAGCCTTCCCTTCCTGCTTCTTGGGCAAGGGGAAGTCGCCACCACTCGAACGCTGCTGACTGGCGGTGCGTTCACGCCAGTCCGTACCCGAGGTCAGGACGACGGCCGAACGGGGGTTGCTGCTCTGGCTTCGACGTACCACGCGCGTTGTTCCTTGGAGGTTGATGGGCAACCCAGGGGTGGCCGCAGATGCGGTCACCCCTGGGCCGGATCAGTCGTGGCGGGGGCCCTGGCCGGGGGGCGGGGTGAGGGTGGAGCGGTAGGTGCCGGACTCGCCCTCGGTGAGCGGATTCTCAAGGGTGAGGCCGGCGGCGGCCATCCGGTCGTACTCGGCGAGGATCAGGTTCTTGGTGCGGTACTCACCGTGTGCCTTCACGTCGTTGTCGCGGACAACTCTGAAAGAATCGAGAATGTATTCAATATCCCCGAGGCCTACTTCGTGCAGATGGAAGAAATAGGCATCCAGCTCTGCGCGGATTGTATTTCTCCTTGATGAATTCCAGAGGAATGGGGCGCCTCGGTCGTCGAGGTCTCGGGCGAACTGCCTCAGGTCTGGAGTGGTGTAGGAGAGTTCGAGTACGCGGGGGATTACAAACCTGACATGCTCTGGCTTCCAAATAACCGGAATCTGCTTCATGATCGTTACGTTGAAGTGTTGTCCTGGTGTTTTTTGTTTCGCCATGAAGTCATAGGTGAAGGAATTGACGACTGCCAGTGCCCATGCATGTTCGATAGCGCCACCTGGGACGGAGAAGCCGTTAAGTGGCTGGATTAGCCCCGATTCTGGGACCACTGCAGCGATGGCCGTGCGAGAATCGACTGCTCGAACGTAATCACGTACAGAAAGAATCCAGTGATTGCTGATTCCCTTTCGTTTCAGGAAGTCCCGCACCGTCTCCAAATGCATCCAATACCGGGGAATGGTTGGGGTGTTTTTTTGAGTCGTCAGTACCTCTGAAACTTCCCCGGTGGAGTAGTCGGCGAACCGCGCGTCGAATTGATGAATCATTTTTCCCTCGTGTAGAGGGAGGTGGGAGTCTTCGAAGGTTTCTCTGTAGAGATCGGAGTACCCCTCCGAGGTGAATCCTACCCAGGGGGTCACGGGAATCCCTGGGCGTGCGCGTCTTGTGAGTGACAGTAGAAGGTCAAAGTCTCGCCTTGACCGACAAATCGGTAGTTGGCGAGTTAGAGGATTTAGCTCCTCGAGTGCGGACAGTGGGAGTGAGTAGCGTCGGCTTGGGTCTTGAAGTTCTTCCTGTGACGTCAAATAGACCGCCATAGTCAGTGAGTTCGAGGCGCTCGCCTTCTCGGTGTGAGTCAATGAGAGTAGGGTAAATTTGGTGGAGGGATGGACTGCTGGGAATAGGTTGCCAGAATTTTCGCAGTCGAGTGCCAGTCGGATTGTTCCGGTATCGCGAAGCCACTCCCAGAAATCTTTCAAGGGTACGTCTGTGAGTACGCTGGTGGTGACGATAAGGCCAGATTTTCCCCCAATTTTGGTGATTTGAATTGACCGGGAAGTGAAGAGCGCCTGGGTTTTCAGGCGTCCTCGGGCGGTTAGCGGAAACTGGTGGCAACGAGTGAAGTAGGCGCTGAGTTCAGCCTTTGTGCGAACCTCGAAATTATATTTCTGTGACCATGGTGCACCGCTCGAGATGCGTTCTCGAATTCTCTTCTTTCGGGCTGCGGTTGTCCCGCCGAGGGTGGACGGGTCAATTGCTGAAAAAAACTCCTGGTCGTCGAAGTCGATTCGTTCCCATGGTGGGTTTCCCACCACCGCGTCAAATCCGTCAACCCAGCCTGTGTTCGGCAGTGCGCCTGTGATGCCAGCGTTCATCGCTGGGACAGAGAATACCTCTGGGAATTCCAAATGCCAGTGGAAGAACCGGTATTGGTCACGCAGTCGCAGGATCTCGGCGTGCGTGGCATCTGGAACGGCGGACTGGTCGCGACCGCGCAGCGCGCGGAACACCTGGTCGGTCGGGGCCTCGGGCGCGCCCTCCCGCTTGGGCCAGACGAACGCGGCGCACCAGGCGTCGGCGGCGTGGAGGTCGTGGACGTACGACGCCGACTCCCGATGTGCGCGGTACGCGGACTCCTGCGCCCGCACCTGCTCCAGGGAGTCGGCCTGGGCGGCGGTGATGCGGGCGATCTCGGCGGCGTACGCGTCGTTGCCGGGCAGGACGTCCGTGTCGAACAGGAGCTCGTCCTGGCCGCCGCGCTGGGTCTTGTTCCGCTTGACGAGCCCGGCCGCGTACTTCTTGTCGTCGCCCTCGATCGGCTTGAACGCGTCGTCCGGGACGCCCTCCGCCAGCAGCTTCGGTGTCGCGCCGATCAGGCCGTTGCCGTGCTTGACGTGGGCGTCGAGGAAGCCGAGCGGCTTGCCCGGCTTCAGGGCCTCCAGCCACAGCGAGACCTTCGCCAGCTCCACGGCCATGAGGTTGAGGTCGACGCCGTAGATGCAGCGCGCGACCACCTCGTGCAGAGCGTGGCGCACCGCGTCGACCGTCGGCTCCGGGTTGCGCTCGCGCACCGACGCCACCCGCTTGGCGATGCGACGGGCCGAGGCGACCAGGAAGTGCCCGGAGCCGCAGGCGGGGTCGCAGACCGTCAGGGAGAGCAGCTCGTCGATGATGTCGTCGGCCGGGTCCGGCCGGCTGGCCTCGGTGGCGCGCTGCTCGCCTCGCTTGACGGCGTCGTCTATGACCGGGTCGAGCGTCGTGTCCAGCAGGCACTCGATGAGCGAGGACGGGGTGTAGTAACTACCCGTCGTCTTACGGCTGTTGCCCGCCACCTCGATCAGCTCGAAGGAACGGTCCGTCGCCGAGTGCTTGGGCTCCAGCTCCAGCAGCGACTCGTAGACCGAGCCCAGTTCCTCCGCGTCCAGGTGGCGGTAGTCGACGGAGCGCCAGCGCCGGGCGCCCGGATCACGCACCTGCGCGAGATGCCGTACGGCGGCGAGCAGCGACTCGTTGGACAGCTTCATGCCGCCCAGCGGCGCGTCGGTGTCCGTGTGGGAGAACAGACCGCCGAGACCCGGCAGGCCCAGCTCCGGTCGGCCCCCCTCCGTTCCCAGCGCGTCGAGGACGATGCGCAGCGCCTCGTACTGGTCGCCGTGGGCCGTGCCCTGACGCCGACGGGCCCGTTCACGCAACCGGGCCGAGGAGAAGTACCGCCCGTACGCCTCCCGCTGCCGTTCGCCGGCCGCCGGGTCGAGCAGGGCGTCGCGGTCCTCGGCGACGAAGACGAACAGCAGCCGGTAGACGAGCCGCAGCAGCGCGTCCCGAAGTGCCTTCGGGTCGACGTCCTCCCGCAGGCGGCCGTTGTCCGGATGCCGCAGGAACCCGGTGCCGAGCACGGTCAGCGCGTTCTGCACGCCCAGCCGCAGTTGGTCCAGCGCCCGTGCCCCCGACGTGACGGCCTCCGCCCGCCACTTCTCCAGCCAGCAGCCCGAAGGAGCAGACCCCTCCGCCACCGCGAACCGCGAAGCGTGCAGCACGCAGTACAGGAGCACGAACTCGCTGAACAGCTCGCCGTCGAAGATGGCCTCGAGGTCGAAGTCGACGTACGCGGCCGTCGCGAAGGACGACGAGTCGCGCAGCAGCCGCACGTGGCGGCCGTTGGTGAGGACCGCCCAGAGGTGGGCCTCCGTGCGGTTGAGGCAGTCCTGGAGCATCGACTGGGCCGGGACCTGGCCGGCCGCCGGGCGCTTGTCGAGTTCCTGGTTCCAGGGGATGAGGTGGACCAGGGCCGGGCCGTGCCGGTGGGAGACCGGGAAGCGCTTCTCCGCGTCCGAGTCGGCCCCGATGCCCGCCGCGCCGACCTCCGTCAGCGCGCCGAAGTCCAGCTTGCGGAAGAGCTGGGCGAGCCAGTCGGTGCCGGCCCGGCCGGTCGGGTCGGCGGCGGGCGCGCCCGTCACCGGGTCGGAGGGCAGGGCGGTGCGCAGGTCACGCCAGAGCGGCTTGAGGTATTCCCAGGCGCGCTCGGCCTCGTCGCGCACGGGCACGGACGCGGGCAGGCCGTAGTCGGCGGACCTGGTGCCCGGCAGGTTCCGCGCCTCGGCGATGCGCAGCAGCATGTCGGCGGGGAGCAGACCGCCGACCGTGGTGACGGCGGTGAAGGCGAGGGCGGTGCGGGTGGCGGCGGCGGACATCAGGCTTCGGCTCCGGACACGGTAGAGGCGGCGGGGGCGGCGGGCGGCACGTACACGTACACGCCGAGGACGTCGGCGGGTTCCTGCGGGACGACCTTCAGGCCACGGACGATCTCCTCGTTGGCCCTGCGCACCCGGCGGTGCGAGGCGTCGAGTTCGGCGGCCAGGAGGGTGCCGTACTCGGTGAGGTGCGCGGAGAGTTCCGGCAGGCCGTTCAGCGCGCCGGTGACGCGCTTGCGGACGGTCTGCTCATGGGTGTTGGCCGTGGCGCGGGCCGCGAGCAGCGCGGCGGCCGCGTCGTCGTCCAGCCAGCGCGCACGCTGCGGCAGGCCCTCGTAGGCGAGCAGGCGGGCGTCCTCGGCCACCACCTGCCGTTCGCCGGTACGGGACGGCAGGGTGAGGTGGAAGCGGTAGCGGACCAGCAGCAGTGTGGTGAGCGTGGTGACCGCGTCCGTGGTGACCACGCCGCAGCGGCGGGCCGGGCGCGGGCCGGGCGCCTTGGTGTCCAGCGCCGAGTCCAGGACGTACGAGGCGACGGCCCCGATCACCGGGTCGGTGCGGACCAGGGCGGCCTCGCCGCGGCCGATCGCCGCAGTGGTGCGGAACGGGATCTGCCGGTCCTCCTCGACGAGCCGGTTGCCGAGGGTGGCGGCGAGCGCGTCGCGCAGCCCGGCCGGGGTGCCGCCGACCTGGGCGGTGAAGTCGCCGGAATCGTCTCGCGGGTCGCGGACCAGGGCGTCCAGGTCGCGCAGCGCCTCCAGGGCGAACTCGCGAACCTCCTCAGCGCCGCCGAGCGCCGCCCGCACGGCGGCGACCTCGCGGGCCACCTCCTCCGGGTGGATGGCACGCTGGGCGTACTTGGAGCGGGACGTCTTCTCCCGCTCGGCCGCCGAGGACCACTCGCGGTCGATACGGTCGAACGACTCCTGGCGGCCGGGCAGTTCGAACAGGCTCTCCTGGCTGCCCTGCCGTCCGTGCACCAGCAGCCAGTCCACGATGGCGTCCGTGACGCCCGAAGCGGTCTCGTCGGGGACGGAGACGGAGATGCCCAGGTCCTTCTTGATCTGGCGGTGCTTCCTGAACAGCACGTCCAGGACCTTGCCGTCGATGCCGTTGTCTTCGCCGAACATGGTGATGACGCGGACCTGGTCGCGCTTCTGTCCGTAGCGGTCGACACGGCCCTCGCGCTGGTCGTGGCGGGTCGGGTTCCACGCGAGGTCGTAGTGGACGACGGCGTCGAAGTGGTGCTGGAGGTTCACGCCCTCGGACAGGCAGTCGGTGGCGATCAGCACGCGGCGCACGGCCGGGTCGTCGCCCGCCTCCGCGGCCTCGGCGGCGAGCTGCTCGATCCGCTCCAGGCGCTGCTGCGGAGAGAGGGTGCCGGTCACGGCGGCGATCTTCGTCTTCTTGCCGAGCTTGCCGTCCAGCTGCGCGGCGAGGTAGTCGGCGGTCGGGATGTAGCGGCAGAAGACGATCGGGTGGTAGCCGTCGGCGATCAGGGCCTTCAGGTGCCGGGTCAGCGCCTTCAGCTTCGCGTCCTCCGCCGGACCCACCAACTGCTCGGCCCGCTGCGCGAGATCGAGCAGCCGTGCGCCCGCGTCCTCCGACTCGGCCGCGCCCGGGGCGACGTCCATGCCCTCCAGCCGGTCGTTGTCGGCGGAGTCGGCGGCCACCGGGGCGCCCAGCACGTCCGCCTCGTGCGCGGTGCGGGCGGTGGCGGACTCGGAGCGGGTCTTCAGGGTCTGCGCGGCGGCAGCCGGCGAGGAGACCATCGAGCGCAGCAGCGCGATCACCGACCACCAGGCGATACGGGTCTCCCGCGGCCCCTGCTCGTCGGCCGCCGCGACGCGGTCGCGCGCGTAGGCGATGGCGTCGTCCAACAGCGCACGGTAGGCGGGGGTCAGCTTGTACGGCTCGTCCCTCGTCCAGCGGTCGGACGGGAACGCGGTCCGCTCGGCCAGCGAGTCGTCGGCGAGGCCGTCCTCCTTGGTGAGGTAGTCGCGGACGTCGGCGCGCTTGCGGGCCACGAAGTGCTCGGCGAGCTTCGCCCGCCCCGCCGCCGTCTCCAGGTCCAGCGTCGCCAACTCGGGCCGCACCAGGCCGAGAAGATTACGGAAGGCGGACTCCTTGCCGGAGTGCGGGGTCGCCGTCAGCAGCAGCAGGTGCCGGTCGGCGTCGGCGGAGACCTTGCGCAGCAGCTCGTACCGGAGCTGGCTCGACGCGGACGACGCGGCGCCCTGCGCGGGGTCGTCGGCGGCGACGCAGGAGTGCGCCTCGTCGACGATCACCAGGTCGGGGCAGTGCCGTACGAAGTCCTCGCGGTGGCGGGTCGACTTGATGAAGTCCGTCGAGATGATCGTGAACGGGTGCTTGTCGAACAAGGACTGGCCCAGCTCCAGGCCGCGCTCCAGACGCGACACCGTGGACGCCAGGACCAGTTCGGCGTCGATGCCGAACTTCTCCCGCAGTTCGCCCTGCCACTGCTCGGCCAGCGCCGGGGAGCACAGCACCGCCAGCCGGGTCGTCTCGCCCTGCGCGAGCAGCTCCTTGGCGATCAGCCCCGCCTCGACCGTCTTGCCGATGCCGACATCGTCCGAGATCAGCAGCCGCACCGTGCGCTGCCGCAGCGCCATCAGCAGCGGCACCAGCTGGTAGGCGCGCGGCTCGACGGCGATCGACGCGAGGGAGCGGAACGGGCCCGCGCCCGACCTGAACCCGATGCGCAGCGCCGTGCGCAGCAGGCCGGCGGCGCGCTGGTCGCCCACGTCGTCCGGGCTCGGCGCCGCGAACTCGGCGGGACGCACCTCCTCGAACGTGGGGAAGACGGCCGCGATGTCGTCCTCACTGCCGCCCAGCGGGCGCAGCACCAGCATGTCGGGGGCGCTCTCGGGCAGCACCACCCATTCCCGGCCACGGGCGGCGACCAGCGAGCCGGCTGTGTACGTGGGGCTCATGAGATGTATCGGTTCCTATGCGGTCGAGAAGGGCGGCGAGAAGTCGGCAGGAAGGCGGGCGGGCGGGAAGTCGAGGGGCGGTGAGTCGGGAGGGGCGGGGGCGGTCAGCGGTCGCGGAAGAAGCCCGCGTTGTGGTCGACGACGGCATCCCAGTCCGCACCCACCGGGAATCGCGCGACGTCCCAGCCCGCCTCCTCCAGCCGGTAACCGGCCTCGATGTCGCGGGTGGAGTCGGCCGGACGGCCTGGGACGTCGACGAACACGGCGAGAGTGGCGTCGTCCAGGCGGAAGACCAGGTCAGGGCGGGCCGCCGCCCCGTCGACGAAGACGCCTGCCTCGTCCGGCAGCCGGTAGCCCTTCGCTCGCAGCCAGCCGAGCAGGTCACCCTGTGCGACCAGGGCCGCGAGGTCCGTCTCCACCGGGGTCGGCGCGGACGCCGGGACGCCGGTGGAAGCGGCGGGAGCGGCGTGTGCGCCGACCGCCGGTGCGGCACCGGCCGAGGGGCCGCCGCCCGGCGTCGTCTGCGCGCCGCCGGCCGCCGGGGCGAGCCTGCGGAACACCTCGCTGCGGGACTCGCCGCGCTCCTCCCGCTCGGTGCGGGCGCCGGCCAGCCGCAGCAGCAGCGGGCGGGCGGCGTGCCGGCTGAGCTGCCGGTGGTGGGTCTGGTTGGCGTAGGTGAGCAGGCAGACGTAGCAGCCGCGGGAACACTTCTCCCCGTCCGCCGGCATGCCCTGGTCCTCGCCCGTCTGCGGGTGGAAGTGGCAGATGTCCAGGGCGGTCCGGGCGGCCTTCGCCAACGCGTCCTCGTCGTGCTGGATGCGGCGCAGCACACCGGCGCCGCCCTCGGCGGCCTCCGTGAACAGCATGCGGCGCCGCGGGCCGTCGTCCGGCGGCAGCAGCTCCGCGGTCAGCTCGGAGTCCTCCAGCTCGAACGCCGCCTCGATGCCCCGCTCCAGGGCGTACAGGAACGACAGCGCCACCGGCTCGGGCTGCGGCTCGTCCAGCGTGACCACGAGGATGTTGCGGCGGTCCTGCACATAGGGCAGGACCCGCCTTTTGCGGCGCTTCTCGTTGCCGTCCTCGTCGACCACCGCCATGCCGGTGCCCTCGATGGCGTCCGCGGCGGCCCGGTCGTTGAGCCAGCGGCCGTCGCCCAGGTCCAGCCAGTAGCCGTCCGGTTCGCCCTCCTTGTCGCGGACGCGGCCGAGGTTGGTGATGCGGACCGTCGCCGAGTCGCCGTAGTCCAGGTCGAGCACCGGCGCGCCGTCGGCGTCTGTGACATGCGAGGTGAGGCGACCCCTGCGGGCGCCGTGGTCCTGAAAGGCGTACGAGACCTCCAGGCGGAAACCGGCCCGGCGGCGCTCCTCCTCGTCGGAGGAGATCCGCTCGCGCGGCGTGGTGTACACGGTGTGCAGGTGGAGCAGGCCGACGCGCTTGCTCCTCAACTGCTCGCCGCACATCGAGCACACGTCCGCGCCGGCCCTGACGTCGTAGTGGTAGCCGCAGCCGTCGCAGCGCCGGGCCTCGGCGGTCGCCAGGTCGCCCGAGGCGTCCGGCGGCAGCTGCACCCGGGTGACCTGGTAGCGGGCGCCCTCGTGGTAGATGAGCGCGCCGGGGCCGAACTCGCGGATCGCGAGGAACCGGGGGCGCTGCAGATAGTCCCCGTCGGCGTTGCGGCGGTTGCCGGAGCGCGGGATGTACGCGGCCAGCGGCAGGCGCGGGAAGCTGTAGCCGGGCAGGAACCCCTCGGACGCCAGATAGCGGTACGGATTGAAGTCGCTCATCACCGACTTGCTGTCGGTGGAGCGGTTCAGCAGCAGGTTCGTCTGCGTCTCCGCCTCCCGGCGGCGGGTGCGCGCCCGGCTCTGCTCACCCGGGGAGAGGGTGTGGTCGACGACGCGCTTGTTCTGCTCGTACTGGTCGATGACGGCGGCCCGGAAGAGATCGCGCCACCGGTCGAAGGACTCGTTGAACTTCTCGGGGGCCCGCTCGATCCGGTCCTCGATCCACTCGTCGTACCACCAGGTGGTCGACTCGAAGTCCGGGATCAGCGGTGCGAGGACGATACGGGCCGCGGCGGCCGCGCGCCTGCGGGCGTCCTCGTCGAAGGACTCGGCCCCGATGTGGGCCAGCAGCGGCAGCTCCATCCGCGGATCGGGGCGGTCGCCGGCGTCGGGATCGTAGGCGACGTCGACGACGTCCGGGATCGACGTGCCGAGCCTCATGCCGGTCTCCGCCAGCCAGATGCCCTGCAGATGGGAGCGGACCAGGTCCTCGTTGGCCAGGTCCAGACGCGGCGGGGCCACCTGCCCCGACACCATGTCCTGGGAGCGGCGGAAGTAGTACTGGTCGTGGCTGTTGCCCGTCGCGCAGTACGTGGTCACCAGCGCGGGCTGGCCGCTGCGGCCCGCCCGGCCCGAGCGCTGCGCGTAGTTCGCCGGTGTCGGCGGCACGTTGCGCATCATCACCGCGTTGAGCGAGGAGATGTCCACGCCCAGCTCCATCGTCGGCGAGCAGTACAGCAGGGGCAGTTCGGCGTCACGGAACTGCCGCTCGCGCTCCAGCCGGTCCTCCGGGGTGACCTGCGCGGTGTGCTCCCGCGCGTACAGGCCGGCGAGTTCGGCCGCCGCCGTCCGGTACAGGTCGCGGAAGAACGGGTTGACGCGGGGGCCCTCGCCGCTGCTGTAGGTGCGCGCCAGCGGATCGACCGCGCCCCGCTCGCCGTCGCCGGCCCGCCAGACCAGGGCGGCGGCCGACACGCGGAAGCCGGTGCGCTTCTGCGCCGCGCGGCGGCGGAAGGCGGGGCCGGACTGCTCGGGCGCCGCCTCCACCTCGCGCACGAGTTCCGCGTCCTTCAGCACCTTCAGCAGGTCCTCGATAACCAACTGCACGTCGTCCAGGGGGAGGTCGCGCAGTTCGGGCATGTTCCGCCGCAGGTACTTGCCGAACTTGCCGCGCGCCGACAGGAACAGCGCCGAGCGCTCCATGCCCGGCTTCGAGCCGTACGGATAGGCGGTGCCGACGGCCGGCCGGTCGCTCTCGCCCAGCACCCACGGCCCGCTCAGCCGCTCCTCGCTCGCCCTCAGCAGGGTGTCGAAGTCGTCACGGAAGTACTGCACGTCCACGGCCAGGGCGCGGCGCATGAAGTCGAGCAGCGTCCGCGCCGTCTCCTCGCGCAGCGCCGGGTCGGCGTCGCGCAGCACGGCGTGCGCGGACTGCCAGCGCTCCGGTCTGGCGGCGATCCAGTCCAGGTCCTCGTAGTCGATCCGCAGCAGGCCCGTCTGCTCCAGGTTGGGCATCGTGATGCGCCAGCCGCGCTCCAGGTCGCGGTAGAGGCGGTAGCCGACGACGTCGCGGAACGCCTTCGCCGCCCGGCGCTCCATGGACGGGGGCAGGTCCGTGCCGGACGCGTACTCGCGCGGCGCGAGGCCCATCACCTCGGTGACGGCCTCGGCGAGGTCGTCGTGGCGCAGTCCCTCCTCGCCCGCCCGCACCGCTGCCTGGTACAGGGCGCCGCGCAACTGGGTCACCTGGGCGAAGTCGTTGAAGTGTCCGGCCTGCAGCGAGGCGTCCTGCCGGTTGTCGACGAAGGTGAGGAGCTTGCGCGCCTCCTTGCCGAGGCTCTCCTCGGGCACCGCCCGCAGCGACTTGACGATCGACGCGGAGATCAGCGAGGTGGCGGAGGAGCGGCCCTCCTGGTCCAGGGTGGCCAGCTTGGCGAAGTCCCGGCCGCGGGTCTGCTCGTAGGAGACCTGGCAGTGCACGCAGAACAGGAACGGCGCCGGGACGAACGCCGCCACCAGGCCCTCGCCCGACTCGTTGCCGTGGGCGTCGACGACGACCCGCTTGGGCAGCCGGGGCCGGTAGGACTTCTTGACGACCATCACGCCCTGCGGGTCGGGCTCGAGCCACGACTCCGGCAGCCGCCGGTCGTCGACGGCCTTCTGCGGGTCGGCCGGCCACTCGTAGTCCTGACCGGGCATGCCCAGATACAGATAGCCCTCGCCGTCGCGGCCTCCGGAGGCGAAGGTGTCGCGGCGCGGCTCGTACCGGAACGCGCCGTGCTCCTCGGTGCGCCAGACGGTCAGGTACTCCTGGCCGCACTCGCGGCAGAACGCCAGCGGGAACAGTGGCATGCCGTCACTGTCCGGCTGCTCCAGCTGGTAGGTGCGGGTCAGCGGCCGGGTGAGCGGATCCTCCAGCGTCGTGTAGACGGTGTCGCCCTTGGAGAGGAACTGGTGCAGCCGGAACGCGAACAGCGGGCGTTCCGTCAGCGGATGCTTGGCCTGCGCACCCGCCTCGAGGGTGGTCCGGATCGCCTCGCGCACGCTCTCCTCGGCGACTCCGGATTCGGTGGCCAGCTCGGCCGCGGCCGTCTCCACCGTCGTCGGTGGGCAGCGCCGCAGCCGGCCGGTGCCCTCCTCGTGCTCCAGACCGAACCGGGACTCCACCCAGCGGGCCAGCGGATCCTTCGTCAGCGCCTCGTACGCGCGGGGCGCCGCCGGTACCCGCAGCCGCTCGGCGGGCACGGCCCCGGGGGCCTCCTCGGTCGCCCGGACGAGGGTCTCGCCGATGACCCGCTTCGGCAGCACCTTCGTCCCGAACAGCCGGCCCGCGACCTTGGCCACCTCGCGCCGCTGGTCCTCCCACGACCCCTCGGTGGACATGGTCGCGGACGTGCCGATGCACTGCAGGGAGGCGGAGGCCCGACAGGCCTCACGGACCCGGCGGATCAGGAATGCCACGTCCGCGCCCTGCCGGCCCCGGTAGGTGTGCAGCTCGTCGAAGACGAGGAACTGAAGCCCCTCGGCCATGCGGATCAGGCTGGTCCGGTCGTCCGGCCGGGTCAGCATCAGTTCCAGCATCACGTAGTTGGTCAGCAGGATGTCCGGAGGGTTCTTGCGCAGTTCGGCGCGCTCGTCCGGGGACTCCTGGCCGGTGTAGCGGGCGAAGGTGACCGGCTCGCGCCCCTTCCCGAAACCGTGGCGCAGGTACTTCTCCAGCTCCCCGAGCTGCGAGTTGGCGAGCGCGTTCATCGGGTAGACGACGATCGCGCGCACCCGGCCCCCCGCGCCCGGCCCCGCCGCCTGACGCTCCTTCAGCACGCGATCCACGATGGGGACGATGTACGCCAGGGACTTGCCGGAACCGGTGCCCGTGGTGAGCACGTAGGAGTCGCCCGCCTGCGCGGCCTCGACGGCCTGCCGCTGGTGGAGATGGAACGTCAGTGGCCGGCCGTCCGGACGCGCCGAAGTCTCCTTCTTGCCCGCCTGGAAGATCTCCGCGCACTTCGGGTGCAGGACGCCGTCCCGCACGAGGTCGGTGACCTGGCCGCCGTCGGCGAAGAACGGGTTCAGCGACAGCCACGGGTCGGGCCACTGCGACTTCGCCGCCAGGTCGTCCTCGACGAACCCGGTGATCCTCGCGTCCCGGATCACCGTCGCACTCCTGGTGAAGCTCTCGTACTCGCCGATCAGGTCGGCGTGGACGCCGAAGACGTCCATCGCCTCGGGCATGCGCGGCTCCCTGCGCGGCACGGGAACCGGGGTGGCGGGGGCACGCTCGGGCAGCTGGGCGCGCAGCCGCGCCACCGGGTCCATCACCTGCCAGTGCGGTGCGAGCAGGGCGGCCGTGTCGTCCGGCGCGAGGGCGAGGGGGACCAGCGCCTCGCGGACCAGGGCCGCGTTCTCCGGCCGCAGTTCGGCGTCCTTCTCCAGAAGGCGCTCCACCAGCCGGACCAGCTCGGCCGGCAGGTCGGGGCGCACCAGGGTCAGCTGCGGCGGCTGCTGACGCAGATGCTGTTCGGAGAGCTCGAAGGCGGTCCTGGCGGAGAACGGCGGTCGCCCGATCAGCAGCTCGTACAGGATGCAGCCGAGCGCGTAGAGGTCGGCGGGGGCGGAGACCCGCTCGGCGCGGAACTGCTCGGGCGCCATGTAGCGGGCCGTGCCGACGCCGACGCCCGTGCTGGTCAGCCGCGTCTGGTCGGGATCGTCGACGATCGAGCCCATGCCGAAGTCGAGGACCTTGGCCGTGCCGTCACCGGTGAGCATCACGTTGGCCGGCTTCAGGTCGCGGTGGACGACCCCGGCGGTGTGCGCGGCGGCGAGGCCGGCGGCGATCTGCGCCCCGATCGCGGCGGCCCAGGAGACCGGGAGCTGCGGCTCCTCGTCGATGAGGTCCGCCAGCGGATGACCGTCCAGCAGCTCCATCGCCAGGTAGGGCAGACCACTGCCGCCCGGCGCCTCGTCGACACCGCCGTCGATCAGCAGGGTGAGGTTCGGGTGGCCCTGGGAGAGCATCCGCATGATCCGCACCTCGCGGCGGAAGCGGTCGACCTCCTTGCCGGCCCCCGAGGTGCCGACGGCGATCCCGGTCCGGCCGCGCAGCACGGTCTTGACCGCCACCGTGCGGTGCGGGGAGTCGGGGGCGGCCTGGAGGTCCTCGGCCCGGCGCACCTCGCCCATGTTTCCGCGCCCGACGATCCCCATGATCCGGAACCGTCCGTCCACCGTTTCCAGGCCCACTCGCCCCTCCCCGTTTCGCCCGTCACGTGCAAGATGGGTGCATCTCGCAGGGAGCGTACACCTTCGCCGCTCAACGCGGGTTGCGTCTTCCTGTTTACGTGGTCAACGCACGCTGCTGCGTGTGAGCTGTGGGGTCCTGGCGGGGATTGCATGCAGGGCGGCGGTGCTGCCGCGCGGTGTCCACGGCTGGCTTGGCTGACCGGCCCGAGGTTGCGCACGCGAGGCCCTGGTCCCGGCCGTTGAGACGACGATGGAGCGTCGCGGAAGGCGGCCTCGCCGGGTCAGAGCAGAGCTGGTACCAACCACCTGACTGCTTGCTCGGGCGGTGCGTCGGTGTCGATGCCGAGGACACGGATAGTGCCAATGCTGCCCAGGGGGCCGTCGATCTGGAGGGTGCGAGTCGCGTGGCCGCCGGGACGGGGATGGATGATCACAGCGCTGCTCCAGCAGGGCCGCGGCCTCGAGGTCGGCCTAGCCTTCCGGGTCGGTGGCCCAGCGCCGTGCCGGCGCCGGCAGCGGCTCGGGCGCGCCGAGGAAATAGGCGAGCCGGCGCATGAGCTGTCTCTGCGCGTTCGTCCTCGGCAACTCTTCCGTTCTCGGTCGTCGCGCTCCGGTCGAACTCGGCTGCCGCAGCCCGTACATCCATCGCACCGGTCATGAGGGCATCATGACGAATGGGCGGCACCGGGCGGTCTCCTGGGGCGGGCTGCCGCTGCGGCTGTCGCCTTTCGCGAGGCCGCCGACGCGCCCTGGGGACGCCGGCCACGTGGAGCGACGGCGTACGCGAAGCGGGCGGGCAGTGGTCCGGGCCGGTGCACATGGTCGTCGTGACTTGTCGTGCGGGAGCCGCGAGGCCGGCGGCTGTGGGGCGGGCGCTCGGGGCCGGGGGTGGTTCGACGGAGGGCCGGTTGACCGCGCTCGAGGACGGATCGGCAACCGAAGTGCGCACCCGGCCGGTGAGGCCGCAGGGGCCGCGCTGCTGCCCTCCGCCGCCGCCACGCCCTGCTCGTGCAAGTGCCGGTGGGCGGAGCGCCCGTACGCAAAGAACTCCGCATCGCCGCTTCCCTTGGCGAGAAATCCTCCCGCGTCCTCGGGGCGGTGAAAAGTGAGATTTCCTGGGGCCGAAAAGATGCTGGCGAGATTCGTCCCGGGAAGTTCCGGTCAGTTCTTACGCTGTCCCGAGAGGCGGAGAGGTGATTCGGTCACCGTAGGATGTGACCAGGTGCTTTTGTTCAATGTGCATTGCTTCTGCGGCTATTGGGGGCCGTTAATGCCTGCGTGATGCCCGGTGCGTTTCCCGGTGCGAGGGATATGCCTTCTGCGCAGGGAAGTTGCGGAGGGCTGGACAGCGGCCGAGCGGCCTTGCAGGCTGCACGACATGAAATGCGCGAACCGCAAATGCGTGTCGTCGGACACTCGTTTTCTCGTGGCGGGCACCCGGCTGGTGGAGCGCGCCACGGCAAGGGCGGCGTTTTCGCCGACTCCCGTGGTGAACCCACGCGGACGTTCCGGACGTTGCCCCGTTGCCGGGGCCGAGTTACCGGGGTGTGCGTGACCAGCACCGAGGCGGTGACGCGGCGCAGGCCCGGTCTGGCGCTCGGCGTGCTGGCCGGTGCGCTCGCCCTGGACGTGAGTGGTCTCGGGGTCCTCAACGCCGCACTGCCGTCCGTCGGGGAACGCTTCGGGCTGGACGACGCCACGCTCCAGTGGGTCATGACTGCCTACGCCGTTGCGTTCGCCGGGTTCCTGCTGCTGGGCGGCCGCCTGGCGGATGTCTTCGGCCGGCGTACGGTGTTCGAACTCGGGGTCGCCCTGTTCACGGTGGCAGCCCTGGCAGGGGCTCTGGCGCCGGACACCGCGGTGCTGCTCTGCGCGCGGGCGGTCCAGGGCATCGGCGCGGCTCTGTCGGGTCCGGCCACACTGGCCCTGTTGACCGAGGTGTTTCCGGCCGGGCCGGCGCGCAACCGGGCACTCGGTGTGTACACGGCTGTCGGCGCCAGCAGCTTCAGCGTCGGGGTGCTGCTGGGTGGCGTGCTGACCGAGTTCCTCGGCTGGCGGTCGGTGCTGTGGCTCTCGGTGCTCCTCGGAACGGCTGTGCTGGCCGCGACGCGTGCCGGGCTGCCCCGCGGTGTCGGGCGCGGCGGCCGGCTGGACCTGCCGGGTGCCGTATTGGGCACGCTCGGCCTCACTCTGCTGATCGTCGGGGTGAGCAGCGACGGCGCCCTCGCGTGGAGTGCGCTCTGCGCCGCGGCGGCCTGTCTGGTGCTCTTCGTCGTACGTGAACACCGCGTTGCCGACCCCGCGTTGCCTCTCGGTCTCTTCCGGATCGCATCGGTACGGGCCGCGAGTCTGGCTGCCTTCCTCCAGTACATGGGCTCGATAGGTCTGCTGTTCTTCGCACCGCTGTATTTGCAGGGGATGCTCGGCTACTCCCCGTTCCAGTCCGGTCTCGCGCTGGTGCCGATGTCGCTGGCCGTTTCACTGACCGCCAGCTTCGCCACCGGACGCCTGCTCGCCAGGCACCCTCCTCGCCTGCTGATGGCCGTCGGGCTCTTTCTGATCGGCGCGGGAGCGGCACTGTGGATGGGCACGCCGCATGACGGCAGCTACCTGGTGCATGTGCTGCCCGGCCTGGTCATCAGCGGCATCGGGCAGGGGCTGAACTTTCCCTCGATGACGTCCGCCGCTCTCGAGGGCGTTCAGGCCGACCGGCACGCGGTCGCCGGGGCGCTCAACGTCGTGGCGCAGCAGGTCGGCGCCGGCGTCGGAATAGCGGTCATGGTCCTGGTCGCGACGACCGGCGACGACCGGCTCTCCGGCTACCACCTCGCCTACCTCGCGGCCGCGGGCGCCTGTGTGCTCGGAGCGGCGGGGATCGCGATGCGGCGCGCGTGACTCGCACGGTGCTTGCCCCCCGGGCGTCCGTGGGTGCCGCCAGGGGGTCGGTGGCCCCGTGACCTCACAGAGCGATGACGGCGTGGACCGGCGTGCCCCTGGACGTGGCGCGGACATGTCCACGGAGTACGTGTCGTCCAGGGCGGGGCCGCGGCCGACCGCGGTGTCCCTGGACGCTTCCTCGCGGTGCGGCGCCGGGCGCGCCCGCCGGTGCTCCCGGCCCCGGACGGGTCACAGGAAACGCCGGATCGGGGTCATGGCGGCTTCCTTCGCGCGCTGGAGTGCGGAGCGCCGTCTCCACCGGTGGAGGTCGATGCCGACGCTCTGCTCCAGGTCCGCGTCGTAGTCGCGGTCGAGTGCGGCGGTGAACGCCTCGTCCAGGACGGTGAGCATGATCTCCTCGTCGTGGTCCATGGACCGGCGGTTGAAGTTGGTGGATCCGATGAGGGAGGCGACCGAGTCCACCGTCATGATCTTCGCGTGCATCATCGTCGGCTGGTACTGCCGGATGCGCACCCCCGCTTCGAGTAGGCGGGCGTAGTGCTGCTGGCCGGCGAGTTGGCAGACGCGCTGGTCGGTGTGGGGTCCGGGGAGGAGGATCTCCACGCGTACGCCGCGGCGGGCCGTTCGGCACAGCAGGTCGACGAAGTAGGGGTCGGGGGCGAAGTAGGCGGTCGCGAGCCGGAAGCGCTCCTCGGCGGAGGTGAGCATGAGCCGGATGAGAGTCTGCATGTCCTGCCAGCCGAAGCTGGCGGAGCCGCGCACCACCTGGACGACCGACGAGCCGGCCGGGCGGTGCTCGGTGAAGCGGTCGCGGTCGTCGAAGAGTTCGTCGTGGCACTCGGCCCAGTTCTGCGCGAACGCGGCGGCGATGCCGTCCACGGCCGGACCGCGCACCCGGACGTGGGTGTCCCGCCACTCGCCCGGGTCGCGGGCGTCGCCGCACCACTCCTGGGCGATGCCGACGCCGCCGGTGAAGGCGGTGTGCTCGTCGACGACGAGGGCCTTGCGGTGGCACCGGTGGTTCTGTTTGAACGGCGAGAGCCAGGCGGGCTTGCGGAACCAGGCCACCTGCACACCGGCGGCGTCCATGCGGTCCAGCAGTTCCTGCTCGATCTGCTTCGCGCCGAAGCCGTCCAGCAGCAGCCGCACCCGGACGCCCGCGCGGGCACGGTCGGCGAGGGCGACGGCGAAGTCGTGGGCGATCCGGCCGCGCCAGTAGACGAACGTCATCATGTCGATCGTGTGGCGGGCCGAGCGGATCGCGTCGAGCATCGCGGGGAAGATCTCGTCCCCGTTGCGCAGCCGGACCAGCTCGTTGCCCTCCGTGGCGGCCACGCCGATCAGCCGCTCGATGCGACGGCGCAGGCGCTGTGTGCGGGCCAGAGCGTCTTCGGTGGCGGGTACGGGTACGGGTACGGGTACGGGTCCGGGTACGGGTCCGGGTTCGTTGTCGCGGGCGGAGGATGCCGCTGTGCCGTCGAAGGTCACGACGTGTCTCCCATGGGCAGGCAAGAGGGCGGTGAAGCGCTTCATGGGCCGCCGTACGGGCCCGGGCAGCGGACGACCGGCACTCGCCGGCCACTTCAGGGTATTGCCACCGGAGCCGTCGCCGCTGGGACCTGCGCCTCCGCTCTGAGGGACCCGGCAGTAGGGTCCGGCGTCGTGATCGACATTCATGCGTACCAGCGGCTGCGCCGGATTGCCGAGGACGCCGAGGAGGCTCGGCTCAACCGGCTCAACCGGCTCAACCGGCTCAACCGGCTCAACCGGCTCAACCGGCTCAACCGGCTCGCCGACGAAGCCGAGTCCCAGGGGCGTTCAAGGCGCGGCCTCACAGGGCGATGACGGCGCGGACCAGCGTGCCCTGGGGCGAACGTCGCACGGACATGTCCACGGAGTACGCGTCGACCAGGGCGAGGCCGCGGCCGAACGCCGCGTCCATGTCCGCCCCCTCGCAGCGCGGCGCCGGGCGAGCCCGCCAGTGCCCCCGATCGCGAACCACCACGGTCAGCGAGGAGTCGTCGGCCTCGAACATCACCGTGACGTTGGGGCTGCCACTGTGCAGGACCGCGTTGGTCGCCAGCTCCGTGACGACCACGGTGAGCGCCTCCTCGGCGGCTTCGGAAACCTGCCGGGCACGGGTCACCGCCCGCGCCAGACGGCGTGCGAGGGGTACGGACCGCGGGGTCGCCGGCAGTTCGATCACGGCCTTCAGCCGCTTCGGGCGCGGCGGCACGGTCTCCCGCGGATTGCCGTCCATCGGGTCCTGACCAGCACTGACGGACGCCTCGACGGGGCTCGGACAGATCATGTTTCGCACGCCGGTCTCCTGCCTGCGCAGCCGATCGCGTCGGCGCCGGGCTCCGGCGGCCCGACGGGCCACCGGTGGTCTTGCCCGATCCACGCTGCCCGTCGCTCCGCGCCCACGACAATCAGGGCAGACTGAGTACGGATACGTGAATAACCACGGAAATGTCCGAGATCATGGTGCACGTCATGTCCCAAACCGCTCAGACGGCGCATTCGGCCGAGGCCGCGCTGCGTCATCGGCTCACCGCCGCGCTCGACCAGGAAGGGCCCGGCCGGCCCCTGCTGCTCCTGGTGGAAGGTGCCGCCGGTACGGGCAAGAGCCGCCTGGTCGAGCGGCTGCGGAGGGCCGTGCCCGAGACCACCCGCCGGGTGGCCCCCGGCGATCCGCTGCCCGGCGACGGGCCGGTCCTGCTGGTCGTCGAGGACGTGCACCAGGCGGCCGGTGACGACAGCGCCGCTCTGCGTGCCGTGCTGTCCGACCCGCCCGCACGCCTCGTGTGCGTCCTCAGCTACCGCCCGGAGGAACTCGTCGCACCCGGGCTGGTCCTCGGGCCGGACACGGAGTTCCCGGCCGGTCTCGCGGTGGTGCGCCACGTCGTCGGACCGCTCGACGTCGCCGCGGTCCGCCGGATGGCCGCCGACGCGCTCGGCGAGGACCGCAGTACGCGCGACCTGGCAGAAGCCCTGCACCGCGTCTCCGGTGGCGTCGCCCAGACCGTCGTGGATCTGCTCGACCTGCTCGGCCTTGAGGCCACCCGGGCCTCGGCCACTTGGCAGCCGCGTCCCGCCGACGTCGACCGGCTCGGCCCACCGCCCCGGCTCACGGCCCTCATGGTGCGCCGCACGGCGGCCGTGCCCGGGGAGTACCGGCGGATCGTTCTCGCGGCGGCCGTCATCGCCGAGCCCGCGAGTGCCGGGGAACTCGCCGCCGTCGCCGCGCTCACCCGGCCCGAGGGCCACGATGCGCTGCTCGCGGCCCTGCGCCACGCCGCGCTCGAAGAACGCGGCGACGGCCGGTACGGCCTCCTCTCCCCGGCCGCCGCCGCGGCCGTCCGAGGCTGGATGCCCGGCCCCGTCCGCGAGGAGTTGCATCGACGGACCGCACGTACGCTCAGCAGGCGCCAGCCGGTCCCCTGGGAGCGCGTGGCCGTCCATCGCCGCGCCTGCGGCGACGAACAGGGCTGGCTGCACGCCGTCGAGCGCGCCGTCCGGCAGCTGGAGGACGCGGGGGAGCCGCAGCGCGCCGCGCGCATGCTGGAGACGGCCCTCGCGAAGGGCTCGGTCCCCCGGCACACCCGCAACCGGCTCGCCATGCTGCTCGCCCGCTGCGCCGTGGTGGGCCTGCGCTCGGACCAGACGCTGGACGTCCTGCGGTACATCGTGGCCGACGCCGGTCTTCCCCCGGGCGTCCGCGGCGAGATCCGACTGGACCTCGGCCTCCTGCAGTGCAACCAGATGGGCCAGGTCGTAGAAGGCCGCGCCGAGCTCGCCAGGGCGGTGGACGAACTGGCCGGCCGGCCGGTGCCCCTGGCGAGGGCGATGTCGGCGCTCGCGATGCCGTACGGGCCGGACGCGTCGTTCGACGAGAACATCGTCTGGATCGAGCGGGCCGTGGAGGTCGCGGACGCGTCGGGCGACCCGGTGGTCCAGGCCGCCGTCGCGGCCAACCAGGTGAGCGTGCTGCTCAACAGCTCCGACCCGGCCGCCTGGCCGCTCATCGAGAGCCTTCCCCGGGACAGCGACCTCATCGGGTGCCGGCAGCAGACGGCCCGCGGTCTGTGCAACGCGGCCGACGCGATGGTCTGGCTCGGCCAGTACGAGAAGTCGCACGCCCTGCTCGCCGAGGGCGTCGAACTCGCCGCGCGCAGCGGTGCCGCCTACGCGGAGCAGACCGGCCGCGGCTGCGCCCTCGTCCTGGACTGGGCGACCGGCCGCTGGTCGGGGCTCGCCGCCCGGGCCCGCGCCTTCGTCGACGAGTCCGGCGACATGCCCTACCTCGCCTCCGACGCCCGGATGGTCCTCGGACTGCTCGCCCTCGGGCGCGGTGAATGGGCCGATGCCGTCGACCACCTCACAGGTCCGGGCGCGGCCGACCTCGACAGCGGGCCCGTACCGATCTCCGCCACGGCGTCCGGTGCCCTGATCCGGCTCGCCCTCGCCCACGACGACATCGACGGTGCCGTCGCGGAGGCAGCGGTCGCGTGGAAGCGGCTGCGTGCCAAGGGGATCTGGGCCTGGGGCGCCGAACTCGCGCCCTGGGCGGTCGAGGCGACGGTGCGGGCACAGGCCGTGGACAGGGCCCGGGAGATGACCGCCGAATTCGCCGCCGGCCTGGAGGGCCAGGACGCGCCGTCGGCCTCCGCGGCCCTGGAGTGGACCTTCGGCGTCCTCGCCGAACACACCGGGCGGACCGCCGAGGCCGCCACCCGCTACGGGAACGCCGCCGCCGCGTACACCGCGATGGCCCGCTCCTATCACGCGGCCCTCACCTCGGCGGCCTCCGCCGACTGCACACTCGCCCTCGACGGCGACGGCGACGGCGACAGCGGCACCGCCATCGCCGCGCTCGCCGACTGTGCCGCTGTCTTCGACACGCTCGGAGCCACCTGGGACGCCGCCCGCGTCCGTACGGATCTGCGACGCCACCAGCCCGCGCAGGAGCCCCGGGTCCCCGGCCGCCCCCGGTACGGCGACCTGCTCTCGCCGCGTGAGTCGGAGGTCGCGCAACTGGCCGTCGCGGGCATGACCAACCGCGAGATCGCCTCGACGCTCCACCTCTCTCCGCGCACCGTCGAGCAGCACGTCGCCCGGGCCATTCAGAAGAGCGGAGCGCGTTCCCGCCAGGGGCTCGGGCAAGTGCTCGGGACGGCCCCGGCGCCGTCCCCCCGTCAGTGACGGGGAGACCGCGCTCGCCGTGTGCGTCCCGGACGTGATGGCGTCCGAGACCGTCGGGCGCCGGATCAGCCCCGCGGAGCGGGCTTCCAGTCCTGGGCCGGCAGCCCGAGCAGCACATCGTCCATGAACTCACCCATCACCCGGGCCGAGGAGCGCGGCACGCTTTCGCGGGCGAAACCGTTGCGCTCGGCGGCGCGCAGCAACGGGGGTGTTGTCCGACAGCGTCCCGAACTGCAGCCGGTGCGGGCCGCGTGATTGTCGATGCTCCACAGCGTCGCGGTGCCCGCCGGTGCTCCGGTGTCCAACTCCACCACGGAGAAAGGGACATGCCCCTGCTCCTCGTCGTCCACCACGAGCCGTGGGTCCTTCGACCGGTGTGATCGGCCGCCATGGCCCGCCGTCGGCCCGTGACGCACCGGCCACGTCGTCGTGGAGTTCGGTCCGCAGGACCGGTATGCCGTCCTCGTACCGGGCCCTCAGCCCGACTTCGCTTCCCTTGAGCATGCGGGCTTCCTGTCCGACGGGGCCGACCTGCGGAAAACCGTCAGGAGTCCGGCCCGGCCGGTGCGGCGGCAGGGCAGTGGCCCGATGGACTCAGTGGAGGCAGAGGCAGAACGGATGCCCTGCCGGGTCCGCGTAGATCCGCCAGTTGGCCTTCGGGCGGAGCTGGTCCGTCCGCTCCAGCACGGTCGCGCCGAGGGCGAGAGCCCGCTGCTCCTCTCCGTCGAGGTCGTCCACGTCGAAGTCCAGGTGGAGTTGCTGCGGGTGCTCCTGACCGGGCCATCGGGGCGGTTGATAGCCGTCCACCCGCTGGCAGGCCAACGGTGTCCCCTCGAATCCGTGCACCTCGACCCAGTCGGGATCTTCGGAGTCCACGACCACCCGGCCGCCGAGCAGTTCCGCGTAGAACTCCGCGAGCCGTACCGGATCGGCACAGTCCAGCGCGACCGCCTGCAGCTTTCGAATCACTTCCGACTGCCCCTCGCTCGTCGGCCGCTTCCGCGACGCTCCGTACGGGAGGGGTCGTACCCGCCGCTGCGGCGGGCATGCGTGGCACGGCATGTAACGAACACGCCGGGCCGTCGACGACTCCGGATCCCCGCCGGACTCCGGGGTGCCGCCGCGTGGGTCATCGGGCCACGCGGAGGCACCCCGCCGCCGTGCTCCGGGACCGTCCGGGCACGGCAGGGGCTCAGGCGGCCCTGCGCAGCTCCAGGGTGCAGCACTTGACACTGCCGCCGGCCTTGAGGAGTTCCGAGAGGTCCACGCCGATCGGGTTGAATCCCCGGTCGCGCAACTGCTCGGCCAGCGCCGTGGCGTTGTGGGGCAGCACCACGTTGTGGCCGTCGGACGCGGCGTTCAGCCCGAAGACCGCCGCGTCCTCCTTCGTCGCGATGACGGCGTCGGGGAACAGCCGCCGCAGCACGGCCAGGCTGCCGGGGGAGAAGGCGGCCGGGTAGTAGGCGATGGTCGTCTCGTCGAGCACCGTGAGCGCGGTGTCCAGGTGGTAGTAGTCCGGGTCCACCAGCGTCAGTCCGACGACCGGGCGCCCGAAGAACTCCTGTGCCTCGTCGTGCGAGCGGGGGTCGCTGCGGAAGCCGGTGCCGGCGAGCAGCCATTCGCCCGTCAGCAGGTAGTCGCCCTCGCCCTCGTTGACGAAGTCGGCGGTGCGCAGGTCGGGGAAGCCGTTGTCGCGCAGCCAGTCGTGGTAGGCGGGGCCCTCGGCGATGCGCTCGGCGTCGCGGAACCTGGCGACGAGGGCGCGCCCGTCGACGACCGTGGCGCCGTTGGCGGCGAAGACCATGTCGGGGAGGCCGGGCAGAGGCTCGATGGTGTCGACGGTGTGCCCGAGGTTCAGGTAGACCTCGCGCAGCTTCTCCCACTGGGCGATGGCCAGTTGGGTGTCGACGGGCTTCGCCGGGTCCATCCAGGGGTTTATGGAGTAGACCACGTCGAAGTGCGTGGGCCGGCACATGAGGTAGTGCCGAGGCCGTGCGATGCGCATGCTGTGAGTCCCGATCGTCAGGGGCGGCTGGTGAGGTAGCCGCCCATGGAGGTGAAGTACTCGGCCGCGGGCATTTCGCGGCCGTCCTCGGTCCGTACGCGAGTGATGGCGAGGCCGTGGTTGCGGCCGGTGCGGGCGTCGGCCCCGGCGACGATCACGACGCCTTCGCCCTCGCGGTAGAAGATGCGCCCGGGGGTGCCGCCGTAGCGGCCCTCGGACACGACGGCGGAGAGGACTTCGAGGCGCTTGCCCTTGTGGAAGGCGAAGGCGGCAGGGTACGGGGCGGACTGGGCCCGGACCAGGCGCTCCAGGGCGTCGGCCGGCCAGTCCCAGTTGATCCTGATGTCCTCTTCGGCCCGCTTGTGGAAGAAGCTGGCCCGGGAGCGGTCCTGCTTGGTGAACTCGGTCTCACCGGCGGCGATCCGGGCCAGTGCGCCGATGGTGACGGGGGCGATGAGGTCGACCGTCTTGTGGAAGAGGTCGGTGGTGGTGTCGGTGGGTCCGACCTTCACCGCGCGCTGGTCCACGATGTCGCCGGCGTCGAGCACCTCGTCCATCATGTGGGCCGTCACGCCGACCTCGGGCTCGCCGTTGACGAGGGCCCAGATCAGCGGCGAGAAGCCGGCGTACTTGGGCAGCAGCGAGTCGTGGACGTTGAGCGTGCCGTGGCGGGGGAGTGTGTAGATCCGCGGCGGGATCCACGTCCGCCAGTTGTTGGCCACGATGATGTCCGGGTCCGCGGCCTTGAGCCGCTCGAACAGCTCCTCGTCGTCGGGGCGGTTGCGGATGACGACCTCGACGCCGTGCTCCTCGGCGAGATCGGCGACCGAGTCGCTCCAGATCTTCTCGTAGGCGTGCTCGCTCTTGGGGTGCGTCACGACCATGACCACGTCGTGTTCGGATTCCAGGAGCGCTTGGAGGGTGCGGTGGCCCCAGGTCTGATATCCGAACATGACGACCCGCATGGGGTTCCTCCTCAGAAGAGCGATTGATCGGCGCCAAGTAAAGCAAGGCTTACCTAACAGTGCAACTGGGCGATTTCGGGGGGTGGTTGATGCCGCGAGCTACCGCATGTCCGATTCGTCCCGTCGACAGTCCGGGTTAGATCAGGTTAGCTTTACCTAAGTTCCGCTCGGCTGCCGTCACCGGTGTGCCCGGCGCCCTGTCCCCACCCGCGCCTCACAGGCGGCTTTCCCGCACGATGGGAGTGACATGTCTCAGGTTCTTCCTGGTGACGCACCTCTGGTCCACGACCTCATTGGTATCGGCTTCGGCCCCTCCAACGTGGCCATGGCGATAGCGCTCAGCGAGCACAACGCACGCGTCGGCAGGCAGGAGGCGGTCACTGCCCACTTCTTCGAGCGGCAGCCCCGCTTCGGCTGGCACCGCGGCATGCTGATCGACGACGCGACCATGCAGGTGTCCTTCCTGAAGGACCTGGTGACGCTGCGGAACCCGGTCAGCGAGTACAGCTTCCTCTGCTACCTGCAGAGCAAGGGCCGGCTGATCGACTTCGTCAACCACAAGAACCTCTTCCCGCTGCGCGTCGAGTTCCACGACTACTTCGAGTGGGCGGCGGCGAAGGTCGACGACATGGTCTCCTACGGCCACGAGATCATCTCGGTCGAGCCGGTCGAGCGGGACGGTGTGGTCGAGTACCTCGAGGTGACCGCCCGTTCCGGGTCGGAGCTCGTCGTCCACCGGGCCCGCAACCTCGTGCTCGGCACCGGGCTCCGCCCGCGCATGCCGGAGGGCGTCGAGCGCAGCGAGCGGGTCTGGCACAACTCCGACCTGCTCGCGAAGGTGGAATCCCTGGAGGGCACCGACCCTCGGCGGATCGTCGTCGTGGGCGCCGGCCAGAGCGCCGCCGAGAACGTGGCCTATCTGCACCGCCGCTTCCCGGCGGCCGAGATCTGCGCCGTCTTCTCACGCTACGGCTACAGCCCCGCCGACGACAGCAGCTTCGCCAACCGCATCTTCGACCCCGAGGCGGTCGACGAGTACTTCACCGCTCCCGAGGGCGTCAAGCGCAAGCTGATGGACTACCACGGCAACACCAACTACTCCGTGGTGGACATCGACCTCATCGACGACCTCTACCGCCAGGCGTACCAGGAGAAGGTCCTCGGCAACGAGCGGCTGCGCTTCATCAACATCTCCCGCCTCACCGGCGTCGAGGACGGTCCGGACAAGGTCCGTGCCACCGTCAAGTCCCTGATCACCGGCGAGGAGAGCACGCTGGAGGCCGACGTCGTCGTCTACGCCACCGGCTACAGCCCCGCAGAGCCGCTCGCCCTCCTCGGCGAGGTGGCGGACCGCTGTCACCGCGACGACCTCGGCCGCGTCCGCGTCGAACGCGACTACCGCGTCGCCACCGACCCCGACGTCCGCTGCGGCATCTACCTCCAGGGCGGCACCGAGCACACGCACGGCATCACGTCGTCCCTGCTCTCCAACACCGCGATCAGGGTCGGCGAGATCCTCGACTCGGTCCTCGAGCGCGGTCGCGCGTCCGCCCCCGACGAGGTGCGGCCGGTCGCCGACGGAGTGGCGACGACCCGCTAGGCGCTTGGTCCGGCTCCGGGCACGCGAGCCCGGCGTGAGCCGGGCGAAAGACCCTGCTCCTCCCTGCTCCTCCCCTGGTACCCCCACAACACCGCCACCGTCCGCCGGGCAGCGCCGTCGTTCCCGGCCGGCATGGCACGCACTGTGAAACCCCCGTGAAAGGAAAGTCCGTGTCCACTGGTGCACGTCCCGTTCTGGCCAGGTTCGCCAGATCCGTCCCCCGTGTGGCTGTCGCCGCGGTGGCGGCGCTCACTCTCGCCGCTTGTGGTGGAGGGACCGAGAAGACCGAGTCCAAGCCCGCGGCCTCCGCCGGCTCGGACAAGTCCGCCGCCTTCCCGGTCACCGTCGAGCACAAGTACGGCAGCACGACGATCGACAAGGAGCCGAAGACGGTCGTCACGCTCGGCCTGTCCGACCAGGACGCGGTGCTCGCGCTCGGCGTCAAGCCGGCCGGCGCGGTCGACTGGTTCAAGGAGGACCCGTACGGCAAGTGGCCGTGGGCCAAGGACAAGTGGGGTTCCACGAAGCCGCAGATCGTCGGTGAGCGCGACGAGTACAACATCGAGAAGATCGCGGCGCTCAAGCCGGACCTGGTCATCGCCCAGTACTCGGGGATGAAGAAGGAGCAGTACGACACGCTCTCCAAGTTCACCAAGGTCGTCGCCCAGCCCAAGGAGCACCCCGACTACGGTGCGCCCTGGCAGGTCATGACGCGGCAGATCGGCAAGGCGCTCGGCAAGAGCACCGAGGCCGACAAGCTGATCACCGACATCGACGCCCGGTTCGAGGCCGTCCGCGAGAAGCACCCCGAGTTCGCCCAGAAGACCCTGGCCGTCGCCGACAGCTTCGAGGCCGGCAAGTACTCGGCGTTCACCAGGACCGACCCCAAGTCGATCTTCTTCTCCGAGCTCGGCTTCAAGCTGAAGCCGGAGATCGACACCCTGGCCAAGCCGGGCTGGAACGTCGCCGAGCTCAGCGCCGAGAAGCTGAACATCCTGGACGTCGACCGTCTCGTCTGGGTCACCTCCAGCACCGAGGCCAACGAACGCATCAAGGCCGAGCCGCTCTACGCGAAGCTGAAGGTCCACCAGGAGAAGCGCGACCTGTTCGTGCCCTACCAGGACCCGGACATCGGCGCCGCGTTCTCCTTCAACACCGTGCTCTCGATCCCGTACGCCATCGACGAGATCGAGCCGCTGCTGACGGCCATCAAGTAGACGACGCACCGCTGACGCGCCACCACGGCGGCGTCGACCGATCGACGGCGTGGCGGTCCCCGCCACGCCGTCGACGGCATGTGCCGGCCCTCGCCCCCGCACCCCCCCGCACCCCCCCGCTCACCGCGTTGAGCGTTCCGCGCGCCGTCGACGAGGGCGTGGCGGAACCCGAAGCCGTCGAACAGTGCGGCACCCCGCCCCGGCGGGGACCCCCATCACTGACGCACCACCAGGGAAAGGCCCCTTCGTACGATGTTTGACGACGCGTCGGACCGGACGTCCGCTTCCGGCATCCCCGTCACCGGCGGGCAGTCCGGGATCTGGCTGGCCCAGCAGATCGAGCCGGACAGCTCCGCCTACAACATCGTGTTCGCGCTCGACCTGTGCGGCGACGTCGACCTCGACCGCCTCGCCGCCGCTGTCCGGCAGGCCGTCGAAGAGGCCGAGTGTCTGCATGTGCGCGTGACCCCGGGGGACGACGGGCCGCGTCAGACACCCATGGCCCTCCCCGTCGACGTGCGCGTCGTCGACCTGCGCGACGCCCCGGACCCCGAGGAGGCCGCCACCGCGTGGATGGCCGCCGACCGCGACCGGCCCGCCGACCTCGCCCATGGACCGCTCCACGCCCACGCCCTGCTGCGGCTCGCGGACGACCGGGTCCTGTGGTGCCAGCGCTACCACCACATCCTTGTCGACGGCATGGGCGTCGCGTTCATCTCCCGCCGCGCCGGTGAGCTCTACACCGCGGGCGACCGGGCGCCGGCACCGCGCGACTGGTCCCTCGCCCGCCTGGTCGCGGCCGACCGCGAATACCGCGTCTCCAGGCAGCGCGAGGAGGACCGCGCCTGGTGGCTGGACCGGATGGCCGGCCGGACCGCACCGGTACGTCTCGTCGAACGCGCCCCGGCCCCGATGACGCGGCGCCTGCGGCGTACCACCGAACTGTCCCCGCGGACCCTCGGGCTGCTGAACGACGCCGCCCGCGACGCGGGTGTCCGGCCCTCCCGCATCCTGATCGCGGCCGTCGCCGCCTACCTGCACCGCGTCAGCGGCGAGCAGGACCTCGTCCTCGGCCTGCCGGTCGCCGCCCGCCAGGACCAGGTCTGCGCCGGCGTACCGGGCATGGTGTCCAACATCGTCCCGCTGCGCCTGACCGTCCGCCCCGGCACCACCGGCACCGCTCTGGTGAGCGGCGTACGCGACGCGGTCGCCGACGCCGTCGCCCACGGCCGGTACCGCGCGGAGGACCTGGCCCGGGAGCTCGGCCTCGTCGACGGCGTACCGGAGCTCGTCGGCCCGACCGTCAACGTCCTTCCGCGCCCCGAGGGCCTGAACTTCGCGGACCACGAGGCCGAACTGCGCCCGGAATGGCTCGGCCCGGTCAGCGACCTGGCACTCAGCTTCGCCGAGAACAGGGGCGGTCGCGGCATCACCGTCCACCTCGACGCGGACGCCGAGGTCTGCGACGAGGCCACGCTGCGCGACCACGAGCGCCGCTTCCTGGCCCTGCTGAACGACTTCACCGAGAACCCCGACCGCCCCGTCGGCCGCATCGAGCTCACCTCCGGCACGGAACGCGCCCGGCTGCTCGACGAGTTCGGCATCTCGCCGCGCGAGGTGCCGGAGCTGTCCTGGCCCGCCGCGTTCGAGCGGCAGGTCCGCCGTACGCCCGACGCCGTCGCGCTCGTCTGCGAGGACCGGGAGCTGACGTACACCGAGCTCAACGCCGCCGCCAACCGCCTCTCCCGCCTTCTCACCGGCCGGGGCGTGGGCGCGGAGGACGTGGTGGGCGTGGCCCTGCCCCGCTCGCCCGAGCTGGTGGTCGCGCTGCTCGCCGTGATGAAGGCCGGCGCCGCCTACCTGCCGCTGGACGCGGACCACCCGCGGGACCGGATCGCCTACATGCTCTCCGACGCCGGTGCGCGCACCGTCGTCACCGTGCACGAACTCGCCGGTGAACTCCCGCAGGCGGAAGGCGTCTCGCACGTCCTCCTCGACGACCCGGCCACCGCGGCCGCCCGCGCCGCCCTGGACGACACCGACCCCGGTCTGCCGATCGCACTCGACCGTGCCGCGTACGTCATCTACACCTCCGGTTCCACCGGCCGCCCCAAGGGCGTCGTCGTCCCCCACGACGGTGTCGGCAGCCTCATCGCGACCGCCACCGACCGGATCGGCATCACCGCCGACAGCCGCGTCGTGCAGTTCGCCTCCGTCGGCTTCGACGTGACGGTGTGGGACCTGATCATGTCGCTGTGCGTCGGCGGCCGGATCATCGTCGTCCCCGCCGAACGCCGCGTCGCGGGCCCCGCGCTCACCGACTACATCGCGCGCCACCGCGCCACCCACATGATCCTCCCGCCGTCCCTCGTCTCCGCGCTGCCGCAGGAGTGCGAACTGCCCGAGGGCGCCGTACTCGTCGTCGGCACCGAAGCGGTCCCCAGCGAACTGATCGCCCGATGGGACGGACGCCTCCAGGTCGTCGTCGCGTACGGCCTCACGGAGGCGAGCGTCAACTCCACCCTGTGGCTCGCCCGGCCCGACCGGCCGGGCCCCGCGCCCATCGGCCGCCCCGACCCCAACACCCGGGCCTACGTGCTCGACCCGGCGCTCCGCCCGGTGCCCGTCGGCGCCGAGGGCGAGCTGTACGTCGCCGGGCGCGGCCTCGCCCGCGGCTACCTGGGCCGCCAGGCACTGACCTCGGAGCGGTTCGTCGCCGACCCGTACGGTCCGCCCGGCACCCGGATGTACCGCACCGGTGACCGGGTCCGCTGGGGCGCCGACGGCAACCTGGAGTTCCTCGGCCGCGCTGACGGCCAGATCAAGATCCGCGGTCACCGGATCGAGCCCGGCGAGATCGAGAGCGCCTTCATGGCCTGCCCGGGCATCGCCCAGGCCGCCGTCCTCGCCCGCGAGGACCACCGGTCCGTCAAGCGTCTCGTGGCCTATCTCGTCGCCGACGCCGCCGAGGACAGCGAGGCGGCGGTGACGGCGGCGGTGACGGCGGCGCGCGCCCGGGTGGCAGACGCGCTGCCGGACCACATGGCGCCCTCCGCGGTCGTCGTCCTCGACGGCCCGCTCCCGCTGACCCCCAACGGCAAACTCGACACCAAGGCACTGCCCGACCCCCGGTGGACGGCCGTGGCCGGTGCCGACACCCCCGGCACCCCGGAGGAGACCGCGCTCGCCGCGCTGTTCGCGGACCTCCTCGGCCTGCCCGCGGTCGGCGTGCACGACAGCTTCTTCGAACTGGGCGGCGACAGCATCGTCGCCATCCAGCTCGTGAACCGCGCCCGCGAGGCCGGTCTCGCGATCACCCCGCGCGACGTGTTCCGGCACCGTACCGTCGCGGCGCTCGCCCGGACCGCCGGCCGGACCGGCGCCGCGCCCGCCCCGGCACGCCCCGCGGACCTCGACCAGGACGCCCTGCCCGTGTCCCCGCTCCAGGAAGGCTTCTTCTTCCACGCGGAGTTCGACAGCGGGGCCGCCGACCTCTATCTCGTGCAGGAACTCCTCGACCTCGAGGGACCCGTCGACGCCGACCGGCTTCGCCGCTCGCTCCAGCTGCTCCTCGACCGGCACCCGCTGCTGCGCGCCGCCTTCCGCCAGCTGCCCGGCGGCGAGGTCGTCCAACGGCTCGCGGACCGGGTGACACTGCCGTGGCAGGAGGCCGACACGTCCGTGACCGGCCTCGACGAACTGCTGCGCGCCGACCGCGCCGAGCAGTTCGACCTGGCCGCGCCACCGCTGCTGCGCGCCACGCTGATCAGGGACGGGCAGCGTCACCGGCTCCTGCTCACCCTGCACCACATCGTCGCCGACGGCTGGTCGGTCTCCGTCCTCCTGCGCGAACTGACCGACGCCTACCGGGGGCTCGAGCTGCCGGAACCCGCGGACACCCGGCCGTATCTCGCCTGGCTGGCCGGACGCGACCGGGACGCCGCGCGCGAGGCATGGGGCCGGGCGCTGCACGGGCTGGACGGCCCCACCCGGCTTCCCGCGCCCGCCACGTCGGCCGTACAGGCGGCCCCAGGGGCAGGAGCCGCAACGGCCGCACTGGCGGCGCCTGCCGCACCGGCGGCGCCTGCCGCACCGGCGGCGCCCGCCGGACCGGGGGCACCGGTCGTGCCCGCGGCACCCGCCGCACCCGCCGAGCCCGAGCACGTCGACACCCGGCTTCCGCAGGACCTCACCGGCGGTCTGACCGCCTACGCCAGGACCCACGGCCTGACCCTCAGCACCGTCGTGCACGGTGTGTGGGGCCTCCTGGTGGGCGCGCTGACCGGCAGCCGGGACGTCGTCTTCGGCACCACCGTCTCCGGGCGGACCACCGAGGTCCAGGGCCTGGACTCCGCCGTGGGCCTGTTCATCAACACCGTCCCCGCCCGGGTGACCCTGCGCGCCGACGAGTCGCTCACCGACCTGCTGCGGCGCGTCCAGGACGAGCACACCGCCCTCCTCGACCACCAGCACCTCGGCCTCGCCGACATCCAGCGGATCGCGGGCGGAGGCGAACTCTTCGACACACTCGTGGTGTTCGAGAACTACCCGACCGGCGACCTGTCTGCCGACCGCGAACCCGGAGAGCTGCGCATCACCGGCGCCGAGGTGTTCGACGCCGTGCACTACCCCCTCGCACTCGTCGTGGAGCCGGCCGACGGCGGGCTGCTGCTCCGGTTCAAGCACGACGCCGCCCGCCTCGACCCGGTCGCCGTGGCGGTGCTCGCCAACCGGTTCGTGACCCTGCTGCGGACCCTGGTCGCCGAACCCGGCCGCCTCGTCGCCCGTACCGGCCTGCTGTCCGGCCGCGAGCAGGAGCACCTCACGGAGCTCAACGCCACCGCGCACCCCGTCGCCGAAGGCACCCTCGCCTCGCTCTTCGCGCAACAGGCGGCCCGCACCCCGCACGCCACGGCCGTCGTCTTCGAGGACACCACCCTCACGTACGCGGAGCTCGACCGGCGGGCGGAGGCCCTGGCCCGGCGACTGCGGGCCCGCGGCGCGGGCCCTGAGCAGTACGTGGCCGTCGCGGTGCCGCGCTCGGCGGAACTGATGGTCGCGCTGCTCGGTGTCCACAAGGCGGGCGCCGCCTACCTGCCCGTCGACCTCGACTACCCCGCCGACCGGGTGGCGTTCATGCTCGCCGACTCGGGCACGCGGACCGTCGTGACCACCGCGGAGGCGGCCGGCCGGCTGCCCGCCGCACCCGGTCTCGAACTCCTCGTCGTCGACCAGGACGAGGACGTTCGCGACGACGCACCGGTCCCGGTCGCGGGCCCCGACCACCCCGCCTACCTGATCTACACCTCCGGCTCCACCGGCCGCCCCAAGGGTGTCGCCGTCACCCACCGGGCGATCGTCAACCGGCTCGCCTGGATGCAGAGCGAGTACGGGCTCACCGCCGACGACCGGGTGCTCCAGAAGACCCCGTCCAGCTTCGACGTGTCGGTGTGGGAGTTCTTCTGGGCGCTGACCGAGGGCGCGACCGTCGTCCTCGCCCGTCCCGACGGCCACCGCGACCCGGCCTACCTGGCGGGCCTGATCCGCGACCGGGGCGTCACCACGATGCACTTCGTGCCGTCGATGCTGGCCGCGTTCGTCCAGGTCATGGAGTCCACGACGGACATCGCGGGCGCCGCGGGCAGCACGGACACCGCAGCCGGCACGGACACCGCAGGCGCGCCCGACTGGTCGGCGAGCCTGCGCCGGGTGTTCTGCAGCGGCGAGGCGCTCACCGGCGCCGACGCCCGGCGCTGGTGGGAGCTGACCTCCCGCTCCGGCCGCGGCCCCGTGCCGCTGCACAACCTCTACGGCCCCACGGAGGCGGCCGTGGACGTGACCCACTTCCCGTACGAGGGCGCCACCGAGCAGGCCGTTCCCATCGGCCGGCCCGTGTGGAACACCCGGCTGCACGTACTGGATTCGTTCCTGCGCCCGGTGCCGGACGGGGTGCCGGGAGAGCTCTACCTCGCGGGAGTGCAGTTGGCACGGGCCTACCACGGCCGGTCCGCTCTGACCGCCGAGCGGTTCGTCGCCGACCCGTTCGGGGCGCCGGGGGAGCGCATGTACCGCACCGGCGACCTGGTGCGGCGTCGTGCCGACGGTGCCGTCGAGTACCTCGGCCGCACCGACCGGCAGGTCAAGATCCGCGGCAACCGCATCGAACCGGGGGAGATCGAGAGCGCCCTCGCCGCGCTGCCCGGCGTCGCCCGCGCGGCCGTGATCGTCCGCGACGGCGCCCTCGTCGGCTACGCCGTCCCCGCCTCCGACGCCGCCCTGGAGCCCGAGACCCTGCACGCGGCGCTCGCCGACGCGCTGCCCGCCACGATGGTGCCCGGCGCCGTCGTGGTCGTCGGCGAACTGCCCCTGACGCCCAGCGGAAAGCTGGACCAGAACGCCCTTCCGGCGCCCGAGGTGGCGCCCCGGGCCGGCGGTCGGGCACCCCGCGACGACCGTGAGCGCGCCCTGTGCGACATCTTCGCGGATGTCCTCGGCATACCCGGGATCGGCGCGGACGACGACTTCTTCGTGCTGGGCGGCGACAGCCTGACCTCGATCGCCGTCGCCACCCGCGCCCGCGACAAGGGCCTGACGCTCAGCCCGCGCGACGTGTTCCAGTGCCGCACCCCCGCCGCGCTGGCCACAGCGGCCGCGAACGCGGCCCCGGAAGACCCGACCGCATCACAGACACCCGAGGTACCCGTGCACTCCGACGGCGTGACCGTCTCCTCCTCCGACGCCGGACAGGCCGCCGCGGCCCTCCAGGCCGTACTCGCCCTCCAGCAGCAGTCCGGCGCCGCGGTCGACCCCGCCCTGAAGGCCCTGCTCGACCAGCTGACCGCCGCCGCACCCCAGGCCGTCCCCCAGGAACCGGAGGCCCCCGCCCCGCTGGGCGGACTCGAGCTCACCGACGAGGAGACCGAGCGCGTCCACGCCGCCGCCGGGCTTCCGGTCGCGGACATCTGGCCGCTCTCCCCGCTCCAGGAGGGCATGTACTTCCACGCCACCTACGACGCGGGCGACGCCCTCGACGTCTACCAGTCCCAGGAGTCCCTGGACTTCGACCGCCGGGTCGACGCCGACCGGCTGCGTGCCGCCTGCCGGGCCCTGCTGGAGCGCAACGCGAGCCTTCGCGCCGGATTCACCAGCGACGGATTGCCCCGACCGGTGCAGTTCATCGCGGACGGCGCCGAGATCCCGCTGGTGGAGGAGGACCTGTCCCACCTGCCCGCCGACGAGCAGCGGACCCGGGTGGAGGCGCTGCTGGCCGCCGACCGCAGGCAGCGCTTCGACCTGTCCGCGGCTCCGCTGTGCCGCCTGCTGCTGATCCGTCTCGGCGACGGCAGGGACAGGCTCGTCGTCACCCACCACCTCATCCTCTGGGACGGCTGGTCCGCGTGGCTGTTCCTCGAGGAGCTGTTCACGCTGTACGAGCGGGCCGGCGACGCCACCGGCCTGCCGCAGCCCGGCTCGTACCGCGACTACCTGGCCTGGCTGGACGAGCAGGACACCACGGCCGCCCTGGGCGCGTGGCGCGAGGCGCTCGCCGGGTTCGACGAGCCGACCCTTCTCGCCCCGTCCGGGCGCGACACCGGCCCGGTCATCCCCGAGGACTTCGACACCCTGCTCACACAGGAGACCAGCGACCGGCTGCGCACCCTCGCACGCCGGCACGGACTCACCCTGAACACCGTGCTGAACGCCGCCTGGGGACTGGTGCTCTCGGCCATGACGGGCCGCGGCGACGTCGCCTTCGGCACGGCCGTGGCCGGACGCCCGGCGGACGTACCGAACGTGGCCGGCATCATCGGCATGTTCCTCAACACCGTCCCCGCCCGGGTCGCCTTCGCACCCGACGAGCCCCTGCTCGACCTGCTGCGGCGGATGCAGGCCGAGCGCGCCGCGGTCATGCCCTACGAGTACGTGGGCCTCGGCACCCTCCAGCAGGAGACGGGGCACCGCCGCCTGTTCGACACCCTGTTCGTGCTCCGCTCGGCCGACGGCGAGGACCGGGCCGCGGCCCTGAGGCAGCGCCACGGCATCACCGACGTGTCGAACGTGGACGGCACCCACTTCCCGCTCACGCTGATCGTCACTCCCGGTGCCCGGCTGCGGGTGACACTGGCGGCCAGGCCCGACCTGTTCGGCGCGGACGACGCGGCCACGATCCTCGCCCGGTTCACGGCCGTCCTCGACCGGCTGGCCGAAGCCCTCGGCGGCCGGGCAGCCGAGGCCGCCCGGACCGTCGGCGTCGACCTGCTGCTGCCCGAGGAGCGCGCCGCGCTCACCGCCGGCTGGGAGACCAGCCGGGAGCCGGTGCCGAACGAGACCGTCGCCGACATGCTCACCGCCCAGGTGGCCCGCACCCCGCACGCGGTGGCGCTGGTCTTCGGCGAGCACGCCCTCACCTACGCGGAACTGGACGCGCGGATCAACCGGCTCGCCCGGCTGCTGCTCGCCCGGGGCGCGGGACCCGAGACGGTCGTGGCGCTCGCGCTGCCCCGGTCCATCGAGATGGTGGCCGCGCTGTTCGCCGTGCTGCGCACCGGCGCCGCGTACCTGCCGCTCGACCTCGACCACCCCGCCGACCGGCTGCGGCTGATGGCCGAGGACACCGGCCCCCTGTGCCTGGTGTCCACGACCGCCGTCGCCCCGACCCTGCGCAGCGACGACGGACCGGTCGCCCCCGAACTCCTCCTCGACGACGAGGCGGTGCTCGGCGAACTCGCCGCACTCTCCGGCGACGGGATCACCGACGCCGAGCGGCCCGCGTTCGCGCACGGAGTGCCGGACCGCCTGGAGCACCCCGCGTACGTCATCTACACCTCCGGTTCCACCGGTCGGCCCAAGGGCGTTGTCACCCCCTACCGGGGGCTGACGAACATGCAGCTCAACCACCAGAAGGAGATCTTCGACCCGGCCATCGCGTCGGCCGGCGGACGGCGTCTGCGCATCGCGCACACCGTGTCCTTCGCCTTCGACATGTCCTGGGAGGAACTGCTCTGGCTCGTCGAGGGCCATGAGGTCCACGTCTGCGACGAGGAGCTGCGCCGCGACGCCGAGGCACTGGTGGCGTACTGCGACGAGCACCGGGTCGACGTGGTCAACGTGACGCCCACCTACGCCCAGTTGCTCATCGAGGAGGGCCTGCTCGACCGGGCCGACGGCCGAGGCGGCGCCGCCGGCAGGCACCGGCCCGCCCTCGTCCTCCTCGGCGGCGAGGCGGTGTCCGACACGGTCTGGACGCGACTGCGCCGCACCGAGGGCACCTACGGCTACAACCTGTACGGCCCGACCGAGTACACGATCAACACCCTCGGCGGTTCCACCACCGAAAGCGCGACGCCGACGGTCGGCATGCCCATCCGCAACACCCGCGCCTACGTGCTCGACGGGATGCTGCGCCCCGTCCCCCCGGGCTGCCCCGGCGAGCTGTACATCGCGGGCACCGGACTGGCCCGCGGCTACCACGACCGTCCCGGCCTGACCGCCGAGCGGTTCCTCGCCGACCCGTTCGGTGAGCCCGGCGAGCGGATGTACCGCACCGGCGACCTCGTACGGCAGCGCCCCGACGGGCTGCTCGACTTCCTCGGCCGCACCGACGACCAGGTCAAGATCCGCGGCTACCGCATCGAGCTCGGCGAGGTCTCCACGGCCCTGTCGGCGCACCCCGAGGTCGCGCACGCCGCCGTCGTCGTGCACGAGGGCACCGGCACCAAGCGCTTGGTCGGGTACGTCGTACCCGAGAACGGCGCGGAACCGGACGAGGAGCTCGCGCAGCGGCTGCGCGACCACCTGAAGGCCGGCCTGCCCGACTACATGGTCCCCTCCGCGCTGGTCCCGGTGGCGACCCTGCCGCTGACCGTCAACGGCAAGCTGGACGTCAAGGCCCTGCCCGCACCGGCCCTTTTCACGAACGCAGGGGGCGCCGGCACGGGCACCAGCCGCGCCCCCCGCGGCCCGCAGGAGGAGACGCTCTGCGCGCTGTTCGCCGAGGTGCTCGGCCTGGCGGAGGGCAGCGTCGGCATCGACAGCAACTTCTTCGAACTGGGCGGCCACTCCCTCCTCGCCACCCGGCTCGTCAGCCGCGCCCGCACCGCCCTCGACACCGAGCTGGCGATCCGCGACCTGTTCGAGGCGCCCACCGTCGCCGAGCTGGTGGAACGCGCCGCCGCCTCGCACAGCGCCGCCCGCCCGGCCCTGACGGCGGCCGAGCGGCCGGACGAACTGCCGCTGTCGCACGCCCAGCAGCGCCTGTGGGTCATCCAGCAGATCGAGTGCACCTCCGCCGCGTACAACTTCCCGCTGGTGATGCGGCTGCACGGCGATCTCGACCTCGACGCGTGGCGCACCGCCCTCGCCGATGTGGCGGCCCGCCACGAGGCGCTGCGCACGGTCTTCGTCGAGCGGGACGGCCAGGCGTTCCAGCGGGTGCTGCCCGCGGAGCGGGCCGCCCCGGTGGTGGAGCACCTGCGTGCCGGAGAGGACGAGGTGCCCGGCATCGTGGACGCCGCCGTGCAGCGGCCGTTCGACCTCTCCACCGAACTGCTGATCAGGGCCACGGTCGTCGAGGTGGCGCCCGCGGAGCACGTCGTCGTGCTGCTGCTGCACCACATCACCACCGACGAGTGGTCCGACCGGCCGTTCCTGCGCGACCTGGCCACCGCCTACGCGGCCCGCCTCGACGGCACGGCCCCCGACTGGGAGCCGCTGCCCGTCCAGTACGCCGACTACGCCCTGTGGCAGCAGCGCCTCCTCGGCGACCCGGCGGACGACGGAAGCCTGGCCGCCCGGCAGCTGGACCACTGGCAGACGACCCTGGCCGGCGCGCCCGAGGAACTGGAACTGCCCACCGACCGGCCGCGGCCCGCCCGTCCGGCGTTCTCCGGGGCCGAACTCGACATCGACTTCGACAGGACGGTCCACGAGGGCCTGAAGCGGCTCGCCCGCGAGAGTGGCGCCAGCATGTTCATGGTGGTGCACGCGGCCGTGGCCGCCCTGCTCAACCGGCTCGGCGCCGGCACGGACATCCCCCTCGGCGCGCCCATCGCAGGACGCGGCGACGAGGCACTGGACGAACTGGTCGGCTTCTTCGTCAACACACTGGTGCTGCGCACCGATCTGGGCGGCGACCCCAGCTTCAACGAACTCCTCGCCCGGGTGCGGAAGACCGACCTGGCCGCGTTCTCCCAAGCGGACGTGCCGTTCGAATCGGTCGTGGAGCGGCTCAACCCGACCCGGTCCCTCTCCCGGAACCCGCTGTTCCAGGTGATGGTCGGCTACCACGCCCGCACCGGCGACGAGCTGGAGCTGCCCGGACTCGAGGCGCGGTACGTGCCGTTCCGGGTCGGCTCCGCCAAGTTCGACCTCGTGTTCAGCTTCACCGAGCGCATCGGCACCGACGGCGCCGACGGCGCCGACGGGGCCCTCGGCTGCCGGCTGGAGTTCGCCACCGAGCTGTTCGACCAGGAGACCGCCGAGCGGATCGGCGACCGGCTGCGCAGGCTGGTCGAGATCCTTGTCGCGGCTCCCGACCAGCCGCTGTCACAGGCCGAGATCCTCTCCGCCGACGAGCGGCGACTGGTCCTGGAGGGCTTCAACGGATCGCCCCGCGAGGTCGAAGAGGCGACCCTGCCCGCGCTGTTCGACCGGTGGGTCGCAGAGCGACCGGGCGCCGTCGCCGTCGTCGAGCGCTCCCGCTCGGTGACGTACGCCCAGCTCGACGCCCGCGCAGGCCGAGTGGCCCGGCTCCTCGCCGCACGCGGCGTCGGCGCCGAGAGCGTGGTCGGTGTGGCCGTGCCGCGCTCGGTGGACATGATCGCCACCGTCGTCGCCGCGCTGAAGCTGGGCGCCGCGTTCCTGCCGCTCGACCTGGTCCACCCCGGCGACCGGCTCACCTACATGATCGAGAACTCGGGCGCGGCCGTCGTGGTCGGCACCGAACCGGTGGCCGGCAAGATCCCGGACGTCGCGGGCGTCCCCGTCGTACTCCTCGACGCCCCGGACACCGTCGCCGAACTGGACACGCTGCCCGAGACGCCCGTTGAGGGCGGACCGGCCGGCCTGGACCAGGCCGCGTACGTCATCTACACCTCCGGTTCGACCGGCCGCCCCAAGGGCGTGGTCGTTCCGCACGAGGGCGTCTCCAGCCTGGTCGCCACCGCGGTGGACCGGATGGGCCTCGAACACGACAGCCGGGTGCTCCAGTTCGCGTCGATCGGCTTCGACGTCTTCGTCTTCGAACTGGCGATGGCGCTGTGCCACGGCGGACGGCTCGTACTGATCACCGACGAGGCCAGGGTCGCCGGACCGGCGCTCACCGACTTCCTCGCGGACCAGCGCATCACCCACATGATCCTGCCGCCGTCCCTGGTGTCGGCACTTCCCCCGGGCTGCCGGCTGCCCGAGGGGTCGACCGTCCTGGTCGGCACCGAGACCGTGCCGCCGGACCTGTTCGAGCGGTTCGGCGCCACGGCGAACCTGATCTGCGCGTACGGGCTCACGGAGGCGACGGTCAACTCGACCCTGTGGCCGGCCCGCGAGCACGGAGGCCGCGCCTCGGGCCGCGTACCGATCGGCCGCCCCGACCCCAACACCCGCGCCTACGTGCTGGACGAGCACCTGCGCCCGGTGCCGCCCGGTGTGGTGGGCGAGCTGTACGTCGCCGGACGCGGCCTCGCCCGCGGATACCTCGGCCAGGCGGGGCTCACCTCTGAGCGGTTCGTCGCCGACCCGTACGGAGCGCCCGGCAGCCGGATGTACCGCACCGGTGACCGCGCCCGCTGGCGCGCCGACGGGAACCTCGACTTCCTCGGCCGGGTCGACACCCAGGTGAAGATCCGCGGCTTCCGCATCGAGCTGGGCGAGATCGAGGCGGCGCTCGCCGGGCACCCGGCGGTCGCCCAGGCCGCCGTGGTGCCCGACCGCGACGGCGACATCGTCCGCCTCGTCGGCTACGCGGTACCCGAGACGGCGGAGGGCTCGCCGCGGGCCCTCGACCCGCAGGAGCTGCGCGCCCATGTCGCCGGGCAGTTGCCCGAGTACATGGTTCCCGCCCTCGTCGTACCGCTGGACGGCCCGCTGCCGCTGACGCCCAACGGCAAGCTGGACCGCAAGGTGCTGCCCGCGCCCGACTGGTCCGGGATGACCGGCGACGCCCGCCCCGCGACCCGGACGCAGGCCCGGATCGCCGAACTGTTCTGCGAGATCCTCAAGCTGGACGGCGTCGGCGTGCACGACAGCTTCTTCGCCCTCGGCGGCCACTCCATGGCCTCGATGCGGCTGCTCGGCCGCATCCGCGCCGAGTTCGGCGTCGAGCTGAGCATCCGGGACGTCTTCGACGCGCTGACCGTCGCCGGTATCGCCGGCAAGCTGGACGGCGCCGCCGCCGCCCGGCCGGCCCTGCGCCCCGCGCAGGACGTGACCGCCGACGGCGCCGGTCTGCCGGTGGCGCCCGTCCAGCAGTGGCAGTGGCAGGCGTACCGGCGCGACCCCGGTTTCGACCACGCGCTGGTGCTGCGCTCGCCCGGCGGGCTCGACACCGAGGCGCTGGCCGCGGCACTCGCCGATGTGACCGCACGCCACGAACCGCTGCGCACCGCGTTCACGGAACGGGACGGCACGGTCCTCCGCCACGCGGTCGAGGCACCACAGCTGACCGTGGAGCGGTGCGCCGACCTGGACGCCCGGTCGGCCGAACTGGCCGCCCAGGCACCGGACCTGGAGCAGGAGGCCCCGCTGCGGGTCAGGCTGCTGACCGGCGGCGACGGCGCTCAGGCGGTCCTGCTGACCATGCACTACCTCGCGGTGGACGAATGGTCGGTGGTCCCGCTGTTCCGCGACCTCACCGCCGCCTACGGCGCGCGTACGGCCGGCCGGGCACCCGACTGGGAGCCGCTGCCGGTGACCTACGCCGACTACGGCCACTGGGCGCGCGAGGTCCTCGGCGACCTCACCGACCCGGAGAGCCGGGGCGGGCAGCAGCTCGCCTACTGGCGGCAGACACTGAAGGACATGCCGCGGGAGCTGGACCTGCCCGCTCAGGCGCCGGACTTTGCCGCCGGCGGCGACGGAGCGCACCGGGACGCGGGGCACGTGGGCTTCGTCCTCGACGAACGGCTGCACGCGGACGTCGACCGGCTCGCACGGGCCACCGGCACCAGCATGTTCATGGTGCTGCACTCGGCCCTCGCGGCACTGCTCACCGCCCACGGTGCGGGCACCGACCTGCCCATCGGTACGATGGTCGCCGGTCGCACCGACGACCAGCTGGCCGATCTCGTGGGCTGCTTCTTCAACACGGTCGTCCTGCGCACCGACACGGCGGGCGACCCGACCTTCGCGGAGCTCCTGACCCGGGTCCGGGAGACCACGCTCAGCGCCCTCGACCGGCAGGAAGTCCCGTTCGACGAGGTCGTCGCGGCCGCCGGACTGCGACCGGAGGGTCCCCAGGTCATGGTGATCCACCACGAGCAGGCGGACCTCGAGCAGTTGGAGGGCGGCGTGGGCGACCTGCTGGCCGTACCGACCGGCTCGGCACGGGCCGAGCTGACGCTCAGCTTCTACGAGCCGCGTGGCGAGGGCCCCGTGCACTGCGGGCTGATCCACGCGACCGGGCGGCTCGGCACCGCCAAGACACGTCGGCTCGCCGACGAACTCCAGACCCTGCTGCGCACCGTGACGGCCGACTCCGAGCAGCCGCTGTCCGAGCTGTTCAACGTAACATCCATGAGGAGTGAGAACGCATGACGACCAACCCCTTCGAGGACCCGCAGGGCAGCTTCCTTGTGCTGGTCAACGAGGAGAACCAGCACTCGATGTGGCCCTCCTTCGCCGAGGTTCCCGCCGGGTGGCGGACCGTCTTCGGCGCGGACACCCGCGAGGCGTGCCTCGCGTACGTGGAGTCCCACTGGACCGACCTGCGTCCGGCGAGCCTCATCGCCCAGCAGGGCTGACACCACGACACGAAGCCGCCCCAGGGGCTCCCTGGGGCGGCTTCGTATCAGTAGTGGTAGCGGGCCTTGAGGATCTTGACTTCCTTGTCGTCCACCCGGTAGACGAGCCGGTGCTCGTCGTCGATCCGGCGTGACCAGTAGCCGGACAGATCGCCCTTCAGCGGCTCGGGCTTGCCGACGCCGGCGAAGGGGCTGCGCTGGATCTCGCCGAACAGTCGGGTGATCCTCCGGGCCATCTTGCGGTCCGAGCTCAGCCAGAACAGGAAGTCCTCCCACCCGGCCGGGTCGAAGTGGACGCTTCTCACACATCACCCGCCATGGTTTCCAGCTCCTCCATGGTCCTGGCGATCGTGGTCTCGCCCGCCCTGTCCCGGGCGACGGCTTCCATGAGGCGGTGGGCGTTGGCGGGAGATCGCAGCAGGTAGATGGTCTCCTGCCAGGAGTCGTAGTCCTCGGCGGCCATCAGTACCGCGTCGCCGCTCTTGGAACTGATGCGCACAGGGGTGTGGTCGTCATTGACGCGCTTGATGAGAGGGAAGAGGTCCTTGCGGGCCTCGCTGGCGCTTATGGTCATGGCGGCACCCTTTCCGTGTGTACCCAAAGGCTGTACCAGGCTGGTACGGCATTGTGGTACTACATGAAGGTCTATGGTGCGGTCGCGCGTCCGCCCTGGCCGGGGTGCCCCACGGCTGCGAGCCCCGTCTCGCGGGCCGGCTCCCGGCGGCTGTCGGACCACGCCGCCCACAGGGTCGCGTACCGCCCGCCCGCGGCCACCAGTTCCTCGTGGGTGCCGGTCTCGACGACGCGGCCCTGGTCGAGGACGACCACGCGGTCGGCGGTGGCGGCCTGCGGCAGGCGGTGGGCCACCACGATGCCCGTGCGCCCCTCGAGGGCGCGCGCCGCGGCGTCCTCGAGGACGCGTGCGCCCGCGCTGCCCGCGTCGGCCGTGGCCTCGTCGAGGATCGCGATGGGCGGGTCGGCCAGCACCAGGCGGGTCAGGGCGAGATGCTGGGCCTGAGCCACCGTCAACCGGTGGCCGCCCTCTCCGACGACCGTGGCCAGGCCGTCCGGCAGTGCCAGCGCCCACTCCAGGGCCCCGACCCGGGTCAGGGCCTCGTGCAGTTCCTCGTCGGTGGCGTCGGGCCGGGCCAGCCGCAGGTCCTCGGAGAGCGGCCCGGCGAACACATGCACTTCCTGACTGATGAGGGCCACCGCCCGGCGCACGCCGGCCGGTCCCAGCTCCCTGACGTCGACACCGCCGATCGTGATCGATCCGCCGGCCGGTTCGTGGACCCCGGCGACGAGTTTGGCCAGTGTGGTCTTGCCGGCGCCGCTCGCGCCCACCAGCGCCACCCGTTCCCCGCTGTGCACCTCCAGCTCGACCTCGTGCAGCACCGGGGCTCCGGTGCCGTACGCGTGGGTGAGCGCGGACACCTTGACCGAACCGTCCACGGGCGCGTGGCCGCCCTGCGGCGCGCGTTCGGCCGGGAGCTCGGACACACCGACCAGACGGGCGAAGCTCGCGCCCGCCGACTGCGCGTCGTCCAGCAGGAACAGCGCGGCGTTGATCGGGTTGAAGAGGCTGTGGAAGTACAGGGCGGCCGCCGTGGCGGTACCGATGCTCACCGAGCCCCTGTCGACCAGGACGAAGCCGGTGCCGAGCATCGCGGCGAGACCGATGAACTCGCCGAGGTTCAGCCGGGAGAAGAACCCGGTGACGATGTGCAGTCCCCGCAGGGCGATGTCGCGCGCGGCCTCGGACCGCCGGTCCATGAGCTCCGTGTGCGTCCCGTTCAGCCGGAAGGCGCGGACGGTCCGCACCCCGCCGATGCTGTCGAGCAGCTGGTGCTGCAACGCGCCGGTGGCGATGCGGTGTTCGCGGTACACGGGGGCGGCGCGGCGCAGGTACCAGCGCACGGAGAACACCTGTACCGGCATGGCGAGCAGCGCGGCCAGCAGGAACCGCCAGTCGAGCACCGAGAGCCCGACGAGGGTGAGCACGATGGTGAGTGCGGAACGGCTGAACTCGGGCAGCGCCTGCCGCACCGACTTCGCGATCATGGTCACGTCGCTCGTGACCCGGGAGACCAGGTCACCCGAGCCGGCCGCCTCGACGCGTTCGAGCGGAAGTCGCAGCGCGCGTTCGATGAACTGTTCACGCAGGGCGGCCAGTACGCTCTCGCCGAGCCGGGCGACGAGGGCGCTGCCGACGGCGGTGGCGGCGCCGCGGGCGATCGCGACGACGATGAGCAGGACGAGCGGCAGCGTCAGGGCACCGGAGCCCCGCTGCTCCACCACAAGGTCGACGATGTGTCCGAGCAGGGGCGCGGTCAGCAGTCCGATGCCGGTTCCGGTGACCAGGACGGTGAGCGCGACCACGGCCAGGACCCGGTGGCCGCGCAGCATGGCGCGCAGCGCCGCCAGCGACCGGGCGCCGGTGGCGGTGGGCAGCAGCGCGCGGTCCGGGCTGGTTGCGCTCATGGTCTTTCCCGTCTCTGTCGTCATGCCAGCACCGCCGCGCGGTAGGTCTCGTCGGCGGCGAGGAGTTCGGTGTGGTGGCCGTCGGCCTGTACGGCGCCGTCGTCGAGGACCACCACCCGGTCGGTCACCGCGAGGAGCGCGGGACTGCTGGTGACCAGGATCGTGGTGCGTCCCCGGCGGACATCGCGCAGACGGGCCGCGATCCGGGATTCGGTGACGGTGTCCACGGCGGTGGTCGGGTCGTGCAGCACCAGCACGGGCCGGTCGGCGGCGAGCGCCCGGGCGAGTGCCACCCGCTGGCGCTGGCCGCCGGAGAGGGAGCGGCCGCGTTCGGCGAGCAGCGTGTCCCCGCCGTCGGGCAGCAGTCGGGACACCTCGTCGGCCGCGGAGGCACTGAGCGCCTGGTCGACCGCCGCCTGGTCGGCCTTCGTCGTGTCGCCGTCGGCTCCGGCCCGTACGTTGTCGAGCAGGGTGCTCTCGAACAGTTCCGCGTCGTGGTGGGCGACCAGGACCGCCCGGCGCAGCGCGTCGGGGTCGAGCCGGGTCAGGGGCGTGCCGTCGAGCTCGATCACTCCTTCCGCCGGGTCCCTCTCCCGTGCCAGGCACAGCAACAGGTCGTCGGCCGCGGCCGGATCGCGGGTGACGACGCCGGTCAGGCTGCCGGCGGGAAGGTCGAGGTCCACTCCTCGCAGCGCGCCGAGGGACACCCCGCGCAGGGTGAGGTGTCCGGCGGCCCGGTCGCCCGGTGCGGTTTCCCCGCCCTCGACGGTGACGGGCGCGGCCAGCACCTCCGCGATCCGCCGCGCCGACGCGCGCCCCTGGGCGAGCTCGGCGTTGACGTAGGTGAGCAGCTGGAACGGTCCGAGGAGGAACTGCGCGAGGCCCACGGCCGCGACGAGTTCACCGACGCTGATGCTGCCGCCCATGGCGAGGTAGGCGCCCACCAGGCCGATGACCGCGATGAACACGCCGGTCAGCGCGAGGACGGCGCCCTCGTGTCCGGCCCGGCTGCCGGCCGCCCGCAGAGCGGCGGCCAGCGAGTCCTGGCTGGTGGTGCGGTAGCGGGACACGGCCGCCGACTCCGCGCCCATGCCCTTGAGGACGCGCAGTCCCGCGACCAGGTCGGCGGCGACACCGGAGGCGTGGGCGGCCCGCTCCTGCTCGGTCTCGCTGCGCTGTTCCAGAGGCCGGCTGATGCGGTGTCCGAGCCACAGCAGCGGCGGGATGCCGAGCAGGACGAGGAGTCCGAGCGGGACGGAGATCCGCAGGAGCGCGACGGCGCTGATGACGAGGGCGGCGACCGCCGACACCCCGTACGAGATGACGGTCGTGACCGAGCCCACGCGCCGGGCGTCGTTGGTGGCGATGCTGGTCAGGGCACCCGGCAGCCGATCCGCGTCCGCGCCGCCGCGGGGGTCGAGCACACGCGTCGCCAGTTCCAGCCGGAGCCGGTGCGCGGCGTGCTCGCCCGTTCCCTCGGTGATCCGGGCGCTGACGCGGTAGCAGGTGGAAAGGACGAGGAACAGCGCCGCGAGTACGAGGAGCCGGCGGAACAGGGCCTCGGAGGAACCGGTCGCCACCGCCGTGTCGATGGTCACGCCGATGACCACCGGTACCAGGGCCTCGCAGCCCTGGTGGGTCATACCGAGCAGGGACGCCATGACGACACGGCGGCGTTGGCCTCTGATCGCCTCGCGGAGGACAAGTCCCCCCGTAGGTCCTCCCGTTGGCATGTGGCTCCTCCACGGAGATGATCGAGTGGTTAGGTAAGCCTACTCTAATTAAATGGCTGCTCGGCAGGGGTGGGGGCGTGCTCGCGGATGGTGCGCCCCCGGGTGGGGCCGGCGCGTTGACCGGCCCATATTGTTCGGTTAGCCTCACCTAAGTATCGATCCGTCAGTCCGACACCGGGTTTCGCCGTACGTCCGAACCGCCTCCAGGGGGAGTTGTCGTTGTCCGTCGAAGCCCGGGTGGGGTCGGGAGAACAGGCCGGGAAGCAGATCGGTGCTCCGGCCGTGCCCCGAGTGGGCCGCACCGGGGGCGCGCTCCGGGGGCTCGGGCTGCTCGTCGGCCTCATGGCCCTGGTACTGGTCGGACTCCTCAGCGTGTGGGTGGGTACCAGGGGCATCCCCTTCAGCTCCACCTGGCACGTCCTGTGGAACCCGAACGGGTCGCAGACCTCGGTCATCATCCATGAGTACCGCATCCCCCGGACCCTCCTCGGTCTTCTCGTCGGCGCGGCCCTCGGCCTGTCCGGCGCCCTGATGCAGGCACTGACCCGCAACCCGCTCGCCGACCCCGGCATGCTCGGCGTCAACCTGGGCGCCTCCGCCGGTGTGGTGGTGGCCATCGCGTTCTTCGGCGTCGCGGCCCCCCTCGGCTACGTCTGGTTCGCCCTCGTCGGTACCGTCGTCGCGTCCGTCGGGGTCTATGTGCTGGGCGCGTCCGGGCGGAAAATCGCCACGCCCGAGCGGCTCGTCGTCGCGGGCGCCGCGGTGACAGCGGTGCTGTACGCGTTCAACTGGGCGATCCTGCTGCTCGATCCGGAGGCCTTCGACCAGTTCCGCTTCTGGACGGTGGGCTCCCTCGCGGGCCGTTACCACGACATCGTCCTGATGGCCCTGCCGTTCATCGTCGTGGGCCTGCTCATCGCCCTCGTCCTCGCCCCGTCGCTCAACGCCCTGGCGATGGGCGACCAGATGGGACGGGCCCTCGGGGTCAACGTCGGCCGGACCCGCGTCCTGGGCGCCGTCGCCGTGATGCTGCTGTGCGGCGCGGCCACCGCCGCCGCGGGACCGATCAGCTTCGTGGGACTCGCCGTGCCGCACGTCGCCCGGTTCGTCGTCGGCCCCGACCAGCGCTGGGTGTTCGCCTACTCGATGCTGATCGCCCCGGTGCTCCTCATCGGCTCGGACGTCCTCGGCCGGGTGCTCGGCGCACCGGGCGAGGTGCAGGTCGGCATCGTCACCGCCTTCATCGGCGCCCCCCTGTTCATCGCGCTGTGCCGCCGCCGAAAGCTGGTCATGCTGTGACTTCCGTACAGCGGGAGAACGCCCCCTCGCCCGGACCCGACCACACCTCGAAGACACCGCGCGTCGTCAGCGGCCGGGTCATCCGTACCCCTGCGGGCGGCATCTCCCTGCTCGTACGGGGCCGGGCCGTCGCCGTCACGGCGGCCCTGTTCGCCGTGCTCATCGCCGTCATGGGGGTCACCCTGACCACCGGCGACTTCGAACTGACCGTCGGAGAGGTCCTCCAGGCACTCGGCGGCAGCGGGTCGGGCGCGGCCGACTTCGTCGTCAACACCCTGCGCATGCCACGGCTCGTGACCGCGATGTGCGTCGGCGCGGCCCTCGCCGTGAGCGGGGCCATCCTGCAGAGCCTCACCGGCAACCCCCTGGGAAGCCCCGACATCATCGGCTTCACCAACGGCTCGGCCGTGGGCGCGCTCGTCGTCATCATCGTGCTGCACGGCAGCATGGCCGAGATCGCCGTCGGGGCACTGATCGGCGGCCTCGCCACCGCTCTCGCCGTCCATCTCCTCATGCTCGGCAGGGGACTTCAGGGCTTCCGGCTGGTCGTCATCGGCATCGGCGTGAGCGCTCTGCTGCTCGCCGTCAACTCCTACCTGATCACCCGGGCGACCTTCCAGGAGGCCCTGGAGGCGCAGGCCTGGCTGATCGGCAGCCTCGGGAACCGGCTCTGGATGCACGCGAACGCCATCGGCCTCGCCGTCGCCGTCCTGCTGCCGCTCGCCTTCTTCCTCTCCCGCCGCCTGTCCATGGTCGAGATGGGCGACACCACCGCCGTGGCACTGGGCGTCAACGTGTCACGCACCCGTACGGCCCTGCTCGTCATCAGCGTCGCCCTCGCGGCGTTCGCCACCGCCGTGACCGGACCCATCTGGTTCGTCGCCCTGGCCGCGCCCCAGGTCGCCCGCAAGCTCACCCGGTCGTCCGGCCCCGCGCTGCTGTCGTCCGCCCTCATGGGTGCGGTCATGCTCGCCGTGAGCGACCTCGCCGTGCAGCGTGCCTTCGCGCCCGCGCTCCTGCCCGTCGGCACGGCGACCGGCTGCGTCGGCGGGCTCTACCTCATCTGGCTGTTGGTCACCGAGTCGCGAAAGAGCCGCGCATGACTGCGAAGAACCCTCCGACGTCCCGCCTGCGCGCAGAGGGACTGACCCTCTCCTACGACCAGCGGATCGTGGCGACCGACCTCGGTGTCGAGATCCCCGACCGCTCGTTCACCGTCATCATCGGCCCCAACGCCTGCGGCAAGTCCACCCTGCTCACGGCACTGGCGCGGATGCTCAAACCGCGCGCCGGGCAGGTGTATCTCGACGGCGCCGCCATCGCCTCCTACCGCTCCCGTGAGGTCGCCCGCCGGCTCGGTCTGCTCCCGCAGTCCTCGGCCGCGCCCGGCGGCATCACGGTCGGAGACCTGGTGGCCCGCGGCCGTTACCCGCACCAGGGCCTGCTCAGGCAGTGGTCCGCCGACGACGAGGCCGCCGTCGTGGAGGCGATGCGGCAGACCGGCGTCCTCGAACTCGCCGAACGGCCCGTCGACGACCTCTCCGGCGGCCAGCGCCAGCGGGTGTGGCTGTCCATGGTGCTGGCGCAGCAGACGTCGATCCTGCTGCTCGACGAGCCGACCACATTCCTGGACATCGCGCACCAGGTCGAGGTGCTGGACCTGTGCGCCGAACTGCACGCCTCCCGAGGCCACACGGTCGTGGCGGTCCTGCACGACCTCAACCAGGCCTGCCGCTACGCCACACACCTCATCGTGATGCGGCCCGGGGGTACGATCGCGGCCGAGGGCGACCCGGCGACCGTCATGACGGCGGAACTGGTCGAGGACGTGTTCGGGCTGTCCTGCCGGATCATCGACGATCCCGAGACGGGGACGCCGCTGATGGTGCCGGCCGCGCCCAAGCGGTACGCCCCGGCGGTCAGCGTCACTCCGTCCGCCACGGAGCCCGCCGAGGACGCGGCAGCCGTCACCCCGGCCGGCGCGGAGCACGTGACGGCCGAGACCTCCTGACGACAGCGACCAGGTAGCGACCAGGAACGGACTGCCCATGCTCTGCACGAGGCTGACGAACGCCCACATCCTCACCATGGACCCGGCGCACCCCGTCGCCCACGACCTCGGGATCTGGCGCGGACGGATCGTGGGCCTGGACGCGGCGGTGACCGGGCTGCCCGCACGCGAGGTCGTCGACCTCCAGGGCGCCACCGTGCTGCCCGGGTTCATCGACAGCCATGTCCACCTCGCATGGGCCGGGCTCAAGGCGAACACCCCGAGCGTCGCACCGTGCGAGCGCGTCGAGGACGTCCTCGCGGTCGTGGCGGAGGCCGCCTCCCGCAAGAGCGTGCCGGGTGCCTGGGTCGACGTCGCCGGTTACGACCAACGGGCCCTGGGGCGCCATCTGACCGCGGCCGAACTGGACCGGGTCAGCCAGGGCCGCAAGGTGTTCTTGATGCACGACTCCGGCCATGCCTGCGTCGTCAACAGCGCCGTCCTGGACCTGCTGCCGGCCGACGTCCCGCACCAGGACGGATTCCTCGCGGAGAGCGCGATGACGGCGGCCCGCCGGCTGCACCTGCCGTACTCGCAGGACGAAGTCGCCGACGCCGTCGAGCACGCCGCCCGCACCTGCCTCGCCGAGGGGATCACGGCGTGCGCGGAGGCCGGGATCGGTGGCGGCCTCCTGGGACACACCCCGGTCGAACTCGGCGCCTACCAACTGCTGCGGGACCAGGGCCGACTGCCCCTGCGTGTCCAGCTCATGGCCTCGGGCGACACGCTGCGGCCGATCGGGGCGCACACGGACGACGGCATCCCGCGCGCCCTCGACCTCGGTCTGCGCACCGGGTTCGGCGACGACTGGCTGTCCCTGGGCGCGCTCAAGATCTACACCGACGGCGGCATGATGGCGCGTACCGCCGCGCTCACCTCCCCGTACGAGGGCATGTCCCACACCGGGCAGTTCCAGGACGACCCGGAGCGGCTCACGGACCTCATCGTGGACGGCCACCTCGCCGGGTGGCAGCTCGCCGTCCACGCCATCGGCGACCGCGCCGCCGACCTCGCCCTGGACGCCCTCGAACGGGCGCAGGAACTGCGGCCCCGCCCGGACGCCAGGCACCGTGTCGAGCACGCCGGGCTGATACGTCCGGACCAGCTCCCGCGCTTCGCCCGGCTCGGCGTCAGTGCCGTGATCCAGCCCAACTTCCTGCGGTACTTCGGCGACGACTACGCGGACGTCATGGGGGAGCTGCGGGCGCCGTGGATGTACCGGGGCCGGGGATTCCTCGACCATGGTGTCACGCTCGTCGGCAGCTCCGACCGGCCCGTCACGGACGGCTCGCCGCTGCGGGCGGTCCAGTTCATGGTCGAGCGTGCCTCGACCTCCGGGCAGCTGATCGGGCCCGACGAGGCCGTCACCGTGGAAGAGGCCCTGCACGCCTACACCGTCGCCGGTGCGTACGCCTGCCGCCTGGACGACAGCGTCGGCAGCCTCGCTCCCGGAAAGCGTGCCGACCTCGTGGTGCTGGGCGACGACCCGCGGCGCGTCGACGTCCCGCGGATCGGTGACATCGAGGTCGTGGAGACGTTCGTGGACGGCCGCGCGACGCAGGACGGGAAGCTGTGAGCCCGGAACTCTCCCCCTCCGGTGCGCGAGCGCGAGGGGAAGGCGTCGCTCTGCGGTGCGCCGCCCTCCCGCGGCCGGTTGACACCGCCGTGAGCGTGCGGACACCGCAGGCTGCCGCGCGGCTGGGTGCGGATCCGATGCCCGCGCCGTGGGAGCCGGCCTCCCGGCCCAGGCTGTGGGCGGTGCGGGTGAGCGCGTACGCGGAGCGGGCCGCGGCCTGGGAGTCGGTGCTGGACGCCGACGAACTGGCCCGCTGCCGGACCTTCGTACGAAGCGGCGACCGAGACCGGTACCGCGTCGCGCATGTGGCGCTGCGGCGACTGCTCGGCGCGTACCTGGACCAGGATCCCGCGGCCGTGCACCTGATACGTGAGCCGTGTCCCGGGTGCGGTGAGACGCACGGCCGTCCCGCCGTGGCGGGCGCCCCGATCCACTTCTCCCTCGCGCACGCCGGTGACGCGGTCCTTCTGGGTTTCGCGGACACCCCGGTGGGTGTCGACATCGAGCCCGAGCCCGCTCCCGACGCGGCGGCCGAGGTGGCGCGGATGCTTCACCCGACCGAGGAGGCGGAGATCGCGGCCCTGCCGGCGTCGGAGCGTCCGGCGGCCGTCGGACGCTGCTGGGCGCGGAAGGAGGCGTACCTCAAGGGTGTCGGCATCGGCCTCGGCGAGGACCCGTCGGTCACCCGCGTGGGGGCCGGGCCCGAACCCGCCGCCGTCCCCGGATGGTCCCTCACCGATGTTCCCGTCTTCCCCGGCCACATGGCGGCCTGCGCCGTGCGGACGCGGCAGTGACTTGGTCATTCACTTAGGTAAGGCTAACCTTAGCTTTGTTGGTTCGCCGGGTCACGCGACGCCCGAGTCGTCCTCCGCGACGGTCGAACCGAGGAAGGAAAGCCTTGACCACGGCCCTGCCGCGCCCTGCCTCCCCGCTGCCATGCGCAGCCCGGTCACTCTGCCCGCCCCGGCGGTCGGCACCGTTCACCGTGCGGGCGGCCCGGCCCGGGGACGCCGCCGCTCTCGCCGCCCTCTCCGAGCCGTTCGTCCGCTCGGGCGCGCTGCGCGACCGGCCTGTTCACGTCTACACCTCCCGCTGGGCCGACTTCCTCGTGGCCCAGTCGCCCGACGGCGCGCTCGACGGCTGCCTCGCACTCGGTGTGCACCCCGCGACGTCGCCCGGCGGTCCCACGGCCGGCGTCCTCTACAACTTCTGCGTCGCCCTGGACAGGCAGGGCACCGGCACCGGGTCGCGGCTCCTCGACGCCGCGCTGGCCAGGGCGCGGGCGCAGTCGATCGGCGCGCTCTTCACCGCGACGACCGGCAGCGGCCGGCTGTTCCTCCGCCACGGCTTCGCGCCGGTCTCCGCCACCACGGCTCCCAGGGCCTGGGCGCGGTCCCTGGACCCGTCACGCAACGCCCGCGTCCTCGCCCGCGTTCCGTGACCAGGGCGCGCGCGGCCTGCCGGCAGAAGGAAGGGCGGGTCCCGGAGCCTCGACGGCTTGGGGACCCGCCCTTCCGCGTCCGTTCGCGCGCCGGTCAGCGGCCGTTCGAGACGTGGCCGAGGCTGGACAGCTGGGCCGTGACGGCACCCAGCACGGCGAGACGGGCGTGCCCGAGGGCGCTGACCGCGATCCCGCCGGTGAAGTCCGTGCAGGCGCGCCCTGATTCGTCCCGGACCGTGCGGGGGAGTGCCGTACGTGTCCGTCACCACCGCTCCTCAGCGGTCGGTGAGCGACGTGGATCCGTAGATCGTCATACGCCGGCCACCCGGTCTTCCGGTGCGTCGTCCCGTGCGTGGTCGGGGAGGACCGTGGTGCCGGGGCTCCGGTCGGTGAGGACGCCGCGGAGCACCGCGTGGGGCACCCGCCCGTCGAGGACATGGGCGCGGCCGACTCCTGACCGTACGGCCCGCAGACAGCCCTCCATCTTGGGCAGCATCCCGCTCGCGAGACCCGGCAGCAGGGCGCCCAGCTCACTGGCCGTCAGACGCGAAACGACCTCTGTGCTGTGCGGCCAGTCCGCGTACAGCCCCTCGACGTCGGTCAGCACCACCAGCCGGTCGGCGCCGAGGGCGACCGCCAGCGCCGACGCCGCGAGGTCGGCGTTGACGTTGTAGACCTCTCCGTCCGTGCCGCGTGCGACAGGCGAGACCACGGGGATCCGGCCCTGGTCCAGCAGCCCCCGTACCGTCCCCGGGTCCACGGCGACGATGTCGCCGACCAGACCGATGTCCACGGGCCGTCCGTCCGCCCAGGCCGGGCGCCGTACGGCGGTCATGGTGTGCGCGTCCTCGCCCGACATCCCCACGGCGAAGGGGCCGTGGGCGTTGATGGCGCCGACCAGTTCGCGCTGGACCTGTCCCGTCAGCACCATGCGGACCACGTCCATGGTCTCCGGCGTGGTGACGCGCATGCCCGCCTCGAAGCGGACCTCCAGGGCGAGGCGGTCGAGCATCGCGCTGATCTGGGGGCCGCCGCCGTGTACGACGACCGGGTGCAGACCGGCGTGCCACAGTTCCACGACGTCCTGCGCGAACGTCCGCAGCAGCGCGTCGTCCACCATGGCGTTGCCGCCGAACTTGACGACGACCGTACGGCCCTGGAGCTCCTCCAGCCATGGCAGGTCCCCGGCGGTCAGGTCCCCGGCGGTCAGGTCCCCGGCGGGCAGGCCTCCGGCGGTCAGGTCGGCGGCGGCCACGGGAGGCTCCTCGACGGGATTCCCCGTCCTCGTTCCCCCTCCGCTCATGAGCTGTAGGCGCTCGCGGTGAGGAGGTGTCGCACGCTCTCGCCCGCTTCGGTGGCGTTCCGTGCCGCCGCCGGGAACAGCAGCCGGAGGTCGCAGTGGCCCCTCCGGTACTCGCAGCGAAGGGTGATGCCGTGCTGGTCCAGGGCGACCGGGAGGACCCGGATCACGCCCCGGGGCAGTCGGCGGCCCGCGAGCCCGACCAGGTCCGTGACCAAGTCCCCATGGGCGTCCGCGAGATGGGTCAGCATGGCCGCCTCCTCGACGGCGAGCGGGTCGGGTTCGGCCAGGGCGACGTCGTCGAGGTCGAGGTCCTCCGTGCCTGCCGCCGTCGTCAGCGTCACGCGCCCGGTGTCGAGCCGCAGGGAGTCGCCCTCGGCGGTCGGGGTCAGCCGGCCGGAGACCGTCACGCGGGCGCGTACGCGATCGCGGACGGCGGTCGGCGCGATGTCCGTGAACTCCAGCAGGGCGGCGAGGCTTGCGTGCGGCGCGCAGGCCATCTGTGCCGCGAGCGGACTGTCGGTGTCCGGGTGGAGCGTGATCTCGCCCCGCCGGCCGACCGAGTGCAGCCCGATCAGGTCGTAGCCCTGTCCGTCGGTCGTGAGGGACATCGAGACGGCGCGGGCCAGTGCGGAGCGGACGCGCTCCGCCGGGGTCGGCTCGCGCAGGGTGCGGTCGGCATCGGTGCTCAACGGGACTCCAGTCACTGGCTTCGAATTGAGGTAAGGCTAACCTTACTTTCTTGGGGTGGCGTGTCCAGGTGGCCGCGATCCATGTGGCCCACGTCACGGGCAGGGAAGGGCCACCGGTCGGTCGCCGTCCGGTGGGTCAGGAGGAAGTGACGCCCGCTCAGCGGAGCGGCTGTGCGGTCACGATGCCCAGCGGTCGCAGTCGTCGGAGGTCGGGGACACCCGGTGGTGGGAGCTGTGTTCGAGCCCGCACCGCTTCCACGGCGCACGGCGCACGGCGCACGGCGTCACGGAAGCGTTCGGCGAGATTCGGCGAAACATGCCGCGCCACCGCTGTGACCTGCGGATCCACAAGCCGGTTCGGTGACCTTCGGTGGCGCGCCGGGCCGCCGGAGCACGCCGACAGGCTGAGACCACCCACACATCAGGGAGGTACGCCTTGGCCAGGAAGATCACACTGCGCGCCGCGGTCATCATGGCGGTGTCCACCGCAGCCGGATCGGTCGCGGGCCCCGTCGCCGAAGCGGGCGCCGAGCTCATCGGTCAGCCGCTGCCCGGTATCGGGCCGCTCGTCACCGGGGCCGCCGTCCTGTGGTGCGCCGAGAAGTTGGACCGGGTCATCGCCGACGATCAGGAGCAGAGCTGACGTCGGCGTCCGCTTCGCCGGGCGGCGCGACAGCGCGCCGCCCGGCGGGGACCTGCCCGAGACGCGCCTCGAGCTCGGGGCGCGGTACCAGGCTGTACAGATGGTCACGCTCTCCCGGCGTCAGCACGGCCAGATCCTCGCCGGACACGGCGTCGAGTATCCCGCCGGCGTACCGGGTGCACCAGTCACGCAGCCCGGCCGCCAGCGCGACACGCAGGGCCCGCAGGGCCGTCGCCCGCGGCCCGGGTTGCGGCGGGTCGGTCCAGGAGCCGGTCAGGAAGAGGTCGAGCATCCGGAACCACGTCTCCTCCGCCGGACGCGGCGGACCCGCCTCCGGGGAGACCCCGGCCGGCCCCCCAGCCCTCTGCGGCGCCACGTCATGGGAGTAGTGCAACCCCACCCCCGCGAAGAACATGGCCGAATCGACCGCGGCGCGGGCCACATCCGCGCCCGCGCGATCGACCAGGCGCAGGGCACAGGCGGCGAGCGTGATCCGGGTGGCTTCCTCGAACTCGTCGGCGTCACCGCCCCATGCGGTCCTCAGTTTCTCCAGAACGCCGGTCACCATCTCGGCCGGAAGGTGCTCGCTGTCCTGCGAGAGCCGCCCCGCCAGCAGGGCGACGAAACGCTCACGGACCCCGGCGGGGACTGCCCTGAGCACGTTGAGACAGCTGTCGTACCGGGCATGCAGCACCGGGGCCGCGGCCGCGAGCGGCCGTGGCTCGGCGATCAGCAGGGACACGAGGGCGTGCGCGGCCGAGACACCGTCGGCCGTGACGAGGACGACGTCGACCAGCGCGGCGAGCTCCGCGAAGACGGGCAGCGCCGGTTCCAGGGCCAGTTCGGTGTCGGTGTCGTGCATCAGCCTGGCGCGCCGCAGGGCCGCGAGCGCCGGCCGGTCGTCCTTGTACACCGCGGCGGGACCGATTTTCGGGCTGTTCAGCGTCCAGTTCAGGGCGGGTGTCGTCGCCGGTCCCTCGTGCTGCCCGAGCCGCAGGGCGATGTCGCGCCGGTCGGGGCCCGGGACCTCCATGGGGCGGGCGGAGACCGCCAGGGTGAAGGCGTCCCACGCGGATGACGTGAACTGCGACTGCCACAGCGTCGCATGCGTGCGCCAGCTCTCCACGGGGTCCGCGGACTCGCCCACCAGCCGGGAGAAGGGGACGCTTTCGCCCTTCTCCATGGCCAGGGCGAGCAGCAGCAGATTGGCGCTGTAGTACGCATGGCGGCGGGTGACGGGAACCGGGTCGAGTCCGACGGTGCAGTCGAGCCGGTGTTCCGGAAGGCGTTCCCGCAGGGACTCGCGGAACAGCCGGTCCACGACCGCTGACGACGGCAGCAGCTCGCGCAGATCGTCCAGGATCTGCGCACGGTCGCTGAGCGGCGCGAACGACAGCAGTGCGAACAGCAGTGCGTCCCACTGGCCGTGGTCCGGGCAGTGGGCAACCGTCCGGGCCGTCTTCCGGGCGATCAGATACTCGCCGAAGGTGGCGTGCAGGAACTCGTACCACCTCCGGTCCGAGTCACCGAAGGTGGCCTTGGCCTCGTGGATGAAGAAGAACCGGCCGAACAGCAGACGCGCCTGCGGAGTCTCGGTGTCGGCGCCCGGAGCCCGGAGACGGGCGAGGTCGTGATCGGCCTCCTCGGCGGCGACGCCTTGGCGGCCGCGGTTGAAGATGGCGAAGGCGACCACCGACAGCAGGTCGAGCTCGTTCTCGACTCGTTCCTCCAGGATGGCGGGAGGCTGCCCCGCACCCTGCTTCTCGACCTCGCGGCGGACGAACAACCCCAGCAGCCGCTCGTACAGTTCGGCCCGGCTCATGGGCGTCCGCCGCCCTGTCACCGGCTCGTCGTCCCCGCTGCCCCGCCCCGCCAGGTCGACCGCGTGGTACATCGCCACCATCAGCAGCAGCAGGGGCTGAGCGGTGAGCTCCGGGTGCGCGTCGGTGACGTCCCTGTCGAGAGGGGAGATTCCCTGAGCGGCGAAATGGCCGCTGTTGGTGTCGTTCCAGGCGTCCGTCCACCGGTCGATGCGTTCGGAGTCGAAGGGCTCCAACCGGATGACGACACTGGAGACCGGGATCTGGGCCTGGTCCGCGACCACGGTCCGGCTGGTGACGATCGCGGCGACCGGCCTGCCGTTGTCCGCCGACATCCGCTGGAACGCGGCGATGTCGTGCAGGTAGTTCCCGTGGTTGCGGCCGCCGGCCTGGAGCAGTTCGTCGAATCCGTCGAAGATCAGGACAGGCAGCACGTCCGTCGACTGCGTCACGGTCGCCCAGTTCGTCTGGGTGAGGGTGGTGAGCCGCAGGGCCTGGTCGATCTGGCCGAGCACGTCCTCGTCGGCCTGCACGTTGCGCAGCTCGATCCGGATCGGAAGGTAGTCCGACGGCGGCAGACGGGCCGCCAGCAGGCGCGTCAGCAGGGACTTGCCGCCACCGGGGTCGCCCAGGATGAGCAGCGGCCGGTGGACGAGCGGAGATCCGGTGATGTGGCCGGCCAGAAAGCTCTGGATGTCTTCCCGCAGCGGCCTGCTCCGCCACCAGGACACCATGTGGGGCTTCGCGCCCGCCCCGTGGACGGCGGTGCGGAACGCAGGGTTGACGTACCCCTTGGAGAGCCGGGGCAGGTACGGTCCGGGCCCGGCGTGGCCCGTGTCGTCGCCGATGGGGGAGATCGGCCGCGCGAGTTCGCGCCGGTACAGCGTGGAGAGACGCCGGGGCCACGAGCCCGGGGCCGAAGGGCGGGCGAGAGCCCGCAGCAGGGTCTCCAGGCCGTCCAGGCCGTGCCGCTGCTCACGCAGTTCGCGGTAGAACTCCTCCAGCCGTGCGCGGGCGGCGCCGTCCGGAACCGCTGCCAGCAGCCGCGCCGCGTCCGGCCCGTCCTGCATGCTCACCCAGATGAACACCTCGGGGCACGCGGCTGCCAGTGCCGCGAGACGGGCCTCGTACAGCGACGTGGCCGCCTCGGCGGCGGCGCTGGTCGTGTTCCCGAGGTGGGGCTCGCCCCCGAGCACCTTGCAGTAGTGGGCGGTGACCCGGTCACGGTGGTCCTGGTACGGGACATCGGCGACCGGCATCGGGGCGGACGCCACGCGTTCGTCGTCGAGCAGGTCGTGCATGAGGAGCCCCATGTCCACGGCACTCATTCGCAGCATGGTGTCCAGGGCTTCGCTCAGCAGGATGCCCTGGGCCAGCAGGACCACATGTGCGGCGCGCAGCAGCTGCACCCGGTGACCGTGGCACGCCTGGCGCACCTGGTCGCCCAGCCCCTCGAGCAGGGCACCGGTGGCCTCCGCCGCCTCGTCCCTGAGGGCCGTCAGCTCGGCCTCGGAGCGGACGGTCCACTCCAGGAGCGACTGCGCCTCGGATCTCAGATGCCGGCGCGCTCCGGCGAGGATGTCCGTGGCGGCTTCCCAGCCGAGTTCGTTCCCGTACTCCGCTTCACCGTGCGAGAAGAACTCGCTCGCGTAGGCGTCGCCGCAGACCCGGCAACGAGCCGGTTCCGGCGGTTTCGGCGGGTCCGGCGGGTCCGGCTCGGGTAAGTCGGCAGCGGTCACGCGCTGTTCGGCGGGGGCGCGCGAGATCTCGCGGTCGAAGTCCTGCTCCAGCTCGGAGTGCCTGCGCCGCCAGTACGCCAGGTCCTCGGCCGGCTGCTGCCGCCCGGCCGGTCCGCGGACCGGCCGGGGCACCGCCTCGTGGCAGGCGGTGACGACCGCTCGGACGGTGTCCCAGTCCGGCGGGCTCTTGCGATGCCCGTTCAGCAGTGCGGACAGCGATGCCGGAGCCAGGCCCAACCGGCCGGCCAGCTCCGCCTGCGTGAGCGGGCTTCCGCCGACCATCTCCTTGAGCCGTGCGCAGAATGCCTCGATCAGATGCTCACCGGCCAACTGCCCCCCGCCTTCCCGTTCCCGCCGTCGCCGGCTTCCTCGCAACCGGATCCTACGAGGGCGCGGGGCGGTGGACGGGCGCTTCGCACGTTCCGGGACGTGCGCGCCCGGCCCTGCCCTCCGTACGACCGGGCGGCGATCGCCGTACGGGCGGGCACTCCACCCGCCGGGGACGCGGCCCGTGCCCGTGCCTGGCACATGCACGGCGCCAGGCGCTCCGGCCGGGAAAACCGGTGTCAAAGGCGCGGCGCATCCTTCTACACTCGGCTCGCGCGGTGCGAACGGCACCGCAGCACGTTCCGATCAGCGAGGGGAGCCCGGCCATGCGTTTGCGCACTGTCGTCGATGCTCCCCGGTCACGCTACGACGTGATTCCGGTGTCTTCGTCCACCCGGTGCCGGCTGCGCGGCCGTCATCGGAAGCCCGTGACGAACACCTGATCCTCACCTGCCTGTTCGCCTGCCCGCCTGCCGGGTGACCGACGAGTCGCCTGCCGGGTGACCGACGCGTCGCCGGCCGGTGCCGTCCCGACGTGACCATGCCGCGTCGGGGGCCGGACAGGTCACGAACACAGGCCGTTCTTCCGGGAATTGCGCTGCCCCGCTTCACCACACCCTTGAAAGGCTCCGGGCCGTGCGCACCAACGACGTCCGACTCCGTTCCACCAGTCCGCTCACCCGCGTCCGCAACCTGGGCATCCTCGCCCACGTAGACGCCGGCAAGACCACCGTCACCGAGCGGTTCCTGTACCTCACCGGTACCACCCACAAGCGCGGTGAGGTCCATGACGGCACTACCGTCACCGACTTCGACCCGCAGGAGCGCGATCGTGGCATCACCATCTTCGCCGCGGCGGTGAGCTGTGTCTGGGAAGACCACCGGATCAACCTGATCGACACACCCGGCCACGTCGACTTCTCCGACGAGGTGGAGCGTTCGCTGCGCGTGCTCGACGGCGCGATCGCGGTGTTCGACGCCGTCGCGGGAGTCGAACCGCAGAGCGAGGCGGTGTGGCGGCAGGCCGACCGGCACGCTGTGCCCCGGATCGCGTTCGTCAACAAGCTGGACCGTGACGGAGCGGATCTCGACACCGCGGTCCACTCGATCAGGGAACGCCTGAGCACGGTGCCGCTGGTCGTCCAACTGCCCATCGGGCAGGAGGACGGGTTCACCGGTGTGGTGGACCTGATCCGTATGCGGTCCCTGGTCTGGCGGGCCGGGCACGACACGTACGAGGAGGGCCCGGTTCCTGACGGACTGCGCGAGGAGGCCGCTCGACGCCGTCGCCTGCTCGAGGAGACGGTGGCCGAACTCCACCCGGCCGCGCTGGAGGAGTTCTGCGAGCACTCGGCGCTCTCCGCGCGGACCCTGTCCGACGCGCTGCGGGACCTCACCCGCAGCGGTGAGGGCGTGGTGGTGCTGTGCGGCTCCGCGTACCGCGACTGCGGTGTCGAGCCGCTGCTCGAGGCCGCCGTGGCGTACCTGCCCTCACCGCTCGACGTGCCGCCGGTACGCGGTACCCGCGACGGGGCCGAACAGGAGAGGGCGGCCGACCCGGCCGCACCGTTCGCCGGCCTGGTGTTCAAGGTGAACTCCACCGCCACCGGGCGGCTGACGTATCTGCGTGTGTATTCGGGAACGATCCGGAAGGGGGACGCCGTGCTCGACGTGGGCGCACAGCGAACGGAGCGCATCGGCCGGATCCTGCGCGTACAGGCCGACCGCCACGCGGAGACGGACCTGGCCGTGGCCGGGGACATCGTCGCCGTGGTGGGGCTGAAGGCCGCCCGTTCCGGTGCCACCCTGTCGGCGCCGGCCGCGCCGCTGCTCCTCGAACCACCCACCGCGGCCGCCCCGGTCGTCACCGTGGCGGTCGAGGCGCGCAGCCGGCCCGACACCGACCGGCTGGCGACGGCGCTGGCACGGCTGGTCGAGGAGGACCCGTCGCTCGCGGTCCGAACGGACCCCGAGACCGGGCAGACGGTGCTGTCCGGCATGGGCGAACTGCACCTGGAGGTCGCGGTGGAGAAGATCCGCCGCGCCCACGGGCTGGAGGTCGGCGTCGGACGCCCGCAGGTCTCGTACCGCGAGACCGTCGCCCGCGGCGTGTCCGGATTCGTGTACCGGCACGTCAAACAGGACGGTGGCGCGGGCCAGTTCGCGCACGTCGTCCTCGACGTGGAGCCGCTGGGGCGTACGGAGGGCTTCGAGTTCTCGTCCACCGTGACCGGTGGGCGGGTGCCGCAGGAGTACGTCCGTGCGGTGGAGGCCGGCTGCCGGGACGCCCTGGCCGAGGGCCCGCTCGGTGGCCATGCGGTGACCGGTCTGCGGGTGACGCTGACCGACGGGGCCACGCACTCCAAGGACTCCTCGGAGATGGCGTTCCGGACGGCGGGCCGGCTCGGCCTGCGTGAGGCACTGCGCGCCGGGGCGATGGCGTTGCTGGAACCGGTGGTCGAGGTGACGGTCACCGTGCCCGACGACGCCGTGGGCGTGGTGCTCGGCGACCTCGCGGCACGGCGCGGCCGGGTCACCGACCAGGCCGCGCGCACCGGTACGGCGCTGGTCACGGCGACCGTACCGCTGGCCGAACTGTTCGGTTACGCGTCGCGTCTGCGCAGCCGCACCCAGGGCCGGGGCACCTTCACCACCCGGCCCGCCGGGTACGCGACGGCCCCGGCGTCGGTGACCGGCGGTGTGCTGTCGTCGTAGGCGCCGGCCCGACGGGGTCCTGCCGGGAAGTTCCCGGCAGGACCTCCGGAACGTGCTCTGCTCACCGTCTCCCGGCCGCGTCCTCAGCCGATGCGCCGATCCGCACCGGAAGGCCGGCGTACCCGGGCCGCCCGGACAGGGCCGTGTGGGGAGCGGGACCTGTCTCCGTGCTCGTTCCGCGCACCGGCTCCCCGGCGAAGGCGATGCGGTCGTCGCGGGACGGCGTACCGGGTCGGGAGGTGCCGTGGCTGCGACCACCGCCCGACCCGGAGTTCTCAGTGCCGCGCCACGGCCGCCACTGCTTCCGCGTGTTCGTGTCCGTGTCCGACTTCGTGCTCGCAGGCGTCGTCGATGCCGTAGGTGTCCCACGCCGGGAACGGATCGACGGCGGGCACGCCTTCCTCGTCCGTCATGACGCAGCGCCCCAGTGCCTCCTGGAGCGCGGTGGCGCGCAGTCCGGTGCCGATGAAGACCAGTTCCTGCCCCTGGGTGGTGTCCTTGCCGCGGGCACCGGAGGGTTCGAACCGCGCGACGGAGCCGGCCTGTGACCACAGGCCGGTCACGAGCGGTCGGGTGGCGAGCCAGAAGAAGCCCTTGGAGCGGAGTACCTGCCCGAAGCGGCCGCTGTCCAGGTCCTGGGTGACGAAGTCCCACAACCGACCCGGATGGAAGGGACGCTCGGAGCGGAAGACCGTGCTGGAGATTCCGTACTCCTCGGTCTCCGGTACGTGGTCTCCGTTCAGCTCCATCACCCAGCCGGGTGCCTGCTGGGCCCGCTCCAGGTCGAACAGCCCGGTGCCGAGCACCTCGCCGAGTTCGACGCGTCCCAGTGTGGCCGGGACGATTCGGGCGGCCGGGTTGAGACGGGCCAGAGCGGCGCGAAGGCGGTCGGCGGACGGCGGATCCACCAGGTCGAGCTTGTTGAGCACGATGACGTCCGCGAACTCGATCTGGTCCATCAGCAGATCGCTGACCGTGCGCTCGTCCTCCTCGTACTGGTCGAGCCCCCGATCCGCGAGACCGTCGCCGGCGGTGAGCTCGGGCAGGAAGTTCGCGGCGTCGACGACCGTGACCATGGTGTCGAGCCGCGCCAGGTCGCCGAGGGTGGCGCCGTCGTCGCGGGGGAACGCGAACGTCGCCGCGACGGGCATGGGTTCGGAGATCCCGCTGGACTCGATCAGGAGGTGGTCGAAGCGGCCTTCGCGGGCCAGCCGGTCGACCTCCTCGAGCAGGTCGTCCCGCAGGGTGCAGCAGATGCACCCGTTGGTCATCTCGACCAGCCGTTCCTCGGTCCGCGACAGGGCCGCCTCGCCGCCACGCACGAGCGCCGCGTCGATATTGACCTCGCTCATGTCGTTGACGATCACGGCCACTCGCAGGCCCTCGCGATTGCCGAGGACATGGTTGAGGAGAGTGGTCTTGCCTGCTCCGAGGAATCCGGACAGAACGGTCACCGGGAGCCGGGTGTCGGTCATGGCACTCAGTCCTCGGCCCTCAGCCCTCGGGGCGCAGCAGCCCGCGCTCGTACGCCTTGGCCAGCCGCTGCGGCACGAGATACGCGACACCGTCGACGGTGACGGGCACCAGTTGGGGCGTGCTCGCCTTCCACTGGGCGCGGCGGTGGCGGGTGTTGCTGCGGGACATCTTCCGCTTGGGAACGGCCATGGAGCGTCTCTTCCGTGCGTGGGGTGGATGGCCGGGACGTTACATGAAAATGGATCCCATTATCAAACTGCAGTGCCCCGGCCCTGGTCCGCCGTGCCGGCTCGGGTGTGCGTCCATGCGTGTGGCCTGGGCTGTTCGCAATCGTTTTCTCGTCATGAATCTTTTCGAAGGCTTGGCTGGGTGGTGCTTCAGGCTTCAATTGGTGGTGATATGCGCCTGATCCAGGCTGGATTCGGCCGCTTTGCTGTAACGGTTGACGTGACCCTGCCGCACTTGTAGCGTCCCGCCTGAAATCGATTTCCGGACGTTGGATCGACCCACCGGGGAGCCGCCATGCGCAGAGACGCCTTGCACAGAGCCGCCCGACCACCCAGACCGCTGAGCACCGCAGGCCGTGCCATGGCCACCGCGTTCCTGGTCATGTGCACCGCGCTGACCGCCGTGCCGCAGAGCACGGCCGCCACAGGGGCCGCCACCGCGCCGGCCGCGTCAGCCGCCGCCGCGGCCGCCGGCTCCCCGCCCCCGAGCGACTTCTTCGCCACGGTCGACGTGGCACCCGCCGCCTCCGTGGGCGCCCCGGCGATCGGCGACAACAAGAACCACGGCGACCTCTGGCCCAACTGCTGGGCCGACGACGACAACGTCTACACCGCCTACGGTGACGGCGTCGGATTCGGCAGCGACGGCAGCGACATCGGCGTCGCGAAGATCTCCGGTATGCCGGGCGGACTCAGCGGCACCCAGCTCGCCACGGACGTCAGCCAGGTCTGGACCGCCGACCACAACCGCAAGCCCACCGGCATGGCCTGTGTCGACGGGGCCCTCTACCTCGCCGTCCAGGACCTGGCGACCGATTTCAACGACGCGCCCGCCGCGACCATCGCCAAGTCCACGGACAAGGGCCGCACCTGGACCTGGGACCGCACCCGGCCGATGTTCGGCGGCGGGGTCTTCACCACGGTGATGTTCCTGGACTACGGCAAGGACTACGCCAACGCCCCCGACGACTACGTCTACGCGTACGGCCTCGACCACAACTGGCGGGACTCCTTCGACGGCACCGTGCCCGACCCCGTCGACCTCCATCTCGCGCGCGTCCACAAGAACTCCGTGATGGACGAGAACGCCTGGCAGTACGCCGCCGGCCTCGACGTCTCCGGGAACCCGGTCTGGTCGTCGGACATCAGCAGGCGCCGGCCCGTCCTCCACGACGACCGCCGCGTCTACCAGGACGTCTTCACCGCGAACCGGGTGCGCGACACCACCGTCCTCGGCCAGGGCGGCATCGTCTACAACAAACCACTGAACCGCTACGTCTACACCTCGTGGACCGAGTACACCTTCGAGTTCTACGAGGCGCCCAGCCCCTGGGGTCCCTGGAAGCACTTCGCCACCAAGGACTTCGGCGGCTACCCGTGGACGCACACCAAGCACGGCGGCTACGCGACCACCATCCCGTCGAAGTACATCAGCGCCGACGGCAAATCGATGTGGATGCAGTCCAACGTCTGCCCCTGCGGCGGCGGTTACCCGCACGGCGACCACTGGGCGTACACCTTCTCGCTCCGTCAGCTGCGGCTCGAACCGCGTCAGGACACCACGCCCGCCAACACCGCCGACCCCGCACGCAACCTCGGCCGCGAGCCGGGAACCGTCCCCGTCCAGCGGGCCACGCACTTCGGCAAGGACGCGTACTACAGCGACGGGAACAAGGTTCAGAACGAGGACGACTGGAACGACGAGCGCAAGAGCGCCAGCTGGTGGGGATACACCTGGCCGCGCCAGTACATGGTGAACAAGGTCGTCTACACGACCGGCGAGATGTTCGCCGACGGTGGCTGGTTCGCCGGTGACCTGCGGGTGCAGGTCCGGCGGGACAACCAGTGGGTCGACGTCTCCGGTCAGCGGACCGGCCCCGCCTATCCGTACGACAGCAGCGCCGGCACCCACCGCACGTACACCTTCTCGTTCGATCCCACGGCCGGCGACGGCGTACGCCTCATCGGCCGGCCCGGCGGTGCCAAGACGTTCACCTCCGTCGCGGAGCTGGAGGTCTACTACGGCGACGCCGGTGGCATGATGCTCGGCGGTTCCCCGACCGATGTGACCGGCGACGGCCTGGACGACATCGTCACCTTCACCCACGGCGCCGCCGCCGACGTGTACGCGGCCTCCTCGACCGGCGGCGCCTTCTCCGGCGGCGGCAAGTGGCACGACAACTTCGCGCTCACCGGTGAGACCCCGCTGACCGGCGACTTCAACGGTGACGACAAGGCCGACGCCGTCACCTTCACCCACGGCGCCGCCGCCGATGTCTACGTCGCGCCCTCCACCGGCACCACCTTCGGCGCCGGGCAGAAGTGGCACGACAACTTCGCACCCGGCCAGGAGGTGCCCGCCGTCGGCGACTTCGACGGTGACGGCCTGGACGACATCGTCACCTTCACCCAGGACGCCACGGCGGACGTCTACGTCGCACTGTCCTCGCGCACCGGCTTCGGCCCGGGCCTGAAGTGGCACGACCACTTCGCGCCGGCCGGGGAGTTCCCCGCCGTCGGCGACTTCGACGGCGACGGCCTGGACGACATCATCACCTTCACCAAGGGCGCCGAAGCCGCCGTCTACGTAGCCCTCTCCACCGGCGACGGCTTCGCGGAGGGCCGCAAGGTCCTCAGCGGCTTCGCGCCCGGCGCGCAACTGCCGCGCGTGGGCGACTTCGACGGCGACGGCCTGGACGACATCGCGAGTTTCACCGCCGACGCGGCCGGTGACGTGCGTGTCGCCCTCTCCGACGGAGCCACCTTCGCCGACAAGGGGGTGTGGCACGGCGCGATCTCCGGCGCCGGCGAGTACCCGTACATCGGGGACTACGACGGCGACGGCCTGGACGACGTCGTCTCCTTCTCCCACACGCCGGGCGCCGATGTGCACGTGGCGCTCTCCACCGGTACGGCCTTCGGCCTCCGGCAGAAGTGGAACGACTTCTTCGGCCTGCCCGGCGAGACCACCGTCTGACCCCGAAGCGGCATCCCGGGTGCGCACCGCGACGAGGTGCGCACCCCGGACCGCCGCGCCCTGAAAGTCCTCCCCGCCCGCCGTTTCCGAGAAGTCCGCACAAGGAGGAGACCGAGAAATGCGAAGACGACACACGTACCGCACGTACATGGGCTTAATCGGTGCCGTAGTGACAGCAGGTGCCGTACTGCTCCCCGCGCCGGCGGCCTCGGCAGCGGGCCCCCGCCCCGACTTCCGCGCACCCTGGCCGTGCGGACAGACCCGGGACTACTACCACCACTCCACCGAGGCCACGAACGCCCTGGACTTCAACATCCCGGGCTCCGGCGACCTCGGCACGCCGGCCCTCGCCTCGGCGTCGGGCACCGTCGTCGACGTGGTCCCCATGCCCAACAGCTCCGGATACGGCAACTACGTGCGCGTCGACCACGGCGGTGGCTGGACCAGCCTCGTGGCGCACCTCGACCGCATCACCGTCGCGAGGGGCCAGTACGTGCGCGCGGGCGACGAGTTGGGCAAGGTCGGATCCACCGGCGTGTCCTCGGGACCGCATCTCCACTACGAACAGGAGGCGGACGGGGCCAACAAGCCGATCGTCATCGACGGTGTGGCCCTCCGCTACAGCACCACGGCCGCCCGCCACACCAGCGGCAACTGCGGAGGCGCCGCACCGATGCTGGGTGGTTCTCCGACGGATTTCACGGGTGACGGGAAGGACGATGTCGTCGCGTTCACCCATGGTTCTGAGGCGGATGTGTATGTGGCCGCCTCGACGGGTGGCGGGTTCGGTGGTGCGGGTGTGTGGCACGACTTCTTCGCGCCGGGTGGTGAGACGCCGCTCAGTGGTGATTTCAACGGTGACGGCAAGGACGATGTCGTGACGTTCACCGGTGATCCGGAGGCGGACGTGTATGTCGCGCTGTCGAATGGTGTGGACGGTTTCGGTGCTGCTTCGGTGTGGCATTCGCATTTCGCGCCGGGTGGTGAGACTCCGGCGGTCGGGGATGTGAACGGTGACGGTTTCGACGACATCGTGACGTTCACTCAGAATGCCGAGGCGGACGTCTATGTCGCGCTGTCGAATGGTGTGGACGGTTTCGGTGCGGCGGAGGTCTGGCACGATTTCTTCGCTCCGGCGGGGGAGTTCCCGGCGTTGGGTGATGTGGACGGTGACGGGGCGGATGATCTGATCACGTTCACGCAGGGTTCGAGTGCGGATGTGTATGTGGCGTTCTCGGACCGGGTGGATGGTTTCGGCCCGGGGCAGTTGGTGCACGAGCATTTCGCTCCTGGTGGGGAGCAGCCGCGGGTGGGTGATGTGAACGGTGACGAGAAGGACGACATCGTGGCGTTCACGCAGGGTGCCGAGGCGGATGTGTTCGTGGCGCTGTCGGACGGTGCCCGGTTCGGGACGGGTCAGAAGTGGAACGAGTTCTTCTCGCCGGCGGGTGAGTTCCCGTACGTGGGTGACTACGACGGTGACGGTATCGACGACATCGTGACCTTCACCCGTACCGCGGAGGCCGATGTCTATGTCGCGCTGTCCGACGGGATGAGCGGCTTCACCCGGGGCGGCAAATGGCACGACTTCTTCGGCCTGCCCGGCGAAACCACCCTCTGACACCCACTCAGAGATTCACGGCAAGAACGACACTGAAAGGGCACAGCCATGTCCAGATCCAGACGCCTCCGTTCCGCTCTGGCCCGCCGCCTCACCGGCCTGACGGCAGCCGCGCTGCTCACAGCCGCCGGTGCGGCCCCCGCGCACGCGGCCGATCCACCGCCCCGGCCCCAGAAGCATCAGGCCAACGCCGAAATACTCAACACGGACTGCGATGTGCCGGCCACCCACGACCCGAACGTCACCGTGGTCGTCCACCGCGTCGCGCGCGCCCATCACGCCAACGCCAAGGTGATGCTCGCCGCCTTCGAGGCCGGCTGGGTCGAGTCCCACATGAACAACCTTCCCTGCGGTGACAAGGACTCCATCGGAGTCTTCCAGCAGCGGCCCAGCTACGGCTGGGGCACCGTCGAGCAGATCATGGACCCCTGGTACGCGGCGACGCAGTTCGTCACCCGCGCCATCGAAAGCGATCGCGCGAACCCCGGCTACACGGCGGGCCAACTCGCCCAGAGCGTCCAGCGGTCCGGGTACCCCGAACGCTACGACGTCGAGGAGCCCAAGGCCCGTGCGCTGCTCGCCGAGGCGGAGCGCATGTCGGTGCTCTCCGGCGGCGGCCCCACCGACTTCACCGGGGACAGCAAGGACGACATCGTCACCTTCACCCGCACCCGTGAGGCCGACACCTATGTCGCCCCCTCGACGGGCGCCGGCTTCGGCGGGGCGGGAGTCTGGCACGACTTCTTCGCTCCCGGTGGTGAGACACCGCTGAGCGGTGATTTCAACGGTGACACCAAGGACGACATCGTCACCTTCGCCCACGGCCCCGAGGCGGACGTGTACGTCGCGCTCTCCAACGGCTCCGGCTTCGGCCCCGCGACCGTCTGGCACGACTTCTTCTCACCCCGCCACGAGACTCCGGCGGTCGGGGATGTGAACGGTGACGGTTTCGACGACATCGTGACGTTCACGCATGACGCGGAGGCAGATGTGTATGTCGCCTTGTCGAATGGTATGGACGGCTTCGGTGCCGGTCAGAAGTGGAATGAGCATTTCGCTCCGGCGGGGGAGTTCCCGGCGTTGGGTGATGTGGACGGTGACGGGGCGGATGACCTGATCACGTTCACGCAGGGTTCGAGCGCGGATGTGTATGTGGCGTTCTCGGACCGGGTGGATGGTTTCGGCCCGGGGCAGTTGGTGCACGAGCACTTCGCTCCCGGTGCGGAGCAGCCGCGGGTGGGTGATGTGAACGGTGACGAGAAGGACGACATCGTGGCGTTCACCCAGGGTGCCGAGGCGGATGTGTTCGTGGCGCTGTCGGACGGTGCCCGGTTCGGGACGGGTCAGAAGTGGAACGAGTTCTTCTCGCCGGCGGGTGAGTTCCCGTACGTGGGTGACTACGACGGTGACGGCATCGACGACATCGTGACCTTCACCCGCACCGCGGAAGCCGATGTCTATGTCGCGCTGTCCGACGGGATGAGCGGCTTCACCCGGGGCGGCAAATGGCACGACCACTTCGGCCTGCCCGGCGAAGTAACTCTCTGAACCGCCGACCACCCACACCGTTTCGAATCCAGGGAGAAGTCATGTCTCCGTACGGACACACACGCAGACGCCACAGGGCACGGTCGGCCGTACTGGCGGCCGCACTCGTGGCCTCCGCGCTCGCGCTGACCGGCCAGGCCCGTGCCGCCGACACCGAACAAGCCGGCCGGCAGTCGCCGAACGGCGGATCCGCCATGCATTCCGCCTTCGCCGCGGCTGCCGAGGAGTTCGACGTCCCGCGCGATCTCCTCGTCGCCGTCGGCTACGGCGAGACCCACCTCGACGGCCATGCCGGCAAGCCCAGCTTCGCAGGCGGCTACGGAGTGATGCACCTGGTCAGCAACCCCGAGCACCGGACGCTGGAGCAGGCGGCCGAACTGACCGGTCTGTCCGCCGCCGAGCTCAAACGCGGCACGGCGGCCAACATCCGCGGCGGTGCCGCCGTCCTGCGCGCCTACGCCGACGGTCTCGGTCTCGACGCCGCCGAGCGGGACGACATCGACGAGTGGTACCCGGCCGTCGCCGAATACGGCGGCTCCGGCCAGGCGCCCACGGCCCGGCTCTACACCGACACCGTCTACGGCTTCCTCGCCCAGGGCATCGGCCGGCAGGTCCCGGGCGGCGAACGGATCACCGTGAAGCCGCGCCAGGTCGACCCGGAACGCGGCGCGTACGAGGACGTACGACCGCTCGGGGCATCGACCGGTGACGGGGCCGACGCGGAGGCCGGCATCCAGAGCACGGACTACGGGCCCGCGCACTGGGTTCCCGCGCACCCGAACAACTACGAGCCCGGCCGGGCGGCGCGGATCGACAAGGTCGTCGTCCACGTCACGCAGGGCTCGTACGCGGGCGCCATCAGCTGGTTCCAGAACGGGACGTCCGAGGCCAGTTCGCACTATGTGATCAGGTCGTCCGACGGCGACGTCACCCAGATGGTGCGCGACGTCGACACCGCCTACCACGCACGGAGCGCGAACGCCTCGTCGATCGGCATCGAGCACGAGGGATGGGTCACCGACCCGTCCTGGTTCACCGACGCCATGTACCGCTCGTCCGCGGCACTCACCCGCCACCTCTGCGACCGGCACGGCATCCCCAAGACCCGGGCGAACATCCTCGGCCACAACGAGCTGGCCGGAAACGACCACACCGACCCGGGGCCCCACTGGAACTGGGACTACTACATGCAGCTGGTCACCAGCGGCAGTGCCAAGAAGCTGGGTGGTTCTCCGACGGACTTCACGGGTGACGGTAAGGACGATGTCGTCGCGTTCACCCATGGTTCTGAGGCGGATGTGTATGTGGCCGCCTCGACGGGTGGCGGGTTCGGTGGTGCGGGTGTGTGGCACGACTTCTTCGCGCCGGGTGGTGAGACGCCGCTCAGTGGTGATTTCAACGGTGACGGCAAGGACGATGTCGTGACGTTCACCGGTGATCCGGAGGCGGACGTATATGTCGCGCTGTCGAACGGTGTGGACGGTTTCGGTGCTGCTTCGGTGTGGCATTCGCATTTCGCGCCGGGTGGTGAGACTCCGGCGGTCGGGGATGTGAACGGTGACGGTTTCGACGACATCGTGACGTTCACTCAGAATGCCGAGGCGGACGTCTATGTCGCACTGTCGAATGGTGTGGACGGTTTCGGCGCGGCGGAGGTCTGGCACGATTTCTTCGCTCCGGCGGGGGAGTTCCCGGCGTTGGGTGATGTGGACGGTGACGGGGCGGATGATCTGATCACGTTCACGCAGGGTTCGAGTGCGGATGTGTATGTGGCGTTCTCGGACCGGGTGGATGGTTTCGGCCCGGGGCAGTTGGTGCACGAGCATTTCGCTCCGGGTGGGGAGCAGCCGCGGGTGGGTGATGTGAACGGTGACGAGAAGGACGACATCGTGGCGTTCACCCAGGGTGCCGAGGCGGATGTGTTCGTGGCGCTGTCGGACGGTGCCCGGTTCGGGACGGGTCAGAAGTGGAACGAGTTCTTCTCGCCGGCGGGTGAGTTCCCGTACGTGGGTGACTACGACGGCGACGGCATCGACGACATCGTGACCTTCACCCGTACCGCGGAAGCCGATGTCTATGTCGCGCTGTCCGACGGGATGAGCGGCTTCACCCGGGGCGGCAAATGGCATGACTTCTTCGGCCTGCCCGGCGAAACCACCCTCTGACATCTCCGGAATCCATCGAATCACGCAAGAGGAAAGGAGTACGCGGTGAAACGAAGTTCCCGGAAGCTGCTCCCGGCCGCTCTGTCCCTGGTCTCGCTCGTCGTCGCCTCCCTGTTCGCCGGCACCGCCACCGCCGTGGCGCGCCCCGACCACGACCCCGCTCACGGCAAGACGCCGCACACAGCGGCCGCCACCGGGGCGAACGCCGCGACGGCCGAGGCTGCCGCGGCGGCCGGCGTGCTGTCGCGTGCCGAGCGGGTCGCCAAGGTCACCGGCCCCGGATCCACCAGCGCCACCGACACCCGCTGGCAGGTCAAGGCCACCGATCTCGGCATCATGTGGGACAACGGCTCCGGCGAGATCCTGACGGCGTTCGGCGACACGTACGGCAACGGCTGGACCGGCCCGGGCGCCGCGGTCGGCGACCAGGCCACCATCGACTGGCGCTGCAACGTGCTCGGCCGCAGCGGCGACCGCAACCTCGCCGACGGCATGAGCCTGTCCAGCATGCCGAGCGACCGCGCGAATCACGCGAAGCAGCTGCTGCCCTGCAAGCGCGTCAACTTCGACGAGCTGACCACGATCCCCACGGCCGGGATATCCGTGGGCGGTCGGCAGTACATGCACTACATGTCCGTGAACCACTGGGGCCGGCCCGGCGAGTGGTTCACCAACTACTCAGGGATCGCCTGGTCCGACGACAACGGAGAGAACTGGGTCAGGGACGCCGACGCCCGCTGGCAGAACACGCCCGCCTGGGACAACAAGTTCCAGATGGCGGCCATGGTCCGGCACGGCGGCCATGTGTACATGTACGGCACGCCCAACGGCCGGTTCGGCGATGTGCGTCTCGCTCGCGTACCCGAGGGCCGGCTGCTGGAGCCCGGTGAGTACCGCTACTGGAACGGCACCTCCTGGGGCACCGACCAGAACGCCGCGGCCGTCGTCGCCGGGGCACCGGTCAGCGAGGTGTCGGTGCAGTACAGCAGGTACCTCGGCAAGTTCGTGATGATGTACCTGGACGAGCCCATGGCGTCCGTCGTGATGCGCACATCGCCCACGCCCACAGGTCCGTGGAGCGGCAAGCAGGTGGTGGCCGCCGGAGCGGACTTCCCCAAACTGTACGGGGCGTTCATCCACCCCTGGTCGGCCGACTCCAACAGCCCGTACCTCTACTTCACGATGTCGCAGTGGGATCCGTACAACGTCTATCTGATGCGGGTCCGGCTCACCGGCGGCGGCGTCCTCGGCGGCTCCCCTGCCGACTTCGACGCCGACGGCCGGGACGACATCGTCACGTTCACCCAGGACGACTCGGCCGACGTCTACGCCGCCAAGTCCACCGGCGACGGCTTCTCCGGCCGGTCGGTGAAGTGGAACGACCACTTCGCGCCCGCCGGGGAGACCCCGCTGACCGGCGACTTCACCGGCGACGGCCGGGACGACATCGTCACCTTCACCCACGGAACCCAGGCGGACGTGTACGTCTCGCCGTCCGACGGCAACACCTTCGGCACCGGGCGGCGATGGCACGACCACTTCGCACCGGGCCGCGAGGTACCCGCCGTCGGCGACTTCGACGGTGACGACAAGGACGACATCGTGACCTTCACGCACGACGACGCGGCGGACGTGTACGTCGCGCTGTCGGACGGCGGCTCGTTCGGCGCCGGGCAGAAGTGGCACGACGACTTCGCGTCCTGGGGCAGCTTCCCGGCGGTCGGCGACGTCGACGGCGACGGCAGGGACGATCTGATCTCCTTCACCCAGGGCACCGAGGCCGATGTGTACGTGGCCTTCAACGAGGGCGGCCGGTTCGGCGCCCCGCGCAAGGTGCACGACCACTTCGCCCCCGAGGGCGAGCGCCCGCGCGTCGGGGACGTGGACGGCGACCGAAAGGACGACATCGTCACCTTCACCGGTGGTGAGGCGTCGGACGTCTACGTGGCGCTGTCCGACGGCGCCGTCTTCGGCGGCGGACAGAAGTGGAACGACTTCTTCGCTCCGGACGGCGAGTTCCCGTACGTGGGCGACTACAACGGCGACGACAAGGCGGACATCGTCACCTTCACCCACAACACCGAGGCGGATGTGTACGTCGCGGTCTCCGACGGCACCTCCGGCTTCGTCGACGGCCGCAAGTGGCACGAGTACTTCGGCCTGGCCGGCGAGACCAGCCTCTGACGGCAGAGCCACTCGCGCCGCCCGCCCCTTCTCCCCGACCGGCCCGGTCGCCCGCGGCCCCGTTCCCCTACGGACGGACCGCGGCGGCCGGGCCCTTTCACGCCACCCGGCACCCGCACATCACACGAAAGGCAGAACCATGAGTCCACCCCGCCCCGCCCCGGCGCTCACCGTCGCGCTGGTCACCGTCCTGCTGCTGGGTCTGCTCAGCGGCATCACCGGCGTCGCGCCACACGCCGCCGCGGCACCGGCGGCGGAAACCGCGGAAACCACGGAAACCACGGAAACCGCGGAAACCGCGGAATCCGCCGGCAAAGGGCCCGTCGGCTGGGACACCTTCCGGCAGCTCGACCGGCTGCCCTATCTGAACCCCGGCACCCGCACCCGGCAGTTCTCCAGCTTCGACCGGGCGGGCGGCAACACCGACGACGGCTTCACCGGCCGCTACTCCTGCCTGCGCACCGACACCCACGGATGCCTGCTGGCCGAGGACTCCGGGCCCGGCGAGGTCGCCTCGATCTGGTTCACCCGCGACGAGGGCGATGTCTCCGCCACCGGGAACATCCGCATCGAGCTCGACGGCCTGGTCGTCGTCGACATGCCGCTCCAGCGACTGGTGGAGGGCGCGAAGGGCGCCCCCTTCGTGTATCCGCTGGTCGCCGACGCGAACCAGACCTCCGGCGGCGTGTACATCAAGGTCCCCATGCCCTACCGGGAGTCCATGAGGATCCATGTGGATCACAACCCGTTCTTCCACCACGTCACCTACCGCCACTTCGCCGACGCCGAGGGCGTGCGCACCTTCGACCCCGCCGACCGCGCCACCGACGTCGTCGACCTGCTGAGGGCGTCCGGCACCCGCGACCCCAAGCCCGCCCGGCCGGGCGCCACCACCGTCCGCAAGACGGTCGCTCCGGCCGCCGGGCAGAGCGCCGAACTCGCCGCGCTCACCGGCCCGGGCGCCATATCCGCGGTGCGCCTGCGGCTCCCGGACGCGTACGACACCGACGCCGATCTGGCCGGACTGCGGCTGCGCATGTCGTTCGACGGGCGGCAGACCGTCGACGCGCCGGTCGGCGAGTTCTTCGGCTCGGGCCTCGGGGAGAGCCCCGTACGGTCACTGATGTTCGCGATGGACACCGCGGCGGGCGGCTGGTACACGAGCTGGTGGCCCATGCCGTACGCGGACGGGGCGACCGTGAGCCTCGTCAACGCCACCGGACGGGCGGTGACCGGCGTGGAGGCCGAGATCACCGCGGCACCGGACACCCGGTGGATCGAGGCGCTCGGCAGCGGCGCCGCGGCCTGGTTCGCCACCGAGTCGCACCGCGGCGAGACCGTGCCCGACGACGACTGGCTGTTCGCCGACCGCACCGGGCGCGGCAAGTTCGCCGGAGTCACGCACACGATGGAGGGCCACATCGCGGGCGGCAACCGCCGTCAGTACCTGGAGGGCGACGAGCGGGTCCACGTCGACGGCGCCCCCACCCCCGACATCCACGGCAGCGGCGCCGAGGACTTCTACGAGGCCGGCTGGTACTTCAACCGCGGCACGTTCAGCAACCCGATGAACGGCAACACCGCTCACGAGCTGGAGAGCGGCGGCTGCGCCGACGAGTGCGACGCCGCGTACCGGCTGATGCTGTCCGACGCCGTCGACTACTCGACAGCCCTGCGCTTCGGCATCGAGCACGGCTTCCAGAACGACGCTCCCGCACGCTACGGCTCGACCGCGTACCTCTACGCCAGGCCGGACCTCGGCCTGCACCGCACCGCCGGCCTCGACACCGGCGACGCGGAGAGCCGCGCCGCACACGACTACCGCGAGGGCGCCGCCGCCGAGCAGTCCGAGCTGCTGGCGCACTACGAGGGCGACCAGGACGAGGAGTTGGTGCGCGGCACCGTACGCGCCACCTCGGGCCCGGTCTCCTTCAGCGTGCCCGTCGACCCCGGCAACTCGGGTGTCCTGCTGCGCCGCACCGCCGACCAGCGCCAAGGCGGTCAGGCGGCGCGGGTGACCGTCGACGGCGTGTACGCCGGCGTCTGGCGGCAACCGCTCGCCAACGAGACCCAGCGCTGGCTCTCCGACACCTTCTCCCTGCCCGCCGCCACCACCGCGGGCAAGGCCGCGGTGCGCGTCGAACTGACACCGTTCGCCGGCACACCGCGCTGGACCGCCGCCCGTTACACCGCCGACAGCATCGTGCCCGGCGGCCACCAGGACACGGCCGGACCGTCCGCGCAGCACGGCGCGGCACTTGTCGGAGGCGACGACCACGCCCACCACCTCAGCTGGCGGGAGCCGGCCGACGACACCGGGGTGCGCGAGTACCGGGTGTACGGATCGACCTCCCGTCCGGTGCCGGTCGCCGCGGAGAACCTCCTCGGTACGACACGGGTCCCCGCCTTCACCCACGGTCCGCTGCCGGCGGGGCAGGACTGGAACTACCGCGTCGTGGCCGTCGACATGGCGGGACGGACCTCCGGTACGGCGCCCGAGGCGACGGGCCGTACGGGCAGGCCGACCCGCAGCGACGTGAACGGCGACGACCGGGACGACGCGGTGGCCTTCACCCGGGGCGACGCGGCGGACGTCTTCGTCTCCCTTTCCGACGGCGGCCGCTTCGTGCAGAACGGCTGGCGCTGGCACGACTACTTCGCCACCGGCACGGAGTTCCCGCTGACCGGCGACTTCGACGGCGACGACAGGGAGGACGCCGTGACCTTCACCCGGGGCGACGCGGCGGACGTCTACGTGGCCCTGTCCGACGGCGGCGCCTTCACCACGACGGGCGCCCGCTGGCACGAGCACTTCGCGGTCGGCGGCGAGATCCCGGCGGTCGGCGACTTCGACGGCGACGGGCGTGACGACATCGCCACCTTCACCCGGGGCACCGACGCGGACGTGTACGTGGCGCTGTCGACCGGGTCGGGCTTCGCGGCGTCCCGCAAGTGGCACGACCGGTTCGCGCAGGGCGGCGAGATCCCGGCGGTCGGCGACTTCGACGGCGACGGTCGCGACGACATCGCCACCTTCACCCGCGGCGAGTCGGCCGAGGTGTACGTGGCGCTGTCCAGCGGCAGCGTCTTCCGCCAGGACGGCTGGCGCTGGCACGACGACTTCGCGGTCGGCGGCGAGATCCCGGCGGTCGGCGACTTCGACGGCGACGGACGCGACGACATCGTCGCCTTCACCGGCGGTGACGCCCGCGACGTCCACGTGTCGCTGTCCGACGGGCGGCGCTTCGTGCAGCGGGCGTGGAAGTGGCACGACGACTTCCTCGCCGGCACGCAGATCGCGGGCGTCGGCGACTTCGACGGCGACGGGCGGGCCGACGTGATCGCGTACAGCCGTGGTACCGAGGGCGGGGTCTACGTGGCGCGTTCCGAAGGCGGACGGTTCGGCGCAGTCGGGCTGTGGCACGACCACTTCGCCCTCGGCGAGGAGTGGCCGAGGCCCAGCCGGATCGAGCTGACGGACCCGGTCTGAGCCGAACTCGAGGGTGTGGGGAAGACCCCGGCGTCTTCCTCGCACCCGCGTCGCCAACGCCTGTGCCACGAAAGGAGTCTGACTGCCTCTCGGTATCACCGGTCGCCGGTGATGAGCCGAGCCGCGAGCAGGTGTGACGGTGACGCAGAATGTGCCGAGCGCCGGAACCGGCCGGCCCCGCGTGCTTCGAGGTGATCGGATGTCGGCGAGAGTTCGTACGGTGTGGTCGGCCGTCGGACTGACCCTGGCCATCGTGACGTCGACGTTGGCGGGGCTGTTCGCCCTGACCGCGTGGGCGTTCGGGCCCAGTCCCTGTGAGGACAGCGCGGCGAGGTCGAAGCAGGTCGCCTCCTCACGCCTCCTGGATCTGCCTCCGCCGGACGCCCGCCCCTCGCCGGGATGGGAGCACGCGGAGCCCGAGTGCCTGGACGACAGCGGCGAGGCATGGCTGGCCGTCACGCGGCGGTACGACTCCGAGAAGGGCCGGCAGGCGGTCCACGACCACTACCGCTCGGTGGCCGGGCGCGACGGCTGGACCCTCGAACACCCCGAGGACGTCGCACCCGGACACCACGACCCACTGGCCGACCTGTGCTTCGCCAAGGTGGTGGGCGACGGCCCGGTGCTCGTGCGTATCCACTTCGAGGCCCCCGGCTCGTTCTTCGTCAGCGCGGAGTCCGGTTTCGACGGCACACCGATGGGGTGCTGACCTCAGCGCGCCGCTCCGCCCCGCCCTGATCGGGCGGCTCACGACAGGTCCAGCCGGCCCGGTCGGGGTCACGGAGCCCGACCGTCGCCTCCGCGGCATCCGCGCAGGCCAGGACGGACACGACGGAGTGGCAGGCACCGCCCCGCTCCGCCTCGTCGGTCCTGCGCCGTACGCCCACGTACCGGCCGAGCCCGGGCCCCGGGGCGGACGGTGCCCGCCGGGGCGCGGCACCGCCCGCCCCTCCCGCGTGCCGTCTCAGCAGGCGGGGACCTCCGGCAGCCAGGACCGGGCGACGCCGATGTGGATGTCGGGGACGTGGGCGCCGTGGTCGGGCGGCAGCGACCGGCCGTCGTTGCTGGAGCCGTCCGCCTGCACGGCCCGGTCCCGCACCCGGCACCGGGCCGGCACCGCCGTCGGCCCGGTCAGTGACGCGAGGCGGTCGGACGCGGTGGCCGCCGACCGGCGGACGTCCACTCCGGTGTCCCACGCCCGGAGCGATTTGGCGGTGCTGCCGTCGCCGGTCCACAGGTAGGTGACGGTCACCCAGCCGTTGTCGTTCAGCCCGACGTTGTAGAAGGTGCCGTCGGCCAGGTCGATGCCGGCCGGGTTGAGGACACGGCGGCCGAAGCCGTCGAGGCCGCCGTTGTAGCCGCTCTCGTACGCCGCCTGGGCCTCGGGCAGGCCCTGCGGCAGATCCTTGAACGTCTCGCGGACCGAGGACGGGTTCCAGTGGTCGTCGCGTGTGTTCCACGGACCGACGTCCCACACCGGGGCCGTCTCGCAGCGGGCGGGCCCGCACACGCGTACCGAGTACTCGCCGCTGCCCTTGGGGGACAGGCCGCGCCGGGAGGGCAGCGCGACGAAGTGGTCGTTCGGCCGGATCACATGGCCGTTGGCCGTGGTGCCGCCGACCAGGCCCTCGCGGGTGGCGAAGACCCGGGCGGTGAAGGCCTCGGCCGCCGCCGGGCGGGGGGTGGTGACGGCCGCGTCGTCCGCGGTGAGCCGCAGGCGCCGGACGACGGGACCGTCACCGCCGGGACCGCCCTGGAGGGTCAGCCGTGCCTGGACGTCCGTCACCGTGCGCGGCAGCTCCGCCGGTGAGCCGGGGGAGGCCTCGCGCCATTCGGTCCAGGGCCGGTCACGGTCGCGGCCGCGGACGTCGACGTGCATCCGCGTCCCCGGCGGCACGTCGGCCACCACCTCGGCGGCGACCCGGTTGACGCCGTGCGCCAGTCGGTGCACCGGCAGCACGGCGGAGCCCTCCGCGCGCCCGGTGCCCGCGGAGGCGGCGGGGAGGCCGGTGTCCCGGATGCGCAGCGCGTCGCCGGTGTGCCGGACGTTGGCGTCGTCGTCCGCGACGCCGGCCAGGTCCACGTCCCAGCTGACGACGGTGCGCGCGGCGGCCGCCCCCGCAACCGCCGCCTCCTCTTCTGCTGCCGCTGCCGGGGGCGGCTCCGCCGATGCGGCTCCGGCGCCCAGAACCGGCCCGGTGAGCGCCAGCAGTGCCAGCAGCGACACCGCGCCCGCCGCCGGACGGTACCGCGCTCCGCCGCCGGTGCCGCTTCTTCCCTTCCCGCGCATGGGTCTGCTCCCTTTCGTCGAGTCGTGCGTGGTCGTCTTCCGTCGTGTCGTACGTCGACTGGTCACGCACTTGTCTTCGGGCACACCGGGCGCGGGGGTGAGGCGGGAGGGACCTGTGCTCGGCCGTCGGAGTGAGGCGGCTGCTGCGGAGTGGTGATCGAGCCGTACCCGCCCGTGGAGGCCGGGCACGGGCCGCGACACACCGGGGGCCGGCGGTCCGCGGCGGCGGGTCCCACCGCTGGTCGGGCTCGCCCGGCAGTGGGACGCTGAAGGGGAAGCCGTCTGCCCGACGAGACTCGCGAGACTCGGGAGGGTTCATGGGGCGAGACGTCCCGGCGCTCGTCTTCACCCGTGAGGACCGCCGCCGCTACCGGGAGAAGATGCAGACCTGCCTCGACACGTTCGCCCAGATGCTGCGCGAGGCGCGTTTCGAGTCCGAGCGGCCGCAGGTGGGGCTCGAGATCGAGCTGAATCTGGTGGACGGGGCCGGAGAGCCCGCGATGCGGAACACCGACGTGCTCGAGGCGATCGCGGACCCGGCCTGGGACACCGAGCTCGGCCGGTTCAACCTGGAGATCAACATTCCGCCGCGGACCCTGACGGCGGGCGGCCCGGACGCCTGGGAGCAGGAGATCCGCGACGCCCTCAACCACGCGGAACAGCGGGCCTCCGGGGTCGGGGCGCATCTGGCCATGATCGGCATCCTGCCGACGCTGCGGCAGCGGGACGTCGGGGAGGCGGCGCTGTCGGAGAACCCGCGCTACCGGCTGCTCAACGAGCAGGTGTTCGCGGCACGCGGTGAGGATCTGCGGATCGCCGTGGACGGGGTGGACCGGCTCCGTACGTACGCGGACACCATCACGCCGGAGGCCGCGTGCACCAGCACGCAGTTCCATCTGCAGGTCTCGCCGGGGGAGTTCGCCGGTTACTGGAACGCGGCACAGGCGATCGCAGGGGTGCAGGTCGCGCTGGCGGCGAACTCCCCTTTCCTGTTCGGCAAGGAGCTGTGGCGCGAGACCCGGATCCCGCTCTTCGAGCAGGCGACCGACACCCGGCCGGAGGAGATCAAGATCCAGGGGGTGCGGCCGAGGGTGTGGTTCGGCGAGCGGTGGATCAACAGTGTCTTCGACCTCTTCGAGGAGAACGTGCGCTACTTCCCCGCCCTGCTGCCCCTGTGCGACGACGAGGACCCGCACGAGACGCTCGACGGCGGCGACATCCCCGAACTGGCCGAGCTGACGCTGCACAACGGCACCATCTACCGCTGGAACCGCCCGGTGTACGCCGTCGCCTACGGCAAGCCGCACCTGCGCGTCGAGAACCGGGTCCTCCCGGCAGGGCCCACCGTCGCCGACACCCTCGCCAACGGCGCCTTCTACTACGGGGTGACCCGCGCCCTCGTGGACGAGGAGAGGCCGGTCTGGTCCCGGATGTCGTTCCAGGCGGCGGAGGACAACCTGCACGCGGCGGCGCGGCACGGCATCGACGCCCGGCTCTACTGGCCGGGCATGGGCGAGGTCCCGGTGGCCGAGCTCGTACTGAGACGTCTGCTGCCGATGGCCCACCGCGGGCTCGAGCTCTCCGGCATGGACTCGGCGTGGCGGGAGCCGCTGCTCGGCATCATCGAGCAGCGATGTGTCACCGGCCGCAACGGAGCCCTGTGGCAGGCCGAGACGTACCACCACATCGACGCGAGGAACCGGGTCGACCACCACGAGGCGCTTCGGCTGATGACCCGGCAGTACATCGAGTACATGCATCTGAACGCTCCCGCCCACACCTGGCCCGTCGACTGAACGAGGGGCGTTCCGGCCGGCTGCAGCCACAAGGCAAGGCCCGGCGCGGCATCCGCGCATCCGAACCGGAACCTTCTCGCGGGCCGTCCCACCCGCCCTCCCCGCATGCTGCAGGAGCCGTGGGAGCGCCAGGCCGTACGTCGCCCTGATGACGACCTTTCACCCCTGACGGCAGTCCTCCCGGCGCCGAGGCACGGCAGTCCCTCGGCGTGGTGCCGGCCGACCACCCGAAGAGGAAATGTCGCTTTCAGTGCGTTATCTGTGTAATGGGGTGCCATGCGTCGACGAGGTGCGCGGTCCGAGACGCCCCATTGACCCCAAGAATGTCCAATATCGAGTGAATCGCCACCTTTGCCAAGGAAGGTAAATTTCAGTGCGATTGCTGCGAGTTGGCAAGGATGTGGAGCCCTTGGCGGTGACCGTGGTTGCGCTCGGGGCCAGTGATGTCGGTCACCTGGCCGTCTGCGACGGACAGGTGACCGCGCCCGCCACTCCCCTTTGGCGGAGCGGAATTTGGGTTTCTTGACACGGTTATGACAATTGAAATGAACCGCGCGAAACCGCCTTTCGTATTGTGATCGACAATTCGCCACTTGTTTCGCCCGGATGCTCTCGCTTACGGTCACCGTCAATCCGGGTGGACCGCCGAATCCTGCCACCGTCCGGAAACCAGACCGCACCCACTCACGTACGGCAGGAGCGGGGGAACCAGGTAAGCCGCCGTACCGGATTGCGAACCGAATCCGGTACGGCTCGGGGTGAAGCCGCATTCTGTGCGGCCGGGCATCTCCAGCCCGAACCCGACAGCTCACCTCGCAGGCGACGGAGAGGAATTGGCCATGCCCGCAAAGGGTAAGCACCGTCGTCCCAAGTCCCGTTCACTCACCCGCGGGTTCATCGCCGCGAGCACGGGTGGCGCGGCTCTCGCCCTCCCGATCATGGGCGCGGCGACCGCCCAGGCGGCTCCCGCGGCGCAGCCCGTCGCCGCGGAGAAGGCCGTGGCTCCCGCCGCCGTCGCCTCCGCCGCACAGGTCGCGGCGAAGAAGACCGGCTCCGTGACCTATTCCGTGGTCGTGGGCGACTCCCTTTCCAAGATCGCCGATCAGCATTCCCTCGACGGCGGCTGGAAGCAGCTCTACAAGGACAACCGCAAGGCTGTCGGCGAGGACCCGGATCTGATCCACCCGGGCCTCGAGCTCACCGTCGGAGCCAAGGCTGCGGCGAAGGAAAAGGACGCGCCCAAGAAGGCCGACCGGACCGCCGAGACCGACCGCGCGGACCGCTCCGAGCGCAAGAGCGCGCCGGCCGCCGAGACCGCCGCGACGACCACGAAGAAGGCCGCGCCCGCCGCGAAGCCGGCCGCGTACGCGAACAACCTCGACGGCTGGATCAAGGAATCGCTGGACATCATGGCTCAGCACGGAATTCCGGGGTCCTACGACGGAATCCACCGCAACATCATGCGTGAGTCCTCCGGCAACCCGCTGGCCATGAACAACTGGGACATCAACGCCATCAACGGCACGCCTTCGAAGGGCCTGCTGCAGGTCATCCAGCCGACCTTCGACGCCTACCACGTCCCCGGCACGTCCTACGACCTGTTCGACCCGGTCGCCAACATCACCGCCGCGTGCAACTACGCCGCCGACCGGTACGGCTCGATCGACAACGTGAACGGTCCCTACTGACGGGACCTCGCGACGGCCTCGCCGTCGCAACTCACCGGGCCGGTGCCCGGGTCGCCCCCGACGGCGCCCCGGACACCGGCCCGAGTCGTCCCCGGGAACTTCCACGAGACGGGCCGGATCGCCTGCCCGCGGCCGTCGGAGGATCGACGGCCGAACCCGCGCAGCCCACTGCGCGAAGATCAAGCATGCTGGCGGATCGGCCAGGCTCAGAGCCCCTGACGAACAGCTTCTTCGGCCGTTTGCGGTTCCTCGTCTCGCGGTCCGGTTGCATAGGCCAGCGGTGGTGCGATGGCCTGGGCATCGGCGCCCTCGCCGACCCATAGCCCGATGAAGAGTGCCGCGGTCGCCTCCAGGAGTCCCGCTCGTTCGAGAGAGCCGCCGGCAACGGGCTCGCAGCCGACATGCCGCACCAACTCGTGTACAAGTGTGAGAGCCGTTGCGTCGTCTCCGCAGACCGGAACGGCCAGCCGCCGCCCGTCGAAAACGGGTGGCGACATGCGCCACACGTCCTCGTGGCAGAGATTGAACGCCTTGACCACGTGGGTTCCCAGTGCGGCCGCGGCCAGTTGCTGTGCGGCCGGGAGGCCACTCCGTGTCAGAAGCCGGAAGCCCGGACCGACCGGATTGGAACAGTCGATCAGCACCTTGCCGTCCAGGGCCACCCGCAGTGTCCGCACCACGCTCTCCCCCGCACCGAGGGGCAGAGCAACCAGCACCACCTGACCGAACTCGGCCGCCGCACGCAGACCGCCGGCCTTCGCACCGCCCCCGAGACGCGCCGCGAGCCGCTCCGCCTTGTGCATGTCCCGCCCTCCGACGGCCACGTCGTGCCCGGCGCGGACCCAGTGGGTGGCGAGCGCGTCCGCCATGTTGCCTGTGCCCAGTACACCGATTCTCATCACGCATTCCCTCCCAGGCCCTGTCTGGACCGTTCGCAACGACGTTAGAGAACCTGTCGGGCACCATTTGGTACGTGACGACCAACGCCTTCCTCGCCGACTGCCGTGCTCGCCTGGCCTTCGACCTCCTGTCCAACACCTGGAACGCCGTGGTGCTCTGGGCGCTGCGCGACGGTCCCAGACGTCCGGTCGAACTACGCGAGCAGATCGGGGGAATCAGCTCCAAGGTCCTCACCGAGACGCTGCGGCGCCTGCAGTCCAACGGACTGGTCGACCGGCGGGCGCACCCTGGAGCGCCACCGCGTGTTGAATACCAACTCACCACTCTGGGCAGGACTTTGCTGGCGCCCATCGACGCAGTCGGAGCGTGGGCCTTCGAGCACGGCAACGAGGTCATGGCCGCCCAGGAAGCGGCATGCACCGCCACCCGGCGCCTTTCGGAGTGAGCGCAGGCGTCACTGGCAGACGAGTGCGCAGCGAGGTTGTCACATGTGACTTGATGTTCGTGCGGCATGAAGCCGGTCGTGGATGCTGCCCCATCGAAGCGTCTGCTCCTGATGAACTCTGAGGTCGGCTTGCTCCGTTGCTGCCGGCGTCCGTTGCCCGTCCGCCCCGGATCGGAACCTCTACGGGCCGGGTGAGCCGCCGAACTTCACTTGCATTCATTCTGAGCTCGGGTGAAGGGGTGTCATGGTAGGGAATGAGAACCTGATCGAAATCACCAGGGGGCTTGTCTCCGAAAGTTCGCGAGTCAGGGAGGGGACCTGCGAGAGAGTTTGTGACTGGCTTCATTCCCTTGACCGGCGGGAAGTGGCTCTCGTGAGTTCACTGCTCTCCTCCGTGGTGATCGTGGAGGATGATGTAGATTGCCTAGAAAGTGAACTCCATGCCATCGCTGAGCTAGTGGAAACCGGGTTTGTTGAAGCGCTTCAACTCGCGCCGCTTCGCGGCTTGTCGATCGAGCGGCTCGACGTTTCGGCGCGCGAACATCTTGCGTATCTTATGGGTGAGTATTTTCCAGCTACGATCATTCCGTAGGGATCGTTGAGAGCGGACATGGTGGTCGATACGCCGTGATCGACCTCGCCGATGGGTGTCGGGCGGCCTCTTCGTGACCCTGAACCGCCTTGTGCCGGGGGCCCCTATGTCTTTGGTCAAGGGAAACGGGGTGCGTTGGGCCAGGGAGCCGGGCAGCATGGCGCGGTGGCCGATCTGCTGTGGGATGACGTGAGCTGTTTCTTCGACCCAGACTTGGTGGGGTCGCTGCCGGACGTGCGTGTCCCGAACACCTCGGTGGAGGACTGGCAGGCGGTCCTCGATCTTGTCGCGGAGGAGGGCTGGAAGTACCAGTACTCCGAAGGCGAGGCGGTGCTTCCGGTGCCACGAGCGGAGGACGTGCTGTCCCGCCCGGCGGATGCCGAGTGCCCGGACCTGCGGGTCTGGCCGACCGTCGATGTGTTGGCGATCTTCCGATTCCATGCCGACGATGAAGTCGACTTCGACATCGACGTGCGGGAGTTGCAGGGCCAGGAACGACTTGATGTGTTTTGCGACTTCCTTCGGGAGATCGGGCGGCGGCTGGGTAAGCCGGTGCTGATGGACACAGAGGGCGACTATGGCCATCCGGTGCTCGGCTTCGACGTCGAGGCTGATCGAGTCGTTCTCCTCGCAGACCCGCAGGTCAGGTGACTGCGCCGCCGGCTGCGGCGGCGTCGGGCGAGGCCAGCTGCTCGGCCATCCGCGGCGCCTTCGGCCGCATCAAAGTGACCAGGCGCCGCCGTCCGGCCTTGCGGATCTGGGCTGGTGATCCGAACCGTTCCAGCAGCGTGAGGACGGCCGGATGCTGCAACCGCGGCCCCAGCACTCGCTCCAGTGACGGGTGGATCTGGGCGAGCAGGCCGTCCGAGACCCAGAAGTACCGACTCCCGAGGGCATCGTCGGTCCCTCGCTCGACCGGTTCAGACGCTGTCCTGTGACTCATCGCGCGAGTGTCCCTGGTCGGGGCATCGACCTCAACCCGGATCCGCTGCCCGTCATACGTCGATGGGCAGCGGTCAACCGCCGCCCATCGGCAGTTCAGGCGCGAGCGTCGGCCGCAAGCGTGATGAACGCAGCCCAAGCAACGGGCGACGCGGTCAGCGGGCGCAGCTCGGTGTCCTTCGAGTCGCGGACAAGAACCGCTTCCATGCGTACGGCGACCTCAACACAGTTGTCGCCTTCGCTGCCGCTGTAGCTGCTCTTGAACCAGGCCTGGTCAATGGTGCTCATAGCGCTCCTCGCATCTGCTCCAGCAAACTCACTGTGGCCCTGCAAGCATGAGCCTGCGAACGCAGCTTGCCATAGCGCTGGAGCAGCACGCTCACATCGTTGGGCGCTGTGATGAGGTTGCTGGACCGCTGACCTTCGGTGTAACCGATCCATCTGTGGTCAGCTGTTTCAGCGAGATACATTTGCCCGTCGACACCACAGTGGTCCTCTTGGCGCAGGGGCATGATCTGGATTTCGACATTGCGCAGGCGGCCGATCGTCAACAGGTGATCGATCACGGTCTTCGTCACGTGGTCACCACCCGTGCTCCGCTCGAGAACGGCTTGCTCGATGATGAAGCTGAACGCTGTGTTCGGCCGCTGCATGAGGAGTTGCTGCCGTTCGAGCCGTGCGGCAACTTCGCGCTCGATCTGCTCTTCCGTGACCGGCGGCAACCTGCGGTCGAAGAGGCCCCGGATGTACAGCTCGGGCTGCAGCATCCCCGGAATCGCCCGGCACTCGTACGCGTAGAGCGAGATCGCTTCCTCCTCGATCCCCGCCCACTGCCGGAACCACGACGCCAGCCCCGCCTTCCGAGTCAGGCTCCGTGCCGCCGCCACCAGTACCCTCGCCGCAGCTGCCCCCAGTACCTCCTCGCACCGGTCCAGCAGCTCCCTCGGCGGGAACCGCTTGCCCTGCTCGATCTTGGCGATGTACGCCGTCGAGTACCGCACCAGCGGCGCGAACTGCTCCTGCGTGAAGCGCGCTTCCTCCCGCAGCGCCTTGAGCACCGCGCCGAAGGTCTTGAGGCTGTCCGACGGCTCCGGTTCACAGCCCCCGCCGTAAACGCCCCCGCCACCCCCTCCGGCCCCGCCCCCGCCCGCCCCGCCGCCGTTGTCCGTCGCCATCGCAGCCGCCTTCCGCTGTGCCGGGCCGCTCCCGCTCGCCCGTACCCGTGCCGTACCGTGCGTCACAACGCGCTGCGCCCCGCGCCCGACTGATCAATGGTCACGTACGGCGACCGACCCGGTCCAGTGCGTCAACCAGTACAGCGGGATCTGTATCGGCGGCGGACCTGCCGACACCCCCTGGCCTCCCCGCACGCTGGTTCCATGCCAGCCGCTCCTCGCATCCCGGCCCCCGCCCCCACTGCCACCCCAAGGCCCGAACCCGGCCACGCACCCACCCCCGTACGGACGTTCGCGCAGCGCTTCTCCGCCACCCGTCGCGGCGCCCGTCTCGCCCGCCTGCTCGCCGCGCACCAGCTCGCGGCGTGGGGGCACCCGCACGGCACGGGCCTCCACGACACGGTGACGCTCGTCGTCGCCGAACTCGCCGCGAACGCCGTGCTCCACGGCCGCGTACCCGGACGGGACTTCGCGCTTCGCCTGGCCGACGACATCGCCCGGGGCGTCATCCGGATCGAGGTGTCCGACACGCACCTCGCGCAGCCGGCCCGATCCCTCCCCGGGCCCGACGCGGACCACGGCCGGGGCCTGCTCCTCGTCGCCGCGCTCGCCACCCGCTGGGGCGTCGACCACCGCCTCGGCCCGGGCAAGACCGTCTGGGCCGAATGCACCCTGCCCACCGCCGCCGAAGTGCCCCGCTCCCACGTCCCGCCGCGGAATGAGTACGGGGAACGTACGTCCTGAGTACGGGGCCGGATCCGCCGCGCCCCCCAGCGCTGGTCGAATCGGAGCATGCTCCCCGAAGCCCTTCGCCACCCCCGCGTGCGCACCGCCACCACCGCCGGAACCGCCCTGGCCGTGACCCTGCTCCCGCTGGTGGCCGGGGTCCTGCTGGCCAAGGCGGCGGCCGCGGACCCGATGACACCGGTGAACGCGATGATCACCAGCGGCGGCCACCGCGCCCGCGTCAGCCGGGCCCACTTGCGCGGCTGCGGCAGGAACGCCCTGGGCCGCTGCCGCGCGGCAGGAGCCGCCGTCCGTGTGCGGACCGGGCGGCACACTTCCGTCGTACGGTGACGACGGCTACGCGAAGTGCAGCCTGGCCTCGGCCGCGCCCCGCGCCGTGGCCACGACGGCGGCCTCGGCCTCCACTCGTCCGCGCACGCCGGCCGGCAGCGGGCCGTCGAACGGCGTGACGGTCACGTCGACCTTCGGGCCGGCCGTCCTCGCACGCCAGGTGCCGGCGATCTCCGTGCCCACCAGCAGGGCGCCCGGCCCTCCGATCGCCCGCCAGATCTCCCTCGCCCGGCTCTTGTCGGGCACGACCAGTCCCCGGTCCCGCGCCTGCAGGAACGGGTCCCCCGGCGGCAACAGCCGTACGAGACCCTGGTCTTCGGCGGCGATCAGCGCATCGACGCCATCGGCCGGGATCCACGCCTTGCTCCCCTCCACGGCCACTTCGACCAGGTCGCCCGGCCACACCTTCCTGACGACGGCCGGCTTGGTGCCGAGGTACTTGGCGACCTCGGCGGGCGTGGCGGGCCCCAGGAAGCGCAGGTAGTTGCGGACCAGCCGCTCTGCCCCCGACGACGCCTCGGGCACCCGGAACCGGCGTTCGAGCGGCGACAGCACCGATCTGCCCCCTTCCACCGCCACCCGGACCGATCCGAACAGCCCGGCCTGCTGGAACAGCAGCCCGGAAACGTGCCGCGCACCGCACGTTTCGCACCAGAAGGTCAGCGACTTCGGTACGGCCGCGCTCACGGCGGAGCTGACCTCGCCCTTGGCCATCGGCCCGGTCACCGTGTCCCGGAACGCCGCCGCCGTGACCCGGAAGGCATCGAGGCCGAGCTTCGCCCCCTCCTTGATCACGGCTGAGCTGATCCGTGCCGTCGCGTCGGCGTCGTCGACCGGCCACAGCGCGTCCGCGAGGCCCTCCAGGTCTCCGGCCCGATGCAGATGCGGCGCTCCCCGGAACGACCACACGAGCTCCAGCCCCTCACCGGACGCGCCCCGCGCGGCGAGCGCGGCGCGAGCGGAACCGCTGGGCGTGTCCTGCACACCCAGGGCGAGCACCTCGGGCGCGGCCACGACCCGGTCCAGCCCCTGCACCGCCACCCGATACGCCAGCACCTGCTCCCTGGCCACTTCCACCGTGCCCGCGCTCCCCATGATCTGCTCCTTTCCGAGCGTTGCCCAACGGTAGGGCGAGACCCCCTCGCGCATGCGTGGGACGGGCCCGACGGAGCCCGATCGGAGGGGCATCCGGGCGCGGGAAGCGTGACGCGAAGGTCACGTAGGGTCAAGTCATGACCACGCCACCCCACCAGTACCCCGGTCCGTACGGACCTCCTCAGCAGCCGGGTCCGTACGCCCACGGACAGCCCCAGCAGCAGCCCCGCTTCCCGCCCCAGACGCCGCATCAGGCTTATCCGCCCTATCCGCAGCAGCAGTTCCCCGGGCCCGGGCCGCACGGATGGGGGCAGGCCCCCGTCGGGCCGCCGCCCAAGAAGGATCGGCCGTGGCTGATCGTCGGCCTCACCCTGGGGGCGGTCGCCGCGGTGGGGCTGCTGTCGTTCATCGGCAACCTCGGCAGCGACAGGGGCAGTGCACCGGATGCCGTCTTCCCTCCCGCCGAGTACCGGCTCACCGTGCCGAAGGAACTGCTGGACGGCGAGTACGCGCTCATCAAGGACGGCTCCGCGGACGCCGACGCCGATCTGCAGAAGGACGCCGCCTACAGCCGCGATCCGGACCTGCGTGATCCGAGGGCGAGCCTCGGGTCCTACAACGGCACGGCGACGGACGCGCGGCGCGGGCTGGTCCTGACCGGGCTGCACGGGCGGTTCAGGGACCCGGCTCAGGTGCGGGACAGCCTGCTGGACGGCATGGGCAAGGCGGACGGCATGTCCGAGGCGCGTACGCCTGAGACCGTCAGACCCGCGGGCTCCGACGTCGATCTGCGGTGCGCCGTCATGCTGTCGAAGGACACGGACGGAACCTCGACGGTCCCCGTCTGCGCCTGGGGCGACGGCAACACGGCTGCCTACGTCGCGTTTCTGACGCCCGCGGACGCCGCGGAGGACCCGGATTCGGTCGATCTCGAGGCGACGGCCCGGAAAGTGCTGCAGGTGCGTGAGGAAACCCGGACACCGATCGGCTGACCGCATTGGTCTCGTACAGGTTCATCCTCCATACTGCCCGCCGTGGAGCAGCAGATAGATCCGAAGACGAAGATCGAAATCGGCGTGGGGACGGATCCGGCGTTCATCCCCGGTCTCACAGGGCCCTCACCTGCCGTGAAGGACCGGAAGGAGGAGGACGGGACGGAGGTCGAGCCGGCGGACGAGACGCCTGCGGCGTCGAACGACGGTGCGGAGGACGGTGCGGGAGACGGCGCGGACGAAGACGCCGAGGAAGGCGCCGAGGAGCCGGCCGGCGAGAGCGCCGAGGAGAACTCCGACGACGACAGCGACGACAGCGACGACGACACCGATGGCGCTACCGGCGACGACACGGCGGCGGATGCCGCGGCCGGGTCCGACGGGCCCGTCTTCCGGGTGAGCGACCGCCGCGGGTCGATCGCCGCGGGCCCCTCCGGTGTCCGCTTCACCCTGGACGACCAGGAGGCGGAGTTCGGCTGGGACGAGATCGGAGCGGTCGAGGTGAAGCCGGCCCGCTTCGGGCGCCGGTTCACCGTCACGGTCCACATGGCGGCCAACCGCTGGTTCAACGCCGACGTCGAGGCTCCGGCCAGGAGTCAGTTGAAGGAGTGGACGGCTGAGCTGGACGCGGTGCTCGACGCGTACTTCGACGAGGGCTGACGGTCCTCCCGACGGCCGTAGGGACCACGCCTGGGTGGGCGCGACACAAGCCCGCCCAGGCGTGGTTTATGCCGATTTGGTCGTTATTGCGCATAGCTTCGGTTTATGACAAAGCGACAAACGACCATGCTCGGATGCGCGGCGCTGCTCGTCGTGTCCGGCCTCGGCGCGGCGGCCCCCGCCCACGCCGCCGTCACCCACCAGGTACAGCCGGGCGAGTCGATCCAGGCGGCCGTGGACGCCGCACGGCCCGGCGACACGATCGAGATCGCCGCCGGCACCTACACCGAGAGCGTCCGGATCACCACGTCCGGCCTGACCCTGCGCGGCGAGGGCAGCCGGACGGTGCTCAAGCCGTCCACGTCCGCCGCCGAAGCGGGTTCCTGCGCCGCGGCAGGCAACGGAATCTGTGTGCTCGGCACCGAGAAGCAGCCCGTCGAAGGCGTACAGGTCCTCTCCCTGAGGCTCAGCGGCTTCGACCGGAACGGCCTCTGGGCCGAGTGGACCGACCGGCTGACCGTCCGGTCCGTCACGTCGGAGAACAACGGGACCTGGGGCATCGCCCAGCAGCGCTCCACCCGCTCGGCCCTGCGGAGCAACCTCGTCCAGGGCAACGGCGACGCCGGCATCTTCGTGGCCAACACCGTCAGCCAGGAGGCCGGTGCCCTCGACACCCGGGGGACGGTCGTCGCCGACAACCGGATGGTCGGCAACCGCATCGGGACCACCGTCCGGCGTGTGCGCAACCTGACACTCCAGTCCAACGACATCACGCAGAACTGCGCCGGCGCGTTTCTCGTCGGCGACGAGACCACCCCACGGGCCGGGGCGCTGACGGTCCGTTTCAACCGCGTGTACGAGAACAACAAGCACTGCGACAAGACCGCGCGGCTGCCCGAGATCCAGGGCACCGGCATCGTCCTCACCGGCACCGAGGACACCCTGGTCGAGTGGAACGTCGTCCGCGGCAACGTGGGCACCGCCCCCATGTCCGGCGGGATCGTGCTCTTCAAGAGCATCGTGGGCGCCGCCGGAAGCGACAACGTCATCAGGAACAACGTGATTCTCGGCAACGGGGCCGCCGACCTGGCCAACCGCGACACGAAGGGCACCGGCAACCTCCTCGCCGGGAACATGTGCCAGTCGTCCGAGCCCGCAGGCCTGTGCTGACCGCCCGGACGGTGCCGACCGGCCCCGGCCACTCACGAAGGACCGATGCGGCATGACCACTGAAAGCGTCGCAACCACTGGAAGCGCAACTATTGAAAGCGCAACCACTGGAAGCGCAATTACTGAAAGCGCAACCACTTCGCCCGCCATGCGGATGAGAGAGCTCGTCTTCGGTGCGGCCTGCGCCGCGGCGCTGCGTGCGGCGGCCAGGCTGGGCGTCGCCGACGCGCTCGGAGAGGCACCCGCGACCGCCGAGGAGCTCGCGGCGGAGGTGAAGGCGCAGCCGAGTCAACTGCGGCGGCTGCTGCGCGCCCTGACCTGCTACGGCATCTTCGAGGAGAACGCGGACGGCGCGTTCGTCCACACGGAGATGTCCAGGCTCCTGCGCGAGGACGACCCGCACAGCCTGCGGTACATCTCGCTGTGGTGCACGGAGCCGTGGACCTGGGACGCCTGGCCTCTCCTCGACGAGGCGGTCAGGACCGGCACCAGCGTCTTCGACGGCCTGTACGGCAAGGAGTTCTTCGACTACCTCCACGCCGACGCGCCGGAGTCGGCCCATGTGTTCAACCGGGCGATGACCACCTCGAGCAGGCAGTCGGCGCGGGACGTCGCGGAGGTCCTCGACCTCGGCGGCGCGAAGACCGTCGCCGACATCGGCGGCGGCCAGGGGCACGTACTGGCCGGGCTGCTCGAGAAGTACGAGGACATCCGCGGCACCCTGCTGGACCTGCCCCGCGTCGTCGCGGCCGCGGACCCCCGGCTGCTCGAGGGCGGCTCACTCGCCGCCCGTGCCGACATCGTCCCCGGCGACTGCCGTCAGGCCATGCCGGTCGCCGCCGACCTCTACATCATCAAGAACATCCTGGAGTGGGACGACGACAGCACCCGCCGGACGCTGCGCAACGTCGTGGCGGCGGCCCGGCCGGGGGCCAGGGTGGTCGTCATCGAGAACCTCGTCGACGACACCCCGTCGATGAAGTTCACCACCTCGATGGACCTGCTGCTGCTCCTCAACGTGGGCGGCGCCAAGCACACGAAGAAGAGCATGATCAGCCGGATGACGGACGCCGGACTGGTCGTCGGGGACGTCCGCCCCGTCAACGCGCATCTGCATCTCTTCGAGAGCGTGGTGCCCGGCTGAGGGCGCACGACGGACGGGCCGGGGGGGCCCCCGCGGCCCCCCCCCGGCCCCCCCCCCCCGGGCCCCCCCCGGGGGGGGGCGGCCCGGGGGGGGGGGCGGGGGGGGGCGGGGGGGGCCCCCCCCGCCCGTCCGCTGCCGGTCCGGAGCACGAGCTCCGGCTCCGGTTCCGGTCAGTCGGGCTGCCAGGTGTAGAACTGCTGCGCCATGGCGTCCTTGGGGCTGCGCCAGGTCTGCGGATCGTACGGACTGACGAACGCGGCGAGCCGGTCGCTGACGCCCCGGAACTCCGGGTGCTCCGTCAGCTCGGCGATCGCCGGACCCGGCGGCCGGTCCGACTCGATCAGATGCAGATAGACGTCGCCGAACTGGAACAGGCTGCGCCGCTTCACCCCGACGAGGTGCGGCAGTTCACCGCTGTCGGAGGCCGCGAACACCTCGGCGATGTCGGGTGCGGAGCCCGGAGCCATCCGGGCGACGATCAGGGCGTGATGCATCGGTGCGGTCCCTTCGGGTACCGTCGGCGGGGAGGGACGTCACACGGCGCCGGCGGGCGCGGTGGTGTCCTTCGACGCCTGGCTGATCCGGGCGCGCTGCTCGATCTTGTTGCGGATGAGGTCCATCTGGATGGGGGAGTTGCGGTTGATGTTGGCCGTCATCCACTCGTCGTCGACGGGCGCGTCCGGCTTCATCGCGAAGTCCTGCGTCCACCGCATCCGCACGCCGCGCGGCGTCTGCTCGTACTCCCAGCGGATGTTCATGTACTGGAAGGGACCCGTCTCGACGCGCCGGGCGGTGACGGTGAGCGCCGAGCGGTCCGCGACGCGCTCGGAGACCCAGCTCCAGACCCGGCCGTTCTCGTCCGGGTACATCGTCAGACGGAACACGGTGCGGTTGCCCTCGCGTTCCATGACCTCGACGGACGCGTACTCGCTGAACAGCTGCGGCCAGTGGTCGAGGTCGTTGGTCATGTCCCACACGAGGTCGAGGGGGGCGTCCACGGTGACTTCGTTCTCGGTGTGTCCAGGCATGTCAGGCTCCTGCCATGAGTGAGTTGTTGACGAGGTCCAGGAACTCTCGCGGCGTCTTGCAGCGGTCGGCCTCGGGCGGCAGGGGACGGCCGTACCGGTTCTCCAGCTCGCCCACGATGCCGAGCAGGCCGAGCGAGTCGAGGCCGTAGACCTCGAACGGCGTGTCGGGCCGCTGTTCCATCTCGTCGGGGTCGACGGTGATGCCGGCGCCCTTCTTCATCAGGGCGGTCAGGTCGGGGATGTTCAGTCGATCCGTCATGGTGACGTTCTCCTTCTCACGAGGGCGTGTCGGCGCCGCGCCTCAGCACGAGCGCCGAGTTCGAACCCATCAGTCCTCGGCTCAGCACCAGTGCCGTGCGCAGCTCCGCCGGGCGGGCCGTGCCGGTCACCAGCGCCAGGTCGTGGCACACGTCGAAGACATGAGGGGTGGGTGGCACGAGGCCGTGCTCCAGGGCCAGCACCGCGGCGGCGGTGTCGAGCAGCGGTGCCCCGCAGTACGCCCGGCCGGTTCCGGTCTTGGGGGCGGTCACCGGTACCCGTGAGCCGTGCGCGCCGAGCGCGTCGGTGATCGCCAGCGCCTCGGCCCGGTCGGCGTCGGGCAGTCCCAGCGCGTCCGCGAAGATCACGTCGACCTCCTCGGGCGAGCAGCCCGCGGCGTCCAGGGCTCCGCCGATCGCCCGCGCCAGCCCTTCGCGTGACTTCTCCCACTGGGAGGCCCCGGTGAAGGTCGAGGCGTGGCCGGCGACCGTCGCGCGGACCCTGACGCCCCGTCCGCGGGCCGCCTCCTCGTCCTCCACGACGAGCATGGCGCCACCCTCACCGGGCACGAAGCCGCATGCCTGGGGCGTGAAGGGCCGGTAGGCGCGGCCCGGGTCGTCGCAGGTGCTCAGTTCCCGGTAGCCCAGCTGGCAGACGATCGAGTACGGGGCCAGCGGGGCCTCCGCCGCGCCGACGACGACGGTCGCGGTGCCGCGGCGGACGGCGCCGGCGGCGTGGGCGACGGCGTCGAGGCCGCCCGCCTCGTCGCTGGCGACGACGCCGCAGGGGCCCTTGAAGCCGCCGCGGATGGAGATCTGCCCGGTGCTCGCCGCGTAGAACCAGGCGATGGACTGGTACGGACCGACATGGCTCGGTCCCTGTCCCCACAGTCGCTGCAGCTCGCGCTGGCCGAACTCGCCGCCGCCGGACCCGGCGGCCGTGACCACCCCGACGGAGTAGGGCGATTCGTCGTACGCGCCTTCGGCGATGCCTGCGTCGGCGAGGGCGAGATCGGCCGCCGCCATGGCGTAGTGGGAGAACCGGTCGGTCTGGACGAGGAAACGCTGCTCGACCATCGACTCGGGGTCGAAGCCGCGCACCTCGCCGGCGACCCGCAACGGCAGGTGCCCGCAGCCCTCACGGCTGACCTGGTCGAGGACGCTGATGCCCTCGACGGTGGACTTCCAGAACGGTTCGACGCCCACGCCGTTGGGGGCGACGACACCGATGCCGGTGACGACGGGGGTGCGCGGTGCGTGCCGGTGGTTGCCAGGGCTCATCGTGCGCTCCCGCCCGGTCGGGTGAGGACGACCGCGGACTGGAAGCCGCCGAAGCCGCTTCCGACCGACAGCACGCTGCGCAGCCTCAGAGGGCGTGCGGTGCGCGGGACGTAGTCCAGGTCGCACTCGGGGTCGGGGGTCTCGTAGTTGGCCGTGGGAGGCACGACCTGCTTGGCCAGGGCCAGCACGCAGGCGACGAGTTCTATCGCGCCGATCGCGCCCAGCGAATGACCGACCATGGATTTGATCGAACTCATCGGCACGTCGTACGCGTGCTCCTTGAGGGACCTCTTGACGGCGGCCGTCTCGTGGCGGTCGTTCTGCTGGGTGCCGGAACCGTGTGCGTTGACGTAGTCGATGTCCGTCCGGTCGAGCCGGGCGTGGTCCATCGCGTCGTCGATCGCCCTCGCCATCTCCATGCCCTCACGGGTGAGCCCCGTCATGTGGTGGGCGTTGCCGAAGGTGGCGTAGCCGCCTATCTCGCAGTAGACGTTCGCGCCGCGGGCCCGGGCGTGTTCCAGCTCCTCGAGGATGAGCACCGCCCCGCCCTCGCCCATCACGAACCCGTCCCGGTTCGCGTCGAAGGGCCGGGACGCGTGGGCGGGGTCGTCGTTGTTGGGCGAGGTCGCCTTGATGGCGTCGAAGCAGGCCACCGTGATCGGTGAGATCGGGGAGTCCGACGCGCCGGCGACGCAGACGTCGGCCCGGCCCTCCTCGATGGCGTGGAAGGCGTAGCCGATCGCGTCGAGACCGGAGGTGCAGCCCGTCGAGACGGTCTGCACCGGGCCCTGCACGCCCACGAGTTCGGCCACTTCTGAGGCGAGTGCGCTGGGGGAGAAGGCGCGGTGCAGATGGGGAGCGGCCTCGCTGTGGTCCACGTCCCAGCGCCTGCCCGAACTGCTGACCTTCACGTAGTCGCGCTCCAGGCGGGTGGTGCCGCCGACCGCGGTGCCCATCGACACGGCGGTCCGCCACGGATCGAGCGTCGCCGCGTCGAGCCCGGCGTCGGCCATGGCCTCGCGTACGGCGACGAGCGCGAACTGCACGTACCGGTCGGCGCGTTGGGCGTCCGCGGCGCCGAGGCCGTGAGCGGCCGGATCGAAGTCGACCTCCGCGGCTATGCGCGAGCGGAACCCGGTCGGATCGAACAGCGTGATCCCTCGGGTCGCGGTCCGGCCGCTCGAGAGCAGGTCCCAGAACGCCGGGGCGCCCACACCTCCTGGTGCGACGATGCCGACGCCGGTCACCGCCACACGCCGGGTCACGACACCGACCCCGTTCGTTCCGGCGGCAGGTGCGCACCGGCGCCCTCTTCCACGGAGGTCTCCTCCGTGTCGACGTGGCCGAGTTCCGGCCGGGGCGCCAGCGGGCCCAGGTGGAAGACCATGCGTGCCTGCGTGCTGCCCACGTTGCGGAAACGGTGCCGCACGTACGGGGGGATGAGCAGGCCCTGGTCGGGGCGGAGGGCGAACGGTTCGCCGTCCAGGTCGACTTCGAGCTCGCCGGCGACGACGTACACGAACTCCTCGGAGTACGGGTGGTAGTGCTCGCCGATGCGGTCGCCGGGCTCGACGAGCGCCAGGCCCATGAAGCCGCTGGTGGCGCCCACGGCGGTGGGGGTGAGCATGGCGCGCAGGTCGCCTCCGCGCCGGCGGTTGGGCTGTGTCTCGCTCAGGTCGACGATGCGATGGGTCGTGGTCATGACTGGTTCCTCCAGGCCTTGCGGCGCGCGGACTTCGGGGTGTCGCACGGCAGCGGGTGGCCGGCTGTGCGGTTCAGCGGGCACGGCGGTCGGTGATGAGACGCATCCGGGAGCTCTCGAGCAGGCGGATCATCGCCTTCTCGTCCGAGAACGAGTCGTCGATGCCGAGTGCTTCCGTGTCCAGCAGCCGTGCCAGGACACCGGCCTTGCGCAGGCCGTTGGTGCCCATCACGGTCGACGGGTCGGCGTCGAGGGGGCCCCGGACGTCGACGAGGCGTACGACGATGTCGTCGCGCTGGAAAACGGTGCTGCTGTCGATGTGGGAGCCGGGACTGTCCGCGGCGGCCTCGCCCTGCGTGGCCAGCAGCCGGGCGAGAGCCATCCCGCAGCCGGGCTTTGCCGGGTAGAGGAGCGCGTGCCGCTCCCGCTCGGCGTGCTGTTCTCCGGGCGGAGCCAGGTGGTGGACCGCGGGCAGGGCGGCGCGGGTGAAGAACAGCCGTGCCGACTGCGGGTCGTCGAGGTTCCGGTCCTGCTCCAGATAGGGGTTGATGGCTTCTTCGACCGCCCGGATCTCGGGCTGCCTGGCCACGTGCCGGAGCGCCGCCAGCAGGTCGCCCTGCACCTCGACAGTGCGCACCACACGGTTGCCGTGCATGAACAGCGTGGTGCGGCGCAGCCGCGTGGTGTCGTCGACCTGGGCGCTGGGCGAGGTGTAGCCGGAGAGGATCTCGGCCACCGTCCGCTCGCTGCCGGGCTTGACGGTGAAGGTGAGGGCGTGACGGACGACGCCGTCACCGACCCTCGGCGACGGCTGCAGGCCACCGGCGCTGTGCGTGACGCTCTGGGCGGCGTTCACGCCGGACGTCTCGCGCAGGACGCTGAAGCGCAGCGACCGTGTGTCGCGCACACAGTCGTGCAGCGGCCGCACGGTGTCGACGTGCTCCTCGCTGTTCACCCATGCCAGGAAGGGCGGTGCGCTCTCCCACTCGCTGGTGATGAGCCACTGCGACGGATTCTCGATCGACTGGCACAGCTGGTCGCTGAGGTGACCGGGGACGGCGGCCACCTGATTGCGCATGTGCTCGTACGCCGTGAGAAAGCGCTGCTGGGCGCCGTCCTGGAGATCAAGCAGCAGTACGACCCGGAGCCGTGAGCCGTCGAATGCGGACTGAGACACACGTTCGGACAGCATTGTCATGTTCCACGCATCTCCTTGTCAGTGAGGCCGCCTGCGGCACGACGTCGGCCCTCGGGAGATCCGAGCGAGAAGTTCCGGCGTATGCGGACGGCAATCCACCCTTTGACGCGATGTGGTGGTCCGGCTTCGATCCTGTGTCGGTAACACGGGTGGCGCGAGATGTGTGCACCACGCGGGTGAAGCGGCGAGCCGAAGCCGTGTCGCGCGGGCAGGAAACGCGGGCATGGAGAACGCCAAATCCCTACCGGCGTCTGGAGCTGGAGTAGTCATGGAAGAGAACGCCGAACAACATCGCGTACCGGTCCTGATCGTGGGCGGCTCCCTGGTGGGCCTGTCCGCTTCCCTGTTCCTGGGGCGCCTCGGCATCGGACACGTGCTCGTCGAGAAGCACGCGGGCACCTCTGTCCACCCCCGTGGCCGCGGCAACAACCTGCGCACGATGGAGGTGTTCCGCTCGGCAGGGATGGAGGAACGGATCCGCGAGGCGGCCTCCGTCCTGGCGGACAACCACGGCATCCTGCAGACGCCGGCACTCGCCGTGGCCGACGCCGGTGAGTGGCTGGTCGCACGGATCGATGAGAGGGCCGACGACGGGCCCGGCGGGAAACCGGGTGGCACGGCCGGAGCGAAGCCCGGAGCGGGGCCCGGTGGCACGGCCGGAGCGAAGCCCGGAGCGGGGCCCGGTGACCCGGCCGGCGGGAGGGCCGGCGCGGCACCGGGAGGCAGGGGCCGGCCGGGCCGCCCGCTCAGTCCGTCCGCGTGGTGCGTGTGCAGCCAGAACGACCTGGAGCCCGTGCTGGTGGAAGCCGCCGTCGAACAAGGCGGTGATCTGCGCTTCTCCACCGAACTGCGCTCCTTCGAGCAGGACGGCGAGGGCGTCACCGCCGTCGTCCGCGACCGTGTGACCGGCCGGGACAGCACCGTGCGCGCCGACTACCTGATCGCGGCCGACGGGCCGCGCAGTCCGGTGCGCGAGAGGCTCGGCATCGGGCAGACCGGCCCCGGCGACCTGTTCCACAACGTCAGCATCACCTTCCACTCCCGCGGCCTAGCCCGCCTGGTCGGCGACCGCCGCTTCGTGGTCTGCTACCTGACCGGCCCCGATGCGGAGGGCGCGCTGCTGCCGGTGGACAACGAGGAGATCTGGGTCTTCCACGCACCGTGGCAGTACGACCGGGGCGAGACGCTCGAGGACTTCACGGACGAGCGCTGCGTCGACATCATCCGTGCCGCGGTCGGCGCCCCCGATCTGGACGTCGAGATCACCGGGAAGGCGCCCTGGCACGCCGCGGAACGTGTCGCCGAGCGTTACGGCCGGGGCAGGGTCTTCCTCGCCGGCGACTCCGCGCACGAGATGTCGCCGACCGGGGCGTTCGGCTCCAACACCGGGATCCAGGACGCGCACAACCTCGCCTGGAAGCTCGCCGCCGTACTCGACGGGGCGGCCGGGCCGGGGCTGCTCGACACGTACGAGGCGGAGCGCCGGCCCGTGGCGCAGGCCACCAGCGCCCGCGCCTCCGCGCGCTCCGTCGAGCACAGCCACCCCGGATACGAGCCGGCCCCCGCCGCCGCGGCGGCCGCGGGTCCGCGCGGAGGGCTGCTGCCGGTCGTACTGGGCTACCGGTACACACGCGGCGCGGTCCTCGGCACCGATCCCGAACTCCCCACCGTGCCGGACCGGATGGACCTCTCGGGCGCGCCGGGCACCCGGGCCCCGCACATGTGGCTGCACCGCCCCGGCACCCCGGCCCGCAGGCTGTCCACGCTGGACCTCTACGAGACCTCGTTCGTCCTGCTGACCGGGCCGGGAGGCAAGGACTGGGTCACCGCCGCGGAGATCGTGGCGAGCAGGCTGTCGGTCGGTCTGGACGCGTACCGGGTCGGCGAAGGCCCGGAGGCGGACCTGGTCCCGGAGGCGGGCGCGGACTGGGCCGAGACCCATGGCACGACCTCGGAGGGCGCGGTCCTGGTCCGCCCCGACGGGTTCGTCGCCTGGCGTGCGGCGGCACTGGACCCGGATCCGGAGACGACGCTGCTCACGGCGCTGACGTCGCTGCTGCGGAGGGGATGACAAGGGCGCGGCGGTGCGTCGGAGCGCTGGACGAGGGCGGACGGGACGGCCGGCCCGCGCAGCGGTCCCGTCAGCCCTGCTCCGCCCGCCCGCACGCCTCGTACGCCGCACGGTGCACCGCGCGGGCGATCCGCGCGCCCCACACCGACCGCGGTCCCGCGAAGGACTCGACGCTCCCCGGACCGCCCGGCCGCAGCGCCGCCACGCACACCGCGTCCGTCGGCGTGCCCGACGCGTCCACGCCGAGGTCGCGCAGGGCCTGGACCTTGGCCTCCGTCGCGGTGGCCACCGCGTTGACCAGGGCCGCGTCGGACAGTGCGACGGGCACGGACACCACGATGTTGACGGTTCCGGCCGCGGGCGGGCCGGGCCGCCCGGGCGCGGGCACGGCAGCCCAGCCGCGTACACCGATGCCCGCCGTCACCAGGGCCTCCACGCCCTCGTCAGAGGCGTGGCACCTGTCCCGTACGTGTGCGGCCGTCATCAGGCCGACGCCGTGGCCCGACACCCCGGCAGAGGCCGCGAGTTCGGCCAGGTGTGCGGCGGGGTCGAGGCGCCGGTAGCCGGGCGGGACCTGTGCGTTGAGGACCCAGTCCCGTTCACCGATGCCGCCGCCCAGCAGGGCGCTGGAGACCATCCGCCGGCCCTCGGCCGGTCTCCACAGCAGCATCGGCCAGGTGCCTTCGCCCTCCTGGCGGGACAGCAGCGGCAGGTCGCGCAGGCCGGAGCAGTCGGCGAGATCGGGGGCGGCGAGGAGCATTGCCGCACCCTAACCCGACCAGACGGACAGCCGGACAGGGCGGCCCCCCACCGGCCGCAGGCTGGCGGACTCACGGGCGGATCCCGGCCCGGACCTGCCGGGTTGGGTCGGGATGGACCTGGGCGGATGCGAGTGTGCTTTCAAGTAGTTCGTGAAGCAGAAGCTGGGGTCCGGGTCGTATACGGCTGCCGCCATCAGCGGGACGAACCACTCGTCGGGCAGACTCGCACGTTCGAGCAGGGGCTTACGCACCGCATGGGCAAGGTGGCGGGCATGCCGGTCCTCCGGCTCCATACCGACGTCTTCGATGCCCAGCAGCTGGGCCGGCTCTGTCACGCATGTCAGGAATGAACGCGGTTTTATGCCGCTCTGCTCGGCCACGGCAGCATTCTGGACCGGCCACGTCGGCAGGCAGGTGCTTGCCTTCACCGCGCAACCGTGCCCCTCGCGCCTGCGCATCGCGTGGACCTGTGACGGTACGTCGCTGACGATCGACGTGCGGGAACACGAATCCGGGAACGTGGACACGCACACGCTCGCGTGCCAGCTCGAGGGCCGGGCACGCGCGCTCGGGGCAACGGTGGACCTCGATGCCGTGGCGGACTGGGGGAGCCGTGCGAGCATCTCCCTTCCGCTCGACCCGCCGGCCTCGCGCACCGGTGTGAACAGACTGTCGAGCCTCAACCCCCGGGAACGTGCGGTCCTTCAGCTTCTCGCACAGGGCAAGCGGAACAAGGCCATCGCGGAGGCCCTCAAAGTCACCGAGAGCACGGTCAAGTTCCACGTCACCGGAGTGCTGAGGAAGCTCGAGGTCGGTTCACGGGGCGAGGCCGCGGCACTGGCTCTGAACGGACACGCCACGGGCTCAGCGGCCGGGCTCCGGGAAGACGGCTGACCGTGCGGTCCGGGCCCGTTGCCGCTATTCCAGCGGAGGCAGGTTCTCCGGCGGGAGCGACGGTCCGAGGTCGGCACGCGGCTCCGTGGAGACCACCCGGGGCGGTGGCCACTGGACGCCCTTGGGCGGCCACGCCTGGCCCGTCCGCTCAAGGAACCACTGCGGCGGCTCGTACAGCGGCAGCTGGTAGTCCTTGGGCAGCATGCTGTTCCACTTGACCTTCTTCGTGCGGCGTTCGAACTCGTCCTTCATCTCCGCCACGACGGTCGGCTGAGTGAGCAGGTCGATCGTGGTGCCGGCCAGGTACCTGGCGGCGGCCAGGGTCGCGAGGTGCCCGGGGCTGAAGGCGCCGCACGCCGTGCGGTGCCACGAGTGGTTGAACGTCCCCGACGGCTCGTGCCCGGTGCTCATCGAGATCGTCGGCACCTGCCAGCTGATGTCCGCGACGTCGGTGGATCCGCCGCCCATGAAGACCGGGGCCGGGGGCCGCAGGTCACTGATCGTCTCGGAGAATCCTTTCTCCTCCGCGCCGTTCGCGCGCTGCAGCGCCTTGCCGAACCGGTGATCGGCCTCCGAGAACTTCGGTGCCCCGATCTGCGTCATATTGGCGTGCATCAGCTCCGCGCCGCGCTTGTTGCCGAGCTTGTTCCACACGCCCGCGACGGTGCGGCGCTCCATGCGGGTGCCGGTGGCGAGGGCAGCCGCCTCGGCGCACTTGGTGACCCTGTCCATCAGGATCCTCGCGCGCTCCGGGCTGCCTTCGCGCGCGAAGAACCAGATGGTCGACAGGGTCGGATAGACGTTCGGGGCCTGACCCGTCTGCCGGACCGCGTGGTGCAGCCGGCCGGTGTGGGCCATGCCGCTCTCGCGGATGAATTCCGTCAGCATGGCCATCGCCTCCACCGCGTCCTGCGTGGACCTGGCGCCCAGCGGGGACCCGCCGTGGCCGTCGGTGCCCAGGAAGTGGAAGACCGTGCTGTACAGGGCGTTGCTCGAACCCCAGCCGGTGCTGTTGCTGCTGCCCGGGTGCCAGTCCACGAAGGCGTCCAGCCCCTTGTAGACACCGGCCCGCACCGCGACGGATTTCCCGACGAGCTGCTCCTCGGCGGTGGAGCCGAAGAACTTGAGGGTGCCGTCGAGGTTCCGGCGCTTCATCGCGTCGGCCACCGCGGCCGCGGCCCCGGCAGCGGCGGCACCGAGGGAGTTGTGGCCGCAACCGTGCCCGTAGCCGTACGTCGGGGAGTACGGGTCGTGGTTGTACGTCAGCGGCGAGTGCTCCGCTTTTCCCTTCTCCTGTGAGAGGCCGGGCAGCGCGTCGTACTCGCCGCTGAACCCGATGACCGGGGAGCCGCTGCCGTTGCTGAACGTCGCGACGAAGGCCGTGGGCATCCCGCCCGAACCCCACTCGATCGTAAAGCCGTTGGCCGCCAGGAACTGCGCCTCGGCCCACGAGGAGTTCCACTCCGCCAGCGACGGCTCGGCGAACTCCCAGATGCGGTCGTTCAGACCGAGGATCTGCTCGGAGCGGCGGTCGATCCAGGACAGCGCCACGTCTTTGGCCTTCGAGTCGGCGGCCAGGCGGGTCGGCGCCTCGTAGTCCGCCGTGTTGGACGGCACGGTCTTGGGATCGAGCGCCAGGTCGGACGCCGCTGCCGCCGCCGGATCCGCCAGCAGGCCTGGGCCGGCCGCCAGTCCGGCGCCGGCGGCAGCGAGCAGCCCCATCATGTCCCGGCGGCTGAAGCCGGAGGATTCTATGTGGTCGGTCTCACACACGTGACAACTCCCCTCACTGAAGTGACAAGAGGACCACTACGTGCCGCGCTGCGGGACGAGGGAACCGCGCAGGACCGCGTGATCGGCGGCTGCCGAAGCGATGCCTTCGAGTCCGTGTACCGGCGGCGTTGTGGTGACCCGTCTGACCAGCCGGCGCTTCGGGCGCCGCCCGTCCCCGCTCTGTCCGTCAACCTGAGATCTTCGCCGGCTCCACTGCCGGCTTCCCACTCGCTGAGCCGGAGGGACGTCCCACTGCTCTCCCGAGTCGCCTCGGCACGGCAGTGCTTGTGCCTCGTTGCTCTCTTCGCGCCCGCGCAGAGGGGGCTCTTCCGTGAGCCCTCGATCAGCTATCCGGAATCCAACACTCAGCGTGGCGGGACGTCAACCCTTCGTGCAAGCGCTTTCTGATTCCGATGCGGCAGCCCGCCGAACCGGCCGGCGCGACGGATGGTGAGCGGTCGCCGCGTGCACCACTGCGTTTGTGGCTGGTGACGGCGGCGATGCACGGTCCGTTCGGCGCTCAGCAGCGCGGTAGACGGCGCGTTCGGGTGTGTTCGTCCGCTCTTCTCGGTCGTGGAGGCAGGTCGCTCGGGCCGGACGCTCCGAGGACCGGACAGCCAAGACGACCTCGACGCCCAAGCCCTTCTGATACGGGATACGGCCCTGACCGAAAGGGGGACTCATCCCGCGCGATCCGTGATCCTTCGGGGCGGCATGCCCGGGCGGCCTACTGCAGTTCGCTGAAGCGTTCGGTCTCGCGGGTGCGGCCCGCAACGATGATGGTGTCGTCGGCACGGACCAGCGTGTCGGCGGTCGCGTACGTGAAACCCTCGCCTGGGCGTTTGATGGCGACCACGGTCAGCCCGTAGCGGGTGCGGATCGCGCTGTCGCCGAGGCGTTTGCCGACGACATCGGCGGGCGGGTTGGTCTTGGCCATGGCGAAGTCATCCTCGAACTCGATGTAGTCGAGCATCCGGCCGCGCACCAGGTGCGCGACACGCTGGCCCATGTCGTGCTCCGGGTAAACGACGTGGTGGACGCCCAGTTGGGTGAGGATGCGCCCGTGGGCCTCACTGATCGCCTTGGCCCACACGTCCCGAATACCGAAGGAAACCAGCAGGGAGGCTGTCAGAATGCTGGCCTCGAGGTCGGTTCCGATGGCGACGACGGCACGGTTGAACTCGTGAACGGCCAGTTGACGGAGCACGTCCTCCTTGGTGGAGTCGGCCCGGACCACGTGAGTGAGGGAGCCGGACAACTGCTGCACGAGTTCCGGGTTCTCGTCGATGCCGAGGACCTCGGTGTCCTCGTCGACGAGTTCGAGCGCCAGCGCGCGTCCGAAGCGGCCCAGTCCGATGACCACGACGGAGTCGTTCCGGGCGATGCGGCGGGTTCGGTGGCTGCGGTTCCTAGCCAATGACGGGTCGCTCCTCGGGCAGGTCGTACAGGCGGACGCGCTGGCGCAGGGCGAGCGCGGAGGCGACGGTGATGGGTCCGAGGCGGCCGATGAACATCAGTGCGATCAGCAGGACCTGCTGCGCAGTGGGCAGGTCCGCAGTGATGCCGGTGGACAGGCCGACGGTGGCGAAGGCGGAAATGACCTCGAACAGTGACTGGTCGAGGTTGATGTCGGTGAAGACCATGAACACCACCGTGGAGCCGACGACGGCGGCCACCGACAGCAGGACGACGGTCAGTGCCTGGCGCTGGGTGTCACCGTGCAGGCGGCGGTGGAAGATGTTGACCGCGCTCTCGCCGCGCACTTCGGCGTACAGGACGAAGAACAGCACGGCGAACGTGGTGATCTTGATGCCGCCGGCGGTGCCGGCGCTCGCTCCCCCGACGAACATCAGGACGTCCATTCCCAGCCAGCTGGCCGGGTTCATCTGTGCGGTATCGATGCTGTTGAAACCTGCGGTACGGGGCATCACGCCCTGGAAGAAGCCGGCCAGGAGCTTGCCGGGTGTGTCGAGCGGCCCGAGTGTCGCGGGGTTGGTCCATTCGATCGCGGTGATGAACGCGCTGCCGCCGACCAGGAAGATTGCGCTCGCCCACACCACGATCTTGGTGTGCAGCGACCACGACCACGGCTTGCGCCAGCGGCGCCGTAGCTCGAACAGGACGGGGAACCCCAAACCGCCGGCGATGACCGCGCAGGCGATCGGCAGGCAGATCCAGGTATCGGTGACGAAGCCCATCAGACTGTCCGAGTAGAGGGCGAAGCCGGCGTTGTTGAACGCGGAAACGGCGTGGAAGACACCCAGCCACAGTGCGCGCGGCCACGAGTTGTCGTAGCCGATGGCGAAACGCAGCATCAGCGTCAGCGCAGTGATCGCTTCCAGCAGCAGGCTGACTTTGACCACGCCGAAGACGACCGACCGAACGTCGCCCAGTCTCAGAGTCTTGGTCTCGGTCGCAGCGGTCAGCCGGGCCCTCAGCCCGATCCGGCGAGAGACGAGCACCACCAGCAGGGAGGCGAACGTCATGATTCCCAGGCCGCCGATCTGGATCAGGCACAGAATCACGACCTGTCCGAACCCGGTCCAGTAGACGGGGGTGTCGACCACGATCAGCCCGGTCACGCACACCGCGGAAACCGACGTGAACAGGGCTTCCAGCAAACTCGCCCCGCCAGGCCCCCGTCTGGCGACCGGAAGCATCAGCAGCACGGTGCCGACCACGACTGCCACTGCAAACCCGGCCACCACGACCTGCGCCGGATGCCGCAGACGCGGCCAGCGCCCACTCACCACCGCAACTCCATACCGGCGCCGGACCACAGTTCGATCATTCGCACTGGACGACGATAGCCATCCAAACGCCCTCCTTATGCGAGCGCCGCACTCCCATACGCAGCCCTGACGCCCAAGCGCCACCACGTGCGTGATGCTGTCCCCCACGGCTGTCTCATGACCTGTCCGCGCACCCGGTCGACGACAGCAGACCCCCAGTGACGCTCGAGGGCACGTAGTCGGATCCGGCACCACGGGGAACCGGCGACGCGATCCAACCGCCGCACCTCGAAAGCCGACCTGCGACGGCCGGCCTCGCTGCTTCCGCCCTCGTGCCCACCCGCAGGACTGCCGCCCCTCGCGCGCCCACGCCCGGGGGACGCGATGCGCGTCACCGCGGAGCCGTGGGTGCGGGTGCGGGTGATTACGGTCTGATGGACGCCCGTCTGCTCGGTGACGCCGAGTTGGTCGAGGCCCCGTCAGCGGCGGTCGTGGTCACGGTGAGGCCGGGGCAGCGGGCCCGCAGCCGTTCAAGGACTATGCGGCGGTCGTGCTCACACGGATCAGGGTCTGCTGGCCATTCGCGACGAGCTTGCGGGCGCCGTCGGCTCGGACGTCACCTCGGGGCGGGCCGGGAGCACGATGTGTACCCGGCCAGGGCCGATGTGAGCGAGACGGGCGCCGAGATGGGACATCAGGCCCTGCCGATCGAAGCTGTCCCGGACGCGCTTTTGCACCGCGGGGCTCGCCTGTTCCTGCTGCATCCGGTCTTCACCTGCGTGATCTCCTTCGGGTCCGTGTCGGGCGGCGGGGCTTCAGCGGGCCAGGCGTTCCACCAGCAGGAGGGCGCCGATGGCGATCATCATGGCACCGCTGATGCGGGTGACGATCCGGGCGGCCGAGGGTCGGGTGCTCAGGACGGTGCGGGCGAGGACGCCGACGGCGAGGTAGACGACGGCGCACGCGGTGAGGTGCACCGTGCTGAGCAGCCCGGTCTGCGCGGCGACCGGCCAACCGGTGGCCGGGTCGATGAACTGCGGGAACAGCGAGAAGTACAGCAGCAGCGCCTTCGGGTTCAGGCCGCTGATCCCGAACCCCTTCAGCAGGACCTGTAGGTGGGAGGCGTCCGTTCTCTCACCAGCGGCCGCTGGAACGGCCGGCCGGCGCAGGACTCCCCACCCGAGCCACAACAGGTAGCCGGCGCCCGCCACTGTCAGGGCGGTGAGCGCGGTCGGGGAGCTCGCCACGATCACCGCCAGGCCCGCGACGGCCACGAGCGCGTAGGCGGCGTGTCCGGCGATCAGTCCGGTGACGGCCGGGACGACCGAGCGCCCTCGCAGTCCGGCGGAGATCGCATAGGCCCAGTCCGCGCCCGGAGTGAAGACCAGCAGCAGGTCAACCGTCAGAAAGGCTGCCAGCGTCGTCGTGTCCATCGATCATTCCCTCTCGCGTCTTGCTCTGGAGGGAACGCTAGGTCGGATTTGCCCGAAGGTGTTTGCGTATTTACCTCATGATCGCGGAGTTCGGGGGAGAATCTTCTCCATGGACGCCTTGAACCGGAAGATTCTTACCGAGCTGCAGCTCGACGGCCGCCTGACGGTCACCGAGCTGGCCGCTCGCGTGCAGCTCAGCGTCTCGCCCTGCCACCGCAGGCTGCGCGACCTCGAACGCGAGGGCGCGATCCGCGGCTACCGGGCCGTCGTCGACCCGGCGGCCGTCGGCCTGAACTTCGAGGCCCTCGTCTTCGTCACGCTGCGCTGGGAGACGCCCGACACCGTCACCGCCTTCGAAGAGGCCGTGGCCGCCGTCCCGCACGTGCTCCAGGCGCAGCGCCTGTTCGGTGAGCCCGACTACCTGCTGCGGGTCGCGACCACCGATCTGGCCTCCTTCCAGGAGCTGTACGACCAGCAGCTCGCCCGCCTCCCCGGCGTCCAGCGCCTGACATCCACCCTCGTCATGAAGAACGTCGTCCAGGACAGGCCGCTGCCCGAATGAGCCGCGCCCGGTCCCAGGCGGCCTGGTTCTCGTGGCGAAGCTCGCGACGAACACCGTTCTGCCGGAAGCCGTTGCCGCTGACCGGCGGGTCAAAAAGCACATGGCCGGCGGCGCGCTGACGCGGACCGTCACCTTGATCGGAGCGGTGCGGTGCGCGGGCCCCGGAGAAGGCCGGTCGGCAGCGGAAGGCCGTCGTACGCCACACTGATGGCCGAACATTCGACAGCGCCGTCGAATCCGCCACGAACGACGTGATCCTGGCCGAGGTGAACGGCGGGCAGGTGGCCGGCCGTACAGGTCGCAGGCAGCGACACCCCGGCCGGCGTCGCCGCACCGTCCGACGCCATGGCAGGAAGGGACATCTGTGACACCGTCATCCCCGAAGGACCGACTCGCCTCGCTCCGTGCCGAACTCGAGCGGCGCAACCCGGCACAGCCCGAGTTCCACCAGGCAGCGCGGGAGGTGCTGGACACCCTGGCGCCCGTGTTCGCCGCCCGTCCCGAGTACGCGCGGGCGGGCATCGTCGAGCGGCTCTGCGAGCCGGAGCGGCAGATCATCTTCCGGGTGCCGTGGCAGGACGATCGCGGCGCGGTCCACGTCAACCGCGGATTCCGCGTCGAGTTCAACAGCGCCCTCGGGCCGTACAAGGGCGGGCTGCGCTTCCATCCGTCGGTGAACCTTGGCGTCGTGAAGTTCCTCGGCTTCGAGCAGATCTTCAAGAACGCCTTGACCGGTCTGGGCATCGGCGGCGGCAAGGGCGGCAGCGACTTCGACCCGCACGGCCGGTCGGACGCGGAGGTCATGCGGTTCTGCCAGTCGTTCATGACGGAGCTGTACCGGCACATCGGCGAGCACACCGACGTGCCCGCGGGCGACATCGGCGTCGGCACGCGGGAGATCGGCTACCTCTTCGGCCAGTACCGCCGCATCACCAACCGCTGGGAGGCGGGCGTCCTCACCGGCAAGGGGCAGAGCTGGGGCGGGTCCGCGATCCGCACCCAGGCCACCGGCTACGGCAGTGTGCTGTTCGCGGCCGAGATGCTGAAGCCGCGCGGCGAGGACCTCGAGGGCCAGGCCGCCGTCGTGTCCGGCTCCGGCAACGTCGCCATCTACACGATCGAGAAGCTCCTCCGCAGCGGCGCCCACCCCCTGACCTGCTCGGACTCCGGCGGCTACGTCGTCGACGAGAAGGGCATCGACGTCGAACTCCTCAAGCAGCTCAAGGAGGTCGAGCGGGCCCGGATCAGCGAGTACGCGGCGCGGCGCGGCGCCTCGGCCCGCTACGTGCCGGGCGGCAGCGTCTGGGACGTGCCCGCCGACCTGGCATTCCCCTCCGCCACCCAGAACGAGCTCGGGGAGGCGGACGCGGTCACCCTGGTGCGCAACGGGGTCAAGGCCGTCGCCGAGGGGGCCAACATGCCCACCACGCCGGAGGCGATCAGGGTTCTGCAGGAGGCCGGCGTGGCCTTCGGACCCGGCAAGGCGGCCAATGCCGGGGGAGTCGCCGTCAGCGCTCTCGAGATGCGGCAGAACGCGGCCCGGGACACCTGGACCGCGGACCGCGTCGAGGACGAGCTGGCGGCCATCATGCGGGACATCCACCGCGTGTGCCACGAGACCGCCGACCGCTACGGCGCCCCCGGCGACTATGTGACGGGCGCGAACATCGCCGGTTTCGAGCGGGTCGCCGACGCGATGCTCGCCCAGGGTCTCGTCTGACGGGCCGCCGCGGGCGCGAAGGGCCGCTCGGGGTGCCGTTCAGGGGGTGAAAAGGACCTTCACGGCTCCGTCGTTCTTCTTCTGGAACATCTCGTAGGCGGCCGGAGCCTGTGTGAGCGGCACGCGGTGGGTGGCGAACCTCTCCACTCCGAGCGGATCCCCTTCCGTGACGAGTGGCAGCAGGTCGTCCACCCACCGCCAGACGTTGGCCTGCCCCATCCGCAGCTGCACCTGCTTGTCGAACATGGTCAGCAGTGGCATCGGGTCGGCCATGCCGCCGTAGACGCCGGACAGCGAGATGGTGCCGCCGCGGCGTACGAGTTCGATCGCCAGATGCAGCGCCGAGAGGGAGTCGATGCCGACGCGTTCCATCATCCTGGCGGCGAGCGCGTCGGGCAGCAGGGTGGTCATCTGCTGGGCGCCCTTGGTCACCGGAGAACCGTGCGCCTCCATGCCGACGGCGTCGATGACGGAGTCGGGACCGCGCCCGTCGGTCAGGTCACGGACCGCGTCGACGATCTTGTCGCCGTACTCCTCCAGGTCGAAGGTGCGCACGCCGTGCTCCTTCGCCCGTGCCAGCCGCTCCGGCACCCGGTCGATGCCGATCACCAGCCCCGCGCCGCGGTGTGCGGCGACCCGTGTGCACATGTCGCCGATCGGTCCGAGGCCCAGCACCACCACGGAGCCTCCGGGCGGCACGGAGGCGTACTCGACCGCCTGCCAGGAGGTGGGCAGCACATCGGAGAGGTAGACGAACCTGTCGTCCGGCGGGCCCTGCGGGACCTTGATGGGCAGGGTGTTGCCGAACGGCACCCGCAGGTACTCGGCCTGGCCGCCGGGCACCTGGCCGTAGAGCTTCGTGTACCCGAACAGCGACGCGCCCTTGCCGTGCTCGTGCACCTGCGTGGTCTCGCACTGCGAGTGCAGTCCCTGCGCGCACATGAAGCACGTCCCGCACGACACGTTGAAGGGCACGACGACACGGTCGCCGGGACGTACACGGGTGACTTCGGAGCCCACTTCCTCGACGATCCCCATCGGTTCGTGCCCGAGGATGTCGCCCGCGTCGATGAACGGCCCGAAGAGCTCGTACAGATGCAGGTCCGAACCGCACAGCCCGGACGTCGTCACCTTGACGATCACATCGGTCGACTCACGGATCCGGGGATCGGGGACGGTGTCCACGCGGACGTCGCGCTTTCCGTGCCAGGTCAGTGCTTTCATCATGCCTCCTCGTCCTCACGCTTCTTCCGCGGCCGGTCTCCGGAGCCGGGTTCGGCCATGCCGCGGTGGGCCGCGGCCTTGAGTCTGTCCGGGAGCACCTTGTTCGCGAGCCCTTGCGCCTTCGTCTTCGCCGAGCCCGCGACGATCTTGTCCACGCCGGACATGAGGGCGTCCAGACCCTGCTCGGCCACCTGCGCCGGATCGTCCTTGTCCTGCTGTCCGACCCTGGTGTCGCCCATGTCGGCCCGGCGGAAGAAGTCCGTCTCCGTCGGGCCGGGCATCAGCGAGGTGACGGTGACTCCGGTGTCCTCGAGTTCGTTCCGCAGCGCCTGCGCGAAGGACTGGAGAAACGATTTCGAGGCGTTGTAGACCGCCTGGAAGGAGCCCGGCATGGTCGCGGCGATGGACGACGTGATGAGGAGCCGCCCCTCGTCCATGTCGGTCATGTCCCCCAGCAGCCGCTTGGCCAGGTGCACGGTCGACCTGACATTGAGGTCCACGACCGAGAGCTCGTCGGCGAGGTCGGTGTCCACGAAAGCGCCGCCCCGGCCGATGCCGGCGTTGAGCGCGGCGACCGCGACCGGCCGGCCCGTCGCGGTGATCGCCGCGTAGAGCCGTTCGGTCTCGTCGTAGTCGCGCAGGTCCGCCCGGACCGCCTGGACGGCCGCCCCGGCGGCGCGCACCCGCTCGGCGGCCTCATGGAGCCGTGCGTCGTCCTCGGCGTTGACGATCAGGTCGAAACCGCGCTCGGCGAGCTGTCGTGCCAGTTCGTAGCCGATGCCGCTGGACGCACCGGTGACAACGGCCAGGGGTCTGATGTCGGTCATGCAGCGACGGGTACCCACCCGCGTTCCTTTCACCGGCCGGCTGCGCGGCGGGGTCCCCGCTCACGTTCCGTGGCTCACTCGAATGCAGTACGTGAACCGCGCCCCGCCTCCTGAAGCGTCCGACGCTGATGACCGACGCACGACACGTACCCGACGCACCGCCCGTACGGAGGAGATCGAATGAACGCCGCCTTCTCACGCACCTGGAAACACGCAGTCGTCACCGGCGGGGCGGGCTTCGTCGGCTCGCACCTGTGCACGGCACTGCTGGACTCCGGTACCGCGGTCACCTGCGTCGACGACCTCAGCACGGGACGGCCGGAGAACGTGGCCGCGCTGCGCGACCGCCCCGGTTTCGAGTTCGTGCGTGCCAGCGTCTCGGAGCCGTTCACCGTCGACCGGCCTCCCGACCTGGTCCTGCACTTCGCCTCCCCGGCATCGCCCGCCGACTACCTGCGGCTGCCGCTGCACACCATGGAGGCGGGCAGCCTCGGCACCCGCAACGCTCTGGCACTCGCCCACGCCTTCGGAGCCCGCTTTCTGCTGGCCTCCACCTCCGAGGTCTACGGCGACCCCCAGCAGCACCCGCAGAACGAGCGCTACTGGGGCAACGTCAACCCGGTCGGCCCCCGGAGCGTGTACGACGAGGCGAAGCGCTTCGGCGAGGCACTGACCACCGCGCAGGCCGACGCACACGGCACGGACACCGGCATCGTGCGCCTGTTCAACACCTACGGCCCCCGGATGCGCGGCTACGACGGCCGCGCGGTCCCCACCTTCGTCCGCCAGGCGCTGGCGGGCGAGCCCCTCACCGTCACCGGTGACGGCCGCCAGACCCGGTCCCTCTGCTACGTCGACGACACCGTACGAGGCATCCTCGCAGCGGCCGCCCACGGGCTGCGGGGCCCGGTGAACATCGGCAATCCGACCGAGATCACCATGCTCGACCTCGCCCGCCTCGTCGTCGAACTCGCCGGATCCGCCTCCGAGGTCCGCTTCATCGAACGGCCGACGGACGATCCCGCCGTGCGCTGCCCGGACATCACCCTCGCCCGCGACAAGCTCGAGTGGGAGCCCGTGGTCGGTGCCGAGGAGGGCCTGCGTCGCACCATCGCCTGGTTCCGCGAGCGGGCCGACTGACCCACGCAACGACTGCCCGGACGCCTGTGCGGCCGGGGCCCCCGGCACGCGCCGGGGCAGCCTCGGACGCGGCTTGTCGAAAGGCCTGTGACTGGCATGCGCATTCTCGGAATCAACGCTCTCTTCCATGACCCCGCCGCCGCCCTCGTCATCGACGGCAGAACCGTCGCCGCGGCAGAGGAGGAACGCTTCTCCCGACGTAAACACGGCAAGCGGCCACTGCCCTTCTCCGCCTGGGAACTGCCCGAACAGGCCGCCGCGTGGTGCCTGAAGCGGGCCGGACTGCGGCCCCAGGACCTCGACGCCGTGGCGTACTCCTTCGACCCGTCGCTGGCGAGGCCGACCGACGCCATGGGCCTCGACGACCCCTGGGACCATCTGCGGCTCGCCTACGCGCGGGAGGCCCCCGGCTTCCTGCAGACAGCGCTGCCGGGACTCGACCCGGACATCGTCCGCTTCGTACCGCACCACATGGCGCACGCCGCCTCCGCGGCCTTCGCCGCGTCCGACGCCGACACCTCCTCCGTCCTCGTCCTCGACGGCCGCGGCGAGCGCGCCTCGCACCTCGCCGCGCGCCGTGTCCACGGCCGGCTGGAGGCGCTGCACGCGCAGGAACTGCCCCACTCCCTGGGGCTCGTCTACGAGGAGCTCACCGAGCACCTCGGATTCCTGCGCTCGTCCGACGAGTTCAAGGTGATGGCCCTTGCCTCGCACGGCACGCCCCGGATGCTCGGCGAGCTGCGCAAGTACGTCCACCCCACCGGGGACGGCGGTTTCCGCGCCACCGGCGTGCCCTGGCACCAGTTCTGCGCGCCCCGAGGCTCCGAGGAGGCATGGACCCAGGAGCACGCGGACCTCGCCGCCGGCGCGCAGGCGGTCCTCGAGGAGACCATGCTCGACCTCGTGCGCCGGCTGCACGGAGTGACGCACGACAGCCTGCTCACCCTGGCCGGCGGAGTCGCCCTCAACTGCGTGGCCAACTCCCGTATCGCGCGGGAGGGTCCGTTCTCCCGCGTGTGGGTGCAGCCCGCTGCCGGTGATGCCGGCACCGCCCTCGGCGGAGCCCTGTTGCTGGCGGCCGGTGAAGGCGACGACCCGGTGCCCATGGACGGCGCCGACCTCGGCAGGGACTGGTCCGACGCGGAGCTCGGGGCCTGGCTGAAGACCGCCGCCGTGCCGTTCGACCGTCCCGCCGACATCGCCGCGACCGTCGCGGAGGCCCTCGCCGACAACGCGATCGTCGCGTGGTTCCAGGGGCGTTCCGAGTACGGCCCGAGGGCGCTCGGCCACCGGTCGCTGCTCGCCCACCCCGGCCACGCCGGCAACCTCGAACGCCTCAACGACGTCAAGGGCCGCGAACAGTTCCGGCCGGTCGCCCCGATGGTGCTCGCAGAACGTGCACCCGAGATGTTCGACGGCCCCATGCCCAGCCCGTACATGCTCTTCGTCCACGACGTGGCCCCCGCCTGGCGGGAACGCATCCCGGCCGTCGTCCATGTCGACGGGACCGCACGCATCCAGACCGTCGACCGGAACCGTGAACCCCTGGTGGCCAGGATGCTCGGCGAGTTCGAGCGGCTCACCGGGCTGCCCGTCGTCGTCAACACCAGTTTGAACACCGCCGGCCGGCCCATGGTCGACGATCCCCGCGACGCCCTCGAATGCTTCGGCTCCTCACCCGTCGACCTGCTGGCCATCGGCCCGTACGCCATCCGGCGCTGCGACTTCTTCCGCCGCTGCGACGACGCGGACGACGCGGACGCCGCGGGCACGGGAGCGGCACGATGACCGGGCACGGGGCCGCGCCCCCGCGCTACACCGTGGTGATACCGACCCTCGGCCGGCCCAGCCTGAGCGCCTGCCTGCGGGCGCTGTCCGCCGCCGCCGGGCCCGGTCCGTCCCGCGTGGTCCTCGTCGACGACCGCCGCGGCGCCCCGCGCGTCCCGCTCCCGGTCGAGATCCCGGCGACGCTGAGACCCGTCACCTCGGTGGTGCCGGGCCGGGCGCGGGGTCCCGCCGCGGCCCGCAACACCGGCCTGCGGGTGGCCGGCCCCCTGCCGTGGATCGTCTTCCTCGACGACGACGTGGTGCCGGGGCCCACCTGGTGCGAAGACCTGGCCCGCGACCTCGCCGGCGCGGGACACCGCACCGGCGGGGTCACCGCCCGGATCGACGTGCCACTGCCCGCCGACCGCGCTCCCACCGACTGGGAACGCAACACCGCGGGGCTCGCCACCGCCCGCTGGATCACCGCCGACATGGCCTACCGGCGCGAGGCTCTGGAGGCCGTCGGCGGCTTCGACGAACGCTTCCCCCGGGCATTCCGTGAGGACGCCGACCTCGCCCTGCGGGTCCAGGCCGCCGGCTGGGCGCTGACGGCGGGCACCCGCAGCACCACCCACCCGGTGCGGCCGGCCGGCCGCTGGGTCTCCGTACGCGTCCAGGCCGGGAACGCCGACGACGTTCTCATGAACCGGCTGCACGGCAGCGACTGGTGGCAGCGGGCGGACGCGCCACGGGGGCGCCTGCCCGGGCACCTCGCGGTGACCGCCGCCGGGGCGGCGGCGCTCTCCTGCGCGGCGCTGGCCAGGCCCGCCGCGGCCACGGTGTGCGCCGCGCTGTGGCTCGCCGGAACGGCCGAGTTCGCCTGGGCCAGGATCGCGCCCGGGCCCAGAACCCGTGACGAGGTCGTGTCGATGGCGCTGACCAGCGCACTCATTCCGCCCGTGGCCGCCTGGCACTGGATCGGCGCGCACCTGCGCCACCGCATCACGCCGCCGGCGCGGCGGTCCGGTCCGGTCACGTTCCAGAGCTCCGCTGACCGGCCGGCCAGGGAAGCGGTGCTGCCATGAGCGCCCCGTGCTCGGTCCCGACCGCCGACGGCCCGTGGCTCTTCACCGGTCCGGCCGCCGCGCGCTGCACCGTGCCGCCACCGGACGCCGTGGGCCTGCCCGTCGCGGTCCTCTTCGACCGTGACGGCACGCTCGTCGCCGACGTCCCCTACAACGGCGACCCGTCACGGGTCGTGCCGATGCCGTCGGTGGCGGAGGCACTCGCCGCCGTGCGGGCGCTCGGAATACCGGTCGGCGTCGTCAGCAACCAGTCGGGCGTGGCCCGCGGTCTGCTGACCTACCGTCAAGTGGCCGCCGTGCAGCGGAGGATCGACGCGCTCCTCGGACCGTTCGCCGTGTGGGCGGTCTGCCCGCACGGACCGGACGACGGCTGCGGGTGCCGCAAGCCCGCGCCCGGGCTCGTGCTCGCGGCGTGCGACCGGCTCGGTGTGTGCCCGGCGCGCACGGCCGTCATCGGCGACATCGGCTCCGACGTGGACGCCGCCACCGCCGCGGGCTCGCGCGGGGTCCTGGTCCCCACGGCGGCCACCCGCCCGGAGGAAGTCACAGCCGCACACGACACGGCCCTCGACGTGCTGGGGGCGGTACGGCTGGTCCTGGACCCGACGGCACGATGCCGCCGCCCCGCGCCGCAGCCGCACCGCGGAGGCGCGAAGCCGCTCGGCCCCGGCCCGGCAACCTCCGTGCCGGGCGCGCCTTTTGGTCCGGCAACGTCCGTGCCGGGCATGCCCGTTGGTTCGGCAACGTCCGTGCCGGTGACGCCTCGCGTCCCGGCGACCCCTGTGACGGCCTCGTCCTTCGGTCCGGCAACCTGCGTGCCGGGCATGGCTTTTGGTCCGGGGGCAGTCGCCGCCGCGAATGATCCCGCCGGGGCGGCCGGGGATCGTACGGATGGGCCGGCGGCCCGGCCCGTGCGGAAGCGGTCGGCCGCGCCTGGTGGGGGAGGGCCGTGTCCCACGGTGGCGGCCGGTTCCGGGGCACCTGGGGGAGCGGGCCGCCCGGTCGCGCTCGCCGACGATCTGGCCGGGGAAGGCGCAGCGTCCGCGGCACCCGACCCCGCCCCGCAACGGGCCCTGACGCAGGAGGCGCGATGAACGGGCGACCGAGGACGCTGGTCGTGCGGCTCGACAGCGCCGGCGACGTGCTGCTGGCCGGCCCCGCGGTCAGGGCCGTCGCGGCGGGCTCTTCGCACACCGCCATGCTCTGCGGCCCGCTCGGCGTGCACGCCGCGCATCTGCTGCCCGGGGTGGACGAGGTGCTGGTGCACGACGCCCCTTGGGTCGGTCTCGAACCGGCACCTGTGTCGTACGAGGCCACCCGGCAACTGCTGGAGCGGCTGCGGGCCGGCCGTTACGACCGGGCGCTGATCCTCGTCTCCCACCACCAGAGCCCGCTGCCCGCCGCGCTGCTGCTGAAGCTGGCCGGCGTCGGGCGGATCGCCGCGGACAGCGAGGACTACCCCGGCGCGCTGCTGGACCTGAGGCACCACCGGAGGCCGCACCGCCACGAGGTGGAGGCGGCGCTGGATCTGGCCCTCGACTTCGGGTTCGCCCTGCCGCCCGGCGACGACGGCGCCCTGCGCGTCGGGGCGCCGCCCGGGACCGGACACCTGACCGGGCCGGAGCCGTACGTGGTGCTGCACCCGGGGGCGGCCGTGCCCGCGCGCGCGTGGAGCGCGGAGCGGGCGGCAAGGGCGGCCGCCGCGCTCTCCGCCGCCGGTCACCGGGTCGTCGTGACGGGTGGTCGCGCGGAGAAGGACCTCACCGCGGCGGTCGCCGCCGACCACGCGCTCGATCTCGGCGGTCTGACGGACTTCCACCAACTGGCGGGCGTGCTCGCCGGCGCGCGGGTCGCCGTGGTCGGCAACACCGGGCCGGGGCATCTCGCCGCGGCCGTCGGCACGCCGGTCGCCTGCCTGTTCGCCCCGGTCGTGCCGGCCGAGCGCTGGCGCCCCTACAACGTGCCGCACGTACTGCTCGGCGATCAGGCCGCCGGGTGCGCGGGGAGCAGGGCGCGCGGTTGTCCGGTCCCCGGCCATCCCTGTCTCGACGGTGTCGGCAACGCGGAGGTGCTCGCCGCCGTGGCGGCCCTCGGCGCGACGGAAGAGGAACGAGGCGCGCGACGATGAACATTCTGCTGTGGCACGTGCACGGCTCCTGGACGACGGCGTTCGTGCAGGGCCCGCACACCTATCTCGTTCCGGTCACTCCCGACCGGGGACCCGACGGCCTCGGGCGGGCCCGGACCTTCGCCTGGCCGGATTCGGTGCGGGAGGTGACACCGGAGCAACTGCGCGACGAGGCCGTCGACATGGTCGTACTGCAGCGGCCGCACGAGTCGGAGCTCGCCGAGCGCTGGCTCGGCGGGAGACGCCCCGGCCGTGACGTACCGGCCGTCTACCTCGAGCACAACGCGCCGGACGGCGACGTACCCGCGACCCGGCACCCGTGTGCGGATCGCGACGACCTGACGCTGGTGCACGTCACGCACTTCAACCGGTTGTTCTGGGACAACGGCCGGACCCGCACGGAAGTCGTCGAACACGGCATCGTCGACCCCGGCCACCTCTACACGGGCCGGCTGGCCCGCGCGGCGGTCGTCGTCAACGAGCCCGTACGGCGCGGCCGTCACACCGGAACCGATCTGCTGCCCGCGCTGGCGCAGGCGGCCCCGCTGGACGTCTTCGGCATGCGTACCGAGGGTCTCGCGGAGCACCTCGGTCTGCCGGAGTCCCGCTGCCGCACCGCCGACCTTCCGCAGGACGAACTCCACGGCGCCATGGCGGAGCGGCGCATGTATCTCCACCCTGTGCGCTGGACCTCCCTCGGCCTGTCGCTGCTGGAGGCCATGCACCTGGGAATGCCGGTCGTCGCCCTCGCCACCACGGAGGCCGTCGAAGCGGTCCCCGCCGGCACCGGAACGCTGTCCACCCGGCCGGAGGAGCTGGCACGGGCCGCCCGGCGGTATCTCCACGAACCGGAGGCCGCGGCGGAGGACGGCGCCAGGGCCCGCCAGGCGGCGCTCCGGCGCTACGGCCTCAAACGCTTCCTCGACGACTGGGAACGCCTGATGACGGAGGTGCGCGCATGACCGATCGCGATCTCATCGGCACGGAAGCGCTGTCCATCGCGCTCGTGTCCGAGCACGCCAGTCCGCTCGCCGCCCTCGGCGGAATCGACGCGGGCGGCCAGAACGTCCATGTCGCACGCCTTGCGGGCGCTCTCGCCGACCGCGGCCACCGGGTCACCGTCTACACACGCCGTGACCGGCGCGACCTGCCCGACCTGATGCCGCTGCGTGCCGGAGTCGATGTCCGGCATGTGCCCGCCGGGCCCCCGGAGGCGATACCCAAGGACGAACTGCTGCCCCACATGCTCGGCTTCGGCCGTCACCTGGCCCGTGACTGGCAGACCCGCCCTCCCGACGTGGTGCACTCGCACTTCTGGATGTCGGGCCTCGCGTCGCTGCACGCCGTACGGGAACTCGGGCTGCCGCTGGTGCACACCTTCCACGCGCTCGGCACCGTCAAGCGGCGCAACCAGCGGCACGCGGACACCAGCCCGCCGGCCCGGATCGCCTGCGAGAAGGAGGTCGGCACCGGCTGCGACCGGATCATCGCCACATGCCGCGACGAGGTCGTGGAGCTCGCCGCCATGGGCCTCCCCGCCGACAAGGTCGATGTGGTGCCGTGCGGTGTCGACACCGACCAGTTCACGCCGGACGGGCCGGTCGCGGAACGCGGCGCCCAGCGCCACCGACTGATCCAGGTGGGACGGGTGGTCCCGCGCAAGGGCGCCGCCGTGTCCATCACCGCGCTGACCCGGCTGCCCGGCGTCGAACTGCTCGTGGTCGGCGGCCCGCCGCCCGGCCGGCTCGAGGACGACCCGGAAGTGAGCCGGCTGCGCGACCTGGCGTACGGCCTCGGGGTCGCCGACCGGGTCGTCTTCACCGGGGCCGTCGCCGGTGAGGACATCGCGCCGCTGCTGCGCAGCGCCGACGTGGTGCTGTGCCCCGGCGACTACGAGCCGTTCGGGATCGTCCCCCTGGAGGCGATGGCGTGCGGCAGGCCCGTCGTCGCGACGGCCGTCGGCGGCCAGCTCGACACCGTCGCCGACCCGGACACGGGGCGGCTCGTGCCACCCCGCGACCCCGACGCGCTCGCCCGGGCCGTGGCCGGCCTGCTCGCCGACCCTGTGGCGCGGGAGGCGTGCGGAGCGGCGGGACGGCGACGGGTCCTCGGCCGGTACAGCTGGACGGGGATCGCCGCCGCCACCGAGAGCGTGTACGCCGGGGCCCTGGCCGCACGGCCCGCCCCGAGAGGGGTCTCCGGGGTGCCCCGGGCGACCGGGGTGATGTGACCCGGGCCTGCCGCCGGAGCGACCACGGACCGACCACGGACCGACCACGGACCGACCACGGACCGACCCTGACCGACCCTGACCGACCACGGACCGACTACGAGACCGCTGATTTCCGACGAGACCGCCGACCGACCGCCAACGAGACCGCGCAGCACCGACGTTCGAAGGAGGTGCGGGAGCGGCCGTCGTCCCCTGGACGCCCGGCCGCCCCGACCAGCATGAACGAAGCCCTTGCAAGCGAGGCCGCGCACCGGCACTGCCAGTCGCTCCAGGACGCGCTCGTCCGGTTCCGCCACCAGAACCTGGGGCAGATCACCGCATGGGGCGGCCACCTCGCCGCGGTCCTGCCGGTCGGCGGCCGGCTGCTGGCCGCCGGCAACGGCGGCAGCGCCGCCCAGGCGCAGCATCTGACCGCGGAACTCGTCGGCCGCTACCGCGACGAACGGCCCGCCCACTCCGCCGTCGCCCTGCACGCGGAGACGTCCAGCATCACCGCCATCGCCAACGACTACGGCTTCGACCAGGTCTTCACCCGGCAGGTCGAGGCCCACGGCCGCCCCGGCGACATCCTCGTACTGCTGTCCACGTCCGGCGGCAGCGCCAACCTGATCAGCGCGGCCGCGACCGGACGGGCGGCCGGACTGAGGGTGTGGGCGATGACCGGACCGCGCCCCAACGTACTGGCGGAGGCCGCCGACGAGGCGCTCTGCGTCGACGCGGACTCCGCCGCGACCGTGCAGGAGGCGCATCTCGTCGCCGTCCACCTGCTCTGCGAGGCGTTCGACCTGGCGAGCGCCGCGCCCGCGTCGACCGTACGGCGCGCCCCGGGGGCGTCCGCGACCCAGGCCGCCGTCGCCCGCCGGAGGATGTCGTGAGCACCCGGGGACCGCTCGTCGTGGTCGGGGACGTCCTGCTGGACGAGGACATCTCCGGCGTCGCCGCCCGGCTCGCCCCCGACGCCCCCGCGCCCGTCGTCGACGTGCGCAGCGACCTGCGCCGCCCCGGCGGCGCGGGACTCGCCGCCGTACTGGCCGCTCGGTCCGGCTGCGAGGTGGCCTTGGTGACCGCTCTCGGCGACGACCCGGCCAGCGAGGCGGTACGCCGTGCGCTGTGCGGAAGGGTCCGGCTCGTGGAGGTGCCGCTGAACGGCACACTGCCGGTCAAGACCCGCGTGATCGCGGGCGGTCGGCCCCTCGTACGGATCGACCGCGGAGGCGGCACGCCCGGTGAACCCGACGACGCGGTGCTCACCGCGCTGGCCGACGCGCACACCGTTCTCGTCGCCGACTACGGGCGGGGCACGGCCGGCGCCGTCCGGGAGCACCTGGCGGCGGCCGCGCACCGGGTCCCGCTGGTGTGGGACCCGCATCCCAACGGGGACGCGCCCGTGCCCGGCGCGCGGATCGTCACGCCCAACGCGGCGGAGGTCTCGTCCCTGACGACCGAACCCGCCGCCGGGGCGGGCCGGTCGCTGCGGGACTTCGCCGAGTACGGCAGACGGCTGGCGGAGCGGTGGCGGGCGGCGGCCGTGGCCGTCACCCTCGGCGACCGCGGCGTGCTGCTGACCGCGCCCGGCGACGGGACGCCGATGCTGGTCCCCGCCCCGTACCGGGCGGTCGGCGACACATGCGGAGCGGGTGACTGCTTCGCGGCCGCGACGGCCGCCGAACTGGTCGGCGGCGCCCTGCCGGAGGAGGCGGTCCAGCGGGCCGTCGTCCGGGCGGCGGCGTTCGTGGCGGCGGGCGGCGCGGGCAACACGGACCTGTGGCGCACGGCGGTCCCGGCCCGCCCGGCGCGGGTCGTGGAGAAGGACCCGTTCGCCCTGGTGGAACGCGTCCGGGCGCGCGGCGGGACGGTGGTCGCCACCGGCGGCTGCTTCGACCTGCTGCACGCCGGTCATGTGGGGCTGCTGGAGAGCGCGCGGCGCATCGGCGACTGCCTCGTCGTCTGCGTCAACTCGGACGAGTCGATCACCCGCCGCAAGGGTCCGGGCCGCCCGCTCAACCCGGTGGAGGACCGGGCCCGGGTGCTCGCCGGCCTCGGCAGTGTGGACGCCGTCGCGGTCTTCGACGAGGACACCCCGATCGCGCTGCTGAACCGACTGCGGCCCGACGTCTGGGTGAAGGGCGGTGACTACGCCGTCGAGGAACTTCCGGAGGCCGACGTCGTACGGGCATGGGGCGGACAGGCCGTCGTGCTGCCGTACCTCGACGGCCGCTCCACCACCCTGCTGGCCCGCCGCGCGGCCGAGTCCCAGGCCGCCGCCGTGCGGAGCCCGTCGCGCTGATCCGCCGCACAGGAGGCCGAGATGACCACGAACGCGCGGCGCCCCGGCGGCGCCCGCCCGCGGATCCTGGTGCTGCGGGCGCTCGGGCTGGGGGACCTGCTGGCCGGCGTACCCGCGCTGCGTGCCCTGCGGCGGGCCATGCCGGACCACGACCTCGTGCTGGCCGCCCCCGCGCGGCTGGCCGGGGCCGTTGCGGCGACCGGACTGGTGGACCGGCTGCTGGCCACCTCCGCCGCCGGCCGGGCCGTACCCGCCGAACTGGGCTGGGCGGGCCCCGCTCCCGACCTCGCCGTGGACCTGCACGGCAACGGCCCCGAGAGCCGCGGGCTGCTCGCCGCTCTCCGTCCGCGCCGCCTGTACGCCTACGCACAGCCGGACGCGCCCGAGTGGCGGGACGACGAACACGAACGGGAGCGCTGGTGCCGGCTGCTCAAGGGGTACGGTCTGCCGGCCGACCCCGACGACCTGGTCGTGCCGGCGCCGACGGCGCCCTCGCCCGCCCCCGGAGCCGTCGTGCTGCACCCCGGCGCGGACGCCCCCGCCCGCTGCTGGCCCGCCGAGCGGTTCGCCGACGTGGCACGGGAGCTGAGCCGCGCCGGACACCGGGTCGTGGTGACGGCCGGGGCGGCGGAGGGGCGGCTGGCGGCTTCGGTGGCCGACCGGGCGGGACTGGCGCGAGGCGCGGTCTTCGGCGGGACCGGCGGCGACGTCGCGTTCGGCACGCTGGCCGCGCTGATCGCCCACGCCCGCTGCGTGGTGGCGGGGGACACCGGACCGGCCCACCTGGCGACCGCGCTCGGCACCCCGTCCGTCACGCTGTTCGGCCCGGTGGCACCCCGTCTCTGGGGTCCGCCGGCCCGGCCGCGCCACCGGGTCCTGTGGCACCCCGGCGCCGACGACGATCCCCGTCCTGGGGACGCGCACGGCGACCGGCCCGACGAGCGGCTGCTGCGCATCACCGCCGCCGAGGTGCTGGAAGCCGTACGCACCCTGCCGCCGCCGGCGCCGACCGGTCCGGGCACGGCTCAGGCAGCGGTGCCCAGCGCCGGCTGAGGGATCGGGGCGGAGTCCTCGGTCCGTACGGCCACCGGCCCGGAACCGCGGCGCTCGCGCAGCAGGTAGCCGGCCGCGATGGCACCGGCGATCAGCAGCCCGCCGGTGACCAGGGCACCGCGCGCCCCGGCCAGCTCCATGAGCAGACCCAGCGCCGGCGGCCCCGCCAGACCCCACACCGTCTTGACACTGCCCCAGACGCCCAGGACGCGGCCCCGCATGTGCGGCGGCGGATCGGTCTGCAGCACGGTGGTCCCCGCGGTGTCGGAGACCGACTCCACCACGGCCATGGGCAGCACGACGACCAGCAGCACCGCGAGCGACGGCGAGAGCCCGGCGACGATCTGCAGCACACCGCCGGCGGCTGCCAGGACGCCCACCAGCCGCACGGACGGCCGGCGCAGCCGGGCTCCGAGCACCGCGCCGAGGATGCCGCCGACGGCCAGCACGGTGGAGACGGTGCCGAACGCCCCCGCCCCGCCGGCGAGCGGCCCGACGACGAGCACGGCGAGCGTGAGCTGGTAGTTGCGTCCCAGCACGGCGCTGAGCCCGGTGACCCCGGCGAGTGCGACCAGCCGCGGCCTGCGGGCGAAGTACCTCAGCCCTTCGCGCATGCTCATGTCCTGGTCCTGCTTTCGGTCCTCTGCCGGCACGGTGGGCTGCTCGTCCGGGTGGCCGGAGCCGTCCTTGCCGGAACGGGCGAGGACGGCTCCGGCAACCGGCCGCAGGAACGGGATGACGGCGGTGACGAAGAGGAACGAGACCCCGTTCGCCGCATACGCGGCGGCCGTGCCGAGGAAGCCGACCGTCACACCCGCGAGGGCCGCCCCCGCCAGCCTGCCCGCGTTGTGGACGAGCGAGCCGACGCCGATCGCGGAGGGGACGTCCTCCGTACGGACGAGGTCGTTGCCGAGCAGGGCGCAGGCGGGGCCGTCGACGGTGGCGATGACGCCCGTGACGGCGGCCAGTGCCATCAGGACGCCCAGGTTCAGCTGGTCCACCGCCACGAGGAACGACGTCAGGAAGGCGACGGCGCCGAGCAGTGCCTGGCTGACGGCCGCGGTCAGCTTGCGGGGCCAGCGGTCGACGGCCGCACCACCCGCGAGACTCATCAGCAGTCCGGGGGCGGCCTGCACGGACATCGAGAGACCCGTCGCGGCGGCCGAGCCCGTGATCTGGAGCACCAGCAGGTTCTGCACGGTGAGCTGCATCCAAGTACCGGCGTTGGAAACGAAGTTCGCGACGGACCACCAGCGCATGCTCGGGTATTTGAGGCAGCGCCACGGAGAGCTGGCGCCCAGCAGGCGCCGGGCGAGGCGGCCGGAAGGAACGGCGGCGGCAGCGGAGGAGGACGCGGAGGAGGGCGCGGAAGAGGACGCGGAAGAGGGCGCGGAAGAGGGCGCGGAAGAGGAAGCAGACACGGTCGGATCACCCGGATGACGAGTCCCGGGGGGACCCATGTGGTGGAACGCGGCGGAAGCTTGTGACACCGGCTGCACTGCGCGGCCGCTCCACCAAGATGGCGCTGACCATCGTGGCAGACGGTTCCCGAGAAGCACTCCTGCCCGGCCCGCCGGGGACGTCCGTCGGGCCACCGAGCCCTTGTGCCGACTGGGATCGCGAACTGCTGGTGGGCTTGCTCACAGGCATCGCGCCCGGCCGGGCGGCCCGCGCCCCGAGTGCCGTCCGCAGTTGCGCGGGTCACAGTGAGAAGGCGGGGGCCGAGGGCGCGGAGGAAAGGCAGAGCATTGGACGGCGGAGTGCAGGTGGACCTCGACGGCAGGCAGGCACTGGTGACCGGCGGAGCGCGAGGGCTGGGGGCCTCCATCACCCGCGGGCTCGCCGCGGCCGGGGCATCCGTACTGGTCGCGGACGTACGCAGGGACCTGGCGGAGGCACTGTGCGAACAACTCGCCGCCGACGGGGGCAAGGCGAACTTCGTGGCGCTGGACGTACGCGACTCCGACGCGGTCGCGGATGTCTTCCGTGAGCTCGAGGAGGACGGCGGCCACATCGACATCCTGGTCAACAACGCGGCTGTCGACGTCTGCAAGCCGATCGAGCACCTGACGGCGGACGAGGTGACCCGGGTGATCAGCACGAACCTGCTCGGACCGATGTTCCTCTGTCTGGAGACGTACCGCCGGATGGTCGCGCGTGGCGGCGGTCACATCGTGAACATCCTCTCCACCGCGGCCAACCGGACATGGACGGAGGCCGGCCCGTACGCAGCCGGCAAGTCCGGCCTGCGCGCGTTCACCCACACGCTCTTCCAGGAGGCGCAGCGCGACTGCCCCGGCATCGGTGTCACCGGCATCATCGCGGGCGGCATGGCCACGCCGTTCATCCTCGAGCGCTTCCCCGAGGCGGACCTCGACATGCTGCAGAGCCCGGACATCGTGGCCGACACCGTCCTCTACGCGCTGTCCGTCCCCGACACCAGCGCCGTGTCCGAGCTGGTTGTCGTGCCGAGGAAGGAGCCGTCATGGCCGTGACGCCCGTGGGCCCGCAGCGAGGCGGGCAGGCCCCGGTCGCCGTCGTGACCGGCTCCGACTCCGGCATCGGACGCGCCACCGCGGTCCGCCTCGCCGCGGCGGGCATGGACATCGGAATCACCTTCCACACCGACAGGGACGGGGCGCAGGCGACGGCGGAGGAGGTACGTGGCCACGGGCGTCGCGCGGCCGTCGCCCGTATGGACCTGACGGTGCTCCCGGACGCCGCCGACGTGATCGACCGGCTCGCCGGCGAACTGGGCCGGCTCGACGTGCTCGTCAACAACGCGGGCACCGGCACTGCCACACCGTTTCTCGACCTGGACCTCGGCACGGTCCGCGAGGTCGTCGACGTGGACCTCGTCGGCCCCTTTCTGTGCAGCCAGCGGGCCGCGCGCCTGATGATCGACCAGGGGGACGGCGGCCGGATCGTCAACGTCACCTCGGTCCACGAGCACCAGCCCCGGGTCGGTGCCGCGCCCTACTGCGCGGCCAAGGGCGGTCTCGGTCTGCTCACCCAGGTGATGGCGCTCGAGCTCGCCGAGCACGGCATCACCGTCAACTCGGTGGCGCCCGGCGAGATCGCGACGCCGATGACCGGCCAGGAGGACGAGGACCCGAGGGCCGCCGAGCGCCCCGGCATCCCGCTGCGCCGCCCCGGTGACGCGAGGGAGGTCGCCGCGGTGATCGCCTTCCTGACCGGTCCGGAGGCCGGTTACGTCACCGGCGCGTCGTGGTCGGTCGACGGCGGAATGCTGCGCATGGGGCCCATGGCGGGCTCCCATCTCAGGGACGACTCCTGGCGCCGTCCCTGAGATGAGGTCCCTGGCCTGGAGGACCGCTCCCGCCCCCTCGTGCGGGAGCGGCCTCGTCCTGGGGATGGGGGCCGGACCGGCCCGTGGGGAGTGGTTCCGCGAACCCTTCGGCCGTCAGCCGGGGAGACCGTTGGCGCGGGCCACGCCGCCGTACCACAGGGCGCTTCGCTTAGGGGTGCGCCGCTGCGTCCCGAAGTCCACGCGGACGACGCCGAACCGCATCCCGTAGCCCTCCGCCCACTCGAAGTTGTCGAGCAGCGACCACAGGAAGTAGCCCCTGACGTCCGCGCCCTCCTCGACGGCCCGGTGCACGGCGCGCAGATGGCCCTCGATGTAAGCGGTGCGGTCCGTGTCCTCGATCCGGCCGTCGGCGTCGACGGTGTCGTCGAACGCGGCGCCGTTCTCCGTGATGTACATCTTCAGCCCCGGGTGGTCCCGGTGGATGCGCACCAGCTGGCGGCGCAGGCCGTCGGCGTCGATCTCCCAGCCGATGCCGGTCCGCGGGAGTCCGCGGTCGATGAAGCGCACGTCCTCCGCACCCGGCCAGGGCGAGGGCCCCGCGGGCTCGCCGCCGCCGGCGACCCGGTAGGACGTGTAGTAGTTGACGCCGAGGAAGTCGACCGGCGCGCCGATGATCTTCTCGTCCGCCGTCTCGATGTGGTCGGTGCCGCACACCCGCTCGAAGTGCTCCCGTACGTCCGCCGGGTAGGCGCCCTCCATCACCGGGTCCAGGAAGAGGCGGTTCTGCAGCAGGTCGATGCGGTGGGCGGCGTCCAGGTCCGCCGTGCTCGGCGAATCCGCGTCCACCGGGTAGAAGTTGAGCGTGATGCCGACCTCGGCCTCGGGTGCCGCAGCCCGGATCGCGGGGACCGCCAGGCCGTGCCCGAGGAGCAGGTGGTGGGCGGCGCGCAGCGAACCCGCCGGGTCGACCGCACCGGGCGCGTGGATGCCGTTGCCGTAACCGAGGAAGGCCGCGCACCAGGGCTCGTTGAGGGTGCCCCAGAGCTTCACGCGGTCGCCCAGGGCCTCGCTCACCAGCTGCGCGTACTCGGCGAACCGGAACGCCGTGTCCCGGCTGCGCCAGCCGCCTTCGTCCTCCAGGGCCTGGGGCAGGTCCCAGTGGTAGAGCGTGAGCGCGGGCTCGATGCCGTTCTCCAGCAGCGAGTCGACCAGCCGGCTGTAGAAGTCGAGGCCGCGCCGCTCGGCAGGGCCGCGTCCGTCCGGCTGGACACGGGGCCAGGCGACGGAGAAGCGGTAACCGCCCACGCCGAGTTCGGACATCAGGGCGACGTCCTGCTCGTACCGTGCGTAGTGGTCGGCGGCCACGTCGCCGTTGTGCCCGTTCGCCACCTTGCCCGGGGTGTGCGAGAACGTGTCCCAGATCGACACTCCGCGGCCGTCCCGGTCCGCAGCGCCCTCGATCTGGTAGGCGGAGGTCGCCACGCCCCACAGAAAGCCGGGCGGGAAGGCCGCTGCGGCCGGCGGGCGCGGGAGCGCTGCGGAAACCGGATCGTTCTCTGCGGTCATCGTCATCCTCTGATCGGTCGATCGCCGGCGGGGGCGGGTCTGGGCCCGCGCCGGCCGGGCACGAACTCGGCGGAGCTGTTGAGAGCGCTCCCGCTCCGGCGACGGCAGCTCTGCGGCGGGGCAGGCGGATTACCAGAGCTGCGTCAGCCGGAATGGGAGCGCTCCCATGAGATTCGGTCAGCGGGCGCGGGATGTCAAGGGCGCAGGGTTCTGTCGCGGTCATTGACACCGGCCGCGCGAACCGCTTCATTGGTCCGCGGTGCCGCGTCAGTGGTGCTGGTCCCTCACTGTCCGCACAGACGGTGAGGGGTCAGGGTTGTCACGAGGTCGCGCCGTACGTATGGGAGCGCTCCCGCATCCAGCCCGACGACTGCCCCTGACTCAGTCGTCGGCGATGGGGACTGGGAGCGCTCCCGTACGGCCTGTTCCACCCAGGTCCGCCGCTCCACCCAGGTGCGCCGCCCCCAGGTCCGCACCCCCGAACCCGCCCGCGCTCGTCCGCTTCCGTCCCCCGTCCAGGAGGCCCGTACGATGCCCCGCGCCGTCCACCCCAACCCCAACCCCCAACCCAACCCCCGCCCGCGCCGCCGTCGCCCCGCCCGCACCGCCGCCGCACTGGCGGCCGCGCTCACCGCCGCCCTGCTCACCCCCGCCCTGGGCGCCGCTCCGGCTGCGGCCGACAGCGACCCGAGCCCCGTCCGCGTCAACCAGATCGGCTATCTCGCCGCGGCCGACAAGATCGCCACCGTGGTGGCCGGTGCCACCACCCCCCTCGCCTGGCAGTTGCGCGCCGCCGGCGACAACGCGGTGGTCGCCTCCGGCACCACCCGCGTCCACGGCGACGACCCCGCCTCCGGCGACCACGTCCACCAGGCGGACTTCTCCGAGGTCACCCGCGCCGGCGACTACCGGCTGACCGTCGACGGCGCCGGTACCAGCGTGCCCTTCGCCATCCAGAACACGGCCCTCTACCCGCAGTTGGGGCGCGAGGGCATGCAGTACTTCTACTTCCACCGGATGGGCGCACCCGTCGAGGCCCAGTACCTCCAGGACGGCGCCCACGCCCACGCCGCGCTCCACCCCGGTGACGCCTCCGTACCCTGCTACGACGACTGGTGCGGCGGCGAGCGGCTGAACGTGGCCGGCTCCTGGGCCGACGCCGGGGACTTCGGCATCTATCCCGTCAACCACGCCATCTCCGCGTGGACCCTGCTCAACCTCTACGAGCGCGACCCGGCCGCGTACGGCGACGCGAGCCTGTCGCTCCCGGAACGCGGCAACGGACGGCCCGACATCCTCGACGAGGTCGAGTACGGCTCGCGCTTCATGTCGGGGATGCTGCCCTCCACCGGTCTCGCCTCCCACAAGGTGCACAACCACACCTGGAGCGCCTTCCCCGTCACCGACATCGACGCGGAGAACGCCCTCACACGCTCGGCCATGCCGCCGTCCACCAACGCGACCTACGCCGTGGCCCGCACCAACGCCCAACTCGCCCGTGTGCTGCGCCAGTACGATCCCGGCCGCGCCGACGCGCTCTGGGCGAGCGCGCGGACCGCCTGGCAGCGGGCGGAGGCGCAGCCCGACGTCGACTACGCCACCGACTCGGACGCGGAGGGCGGCGGCGACTACCCCGACACCAAGAACAGCGACGACCGCTACGCCGCCGCGGCCGAGCTCTACCTCACGGCCCACCAGCGCTCCGACGGAGCGGCCGCCGGCTACCGCTCCGCCGTCACCGGCTCGCCGCACTACGGCCAGGTCGGACAGTTCGACTGGGCGGAGGTCGCCACCGCGGGCACGCTCTCCCTGCTGACCGTCGCGGCCGACCTGCCCGCCGCCGACACCGCCAGGATGCGCGCCAACCTGACGGCGTTCGCCGACTCGGCCGTCGCCACCCTGAACGGCGAGGGCTACCCCTCCCTCATCCCCGGCTCCGCGCAGTACCCGTGGGGCTCCAACTCCTTCATCGCCAACCGGATGCTGCTCCTCGGCACCGCCCACCGGCTGACCGACGACATCCGGTACCTCAAGGCCATGCACCGCGGCATGGACTATCTGATGGGCAACAACGCCATGCGGCTGTCGTACGTGACGGGCTACGGCGAATACGCCGAGTCCGACCTGCACGACCGGCTCGCCTGGGGCCGTTACCCGGCCACCCCCTACCCGAAGGGCTGGCTCTCCGGCGGTCCCAACAACGAGAACATCAACGACCCGGCCACCCCCACCGGCCGGCCCGCGGCCAAGTCCTACGCGGGACCGGACACCGCGCCGGAGGCCTGGGGCTCCAAGGAGAACACCGTCAACTGGAACGCGCCGCTGGTGTGGACGGCGACGTATCTGAACCGCACGGCGGACCGGCTGGCGGTCGGTGGCCCGGCGCCCGGCGTCTCACTGCTGTCGCAGAACAGGCCCGCCTGGGCGTCGTCGTCGGAGAACAGCGGGCTCACCCCGCGCCAGGCCGTCGACGGCCGCGACGACACCCGTTGGAGCAGCGCCTTCCAGGACAACCAGTGGATCAACATCGACCTGGGGGTGTCCCGGTCGGTGTCCCGCGTGGTGCTCAAGTGGGAGGCGGCGTACGCCAGATCGTTCCGGATCCAGGTCTCCGACGATCCCGCCTTCCGCACCTGGACGGATCTGTACTCCACCTCCGGCGGAACGGGCGGCACCCAGACGCTCGACGTCGCCGGCCAGGGGCGCTACGTCCGCCTCCTGGGGCAGACCCGTGCCACCCCGTACGGCATCTCGCTCCACGAGATCCAGGTCTTCGGACGCTGATCGACGCCCGCCGATTCACCCGTCCCGTTCCAAGGGGTCGCCACCGAGCTCCGTGGTGGCGGCCCTCGGCGTTCCCGGGGCCGGACCCGGGAACGCGCCGCTCCCGAGGGCGGGCCCGGGGGGAGCCGGAGTCAGGCGGAGTCAGGCGGTTTCCCTGCGCACCAGTTCGGTGCGCAGCACCATGTTCCGCCACGCGGCGCCGGGGTCGGCCATCTGGTCGAGGAGAACGCCGGCCATGGTGCGGCCCATCTCCTCGACGGGCTGGCGGACCGTGGTCAGCTGGGGGTCTGTGTGCTGCGCGAGCGGCGAGTCGTCGAAGCCGATGACGGCGACGTCGTCGGGCACCCCGCGACCCGCGGCGCGCAGGGTGTGCAGCGCGCCGGCGGCCATCACGTCGGACGCGGCGAACACCGCGTCGAGGTCGGGGTGGAGGCGCAGCAGATCCTTCATGGCGTGGCGGCCGCTCTCCTCTGTGAAGTCGCCGGCGGCCACCCACGAGGGCTCGAACTCCGCGCACGCGCCGCGGACCGCCTCCTCGTAACCGCGCAGCCGGCACTGGGCGACGTACATGTCCCCGCGGCCGGTGATGGTGACGATCTTGCGGCGGCCGGACTCCGCCAGGTGGCGCACGGCGAGTCGCGCCCCTCCGGCGTTGTCGGAGTCGACGTACGACACCGTTTCGTCGCTCGTCCGGCGGCCGTTGAGGACGGTGGGCATGTCCATCTCGGAGAGCAGGTCGGGGAGCGGGTCGTCGCGGTGGACGGAGACCAGCAGCACTCCGTCGATTCGGCGGGCCTTCGCGTACTGGAGGAACCGGCTGCGCTCGCGCTCGGTGCGCACCAGGGTCAGCAGCAGCTGCAGTTCGGTGTCGGCCAGGCCGATGCCGACACCGTGGATGATCTCGGAGAAGTAGGGCTCGGTGAAGAACCGCTTCTCGGTCTCCGGGACGACCAGGGCCACCGCGTCGGTGCGGCTGCCGGCGAGGGCGCGCGCGGCGTGGTTCGGGATGTATCCGAGCTCGGCGATGGCCTGCTCGACGGCGTGCCGGGTGGAGTCCCGGACCCCGGGGGACTTGTTGATCACCCGTGACACGGTGCCCCGCCCGACGCCGGCCAGAGCGGCGACCTGCTCGAGTGTGGGCTGGCCGTAGCGGCCCCGTGCTGCCATGCGTGACCTCCGGTGCGGTTTTGCCGTGTGCGTCGATTCTCCCTTGGAGACCATGGTGACAGAGAGATCGGGAGCGCTCCCATTATTGATCGCTCCGATTCGGCTTGTCGAGCCGGGGCAGGGGCGGCCGTCGGGGCGGCGACCGCGGCTCGGTGAAGCGGCGGGCAGGTGGGTGATATGGATTGATCAATGCGCTTTGCCCGTCGTGAAAAGCGGGAGATTCTCACGCCGGAGACATCTCGGAGCAATAAAGCTCTGTTTCTCGACCTTGACAGAGGGTGTCGACGCCGGGAAGCTTTCGAGCCAAGCAGTAGTGGGAGCGCTCCCACTTCCCATTGCGGGACTGCTGTGCACCGCTTCCTCACTTCCCCTCTTGTGACCGGTCCTGCTCGCCGTCAGCCCCACTCTGTCGCTCGGGCCCGCCACCAGCCGAAACAGTCGTAGGAGCCTCGAATGCGCATATCTCCCGGTGATGTCCCGCGCAGACGCCGCGCAGTCACCCTCACCACCGCGGGCCTGCTGTCCCTGGGCCTCCTCGTGACCGGATGCGGCGGCTCCGGCGACGAGGGCGGCAGCGACGGCGCGGGTGGGACGATCACCCTCCGGGTCGGCACCTTCGGGTCGTTCGGCTTCGACAACAAGACGGGCGCCAAGCTCTACGCCGAGTACGAGAAGCTCAACCCCGGCATCAAGATCGAAGAGACGAACGTCGCCGACGGCCAGAAGTACTGGGACGCCCTGAAGCTGAGGCTCTCGCAGGGCAGCGGGCTCGCCGACATCCAGGCGGTCGAGGTCGGCTACATCGCGGAGGCCACCGGCGAGGCGATGGCCGGCAAGTTCGTCGACCTCGGCAAGGCCGAGGGTGTCGACACCTCGAAGTTCCTCGACTGGAAGGTGCAGCAGGCCACCACCGGCGGCGGCCAAACCATCGCGCTGGGCACGGACATCGGCCCCATGGGCATCTGCTACCGCAAGGACCTCTTCGAGAAGGCCGGGCTGCCCACCGACCGTGAAGAGGTCGGCAGGCTGTGGGCGGGCGACTGGGCCAAGTTCCTCGAGCAGGGGGAGAAGTACAAGGCCAAGGCGCCGGCCGGGACGGCGTTCCACGATTCGGCGAGCGGCCTGTTCAACGCGGTCGTCTCCAGCCAGCCCGAGCAGTACTCCGGCAAGGACGGCCGGTTGCGCTGGGACAGCAGCCTCGGCGTGATGAAGGCGTGGGACACCGCCGTCAAGGCCGCGCAGGGCGGACTGACCGCCAAGCTGCGGCAGTTCGACGAGAAGGGCACCTGGAACGCGGCGTTCAAGAACTCCAGGTTCGCCACGGTCGCCTGCCCGTCCTGGATGACCGGCATCATCAAGGACCAGGCGGGACCCGCCAACAAGGGCAAGTGGGACATTGCCCAGGCGCCCGTCCCCGCGAACTGGGGCGGCTCCTTCCTCGCCGTGCCGAAGGCCGGCAAGCACACAGAGGAGGCCGCGAAGCTCGCCGCCTGGCTGACCGCGCCCGAGCAGCAGGCGAAGGTGTTCGCCGTCAACGGCAACATCCCCTCGACCACCGAGGGCCTGAAGTCGCAGACGGTGCAGAACGCGCAGCCCGAGTACTTCCCCGGCGTCCCCGTCGGCAAGATCTACTCGGAGGCGGCGCAGCAGATCAAGCCCGCCCCGATCGGCCGCTGGGACGGCCAGCTGAAGACCTTCCTCACGGACAACGGCATCCTCGACATCGAGACTCGCGGCACCTCGCCCGAGAAGGCCTGGAACAACGTCAGGAAGCTGGTCGAGGACAAGATCGACCAGTAGTCGCCGCCCTCCCGCCGGCTGCCCCGCGGCAGCCGGCGGCCCCTTCGCGGGTGCCGTGAAGGCACTCGCCGTTCTTCCGCCACCACTCACCAGGGAAAGGGCGCCTGATGGCCACCTCCCTCCAGCCCGACCAGGGCGCCGAAGTGATCGCCGCCTCGTCCGGCCCACCCAAGGCGCCGAGGCACCGGGACCCGTCCGGCTGGCGCAGCCGCCTCTACCGCCTCGACCTCAAGGCGACCCCGTACGTCTATGTGGCCCCGTTCTTCCTCGTGTTCGCGGCCTTCGGGCTCTTCCCGCTCGTCTACACGGGCTGGCTCTCGCTGCAGAAGGTCGAGCTGGGCGGCACCGCGGAGTGGCGGGGTCTGGAGAACTACACCAGGCTCTGGGACAGCGACTTCTTCTGGAACGCCCTGGCGAACACCTTCACCATCGGTGTGATCTCCACCGTGCCGCAGCTGCTGATGGCGCTCGGCCTGGCGCATCTGCTCAACTACCGCATCCGCGGCCGGGGTTTCTACCGGGTCGCGATCCTCGCCCCTTACGCGACGTCCATCGCGGCCGCGGCCCTCGTCTTCGCCCAGCTGTTCAACACCGACTACGGGCTGATCAACCAGCTGCTCGGCTACGTCGGCATCGACCCGGTGCACTGGGAGACCGAGAAATGGCCCGCCCAGATAGCCATCTCCACCATCATCACCTGGCGCTGGACCGGGTACAACGCGCTGATCTACCTGGCCGCGATGCAGGCCGTGCCGAACGATCTCTACGAGGCGGCCGCACTCGACGGGGCGTCCCGCTTCCGGCAGTTCGTCAGCATCACCATCCCCTCGATCAAGCCGACGATCCTGTTCACCATCGTCGTCTCCACCATCGGGGCCACCCAGCTCTTCGGTGAGCCGCTGATCTTCGGCGGGAGCCTCGGCATCGGCGGCGGCAGCGGCAACCAGTACCAGACGCTGAGCCTGCTGATGTACGAGAAGGGATGGGTCACCGGTGCGCTCGGCCAGGCATCCGCGATCGCCTGGGTGATGCTGCTCCTGCTGCTGGCCATCGGACTCGTACAGCGCCTGCTCAGCCGGTCGAGCGCGCGGAAGAAGAACGGAGCGGCACACTGATGAGCCATGTGCTGGACAAGGCGCCGGCCGCGTCGCCCGCGAAGGTGCGCCGGCGGCGGCTGGGCCAGAAGGCCGGCCGGCAGCACCACGGCGGCCCGCTGACGTACGCGCTGCTGGTCTTCGCCGCCGTGATCTCCCTGTTCCCGCTGTACTGGAACCTGGTCGCCGCCTCCCACACGGGGGAGCGCGTCGTCCAGGCCCCCAGCCCCCTGCTGCCCGGCAAGGAGCTGTTCAACAACCTCGAAGTCGCCTGGAACCAGGTCGACATGGGCGAGGCGCTGATCAACACGACCATCGTGGCCGGCGCGGTCGCGCTGAGCACGGTGCTCTTCGCGACGCTCGCCGGGTTCGCCTTCGCCAAGCTCCGCTTCAAGGGACGCAACATACTGCTGGCGGTCGTGGTCGCCACGATGACGGTTCCTCCGCAGCTCAGCGTCATCCCGCTCTACCAGCTGATCACCGAGTTCGGCTGGGTCGACCAGTTGCAGTCGGTGATCCTGCCCAGTCTCGTCGCCGCGTTCGGCGTGTTCTTCATGCGGCAGTACCTGCTGGAGGCGCTGCCGGTCGAGCTCATCGAGGCGGCCCGGATGGACGGCGCGCACAGCCTGCGCATCATCTGGCACGTCGTCTTCCCGATCGCCCGGCCGGCGATGGCGGTCCTCGGCATGCTGATCTTCGTCCAGGCCTGGAACGACTTCTTCTGGCCGTTCATCGCGCTCACACCGGACGGTTCACCCACCCTCCAGGTGGCGCTCGCGGGCCTCGGGTCAGGTAATCACACCGTCAACCATGCGATAGTACTGACCGGCGCGTTCATCGCGACCGTACCGCTGCTCGTGGTCTTCGCCGTCCTCGGCAAGCACATCGTCGGGGGCATCACCTCGGGCGCGGTCAAGAGCTGACACGCAGGGGAGTCGGGGCCTGCAAGGTGCGTGGGGCACCTTGCGGGCCCCGGCGCATGTCATGGGTCGATCGCCCTGCCCCGGCGCGTTAGCCGTTCCCGGCCTCCGCGCGCCCGCGTACCCGCCGCCCCAGGTCGACGTGGGGGCGGCTCAAGCGGGTGCGGCCTGTGCCGTCGCGGACGCCCTCGCGCACGCGGCGCGCAGCTCCGCCGGCCCGATGAACTCGGTGTGCGTCCCCTCCGACCCGCAGGCGAAGGCGCCCGACACCGAGCCGGCCAGCACGCACTCCTCCATGTCGCGGCCCTCGAACAGCGCGTGCAGGAACGCGGTGACGAACGCGTCCCCCGCACCGTTGCTGTCCACGACCGGGCGCTCCGGGCGTACGGCGGGGAAGCGGCGCACCTTCCCGCCGCGCACCAGCAGATGGCAGCCCTCCGCGCCGGCGGTCGCCACGACGAGCCGCGCCCGGCCCTCCTCCACGATCTGGTGCATCACCTCGTCGAGCCGACCGTCGAGGGCGGCCGCGCTCAGGAAGACGTAGTCGGAGGCCAGCGCGTAGTCACGGTGGTGCGGATCGCGGCCGTCCCAGTCGTGCAGGTCGGTGGAGCTCGTGATCCCGAGCCGGTGGACGTCCTCGTACATGTCGCGGTTGTGACCGACGATCGAGAGATGGACGTGACGGGCGCGTTCCAGGAACGGCAGGTAGAAGGCGCGCGGCAGTCGCAGGCCGGCCGGGTGGCGCCCGTCGTAGAAGGAGAAGCGCCGGCCCTCGGGGTCGACCAGGTTGACCCCGCGCGGGGTGCCGTGCGGCGAGACGACATGGCTGAAGTCGAGGCCGTGCGCGGCGTACGCCTCGAGCACCGTCCGGCCCTGGACGTCGTCGCCGAGGAAGTCGATGAACTTGGTGGCAAGGCCCAGACAGTGCCAGCCGAGCGCCACCCCGTTGCCGGTGTGGCCCACGTAGTCGCGCACCGGAGGCACGAACACCGAGTCGCCCGGCGGTACTTCGAGCGCGTCCACCCGGACGACAGTGTCCACACCGGTGCCGCCGACGACCAGCACGTCGAAGGGGTCGTCGCTCAACTCGGCCTCATTCCCGGGCCGCGGCCCGCTTCACGGCGGAGGCGGTCGAACCGCGCACCACCAGTTCCGGCATGAACACGAACTCGCTGTGCGGGGCGGGTGTGCCCTCTATCTCCTCGAGCAGCGCACGCACCGAGGCCTGACCCATCGCCTGCACCGGCTGGCGGATGGTGGTCAGCGGGGGATCGGTGAACGCTATGAGCGGTGAGTCGTCGAAGCCGACGACGGAGATGTCCCTCGGCACGTGCAGACCCTGCTGCCGGGCCGCCCGGATGGCGCCGAGCGCCATCATGTCGCTGGCGCAGGCGATCGCGGTGCAGCCCCTGGCGATGAGCGCGGCCGCCGCGGCCTGGCCGCCCTCCAGGGTGTAGAGGGAGTGCTGGATCAGCTCCTGCGACTCCTGCGGCGACAACCCGAGCCGCTCCTCCATGGCGAGCTGGAAGCCCTCGATCTTCCGCAGCACGGGTACGAACCGCCGGGGGCCGAGCGCGAGACCGATCCGGGTGTGACCGAGGGAGGTCAGATGGGTCACGGCGAGTTGCATCGCGGCCCGGTCGTCGGGGGACACGAAGGGGGCCTGCACCTTGGGGGAGAAGCCGTTGACCAGGACGTAGGGAACGCCCTTGGCACGCAGCTGGTCGTAGCGCTCCATGTCTGCGGTGGTGTCGGCGTGCAGGCCCGAGACGAAGATGATCCCGGAGACACCGCGGTCGACGAGCATCTCGGTGAGCTCGTCCTCGGTGGACCCGCCCGGGGTCTGTGTGGCGAGCACCGGCGTGTAGCCCTGACGCGTCAGGGCCTGGCCGATGACCTGGGCGAGGGCGGGGAAGATCGGGTTGTCCAGTTCGGGGGTTATCAGGCCCACCAGGCCCGCGCTGCGCCGGCGCAGCCGCACCGGCCGCTCGTAGCCCAGCACGTCGAGTGCGGCGAGCACGGATTCACGGGTGGCCGCGGCCACGCCGGGCTTGCCGTTGAGCACGCGGCTGACTGTGGCTTCACTGACCCCCGCCTGGGCTGCGATGTCGGCGAGCCGCGCGGTCATGGGAGTGGACTGTACCGGGCGCGCGTCGGATTGCCCACCAGGTGCGGGATTCGTCGGGTTCGAGCGTCCTGTCGCCGCCCGGCCCGTACCGGGGGCCCGCGCGGGGGATGAGACGTGTCACAGCGCTGCAAAGCCTTGCGGAGTGCTTGCGGAGGCCCCGTGTCCCGGCGCACCCTGGGACTGCTTCGGCGGAGAGGGGCCTGTCAACCGGTCCTTCGGCAACCCTCAGGACACGCGGATGTAACGATCACCCGTCCTTGCAGAAATTTGCCGCAAGGTCTTTCCGATGGTTTTCAGCCCTGTTACGTTCCTGGCAACCCGGCACCGCGAGGGAGCGGACGGCGGGAGGCAGGTCTTCGCCTCCGCCCTTCCGGGCTCAGTTGAAGGAGTTCACATGCGGCGTGGCATAGCGGCCACTGCGCTGATTGCGGCGATGGCCCTCTCGGCGACGGCGTGCGGGTCGGGCGACAGCGGCGACACCGGCAAGAAGAGCTCGGGCGAGCTCAGCGGTACGGTCACCTGGTGGGACACCTCCACGGTCGGCAGCGAGGACAAGGTCTTCAAGAAGATCGCGGAGGACTTCACCAAGCTGCACCCGAAGGTCACCGTCAAGTACGTCAACGTGCCGTTCGGTGAGGCGCAGAACAAGTTCAAGAACGCCGCGCAGTCCGGCTCCGGTGCCCCCGACGTCATCCGCTCCGAGGTGGCCTGGACCCCCGAGTTCGCCGACCTCGGCTACCTCGCGCCGCTCGACGGCACCGCCGCGCTGAAGAACGAGGACGACTTCCTCAAGCAGGCCGCGGCCTCGACCGAGTACAACGGCAAGACCTACGCCGTGCCGCAGGTCATCGACTCCATGGGCATCTTCTACAACAAGAAGATCTTCAAGGAGGCCGGCGTCGAGGTCCCCAAGACCATCGACGAGCTGAAGACCGTCTCCGCCACGATCAAGGACAAGACCGGCAAGACCGGCCTCTACCTCCGCGGCGACGACGCCTACTGGTTCCTCTCCTTCCTCTACGGCGAGGGCGGCGACCTGGTCGACGCCGAGAACAAGACCGTCACGGTCGACAACGAGGCCGGCGTCAAGGCCATGAAGGTCGTCAAGGACCTGGTCACCTCCGGTGCCGCCAAGACCGACGCCACCGACGGCTGGAACAACATGCAGACCGCCTTCAAGGAAGGCAAGGTCGCCATGATGATCAACGGCCCGTGGGCCGTCGCGGACACCTACGCCGGCCCGGAGTTCACCGACAAGGCCAACCTCGGTGTCGCCCCGGTGCCCGCCGGCTCGGCCGGCCAGGGCGCCCCGCAGGGCGGTCACAACCTCGCCGTCTACGCGGGCTCCGCGAACCTGGACGCCTCGTACGCCTTCACCGAGTACATGACCTCCGCCGAGACCCAGGCCAAGGTCGCCAAGGAGCTCAACCTGCTCCCCACCCGCACTTCCGTCTACTCGCAGCCGGGCGTCGCGAGCAACGAGATCGTCGGCTTCTTCCGCCCGGTCGTCGACAAGGCCGTCGAGCGTCCCTGGATCCCGGAGACCGGCAGCCTCTTCGCCCCGCTGGTGACCGAGTACACGAAGGTCCTCACCGGCCAGACCACCCCGGAGAAGGGTGTGAAGGCGACGGGCGACGCCTACCGCAAGCTCCTCAAGGACTGGAAGTAAAGGAAAGGTTGGCCGGCTGATGGCTGTGGACACCAGCAGCCAGTCGGTGGCGAAGGCCGCGGGCGACACCGCCCGCGGCCGGAGCCGCGGTACTGGCAAGCCTGAGGGAAAGCTCCGGCGCTCCTTCTCCACACACTGGTACGCCTGGGCGATGGTCGCCCCGGTGACGATCGTGATCGCCGTGATCATCGGCTACCCGCTGTTCCGCGGCATCTACCTGTCGCTGACGGACGCCAACGAGCGCAACGTCGCACGGAGCATCGGCGTCAACGAGATCCCCGCCACCTACGAGTTCGTGGGTCTCGACAACTACACGGAGGCCCTGACCGGCGACCAGTTCCTCGGCACCCTCGGCTGGACGCTGGTGTGGACGGCGGCCTGTGTCGCGATCACCTTCGGCCTCGGCCTCGGCCTGGCCAACATGCTCAACCGCAGGATCGCCGGCCGTTCCTTCTACCGGATGCTGTTGATCCTGCCCTGGGCGGTGCCCGGCTTCGTCTCGGTCTTCGCCTGGCGCTTCCTCTACAACCAGGACAACGGCCTCCTCAACAAGATCCTCGCGGGCGGCGGCATCGACGCCGTGCCGTGGCTGAACGACCCCACCTGGGCCAAGTTCTCGGTGATCGCCGTGAACGTCTGGCTCGGAGTGCCGTTCATGATGGTCGCCCTCCTCGGCGGCCTGCAGTCCATCCCCGGCGAGCTGTACGAGGCCGCCGAGATGGACGGCGCGAGCGCCTGGCAGCGGTTTTGCAACATCACCCTCCCCGGACTGCGCTCGGTGAGCACCACCGTGATCCTGCTGAGCACCATCTGGACGTTCAACATGTTCCCGGTGATCTTCCTGCTCACCCGCGGCGGGCCCGGCGAGGCCACCCAGATCCTGGTCACCCAGGCGTACAAGTTCGCCTTCGAGATCAGCCCACGGGACTTCGCCCAGTCGTCCACCTGGGGCGTGCTGATCCTGGTCCTGTTGATGTTCTTCGCCGCGGTCTACCGGCGAGTCCTCCGCAAGCAGGGAGAAGTCTGGTGACCACCGCCGTGAACACCCCCCGCCGCGGCCGTCGTTCGCCGCTGGCCTCCGCAGGACTGCACGCCACCCTCGTCGTGGCGTCCGTGATCGCCGTCTTCCCGGTGCTGTGGGTCCTTTTGACCTCGCTCAAGCCCGCGAAGTACGCGATCACCACGGACTTCGTGAAGGAAACGACGTTCGAGAACTACACCAACCTGCTCGAGAACACCGAATTCCTCAGCTGGTTCGGCAACTCGCTGCTGATCGCGGGCCTCACCACCGTGCTCGGCGTCTTCGTCTCCGCCACCACCGGCTACGCGGTCAGCCGCTTCCGGTTCCCCGGCAAGCGCGGTCTGATGTGGACCCTGCTGATCACGCAGATGTTCCCGGTCGCCGTCCTGATCGTGCCGATCTACAACATCATGGCCACCATGGGGCTGCTCAACCAGCCGGCCGGCCTGGTCATCACCTACCTGACCATCGCCGTCCCCTTCTGCGCCTGGATGATGAAGGGCTTCTTCGACACCATCCCGAGAGAGATCGACGAGTCGGGACAGGTCGACGGGCTCAACCCGTTCGGTACGTTCTGGCGGCTCATCCTGCCGCTCGCCAAGCCCGGTATCGCGGTCACCGCGTTCTACTCGTTCATCACCGCCTGGGGCGAGGTCGCCTACGCCTCCGCCTTCATGGTCGGTGACGAGAACCTGACGCTGGCCGGCGGTCTGCAGAAGTTCGTCAACCAGTACGGCGCCCAGTGGGGCCCGATGGCGGCGGCCTCCGTGCTCATCGCCATTCCCGCGGCGCTCGTGTTCCTCTTCGCCCAGCGGCATCTGGTGACCGGTATGTCCGCCGGTGCCGTCAAGGGCTAGGGCCGTGACCGGCAATGTTTGCGCGACAGGGCAAAGCTTGCCGGGAGGGGCCACTGGGGCCGCTCGTTCGTCCGCGGCCCGGCAGGGCCCGGACGAACAGCCCCGACCACTCGTATGAAGCGGCGGCGCCGGTCCGCGCCCGACCCCCGGGCCGGCGCCGCACCCCACCCCATCACCTCCAGGGATGACATGACCCAGCACCTTGCTGCCCCCGCCGCCCCCACCTCCGGCACGCACACGGGCTGGTGGCGCGACGCGGTGATCTACCAGGTGTACCCGCGCAGCTTCGCCGACGGCAACGGCGACGGCATGGGAGACCTGGACGGCATCCGCAGCCGGCTGCCCCACCTGCGGAACCTCGGCGTCGACGCCGTCTGGCTCAGCCCCTTCTACGCCTCCCCGCAGGCCGACGCCGGTTACGACGTCGCCGACTACCGCGCCATCGACCCGATGTTCGGCAACCTGCTCGACGCGGACGCCCTGATCCGCGAGGCCCACGAACTGGACCTGCGCATCATCGTCGACCTGGTGCCCAACCACTCCTCCGACCGGCACGAGTGGTTCCAGCGCGCCCTGCGCGAGGGCCCCGGATCGCCGCTGAGGGAGCGCTACCACTTCCGTCCCGGCAAGGGCGCGAACGGCGAACTCCCGCCGAACGACTGGGAGTCCATCTTCGGCGGCCCCGCGTGGACCCGCGTCGAGGACGGGGAGTGGTACCTCCACCTCTTCGCCCCGGAGCAGCCCGACTTCAACTGGGAGCACCCCGCGGTGAGGGACGAGTTCCGCTCGATCCTCCGGTTCTGGCTCGACATGGGCGTCGACGGCTTCCGCGTGGACGTCGCCCACGGTCTGATCAAGGCCCCGGGCCTGCCCGACCTCGGCAAGCACGACCAGCTGAAGCTGCTCGGAAACGATGTCATGCCGTTCTTCGACCAGGACGGCGTCCACGACGTCTACCGCTCGTGGCGCAAGGTCCTCGAGGAGTACGGCGACGACCGCGTCCTCGTCGCGGAGGCCTGGACCCCCACCGTCGAGCGCACCGCGAACTACGTGCGCCACGACGAGATGCACCAGGCCTTCAACTTCCAGTACCTCGGCACCCACTGGGACGCCGCGGAGCTGCGCAAGGTCATCGACGAGTCGCTGGCCGCCATGCGGCCCGTGGGCGCGCCCACCACCTGGGTGCTCTCCAACCACGACGTCACCCGGCACGCGACCCGCTTCGCCAACCCGGCGGGCCTCGGCACGCAGCTGCGCGAGGCCGGCGACCGGGAGCTCGGCCTGCGCCGCGCCCGTGCCGCCACGCTGCTGATGCTGGCACTGCCCGGTTCCGCCTACGTGTACCAGGGCGAGGAGCTCGGGCTGCCCGACGTCACCGACCTGCCCGACGAGGTCCGCCAGGACCCGTCCTTCTGGCGGGCGAGCGGACAGGACGGGTACCGCGACGGCTGCCGCGTGCCCATCCCGTGGACCGTGGAAGGCTCCTCGTACGGCTTCGGCAGCGGCGGCAGCTGGCTGCCGCAGCCCGACAGCTGGGGCGCGATGAGCGTGGAGGCGCAGACCGGAGACCCCGGCTCGACGCTCGAGCTCTACCGCAGCGCGCTCGCCGTCCGCCGGGAGCAGCCGGGCCTCGGCGCCGGTGAGTCGGTCGAGTGGCTGGACGCCCCGGAGGGCGTGCTGGCCTTCCGCCGTGAGGGCTTCGAGTGCACCGCCAACACCACCGGTGAGACGGTCCGCATCCCGGTGCCCGGCCGCATGCTGCTCGCCAACGACGCGGTGATGGTCGTGGACGGCACGGCAGAGGTGCCCGCGGACACCACCGTCTGGTGGGCGGTGTGACGGTCCCCTTGCCTCGGGGCGACGGAAACGGCGCCCCGAGGCTCGCCGACCTCGCCCTCCAGGCCCAGGTCAGCGAGGCCACGGTCAGCCGGGTGCTGAACGGGAAAGCCGGCGTCGCCGCCGCCACCCGGCACAAGGTGCTGGCCGCTCTCGACGTGCTCGGCTACGAGCGGCCGACGCGGCTGCGGCAGCGCAGCGCGGGCCTCGTCGGCCTGATCATCCCCGAGCTGACGAACCCGATCTTCCCGGCGTTCGCCCAGGTCATCGAACAGGTGCTGGCGGGGCACGGCTACACGCCCGTGCTGTGCACACAGATGCCCGGCGGTTCGACGGAGGACGAGCTGGTCGAGCAGCTCGAGGAACGCGGCGTCACGGGCATCGTCTTCCTCTCCGGACTGCACGCCGACATGACGGCCGACCCGTCCCGCTATCTCAAACTGGCGGGCCGGGGCATCCCGTTCGTCCTCATCAACGGCTACAACGAGGCCGTGGAGGCGCCGTTCGTCTCTCCCGACGACCGGTCCGCCGCGCGGATGGCCGTGCGGCATCTCGTGGAACTCGGGCACGAGCGCGTCGGTCTGGCCATCGGGCCGACCCGCTACGTGCCCTCCCTGCGCAAGGCCGAGGGCTTCACCGACGCCCTGCAATCGATGCTGGGCCTGCCGGCGGACGACGCCCAGGGGTTCATCCAGCGCACGCTGTTCTCCGTGGAGGGCGGTCAGGCCGCCGCCGGCCTGCTGCTCGACCAGGGGTGCACCGGGATCGTCTGCGGCAGCGACCTGATGGCGCTGGGGGCGATCAGGGCGGTGCGGGCCCGGGGGCTCGACGTGCCCGGGGACGTCTCTGTCGTCGGCTTCGACGACTCGCCGCTCATCGCGTTCACGGACCCGCCGCTCACGACGGTGCGGCAGCCGGTGCAGGCCATGGCGACGGCGGCGGTGGACGCGCTGGTCGAGGAGATAAACGGAAACCCCGTGCAGAGGACGGAGTTCGTCTTCCAGCCGGAGCTCGTGGTGCGCGGTTCGACGGGTGCGCCACGGCGCTGAAACGTCTCGGCGGGCGCTCGGCGGGGTGGCGGTGGGGCGCGGTGGCGCTCTGCCGACGGGTGCGGTGACGCCGTGCCGGCGGGCGCGCCCCTGTGCTGCGGCCGGCGCTGTGCGCCCGTTGCCTGATGGCGCCCGCCGACCGGTGCGGTAGCGCCCGCTGTTCGGAAGCCCGGGACCTGCCCTGAAAGGGGCGGCGGGGGCTGTCGTCGGCCCCGGGCGTCCGGCTCGTGACGCTCCGGCCCGTCGCGGGCAACGCCTCTTCGGCTCGGGCCGGCTCATGACCGGCCCGGCCGGCCGGGCGCGTAGGGCTCCGGTACTGACCGGGGCCCCCGGCCGACCGGGCCGGAGTCGTGGTTGAACGTAACACCGCTGCAATGACTTGCGAAAGAGTTTGCGGCAACGAAACGGCCTCTTTCCAAGCCTGTCATCGGAGCCTGCCTGGAGGGTTGACCGGCGGGCGGTCGGGGCTTACGGTCTCGTCCGCAACGAGTTTCAGACTTCTTGCAGCAAGAAATCCAAAAGGCCTTGCGGGCACGGCGCGTTGCCGCACGAGGCTGCACCCCTCGCATCCGCACCTTCCTGTGAGCCCCAGGAGGAATCATGGCCAGCAGAACCGTGGCCGCGGCACTCGCCGTTGTGGCAGGAGCCGCCGTCGCCGTCACGGCCCCCACCCCCGCCCAGGCCTCCCCACCTGGCGACAAGGACGTCACCGCGGTGATGTTCGAGTGGAAGTTCGGCTCCGTCGCCAAGGCGTGCACCGACACCCTCGGCCCCGCCGGCTACGGCTTCGTACAGGTCTCGCCGCCCCAGGAGCACATCCAGGGCAGCCAGTGGTGGACCTCGTACCAGCCCGTGAGCTACCGGATCGCCGGACGTCTCGGTGACCGCGCGGCCTTCCAGAGCATGGTGAACACCTGCCACGCGGCCGGTGTGAAGGTGATCGCCGACTCCGTCATCAACCACATGTCCGCCGGTTCCGGCACCGGGACCGGCGGATCCTCGTACACCAAGTACAACTACCCCGGCGTGTACTCCTCGCCCGACATGGACAACTGCACCTCGCAGATCAACAACTACCAGGACCGGGGGAACGTCCAGAACTGCGAGCTCGTGGGGCTCGCGGACCTGGACACCGGCGAGGACTACGTCCGCGGGAAGATCGCCGGATATCTGAACGACCTGCTCTCCCTCGGCGTCGACGGCTTCCGCATCGACGCCTCCAAGCACATGCCGGCCGACGACCTGGCCGCGATCAAGTCGCGGCTCTCCCGACCCGGCGTGTACTGGAAGCACGAGGCCATTCACGGCGCCGGCGAGGCGGTCTCCCCGAGCGAGTACCTCGGCAGCGGCGACGTCCAGGAGTTCCGATACGGGCGCGGCCTCAAGCAGGTGTTCAACAACGAGAACCTCGCCTACCTGAAGAACTTCGGCGAGGGCTGGGGCTTCATGGAGTCGGGCAAGTCCGCCGTGTTCGTCACCAACCACGACACCGAGCGCGTGGGCGACACCCTCACCTACAAGGACGGCGCCAACTACACCCTGGCGCACGTCTTCATGCTGGCCTGGCCGTACGGCTCTCCGGACGTCCACTCCGGCTACGAGTTCTCCGACCACGACGCCGGTCCGCCCGGCGGCGGCCAGGTGAACGCCTGCTACAACGACGGCTGGAAGTGCCAGCACGCCTGGCGCGAGATCTCGTCGATGGTCGCCTTCCGCAACACGGCACGCGGCCAGTCCGTCACCAACTGGTGGGACAACGGCGGCGACCAGATCGCCTTCGGGCGCGGCGACAAGGCCTACGTGGCCATCAACCACGAGGGCACGTCCCTGACCCGCACCTTCCAGACCTCGCTGCCGTCGGGCACCTACTGCGACGTGCAGAGCGGCAACGCCGTCACGGTGAACGGCTCCGGTCAGTTCACGGCCACGCTCGGCGCGAACACCGCCGTCGCGCTGCACGCCGGCGCCAGGGACTGCACCGGCGGCGGCACCACGGACCCCGATCCGGTGAGCGCCGGCGCGTCCTTCGCCGTCGAGGCCACCACCGTCACGGGCCAGAACATCCACGTCACCGGAAACCGCGCCGAGCTCGGCAACTGGAGCCCGGCGAACGCCCCCAAGCTGGACCCGGCGAGCTACCCCGTGTGGAAGCTCGACGTGAACCTCCCCGCCGGCACGTCCTTCGAGTACAAGTACATCCGCAAGGACGCGGCCGGAAACGTCGTCTGGGAGAGCGGTGCCAACCGCACCGCCACCGTTCCGGCGTCCGGCAAGGTCACGCTGAACGACACCTGGCGCAGCTGACGCCGGCCTCCGGCGCCGCCGCGTGTCCCTCCCGGGGCACGCGGCGGCGCACCGGTGCCCCTCCCGGCAGAGCTTGCCGGGAGGGGCGCCCAGCACCACCCGTCACCCTCATCCAGGAGAGACCCGCCTTGATACGCCCCCGTGTCCCGCTGCGCACCGCGGTGGCCACCGCCGCGGCGGCGGCGACGGTCGCAGCGCTCGTGTCCGCCCTTCCGGCGGCAGCAGCGCCCAAACCGCCGAAGCCGCCGTCCGACAGAGCGCTGGCCGCAGAGCCCGCCCGCCACGACCTGACCCGTGAGCAGTTCTACTTCGTGCTGCCGGACCGTTTCGCCAACGGCGACGCGAAGAACGACCGCGGCGGGCTCACCGGTTCCCGCCTCGAGACCGGCTACGACCCCACCGACAAGGGCTTCTACCAGGGCGGCGATCTCAAGGGGATCACCGAGAAGCTGGACTACATCAAGGGGCTCGGCACCACCGCGATCTGGATGGCGCCGATCTTCAAGAACCAGCCCGTGCAGGGCGAGGGCAAGGACGCCAGCGCCGGCTACCACGGCTACTGGATCACCGACTTCACCCAGGTCGACCCGCACTTCGGCACCAACGCCGACCTGGAGAAGCTGATCGACAAGGCCCATGCCAAGGGCATGAAGGTCTTCTTCGACGTCATCACCAACCACACCGCCGACGTCGTCGACTACAAGGAGAAGTCGTACGGCTATCTCTCCGAGGGCGCCTTCCCGTATCTGACGAAGGACGGCGTGCCGTTCGACGACAGCAGCTACGCAGACGGTGCGGACGGCTCGAAGCGCTTCCCGCGGGTCGACGCGGACTCGTTCCCCCGTACGCCCGTCGTCCCCGCGGACAGGAAGGACCTCAAGGTCCCGGCCTGGCTCAACGACCCGACGATGTACCACAACCGGGGCGACTCCACCTTCGCCGGCGAGTCCGCGGAGAACGGTGACTTCGTCGGCCTGGACGACCTGTGGACCGAGCGTCCCGAGGTCGTCGAGGGCATGGCGAAGATCTACCAGAGCTGGGTGCGCGACTTCGACATCGACGGCTTCCGCATCGACACCGTCAAGCACGTCAACACCGAGTTCTGGACCCAATGGGCCACCGCGCTGGACGAGTACGCGGCGAAGCGCGGACGCGACGACTTCTTCATGTTCGGCGAGGTCTACTCCGCCGACCCGGCCATCACCTCGAAGTACGTGACCCAGGGCCGCCTCGACGCCACCCTCGACTTCCCGTTCCAGGACGCCGCGCGCGGCTACGCCTCGCAGGGCGGCTCCGCGGACAGGCTCGCGAACCTCTTCGCGCAGGACTACCGCTACACCACCGGCAAGGCCAACGCCTACGAGTCGGTGCCCTTCCTCGGCAACCACGACATGGGCCGGTTCGGCACCTTCCTGGCGCAGGACAACCCGAAGGCCGACGACGCCGAACTGCTGAAGCGCTACCGGCTCGCCAACGAGCTGATGTTCCTCAGCCGCGGCAACCCCGTCGTCTACTACGGTGACGAGCAGGGCTACACGGGAGCCGGCGGCGACAAGGACTCCCGGCAGACGCTGTTCGCCTCCAGGACCGCCGACTACCTGGACGACGACCGGATCGGCACCGCCCGTACGCACGGCGAGGACGCGTACGACACCTCGCACCCGCTGTACCGGCAGATCGCCGCGCTGTCGAAGCTCACCCGCGAGCACCCGGCCCTGCGCGACGGCGTCCAGGAGCAGCGGTACGCCGAGGGCTCGGTGTACGCCTTCTCCCGTACGGACGCCAAGACGCGTACCGAGTACGTCGTCGCCGTGAACAACGCCACCGAGGCGAAGACGGTGCGCATCCCGACCGGCTCCGCCGGTACGGACTTCACGTCGGTCCACGGGGCCTCGGGCACCGCCCGCAGCGGCACGGACAAGAAGATCGAGATCACCGTCCCGGCGCTGGGCTCCCTGGTGCTCAAGGCGGAGAAGCCGCTCGGCGCGCCCGCCGCGAAGCCCACCGTCACACTGAAGGCCCCGGCGGCCGGCGCGGCCGGCACCGTCGAGATCACCGCGGACGTCGACGGCGGACAGCTGAACCGCGTCGTGTTCGCCGCCCAGGCCGGCACCGGCGACTGGCAGGTACTCGGCTCCGCCGACCACGCCCCGTACAAGGTCACCCAGCACATCACCGCCCCGGCGGGAACGGCCCTGCGCTACAAGGCCGTCGTCGTCGACAGCGCGGGCCGCACCGCGAGCGCGACCGCGGAGTCGACCGCCGGCGCTCCCGCGGTCGAGCAGCCGCCGACCGCCACCCAGCGCGACTACGCGATCGTGCACTACAAGCGCACCGACGGCGACTACAGCGACTGGGGCCTCTACACCTGGGGCGACATCGCGGAGGGCGAGGGAACCACCTGGCCCGCGGGCAAGCCGTTCACCGGCCGCGACGCCTACGGCGCCTTCGCCCACGTCAAGCTCAAGCCCGGCGCCTCCTCCGTCGGCTTCATCGCCGTGAACAAGGACGGCGTGAAGGACACCGACGCCGACCGCACGATCGACCTGTCGAAGACCGGCGAGGTCTGGATCGAGCAGGGCGAACCCGAGGTGCTGGGCACCGCGCCCGAGGGCGCGTACCCGCCCCAGGACACCACGAAGGCCGTGCTCCACTACCAGCGCGCCGACGGCGACTACGCGGGCTGGGGCCTGCACACCTGGACCGGCGCCGCGAACCCGACCGACTGGAGCAAGCCGCTGGAGCCGGTGCGCACCGACGCGTTCGGGGCGGTGTACGAGGTGCCGCTCGCGGCCGGGGCGACCTCGCTCAGCTACATCCTGCACAAGGGCGACGAGAAGGACCTGCCGTCCGACCAGTCGCTCGACCTCAAGGCGAACGGTCACGAGGTGTGGCTGCTCGCCGGCCAGGAGAAGTACCTGCTGCCGCAGCCCAAGGGCGGCGGCGCGGCCCTCGACCTGACCAAGTCGGAGGCCGTCTGGATCGATGAGAACACCGTCGCCTGGAAGGGCAGCGACGCCGCCGCCTCCACCGCGCTGCTGTACTCGCCAGGCGGCTCCATCACCGTCAAGGACGGCGTGCTCGGCGGTGACCGCCAGGTGCTCCGTCTCAACAGGTCACAGCTCACGGACGCGCAGAAGGCGAAGTTCCCGCATCTCAAGGCGTACCCGGCCTGGTCCGTCGACCCGCGCGACCGCGACAGGGTGCGTGAAGCGCTGCGCGGGCAGATCGTCGCCGCGCAGTACGCGGCCACCGGCGCGGCACTGACCGCCACCGGGGTGCAGATCGCCGGAGTCCTCGACGACCTGTACGCGGCGAAGGCCACCGGAGCGGACCTCGGCGCGACCTTCGACCGCAAGGGCGTCCCGACACTGCGGCTGTGGGCGCCCACGGCCCAGCAGGTCTCCCTCGAACTCGACGGGAGGACCGTCGCCATGCGCCGCGACGACGCGAGCGGCGTCTGGTCGGTCAGGGGCGGCAGGAACTGGAAGGGCGACGCGTACCGGTACCACGTGAAGGTCTGGGCGCCGAGCGTCCAGAAGATCGTCACCAACAAGGTCACCGACCCCTACTCGCTCGCGCTGACGGCGGACTCGGAGAAGAGCATCGTCGTCGACCTGTCCGACAAGTCCCTCGAGCCCGAGGGCTGGTCGGCGCTGAAGAAGCCGGCGGCCGTGCCGCTGAAGGACGCACAGATCCAGGAGCTGCACATCCGCGACTTCTCGATCGCGGACGCCACCGCCGACCACAAGGGCACCTACCTCGCCTTCACCGACAAGGACAGCAAGGGCTCGAAGCACCTTCGGGACCTGGCCGGCGCCGGCACCTCGTACGTGCACCTGCTGCCCGCCTTCGACATCGGCACCATCCCCGAGAAGAAGTCGGACCAGCAGCAGCCGGAGTGCGACCTCAAGATCCTCGCGCCCGACTCGCCCGAGCAGCAGGCGTGCATCGCGAAGGCCGCCGCGAAGGACGCGTTCAACTGGGGCTACGACCCGCTGCACTACACTGTCCCCGAGGGGTCGTACTCCACGGACCCGGACGGCACGCGCCGCACGGTCGAGTTCCGGCAGATGGTCAAGGCCCTGAACGAGGACGGGCTGCGCACCGTCATGGACGTGGTCTACAACCACACCGTGGCCGCCGGGCAGTCCGACAAGTCGGTGCTCGACCGGATCGTGCCGGGCTACTACCAGCGGCTGCTGGCCGACGGCAGCGTCGCGACCTCCACCTGCTGCGCCAACACCGCACCGGAGAACGCGATGATGGGCAAGCTCGTCGTCGACTCGCTGGTGACCTGGGCGCGTGACTACAAGGTGGACGGCTTCCGGTTCGACCTCATGGGTCACCACCCGAAGGAGAACATCCTGGCGGTCCGTTCCGCGCTCGACGAGCTGACGCTCGAACGGGACGGCGTGGACGGCAAGAACATCGTCCTCTACGGCGAGGGCTGGAACTTCGGTGAGATCGCCGACGACGCCCGCTTCGTCCAGGCCACCCAGAAGAACATGGCCGGCACCGGCGTCGCGACCTTCTCCGACCGTGCGCGCGACGCCGTCCGCGGCGGCGGGCCGTTCGACGAGGACCCGGGAGTGCAGGGCTTCGCCTCCGGTCTCTACACCGACCCGAACTCCTCACCGGCCAACGGGACTCCCGAGGAGCAGAAGGCACGGCTGCTGCACTACCAGGACCTGATCAAGGTCGGGCTGTCCGGCAACCTCGCGTCGTACTCCTTCACCGACAGCCGCGGCCGCACCGTCAAGGGCTCCGAGGTCGACTACAACGGCTCCCCGGCCGGCTACGCCGCCGTGCCCGGTGACGCCCTCGCGTACTCGGACGCCCATGACAACGAGTCGCTGTACGACGCGCTCGCCTTCAAGCTCCCGGCCGGTACCTCTCCGTCCGACCGGGCGCGTATGCAGGTGCTCGCGATGGCGGCCTCCGCCCTGTCGCAGGGGCCCTCGCTCTCCCAGGCGGGCTCGGACCTCCTGCGCTCCAAGTCCCTGGACCGCAACTCGTACGACAGCGGCGACTGGTTCAACGCCATCCACTGGGACTGCCGTGACGGCAACGGCTTCGGGCGCGGACTCCCGCCGGAGGCGGACAACAAGTCCAAGTGGGGCTTCGCCGAGCCACTGCTCACCGCACCCTCGCTGACCGTGGGCTGCGCCGAGATCGACGGCACGTCCGCCGCCTACCGGGACCTGCTGAGGATCCGTACCGGTGAGCCGGCCTTCGGCCTGTCCACCGCGGACCAGGTCCAGTCGGCACTGTCCTTCCCGCTGTCCGGGAAGGACGAGACGCCCGGTGTGATCACCATGCGGCTCGGTGATCTGGTCGTGGTGTTCAATGCCACTCCCGAGCAGCAGACACAGCGGGTCGGCGCACTGGCCGGCACGGCCTACGCCCTCCACCACATCCAGCGCGACGGCTCGGACGCGGCCGTCAAGTCCTCATCGTACGAGAGGAGTTCAGGCACCTTCACGGTCCCGGCGCGTACGGTCGCCGTGTTCGAGCGCGGCTGAGGAAACGCGCTCGTCACCCGAGGTTCCCCGTCCCCTCACCCGTGTCGCTGTTGGGCCGAACGGGTGAGGGGAGCGAGGATGGAACCATGAGTAGGTACGAGAGGTACGACGCCACCGACGAGCAGTGGGAGGGCCTGGCCCAGGTGGTCCCGCTGCGCGGCCGCAACGAATGGCCGTCGCGGGTCGACCACGTCACGGCCCCACGGGAGTACGCCGCCACCGAGAACCGTCGCTTCATCGTCCTGCGGGTACAGGTCTTCGCCGACGCCCGCGAGGTGGCCGAATACCTCGTCGCCGGGATGCCCGTGCTGCTCGACCTCACCGGCGCCGACACCGATGTCGCCAAGCGCATCCTCGACTTCAGCAGCGGTGTCGTGTTCGGACTCGGCTGCGGCATGCACCGCGTCGACCGCAACGTCTTCCTGCTGGCACCCGTCGGCACCGAGGTCGAGGGAATCGCGGCCACCGCGGTACCTCATTCGTAGGAAGCTCCCGAAGGCGTAACGGTTCCGCGTGTGCGGCACTGCGTACCGTCCCGCTCATGAACGCGAACACGCTGGTCATGGACCCGCACACGCCGCCGGCCCGGGGGAGCGGCGCCCCGCTCGTGAACACGCCGCCCGGCGAGGCCCTCAGGGCCAGGCCCGCCGTCACGGAACTGCGGCTCTCCGCCTTCAGATCGCACCGCGCCGCCGCCTTCCCGCTCGGCCCGATGACGCTGTTCGCCGGTGCGAGCGGCAGCGGCAAGTCGAACGCGCTGCAGGCGTACGAGGCCCTGGCGCTGCTGGGCGCCGGGTGCGACCTGGCCGCCGCCTTCCCCGAACCGGCCGAATGCGTTCCCGAGCGGGCCGCGGCCGACCGGCAGGGGCGGCGGGGGTTCCGGATCGGCTGCACGGTCGACGGGCCGGCCGGTCCGGTCCGGCTCGACGTCGCCGTGCAGGTGGAGCCCCGCCTGCGGATCGTGGGAGAACGTCTCACGGGCGGCGGCCGCACCCTGCTGACCACGGCGCTGCGCGATCCCGCCAGGCCCGTCGTGGAGGCGGCCTGGCACACGGCGGGCTCGGCGAAGGTCACCCGCGGCCCGCTGCCCGACGACAGGCTCGGCACGGCGCTGCTGCCGCTGCGGGTCGCCGGCAGCACCGAGGCACAGTTACAGGTGCTCGCTTCGGCGGAGCAGGTGGTGGTGGCACTGCGGTCGGTCTTCGCCTGCGACCCGCTGCCGGAGCGGATGCGTGAGCCGGTACCGGCCGGGACGGGACGGCTGCGCCGCGGCTGCGACAACCTGGCGGCGGTGCTGCACCGCACGCGCAGCGAATGCGCCAAGCGGCACGCGAGGCTCGCCGCGGCGGCACGGGTGGGGTGTGCCGGAGCGGTGGACGATCTGCAGGTGGAGGAACTGGCGAACGGGCGGGTGCGCGCTCTGCTGGCGCGGGGCGCCCGCGGATCGACTCCGGTGGGGCGCCTCGGCGAGGGTGAACTCAGGTATCTGGGCCTCGCCCTGGTGCTGCTCACCGGGCCGGGGGTGCTGGCCGTGGACCAGGTGGCGGAGGTGCCGGTCGCGTACCAGTCGCTGACGGTGCTCGCCGACGGTTTCGACCGCAGCCTCGACCCCGAGCAGACCCGTCAACTGGTGGCCCTCGGCGCGGAGATGTGCGCACGAGGGCACATCCGGCTGGTGGGGACGGTCACCGACGCGGAGTGCGCGCGGGGGGTCGCCGGCGTGACGGTGGTAGACCTTGTGCTGTGACAAGAGACGACGGGCTGGATGTCGACGGGCTGCAGCGGCGGCTGGCCTCCTTCGCGGCGGAACGCGGCTGGGAGCCGTACCACACGCCGAAGAACCTGGCCGTGGCGCTGAGCGTCGAGGCGGCCGAACTGGTGGAGATCTTCCAGTGGTTGACGCCGGAGGAGTCGGCGCGGGTGATGGACGAGCCACAGGAGGCGCACCGGGTGCGTGACGAGGTCGCCGACGTGCTGGCGTATCTGCTCCAGTTCTGCGAAGTGCTCGGCATCGACGCCCTGCAGGCCCTGTCGGAGAAGATCGACCGCAACGAGATCCGCTTCCCCCGGAAGTGACAACCCGGGGCCGACGGAGGGGTTCAACCGGGCACGCGACAGCGTTTCGTCACTCTATGGAGTTGCTGAGTTATCCACAACGGCCTTGCTGTCCACAGATTTCCGAATTCCCCTGGCTTTTCGGCTCAATGGGCTTCACTCTGGGTAATGAACTTGGTAGGCAGTAAGTCGTACGAACGGGGGCGCGTACATGGATGCGGAACGGCTCGTCAAGGTATGCCGACATGCGCTGGCACAGAGCCGCGCGGTGCCGGACATCGTCGCCGAGGCCTGGCAGGCCCAGGCGCTCGCGCAGGCGATCGGCGCCCGGCTGGCGCTCAGCGGCCCCACCGAACTCAGGGGCGAGGCCAGAGGACTGGGCGAGATCGGCGGCCGCGGGTGCGGTGTGCTGGACCATCCGATGGTGCGCAGCGGCGTGGTCCGGGCCACTCAGCTGACCGAAGTCGCCGACCCCGAGGCGGCGTTGCTCGCTCTGAACGTGCTGCTCGGGGACGTCGGCATCGCGCTCGTCGGCGTCGCCTGCGCCACGGACGACGAGGGCCTGTACTGGCAGTGCATCGAGACGATAGACGCCGCCGACGAGTCGAGCGACCGGGTGCGCGGGATGCTGCGCCGGCTGGCCGAGCGCGAGCCGGAACGACCGCCTGAAACCGTCCGCGGACGCGCCGGTCCCTGACACCGGCCGGGGCCGGATCGAAGGACCGGGGAGCGTGCGAGCGGGTCGTCGGCCGACCGCGACGCGCCCTCGGCCGAAGGTGCAGGATGGAATCATGGATCTTCGAATCTTCACCGAGCCCCAGCAAGGCGCGAGCTACGACACCCTCCTGGCCGTCGCCAAGGCCACAGAGGACCTCGGCTTCGACGCCTTCTTCCGCTCCGACCACTACCTGCGCATGGGTTCCGCCGACGGACTGCCCGGGCCGACCGACGCCTGGATCACGCTGGCGGGCCTGGCGCGTGAGACCAAGCGCATCCGCCTCGGCACTCTGATGACCGCGGGGACCTTCCGGCTGCCGGGCGTGCTGGCCATCCAGGTCGCGCAGGTCGACCAGATGTCGGGCGGCCGGATCGAACTGGGCCTGGGAGCGGGCTGGTTCGAGGAGGAGCACAAGGCGTACGGCATCCCGTTCCCGAAGGAGAAGTTCGCGCGGCTCGAGGAGCAGTTGGAGATCGTCACCGGCCTGTGGTCCACGGAGGCCGGCAAGACCTTCTCGTACGAGGGCACGCACTACCGGCTGACCGACTCGCCCGCACTGCCCAAGCCAGCCCAGACCAAGGTCCCGGTTCTGATCGGCGGCCACGGAGCGACCCGCACCCCCCGCCTGGCCGCTCAGTACGCGGACGAGTTCAACCTCCCCTTCGCCTCGATCGAGGACACCGAACGGCAGTTCGGCCGCGTGCGCGCCGCGGCGGAGAAAGCCGGCCGCCACGCGGACGACCTGGTCTACTCGAACGCCCTGGTGGTCTGCGTCGGCAAGGACGACGCGGAGGTGGCCCGCCGCGCGGCGGCGATCGGCCGCGACGTGGAGGAGCTCAAGGCCAACGGACTGGCGGGCTCACCCGCGGAGGTCGTCGACAAGATCGGGCGCTACGCCGCCACCGGCTCCTCCCGTGTCTACCTGCAGCTGCTCGACCTCGACGACCTCGACCACCTGGAGCTCATCTCGTCCCAGGTCGGCTCGCAGCTGAGCTGACGTACCGGGAGCCGCCGTGAAACCCGCCCGTACCCTCGCCGCCGCCCTCGCCGCCGGGCCCGTCGTCCTCGACGGCGGACTGTCCAACCAGCTCCAGGCACAGGGCTGCGACCTGAGCGACAGCCTCTGGTCGGCCCGGCTGCTCGCGGACGACCCGCGGCAGATCCAGGCGGCGCACACGGCGTACGTACGGGCGGGCGCGCAGGTGCTCATCACCGCGAGCTACCAGGCGACCTTCGAGGGCTTCGCCCGGCGGGGCCTCGGCCGGGCCCAGGCGGCCGGGCTGCTGGAGCGCGGCGTCGGCCTGGCCAGGTCCGCGGCGGAGGCGGCCGGACACGACGTGTGGGTCGCCGCCTCCGTCGGACCGTACGGCGCCATGCTCGCGGACGGCAGCGAGTACCGCGGACGGTACGGGCTGAGCGTGCGCGAGCTCGAACGCTTCCACCGGCCGCGGATCGAGGCGCTCGCGGCCGCCGGTCCGGACGTGCTCGCGCTGGAGACGATCCCGGACACGGACGAGGCGGCGGCGCTGCTGGGGGCCGCCGAGGGCTGCGGGGTTCCGGTGTGGCTGTCGTACACCCTGGCGGGCGGCCGGACGCGCGCCGGTCAGGACGCCGCCGAGGCGTTCGGGCTCGCCGCGGGGCGTGACGAGGTGATCGCCGTCGGCGTCAACTGCTGCGACCCGCGGGAGGCGGGAGCCGCGGTGGCGCTCGCGTCGCGGGTCACCGGCAAGCCGGTCGTCGTCTACCCCAACAGCGGCGAACGGTGGGACGCCGCCGCGCGGGCCTGGCGGGGCGGCTCGGTGTACGAACCCGCCCTGGTCCTGGAGTGGTGCGCGGCCGGTGCCCGGCTGGTCGGCGGCTGCTGCCGGGTCGGTCCGGCGGAGATCGGCGGGCTCGCGCGGGTTCTGGCATCCCGGGCAGGGCCGGACGCGGAGACGGGCCCTGAGCCGGAAGCGGCCCCCGGCCCGGAGAGGGGCACCGTGCGGGGCCGGGAGCCGGGCACCGTGCGGGGGAGGGAGACGGGCACCGAGCGGGGCCGGGAGCCGGGTCCATGATGAAAACCCCTGGTCGGCGCGGCCCGAGCGGACGATACTCAAACGCGTGTTCCTGACGATCAGTACCACCGGCACCCCTGAACGTCCCGCGACCGACCTGGGCTTTCTGCTGCACAAGCATCCCGACAAGGCGCAGACGTTCTCCACCTCGCACGGCACGGCACACGTCTTCTACCCCGAGGCGTCGGCCGAGCGGTGCACGGCCGCGCTGCTGCTGGAGGTGGATCCGGTGGCCCTGGTGCGGCGCGGCAAGGGCAAGGGCCGCGGCGGCGCCCCCGATTCCGCGCTCGCCCAGTACGTCAACGACCGACCCTACGCGGCGTCGTCCCTGCTGTCCGTCGCGTTGAGCACGGTGTTCAAGAGCGCCCTGCGCGGCGTGTGCGCCGCCCTGCCCGGGCGGGCAGAGGCCCCGCTGCCGCTGCGCATCGAGGTGCCCGCGCTGCCCGCGCGAGGCGGTGCCGAACTGGTCCGCAAGCTGTTCGGGCCGCTCGGCTGGAGTTCCGTCGAGGCCGAACCGGTGCCGCTCGACGTCCGGTTCCCCGAGTGGGGCGACTCCCGTTACGTACAGCTGGTGCTCGAAGGAGAGCTGCGGCTCGCCGACGCGCTGCGCCAGCTCTACGTCCTGCTGCCCGTCCTCGACGACGCCAAGCACTACTGGGTCGCACCGGACGAGGTCGACAAACTGCTGCGCGCCGGTGAGGGCTGGCTCGCCGAGCACCCCGAGCAGAAGCTGATCACCAGCCGCTATCTGTCGCGCCGCTGGGGACTGACCCGCCAGGCCATGGAACGCCTCGAGCTGGTCCGCCTCGCGGAGGCCGACGACCTGCAGGTCGAGGACGTGGACAACGCCGTGGACGAGGCCACCGACACGGAGGAGCGTCCCGTTCCGCTCGCCGAGCAGCGCCGGGAGGCCGTCCTGACGGCCCTGCGAGCCGCGGGCGCGAGCCGCGTGCTGGACCTGGGCTGCGGGCAGGGCCAGTTGGTGCAGGCACTGCTGAAGGACGTCCGGTTCACCGAGATCGTCGGCGTCGACGTGTCCGTACGGGCCCTGACGATCGCAGGCCGGCGTCTCAAGCTGGACCGGCTCGGTGAGCGCCAGGCCGCACGGGTGAAGCTGATGCAGGGATCGCTCACCTACACCGACAAGCGGCTCACCGGCTACGACGCCGCCGTGCTCAGCGAGGTGATCGAGCACCTCGACCTGCCGCGGCTGCCGGCCCTGGAGTACGCGGTGTTCGGCTCCGCCCGGCCGCGCACCGTGCTCGTGACGACACCGAACGTCGAGTACAACGTCCGCTGGGAGAGCCTGCCCGCCGGCCACGCGCGCCACGGCGACCACCGCTTCGAGTGGACCCGTGAGGAATTCCGGACCTGGGCACAGAGCGTCGCGGAGCGGCACGGGTACGACGTGCGCCATGTGCCCGTCGGACCCGACGACCCCGAGGTGGGGCCGCCCACGCAGATGGCGGTGTTCGAGATGACGGGGACCGACACCCCCGGAACGAAGGAGGCGAAGGCCGCATGACCAGTACCGAAGCAACCGTGGCAGGCACCCCCGGCCGCCGGCTCCCGGTGACCGACCTGTCCCTCGTCGTCCTCGTCGGCGCCACCGGCTCCGGCAAGTCCACCTTCGCCCGCAAGCACTTCAAGCCGACCGAGGTCGTCTCCTCCGACTTCTGCCGCGGACTCGTCGCGGACGACGAGAACGACCAGAGCGCCAGCGGCGACGCGTTCGACGTCCTCCACTACATCGTCGGCAAGCGCCTCGCGGCCGGCCGGCTCACCGTCGTCGACGCCACCAACGTGCAGCCGGAGAGCCGCCGCCTGCTGGTCCGGCTGGCCCGCGAGCACGACGTCCTGCCGATCGCGATCGTGCTCGACATGCCGGAGGAGGTGTGCGTCCTGCGCAACTCCACCCGTCCCGACCGCGCCGACATGCCCCGGCATGTCATCGGGCGCCACCGCCGCGAGCTGCGGCGATCGCTGCGCGGCCTGGAGCGCGAGGGCTTCCGCAAGGTGCACGTCCTGCGCAGCGTGGAGGAGGCCGAGGGCGCGGAGATCGTCCTCGAGCGCCGCTACAACGACCTGCGCCACCTCACCGGCCCGTTCGACATCATCGGCGACATCCACGGCTGCAGCTCCGAACTGGAGACCCTGCTCGGCGAGCTGGGGTACGCCGACGGCGTCCACCCCGAGGGCCGCACCGCCGTCTTCGTCGGAGACCTCGTCGACCGCGGCCCCGACAGCCCCGGCGTGCTGCGGCGGGTGATGAGCATGGTCGCGGCGGGCAACGCCCTGTGCGTACCCGGCAACCACGAGAACAAGCTGGGCCGCTGGCTGAAGGGCCGCAACGTCCAGCACACCCACGGCCTCGCGGAGACGATCGAGCAACTGGAGAAGGAGGACGACACCTTCCGCGAGCAGGTACGGGAGTTCATCGACGGTCTCGTCAGCCACTACGTCCTCGACGAGGGCAGGCTCGTCGTCTGCCACGCCGGTCTGCCGGAGAAGTACCACGGCCGCACCTCCGGCCGGGTCCGCTCGCACGCGCTGTACGGGGACACGACGGGGGAGACCGACGAGTTCGGCCTGCCCGTCCGCTATCCGTGGGCCGAGGACTACCGCGGCCGGGCCGCCGTCGTGTACGGCCACACGCCCGTCCCCAACACCTCGTGGATCAACAACACCATCTGCCTGGACACGGGTGCCGTGTTCGGCGGGAAGATGACCGCGCTGCGCTGGCCGGAGCGTGAGCTGGTCGACGTACCGGCGGAGAAGGTCTGGTACGAGCCGGTCCGGCCGCTCGTCACGGAGGCGCCCGGGGGCCGCGAGGGCCGGCCGCTGGACCTCGCCGACGTCCAGGGCAGGCGCGTCGTGGAGACGCGGCACATGGCCCGTATCGGCGTGCGTGAGGAGAACGCGGCGGCCGCGCTCGAGGTCATGAGCCGCTTCGCGGTGGACCCGCGGCTGCTGGCCTACCTGCCGCCGACGATGGCCCCGACGGCCACCTCCGGGGAGGAGGGGTACCTGGAGCACCCGGCGGAGGCGTTCGCCCAGTACCGCTCCGACGGCGTCGCCAGGGTCGTGTGCGAGGAGAAGCACATGGGCTCCCGCGCGGTGGCACTGGTGTGCCGCGACGCGGAGGCGGCGCGCGAACGGTTCGGTGTCGGCACCTTTGACGCCGAAGGCGGTGGGGGAGGCCCGACGGGCGCGATCCACACCCGCACCGGGCGGCCCTTCTTCGACGACCCCGCGATCACCGAGGAGATCCTGGAGCGCCTGCGCACGGCCGTCACCGCGGCCGGTCTGTGGGACGAGCTGGGGACGGACTGGCTGCTGCTGGACGCCGAGCTGATGCCGTGGTCCCTCAAGGCGTCCGGGCTGCTGCGCTCGCAGTACGCCGCGGTCGGCGCGGCCTCCGGCGCCGTGCTCCCCAAGGCCGGTGCGGCACTGGAGGCGGCCGTCGCACGGGGTGTCGCCGTGGAGGGTCTGCTCGCGCTGCAGCGGGAGCGGGCCACGGACGCCGCCGCGTTCACCGACGCCTACCGGCGCTACTGCTGGAGCACCGACGGGCTGGAGGGCGTGCGGCTCGCCCCGTTCCAGATCCTCGCGGTCCAGGGCCGCTCACTCGCCGCGGTGCCGCACGACGAACAACTGGCCTGGCTGGACAAGCTGGTGGAGCACGACCCCACGGGCCTGCTCCAGGTCACCAGGCGGCTGATCGTCGACACCGGGGACGAGGCATCGGTGCGCGCCGGTACCGACTGGTGGCTGGAGATGACCGGCCGGGGCGGCGAAGGCATGGTCGTCAAGCCGCTGCAGGCACTGGCTCGGGACGAGAAGGGCCGGCTCGTGCAGCCCGGCGTCAAGGTCCGCGGCCGCGAGTACCTCCGCATCATCTACGGCCCGGAGTACACGAGGCCGCGGAACCTGGAGCGGCTGCGGAGCCGGTACCTCAACCACAAGCGGTCCCTCGCGCTGCGCGAGTACGCCCTGGGGCTCGAGGCACTGGACCGCCTGGCCGACGGTGAGCCGCTGTGGCGGGTCCATGAAGCGGTGTTCGCCGTACTCGCCCTGGAGTCGGAGCCGGTCGACCCCCGGCTCTGACCGCGCGGGTCCGGCAACCGGCGCGGGCGGCGACGTCGGTGCCCTCCCCCTGATCCGTGGTCGTCCGCCGCCCGCCGGCGGACGACTTGCACGGATTCCAGGGGGAGGCAACGGGAGCCGCCCTCCCGCCGGCCCCGACCCCGGCCCCGGCCCCTCCGAGGCTCCGGTGCCGCAGGGCCCCCGATGAGGTGCGGAGGGGGCTCGCACCCGAAGTACGGTTGGAAGCCATGCGCCGGTATGTGGCCGGAGTGCGCCCCTTGTGCTCCCAAGGTCCTTCGAGGTGATGTTGACCGGCCAGGAACCCGCCCCTAGCGTCATTGCCCCGACGCAGTGTGACGGTTGGTGAACTCTGTGGCACCGAGTGCCTCTTGAGACGCTGCGCGGCCAGTGACACCGGCTGGGAACGTGGTCCCCCGAAGGGCCAGTACAGCCACCGCGGGGGGCGGAAAGATGAGTCTGTTCGGAGGGGGCCGCTCGTTTCTCGACGCCCTCACTCCGCAGGACCGCGCCACGCTCACGGCCTTGGGCGGCTCACACGTCTACCCGTCCGGATCGGTCATGATCCAGGAGCGCGACACCAGCACATTCGTGCTGCTGCTGCTCTCCGGATGGGCCGTGGTCTCCGTCGACACCGCCCGCGGCGGTCGTCTCATCCTCGCTCTGCGCGGCGCCGGCGAGGTCGTCGGAGACCTCGCCGCCGTCGACCGGGGTCCGCGCAGTGCCACGGTCACCGCGCTCGGCGAGGTACGCACCGTGGCCGTGTCCGGCGAACGTTTCCGCAGCTTTCTCGCCGCCAGACCCCAGGCCACGGCACTGATCATGCGGCAGCTCAGCGCCCGGCTGCGCAGCGCGGACGTCGAGCGCCGGTCGCTGGCCTCAGGTTCGGTGCTCCAGCGGCTCGCCGCGCGCCTGGTCGAGCTCGGCCGGCGGGTGGGCCGCCCCTGTGACGAAGGCACCGTCATCGACCTGCCCCTGCCCCAGCACGATCTCGCGGCGGCGATAGGCGCGACCCGCGAGGCGGTGGCCAAGGTGCTGCGCCTGCTGCGCGAGCAGGGAGTGGTTCGCACCGCGCACCGCCGTCTGATCGTGACCGACATGGACCTGCTGCGGCTGCTTGCCGAGGGGCGCGAACAACCGCCGAACCGCAAGACGGTGAGGAAAAGGCCGCCACTTGTGTAAACGGCTACATCGCCCGCCGCAGAAGCCATCCAGTCTTGTCCCGTCGGACGACAGCACCCAGGGGGTCCCAGTGAGCAGTGCAGCAGCCGTGAACAGGCTGGTGGTCTTCGGTGACGTCTGCGGATCGGGCGCCCTTGGCCTCGACGCGAAGAGGCGTATGCGGGCCGCCATGTACGGGGCGTACGCCGAGGCGTACGCGGCCGTCGGCGTCGACGTGGACCGTATCCACCAGGAGGACCGCGGAGACGGGATCCTCGCGGCGCTCGACCCGGGTGTACCGCCGACGCTGATGGTCGGCACATGGATCGACACCCTGTTCCAGAGCCTGCGCGAGCACAACGCGGGCAGCGCGCACCGCATGCGATTAAGGATCGGGATGAACGCGGGCCCGGTGCTCGACGACGGCAGGGGGCTGGTCGGCCGGGCCGTCGATCTGGCCGCCCGGCTCTGCGACAGCCCGGTCGCCAAGCGCACGATGGAACTGGCCCCCGGTTCCGACCTCCTGCTGGTCGTCTCCGACTGGCTCTACACCAACGTGGTGGCGGAAGGCGGCCGTTACGTGGAGCCGGAGACGTACCGCAGCGCGCGGGTCAGGTTCAAGGAGACCGACGAACTGGCCTGGTTCCACATTCCGCGCTCGGCCGCGCCGCCGCTGCCCGACGAGCAGCACGGTGACCGGACCGGCGACCAGTCCGGTGACCGAGCCGGTGACCGGACCCATGACCAGCCCGGTGCCGCTGACGCACCGGGTGCGAAGACCGGCGGTGGGCCGGCACGGGGGGACGGCCCACCGCCCACCGCTCCGCCGCGGATCGGTACACAGATCAACGCACGGGGCGACGTCGCCTCGTTCGAGAACAACGTCTTCCACGGTGACGTGACCGGCATCCGCAAGGACCGCGGGGCCGCCGCCGGCGACGCGGACGGTGCGGCATGAGCGAACAGGACCAGGCACCGCCCGCCGACGGCCCCGGCCCCGCGGACGACAAGCCCCCCGCCGCACCCGGCCCGGGGCCCGCGGCGGACGCGGACGCCGCGGCCGGCGCGGCCGCACCGGACGGCGCGGAACCGGCGCCGGAGGCACCCAACCCCTTCGCGACGGCAGGCCGCAACCCGATCGGTTCGGCCGGCGGCACCGGCGGAGCAGGCACGGCCCACGCGGCACGCCGGACCTTCGCACCCCGGCAGGCGGAACGCGTCGTCAACTTCGGCGACGACGGCCAGTACTTCCACGGCAACTACTTCATCAGCCAGTTCGGCACGGGGCACGGGCCCGCCATGCTCGACGGGCCGGTCCCCGTCGAGGAACTGCGCCGGCTCGCCGGTGTCTACTGCGAGTCGCCCGGGTACGTCCGGATGCGGCAGCGACTGCGCGAGTGCGGTCTGCTGGTGCTGTGCGGCGAGCGCGGCAGCGGCCGCATGGCCACCGCCCTCGCGCTGCTCTCCGAACTGACCGGCAACCAGGTCACCCGGCTGGACCCCAGCCAGGCGGTGCACTCCTTCACCGGCGACATGCTCAAGGAGGGATACGGGCATCTGCTGGAACTCCCCTCGGAGGAACTGCACCGCGAAGGGAACCGCTCCCCGGCATCCGACGGGCGGGAGGCCGCCCGCCCCGCCCGGCTCACCGAGCTGCATCTGGACCGCTTCAGCAGGCTGCTGCTGGCGGCAGACGCGTTCGGCGTCGTCCTCGTCGAGAGCGGCGACCTCGCCGACCGGCTGCTGCGCGGCCGGTACGGGGCGGTCTGCCGGCCGCCGGGCACCGAGGACGTGCTGCACCGCCATCTGCGCATCCTGCTGCGGGGCGAACCGCAGGAGGCCCTCGACGACTGCCGCGAACTGGCCCGGCGTGAGGACGTCCGGGGCGCGCTCGGACTCGACGAACTGCGTCCCCGTGAGGCGGCCGGCCTCGCGGACCTGCTCGCCCGCCACCACCGCGGAGAGCTCGTCGAGGACGAACTCCTCGACGGCTGCGCCACCTTCGTACGCGCCCAGGCCCGTTCCTGGTTCGCGGGCGCCGACCGCCCCGGCACGCTCCCCGAGGCCTCGCCGACGCTCAACGCGGCCGCCTTCCGTATCGCCGTGGCCGTGTTCAACGGCTCGCCCTACGCCCTGGCGGCGGAGGCCGCCGAGCAGCTGGCCTGGGAGATGTCGGTCACCCTCGATCCGGAACAGCCGGTCGGACGAAGGCTGTTCGGCACGCACGCCGACGACCGTCCGGCCCTGGCCCGCTCGGTCGTCGAGGACGCCGAGCTCGACCTCGGCGACGCCCAGATCCCCGTACGCGCGATCCGCTTCCAGGGCGAGGCCCTGGCCACCGCCGTACTGCGCGAGGTCTGGCACGGCTACCACAACGTCCGCGGACCGGTCGTGCGCTGGCTGCGCACCCTGTGCGACGACCCCCGCCCCCAGGTGTGGGTGCGGGCCTCGGTCGCCGCCGGAGTGCTCTGCTCGTGGGACTGGATCCACGGCTCGGGCGAGCTGATCGGGCCGATGGCGGCCCTGGCCAGTCCCGTGCAGCAGATGTCGGCCGCCACCGCGCTCGCGGAGGCGTCGCGTGAACCGTCGGTGCAGCCCGCGGTCGGCGCGCTGCTCAAGGAGTGGGCCCAGTCCGACGACGAGGCCCTGGTGACGACGGCCCTGCTCACCCACGGGTACGGCATGGCGGCGGGCTCCGTGCGGGCGTCGCTCGACGCGCTGGCGAAGGCGGTCCGCTCCGGTGATGTGACGACGCTGTCCAACGCGGCGTTCAGCGTGACCCGCCTGCTGGCCGGCGCGGAGCCGGAAACGGTCGTGACGCGCCTCGGCGACTGGCTGCGCGGCGGACGGCGGGAGCTGACCGACCTGGTGCTGCTGAGCGTGCTCGGCACCCTCACCACGCGCACCACCTACCTGTGGGGTCTCCAGGAGACCGTGCTAGAGGCGCACGCCAGACGGCCGCTGCTGGTGGCGCTGATCGCGGAGCACGGTCCGCTGGTACGCAAACTGGCCGACCTCGTGCGCCTCACCCTCGAGACCGCCAGGTCCGGCGAGGTGGCGCTCGACGCCCTCGGGCGCGTACTGCGCCAGTGCGCCGACGATCCGACCCACTCGGACCTGATGTGCGGCTTCCTCCCGCTGATCACGCGGGAGCGCAGGGACCGCGACCGGGTGCGGCACCTGCTGGCGCGCCTGGTCAGGGACGAGGACGACCCCTTGGACAAGGACGCCGCCCGCCTGCTGTGGGACGTGGTGGCAGAAGGAGCGATGCGATGACCCCGTCAGGCGCCGGAGAACTTCCCGCGCGGCAGCAGGACCGGCACCGGGCGCCGCAGGGCCCCGGGGGACAGGGCTTGGACGGGCAGAACCCCGACGGGCCGCGCAAGGGGCCGCTGCTGCACGAGTGCGCACTGCCGTACCAGCGGCGCAGCGGTCAGGTGGCGGCAGTCTGCCTCTACTCCAACGGCGGCCACAGCGTGCTGTGGCCGAGCCGCCGCGAGGACGTCAACAAGCCGTGGTTCGGGTCGCCGTTCAGCGTCTTCGAGGTGATCCTCGGGCGTCATGTGACCACCTTCGAACTGGACCTGCCCACCGCGGGCGACGCGCAGTCCTTCCAGGCACGGGCGGAGGTGACGTGGGAGGTCGAGGACCCGCACCTGGTGGTGGAGAAGGCCGTCTGGGACGTGCGCGAGATGCTCCACGGCGACCTGCTGTACGCGCTGCGCCAGGTGTCCCGGCGGTTCCGGCTGACCGAGGCGCAGCGCGCCGACGAGGCCGTGCAGGCCGAACTGCGGGCCGGACGGCTGGACCTGGGCCGCGATCTCGGACTGAGCACCAGGGTGCACGTCTTCATCGACCTCAGCGAGCAGGTCAGGGACCAGGTGGTCGAGGTCGAGAACGTCACGTTCGCGATGCGCAAGGACGCGGCGGAGGCCGAGGCGGAGCGGCGCCGGGACAGGTACGAACGCGAGCGGGTCGCGTCGCGGGCCGCCGAGCTGGAACAGGTCCTCCGCAGGGGCGAGGAGGCCGAGATCATCCACATGATGGCGAGCAACCCCGACAAGGTGTGGGAGATCCGCCAGGCGATCCGGCAGGAGAGGCGCGAGGGCCAGGCCGACTACCTCAACATGTTCAACCGGCTGCTGGACGCGGGCATGCTCGAACGGCACGACGTCGGTGAGCAGATGTACGAAGTGCTGCAGTACCTGCGGGACAGCAACAGCCAGGTGATCGGCGGGGTGACCGAGCGGGTGCTGGCACCCGGAGAGGGCCGGCGCAGGCCCGCCCTGTCCGCACGCTCCGACGACACCCCGGAGCCGAGGCGGCCGTTCTGGGACGAGGAGCCGGAGGACGCCGCGCCCGCGAGCCCGGCGGACCCCGACGACGAGGGGCACGTCTACGAGCCCACCCGGGTGCAGTCGTCCGCCGAACGCGACAGCGACGGGCGGCGGCCGGCCGCGGGGCAGGGCTCCCGTCCCAGCGCGGACTTCGACGACTGGGGGGACGAATGACCGCCGCCGGTACGGCGCCGGGCTCCGGCCCCGGCGGCCTCCCCGGCCCGCCGGGAGCACCCCCCGGTCCCCGTCCGGACCATCCCGTGCCCGGCCCCGGACACCTCGGCCCCGCGCCCGGCCTGTCCGGCCCCGACCCCGGTGGCGGTGCCGGTGCCGTGTCCGACGTGCGGTTCGTCGCGGAGCGGCTGCTCAGCTCCGTGCGCGAGGACATCGGCCGCGCCGACGCGAAGGCGGCGATCCTGATCTCCGGGGCCGTCGCCGCGCTGGCCGTCGCGTTCTCGCGCAACGAACTCCCGATGCCGTCAGCCCGGCCGGCGGCGGTCGTCGTGACGGTCGGGCTGCTGCTGTGCGCGGCAGGCGTGCTGATGCTCGTCGGCGTGATACTGCCGCGCACACGAACCGGCGCGGACATCACCTTCCTGCGGGATCTTTCGGTCGGCACGCCGGCCGACGAACTTCTCGCCCGGCTCACCGAGTCGGGCGAGGACGTAGTGCGCTGGCTGGTCGGCCAGGCACAGGTGCACGGGGCGGTCCTGGCCGCCAAATACCGGTGGCTGCGCATGGGGGTCTGCACGCTGACCCTCGGCGCGCTGCTGGTCCTCTTCGGCGAGCTGTGGTGAGAGACGATGAGACTGATCCGCAAGACGAGTGTGCCGCTTCTGGCCTGCGTGCTCCTGACGCTGTCGGCCGGGGCGCCCGGAGCGGCCGCCGGACCGGCGGGCCTCGGGCGCCCGGCGGCCGTACCCTCGGCCGCACCGGCGCCCGACGGACCCGACCCGATCGACTTCGCCGTCGTGGTCGACCAGTCGGACAGCCTGGCCGACGAGGACCTGGCCCGTGAGGTGGAGGCCGCCTCGCTGATCACCCAGGGCGAGATCTCGGCGCGGTCCCGCGCCGCGGTCATCGGGTTCGGCAGCTCGGAGCAGCGGGGCCAGTCACCCGTCCGCGAGGTCTGCTCGCTGACGACGGCCGACACCGCGGGACGGCAGCGGCTCAGCGACTGCGTGCAGCAGCTGGCCGACCGGGACGACAAGAAGGTGGGCCCGGGGACGGACTTCCCCGCAGCCGTGCGTCAGGCGGTCGACCGGCTGGTCGAGAAGGGCGAGAAGGACATCCCCAAGGTCGTCTTCCTGCTCACCGACGGCCGGCTCGACGTCTCCGGCAGCCCGGAGTACGGCACCGACGAGGCGAGCCGTCAGGCCAACGGAGCCAAGCGGCTGGCGGAGGAACTGGCCCGTGCGCGCCAGGAGTCCGTACAGATCTGGCCGCTCGGCTTCGGTGACCGGATCGACCGTGCCGCCCTGACCGCCATGGCCGAGGGCGGGTACCGCAACGGCTGCCCCGGCCTGCCCGACGCGGCACCGAAGATGCGGGTGGTCGACAGCTCGGCCCAGATCGACAAGGCGCTGCAGGAGACCTTCGCCGCCGCCCGCTGTGCAGGGTTCGCCCAGGGAACGGTCGGAAGGCCGCCCGCTGATCTGTACGTCACGATCCCACCGATCGCCACCGACGGCTCCATCACCGTCGGCAAGCACGACCCCAAGGTCTCCGTCACCTACTACGACCCCGACGGCCGGCGGGTGCCGACCCAGGGCGAGTTCGACGGCTCCTCCTTCGAGACCAGCGGACAGGACGGCCCCGTCGAGGCGCTCCGGGTGAAGAACCCGCTGCCCGGCAAGTGGCGCGTCCACATCGAGGCGCCGGAGGGCCACCGCGACCGCGAGGTCGCCGTGCGCGCCATCTGGCAGGGCAAGCTGCGCTCCACGGTCGTCCTCAGCCCGGCCTCACCGCGCCCCGGCGAGGAGACCGTCGTCGAGGTCCGGATGCAGACCCGTCGCGGCGTGGTGATCACCGATCCCCGGCAGCTGAAGGGCGTACGGGTCTCGGCGCTGATGTCGGGCGACGGCTTCGAACCGCTGGTCGTACCACTGGCCGACAACGGCACGAAGCCGGACACGCGGGCGAACGACGTGCGCTACACCGGCCGGTTCACGATGCCCGCCGCCGCCTCCGGGGAACTGCAGCTCATCACCGAGATGGCGGCACCCGGCGTCAGCAGCGACCGCAGGCCCCTGCACGCGCGGGTCTCCGAGGGCACACCGATCCTGACCGCCGGACTGACCGTCGACGGCGGCGAGCTCCACCCCGGCGGTACGTTCACGGGCACCCTGGACATCACCAACAACGACACCGGCCCGCACACCCTGCGTCTCGCCCTCGCCGACCAGCCGCCGGGATCGGCCCTGCGCATCACCCCGGAAACGGTGAACGCCGCCCCCGGCGGCAGCTCCACCGCCTTCAAGGTCACCGTCGGCCCCGGCGTCCCTCTGGGGGAGCTCTCGGGACGGATCACGGTGACCGACGCCGGCGACCGGGGCCGGGTGCTGGACAGCGTGTTCCTCGGGGTGCGCGTCACCGCGAAGCCGACCCTGTGGGACGAGTGGTGGTGGGCGTTCACCGCGGCGGCGGTGCTGCTGCTCGCTCTGGCCGCGGTCGTCGCCGTACGGCTGAAGGCACGAGCAGTCCGGCGGGACCTCGCGGGCACCAGGCTCGAACTGCGCGCGGAGGGACAGCGGTCGCCGGTCACGCTGACCATCAGGCCGGGCCAGAGCCCCGGCGGCGAGTTCCTCTTCGGCGTCGACCGGTCCGGCACGGGCGCCCCGGTGCTGCGGCGTGGCGGTGCCCAGCCGTACCGCCTGCGGCGCACTCCCGCAGGACAGCTGCTGCTCAAGCCCCCGACCGGACGGGAACGGACCATCGGGCAGGGCGATCCGGTGGGCCTCGGCGAAGGGCTGGAACTCGTCGTCGGCGACGGCGGCACGAACTCCGGACGCGGCAGCGGCGGCAGCGGCGGCAGCGGAGGCCGCAACGGAAGAGGCGGTCGAGGAGGACGCGGCGGCCCGGGCGGCGGCGGACAGGGCGGCGGACAGGGTGGCCGCTGGCGCATGCCCCGGCCACGCGGCGGCAGCGCCGCAGGCTCCTCGAACGGCAGCGGCCCGCGCGGCGGCGGCCGGTCCCGCGACGACACCTCCTCCGCACCGGGCCAGGCGGGCTCCACCCGGCGCCCCGACCCCAACTTCTGAACCACCTCTCGGCCATGAGCGGCCGTCGACGACGGCGCAAGGAGAGAAGACATGAAGATCTACCAGCCCATGCTCTACGTCGGTCTGGGCGGCACGGGCGCCCGGATCGGCGCGGACCTGGAGCGCGGACTGCGCCGGGAGCTGTGCGGCCCCGACGGCAACAAGCTGGTCACCGACGGCCGTCGGCTGCCCTTCCAGTTGCCGGACTGCCTGCAGTTCGTCTACGCGGACTTCAGCGAGGCGGAACTCGACCGGCTGCAGCCCGCCGGCCTCAAAGCGGGTGAGACCGCCGCCCACGCCCGCACCTCGCGGATCATCCACGACCTGCTCCCCACCGACTACGACAGCTCGCCCGAGGTCGCCCGGATGCTGCGGGTCGCACTGCACGACGAGACCCACGACTGGCTGCCACCGCAGGAACGGCAGCCCAGGGTCGCCCCCCTGCACACCGGCGCGGGCCAGCTGCCCACGGTCGGCAGGGCAGCGCTGTTCGCGACACTGCGCAGCGGACTCGAGCCGGTGCTGCGGCAGTTGCGCGAGGCGATCGGCGCGATCAGCGCCGCGCAGGGCGACCTGCGGGAGATGGGCGGCGGGCAGATCCGCGGCTGTGACGTGTTCGTGGCGTTCTCCGTGGCCGGCGGCACGGGAGCCGGCATCTTCTACGACTTCATCCACCTCATCGGCCATGAGTTCCGCAGGTCCAAGGTCAAGGGCGTGAAGATCTATCCGCTGGTCGTCATGCCCTCGGCGTTCCCGCCGGAGGCCGGCGGCGGGCGCGAGGCGGAGCTGAACTCGTCCCGCGCCCTGGTGGACCTGTCCCGCCTGGTCGACGACCAGAACGTGCCCAGCGCCAGGTCCGACTTCGGCGACGTGGAGGAGCACGGCTCGCTCGGCGTGCGCTATCCGGGCGAGGGCACGGTCGCGCTGCGCCCGTCGACGGTGCAGACCGCGTTCCTGTTCAGCCGCACCGCGGGCATCGAGCCGGAGGACCTGCGCCGCTCCATCACCGCGATGGTGATGTCCCTCATCGGCACGGAACTCGGCGACGACAACGGCCAGGGCCGTACCGAGGGCGACTACCAGTCGTTCGCGGCGAGTTTCGTCAACAAGAGCGTGGAGCGTTCCAAGCCGTCCAGGTCGGGCATCGGCCACCGTTCCATGTCGACCAGCCTGGCCGCCTCGCTCACCGTCCCGGTCGACGATCTCGCCGAGATAGTGGCGGGCCGGCTGCTGGCGCAGGCCGTGCGGGCCATGGACGAGGAGGCGCGCAAGCCGGCCGACGACGGCACCGACCGGGTCCGCGACATGTTCGACCGCTCCGCCGTCGGCCGGCTGTGGACGCGGGAGGCACCGGTCGTGGTGCCACCCGACCCGCTGCCCAAGGGCACCAAAGCCATCATGCAGGCACTGCGGAACCGGCTCGGCGACATGGACGACGCGCTGAGCCGGCTCCAGCGCGAACTCGACGCGGAGATCCCACGGCTGGTCGAGGAGTTCCGACCGGGGCCCGGCGCCCGCGAACTGCTGGGCGCCATCGACCCGTTCAAGCTGGAGAAGCTGCTCACCGGACTGCCGGGTCATCCGCAGCGGGTGGCGGAGGCCGGGTTCATCGGCATGCTCGACAACCGCAGGAACGACCCGGAGCGCGCAGAGGGCGTGGACATCCACCCGCCGCAGATTCCGCTGATCAAGCGTGCGGTCGGCGGGCTGGTACCGGCCCGCTGGGGCGACCCCGACGTGCAGATCGCCCTCGACGAGCAGGACGCCTGGTACGAGTGGCGGGCCCGGCAGAAGTGGCACCGCGGCTGGAAGGACCAGGAGTCGCGCTGGCGGCCGCCGCTGCTGCGCACCACCAAGGAGATCGGCGAACTGGTCAAGGCGCTGCGCGGTCATGAGGAGGACGAGCGCAAGTTCTTCGCGGAGCGGCGCAAGGAGCTCTACCGCAAGGACCGCAAGGGTGTGCTGTACCTGCTTCCCCCGCAGAACACCCTCGCCGCGTTCTACGACGACGTGATCCGCAGGCTCTACCAGCACGAGGACCTGCCGGAGAACCCGGGCGCCGCCCGCCTGGTGGCCAAACTGATCCGGCCGGACGACTGGATGCGGGCCCTCGAGTCGGTGCGTCGCTCGCCGCAGGCGGGGGTCAAGGAGATCAAGCAGGTCATCGAACGGCGCGTCAAGGGCCTGTTCGTGGAGTCGAGCGTGCTCGGCGACCGTCCGTTGCTGCCTTCCCTGGGCGTACTGCTGCAGGCCGCGGCCGGTGACGAGGACGCCGCCGCGAAGGTGGACGCCCGATGGCTGGAGCAGTTCCGCTCCCAGCTCGTCGGTCTGCTCCCGGTCGGTTTCGAGCCGGACGGCAGCGGCCCGCTGAAGGTGCTCATCGTCCATCCGCAGAGCGAGGCGGGAACGGGCGCGGCGTCCTTCCTGAGGCGTGAACTGCGCCTTCCTTACGGGACGGTGCCCGAGTTCAGGGCCGTCGACACGGAGTCGATCACGGTCGTGCTGTTCCGCAGCGGCATGAGCCTCACCGACGTCTCCGAGGTGCGGCACGTACTTCGCCTCTGGGCGGAGGCGCGCAACGCCGCGGGCGCGGACGACTTCCTGCACTGGCGTCAGCGCCTCGGCTACCGGGACGACTGGCTGGCCAGTACGGAGGAGGACCGGTGCAGGATCCTGCACCGCATCCTGTGCGCGGTGTGGAACGGCCTGGTCGACGTCAAGGGGCCACCCGACTCGCCCGAGCAGATCCGCATCCGCCTCCAGGAGGGCGGCGCGGCCACCATGACGCTGCGCCTCGAGGCCTTCGACGACAACGTCTCCAGCTGGGCTGGTCTGCTGCGGGCCTACGAGGAGTGGGCGCTGCTCGACGAGGGCCGGATCGTCGAGGAGGTGTGCGAGCGGCTGATGAGCGCACAGCCGAACGGTCTCGCCCACACCCCGGAGACGCCGTCGCCGCTCTTCCAGCGACTGGTCCACGAGGTGGCGCCCCGCCAGCTCGCGCTGATCAAGGAGCTGACCGGGCAGTTCGGCGCGGAGGACGAGGAGTGGCTGGTCCCGCTGCGCGCCTTCTGGGAGCAGACCTTCCCCGCGGCGATGGAACTGCGTTTCCCCGGCGCGACCAAACCCACCCGCCCCAACCTGCGGGCGCTCGACCAGCGTTACTCCCAGGGCGGCGCCCTGCGCCGCCGGAGCGGCCCGGTCCCTCCGCCACGTCCGGAGCACGACCCGGGCCCCCGGCACGAGCGGGAGTACGCACGGCCCCGGTCCGAGGAACCCGGTCGCGCCCCGTACGACTCCGAGCCCGCGCCTCGTCGTGACCGGGACCGGGACCGGGATCGGGACTGGGACTGGGATCGTGACCGCGATGTGCGCGGCGCCGAGCCCGCGCCTCGTCGTGACCGGGATCGTGAGGTGTACGACTCCGAGCCCGCGCCTCGTCGTGACCGGGACCGGGACCGGGACCGGGACTGGGATCGTGACCGCGACGTGCGCGGCGCCGAGCCCCCGCCCCGTCGCGACCGCGACGTGCACGACTCCGAGCCCCCGCCCCGTCGCGACCGCGACGTGCACGACTCCGAGCCCCCGCCCCGTCGTGACCGGGACTGGGACCGCGACCGTGACACGTACGACTCCGAGCCCGCGCCGCCCGCCCATGACCGGGACGACGCCGTGGCCCACCCCGAGCCGCCCCGCCACGACGACCCCCACCCCGAGCCGCCCCGCGGCGACGACCCCTGGGACGAGGGTGACTGGGGACAGCCCGGCCGGGACCAGGACGGCGACCGATGGTGAACCAGGCACGGAGCGGCTCTGCCCATGTCGTCCTCGTGGACCTGCGCCACAGGGCGTCGGAGTCGGTGGAGGAGGCGCTCAAGGCGACGGAGCAGGACCGCGTCCGGCGGTTCCTCGTCATCGACGGCGCGGCCGACCTCGTCGGCCATCAACTGCTCCACGAACGGCTGTACTCGTACGGACCGGCCCGGCTGGTGTGCCTCGCGGTGGGTGCCCCTGAGCAGCGGCAGCTCCGCAGGCCGCTGCCGCTCGGTCCGCCGGAGGCCGGTGTGCTGTGGGTGCCGGACACGCTCGCCGGCGCTCCACCGGGCGCCGAGGGGTTCGAGACGTCGCTGCGTCCGCTTGTCGAACTCCTCCGGGAACCCGAGGTGTTCGACGCGGTGCTGCGGGACCTGGCGGACGTGCCGCAGGGCGTCGCCGTGCCCGCCGTCCACGTGCTCGAACACGACCTGACCGACGACGCGCGTTCGCGGGCCTGGCGGCAGGCGCTGGACCATCTCGCCGGCCAGGAAGTGCTCGCCACCGTGCCGCCGCCCGGCGGTGAGGGCGGACCGGGCGCCGGGGCGGGCCGTCCCGACCGTCTCACACCGGGACTCGCCCTCCTGCTCGGCCGGTCGGTGCCGCGCAGCCTCGCCGACCGGCCGTGGCTGACGCCCGGCGGACAGTTGGATGCCCGGCACGAGGAGTGCCTGGACGCCCTGGACGACACCAGGGCGGCATACGAGGGTGCGCGCGGCGCCGCGGGCCTGTTCGGCAGGGCGGGCAAGGAGGCCGACCTGCCGGCCCGGTTCGAGCGCCTCTCCGACGCGCTCGCGGCGTATCGCGCAGAGGTCGCGGGCGCGCTCGGTGACGGCGGTGGCGACCGGATCCGGCCGGAGCAGCGCAGCAGGCTGCTGGAGCGTGGCATCGAACTCGTCGAGGTGCCCGAGGTGACGCGTGCGAGCGTCGGCCCGGCGCTGCGCGAGCACACCGAGCGCCTGCTGCGGAACCGGCTGCCGCTGCGGTCGGTCGCGGCACAGCTCAACGCGATCTCCGACGGGTCGGCGCCTGCGGGCAGTACCGCCGGTCTGCGGCGGCTCGACGAAGCCTGTCCGCCCGAGCGGGTGGCCGCGCTCTGCCGGCCGCCCGTGTTCACGACTCGGGGCCCGTGGTTCCTCGACGCCGGACTCGCGTTCCTGATCTGTGCCGTCGCCGGACTGTGGCCGGTGTACGGCTGGGGCACCGGCCCGCTCACCGCGCTGGCGGCCGCGGGTCTCGCCGGGCTGATGCTGCGGCGCCGGCCCAGCCGTACGCGAGACGGCGGCCTCGACGGAGGCGGCGACACCCGGGCGCTCACCCGACTCGGTGCCGGCGTGGCCGGTGGCGCGCTGGGTGCCGCCGGCGGTTCGGCGCTGTCCCTGCCGCCCTGGGCGGGCGCCGTCGCGCTGCTCGCCGCGCTGACCGCTCTGGTGCTGCTGGCGGTGCGGGACTGGACGGCGGCGGTGGACGACTGGTGGTCGCGGACCGACTGGACGTTCGCCTCCCGCGCGGTGGCGGACGTCGACGAACTGCTGGCCGACACGGTCGTGCACGACTGGTTGCTCGCCGACGCCCGCTACCACTGCTCCGACGCGGCACGCGCCGTCGCGCTGCTGGTGCGCGGCCTGGCAGAGACCGTCGAGGACAGGATGGACGGCGGCCGGGGCGCCGGCCGGCCGCTGCCGGCGGAAGAACCGGACGCTCCGGCCGCCGACGCGACGGGTTCCTTCGACTGGGACAGTTGGGGCGACGGCGCCGACGACGGCTGGTCCGACGACTGGTCAGAGCCTCTCGTGGCCGATGCCGCGTCCGGCCACGGCCCGGACCTCGGAGCCGGCCGTGCGTCGCACGCCGCGCCGTGGCCCGAACCGGCGGGCGCACCGGACCACTCGGCCCCGCCTGCCGACGGCAGGCCGCACGCGCTGCGGGACCTCTGGCCGTCCGGCGACGGCGACGGCCCGCCCTGGCTCCAGCGGGAGACCGGCGACGGAGGACCCGAACTGGTCGAGACACTGGTCGCCGACCTGGCCGGCGGAGCCGTGCACATCCTCGCCACCCGCTGGGCCGCCGTGGAGCGCGAACCGGCGACCGCGGGCCGGGTGCCGCTGCGTCCCCGGATGGACGAACTCCTCGACGAGGAGCACCGGCGGCTCATCAGGGACGGGGCCGCCGCTCCGCCGCCGTACGCCGCCGATCCCGCGAACCGGCCCGGCATCGCCAGTCTGCTGGGCGTCTCGTCCGACCGTGTGGGCCGCCTGCTGGGAGACGGAGGCGACGAGGACCCGGTCCTGCTCTGCGGCGCCGAGCACCGGCGGCTGCTCTCCAAGGACCCGCACGCGGCACGCCTGTTCCGGTTCGCGCCCGAGGCCATGCGAAGGGGCGCGGAGCCGGAGAGCGGCCAGGACGCGTGGCCCGCCGCCGCGGAGGACGTCATCTGGACGGCGGGCGGACGGCATGCGGGCGTCGTGAAACTGGTGCCGATGCGTCCGGAGACGGTCAGGTCGGTCAGGGGAGAGGAAGGCGGGGCGCCATGACCCTGTCGGACAATGCGGGGGCACCGGTGGAGCACACGGAGGAGCTGGAGTTCTTCACCCACAAGCAGGACCCGGTCCGTTTCGCCGCCAGATTCGCCGACGACGTCCACCGGCCCGAGTGGGCTCCGTTCCTCGCCCGTCAGGTGGTGCTCGGCAGAGGCGGGCGGGCGATCCAGTACCGTCTGCCGCGCTCCGCGCGCGACGGCGCCGGTGCCTACAGCACCCTCGAACGTGAGGTGAGCGCGGCGGTCGCGGTGGAGCGCCGGCACGGTTCCGAGTCCTACTGCGAACTCTTCACCCGCCTGGTCGGCTTCCACCTCGACGCGCCCGAGCCGTTCGTCCTCTACAAGGCGCCGACGGGCCGGCCCATCGCCGCCTGGCAGGGCGCGCTGGCCGTGGCGGAGCAGTTCAAGGTGCTCAGCCAGCTCACGCTCGCCGTCCGCCTGCTGGAGGACGTGGGGCTGGTCCACCGGGCCATCACCCCGTACACGGTCCGCTGGGACGGTTCCCACGTACGGCTGTGCGAGCCGTACCGCACCCAGCGTGCCGGTGAGCCGCGCGAGGCGTTCGGCGAGCCCCCCTGGGCCGCGCCCGAGCAGCGCGACGGTACCGGGACCGCCGATCCGCGCGACGACCTGTGGTCGGTGGCGCAGCTCATGTACTTCCTGCTGTCCGGACGCCCCGGGCATGCGGACAGGGCACCGGACGACCTCGGCGGGTTCCGCAGGCTCGCCGCGCTGGCCGAGGGCGGCGTGTTCGGACCCACGGCCGGGACGCGGGCGGGCCCTGCCGAGCTGATGCGTCTGCTGAACGTGAGCGATCCGCTCACAGCGGTCTCCTCGGCGCCGGATCCGCTGGGCCGGGCGCGCGCCGAGTTCGACGAGAGGCTGGCGGAGAAGCGTGCCCGTCTCGGACTCGACGAGGGAGAGGACGAGGACGAGGAGGAGTTCGAGGAGCCGGCGGCGGCCGTGCCCCGCCTCTCGCTGCGCCGACTGCTGGGCGGAGGCGGTGGCGGTGGCCGGGCTGCCGTGACCCGGCCGGAGGTCCCCGCGGCCGCACCGCCGCCGGCGACGCCTCCGCTGTGCCCGCACTGCCTGCTGCCGGTGGACTACGACGAGACGCAGCTGTTCACCCTCGACAGCAGGAGGGAGCCCAGGAGACTGGACCTGAGCACGGAGCGCCGCCCGATGCACCGTCAGGACGCACTGCGCCAGGCGTTCCAGATGTGCCCCCACGCGGACGAGAACCAGCCTCACCGGCTGCCCGTCCCCTACCTCACGAGCGGCGAGCCGCTCACCGTCGCCATGGTGGGCAGCTCCGCAGCCGGCAAGACCCATCTGCTGGCCGCGATGCTCGGCGAGATCGAGCAGGGTGGACTCGAGCCGTACGGGCTCAAGTGCCGTCCGCTGAACCCGGAGGAGCACCGGGAGTACCTCGCCGAGATGGTTCATCCGCTGCACCGGGGAGAGGTCCTGCGGCGGACCGGCCAGGTGCGGTTCGCCGAGTTCGCCGACGGGCTGCTGGTCTCCGGGCACGGCGGGACGCGACCGGTGGTCTTCTTCGACCTGGCCGGTGAGGACCTCGCGCAGAACAGTGACGTGACACGGTTCCTCATGGGCGTGGGCGCGTTCATCTTCGTCCTCGATCCGCTGCGGGCGCTGAGGCTGCCGCAGCTGGAACCGGTGCGCGAGCGCACCGGACTGAACCGGCAGGACCTCGGCGACGAGGCCTTCTCCACCGTGCTCGGCAGGATCCCGCGCACCGGCCCGTACATCGACGCCCCCGCCGCCGTGGCGCTGAACAAGAGCGACCTGGTGCGTTTCGACCCCTCGGTCGACCGGTGGCTGGCACGCGCTCTGCCGACCGCCCTGGACGACAAGGTGCTGCGCGAGGAGAGCCGCGACGTCCACGCCTTCGTGCGCCACCACGGCAGCCAGGCCTGGCTGAAGCCGTTCGACGACTGCGCACGCTGCACGCTGCACTTCGTGGCCGCGACCGGCGGCCAGGAGCAGGGCGAGACATTCCCGCACGGCGTGCGGCCGCGCCGGGTCCTGGCCCCGCTGCTTTCCGTGTTCGCGATGTGCGGGCTGCTGCCCGGGAACGAGTTGAGGGAGACAGGCGTATGACCACGCGTCAGGCCGGGACGGTGGACCAGATCGTCTTCCGCTGGGACGGGGCCAACCCACTCGGCAACACGGGTTTCGGCCCGGTCGCCTGGTCCGGCGAACGAAGCCAGGTGGCCCGGCTGTTCAGGCCGATCTCCCATCTGCTGAGGTCGGCGGGCCGGGACACGTCGCCCGCGCTCGTCCGTCTGGTGAGCGACGAATCACCGACGGCGATGCTGGTGCACCGCAGGCCGGGGCGTGGCGTCGGAGGACGCCAGGACACCCTGTGCCACGCCCTGTACGGTCCCAGGGACGGCCTCGACCCCGAGACCTGCCTCGGGCTGCACGCCTGGGACTGGGAGGGCAGCGGGATCCCGCTCGGCGAGGTGCGCGGACCGCTCGAACCGGTCCCGCTCGCGGCGCTCGGGGAGTCCGCCCTCGCGGGCGGGCGGCGGCTGGCCGGAGGACTGCGCCAGGCGGAGCCCGAACTGACCGCGGTTGCCGCAGAGGTGCTGCGGAACCCCGACGGGCTCTACACCGTGCTCGACCGCATGGGGGACGACGGGCCGTGCCGACTGCTGTGGGCCCTGCACGGGATCTTCAGCGGGGTCCTGCCACGGGAGTGGACCTTCGCGACGCACGACACCGCGGAGAGCCGTCAACTGGGATTCATGTTCGTGAGCCGCTGGTCCAGTTCGCCGGACCAGGACGGGCCGCGGGTCCGTACCGACCCGTGGGAGCCGCCCGACGACCTGCCCCGTGAGGTGGCCGAGCGGTTGGTGAGCGGCTATCTGGGTGCCGTGGAGCGCGGCGACGCGCACGAGTTCGAGCTGGCCGACGCCCTGCGTGCCGCGCTGCGCGGTACGGGTGCCGTCAGAGACAGCCGGACGCTGTTGCTCGCCGCGCAGGACGCGCTGGCGTCCCTCGACCGCCGCGCGGCACGCGAACGGCGAACACGTCCTGTCCCGCCGCCCGAACGGGAACGGCCCGCACGGGATCGGCCCGAGTCCCGACGGGTCGAGCAGGAGTGGCCGGAGTCCGGACGGGTCGAGCAGGAGTGGCCGGAGCCCCGACGGCCCCTCGCGGAGGGAACGCCGCAGGAAGTCTCCGCCCGCCCGCCTGCCTCCACCCCCGCCCCCGCCCCCGCCCCCGCCCCCTCCTCCTCCTCGTCCTCGTCCTTGTTCACCCCCTCCTCGTTCGATCCGGTGCCGGCGACGCAGGCCCGCGCCGACGTGGCCGCGCCTCCCACGGCGCTGCCGGCCATGGCCGTCCCCGTCGTTTCCGAAGCGCTTCCGGTGGTGCGGCCCACCTGGCCGGAGCCGAACAGACAGCCCCGCCGGCTCCCGGTCCTCGGCCGCAGATCCGCTGCGCGAGGGGGCGACCAGTTGCTGGCGGAACTGCGGAGCTGCCGCAGCGAGGGGGAGCGGGCCCGTGTGATCCGGGACGCCGCCAACGACCATCTGCTCCTGGTGCTGTCGAGCGACCCGTCGTACAGCGTGCTGACCCTGGTGGTGCACCGGATCGCGGAACGCTGGCAGGACTGGACGGCCGACGACCGCCGGAGCCTGTGCGAGTCCGTCGTACGCGCGAACCTCTTTCTGTCGCGCCACGTTTCAGCGGCCGCCGCCGGCCCCGACGACGCGGTCCGCGCCGCGAACGCGGCGGTGCTGTACCGGTGGGCGGTGCGCCCCTTCGCGGCGGAGCCGCACGTCGACAGGGAGCTGAGGAAGCTGCTGCCCCGGCTGCTCCACGGGACCGATCGCGTCGGGCGAGGTGCGGCCGAGCAGATACTGACGGGCGCCGACGATCCGGGGATCACGTTCCAGGTGTGGCAGAAGCTGCTCGCGGGGCCCGCAGCACACTCGGGCCCACCCTCCGGACCGCCGCCGGCACAACCGCAGCCGCTCCTGCCCGCGGACCAGACGCACCGTCCGCCCGCCTCCCGGCCCAACGACGCCCCACCGCCCGCTCCCCGGCTCCACGACCCGCAGCCGCACTACCCTCGCGGCCACGCCCACCGGCCTCCCGAACCACGGCCCGCGCCGGGCCCCGGCGGGCACCCCGGCCACGGCTCGGGCCCCGCGCGCGACACCGGGGCGCAGCCGCGGACACGTACCCACTACCCCCCGGACGAACCGGCGCGCGCATCGCGCGACCGGCGGAAGCCGCCTGGCACAGGCCGTGCCCAGGACCAGGCCTCCGGGGACGGCCGGGCCTTCGTCGTCGTCGTGGGAGGCTTCGGCGTCCTGGCCGTGATCATGCTCGTCGTGATCATCATGGTGTCCTGAAGGCGACGCGCGCTGTCCAACAACCGCGTACGGCGTGTGCCCGGCGGTCCGCACGGCCAGGATGGGGGCATGGGATTCCATGTCGACTCCGAGACCGGGCGGCTGCGCCGGGTCATACTCCACCGTCCTGATCTGGAGCTGAAGCGGCTCACTCCGAGCAACAAGGACGCACTGCTCTTCGACGACGTGCTCTGGGTGCGCCGGGCCCGGCAGGAGCACGACGGGTTCGCGGACGTGCTGCGCGACAGGGGAGTGGAGGTGCACCTCTTCGGCGACCTGCTCCGCGAGTCGCTGGACGTCCCCGAGGCCAGAAAGCTCGTCCTGGACCGGGTCTTCGACGAAAAGGAGTACGGTCCGCTCGCCACCGACCATCTGCGGGTCGCGTTCGACGAACTGCCCACCGCCGAACTCGTCGAGGCGCTCGTCGGCGGGATGACCAAACGGGAGTTCCTCGCGGGCCATCCGGAGCCGACGTCGGTGCGCTTCCACGTCATGGACCTGGACGACTTCCTGCTCCATCCGCTGCCCAACCACCTGTTCACCCGGGACACCTCGGCCTGGATCTACGACGGTGTCTCCATCAACGCGATGCGCTGGCCGGCCCGCAGACGTGAGACCGTCCACTTCGAGGCGATCTACCGGCACCACCCGCTCTTCACGGGTCCGGAGGCGGGGCCCTTCCACCACTGGTCGGAGGGGCAGGACGACTACCCGTCGACCATCGAGGGCGGTGACGTCCTGGTGATCGGCAACGGCGCCGTGCTGATCGGGATGAGTGAGCGCACCACACCGCAGGCGGTGGAGATGCTGGCCCGCGGTCTGTTCGCGGCCGGTTCCGCCCGGACGATCGTGGCCCTCGACATGCCCAAGCGCCGGGCCCTCATGCATTTGGACACCGTGATGACGATGGTCGACTCGGACACGTTCACCCAGTACGCGGGCCTCGGCATGCTCCGCTCGTACACCATCGAGCCCGCCCAGGGCGGCGGCGGACTGAAGGTCAGCGACCATCCGCCGGAGCAGATGCACGACGCGATCGCCGCGGCGCTCGGGCTGCGGGACATCCGGGTGCTGACGGCGACGCAGGACGTGCACTCGGCGGAGCGCGAGCAGTGGGACGACGGCTGCAACGTCCTGGCGGTGGAGCCCGGCGTCGTCGTCGCCTACGAGCGCAACGTCACGACCAACACCCATCTGCGCAAGCAGGGCATCGAGGTGATCGAGATCCCGGGCAGCGAACTGGGCAGGGGACGCGGGGGTCCGCGCTGTATGAGCTGTCCCATTGAGCGGGACGCTGCATAGAGACGCTGTATAGAGATGCATTGGATCGTATAGAGTTCCAGTGTCATCGCATCCGCCACGCAGGAGCAGCCACCATGGCGATACATCTCGAAGGCCGCCACTTCCTCAAGGAGCTCGACTTCACCGCCGAGGAGTTCCGCGGCCTGATCGACCTGGCCGCCGAGCTGAAGGCGGCCAAGCGTGCGGGTGCGGAGGTCCAGCGGCTGCGCGGCCGCAACATCGCGTTGATCTTCGAGAAGCCCTCCACGCGTACGCGCTGCTCCTTCGAGGTGGCGGCCGCCGATCAGGGGGCCTCGACGACCTATATCGACCCGGCCGGCTCGCACATCGGCATCAAGGAGTCCGCCAAGGACACCGCCCGGGTCCTCGGCCGGATGTTCGACGCGATCGAGTTCCGCGGGGACGGCCAGGGCACCGTCGAGGAACTGGCCGCTCACGCCGGTGTGCCCGTCTACAACGGGCTCACCGATGTCTGGCACCCCACCCAGATGCTCGCCGACGTGCTCACCATGACCGAGCACAGCGACAAGCCCCTGGACCGGATCTCCTTCGCCTACCTCGGTGACGCCCGTCTCAACATGGGCAACTCCTACCTGATCACGGGCGCTCTGCTGGGCATGGACGTGCGGATCGTCGCACCCCGGGCCTTCTGGCCCGCTGAGGAGATCGTCGCCCGGGCGCACCAGGTCGCGGGCGCGAGCGGCGCCACGATCACGCTCACCGAGGACATCGCGGAGGGTGTGCGGGGCGCCGACTTCGTCGCCACCGATGTCTGGGTGTCGATGGGGGAGCCCAAGGAGGTCTGGGACGAGCGGATCAAGGCCCTCGCGCCGTACGCCGTGACCATGGACGTGCTGCGCGCGACCGGCAACGCGGGCGTCAAGTTCCTGCACTGCCTGCCCGCGTTCCACGACCTGGGGACCAAGGTCGCCATGGAGATCCATGAGCGCCACGGTCTGACGGAGCTGGAGGTCACCGACGAGGTCTTCGAGTCGGAGCACTCCGTGGTCTTCGACGAGGCGGAGAATCGTATGCACACCATCAAAGCCGTCCTGGTGGCCACGCTCGCGGGAGCGGCGGACGGCTCGGCGGGCGCGGACGGCTCTGCGGTCGGCACTCCCGTATAGCGATGCGTCAAATTGGGTGATCATACGTAAAGCGGGCTACGATGTCCGCCGCCAGTGGGGTCCGGGCTCGCACGCCCGGACCCCACCCGCGTTTTCCGTACCACCGCAGAAGAGAACGGCCCCATGCGCATCAAGAGCCCAGCCCAACTCGTCGCCGAATCCGGCGCGGACCTCGAGGGCCACGGCCTCAAGCGCACCATGGGGCTCTTCCAGCTCGTGTGCTTCGGCGTCGGCGCCATCGTAGGAACAGGCATCTTCGTGGGCCTGTCCGACTCGGTCGCCGCGGCGGGACCGGCCGTCGTCGTGTCGTTCGTACTCGCGGCGATCACCTGCGTGTTCACCGCGTTCTCCTTCGCGGAGCTGGGCAGCGCCATCCCGGTCTCCGGCAGCTCCTACTCGTTCGCCTACGCCACGCTCGGCGAGCGGATCGCCTTCCTGGTCGGCTGGTGCCTGCTGCTCGAGTACGGCGTCTCCGCCTCCGCGGTCGCCGTCGGCTGGGGGCAGTACCTCGACGAGCTGCTGAACAGCGTCACCGGGCTCTCACTGCCCGCGGCGCTGTCGAACCCTCCCGGCGAGGGCGGCATCGTCAACGTCCCCGCCGTCGTCGTGATGGCCCTTGCCGCGACTCTCCTGGTCCGCGGCATCCGCGAGAGCGCCCGCGCCACCGCCGTGATGGCCGTGGTCAAGATCGCGATCCTGCTGCTCTTCTGCGCGATCGCGTTCACCGCGTACACCTCGGACAACCTCTCGCCGTTCTCGCCGCACCACCTGGCGGGCATCACGTCGGGGGCGTCGCTCGCCTTCTTCTCGTACATCGGCTTCGACGCGATCACCACGGCGGGTGAGGAGGTCAAGAACCCCAGGCGGAACATTCCGCTGGCGATCATGATCTGCATCGGCGTCGTCACGCTGCTCTACTGCGCCGTCGCCCTCGCCGCCATCGGCGCGATGTCCGCGGACGACGTCGCCGACAGGCCCGCCGCACTGTCGATGATCGTGAACGACGTCACCGGTTCCACCGTCGGCGGCGGGGTCATCGCCTTCGGTGCGGTGGTCGCCATCGCCTCCGTCGTACTGGCCGTGATGTACGGCCAGACCCGGATCCTGCTGGCCATGTCCCGCGACGGCCTCATCCCGCGTGTTTTCGAACGTGTCTCGCCGAAGACGTCCACGCCGGTCGCGGGCACCTGGATCGTCGCGGCCACGTTCGCGGTCCCGGCCGCCGTCGTGCCGCTCGACGTGGTGATGAACCTGACGACCATCGGCACGCTCGCCGTCATGGCAGTGGTCAACGTGGCCGTGATCGCGCTGCGTCTGCGCCACCCGGACACCGAGAAGAAGTTCCGCGTGCCGCTGTACCCGCTCACCCCGGTCCTCGGCGTCGTCTGCTGTCTCTACCTGATCTGGGGCACGGGCCGGGCGACCTGGGTGCAGTTCGCGGTGTTCCTGCTGGCCGGAGCCGTCGTGTACGCCGTCTACGGCCGTCGCCACTCCCGCCTCGCCGCCGGTGGGCCCTCTGCGCGCGACAACAGCGAGCCGCTCGTCGACGCCTGATCCGGATCCGGTGACGTAACGGCGCAGGGACCGCGACGTGACGTCGCGGTGCGCGGCGCTCCACCGGAGAACGGGGGCGTCCCGGCACGACGGGCACGACGGGCACGACGGGCACGACGGGCACGACCGGCGCGAGGCGCTGCGGCAGCCCGTCGACCGGTCCCGCGTCGATCGACGGGCCGATCGTGGCGCCGCCGGCGTTGTTGTCCGGTGCGGGCCTTGGCGCGGGCCCTGGTGCGGGCCCAGGGGCAGCCCGGGGCGCTGCCCTCGTCAGGCCTCTGCCGGGAGGCTGAACCAGACCGCCTTGCCGCGCGCCGTGGGCCGGTGGCCGCAGGCCGCGCTCAGCGTCCGGATCAGCAGCAGACCGCGGCCGTGCTCCTGCCAGGGGTCCGGCTGCGGCATCGGGGCGTTCGGCGAGAGGCCGCGGGGCGGCGCCGGATCGGCGTCGTGCACCTCGACCTGGCAGCCCGTCGGCAGCAGCTCCACCACGAGCTCTATGGGTGTCTCGCCGGGTGTGTGCTCCACCGCGTTGGCGACCAGCTCGGCCGTGAGCAGCTCCGCGGTGTGGCGGTCCGCCGACACCGGGTGGTCGCTGTCCTCCAGCGCCGCGCGCACCAGTGCGCGGGCGATGGGCACGGCTGCCGTGGTGTGCGGCAGTGCGACGCGCCAGGAGGCGGGGCCGGTGGCTGGTGGCAAGGCGGTCTTCCCGTTCGGTGGCAGTTCCTGTTCTCAACCCTACGGAGAACAGGACGTCCCACCAGAGACCGGAGCCCGTCCCGGCCGGGACCTGTGCCACAACCGGGACGGGACTTTCGCGGAGTCGGGACAGTCGTATCGCGTACTCGTGACGGGAGTCACGAATGAGTGATAACTTCGAAGGCAGAGGCAGTGCAGCAGACCGCCCGCGCCCAAGGAGGCCCCACTCCATGAGCCCCTTCACCGGTTCCGTGCCACACACGCAGGACTGGCGCCATCTGCGGCTGACGAGACACGACGGTGTCGCGACCGTCACCCTCGCCCGCCCGGACAAGCTCAACGCCCTCACCTTCGGCGCCTACGCGGACCTGCGCGACCTGCTCGCCGAGCTGTCGCGGGAGCGCTCGGTGCGGGCACTCGTGCTGGGCGGCGAGGGCCGCGGATTCTGCTCCGGGGGAGACGTCGACGAGATCATCGGCGCGACCCTCGCCATGGACACCGCCCAGCTCCTCGACTTCAACCGGATGACCGGCCAGGTCGTACGCGCGATCCGCGAGTGCCCCTTCCCCGTGATCGCCGCGGTGCACGGAGTCGCCGCCGGCGCGGGTGCGGTCCTCGCGCTGGCGGCGGACTTCCGGATCGCGGACCCCTCCGCCCGCTTCGCCTTCCTGTTCACCAAGGTGGGGCTCTCCGGCGGTGACATGGGCGCGGCCTATCTGCTCCCCCGCGTGGTCGGTCTCGGCCACGCGACCCGGCTGCTCATGCTCGGGGAGGCGGTACGCGCCGCGGAGGCCGAGCGGATCGGCCTGATCAGCGAGCTGACCGACGAGGGCGGGGCGCTCGAACGGGCCGCGGAGCTGGCCCGCCGGCTCGCCGACGGCCCGGCACTGGCGTACGCGCAGACCAAGGCGCTGCTGACCGCCGAACTCGACATGCCGCTCGCCGCGGCGGTGGAACTGGACGCGGCGACCCAGGCATTGCTGATGAACGGCGAGGACTACGCGGAGTTCCACGCCGCCTTCACCGAGAAGCGCCCGCCCAAGTGGCAGGGCCGCTGACATGGCTCCGGCACCGGCCCCGACCGGCACACCCGGGGGACGACCGGTCTCCGCCCCCACGCCCGGACACGCCGACGGCGCCCCGCGCCCGCTGCGTGTCGCCGTCGTCGGCGGCGGCCCCGGCGGGCTGTACGCCGCCGCGCTGCTCAAGCGCCTCGACCCCGCCCGCGAGATCACCGTCTGGGAGCGGAACGCGCCCGACGACACCTTCGGCTTCGGCGTCGTCCTCTCCGACGAGACCCTCGGCGGGATCGAGCACGCCGACCCCGTCGTCCACCGCGCCCTCCAGCAGGAGTTCGCACGGTGGGACGACATCGACATCACCCACCGCGGACACACCCTCACCTCCGGCGGACACGGCTTCGCCGCCCTCGGCCGCCGCCGGCTCCTGGAGATCCTCCACGAGCGCTGCGAATCCCTCGGCGTACGCATCCGTTTCCGCACCGAGGCCCCGCCCGCCGTCGAACTCGCCGCCGCCCACGACCTCGTCATCGCCGCGGACGGTGTCCACAGCGCCACCCGCGAGGCGCACGCCGACGTCTTCGCGCCCCGCGTCACCACCCACCGCTGCCGTTACATCTGGCTCGCCGCCGACTTCGCCTTCGACTCCTTCCGCTTCGAGATCGCGGAGACCGAGCACGGTGTGATGCAGCTCCACGCCTACCCCTACGCCCGCCCGTCGTCCGACCACCACCCCTCGACGGGCCTCGGCGGGCCGCAGAACCGGTCCGGCGCCTCCACCGTCATCGTGGAGATGCGCGAGGAGGTCTGGCGCGCCGCCGGTCTCGACGCCTGCGACGAGCAGCAGTCCGCCGAACGCTGCGCCAAGGTCTTCGCCGAGGCTCTCGGAGGCCGCCCGCTGCGCGGCAACTCCTCGACCTGGATCGCCTTCCGCACCGTCGTCAACGACCGCTGGTCGCACGGCAACATCGTGCTCCTCGGCGACGCCGCGCACACCGCTCACTTCTCCATCGGCTCCGGCACCAAGCTCGCCGTCGAGGACGCCCTCGCGCTCGCCGCATGCGTCGAGGAGCAGCCCGACCTGCCTGCGGCCCTCGCCGCCTACGAGGCCGAGCGCCGCCCGGTCGTCGAGTCGACCCAGCGCGCGGCCGCCGCCAGCCTGCGCTGGTTCGAGGAACTCGCCTTCCGCACCGACCAGTCGCCCCACCGGTTCGCGTTCGACCTCCTCACCCGCAGCCGCCGCGTCACCCACGACAACCTGCGGCTGCGCGACCCCGCCTTCACAGAGGCGGTGGAACGGGACTTCGGCTGCCCGCCCGGAACCCCGCCGATGTTCACCCCCTTCCGGCTGCGCGGACTGACGCTGCGCAACCGCGTGGTCGTCTCACCCATGGACATGTACGTCGCCGAGGACGGCATTCCCGGCGACTTCCATCTCGTCCACCTCGGCGCCCGCGCCCTCGGCGGAGCGGGCCTGGTCATGACCGAGATGGTGTGCGTCAGCCCCGAGGGCCGCATCACCCCCGGCTGCACCGGCCTCTACACCTCCGAACAGGCCGCCGCCTGGCGCCGCGTCACCGATTTCGTCCACCACAGCTCGCCAGGCACCGCGATCGGCGTCCAGCTGGGTCACTCCGGCCGCAAGGGCTCCACCAGACTCATGTGGGAAGGCATCGACCAGCCGCTCGAAGAGGGCAACTGGCCGGTGTCCGCGGCCTCCCCGATCCCGTACCGCCCGGGGACCAACCAGATCCCGCACGCACTCGACCGCACCGGACTCGCCGAGATCCGGCAGCAGTTCGCCTCCGCCGCCCGACGCGCCGCCCGCAGCGGCTTCGACCTGCTCGAACTCCACTGCGCGCACGGCTATCTGCTGTCGGGCTTTCTCTCACCGCTGACCAATCAACGCACGGACGCCTACGGGGGTTCCCTCGCGGGCCGGCTCCGTTTCCCGCTCGAGGTCTTCGACGCCGTGCGCGAGATCTGGCCGGACGACAGACCCATGACGGTCCGTATCTCGGCCACCGACTGGGCCGACGGCGGCACGACGGCGGAGGACGCCGTCGCCGTCGCCCGTGCCTTCGCCGCCCACGGCGCCGACGCCATCGACGTGTCCACCGGCCAGGTCGTCGCCGAGGAACGCCCCGAGTACGGGCGCTCGTACCAGACCCCGTACGCCGACCGGATCCGGGGTGAGGCGCATGTCCCGGTCATCGCGGTCGGTGCCATCTCCTCCTGGGACGACGTCAACTCGATCCTGCTGGCCGGCCGCGCCGACCTCTGCGCCCTGGCCCGCCCTCATCTGTACGACCCGCACTGGACGCTCCACGCGGCGGCCGACCAGGGCTACGCGGGCGACGCCGCGCCCTGGCCCCTGCCGTACCGGGCCGGCAGCCGCAAGCCGCCCACCGGCCGCACCGACGACCCGAAACCGAGGCTCACCCTGAACTGAGACGGCGGCGGCAGGCGGGCCGGGTGCCGCCCCGCGCGCCACGACGCCCCGCGCGCCACGACGCCCGCAGCCGCCGTCAGTGGCGCTCCGGGTCCGGCTTGTTCACGGCCGCGGCCCGCCGGCGGCGGGCCCCGGCTCCGTCACGGCCCGCCGGTGACGAACGGCGCCCCCGCGTCCCGCAGCCGCGCGTGCAGCCGCCCGAACACCTCCGCGGAGCGGCCGCCCGGCCAGCCCTGCGGAAGCAGCTCGCCCGGCAGGCCGGGATCGGCGTACGGCAGCCGCCGCCACGAGTCCAGGGCCGGGAGGTAGTCCCGGTAGGCGTCCTCCGCGGGGGTGTCCTCCCGTGCCTCCCACGAGCGCAGCACCGGTTCGTGCAGGTCCAGGAACTCCTCGTGCTGCTTGGCGACGGCCGCCAGGTCCCACCAGCGGGAGACCGCCTCCGCCGTCGCCGCGAAGCCGAGGTGCTCCCCGCGGAACAGGTCCACGTAGGTCTCCAGCTGGAGCCGCCGCAGCGTGTGCCGGGTCTCCTCGAACAGCCGGGCGGGCGCGATCCACACGCCGGGGGCCGCCGACCCGAACCCGAGCCTGACCAGCCGCGACCGCAGCAGATGCCGCTTGTGCCGCTCGGCCTCCGGTACGGAGAAGACCGCGATGACCCAGCCGTCGGACAGGTCGGCGCAGGAGGGGGCGTAGATGCGTCTGTCGCCGTCGTCGAGCAGTTGGCGGGCGTCGGCGGACAGGGCGTACCCGGCCGCGCCCTCCGCCGTCCGCTCCGGGACGAGCAGCCCGCGCCGTTTCAGCCGGGAGACCGACGAGCGCACCGACGGCGGGTCGACGCCCAGGGCGCCCAGCAGCCGGATGAGCTCGGCCACGGCGAGGGAACCCGGCCGTTCGCGTCCGTACGCGCCGTACAGGGTGACGATCAGGGATCTCGGAGTGTGCTGCTCGGCCACGTGATCACTCTATGGCTCGCAGCCGGAACCTCTGAAGCTTGCCGGTCGGCGTACGCGGCAGGGAGTCCAGGAAGACGATCTCCCGCGGGCACTTGAACGGTGTCAGCCGCTGCTTGACGAAGTCCCTGAGCTCCTCCGCGGTCCCGTCGCCCCCCGAGGCGCCGTCGCGCAGCACGACGAACGCCACGGCGATCTGGCCCCGCAGGTCGTCGGACCGCCCGACGACCGCAGCCTCCGCCACGTCCGGATGGTGCAGCAGCGCGTCCTCGACCTCGGGCCCGGCGATGTTGTACCCGGCCGAGATGATCATGTCGTCGGCGCGGGCGACGTAGCGGAACCATCCGTCGCTCTCGCGCACGTACGTGTCGCCGGTGACGTTCCAGCCGCCGCGGACGTACTCCGCCTGCCGGGGGTCGGCCAGGTAACGGCAGCCCACCGGGCCGCGCACGGCCAGCAGACCCGGTTCTCCGTCGGGCACCGGCAGCCCCTCGCCGTCCACCACCCGCGCCTGCCATCCCGGTACGGGGACGCCGGTGGTGCCGGGTCTGATCGACTCGTCGGCGGCGGAGATGAAGATGTGCAGCAGCTCCGTCGCGCCGATGCCGTTGATGATCCGCAGCCCGGTCCGCTCCTGCCATGCCTGCCATGTCGCGGCCGGCAGGTTCTCACCGGCGGAGACGCAGCGTCGCAGCGAGCGTGTGTCGTGACCGTCGAGCTGGTCGAGCATCACCCGGTAAGCGGTGGGGGCGGTGAACAGCACCGACACCCGGTGCTCGGCGATCGCGGGCAGCAACTGCCCCGGCCCGGCCTGTTCGAGCAGCAGCGCGCAGGCACCTGCGCGCATCGGGAACACGACCAGGCCGCCGAGCCCGAAGGTGAAGCCGAGCGGCGGGCTGCCGGCGAAGACGTCGTCGGGCTCCGGTCGCAGCACATGCTCGGAGAACGTGTCGGCGATCGCGAGCACGTCCCGGTGGAAGTGCATGCACCCCTTGGGACGGCCGGTGGTGCCGGAGGTGAAGGCGATCAGCGCCACGTCGTCGGCCGCCGTCGCCACCGCCTTGTACGGCCGGGCCGTCCCCGCCGCCGCCCGCCGCAGCAGATCGTCGGGCGTGTCGCCGCCGAACGCCGTGATCCGCAGACCCGGCACCTCCGCCTTGACCAGGTCGTCGACGCTCCGTACGTCGCACAGCGCGTGGGAGACGGCGGCGATCTCGCACACCGTGGCCAGCTCCTTGGCACGGTGCTGGGCCAGTACCGTGACCGCCACGGCGCCCGCCTTCATCACCGCGAGCCAGCACGCCGCGAGGTACGGGGTCGTCGGCCCGCGCAGCAGCACCCGGTTGCCCGGTACGACCCCGAGCTCCGCGGTGAGCACATGCGCGATCCGGTCGACCTGCTCGCGCAGGTCACCGTACGACCAGACCTCGCCGCCGCCGGAGCGGAAGACGGGGCGGTCCGCGCCGAGCCGCTCGATCGTGCGGTCGAGCAGCTCCGCGCCGCAGTTCAGCCGCTGCGGGTACCGCAGCGAAGGCAGGTCGAAGAGAAGTTCCGGCCACTGTTCCGCGGGCGGCAGATGGTCGCGCGCGAAGGTGTCGCTGTGGGCCGAGGGTGTCAGCTCCATGGTTCGCCCCCTGTCGGGTCGGCGTCGCCAGACGAGCGTATCGTGATGGTGACGACAGTCAACAGTTCGCGATACCGTGCTTTCACGAGGGCGCCCGGCACGGTCCCCGGGCCCTCAGGCCGTCGTCAGTGGGAGCACGAATGCCCGTATTCTCGCTCGATCCGTCACAGACCGCCTGGTGCGACGAGCTGCGCACCCTGGCCGCGGAACACCTCCGGCCCCTCGCGGAGAAGGGCGAACCGGGGCACGTCAACCGCCCCTTGGTCCAGGCCCTCGGTGAACTCGGTCTGCTGGAACGCCTTTTCACGTCGGGCGCGCTCGAACTGTGCCTGCTCCGCGAGTCACTGGCCCACGGCTGCACGGAGGCGGAGACAGCCCTCGCCCTCCAGGGCCTCGGCACCTCCCCGCTGGTCCAGGCGGGTACCGAGGCGCAGCGCCGTCGCTGGCTCCCCGAGGTCGTCGCGGGACGGGCGGTCGCCGCCTTCGCCCTCAGCGAGCCCGACGCGGGTTCCGACGCGGCGGCTCTCGCACTCAAGGCGGTGCCGGACGGCCGTGGCTGGCGGCTGAGCGGCGAGAAACGCTGGATCTCCAACGCCCCGGAGGCCGACTTCTACACCGTCTTCGCCCGCACCACCGAAGGCGCCGGAGCCCGTGGCGTCACCGCGTTCCTCGTGCCCGCCGACCGCCGGGGCCTGACCGGCAGCGCACTGGAGATGCTCTCCCCGCATCCGATCGGGGCGCTGACCTTCGACGACGTACCGGTCACCGCCGACGACACACTCGGCGAACCCGACCGCGGCTTCCGCGTCGCCATGGACACCCTCAACCGATTCCGCCCCAGTGTCGGCGCCTTCGCCGTCGGCATGGCCCAGGCCGCCCTGGACGCGGCCCTCACCCACACGTCCCACCGCCGGGCGTTCGGCGGCCCGCTCGCCGACCTGCAGTCCGTGGCCCATCGGATCGCCGAGATGGCCACCCGCACGGAAGCCGCCCGGCTGCTCGTCTACGCCGCGGCATCCGCGTACGACGCGGGGGCCGCCGATGTCCCCAAGCGCTCGGCGATGGCCAAGCTGCTGGCCACGGAGACCGCCCAGTACGTCGTCGACTCGGCCGTCCAGCTGCACGGCGCCCGGGCACTCCAGCGCGGCCACCTCCTCGAGCACCTCTACCGCGAGGTCCGTGCCCCGCGCATCTACGAGGGGGCCACCGAGGTCCAGCGCACGATCATCGCCAAGGAGCTCTACTCAGAGGAACGCCACCCCGAGGAGGGGCCCGCATGACCCTGTCCCGCCACAACCCGGCCGAACTCTCCCCGCCCACCGGCTTCTCCCACGCCGTCACGGCCACCGGGACCCGCATGGTCTTCCTCGCCGGCCAGACCGCGCTCGACACGGACGGAAAAGTCGTCGGCGAGACGCTTCCCGAGCAGTTCGAGACCGCCCTGACCAACCTCCTCGCCGCCCTCGCGGCGGCCGACGGCACCCCGCGGGAGCTCGCCCGCGTCACCGTCTACACCACCGACGTCGCCGACTACCGCGCGCACGCGGCCGAACTGGGCCGCATCTGGCGCCGGCTGGCGGGCCGCGACTACCCGGCGATGGCGGTCATCGGGGTCGTACGGTTCTGGGACGAGCAGTGCCTGGTCGAAATCGACGGGGTGGCGGTCCTGCCGTGAACCGGTCGGCCACCGCTTGATCGACTGGTGACGCCTCACCCGGCGGGCTTAACGTCGAACAGTGGACCGCCCCCTCCACGACCCGTGCAGGGGATCCTCCTCGAGGCACGATGCGCCATGACGACCCCGCAGCCGAAACCCGCAGTGCAGACCTCCGTCCCGGACCGGGGCGGAGGGAACGGGATGGCCCTCCTCGTCATCGCCTCGTGCCAGCTGATGGTGGTTCTCGACATCACCATCGTGAACATCGCACTGCCGCACATCCAGAACTCGCTGGAGTTCTCCACCACCACCCTGTCCTGGGTGGTCAATGCCTACACCCTCACCTTCGGCGGCCTGCTGCTGCTCGGCGGGCGGGCCGGCGACATCCTGGGCAGACGGCGGGTCTTCGTCTTCGGCGTACTGCTCTTCGTGCTGGCCTCCCTGCTCGGCGGGCTCGCCCAGAACGCCGGCCAGCTGCTGGCCGCACGCGCCCTTCAGGGTGTCGGCGGCGCCATCGCCTCGCCGACCTCCCTGGCACTGATCACCACCACGTTCACGGAGGGACCGGAACGCAACCGGGCCTTCGGCGTGTTCGCGGCCGTGTCGGCGGGCGGTGGCGCCATCGGGCTGCTCGCCGGCGGCATGCTCGTCGAGTGGCTCGACTGGCGATGGGTGCTGTTCGTCAATGTGCCGATCGGTCTGCTCATCGCCTTCGCCGCACCCCGCTGGATCAAGGAGTCGCAGCGCCACCCCGGCCGGTTCGACCTCACCGGCGCCCTGACCTCCACCCTCGGCATGGCCGCGCTGGTCTACGGATTCATCCGCGCCGCCCAGGAAGGCTGGCGCGACGCGTACACCCTGGCCTCGTTCGCAGCCGCACTCGTGCTGCTCTGCGCCTTCTTCATGGTCGAGCGGCGCTCCCGGCAGCCGATCACACCACTGCACATGTTCGCCGACCGCAACCGCGCGGGCACGTACGGCATGATGCTGGCGCTCGCCGCGGCGATGTTCGGCATGTTCTTCTTCCTGACCCTCTTCGTCCAGAACGTGCTCGGCTTCGGCCCGCTCGGTGCGGGGCTCGCCTTCCTCCCGGTCAGCGCGGTCATCGCGATCGGCGCGGGCCTGGCCGCCCAGCTGCTGCCGAAGTACGGCCCCAAGCCGTTCATGGTGGCCGGCGCCGTCCTGGCCGCCGTCGGACTGGCGTGGCTGACCCTGACCGACATCGACTCCACCTACGCGGGCAGCATTCTGGGACCGATGCTGGTCTTCAGCCTCGGGATGGGCATGCAGTTCGTCTCCCTGACGCTGATGGCGCTGTCGAACGTCCCGGTGCACGAGTCGGGTGCGGCGTCCGGACTGCTGAACGCCACGCAGCAGGTCGGCGGCGCGCTCGGTCTGTCGATCCTGGTCACGGTCTTCGGCACCGCGAGCACCAACGAGGCGCGGGACCGGATCCCGCGCTTCATGGCGGAGGCCACCCCGGCCGAACGGCTCGCCTTCCGGCGCACCGGTGAACTTCCACCGCCCTGGGGCGACCAGGTGCTCACGGCCGGCGTCTCCGCCGCCTTCGTCATGGCCGCGATCTTCGCCGTGCTGGCCGCGCTGATCGCACTGCTGGCCATCCAGGTCCGCCCTTCCGACCTGGAACGTCTCAAGGGCGGCGTCGCCCCGCCCCCCGACGCCTGATCCGCCCGCGCCACCTGATCCACCCGCGCCGAGGCGCCTGATCAACTCGCGCCGTACGGGCAGGGGGAAGGCCCCGGTGCTCCTTCGCCGGGGCCTTTGTCTCGACCGGACGTCCGGCGGTCAGCTGATGGGGCTCGGGCCGGGACCGCGCCTGCGGCCGCCTCCGCTCCGCTTGCCGGCCGCGGCTGCCATGGCCAGGCCGCAGAGCAGCGCGACCGCACCGACGATGACGTTGTTGACGACGCTGCGAGTCGTGTCCATCTCACCGGCAACGACCCAGGGGGAAATGATCGTCCATGCGCCGATGGCGCACGCTGTCCATGCCATGGCGTGGGTGCGCTCGTACGCGGAGCTGAACCCGCCCATGCACAGGGCGAACGCGATGCCGGTGATCAGGTTGCAGATGGCCAGGTTGGTCAGCCCGCTGAAGCCGGCGATCCAAGGCGAGGCCGCCAGGTAGAGGCCCGTGACGAGGGCCAAAGTCTCGATCGCCTGGGCGCGCGGAGTGCTGGTCGCCCGCTCGAAGCGGGACCGCATCTCGGCCAGGTCCGGGTGTTGCTCGATGTCTGCGTGCGTGGTCATGGTGGACGCCGCCTCCTACCAGCAGCCTTATGTGTCCTTTATGTCCATGGAACGCCTCTCTCCGCGGCCGGTCAATACACAATTTCCGTGTCTCAGCCGGTCGCTCCGGACGGTTGCGGCAGGGCCGCCCGGCGCAGGATCCGGGCGAGCTCCCGCGGCTCGGAGAACATCGGCCAGTGCCCCGTGTCCATCTCGACCAGCCGCCAGTGCCCACCCGCCAGCAGCCGGGCCACGGTGCCGTTCGGCTCGGCGCCGTCGAGCAGACACTTGACGTACGTTGCCGGAAGCCCGCCGAGCGGGCGCGCCAGTACGGCCGGTTCGGTCAGAGTGGCACCGGGGTGCGGCGTCGAGCCGGCCACGAACCGCGCGATCTGCTCGTCGGTCATGCCCTGACCCGCGCAGTCGGGGGCGGTCGGCGTCGCCCAGAAGCCGCCGTTCGCGTCGATCGCCGCCTCCAGCACGGCGCTGCCCTGCCAGAAGCCGGAGGCGAAGGACTCCCCGTCGACCGGCACCTCCGAGTCGACGAAGACCACGCGGGCGAGCCGGTCGCCGATCCGCTCGGCGGCCTGGCCGACCGGGATGCCGGAGTAGCTGTGCCCGACGAGCACGACGTCACGCAGATCCCGCTGCCGCACAGCGTCGACGATGTCCTGTACGTGCGTCTGCTGCCCGGCCGGCACACCCTGCCGGTCGGCCGGCCCGGAGAGCGTCACCGGATGCACCCCGTGTCCGGCGGCGCGCAGCTCCCGAGCCACCTCGTCCCATGCCCATGCTCCGAGCCACGCGCCCGCCACCAGTACGAAATTCGTCATGGGCGGCAACGTAGCGTCCCGGTCCGACAGGGGCCGGGTGGCGACGTAGCCTCCCGGTCGGACACCGGCCCGCCGCGCACCGGCGCCCCCGGCCCGGACGCCGCCGGACAGGACCGGGAACGAGGCCGTACTTGCACCATTCGACGCACCGGGCCTCGGTGTTCGTGCAGAATGCGGGGCATGCCCGAATACCTTGAACTCGACCTCGGCGGCGCGGCGTTACGTGTGGAGCTGGCCGACGCCGGAGAGCCGGCGCCGCTCGCCGTTCCCGTGGACGCCGTGGCGGAGCCCGACCTGCCCGACGGCTTCGGCACCGCCACCCCCGTCGCCCGCGGCGGGCGAGCCGCAACGCTCGCCCAGGACGTCCTGCGGACCGCGCTGCGTCCCCTCGGGCCACTGCTCGAAGAGGTGCACTCCGCCGTCACGGGCACCGACAACCCGCCGCAGGAACTCACGGTCGAGTTCGGCATCCAGATCGGCCAGGACTTCAAGCTCGGCATCGTCGGGGCCAACGGCCAGGCGACGATGACCGTCAGCGCGACCTGGAACCAGAGCACCGGCGAAGCCCCCAGGGCGTAGGGATGGGATGGTTCCACCGCCGGGCGACGCCCGGCTCGCAGACGGCACTGCTGCGCGAGGGCGACTCCAGGGCCGCGGGCGCCGCGGTGCTGCTCTCTCCCAGCCGTCTCCTCACCTGTGCGCATGTGGTGAACGACGCCATGGGGCGGCAGTTGCTGAACGCGGAACAGCCCGACGACGACCGGGCGTTCAGCATCGCCTTCTACGGGGCCGAGGCCGCCAGAGGCAGGGGAACCGCCCGCCTGTCGCTGTGGCTGCCGCCCCAGCGACGGCCGGACAGCATCGTGTGGGACGGCGACCTGGCCGTGCTGGACCTCGAGGAGCCCGCCCCCGACTGGACCAGGCCCGTGGTGTGGCGGGAGATGGCCGAAGGGATGGAGCTGCGGGCCTGGCACGGCGGCGGGGCGGGCATCACCTACGCCGACACCGTGGCCGGGTACCAGGACGACGGCTGCTGCTATCTCGACGGCGCCCTGACGGGTGCCGCCATCGGGCCCGGCTACAGCGGGGGCCCGCTGTGGGTGCGGTCCGACTCCACCGTCGCCGGGCTGGTCGTCGCGCAGGTGATGCCGGACGCGGCGGCGCTCCGGGCGCAGGAGACGGTGCGGCGGGGCTGGGCGGTGCCCTGGCAGACGGTACGGGACGAACTGGCGCGCGCCGGTGCCGCGGACGTCGTCGACGAATGCGAGGTCGTGCGGCGCAACGGGCCCATCGGCAGCGGCGCGAACGAGGCGTCCGTGCAGGCGGTGCTGCCACTGCTGCGCACGCTGCTGGACGATCCGGTCAGGCGTGCCGACCACTGCCGGGATCTCGCCGCCCACCTCGGCTGTGAACCGCCGAGCGGCGGCGGGGCGCCGACTCCCTCGCTGGAGGAGCTCGCGGCCGTGCTGCTGACCGAGGACCGCGCCCTGGCCACCCTCTCCGAGTCGCTGGCCCCTGTCGCGGAGCGCGACACGTTCTGCCGCGGTGCGCTGAGCCGCCTGCTGGCACTCGGACGCATCGAGGGCCAGGTCCGGCTGCTGTCCTTCACCGAACACCGGCAGCTCCTCACGGCCCTGCGCGCGGTCGTCGTGGCCGACCCCGGCCTGATCGCCCGCGCCGCGAGGGAGGCGCTCCGGTTCCTGACCCTCCCGGCCCCGCTGGCGCACGCCTCGCGACTGACCGAGGCGGACGTCGACACGGTCGTCCTCGCCCTCGAGGACTACCCCGACGGACGCGGTGGCCCGGCACGTTCCACTCCCGTCCCGGCGCTGCTCAGACTGGCCGAGTTCACGGCCGCGGCCACAGCCGGTGCCCGGAGCCGCGAGGAACTGCGATCCTGGTGCGACCGGGTGGCCCGGCGTCTGGGCATCAGCCCGTCGGCCCTCGGGGAACGACGCGCGGACGCCGAGGCGTGGGCGGCTCACCGGCCCTCCGCCGTGGCCAGGATCGTCACCCGCCTCGCGGCCGCCGGCCCCGACCGGCCGGGGCAGTTCCTGTGCGAGCTGTGGCTCAGCCACAAGGACGGCACGCGTGTGAGCGTGGCCGTTCCCAAGGAACCCCTGCCACCGGAGGAGATCGGCCGGCTCATACGCAGAACCGCCGAAGGCAGCAGGGTGGGTGACGAGCCGGCTCCCTCCCAGGTGGACGTCGTCGTCGGTCCCGCGGATCTCGAGCTCCCCGTGGACGGCTGGGAGACAGGCAACGAACTCGGGGACATCCTGCCGGAGCTCGGTGAACTCCAGAACGTCTTCCCGGACGTCACCGGGCTCGGCATGGCTCTGGGCAGCCGTTACCAGGTGGCCCTCCGCTGCCCGGAACTCACCGGCCGCATCCCGACCGCAGCCGGCGAGATGCGGCGGCGATGGGCTGCGGAGGACCCCCGTGCCCTCGTGGTCTCCGAGCCGTCCACCGACGTCCATCGCCTCTACGAACTGCTGAAGAAGGAGCACCACGACACCGCACGGGTCGTGCTCCACGGCCCGCCGCGGCAGCGTGCCCCGCTGCTGCCCGTGTGCCTGGCCATGGGCGTCCCCGTCGTCCTGTGGGACAGGGCCGCCGCCTCGCACGACGACGCGGCCCGCATGGACGATCTCGACCCCACCGGCCCGCTGGACAAGCTCCCGCAACGGCTCCAGAACTTCAGATCGGTCGTGTACGGCGCCGGGGCGGACCCCTCGGCGGCGAGACCCGCCCTCGTCTGGCACGACGCCGAACTGCCGCTGCCCGGTCCGCTGCACCTCGCGGACCCGCCATGACAGCCGACGCCCGACCGACGCACGATCCACGACAAGGAGCGGACATCCGATGACGGCCCAGGCCCCCGGAGGGCACCACGGCGCGACCGACGACGGGCAGCACGCCGACTGGCGGCTGTTCAAGGGCGACGGCCGGGCCAGAAGCGTCGCCTTCCCCGAGGCGCCGCCGTGGCGGCGCTTCGGGGCACCGGAGACGGGCGGCGTCCGGCGCCACCGCCCGTACCTGATCGGCCACCAGGAGGCGGACGTCGTCAACGCCGCGCTGCTGCTGCGCAGACCGCTGCTGGTGACCGGGCACCCCGGGACGGGAAAGTCCTCCCTCGCCCACGCCCTGGCCCATGAACTCTCCCTGGGCCGCGTCCTGCACTGGCCGGTCAACAGCCGGACCACCCTCCAGGAAGCGCTCTACCGCTACGACGCGATCGGCCGGCTCCGCGAGACGAACATGAGACGCGATCCGCAAGGGCACACGGACGCCCCGGCGGAGGAACCGGGCATCGGCTCGTACGTGCGCCTCGGCCCCCTCGGCACCGCACTGGTGCCGTCGAAGTCCCCACGGGTGCTCCTCGTGGACGAACTCGACAAGGGCGATGTAGACCTGCCGAACGACCTGCTCAACGTCTTCGAGGAGGGCGAGTTCGAAATCCCGGAACTGGCGCGGCTTCCCGAGGAGCACAGCACCGTGACCGTGATGACCGCCGACCCCGACGCATGGACGGACGTCGTCCGTGGCCAGGTCCGGTGTTCCGAGTTCCCCGTCGTCGTGATCACGAGCAACGGCGAACGCGACTTCCCGCCCGCCTTCCTCCGCCGGTGTGTCCGGCTGGACCTCCCGGAACCGGACGAGGAACGGCTGCGTGCCATCGTCTCCGCCCACCTGGACGCGAACGGCGACGACGGCACGGACGGCGTCGACGACCTGATGCGCGCCTTCCTCGCCCGCCGGGCACGTGGCGAACTCGCGACGGACCAACTGCTCAACGCCGTCTTCCTGCGTCGCGGGGGCGTCGAACTCGACGCGGACGGCCTGCTGGACGCCGTACTGCACCGCCTCGGCAGAACCCTGTGAGCGACGGGCCCGTGCTGCGAAGGGTCCGCACCGTCCTGTCCGGCGACGGCGAGCCCCTCGACGCCGAAGAACTCCTCGACGCCCTGTGGCTGGCGGGCCGCCTGCCCCCGGCGGCCGCCACGGCGCTGGCGCGGGTGGCCGCCGCGGCCGGGCCGAGCAACCGGGCGACCGTCCGGCGGGACGAGGCCGCCCCCGCCGTGGCCGCCCCCCGGCCGTCCGACGAGGACCGGCAGCAGACGACCGCCCCGGACACCGATGACGGCCCGACTCCCCGGGAGACGACCGGAACCGGCCTCCACGCCGCCCCGGCGGCCCGCCGCAGGGACGCCCACTCCGACCGGGCGGCCATGGCCGTACGCGCCCCGGGAGTCAAGGCGCTTGGTGGTGAGGAGCTCCGCCTCGGACGGGCCCTGCGCCCCCTGAAACAGCTGCGTCCCGACGCCCTGCGCACCGAGGTCGACATCGACGCCACGGTCACGGCCATGGCGGAGACCGGCCTTCCCGAAGTCGTGCTCCGCCCGGCGACGACCAAGTGGCTCGACCTGGCGGTCCTCGTCGACGACGGCGTCTCGATGCTGCTCTGGCAGCGGCTCGCCGGAGAACTGCTCGGGCTGCTGCAGCGCTGTGGCGCCTTCCGCCATGTACGTGTCCACGGCCTCGACACCCGCGGCGAAGAGGCCCCCCGGCTGAGCGGCCGTCCGTACGACTCCGGCGACGCGACCCTGCCGATGTCCACGGTGCTCGATCCGTCGGGCAACACGCTGCTGCTCGTCGTGAGCGACGGGGTGGGCCGCGCATGGCGGGACGGATCCATGCACGACGCCCTGCTGAGGGCCGCGTCCGCGGGGCCCACGGCGTTGGTGCACGCGCTTCCCCGGCGGCTGTGGGCGGGCACGGGCATCGACGTCCGGCAGTGGAAGGTGACGACACGGCGCAGAGGCGCGGCCAACCGGTCCTGGGACATCGAGGATCCGGTGCTCCCCGCCGAACTGGCCCCCTACGAAGGGGTGCCCGTCCCGGTGCTCACCACGGACGACGACAGCGTGGGCACCTGGGCCCGGCTCATCGGTTCCCCCGGGGACAGCGCCGTGCTGCCTCTGCTCGCCTTCCCGGCCACCGCCACCGGCACCGGCACGTACGGCTCTCACCGGGGCCGGCCGTCCGACGCGGAGCAGGTGGTCCTGCGGTTCCGGGACACGGCCTCCCCGGAGGCCTACCGCCTCGCGGCGCACCTGGCCGCCGTGGCACCGGTTCCCGTGCCGGTGATGCGGCTCGTCCAGCACGCCATGACGCCGCCGGTCGACACGTCCCACCTGGCGGAGGTCTTCCTCGGCGGGCTCATGCACGGCGCCGACGAAACGGAGTGCCTCCCGCACCAGAAGACCTTCGACTTCGCGGAAGAGACCCGCCAGATCCTGCTGGGCACCGTGCCGCCGCCCGAACTGATGCGCACCACGCGTGCGGTGACGGCACACCTCGGTGATCTCGCCGGCTCCCCGGCCGGGTTTCCCGCATGGCTGCCGCACCCCGAGGGAGCGGACCGGGTGCGGTCCGGAGCGCGGCAGCCGTTCGGCTGGGTGGACGACACACTCAAGCGCAGACTGGGCGTCTCGTCTCCCGAACCCTCCGAGCCGGCGGCGCCGCCGCCCCGTCCCGGCGAGGAACTGCGGGAGCTTCCCCCCGGTTTCGAGCTGGACCCGGAGCTGACGGACTGGCGTCGGCTGACGGTCATGGATCCGCGGTTCGGCGGACGGGGCGCCCCGCCGTACGACGTGTTCGCCGAACACGAAGGAGGCTGGTCGAGCATCGGCATGTTCCTCGCACACGACGGCGAGGGCCGCGTACTGGTCATCCGCATGCCCGGCCGGCCCCACGCCGAGGACCTCGTGACCAGAGAGGTCGCCGCGCTCAAGCGCATGGACGGCGTCCACGCGCCCCGGCTGACCGCCTGGGACGTCAGCGTGGAACGGCCGTGGCTCGCCGTCGAGTGCGCACTCGACGGCACCTCCGAGCCGGCCCCGAACCTGGTGGGCTTCACGCGGCACCACGGGCTGCTGCACCATGCCGGGCTGCTCGCCGTGGCCCGCCAGCTCGCCGGAGCTCTCACCCGGGCGCACGAGGCGCGACTGACCCACGGGTCCCTGACACCCAGAAGCGTGCTGATCGCGGGACGCGACGCCCTGATCACCGGCTGGATGACGGCGTCACTGGACGGCCGGCCCAGCCCGCACCGGTCCCGTCATCGGCAGCACTCCGCCTACCGGGCCCCGGAAATGACCGACGGCGTGGACGCACCGTCGCCCGAAGCCGATGTGTACGCGCTCGGCTGCGTCCTGGTCGCGGCGGCGACGGGCCCCGACTACGAAGGCAGTGTTCCCGACGCCCTCGCGGCGGTGAAGGGGCGGCTCGAGCCCGCGTTCGTGGGCATCCTCCGCGCCTGCCTGCAACCGGACCCTGCCCGCCGGCCCACCGCGGGCGTGCTGCTCCAGGCACTCGACTCCCTGGCCCTGGAGGGGGATCCGGGGCGTCACCCGCTGACGGTCGTCCTCGGGTTCGACACCGAGCTGAACCCGGTGCGGCTGGCTCTGGAGAGCGAACACCGAGGCGGTCAGGGCCCCCATCTGCTGGGCCGCGGAGGTCCGGCCCGCGCACGCAGGGAACTTCTGCGCCGTGTGCTGGAGCAGTTGACACGGCAGGCGCTCACCGGCATCGAGCTGCTCCTCGCCGACTTCGACGGCCGAAGCGGTCTCGAGCAGTTCATCGACCGCGTCAGCGGCTCGTCCTTCCTCGGCATGCGCGACGACTCCGGGCACGAAGGCACAGGAGCCCTGGCACTGTGCGCGAGACTCCTGCGGGAGATCGAACGGCGCCGGGAGGTGCTGGAGAGGGCCACCGGCTACCACGACATCGGAGTGCTGGAGCAAGAGGCCGCCAAGCGGTCCTTCCTGCCCCGGCTGCCGCGCCTCGTGGTGGCCGTGGAGGACTTCCCCCGGATCATGGCACTGGTGCCGGAACTGCGTACCGCCCTGCGGCAGGTCGCGGAATCCGGCGCACGCCTCGGCATTCACCTGATCCTGTTCGGCGAGGATTTCGACCGGGCGGGCGAGGACCTCCTGGAGCTGCTGCCCACCCGGATCGACCTGTCGGCACCGGGCGTTGACGCAGGATCGCCGGGGACGGGCGCGGTGTTCCACGCCGCGTCCGCTCCCGGGCCGGTCCACTTCAGCACGGGGTACGAGGGGGAGGACGAGCGGTTCCGGTCCTGAGGCTCCTGATTCCGGTCGCGGTCGGCACGACGGCCGGTCCCGTGCCTTCCCGGGACCGGCCCGCTCGGAGAGGAGACGAGAGGAGACGAGAGGAGACGGGACAGGACGGGAAGGGACGGGACGGGCGTCGCCCAACTCATCCCGAGAGTGACGCCTCCTCCCCGTACTCCACCGTCAAAGTCGCCGACTCGTCCCTGTTCAGGAACAGATAGGCGTTCGTCGTCTGGTCGGCCTCGAAGCGGAGCCGGAACTGCGTGACACCGTTCCTGTCGATCGCGGCGAGCCCGGTCGCCGACAGGTCCCCGGAGTCCGCGCTGCCGGTGGAGAAGGCGGCGATCGCGGCGGCCCCCGCCGCGGTGGTTTCGGCGGACCAGTCGGCGGGTTCCACCGCACAGCCACCGAGACACCCGCGCTGCACGTCGACCAGCAGCCGATTGCCCGGCGGAGAGGCCCACGGGTCACCGGAGGAGCTGCTGCGGGTCACCGTCACGAAGGCGCGAGTGACCTCCTTGTCCGCCGGGATGCGCGACGTGTCGAACGACAGCAACGACCGGTTGAACCTGCCGTCACTGCCGCGGCCCACCGCGAGGCCGTACGAGTCCTCGAGGGTGCCGACCGCCGCGCCGGAGCCGTCGGCCGCGGCCTTGACGTAGCCGTCCTGAGCATCCGTGCTCGCGAGCGTCAGCCTGTGCCCGGCGGGAGGCGGTGCCGTCCCGCCGCCGAGGGCGTCCACCATCGCCATGATCGTCTCGATCTGCCTGCCGCCGTGCCGGGCGTAGGCGGAATCGCCCTGGTAGCCCCACCAGTTCCAGCAGCCGTTGGGATTGTCGAGCGTGGTGGTCGCGACCGCCTGCGGGTAGAGCACGATCAGGCCGTTGGTGTCGGCGTGCTCGTTGAGGTGGGCGTTGTCGATGAACCGCGTGCCGAATCCCTGGTAGGAGTACCCCTGCTTGCAGCCGTGCAGCGCCACCACGAGGCTGCACGTCGCGCCGTCCGCGCAGCTCCTCGGGACGTAGACGAAGCCCTTCTCGTCCATGGAGATCGGCCCGGCCTGCCCGCCCGGTGCGTACCGGTTCTGGTCGAACTGCGTCAGCGTGCCGCCGGGGCTGCCGGCCGGGGTGCCGACCGGGCCGAGCAGATGGCCGAGGAGGTCGCGCTCCGCGTCGAAGCCGCAGTCGTTGATCCAGGGCGTCCGCGTGACCGTGCAGGAGTTCGGACCGAGCGGACTGATCCAGGCGTGCCCGGCCGGGGTGCTCCGGTTGTAGAGGACCTCGGCACCGAATCGTCCGTAGTACGCGGCCAGCGCGTCGGCCACCGGACGTTTGACCGTGGAGTCGTTCGAGCCGCTGAACACGTAGACCGGGTCACCGGCGAGATTGGCCACCGGGTCGATGAGGCCGGCGGCCGACCAGTCCCGCGTCGTCTGTTCGAGTTTGTCGAGCTCGAGCCCCTGCACGGTGTCCATGCAGGCGAGCAGGGCCTTGTTCAGGTTGTTCTGCGCGCAGTAGTTGGGGCCGGACGCGAATGCCGCCGACCCGTCGAACGTCCCGGAGTACGCCACATGCAGCTGGGTCGCCATGTAGCCGCCGGACGAGATGCCGGCGCTGTAGACGCCGCTGATGTCGTGCTGCCGGAGCTCGCCCGGCACGGGCACGGGGGCGGCCACGGTGGCGGTGTCCGTGGCCGCCGTCGCGGGGCCGGTCGTGGGGAGTACCTGTGCGGCACCTGTCAGAAGCAGCAGCGTGGTCAGCCGGAGAAACCGGCCGACGGGCGACGATCTCATGGGCCCTCCCAGGGGAGTGTGGGGGATGACGGCGGAGCCACCGCTCCTGTGGCGCCGCGTCAGGTTGCCGGGAGGTTAGGGCGAGGTGACGGCCCGGTATATGGGCTCCGCGACCACAATCGGCTGACGGGCCATGGCGGTTGCCCGCACGTTCGGCCGTCCGTCGTCGCGACCGCAGGGCATGACTGTGGGCCGGATCACAGTTGAGGTTGACCCTGGGGCAGGGTGGAGGCTCATCGCATCGGCACGACGCCGACCCGGGTACAACCGATGTGAAGGAGCAACATGTCCACCGACCTTTCCGGCCAGGGACAGGATCGTACGGAACTCCGGCAGACCCTCCGGGAGTTGGCCGAGTCCGGATTCGTAGGGATCCAGGTCCGGGTGAACGACGAGCAGGGCGAGTGGGTCGGCAGTGCCGGTCTGCGCGAGCTGGGCCGGAGCGCCGTGCCGCTGACGAACGGTCACTTCCGCATCGGCAGCAGCACCAAGAACTTCGTCGCCACCTCGGCGCTCCTGCTGGTGGCCGAGGGCAGGATCCGCCTGGACGCCCCGGCCCACGACTACCTGCCCGAGTTCGGTCTCGACCGGCGGATCACGGTGCGGATGCTGCTGCAGCACACCAGCGGGATCTTCAACCACACCGGCGAGCTCTACGAGGACGGGACGATCGTTCCGGGGGTCCCCTGGCAGGGCAAGGAGTGGGTGGACAACCGGTTCAGGACCTACCTGCCCGAGGAGCTGGTACGGCTGTCGTTGTCCAAGCCGACGCGGTTCGCGCCGGGTACGGGCTGGAGCTACGCCAATACCAACTACGTGCTGGCCCGACTGGTGATCGAGAAGGTCACCGGCCGTCCGTTCGCCGAGGAGTTGCAGCGGCTGCTCCTGGGGCCGCTGGGGATGACCGGCACCGTGGCGCCGGGCGCCTCGCCGGAGATCCCCGAGCCGCACAACCACGGCTACTACCGCTACAAGGACGCCGGGCAGGAGCGGACGGTCGATGTCACCCGTCAGAACCCGTCCTGGGTCGGAGCCGGCGGCGACATGATCTCGACAACCGGGGATCTGCACACGTACTTCTCCGCGCTGATGGGCGGCAGGCTCCTGCCGGCCGAACTGCTCGCCGAGATGCGCACGCCGGAGGCGACGGCCGGCTACGGCCTGGGAGTGTTCGCACAGGAGACGGAAGGCGGAACCGTCTACCACCACAACGGCGCCACCATGGGCTCGGCGGCGCTGATGTACGGAACCCCCGACGGCAGCAGGACCCTGACCGCCGGACTGACCTGGGTCGACGACGCCGACCTGTCGACAGCACCGGCGTTCCTGACCGCCCAGCAGCGTTTCGTCGACGCGGTGTTCTGCGGCAGGCTGGGCCGATGAGGAACGGGGTCACGATCGGGCAGGCGGCGTCGTTCGTCGGCGTCACGGTGAAGACGGTGCGGCACTACCACAAGCTCGGCCTGGTCGCGGAGCCGGAACGTGACAGCTCCGGCTATCGGCGGTACGGATCCGGCGAGCTGCTGCAGCTGGTGCAGGTACGGACGCTGGCCGCCGCGGGCGTGCCGCTGGCCGAGATCGGGCCCATGCTCGACGCCGACGCCGCGCAGTTCGGCGCCGCGCTCGTCGACGTCGAACGGCAGCTCACCGAACGCATCGATGAGCTCGTCGCCCGCCGCGACACGCTGCACCGGCTGGCCGACGGCGACCGGGTCCTGCTGCCCGATCGTGCCTGCGCGGTCCTGGACCGGATGCCCGGCCTCGGCTTCAGCCCCGACTACGTGGCCGCGCAACGCGAGGCCCTGGTGCTGGCCCGGGCACTGGTGCCGGAGGGTTTCGACGGCTTCCTGGCGCAGCTCGAACACGGGCTGGACGACCCCGAGTACGTCGGCCTGTGCAAGCGAGGCTGGGAGGCGGAGACCTGGGAGCCGGACGACCCGAGGATCGAGGAACTCGCGACGGCCATGGCCGATCGCTACCTCGCCAACCCCGCGCTGCTGGGGGATCAAGCCAGCCTGCGGGCATGGGCCGAGGCCTCGGCCCAGTACAAGCTGATCAACAACCACCGCGAGGACCAGGCACCGGTCGCGGCCCGGCTGACCGCGCTCACCGAGACCAAACTCCGCTCGGCAGGCGTACCCGTGCCGCACCGATGACGGAATCCTCATGCCACCGAAGAGGCCGCGCGTCAGGCCGGGGCCCGCCACGCGACCTCGTTCGTCCGGAGGTCGGTGAGGTACCGAAGGCCTTCATCGTGTCTCCCTACGCGATCGGCCGTTCGCGACGCAGCCGAACCCGGTGGGGGCGACGCGCGGGTCGGGCGTGCTGTTCGGATCACCGGTGGCGCGGAGTGTGTCAGCTGCGGCGAGCGGCCCAGACGGTGCGCTCGGTGCGTACCGAGAGGTCGTCGCGGCGCAGGACGCTGTCGGGGCCGCGGGTGTCGAGCAGCCGGTCGAGCGCGGCGAGGTCCTCGCTCGAAAGTGATTCGGCGGCGGCGCCGCGGATGCGTGTCAGGATGCCCAGGGCGTAACGGGCCACGGCATCATTGCCCGAGCCCTCGATGTTCACGGCGATGGTGCGCTCGCCCTCGACGGTGAATCCGGCGGCGGTCAGCATCGGTCCCCAGTCAGCTCCGCGGTGGGGTACGTGTTCGGTGTGGAAGCGGTCGGTCGCGGCGTGGCAGCGGTCTTCCAGACCGGGCCGGTCCGCAGGTGCGTTCTCCGGCAGGAAGCGGGGGAAGCCGGCCAGCTCGACGAGGGCGAACAGGCCGCCGGGCGCGAGCATGTCGTGGACTTTGCGCAGTGCGCGGTCGGGGTCGGCCATGTGATGCATCGAGGCGGAGGCCCACACCAGGTCCGGCGTGCCGAGGTCGGGCCACTCGGCGGCGTCGAGGTCGGCCTGCACGGTGCGCCCGCGGTCGCCCGTGTTCCGTGCGCACGCCTTCTCCGACAGGCGCTGGAGGTGTACGGGGGAGGCGTCGACGGCGGTGAAGTGTGCCTCGGGGAACCGGTCGAGGAGGGCGAAGGTGCCCGTTCCCGTGCCGCAGCCCAGGTCGACGAAATGGCGGGGGGCGGTCTTCAGGGGCAGCCATGAGGTGATGGCGGCGATGTGCTCGGCGAGGACCTCCGCGTCCAGGTCGAGGATCTCGGCCTGACCGTCGGCGTCCTGCTGCTGGTCGTGGCTGTGCGGTGCGCCGTGGTGAGGGTGGTGGGGGAGGTGCGGGTGTGCTTGGGTCATGCCACCACCGTAGGACGGCCATGCCCCTGCGGCATGGACTCTTTCGTTTTACGCAAGGCGATGGCAGGTTGCGCTGCCGGGCGCGCAAGACGCACCTGCGTGGCGGGCGTGCCGGGCGGCTCGGCGACGTGTCACTCGGCGGCGCTGCGGGCCCCGGAGTCGCCGTCGTCGCGCTGGTGTCCCCGGCGGGCGTCGCGGTCGAAGATGCCCAGGATCTCGCACGGTCCCCGCTCGGCACCGATGGCGTGCGGCATCATCGTCGGGAATTCGGCGGCCTGGTTGGTCTCGACGCGGAAGCGGCGGTGGCCCAGCATCAGGATCGCGGTGCCGGACAGGACGACGAGCCATTCCCGGCCGGGGTGTGCCCGCATCCGGGCGGGATTGTCGGGCGGCGGCTCGGTCATCCGCTGGCGCACGACGGTCATGCCGGGTTCGCCCTTCATGGGCCAGCGCATCAGGCCGTGGGCGGCGTCGATCATCGGGCTGCTGACCACGTCGTCGCTCGCGGTCTCCACGAGCTGGTCGAGGGTGGTGTCCAGGGCGCGGGCAAGGGTGACGAGCTGGTCCAGGGCGAGGCGGCGCTGCCCGTTCTCGATGCGGCTCAGCGAGGACTGGCTGAGCCGGGCGCGGGTGGCCAGTTCTTCCAGTGACCAGCCCTGCGCGACCCGCAGAGCGCGAATCCGTTTACGGACCAGGCTGTCCAGCTCTTCGTCTCCTTGCGCCATGGGCAACATCGTATGCCCGTGGTGCAATCCCGCTCGCCCGGAAGCCGCCGACGGAGGGCCCGCCGACGCGTGCCGCGGCCTCGCCTCCGACGCGGCACTCGCCGCCGGGAGCCGCACCGCCGACTCCTGACGATCGCGGCGCGTCCCCGGGCACCGCGTCGTGCGGTGCGGCGGCCGACGAGGCAGGGGCATCGAGCCCGGCGCGGCCCGATGACAGGACTGCACGGACCGGCGTACGTCCGGTCCGTGCCCTCGTTCCTCGCCGGGAGCGGACCGGGACGGCGTCACGGTCCGAGGCTCCGCCGCCATCTGCGCTCACCCTCGTGCCATTCGTCGGTGGGGGCGAGCCCGGCGGCGGCGGCCACAGCCGCGGACGCCCGGTGCTCGGGGTGGATGTGCGCGACGACGGTCCCCACATGCTGCCGAGGGAGCCCGGCGACGAGCCCGCGGGCGGCCTCGGAGGCGATCCCGCGCCCCTGCCACCGAGTTCCCACCACCCACGCGATCTCGGCGACGGGCCCGTGGTCGGAGGCACTGATCGTCGCCTGCACCGTCCCCGCCAGGCACGCATCCTCGCGGAGCAGGACCACCCAGTTCAGCCAGGAGACGGCGGGGTCGGGGGAGCCCGCGACCATCCGCCGGTAGCGCGAGCGCAGGCCCTGCGGAGTCTCCGGAGCGCCGCCGATGAAGGTGTGCAGCGCCGGGTCGTCCAGCACCGTCGCCATCTCCTCGGCGTGCTCGACGAGCAGCGGCACGAGGTCGAGCCGCGCGGTGCTGATGGGCCGGGCCGTGATGCCGCTCACGCCGCGACCTCCTGCGGAGGTACGACGGGGCGCGCCAGGTGCCGCCGGTGCGGACGGGGGGCCGGGCAGGAACGGCGCCCGCGGCGGACGGCCGTCAGCATCGGCCCGCCGTCACCGACACCGACAGGCGGACGGTCACGCTCGACAGGACGGTCTCCGGTTCCGGCGGCGAGATGCGCAGGCAGTACAGATCCTCGACGTCATCGGCACCCACTTCGAAGTGGGACCCGGCCGGCGCCCCCGCACCGTCGTCCACGTACTCCTCGAGTGCGACGTTCACCCCTCCGTACTCAGGGCCCTCGCCGGCGGCTTCGATCTCCCGGCGGATCAACTCCTGGTAACCGCCGCTGTAGGCGTCCATCAGCTGCGGACGGGCCTCCAGGCTCGCGGCAGCCGTATGCACGGCGTCGTGCAGTTCGCCCTCGCTCCACGACGAACCGTCCCGGAGGCCGTACATCACCCCGCCCGCCACCAGCAGCGAGAAGGCGATCAGGACAAGTCCCGCCGGGTTGGCCGGGTTGTAGACATATCGGTTCGTCCCCCACCTCGAGCGGATGAAGACCGGCTCGGTCTCATGATCTTCGCCCATGAGACCGAGCTTAGACGGCCTTTCGCACGCCCCACCGCACAATCAGATGTCGCGGAAGATCTCGATCTGCGCGCCCACCGAGTTCAGCCGCTCGGCGAGGTCCTCGTAGCCCCTGTTGATCACGTAGACGTTGCGCAGCACGGACGTGCCCTCGGCCGCCATCATCGCCAGCAGCACCACCACCGCCGGTCGCAGGGCGGGCGGGCACATCATCTCGGCGGCGCGCCAGCGGGTCGGGCCCTCGACCAGGACCCGGTGCGGGTCGAGGAGTTGCAGGCGGCCGCCGAGGCGGTTGAGGTCCGTCAGGTAGATCGCGCGGTTGTCGTAGACCCAGTCGTGGATCAGGGTCTGGCCCTGGGCGACGGCCGCGATCGCCGCGAAGAACGGGACGTTGTCGATGTTCAGGCCGGGGAACGGCATGGGGTGGATCTTGTCGATGGGCGCCTCCAGTTTGGAGGGCCGTACCGTCAGGTCGATCAGCCGGGTGCGTCCGTTGTCCGCCGCGTACTCCGGAGTGCGGTCGTGGTCGAGGCCCATCTCCTCGAGTACGGACAGCTCGATCTCGAGGAACTCGATCGGCACCCGGCGGATCGTCAGCTCCGACTCGGTGACGACGGCGGCCGCCAGCAGGCTCATCGCCTCGACCGGGTCCTCGGAGGGGGAGTAGTCGACGTCGACGTCGATGTTCGGCACGCCGTGGACGGTCAGCGTCGTCGAGCCGACCCCCTCGACCTTGACGCCGAGCGCCTCCAGGAAGAAGCACAGGTCCTGGACCATGTAGTTGGAGGACGCGTTGCGGATGACGGTGACGCCGTCGTGGCGGGCGGCGGCCAGCAGCGCGTTCTCGGTCACGGTGTCGCCGCGCTCGGTGAGCACGATCGGGCGGCCGGGGGAGACCGAACGGTCCACCACCGCGTGGTAGATGCCCTCCGTCGCCGTGATGTCGAGGCCGAAGCGGCGCAGCGCGATCATGTGCGGTTCGATGGTCCGCGTCCCGAGGTCGCAGCCCCCGGCGTACGGCAGGCGGAAGTTGTCCATCCGGTGCAGCAGCGGGCCGAGGAACATGATGATGGACCGGGTCCTGCGGGCCGCCTCGACGTCCATGGCGGCCATGTCGAGTCCGGCCGGCGGCACGATCTCCAGGTCGCGGCCGTCGTTGATCCAGCGGGTGCGCACACCGATGGAGCCCAGGACCTCCAGCAGACGGTAGACCTCTTCGATCCGGGCGACGCGGCGCAGCACCGTGCGCCCCTTGTTGAGCAGCGAACCGCACAGCAGCGCCACGCACGCGTTCTTGCTCGTCTTGACGTCGATGGACCCGGAGAGCCGGCGGCCGCCGACCACCCGCAGATGCATCGGTCCGGCGTAGCCGAGGGAGACGATCTCGCTGTCGAGCGCTTCACCGATGCGCGCGATCATCTCAAGGCTGATGTTCTGATTGCCGCGCTCGATCCGGTTGACCGCGCTCTGGCTGGTGCCGAGCGCTTCGGCAAGCTGCGTCTGTGTCCAGCCGCGATGCTGACGCGCGTCACGGATGAGCTTGCCGATACGTACGAGGTAGTCGTCTGCCATGCCCTGGAGGCTATCTCACATATGAGATGCCCTCGCGTCGAGGTGGGTCATTCGGGTGACGACCCGTCATACGCCCGGCCGTACGCACAGCCTGTTTCCAATGTTCGGCGATCCGCGTGCGCCCGGCAACCGGGGCGCGTCCGTACAGGCGGAGTTGCAAATGGTGTTAATGGATGCATTCCCGGCGTGTCGGGCGGTGGGGCAGGCCATACCACCGTCCTACGCCCTGGCCGATGGCGGCGGGGAGTGCCCGCCTCCTACCGTGACCGCATGCCTCCCCTCAACCTGCGTCAGGCCCTGGCGCGACCCGCCTTTCTGCTCTCCGCGTGGCCCTGGCGGGCGGCCGGTTACCTGCTCAGCAGTGCGCCGATCGGCATCGTGGTGCTGGTCGTGCTGCTCCTCGGTGTGGTGGTGGGCGGCACGCTCGCGGTGGTCCTGATCGGGCTGCCGCTGCTCGCGGCGCTGGCCTTCGCCGGACTGCCGGTGGCCGCGCTGGAACGCGGCCGGCTGCGGCTGGTGGACCGCAGACCGGCCCCGACACCCCACGTCGAACCTGCCGCGCCGGGGCTGAAGGCATGGGTCGCCACCCGGCTGCGGGAGCCCGCCACCTGGCGGGAACTCGGTCACACGCTGGCCTTCGCGACCCTGCTGTGGCCGTTGGACCTGCTGGCGGCCGCGCTCGCGCTCGGCGTACCACTGTCGCTGATCGGCGCACCGGTACTGATGGCGACGGTCGGCGGGGGCGAGGAGGTACGCGTCCTGAAGACCTGGCTCGCCACGTCCTGGCCGGAGGCGCTCGGCGCCGCGGCCGCGGGGGTGCCGCTGCTCGCGGTCGGCGCGTACGCGCTCGGCGTCGTGGCCTGTGGCCGCGCCGAGCTCACCCGGATGCTGGTCGCCCCGCCGGAGGAGCCGGGGGAGCCGGGGGAGCGGGAGGCGGAACTCGTGCGCTCCCGGCTCCGGTTGGTGGACGCCTTCGAGGCCGAACGGCGCCGGATCGAGCGGGACCTGCACGACGGGGCCCAGCAGCGACTGGTCGCCCTCACCATGACCCTGGGCCTCGCCCGTCTCGACGCCCCACCCGGGCCGCTCGCCGACCAGCTGTCCAAGGCGCACGAAGAGGCGGGCAGAGCCCTTGAGGAACTGCGCGAGCTCATCCGGGGCATCCACCCGAAGGTCCTCGCCGACCACGGCCTCGACGCCGCCGTCACCGACGCGGCGGACCGGTCCGCCGTCCCGGTGGACGTCGCCCTCGACCTGCCGGGGCGGCTCCCCGAAGCCGTCGAGGCGGCCGCGTACTTCGTGGTCCGCGAGGCGCTCGCCAACGTGGGCAGGCACAGCCGGGCGAACCGCGCCGAGGTGACCGGCCGCCACGAGGAGGGCCGGCTGACCCTGGAGGTGAGGGACGACGGCCGGGGCGGCGCCGACGCCCGTGGGGGCACCGGACTGACCGGACTCGCCGACCGGGTGTCCGTCCTCGGTGGCAGAATCTCCGTGTCCAGCCCGCCCGGTGGGCCGACCCTGCTGCGTGTGGAGATCCCTTGCGAGTGGACCGAGCGCTTCGCGTAGTGCTGGCCGAGGACAGTGTGCTGCTGCGCGAGGGGCTGATCGCGCTGCTGGGCCGCTTCGGCCACGAGGTGGTCGCCGCGGTCGGCGACGCCGACGCACTGGAGGCCGCGGTCGCCGAGCACTCACCGGACGTGGTCGTCACCGACGTGCGGATGCCGCCCGGTTTCCAGGACGAGGGCATGCGGGCCGCGGTCCGCCTCCGTACGGAGCGGCCGGCGCTGCCGGTGCTGGTCCTCAGTCAGTACGTCCAGCGCGCGTACGCCTCTGAGCTCCTCGACTCGGGGGACGGCGCCGGAGTGGGCTACCTGCTGAAGGACAGGGTGGGCCAGGTCGAGGAGTTCCACGCCGCGCTGCAGGACGTCGCCGCGGGCGGAACAGTCGTCGACCCCGAGGTGGTGCGCCAGCTGATCCGCCGTCGCCGCGACCCGCTGGAGCGTCTGACCCCGCGCGAACGGGAGGTGCTCGGCCTGGTCGCGGAGGGGAAGTCCAACAACGCGATAGCCCGGCAACTCGTCGTCTCCGAGGCGGCCGTGGGCAAGCACATCGGCTCCATCCTCGCCAAGCTGGACCTGCCCCCGGCCGACGAGACCCACCGCCGCGTCCTGGCCGTGCTGGCCTACCTCCGTGGGTGAGAGGTCCCCAGGACCTCGCCGATGACGTGACGCGCGATCGTCGCCATCACCGGATTCGTCTCCCGGTAGTGCCGCAGCTCCATCAGAGCGACCGACAGGGCCCAGCCCCGACCCCGCGTCCAGGTGGCGTCGTCGGCGCCCAGCCGGTCGCGGAAGGTGTCCCGCGCCCCCGCCGGGAGCACGTACCAGGCCGGCAGCAGGTCGACGGCGGGTTCACCGAGGCCCAGGCATCCGAAGTCGATGACGGCGCCGAGCCCGCCCCGGTCCAGCAGCAGGTTCCCCGGCTGCAGGTCGGCGTGGATCCACACGGCGGGCCCGTGCCACGCCGGTGCCGCGAGGGCCGCCTCCCACACCGTCAGGGCGCGGCCCGTGTCGACGGCTCCGGCGAGGTCCGCGATCGCCTCGCGGGTGATGGCGTCCCGCGCGGCGAGTGGTTCGCTGCGGTACGAAGGAGGGCCGCCCGCGGCGTCGATCCCGTGCAGCGCCGCGGCGAACTCCGCCAGGTCCAGCGCCAGTCGCTCCGGTTCCGCGATCCGCCCGACGGTCGGCGTCTCACCGTCGAGCCACCGGTAGACGGACCACTGCCAGGGGAAGCCGGCCGCGGGCCGGCCCCTGCCCAGCGGTACGGGGACCGCGGCCGGAAGGGCAGGGGCGAGCCGCGGAAGCCACCGGTGCTCCTTCTCGACGTCTTCCGAGGACCCGGCCGTGCGGGGGAGCCGTACGACCATGTCGTCGCCGAGCCGGTACATGGTGTTGGAGGTGCCCGCGGTGCCGACCCGCTCGACGGGGAGCGAGGCCCACTGCGGGAACTGGTCGTGGAGCAGTGCGCGGACCAGGGAAACGTCGAGGGGGGCTTCTTCGGTTCGCATACGGCGAGCCAAACGAAGGCACGCTGGGCCCGTCAACCCGATATCCGCCGGCCCGAGGGGCGCAGGGACGCCGGCGTGCGAACGATCGGATCGCGGGACGTCCTGCTCATGTGCGCCTGGGCGGAGAAGCCCGCTTCGGCCGGGGGGTCCGCCACCGACCGGCCCGGCAGGACGGTGATCGCACGGCTCAGCCGTTCCCATGGGCGCCGCGTGCCGAGAGGCACGCCCAGCGAGGCGCGAACAAGGGCACGCGGCCCGGAGGGCGGCACCCCGATGTCGTCGGCGGCGATCGGCGGCCGGGCACCGGCAAGTGTGATCGCCCGGAGCGCGTGCGCCACTCCTGGCGTCGATCAAGGACGTCGATTACGGACGTCGGGGCCCCGGGCGACTGCCCGGTCCCCGCTCAGCTCTTGCGCCTGCTCAGGACGCAGAACTCGTTGCCCTCCGGGTCGAGGAGGGTCACCCAGTGCTGCTCGTCCGGCGCGGTGTCGACGCGCCGGGCGCCGAGGGAGAGCAGCCGGGCGACCTCGGCCTCCTGGTCGTCGGGACGGAAGTCGGGGTGGAGCCTGTTCTTCGACGTCTTGCCCTCGGGGACGGGTACGAAGAGCAGGCCCGGCATCCGGTCCGGCTCAGGCCGGATCTCGATGATCTCCTCGGATTCGTCGACCACGACCCAGCCGAGAGCCTCGGCCCACCAGCGCCCGAGAGCGACGGGGTCGGCGGAGTCGACGATGATCTGTTCCCATTCCAGTGCCATGGGGCCTGAGCATAGGCAGACCGGCGACCCGCCCCTGCAGAGCCGCCACTCTTCCCACCCCACCACCCCCGGCGCGTTTGCCTCACGGGGCCAGGTTCTCCGGCAAAGAGGGCGCTGACGACTGGCTTCGCTGTCGAACGCCTTGGTTGGATGACAGTGCGACTGACTCCACTGTCCAAGGACAGCGGGTGTCCGGGCGTGACCCTCAGCGGTCATGTACTAGAGTTATCTCGACATCGAGATATCTGCCGAAGGCGTACCGCAAGCCGCCAGTCGGTAAGGGTTACCTAACTAAGCCTTACCTTAGCGGATCGGCGAGGAGCCGTGGCGGCAGCATTGAGGTAGTACGCGCACATTGATGAAGGAGACTGTCGTGTCGGCGAACAGCTTCGACGCCCGCAGCACGCTGCGCGTGGGCGACGAGTCCTACGAGATCTTCAGGCTGGACAAGGTCGAGGGCGCCGCGCGCCTCCCCTACAGCCTCAAGGTTCTGCTGGAGAACCTGCTCCGTACCGAGGACGGCGCGAACATCACCGCCGACCACATCCGGGCGCTCGGCGGCTGGGACTCCCAGGCGCAGCCCAGCCAGGAGATCCAGTTCACACCGGCCCGCGTGATCATGCAGGACTTCACCGGTGTTCCCTGTGTCGTCGACCTCGCCACCATGCGTGAGGCCGTCAAGGAGCTCGGCGGCGACCCGGCGAAGATCAACCCGCTGGCCCCGGCCGAGCTGGTCATCGACCACTCCGTCATCGCCGACAAGTTCGGCACCGCGGACGCCTTCGGCCAGAACGTCGAGCTGGAGTACGGCCGCAACAAGGAGCGCTACCAGTTCCTGCGCTGGGGCCAGACCGCCTTCGACGAGTTCAAGGTCGTCCCGCCCGGCACCGGCATCGTCCACCAGGTGAACATCGAGCACCTGGCCCGTACGGTCATGGTCCGAGGCGGCCAGGCCTACCCGGACACCCTCGTCGGCACCGACTCGCACACCACCATGGTCAACGGCCTCGGTGTGCTCGGCTGGGGCGTCGGCGGCATCGAGGCCGAGGCCGCGATGCTCGGCCAGCCGGTCTCCATGCTCATCCCGCGCGTCGTCGGCTTCAAGCTGACCGGTGAGCTCAAGCCCGGTACGACCGCCACCGACCTGGTCCTCACGATCACCGAGATGCTGCGCAAGCACGGCGTCGTCGGCAAGTTCGTCGAGTTCTACGGCGAGGGTGTGGCCGCCACGAGCCTCGCCAACCGCGCCACCATCGGCAACATGTCGCCGGAGTTCGGCTCCACCGCCGCCATCTTCCCGATCGACGACGAGACCCTGAACTACCTCAAGCTCACCGGCCGCAGCGAGCAGCAGGTCGCGCTGGTCGAGGCGTACGCCAAGGAGCAGGGTCTCTGGCTCGACCCGGCGGCCGAGCCCGACTTCTCCGAGAAGCTCGAGCTCGACCTCGCAACCGTCGTGCCGTCGATCGCCGGCCCGAAGCGTCCGCAGGACCGCATCGTCCTCGCGAACGCCGCGCAGCAGTTCGCCGTGGACGTACGCAACTACGTCACCGACGACATGGAGGCGAGCAAGGAGTCCTTCCCGGCCTCCGACGCCCCGGCGAACACGCCGAACGGCGGACCGTCGAAGCCGGTCACCGTCACCGCCCCCGACGGTTCGACCTACGAGATCGACCACGGCGCCGTCACCGTCGCCGCGATCACCTCCTGCACCAACACCTCGAACCCGTACGTCATGGTCGCCGCCGCGCTGGTGGCCAAGAAGGCGGTCGAGAAGGGCCTGACCCGCAAGCCGTGGGTCAAGACCACCCTCGCCCCGGGCTCGAAGGTCGTCACCGACTACTTCGACAAGGCCGGTCTGACGCCGTACCTCGACAAGGTCGGTTTCAACCTGGTCGGTTACGGCTGCACCACCTGCATCGGCAACTCCGGCCCGCTGCCGGACGAGGTCTCCAAGGCCGTCAACGACCACGACCTGGCCGTCACCTCGGTGCTCTCCGGCAACCGCAACTTCGAGGGCCGGATCAACCCCGACGTCAAGATGAACTACCTGGCGTCGCCGCCGCTGGTCGTCGCGTACGCCCTCGCCGGCTCCATGAAGGTGGACATCACCAAGGACGCCCTGGGCATCGACCAGGACGGCAAGCCGGTCTACCTGAAGGACATCTGGCCGACCGAGGCCGAGGTCAACGACGTCGTCGCCAACGCCATCGGCGAGGACATGTTCAACAAGTCCTACCAGGACGTCTTCGCGGGCGACGCCCAGTGGCAGGCGCTGTCGATCCCGACCGGCAACACCTTCGAGTGGGACGCCCAGTCGACCTACGTGCGCAAGCCCCCGTACTTCGAGGGCATGGAGATGGAGCCGGCCCCGGTCCAGGACATCTCCGGCGCCCGCGTGCTGGCCAAGCTCGGCGACTCGGTCACCACCGACCACATCTCCCCGGCCGGTGCGATCAAGGCCGACACCCCGGCCGGCAAGTACCTCACGGAGCACGGCGTCGAGCGTCGTGACTTCAACTCCTACGGCTCGCGCCGTGGCAACCACGAGGTCATGATCCGCGGCACCTTCGCCAACATCCGCCTGCGCAACCAGATCGCGCCGGGCACCGAGGGCGGCTTCACCCGCGACTTCACCCAGGCGGACGGCCCCGTCTCGTTCATCTACGACGCCTCGCAGAACTACCAGGCCGCCGGCACCCCGCTGGTCATCCTGGCGGGCAAGGAGTACGGCTCGGGTTCGTCCCGTGACTGGGCGGCCAAGGGCACCGCGCTGCTCGGCGTCAAGGCCGTCATCGCCGAGTCGTACGAGCGCATCCACCGCTCGAACCTCATCGGCATGGGCGTCCTGCCGCTGCAGTTCCCGGAGGGCGGCTCGGCCGACGCGCTCGGTCTGACCGGTGAGGAGACCTTCTCCTTCTCCGGCGTCACCGAGCTCAACGACGGCACCACGCCGCGCACGGTCAAGGTGACCACCGACACCGGTGTCGAGTTCGACGCGGTCGTCCGCATCGACACCCCCGGTGAGGCGGACTACTACCGCAACGGCGGCATCATGCAGTACGTCCTGCGGAACCTCATCCGCGGCTGAGCCAGCCGCGCCTGACGTCCCGTCGGCAAGGGCCGCCACCCCGCACATCCGTGCGCGGTGGCGGCCCTTCGCCGTCTTCTCCCGCTTGTGCCGTGCGCAAGACGTTTACAGCCCGCCGGGTCCGCGCTAGCTTCACCGGTTGAGTCGTGGGAGCGCTCCCATAGTCGCTCCCGCCCGCCCAGGAACCCCCACATCCCCGAAGGGACAACCGGATGATCCGGCGACCAACGGCGCTGAGCCGACCACGCGCCCTGCTGCTGACCCTCCTTGCCCTGCTCACCACCGTCCCCGCCCTCGGTCTCGTCCTCACCACCGGCGGGTCCGCCGAGGCACACGGGACGCCCATGAAACCGGCCAGCCGCACCTTCCTGTGCTGGCAGGACGGGCTGACCGACACCGGGGAGATCAAGCCGGTCAACCCGGCGTGCGACGCGGCGGCCCAGCAGAGCGGCACCACACCCTTCTACAACTGGTTCTCCGTGCTGCGCTCCGACGGAGCCGGCCGCACCCGCGGTTTCGTGCCGGACGGGCAGTTGTGCAGCGGTGGGAACACCAACTTCACGGGCTTCGACGCCGCCCGTGACGACTGGCCGCTCACCCATCTGACCTCGGGCGCCACCATCGACTTCTCGTACAACGCCTGGGCCGCCCACCCGGGCTGGTTCAAGGTCTACATCACCAAGGACGGCTTCGACCCGAAGTCGACGCTCACCTGGGACGACGTCGAGGACCAGCCGTTCCTGACCGTCGACCACCCGCCGCTGAACGGCAGTCCCGGCACGGTCGAGGCCAACTACTCGTGGACCGGCGCACTGCCCGCGAACAAGTCGGGCCGCCACATCGTCTACATGGTCTGGCAGCGCTCCGACAGCCAGGAGACCTTCTACTCCTGCTCCGACGTCGTCTTCGACGGCGGCAACGGCGAGGTGACCGGCGTCAAGGACCCGGGCGACGGCGGTGGCCCCGACCCGGACCCCGACCCGGACCCGACCGACCCGCCGGGGACCGGTGACTGCTCCGCGACCCGGAAGACCACCGGCAGTTGGGGAGGCGGCTACCAGTCCGAGGTGATCGTCACCAACACCGGCACCGTGCCCATGCTCGGCTGGATGGTCGACTGGACCCTGCCCGCAGGGCACCGCATCGACAGTCTCTGGAACGGATCGATGACCGCCCAGGGCCAGGCGGTGATGGTCCACAACGCGGGGCACAACGGCGGTCTCGACCCTGGTGAGACCGCCACCTTCGGGTACGTGGCCTCGGGGCCCGCGGCCGACACGGCCACGGGTCTCGCCTGCCGGCTCGGCTGAGCCGGAACGCAGGACGGGCCGCGCCCCCGAGAGGGGCGCGGCCCGGTTGTGCGCTGGTGCCGCCGTGGATCAGAACATCAGGCGGTACGTGTTCCAGCCTGCGGTGCCGATCATGACGCGCGGCTTGAACGGGGCAGCGGCGTTGCCGGTGCCCGAGTAGCGGTACAGCGCACCCGCGCTGTCACGGGCGATCAGGTCGCTCGTGCCGTCGTAGTCGAGGTCGCCCACGCCCACGAGGTTGTTGAACAGGTTCCAGCCAGCACCGATCTTGGTGCGAGCCTCGAACGGCGCCTTGTAGTTGCCGGTGCCCTTGTAGAGGTAGAGCACGCCGGAACCGTCGCGCGCGACGATGTCCGCCTTGCCGTCACCGCTGAGGTCACCCACACCGGCGATCTGGTTGTAGATCTGCCAGCCGGCGCCGACCTTGGTACGGCCGGTCACCCTGCCGTCGCCGTAGCCGAGGTAGATCCACAGGACCCCGGCCGAGTCCCGGGCGATCAGGTCGGCACCGGAGGCGCCACCGAGATTGCCGGGCGACATGACCTTGTTGTAGATGTTCCAGCCGCTGCCGACCTCGATGACGTCGCCCTCGCCCGGCGCGTAGGCCATGTAGCCGTAGGTGTCCCACACCCAGAAGTCGTCCGCGAAGCCGTCGCCGTCATTGTCGGCCTGCTGGGCGTTCTTGATGGACGACCACTGGTCGGTGAGCCACTCGCGCGCGTCGTACCCACCCGAGCCGTTCGGCACGTACTGGTACAGCGTCGGGCCGGAGAGGCCGTACAGCGCACGAAACTCTGCGTCGGCGGCCTCGGAGGTGTCCGCCTGGGCACCGAAGGTCCCGGCCGCCGGCGCGGACTGCTGGATGCCGGACGCCGCCTCGGCGGCGCCCTGCGGGCCGTCGGCCGCCACCGCGCTGGTGGTGGTGCCGACGAGGGCGGCGGTTATCGCCGCGACCGTGGCACGGGCGAGGAAGCCCGTGCTCTTGAGGCCAGAGAATTTGGCCACGTAGTTACTCCCCGATCGAAGTGGTCATGACCGTGACCTGCCGCGCCGAAGCCGGCGCGGCAGGTCACGGTTTCCACAGGATCGTTCCACAGGATCTTTACGTGTCAACTCGTTTACGAGCGACTCGCCTTGCCCTGTGCGCTTCGGTCCCTTTTATTGTGATTCGAGAAGCTCGACCTCCGCGAGTGTCGCCTCGCCGGTGGCGATCAGCCGGTAGTGCTCGTAGGAACCCGGTTCGTCGATGCCGAAGACGCGGGTCTGCTTGTCCCAGTCGAAGGATTCGCCGGACCGTTTGTCGAGGTCCGTCCACGACGTGCCGTCGGCGGAGCCCTGCAGCACCCAGCCGGACGGGGCCTTGGCCTTCCCCGCGGACGTCAGCGTGTACTGCACGGCCCTGGTCGCCGACGCGACCGGCAGCTCCACCGAGGTGAAGGTGGCCGAGGTGCCCGAGGTGTTGTCGAACAGCGGTCCGCCCGCGGGGATCGCGTCGTGCCGCGGCGCGGGCACTTTGTCGTCCTGGGTGATCGAGACGGGGGCCGCGTCCTTCCCCGTGCCCCATGCGGACGGCTTCGGCCCCATGTCGAACTGGAGGCAAGCGGAAGTCAGCCCAGGCATCCGCTACACCATGCTCCTCGGCCGCCAAGTCGTCGGGCGCGGGCAAGGGGAAGTCGTCCGGCGGAGGCGGTTCGGGCAAGGGAGGTTCCACCGGCGCCTCCTCACGCTCCAGCGGCGGCACCAGCGGCGGCTCCTGCTCCCTCGGCAACAGGGGCGAGGGCCTCAAGCACCTCGTCAAGGTCACGATCGACACCGACGGCACGGCAGCCAAGGCCACGGCCGAGGTCACAGCCACCGACGGCCACCCCTTCTGGGTACCTGGACGTATGCGCCGGCGCTCGTGCGCAGCCTGACGCAATCAAGGGCGGCAAGGTTTTCCGGGTGCGGGCGGATCGGTAGCCATGATGCATATGGAGCCCCGCCGGACTGCGAGGTTCCTCTGTCCTTGCGGGCGGGTCGCGACCGAGCGCCGCCAGGCGCCCACGGGTGTGGTGGGAGCCTCCCTACGAGCGGGCGACTTGCCCGTTGCCCTTCATGGGGCGGGGACTCCCACCGCGAACGGCCCCGGTCAGCTGCTGGCGTTCGTTGTCTTCGAGCGGCGGAGTTCCGTGTCGGCTTCGTAGCGTACGGGTCGCCCGTCCTCGCCGGTGGCGAGGATACGGGCTAATCGCTCTCGTAGCCCGTATCGCCTGCGAGCCGCTCGATGTCTGCTCTCGCCTTCTCCATCTCGTCGGCGATGGCGTCGTCGGCGCTCTCGGCGAAGATCCGGTCGCGTTCCTTCGCGGGGAGACCCTGGCAGTGCAGCGGGAAGCTGGTGCTGAGTTCCGTGCCGTCGGCAACGGCGGCCTCGACCTGCGCCGTCGCCTCCTCGCGGCACTTGGCCGCGTCCGGGCGGACGGGGCCGGTGCTGAGGAAGTACGCGGCCAGGGCGACGGCGATGAGCAGGGCGGCGGTCACTGCGCCCGCTGTCTTCGGGTGGGTTCGGATGGTCTGTGTCAGGGAGTGCATGGTGTCCATGGTCGCTTCCGGTCACCTGGTGGGACTTGCGGCAGGCTGGGTTGCGGGGTCACGTCAAGGCGAGGAAAGAGCTCCAGTCGGCAGTCATGACGATCTTGACGTAGGGGTTGGTGTTGGTCTTGCTGGGGTGGTAGACCCGGATCTGGCCTGTTGTGGTTTCGCGGGCCCACAGGTCGGGGATGCCGTCGCCGCTCGTGTCGGGCAGGGAGATGACCTGATCGATGGCGTCCGCGGTCCAACTCGTTCCGTATGGCGTGTCGACACCTTCCCGGGAGTCGGCAGCAAGTGCGATGGACATCGGGTCGAGGCCGGACCCGCTGCTGTCGGGCTTGCCGTGCCGGATGTACATGTTGCCGTTGCCGGGATTGCGCCAGAGCAGGTCGGCGGTGCCGTCCAGGTCGATGTCCGCGAGGGAGATCAGGTCCCGGGCCGCCCAGGTGCTGTCGCCGAGCAGCAGTACCGCTTCACTGAAGGCGCCCGCCGTGTAGCCGCCGAGGAACCACAGCTGGCCGCCGTCGGTGACAACCATCAGATCGGGCCTGCCGTCGCCCGTCACGTCAGGAGTGGCGCGCATCTCGTCCCAGGTGGCGGGGTCGGGGGCGTTGTCGGGCAGGAGCACGCGGACGCGTTCGTCGACGTTGACGCCGCCGTAGCCGTCGCCCTGGTAGATCCAGAGCTTGCCGTCGGGGGTGCGGGCAAGGAGGTCGGTGAGGCCGTCGCCGGGGTAGTAGTCACCCCATTTCGAGATCAGGGCGTGCTTCTTCGACGTGGCGGTGGAGTTTGGGTCGTACCAGTGGTCTTTCTGGTTCTGATCGCCCTTGCCGTTGTACGAGGTGACCATGCCGCCGTAGACCTCGCCGCCTTTTTCGGCGGGGTAGGTGTAGAGGGTGCCGTCGCTTTTGATGACCACCATGTCGGGGTGGGCGTCACCGGTGACGTCGCCCGGGCCATCGGTGGAGCGCCCGGCGGGGACGAACGTGCGGATGGCGGAGCGCTGGGAGCGATTGCCGACTGTGTCATAGGCGTAGCCGTGCAGATGCAGAGGGCCGGCTGTCGGGGCCTTGAGCGTGACGGTGATGGGCTGGCCCTTCGCGGCCCGGGTGACTGACTCGATGAGATGGCCTTGGGCGGGGTCCCGGACGATGCGGAACGTCTGCCCCTCGGCGGTGTCGTCGAGGTAGACGTGCGTGTAGTTGATGGCGTTGAAGCCGATGGCGTAGTGGGTCGTGGAAGGGCCCGAGGCGAGGGTGACGGTGCCGGATGTGCCGTGCGGGGCGTTGACCGCCCAGTTGGTGCCGGCCGAGTTGGCCTGCGGGTAGTCCTCGGAGGTCATGGTCGGCGCGGCGGGGGAGGTGTTGTCGACCGTGAAGCGGCAGGGATCGGTGCCGTTCGGCCAGAAGTCGGACACTTCGCCTTCGGTGTCCTCGGCGCGGACGTCCCAGGAGTAGGTCTTGCCGTCGGCGAGTTGCGTCGAGGGCACGGTGACTGACGCGGTCTGGGTCTTGCTGCCGCCGGTGCCCGTGATGACCTTGTCGAGGATCTTCGTGCTGGCGCCGGTCTCCCACAGGCGGAAACGCATGCCCTTGAGGTTGCTGTCGTAGTCGGTGGCTGATGCCTTGAGCACGACATCGGTCAGACCGATGACCTCCTCGCCGATGACGGTGTTGCACTCGCCGGGCGTGATGTCGCCGTTGACCGGCTGGTTGGGCGGCCGGTTGAAGCTGATCGTCAGGACGGCGCTGCCGGCGCTGTACTTGCGCCAGGTGTACGGGGAGGTCTCGGTGCTCGCGCGGAGCCCCAGGGTGAGCGAGCCCCACTTCTTGGTCGCGGCGTCCTGGGCCCCGGACTTGACGTCGTAGCCGACGTAGGCGTCGGTGCAGCCTTTTTGCTCGTTGCCGTGTGCGTAGGACCGGGCGTCCAACTCGCGGGCCCAGGAAGGCTGGTTGTTCCAGGTGGTGGAGGTCGAGATCCCGCCGGTCAGCCACAGCTCGATCTGCCGGGCCTCGCAGGACCACGAGTGCGTGTTTTTGATTTTCCAGCTCGCCGACAGGACGGTTGAGCCGTGGATGCTGCTGGAGATGCCCATCTTCCAGAACGATCTCGCCAGGCCGCCGCTCTCGGACTCGTAGCCGACCCGTGCCTCGCTCGTGCCGCCCGAGTAGTTGGTGCCGTCGTAGTAGTTGGCGTTGGGGTAGGGCTTGTACGCGATGGTCCAGCCCTTCTCCTGCAGCTCAAGGGTGGGGTCGACGAACACGGGGAAGAGGACCTTCCCGGCGTCGACCTTCTCGCCGGTCAGCAGGCCCGTCGCCGCCGCGTCGAGCTTGAGAGTGGCCCGCCCGGTTCCACCGCCGTCCAAGGAAGCGGGCAGCACGGCACTCGCCGCCCCCGGCTCGGGACCGGTCAGACCGGTCAGGGCGAAGGTGGTCTTGGCAGTGGTGGTGTCGATGTACGGCTCGGCGGCCGGGTCCTCGGGGTTCGCCACGCCGGCCGAGTCCCAGGCGAGCGGGGTCGGGATGGCGCCGACGTGCTTGCCGTCGGCGTCCGTGATGGCCACACCGCCGGTGGTGGTGTCGACGGCGAATTCGGCTGTGTCGGAGCGCAGTCCGTAGGACACGGTCCGCAGGGCCTCCTGGCGGGCGGCCTGTTCGTTCTTGACGATGAGCAGCTGGCCGAAGCCGCCTTCTTCGCGCGCCACCAGGAGTAGGTCCACGCCGGGCAGCACCTCGCGGTACAGCGCCCGGTTGCGGTCGACCACGGGGTCGGGCAGTTCCCCCGGCCAGGTGTATGTGATCCTGTGGCCCGCGTGCGTGGCCGAGGCCAGGAACGACTCGCTCGGCACCGGCTGCTGTTCCACCGTGCCGGCGGCGGTGTGTGCACGCGCCGGTCGCCACAGCGCCGCGTGCACCGCGCCGTTGGAGCTGGGCGCCGACCGTGACGTGTCCGCGGCCCTGGAACTGGTGCTCCGGCTCGCGGAGCCGGTTGCCGCAGCCGCGAACTCCACCTGGCCGGCGGTGTTCTTCGGGCGCAGCCGGGTGCCGTCCTTGCTCCGCTGCAGGCCCGCGTCAATCGCAGCCCAGGTGCCGTCCGGCTGCTTCTCCCGGACGGGTGCGGCGTGTATTTCACTGCGCCAGGTTCCGTCGGGCAGCGCGACGGTGCGGGAGGTCTGTGTGGTCTCCGCCTCCACGACGACCTCCCGCTGCTGTGTCTGCGCCTTCCGCATGGCCTCGTCGGCGGTCAGGGGACCGGAGGGCTTCGGAGCCGCCGAGGAAGAGGCCTCGTGTTGCCAAGGCGCCCAGACGACGAGCCCCGCCACCAGCGCAGCGCAGAGCAGCGCGACGAAGGTGGCGATCCGGGCGCGTGTGCCCGCGAAGTGGCTGAGGACGGCGGATGGTTGGGCGGACACGGCGAGGGACTCCCCAGAACGCGGCTAGCAAGGTGCCGGAGCGCCGCAGGTCATGAACTTGTCACCGACCTGGGCAGCTTCGGGCGCGGGCCCGCACAAGTTGCCTGGACGCACGTGTGTTTGTCGAGCCTTTTGGCTGCAATCGAATCGTGACCAGTTAGCTCTTCTCACTCAGTGCGACGCCCGGTTTGTGTCCTTGAAGCCCTGAGGGGCATATTTCAGTGCGAAGTATGGCTCTGATCTGCTGATTCACCGCTAATGTCAACTCTCCTAGTCTTACGGGGGATAGGGCATTGAAAATGCGGCGCGCAACTGTGCTCGATCTGTGATCGATAACTGTGTGTGAGCTGTGCGTCCTGCGTGGACTTCGTGAAGACTCCCGTGCTCGGCACGTGCATGACTTGTCTGCGTGCCGGATCTGTAGGTGTTCGCCGGCGCGCCCGAGCAGGGCGTGGGGTGGGGGAGTTGCGAGATGCGTCGTCGGGTGGGGCTGTCCTGGTCCGGACATGGACGGCTGGCCGAATCGGCCTCGGTGCGTGCCAGCCGTCGGCGACGGCGGACGGCGCTGGTGGTGCTGCTGTCGTCCGTGCTGACCATCACCTCGCTGAGCGGTACGGCCGTTGCGCTGCCCGGCCCCGACATGGACCGCACGTCGAACGCGAACGTGGACCTGCCCGAGCCGGACGAGGCGTCCGTCGTCGACCGGGACACGGATGAGCCGACCGCGCTTTCGCGTCCGGTCGATGTGCCGGTCGAGGAATATGTCCCCGCGTATGTGACGCCATGGCAGGCCGCGGCCGACCAGACCGCTGACTTGACCGGTGTCACCGAGGGCCAGACGGTGCCGGTGGGGACCACACCGGTCCGCCTGGGCGTGCCGGAGGGGCAGGACCCGGCCGCCCTGGCGGGAACGTGGCACGTCGACCTCGCCTCGGTCACCGCCTCCACGCAGGCCAACGTGCCGGGCATGCTGATGTCCGTCACCCCGCCGGCCGAGGTCGACCCGGCCGCTTCGGTGTCGGTGGAGGTCGACCACGCCGAGTTCGCCGACCTGTTCGGCACTCAGGCGGCCGACCGGTTCCGGCTCACCCTGCTCGAAGGCTGCTCCTTGCCGGACACCTCGACCCTGGACTGCCCCGCCGACGACGGCCTGGCCACCCAGACCGTCTCCGCCGACGAGGACGACCCCACGGCGACGTTCGTGGAGCTGCCGTCGAGCGTGGAGGTCACCCGGCCCGCGAAGGGTGCTCGCACCACTGAGGCGGGAGCCAAGGAGACGAAGCGGCACCTGACCGGCGTGGTGCCGGTCGCGATGCTCATCGGCGCCACCAAGCAGGCGGCGGGGCAGCGGTCGATCGAGCCGGGCACGGGTGAGAAGTCCCCGAAGGCCGGAGCGACCGATGAGCCGAAGAAGACCGCGGGGTCGGGGAAGACCGGTGGCCCGTCCTCCTCGGCCACACCTCAGGAGCCGCAGACGTCCGGGGAGCCTTCGGACCCGGAGGCCACGAGCACCCCTGGGAGCACCAACTCCGCGGAGTCGGACACCTCGGCCGGCGTGAAGCCCGCCTCCTTCACCTCGGCCAGGATGGCCGAGCCCATGTCGAGCGCGTCGGCCGGAGTCCTCGGCGCGCTCGACATGGGCGCGTCGCACAGTGGTGACTTCACCGCCACACCGCTGTCGTCCTCCGGTGACTGGGCGAGCGGCTCGTCCTCGGGCGCCTTCACCTATGCGTACGACATCCAGCCGCCCGAGGTGCCCGGCGGTCTGATGCCCAAGGTCAGCCTCGGCTACTCGTCGCAGACCGTGGACGGCCGTACCAGCGCCTCGAACAACCAGGCCTCCTGGGTCGGCGACGGCTGGGACTACCAGCCGGGCTCGATCACCCGCGGCTATGTGAACTGCAAGCAGGACGCCAAGGCCAACTCCGGTGCCAACAACGCCAACCACCCCACGCACGACCTCTGCTACGGCTCGAACAACGCCACGATGACCCTGAGCGGCCAGACGGTCAGCCTCGTATGGGAATCGGGCAAGGGCTGGACCACGTCCTCCGGCGACGGCTCCAAGGTGGAGCTGCTCAAGAACACCTCGCTCGGCAACGGCGACGCGGACGGCGAGTACTGGAAGGTCACCACCCGCGACGGCACCCAGTACTACTTCGGCCGTAACCGCCTCCCCGGTTGGAGCGAGGGCAAGCCCGAGACCGGCTCGGTCTTCACCGTGCCCGTCTTCGGCAACCACGCCGGCGAGCCCTGCTACAAGGCCGGCGACTTCAAGAACTCCTTCTGCGATCAGGCCTGGCAGTGGAACCTCGACTACGTCGTGGACCCCTCAGGCAACGCCATGACCCTGTGGTGGCAGGCGGAGACCAACCGCTACGCGAAGGACTGGCAGTTCAAGAAGCCCGTCTCGTACGAGCGCGGCGGCTATCTGCGCCGCATCGACTACGGCCTGCGCTCCGACGCCCTCTTCGCCGAGGCCCCCGCCCGCGTCTTCTTCACCGTCGAGGAGCGCTGCTTCGCCGAAGGCTCCCTGGCCTGCACCGACGCCAACTTCACCTCCAAGGACCCGGGCGACTACCGCATCTGGTACGACACCCCCGTATCGCTGCAGTGCAAGACGACCGGCGACTGCTGGAACGCCGCGCCGTCGTTCTTCACCCGCAAGCGCCTCGACAAGATCTCCACGTCCGCGCAGCGCACCGCCGGCTCCGGCCGCGCCACGGTCGACGTCTACCAGCTCAAGCAGTCCTTCCCGACGATGACGACCGGCGCCAACACCGCCCTGTGGCTGGAGTCGATCCAGCGCACCGGCTACGGGACCGGCGGCGTCGCGGGCGGCAAGTACTCGGCGCTCCCCCCGGTCACCTTCCAGGCCCACCCGGACTACATGCCCAACCGTGTACTGCGCGGCGCCGACGACCCGCGCCCCGGCTTCGCGCGCCAGCGCATCGGCCGGGTCGTCAACGAGTACGGCGGCGAGACCGTCGTCACCTACTCCAAGCCGACCGGTGCCTGCGCGAACGGCGAGGGCCTGCCCGCGCAGACGTCGAACAACGGCCTGTGCTACCCGGTGGCCTGGCATCCGGACCCGTCGGTCGACGACGAGATCGACTGGTTCCACAAATACGTCGTCACGCAGGTCGAGGAACTCCCCGCGGTCTCCGGCGCGACCGCGACCGCGACGGCGTACGAGTACGGCACGCCGGCCTGGCAGCTCGCCGAGTCGGAGTTCTCCAAGAAATCGACGCGTACGTGGGCGAAGTTCGCGGGGTTCGACACGGTGACCACGTACACCGGCGCCGACGACACGGCGACGTCGGCGAAGCGCTCGAAGTCGATGACCCGCTTCTACCGCGGTCTCGGCACCGGCGTCACGGTCCAGGACATCGCGGGCGGCGACATCGGCCCCGACCACGAGGCGTTCGCCGGCCGTATCGCGGAACAGATCGACTATCCGTCGGCCACCGCGGACCCGACGACGGGCTGGACCAGCCGCACCACAAGCAAGCTGTCCGCGACCGAGCTGGCGCGCCGCGTACTCGGCGACGGCCTGAAGGACCTCATCGCCTGGCGCGTGGTGGAGACCGGCGACAAGTCCTGGACGAAGTCCTCGGGCGTCGGCGACGACGCCCGCGCGATCCGCGAGGTCGTCTCCAGCACCGCCTACAACGCCGACGGCTTCCCCACCCAGGTGGAGATGCTGGGCGACACCGGCAAGACCGGCGACGAGTCCTGCACCCGGAACGAGTACGTCGCCGACACCGACAAGCACCTGCTCGGCCTGACCAAGCAGATCCTCACGTCCCCGACCACCTGCGCGGCCGCCACCTTCGGGACGCTCACCTCGCTGACCGGTGCGTCCCGCGTCGCCTACGACGGCGGCGCCTACGGCACCGCGCCGACGCGTGGTCTGCCGACCGAGACATGGACGCTCAAGGGCGACGGCTCCGGCTTCACGTCGAACGGCACCACCGGCTACGACGCGCTGGGCCGCACGGTCAAGGCCACCCAGCCCGGCCAGACCGCATCCGCGACGATCACATACGAGCCGTCCACCGGCATGCCGTTCAAGGTGACCGAGACCAACGAACTCGGCCACACCTCCGTGCAGACGGTGGAACCCGGCCGAGGCGCCGCCCTGACCACCACCGACGCCAACGGCCACACCAGCAAGGCCGTCTACGACGAGCTGGGCCGCGTGGTGACGGCGTGGGGTCCGGGCCGTGATCCGTCCACCCACAGCGTCCCCGACCTGCAGGTCGAATACCGCCTGCAGGCGGGCGAGCCCACCGCGGTCATCTCCCGCACCCGCGCCCACGAGGACCGGGTGGAGACCTCGGTCACCCTCTTCGACGGCCTGGGCCGGGTACGGCAGACCCAGGAGCCCGCGACCGGCCAGGGCCGCCTGATCACCGACACCCTGTACAACGCCTCGGGCGAGGTGTGGAAGACCAACAACGCCTATCTCGCCGACGGCGAGCCCGAGCCGGTCCTGTTCTTCCCCAAGACGGCCGGCGAAGTGCCGAACGCCACCCGCTACACGTACGACGGTTCGGGCCGCGTCCTGACGGAGACCCCCGTCCTGGACGGCGCGGACGCGGAAAGCCGACGCTCCGCCTACGAGTACGGCCTCGACCACTCCACGGTCATCAACCCGTACGGCACGGCCTCGTACCGGACCTGGACCGATGCCCTGGGCCGCACCAGCCGCGTCGACACGTTCACCGACCCCACCCGTACCGTCTTCGAGTCGATCCGCTTCACCTACGACTCCCGTGGCCAGCTGACCACGGCGCAGCAGGACGACGGCACGGCCTGGACGTGGAAGTACGACACCATCGGCCGCGTCGTGGAGGCCACCGACCCGGACACCGGCACCACCAAGTCGACCTACGACGACCTGAACCGTCCGGTCACCTCGACCGACGCGCGCGGCAAGGCGGTCTGGACGGGCTACGACATCCTGTCCCGCCCGATCCTGACCCGCGAGAACTCCTCCGTGGGCAAACTGCTCGGGGCGTACTCCTACGACCAGGCCGGCGGCGGCATCGGCATGCCGTACACGGCACTGCGCTACACCGACACCGGCGACGCCGCGCAGACGATGATCAGCGGCTACACCGCCGACTACCAGCCGACGGTGTCCTCGACCGCGCTGCCGAAGGACCTGGCCGACCAGTACGGCCTCGCCTACCGCTACACGTACGCGCAGACCTACACCGACACCGGACTGCCGCACTCCACCCGACTGCCCGCGGTGGGCACGCTGCCCGCCGAGGAGGTCATCACCCGGTACAACGAGGAGGGCCTGGCCCAGTCGGTCTCCGGACACGACTGGTACGGCTCCCAGACGCTGTACTCCCCGTACGGACAGATGCTGCGCTCCACCCTGGGCGACAACCCCTACCGGGTGTGGTCCACCGCTTCGTACGACGAGGCGTCGGGCGAGCTGACCAGCATGCAGACCTGGCGTGAGCAGGCCGGCACGGACGGCGCGGTCACCGGCAACAAGGTCTCGGACACGTCCTACTCCTACGACCCCGCCGGAAACGTCACCTCCATCCAGCAGGGCGCCGCGGGCATCCGCGAACGGCAGTGCTTCCGCTACGACCCGGTCGGCCGCCTCAACGAGGCCTGGACGTCCGCCGACCAGACCGCCTGCAAGGCGGGCGGCGCCACCGCCGCCGCGGACGTGGCCCTGGGTGAGGACGGTTCGGGCTACTGGACCGACTACGCGTACGCCGGGCTGTCCTCGGAACGCACCTCCATGGTCGAGCACGACCTGCTGGGCGCCACGGCCAAGGACACGAAGACCACCTACACGTACGGCGCGGGAGAGGCCGGCCCGCACGCGTTGACCTCTCTGGTGCGCGAGTACACCACCGAGGCCGGCGCGCAGGTCAAGCAGACACTGCAGCGGATCTACGACCAGTCGGGCAACACGACACAGATCACCGGCGACACCGGTGACGCCCAGACCCTGACCTGGACCTACGACGGGCTCCCGGAGACCGTCTCCGGTCAGGGTACGAACGGCAAGACCGCCTACGTGACGCCCTCCGGTGCCTGCCTCGACCTGCAGACCGGCTGGGCCAAGAACGACCAGCCGCTGCAGATCTATCCGTGCAACAACACCCCGGCACAGAAGTTCACCTTCGTGCCCGACGACCCGACGACTGCCCCCGACACCGGCAGCCTGAGGGCGGTGGGCGACTGGTGCGCCACGCCGGCCGGAGCGACGGCCGGCGCGGCGGTCGGTATCCGCCCGTGCGCGGGTACGGCGGACCAGAAGCTCGTACGCGACGACGCAGGACACTTCAAGCACGCCGCGTCCGGGCTGTGTCTGGCGGTCAAGGACGGTTCGACCACCAATGGCACCGACCTGGTGCTTGCCGCGTGCGACGCCACCTCCCAGGCCCAGTCCTTCACCGCACAGGCCGAGGCCCGCTACATCTACGCCCCCGGCGGCGCACGGCTGCTGACCCTGAAGGGCGACCAGGCCACCCTGCACCTCGGCGAGGCCGAGCTGTCGGTCCGGGCCGGCGGCACGATGGTCGACGTCCAGCGGACCTATGCCGTACCGGGCGGCAGCATCCTGCGCACCGCCACCGGCACCTACACACCGGGCTACTCCAACCTGGCCGCGATCACCTACGACCACCAGGGCAGTCCCTACGCGGAGATCGCGCTCCAGGAAGGGATGGAGACCCGCATCCGCAAGACCGACCCGTTCGGCGGGGAACGCCTGGCCGGTGGGACGGCGTCCCGCGCGACGACCCACCAGGGCTTCCTGGGTGCCTCCCGCGACGACGCAACCGGCTACACCATGCTCGGCGCGCGTCTGTACGACCCGCTGACAGGCCGCTTCCTGTCCGCCGACCCGGTACTGGACCTGGCCGACCCGATGCAGCGCGGCGGCTACGCCTACGCGCACAACAACCCGATCACCTACAGCGACCCGACCGGCCTGTCCGTCTCCCTCTCGCAGAAGGAGATCAACCTGGCACTGGCGGGTGCCGGACTCTCGCCGGCGATGGTGGCCGCGGCCAAGGGCGACCTCAACCGGTCCATGTCTTCCATCGTCATCTCCGCGGCCGGCGCCCTCCTGCAGGACTTCCTCGACCCGATCATGGGCTGCATCGGCGGCTCGGTATGGTCCTGCGCCGAAGTCGTCCTGGACCTGATCCCTTGGTACAAGGCCCTCTCGATGAGCAAGAAGGTCTACTCGGCGGTCAAGAGGGTCATGTCCGCGGTCAGCGCCTGGCGCACGGCCAAGGAACGGGCGAAGAAGGTCATCGCCAAGGCCAACGCGGCCATCGACAAGGCGAAGCAGGCGAAGAAGAAGCGCGAGGAAGCACGCAAGAAGGCCGCACAGAAAAAGAAGCAGGCCGCGCAGAAGAAACAGACAACCAGCAATCGCGCCTCCCACGACGCGCGCAAAACCGGCAACGGAAAACAGAAGTCGTCCCAGGCATCCGCCGCACCACGCTCCTCGGCCGCCAAGTCGTCGGGCGCGGGCAAGGGGAAGTCGTCCGGCGGAGGCGGTTCGGGCAAGGGCGGCTCCACCGGCGCCTCCTCCCGCTCCAACGGCGGCACCAGCGGCGGCTCCTGCTCCGTCGACAACAGCTTCGTGCCGGGCACGAAGGTCCTGATGGCCGACGGCACCACCAAGCCGATCGAGCAGGTCAAGGGCGGCGACAAGGTCGTCGCGACCGACGAGAAGACGGGCGAGACGCGCGTCGAGACGGTCACGGCCGAGATCAAGGGCGAGGGCCTCAAGCACCTCGTCAAGGTCACGATCGACACCGACGGCACGGCAGGCAAGGCCACGGCCGAGGTCACAGCCACCGACGGCCACCCCTTCTGGGTCCCCGAACTCGGCAAGTGGATCGACGCCACCGACCTCAAGCCGGGCCAGTGGCTGCGCACCAGCGCCGGCACCTACGTCCAGGTCGCGGCGATCAAGCGCTGGACCAGCCCGGGCGCAACGGTCCACAACCTGACCGTCTCGGACGCCCACACGTACTATGTGCTGGCGGGGGCCACTCCGGTCCTGGTCCACAACTGTGGCAAGAAGCTCACCGATGTTGCCCTCGGAACGTCGGACAACGGGCTGGAGGACTGGGCGAAGGAAAACGGTTACACCCATTTCATGGGGGAGACGCGTGATGGTTCCATATCGAGTGCCGCAGATGCGATGAATTACCACCCTGAGGCAATCATCCATGTACGTCTCGACGGGTTCACGCTGGAGAACAGAAGGTCGGGAAATGCGGCGGAGGTATTCGACTACGCAGTGCAGCAGGGGCACGGCGACAACTGGCTTACAACGCAACGGGAGATGGCGTTCCTGGAGCGAGCCTTCCGGGTGGGGAACCTTGACAGTAGTCGACTCAGGTTCTATCTGGGAGGTAGTAACATCACGTCGGAGGTCCTTAAGGGTTCCAAGTACCTAGGAGGTTCGTAGTGGCCTTGGTCGCGGCCTGGGAGAGGCCATTCCGAATGTGGCATTTCTCGGTGAGCTTCAACTCGCTGCTGCTTCGCAGCCTCCGTGATGACGCCTCTCCGGCTCGAGTGGATGTTCTTTTCTCGAATGTCTTCTTTCTTCAGATGCCAACGACGTGTTCACGACTTGAGATTCGTACGGGAGAAGTCCTTGATCCGCCGAAGGTGGAGATTCCGGCCGGTACTCGTGGGCAGTGGTACACCCTCAATTCGGGGAAGGGGTACCTCTATGCCACCCATTGTGAATGGCACGAGGACGAAGGCACCGCGATGTCCCCGTCCCGCTTCGGTCCTCTCAGGCGGACGGATTGAACTGAGTCTCCCGAAGTCGCCTCGATCAAGAGGTGAGCGAGGGGGTCTGTGAAACGGGCCGCATCATGTCAGCAATGACATGATGCGGCCCGTCGGGCTTTGGCCTGCTGGTTCCGGGGTGGTCGGATTCTAAGCTTGGCGTTTAACCTCGCCGGTTCACTCGACCCGCTGATCTCGTGTTCTTCGAGGGACAGCAGGACGGCCGTTCTTCACGCTTCGAAGTGTCGAGCAACGTCGCGTGAAGGAACGGCCGCTGGTGAAGAGTCTCGCTCCTGCAGGTACCGCCGACGCCGCACTGGGCGTCCTGTCCCACTTTCGTGTCGAGTTCTACGACTGCCTTTACCGTCGCGCGGACGCACTTTTCGAGCTCACCGACGCGGTGCTGTGCGCGGACGGGCCGGTGAAAACCCTGGTCGAGCTCTCCTTGGCGGTCGAGCACAGGCGCGGGCACGGCGCGCTGTACGCAGCCCTGGACCGGGGCTGGCTGGAGCCGACACGGTTGCGCCGCGCGCTGGCCGGCCTGCCGCTCCCGAAGGCGGCCGACGGACGGATCGTGAACCGTTCCGGATTTGATCGAGACTTGTTTCCTGCCGGGCTCGGCGTTCAGCGTGCCACTGCGCGGTCGAGGCCCGGTAGTCCAGCTTGTAGGTCCCAGTAGAGGCATTGCGCCGCAGCTCACGGGAGACCGTCGACGGCGCCCGTCCGAGCCTTCGGGCGATCTCGCGGACGCCGGCGCCCTGGGCATGCCAGACGGCGATGTCTTCCCGTTCAGGAAACGACAGGTAGCGCCCGGACACCTCATCAGGAAGACACGGATTCACGCCACCAGCGTGCCGGAACCAGCGGAATCCCACCGGCCCGGACACCCCGGCAGCACTGCATGCATCCTCGGTCTTGGCACCCCGAGCGATCGCCGTCCAGAACCTGACCCTGTCCCCACGCCAGGCCACCGACGGCCTGCCCGGCGACGGCATCAACCCCCGATACGCACGAACCCGCTTGTGCCGCTCCACAGAGCCCATCGCTCCACCTCTCGATCAAGGTGTTGCGACGATCAGTTGGATCCGTCCAGTACGCGTCGAAGGAGTTCGCAGAGGTGTGCCGCAGGCTCGGCGTGACCCTCTCACGGCCGATGATTCGCGCGGAGGGGAATCGGCCGGGCAGGGGCTCGCGGAAAGTGGCCGTCCGCCAGGTATCTGGTACGGCGATGGCGCTCGCAGCGGCGAGCGGGCGTGGTCCAGTGCGTGCTGCCGAACCTCATCCGCGGATGGACATCACCGCGGCGGACGGGCCGGCGCAAGGCCAAGGGGCCGTACTCCCGGCAAGGGAGTGCGGCCCCTTCGGCGCGGCCGGCGGCCGGGTGCGGAGCGTCAGAGCTCGTCGTGCCGGACGGCGGTGACGAAGGCGTCCCAGCCCGCCCGGCGGAAGAACAGGGCGGGCCCGTCGGGCACCTTGCTGTCCCGCACCGGCAGCACACCGGGGAACCCGTCCGCGACCTCGACGCAGCTGCCGCCGGTTCCGTCACTGTAGGACGACTTCCGCCAGACCGCCTGGCTCAGATCCTGTGTGGGGCTCATGGGTTCTCGTAGTCCTTCGCCATCGATGCGAGCAACTCCAGGGTCGCCGCCGGTGACAGGGCGGCGGCCCTGGCGAGATCGTATGCCCGTGCGCTGTGCTCGACCAGGGCCGGATCCTCGATCAGCTGTCCGCTGCCCGCACCCTCGGTGTAGACGACGGCGGGGGAGTCGGCGAAGGTCATGACGGAGAGCATGCTTGCGATGAATGCTTCGGCCATGGCGGAGAAGGGAAGCACCTGGACCACCATCCGCTCCCGCCGGGCCAGTTCAGCCAGATGCAGGAGCTGGCGGCGCGTCACCTCGGGGCCGCCCATCGGCGCCCGCAGCACCGCCTCGTGCAGGATGGCCCAGAGCACGGGCGTGTCGGAGCCGTCCAGGATGCGCTGCCGGTCCATCCGCGCGCGGACCAGAGCCTCCACATGCTCCTGGGGAGCGAACGGGTTCGCGGTGCGGGTGATGGCCCGGGCGTACTCCTCCGTCTGCAGCAGGCCCGGCACCAGGACGGGGGCGTACTCGCAGATGGTTCCGGCGAGGCGCTCCAACTCCGCCGCGTCCGCGAAGTAGTCCGCCACGTTCGTTTTCCTGGCGAGGCGGCACAGCCGTTGGAGGTGCTCCCCGCTGCCCAGCAACTGGTCGAACATCTGGGAGAGTTCCAGCTGCGGTCTGCGCGACGCCGCCTCGAACTGCCCGACGTACGAGCCCGAGCAGAAGGCCCGCTCCCCGAGCTGCTCCTGGGACAGCTCGGCGCGCTCGCGCAGCCGGCGCAGCTCCGCGCCGTAGAAGGCCCGCGGGTTGTGGTAGGGATCCAGTTCCTTCGGTCGGGACATGGGAGCGAGCGTAGCCAGCCGGTGGCGCGGCGTACGCGTCCCGGGGAAAGCCGACCCGAGTGGGTGACACCGGGCTCTGCCGACGAGCAGGGGGACCGCACTCCTCGGAAGGAGTGCGGTCCCCGGTCGCCCGGAATCGCTGCGGCCGGGACCGCCGTTGGACGCCGTCGTCAGCCGATCAGCTCGACCTCCGCGAGTGTCGCCTCGCCGGTGGCGACCAGCCGGTAGTGCTCGTAGGAACCCGGTTCGTCGATGCTGAAGACGCGGGTCTGCTTGTCCCAGTCGAAGGATTCGCCGGACCGTTTGTCGAGGTCCGTCCACGACGTGCCGTCGGCGGAGCCCTGGAGCACCCAGCCGGACGGGGCCTTGGCCTTGCCTGCGGACGTCAGCGTGTACTGCACGGCCCTGGTCGCCGATGCGACCGGCAGCTTCACCGAGGTGAAGGTGGCCGAGGTGCCCGAGGTGTTGTCGAACAGCGGGCCGCCCGCGGGAAGCACGTCGCGGCGCGGCGCGGGCTTCTCGTCGTCCCGGGTGATCGAGACGGGGGCGGCGTTCTTGCCGGTGCCCCAGGTGGACGGCTCCGGGCCCATGTCGAACTGCAGCGTGCCGCCCTCGGCGAGCATGTCGTGCGGCAGGGCGGTGGAGTTCCACTGCTTGCCGTTGACCTTCAGGCCCTGCACGTAGATGTTCTTCGCGCTGTTCTTCGGGGCCTTGACCACGAGCTCGCGGCCGTTCTCCAGGTGCACGGTCGCCTTGGTGAACAGGGGTGAGCCGACGGTGTACTCGCCGCTGCCCATGACCAGCGGGTAGAAGCCGAGCGCGGAGAAGAGGTACCAGGCCGACTGCTCGCCGTTGTCCTCGTCGCCGTGGTAGCCCTGCCCGATCTCGCTGCCGGTGTACAGGCGGGAGAGGACCTCGCGGACCTTCTCCTGTGTCTTCCACGGCTGCGACGCCGCGTTGTACATGTACGTCGCGTGGTGGGCGACCTGGTTGGAGTGGCCGTACATGCCCATCCGGACGTCACGCGCCTCGGTCATCTCGTGGATGACGGAGCCGTACGAGCCGACGAACTCGGGCGACGCCGTCTCCGGTGTGGCGAAGTAGGTGTCCAGCTTCTCGCCGAGCCCGGCGCGGCCGCCGTAGAGGTTGGCGAGGCCGCGGCTGTCCTGCGGGGCGGTGAAGGCGTAGCCCCAGCCGTTGGTCTCGGTGTAGTCGTAGCCCCACACCCGCGGGTCGTACTTGTCGGACGGCACCCGCCAGTCGCCCTTGAGGCTGCGGCCCTGGAAGAAGCCGGCCTTCGAGTCGAAGAGGCTGACGTAGCCCTGGGCCCGGTTGCGGAAGTACTCGGACTCCTCCTTGAAGCGGGCGTTCTTCGTCTTCTCGTAGAGCGCCTGGCCCATCTCGGCGAGGCCGTAGTCGTTGAGGTAGCCCTCCAGCGACCAGGACAGGCCCTCGTGGGTGGAGGTGGAGGCGTAGCCGAGGAACGGCGAGGTCTCCATGCCCTTGCGGCCGACGCCGGAGGACGGCGGCACGACGGTCGCGTTCTTCAGGGCCGCCTCGTACGCCGCCTCGGCGTCGAAGTCGACGCCCTTGACGTACGCGTCGGCGAAGGCCACGTCCGAGCTGGTGCCGGTCATCAGGTCCGCGTAGCCGGGGGAGGACCAGCGGGAGATCCAGCCGCCGTCCTTGTACTGCTGGACGAAGCCGTCGACCAGCTCGCCCGCCTTCTTCGGGGTGAGGAAGGAGTACGCGGGCCAGGTCGTGCGGTACGTGTCCCAGAAGCCGTTGTTGACGTACACCTTGCCGTCGACGATCTTCGCGCCGGTGCGGGTCGGGGTGTCCGGGCCGGTCATCGGCGAGAACGGGCTGGCGTACTGGTACTTGGGCTGCCGCTTGCTGCCGGTGTTCTCGAAGCCCGAGTTCGGGTAGAGGTAGAGCCGGTAGAGGCTGGAGTAGAGGGTGACCAGCTGGTCGCGGGTGGCGCCCTCGACCTCGACCTTGCCCAGGATGTCGTCCCAGGCGCCCTGCGCCTTGCCCCGTACCTTCTCGAAACGGGTGCCGGCCGGGATCTCGTCGGCGAGGTTCTTCTTCGCCTGGTCCACACTGATCAGCGAGGTCGCGATCCGCAGGTTGACCGTCCGGTCGTCGCCGGCGTCGAAGCGGAGCCGCCCGGTGACACCCTCGGAGGCCGAGTCGGTCACCGGCGCGTCGAAGACGCCGTACACGAACAGCCGTGTGGCGCCCGTGGACAGGCCGCTCTTGACGTCGGAGAATCCGGTGAAGGAGCTGGTCGCCGGGTCGAGGGTGAGGCCGCCCTCCTGGGTGACGTTGTCGAAGATGACGCTCGCGTCGTCACCCGGGTAGGTGAAGCGCATCATCGCCGCGTGGTCGGTCGGCGTCATCTCGGCCTTGAGGCCGTTCTCGAAGGTGACCCCGTAGTGATGGGGGCGGGCGGTCTCGTTCTCGTGGCGGAAGGGCAGGGCCCTGGCCGTCCGCGAGGTGTCCGGGGTGCCGGCGGCGGCGGACGGCATCACCTGGAAGGTCTGCCGGTCGCCCATCCAGGGGCTCGGCTCGTGGCTGGTGCTGAACGCCTGCACGGTGGGCAGGTTGTCCGCGTTGTTGCCGCGGGCGTACTCGTACAGCCAGCTCCGTGACCCGGCGTTGGTGACCGGCGTCCAGAAGTTGAAGCCGTGCGGGACGGCGGTGGCGGGGAAGGTGTTGCCCCGCGAGAACGAGCCGCTGGAGTTGGTGCCGCGGGTCGTCGAGGCGTAGTCCGACAGATGGTCGAGCCGCTTCTCGGGTGCCTTGGGCGCGATCGTCACGTCGTCGATCCAGCCCTGGAACTTGGCGGGCCCCTTGGGGGAGTCGTAGGCCACCAGGATCCGGTCGACTGTCCTGCCCGCGGCGACCGTGCCGATGCCGGAGGCGACGGCGTTCCACTGGTTGACGTACAGCCGCTTGGCGGCGCCCTGGCCCTGGGGGGTCAGCAGACCGCCGTGCGAGTCGGTGGCCGACAGGTCGCTCAGGTAGGTGCCGTCGGTGAAGGCGAGGTCCACGGACACGTTGGTCGCGGGGTAGTTCAGGTCCGTCTCGGCCATCGCGGGGAAGATCTTGTACGACAGTTCGGTGTCGCGCTCGACATCGATGTCGACGTCGAAGACCTTGTTGTACGAGTAGGCCCGGCCGTCCGGCGTGTGGGTGCCCGCGTACTTCAGGGCCCGCTTGCCGGTGAAGCCGGCGCCGGCCTTCGCGGTGGGGGAGCCGCTCGGGCCGCGGTCGATCTGGGTGCGCATGTCGTCGGGGACGGGCGCGTCGGTGTCACCGTTCGAGAACTGCACGTCCGCCAGCTGGGTGGCGTCGGACGCGCCGTTGTTCCTGGTGATCTCCAGGCGGTAGTGGGCGTAGGCCGTCACCTCGGAGGGGGCACCGATGTCGAACGTCCTGGTCTCGAAGCGCTTGGCGAAGGTCTCGCCGGAGCGGGTGTCGAGGACCGTCCAGTTCTCGCCGTCGGCGGAGCCCTTGAGCTTCCAGTCCTTGGGGTCGCGCGAGGCGAAGTCGTTGGCGGACGTCAGGGCGTACGTCGCGACCTTGACGGGCTCGTCGGTGTCGAACTCGATCCAGGCGGTCGGCTCGAATCCCAGCCATTTGCTGCTGGGCAGCAGGTCGACGAGATTCTCCTTGGTCTCGCCGCCGCCGGTGTTCTCGTCACTGGCACGCAGTTCGACGACCTTGTCGGTGACATTGCCGGGTATTCCGCCGGCGAAGCCACCGTCGACGCCCGATGAGCGCTTATTTCCGTCACTGCCCACTTCGACTGTGTTGCGCCAGTCGGGCTGGGTCTCGTCCGCTTCGAATGACGATCTGAATTCCCGCTCGGCCGACGGTGGTTGTCCGGGCTGTGCGGGGAGCGCGACGGCGGCGGAGGGGGCCGTCAACACGAGCATGGAAGCGGCCACCACAAGGGTGACCGGGTTGATTCGGCTGGGCCGGGGTCTGATTCTGGGCTGCATCCCGGATCTTCCTCCAGGGAAGTCGCGTTGGACAACGTTGTCAGGCGCGAGGCGCAGGCACCAGTAGGGAGGTAAGTGTCGTACGGTGTCAAGGGTGTTGACGAGGCGGCTTGGGCAGAATCGGCCGGTCCGCGAAGAATGCTGTGGCTGTAAGGGCGATTTCGGCGCTTCTCGGTCCGGGAGGTCTCAACTCGGGAAAGATGGCCGCCCAACCTTGCATTCGATCTTGCTCACCCGGCCGGAAGTGGACTATACCTGTCGGCGTCCGCATAGCTGTTTCACATGGCCGCGGACCAGGGGGGACAAGGACGGCGGACACGTGCGGAGCGCGCGACCGCCGACCGTGGAGACACCGTTCCCGCTGAAGCCGTGCACGACCCGAGCTTCACTGCGTTTCCCTAGGGGAAAATGCAGCAACTGACCGCGGTGGCGGGGCCCTTCGCCTGAGGCGAGAAGGACGGGCGACCGGTACACCGCCTGAGTCCTGGAGAAGGCGAGGACTTGAGCATGGGATCCACCTCCGCCCACAACAACGAGGGCGTCGGCCGTCGCGATCTGATCAAGCGTTCTGCTGCGCTCGGCCTGCTCACGATTCCGACGATGAGCTTCCTTTCCGCCTGCGCGAGTGGTGACGGCGGCACGGAGAACAAGGTCGAGAAGGGCGAGAAGACCGCCGAGAACCCGCTCGGGGTCAACGAGACGGCCCAGCTGGAGGTCGTCATCTTCGACGGCGGCTTCGGCACGCAGTACGCCAAGGACGCGGTCGCGGTCTTCGAGAAGAAGTACCCCAAGGCCCCCAAGGTCAAGTTCTCCGCCACGCAGAAGATCCAGTCCGTTCTGCAGCCGCGCTTCAACCAGGGCAGCCCGCCCGACCTGATCGACAACTCGGGTGCCGAGCAGATGGACATGGGTGTCCTGGTCGGCAAGAAGCAGCTCGCCGACCTCACTCCGCTGCTCGACGCCGCGTCGGTGGACGACCCGAACAAGAAGGTCCGCGACACGCTGCGCCCCGGCATCGTCGAGATGGGCCAGTTCGACGGCTCGCCCGTCTGGGTCTTCTACTACGCCTACACCGTCTACGGCGTGTGGTACTCCCAGAAGGCGCTGGACGGCCTCGACGCCGCGTACCCGGAGACCTGGGACGAGATGCTGGCCCTCTGCGCGAAGGCCAAGAAGAAGGGCATCGCGGGTTGGACGTACGCGGGCAAGCACCCGTACTACATCCCCTTCTCGCTCTACCCGATGATCGCCAAGGTCGGTGGCCGCGAGGTCCTCGACGCGATCGACAACCTCGAGCCGAACGCCTGGAAGCACCCGGCCGTCAAGACCTGCTTCGAGGCGTACTACGAGCTCTTCAAGAAGGGCTACGTCCTCCAGGGCACCCCGGGGCTGGACCACATCCAGTCCCAGACCGCATGGACCGAGGGCAAGGCGCTCTTCATCCCCAACGGTTCCTGGGTCGAGAACGAAGCCGCGAAGACCATGCCCAAGGACTTCGACCTCGCCGTCTCCGCGCCCAGCGGCATCGACGGCTCCGACAAGATGCCCTTCGGCACCATGTGGGCGTCCGGCGGAGAGCCGTTCATCGTCCCGGCCAACGCGAAGAACACGGCCGGCGGCATGGAGCAGCTGCGCATCATGCTCAGCGAGGCGTCGTCGAAGAACTTCACCTCCCAGGTCAAGTCGCTGACGGCCTTCAACGGAGGCACCGACGGCATCGAGCTGACACCCGGTCTCAAGTCCGGTGTCGCGGCGCTCGAGAAGGCCGGCGAGAACGTGGTCAACCCGCGCCTGCAGGACTGGTACGTCGCCCTGCAGAAGGAGAAGATCGGCGTGGGCGGGCTCGGCGAGATGATGGCGGGCCGTCTCACCCCGGCCGAGGCGATCAAGAAGATCCAGGACTTCGCCGACGAGGCCGCCAAGGACGACTCGATCAAGCACTACAAGCACCAGTGAGCGGACGTCACCAGCGGCGGCGGCGGCAGGAAGATCGGGGTCGGTAGGGATGCAGCACGGCAAGTACCGTTTCATCGTGGGGTTCCTGGCCGCACCCCTGGCGTTGTACGCGCTTTTCGTCATCTGGCCGTTCATCCAGTCCATCTACTACTCGTTCACGGACTGGACGGGACTCAGCCCCGAGTTCGAGATGGTCGGATTCGACAACTTCAGCAGGATGTTGAACGACGACGTCTTCTGGAAGTCGCTGCAACACAGCCTTACCTTCGCGCTGCTGCTGCCGCTGGTGACGCTCAGCCTGGCACTGTTCTTCGCCTTCATGCTCAATGTCGGCGGCCGGCGCCGGAAGGGCGCCAGGAACGCCGGAGCCATCACCGGAGTGCGCGGGTCGTCCTTCTACAAGATCGTGTACTTCTTCCCCCAGGTGCTCTCGATCGCGATCGTCGCGCTGCTCTTCCAGTTCGCGTACAACCCCAACAGCGGCGCGATCAACTCGGCGCTCAAGGCCGTGGGCCTGGACGACGTCCAGCCGGTCTGGCTGGGTGACCCCGATCTGGCCCTGTGGTGTGTGATGGCGGTCCTCATCTGGAGCACCGTCGGGTTCTTCGTGGTGCTCTTCTCCGCCGGAATGGCCTCCATCCCGAACGACTTCTACGAAGCCGCGCTGCTCGACGGCGCGAACCGCATCACGACCTTCTTCAAGATCACCCTGCCGCTGCTGTGGGACACCGTCCAGTCCGGCTGGGTGTACATGGGCATCCTCGCGCTCGGCGCGGAGTCCTTCGCCGTCGTCCAGATCATGACCGTCGGCCCGAACGGCGGCGGTCCCGACTACTCGACCATCGTGATGCCGCTGTACGTGTACCAGAAGGCCTTCCGTGACGGTCAGGCCGCCTACGCAACGACGATCGGTGTCGCCCTCCTCCTCGTCACGCTGCTGTTCGCGGCGATCGTGATGCGGCTGGGCCGGCGCGAGCGGCTGGAGTACTGACATGAAGACCACACAAACCCCTCCCGCGGCCGTGTCGGCGGGCGACGGCGGCGGCGCCGTGGCCAAGACGGACGGCGCGCCACCACCGCCCCGCAAGCGCGGCGAGGGCAAGGTGCTCAACGTCTTCTCGCACGGTGTCCTGGTCCTCTGGGCGTTCATGGTCGTCATGCCGCTGCTGTGGGCCGTGATGACGTCCTTCAAGGACGACAGGTCGATCTTCACCTCGCCGTGGGCGCTCCCCGACAAGCTGCACTTCGAGAACTGGTCGCGCGCCTGGACAGAGGCGCACATGAGCGACTACTTCCTGAACACCGTTCTGGTGGTCGGCGGCTCACTGACCGGCACACTGCTGCTGGGCTCGATGGCCGCCTATGTGCTGGCGCGTTTCGAGTTTCCCGGCAACCGCTTCATCTACTTCCTCTTCATCGGAGGGATGAGCTTCCCGATCATCCTGGCCCTGGTCCCGTTGTTCTACGTGCTGAACAACATGGCGCTGCTCAACACGATCCACGGCCTGATCCTGGTCTACATCGCGTACTCGCTGCCGTTCACGGTCTTCTTCCTGACCGCCTTCTTCCGGACCCTGCCCACCTCCGTGGCGGAAGCGGCGTTCGTGGACGGCGCCTCGCACACCAGGACGTTCTTCCAGGTGATGCTGCCGATGGCGAAGCCGGGGCTGATCAGCGTCGGCATCTTCAACTTCCTGGGCCAGTGGAACCAGTACATGCTGCCGACGGTGCTGAACACTGACGAGAGCAAGAAGGTCCTGTCCCAGGGACTGGTCCAGCTGGCGGTGAGCCAGGGCTACAAGGGTGACTGGTCCGGGCTCTTCGCCGGCCTGGTGATGGCGATGCTTCCGGTCCTCGCGGCGTACATCATCTTCCAGCGGCAGGTGGTCGCCGGTCTCACCGCGGGGGCGCTCAAGTAGCGACACCCCCGCGCCGTCCCCCTCGTCCCCGCCCGTCCGCCGCGCACCAGCGCGGCGGACGGGCTTTTCGCGTGGCGGTTCACGGGCTGCGGCACCGCTCCGGCGTTCGCCGGGCCCCGGCAGCGTCATCGGGAGCCCCCGGTCCTGCTCCGGTCCCGCTCCGCTCCTATTCCGGTCCCACTCCACTCCGCTCCGGTTCCGGTCCCACTCCACTCCGGTTCCGGCCCGGTTCCGGTCCCGCTCCGCCAGGGCTCCGCGCTCATCGGAGTTTGGCTCCGCTCAAGGTCTTGACGGGATAAGCCCCAAAAGGTTGAACTCAGAGTTCACAAGTTGGAGAGATGCCGGGGTTGTCACATGCCGCCCCGGCCGGGGGCGGTCGTCGTGCCGCCCACCGGGGGCAGGAGTGGATGAGTCAATGGAGACTCCGGGATCGCAGACATCTCTGCACCGGGCCAATCTCGAGCGGGTCGTGCGCGCGGTGCGCATGGCCGGGTCGCTGACGCAGGCGGAGATCGCGAGGAGCACGGGCCTCTCCGCGGCCACCGTCTCCAACATCGTCCGTGAGCTGAAGGACGGCGGCACGGTCGAGGTGACTCCCACCTCGGCGGGCGGCCGCAGGGCCCGCAGCGTCTCACTGAGCGGCGACGCCGGCATCGTGATCGGCGTCGACTTCGGCCACACCCACCTGCGCGTCGCCGTCGGCAACCTCGCCCATCAGGTGCTCGCGGAGGAGGCGGAGCCGCTCGACGTCGACGCGTCCTCCGCCGAGGGCTTCGGACGGGCGGAGGCGCTGGTCAACCGGCTGATCGAGGCGACGGGGATCAGTATCGGCAAGGTCGTCGGAGTCGGCCTCGGCGTGCCGGGCCCCATCGACGTGGAGTCGGGCACGCTCGGGTCCACCGCGATCCTGCCGGGCTGGACCGGCATCAACCCCAGCGAGGAGCTCTCCGCCCGCCTGGGAGTGCCCGTGCACGTCGACAACGACGCCAACCTCGGCGCGCTCGGCGAGCTGGTCTGGGGCAGCGGCCGGGGCGTCAAGGACCTGGCCTACATCAAGGTCGCCAGCGGTGTCGGCGCTGGGCTCGTCATAGACGGCCAGATCTACCGCGGACCCGGCGGCACGGCCGGCGAGATCGGGCACATCACGCTCGACGAGTCGGGTCCGGTCTGCCGTTGCGGCAACCGCGGCTGCCTGGAGACGTTCGCGGCGGCGAGGTACGTGCTGCCGCTGCTCCAGCCGAGCCACGGGGCCGAACTGACCATGGAACGCGTCGTGCAGCTCGCCCGGGAGGGCGACCCCGGCTGCCGCCGTGTGGTGGCCGACGTGGGCCGCCACATCGGCAGCGGCGTGGCGAACCTCTGCAACCTCCTCAACCCCAGCCGGGTGGTGCTCGGAGGCGATCTGGCGGAGGCTGGAGAGCTGGTACTGGGGCCCATCCGCGAGTCGGTCTCCCGTTACGCCATCCCCAGTGCGGCGAGGCAGCTCTCGGTGGCTCCCGGAGCCCTGGGCGGGCGTGCCGAAGTGCTCGGCGCGCTGGCCCTCGTGCTCAGCGAGATGGGTGATTCAACGCTTTTGCAGGGATCTGACGCGGCGTCGCCTGTCGGGGCGCCCGCCTTCACTTAGATAACGAATGGCACCGTTGTCATCTCGTTAAGGATTTACTCCTTGACGCTGACGGCGGGGCCGAGTTGACTTCCAGCCACCTCGGCCGCAGCGACGCGGCCTCGTCAGGGAGGTTTCTCATCGTGAACGCACATCTGCGTCGTGCCGCTGTTGCTGTCGCTGCCTCTGCGATGGCCGTATCGCTGGCCGCCTGCGGCAAGGCCGGAGACTCGGGCGAGAGCTCGAGCGAGTCGACCCCCAAGAAGGGCGACGACATCACGATCGGCCTGCTCCTTCCGGAGAACCAGACCGCTCGTTACGAGAAGTTCGACAAGCCGCTCATCGAGAAGAAGATCAGCGAGCTCACGAACGGCAAGGCGAAGGTCGTCTACGCCAACGCCAAGCAGGACGCCACGCAGCAGTCCCAGCAGGTCGACACCATGATCACCAACAAGGTGGACGCCCTGATCCTGGACGCCGTGGACGCCAAGGCGATCGCCGGCAGCGTGAAGAGGGCCAAGGACGCCGGCATTCCGGTCGTCGCCTTCGACCGCCTCGCCGAGGGTCCGATCGACGCCTACACCTCGTTCGACAACGAAGAGGTCGGCAAGGTCCAGGGCAAGGCCCTCGTGGAGGCCCTCGGCGACAAGGCCAAGGACGGCCAGATCGTCATGATGAACGGCTCGGTCACCGACCCGAACGCCGCGCTGTTCAAGAAGGGTGCCCACTCCGAGCTCGACGGCAAGGTGAACGTCGGCAAGGAGTACGACACCAAGGAGTGGAAGCCGGAGAACGCCAACGCCAACATGGAGGCCGCGATCTCGGCCATTGGCAAGGACAAGATCATCGGCGTCTACTCCGCCAACGACGGCATGGCGGGCGGCATCATCACCGCCCTCAAGGCCGCCGGTGTCTCGCCCCTGCCGCCGGTCACCGGCCAGGACGCCGAGATCTCCGGTGTCCAGCGCATCGTCGCGGGCGAGCAGTTCATGAGCGTCTACAAGCCGTACGCGCCGGAGGCCGCCGCCGCCGCAGAGATGGCCGTGGCGCTCGCCAAGGGCGAGTCGATCGACGCGATCGCCAAGGAGAAGGTCGACAGCCCCACGACCCAGGGTGTTCCGTCGGTGCTGGTCCCGGTCGTCTCGCTGACCAAGGACAACATCAAGGACACCGTCGTCAAGGACGGCGTCTACACGGTCCAGGAGATCTGCACCCCGAAGTTCAAGGCCGCGTGCGACAAGCTCGGCCTGAAGTAGTGCCGTGACCGGCGCCAAGGCCGGTCCGAGCCCGTCGGAGCCACCGGTCCCACCGGAGCTCCGGCCCGCTCGCCGGGACGTGCGAGGCCCCGCCACGGGCCCCGCGGTCCCGCCGGGGATGTGCGAGGTCCCGCCGCCGGGGCGCTGACGCCCTTCCGGCGGCGGGCGTCCCGCAGAAACCTTCCGGTGCCCCGCCCCCAACCAGCCCCCGCCGGGGCGGGGCACCGGATGGAACACCCGCTCGTTGATTCGTATTTATCGCCCATACTGCTCAGCCTCCGCGCCGCCCACCCCGGCGGTGCGGCATCCCCGCCGGTCAGGCGGCGAAGGAGATGGTTCACGTGTCCGCTACGCCCGTGTTGGCGTTGCGCGGGGTCTCCAAGCGGTTCGGTGCCGTCCAGGCGCTCACCGACGTAGAGCTTGAGGTCCATGCCGGTGAGGTGGTCGCCCTGGTCGGCGACAACGGTGCCGGAAAGTCCACGCTGGTCAAGACGATCGCCGGCGTGCATCCCATCGACGAGGGCGCCCTCGAATGGGAGGGCAGGCGCGTATCGATCAACCGTCCGCACGACGCCCAGAACCTCGGCATCGCGACGGTCTACCAGGACCTCGCGCTCTGCGACAACATCGACGTCGTCGGCAACCTCTACCTCGGCCGGGAACTGCGCAAGCGCGGCGTCCTCGACGAGGTCGAGATGGAGCGCCGTGCCCTGGAGCTCCTCAAGACGCTGTCCATCCGGATTCCCAGCGTCCGTATCCCGATCGCCTCGCTCTCCGGCGGTCAGCGCCAGACCGTGGCCATCGCCCGTTCGATGCTCGGCGAGCCGAAGCTCGTCATCCTCGACGAGCCCACCGCCGCCCTCGGCGTCGAGCAGACCGCACAGGTGCTCGACCTCGTGGAGCGACTGCGGGAGCGCGGCCACGCCGTGATCCTCATCAGCCACAACATGGCCGACGTCAAGGCCGTCGCGGACAAGGTCGCCGTACTGCGGCTGGGCCGCAACAACGGCGTCTTCGACGTCAAGTCGACCTCGCAGGAAGAGATCATCTCCGCCATCACCGGTGCCACGGACAACGCCGTGACCCGCCGTGCGGCGCGCAACGCGGAGGTTCAGAAGTGAGCACCCAGAAGACCTCCACGCCCGACGCGCCCGACGCGCCCGTCGTCAACCCGGACGCGGCCCACGACGCGGTCACCGCGGTCGACCCCCGCCTCCTCGTGCGCGAGCAGGGGCTGAAGGGTTACTGGTCCGAGTTCAAGCGCAAGATGCACGCCGGAGACCTGGGCTCCATCCCGGTGATCATCGGCCTGATCGTCATCGCCGTCATCTTCCAGAGCATGAACTCCCAGTTCCTCTCCGCGAAGAACCTCACCGACATCTCCGTCACGATGGTCGGCACCGGCATGATGGCCGTCGGCATCATCTTCGTGCTGCTGCTCGGCGAGATCGACCTGTCCGTCGGCGCCGTCAGCGGTGTCTCCGGCGCACTCGTGGCCGTGCTGAGCGTCACCAACGGGATGAACGAATGGCTCGCCGTTCTCGTCGCCCTCGTCGGCGGCGCGCTCATCGGTGCCCTGCACGGCTTCTTCTTCGCCAGGATCGGCGCCCCGGCCTTCGCCGTCACGCTCGCGGGCCTGCTGTTCTGGCAGGGCTTCATGCTCCAGATGCTGGGTGACACCGGCACGATCAACCTGGACTCGGAGGGCGTGGTCGGCAAGATGACCACGTACTTCTTCTCCGACGTGGCGGCCGCCTACGGTCTCGCCGCCGTCGCCGTGGCCGTGTTCTTCCTCTCGTCGTTCTTCGACAACCGCCGTCGCGAGGCGGCCGGCGTGCCGTCCCGGCCGCTGTCCGACACCGTGCTGCGCACGGTGCTGCTCGCCGCCGTCGCCTTCGGCGCCGCGGCCGTCTTCAACCAGTACCGCGGCCTGCCGCTCGCGCTGGTGCTCTTCCTGGCCGCGCTGGTGATCACGGACTTCGTGCTCCGCCGCACCGCCTACGGTCGCAAGATCTTCGCCCTCGGCGGCAGCGTCGAGGCGTCGCGGCGTGCCGGCATCAACGTCACCGCGGTGCGGATCTCCGTGTTCACCGTGGCGGGTCTGTTCGCGGCGGTCGGCGGTCTGTTCTGGGCCTCCAAGATCGCCGCGGCCAACCAGAGCGCCGGTACCGGTGAACTGCTGATGAACGTCATCGCCGCGGCCGTCATCGGCGGCACCAGCCTCTTCGGTGGCCGGGGCCGCACCTGGAACGCCCTGCTCGGCGCCCTGGTGATCGTCTCCATCCAGTACGGACTCGCCCTGGAGGGCATCAGGACCCCGGTGGTCTACATGATCACCGGTGGAGTTCTGCTGGCGACCGTGGTGATCGACTCGATCACCCGCAAGACGCAGAAGACCGCAGGTCGCGCGTAGCACGACCGGCCAGTGCCCGGCACCGTGCGACGGTGCCGGGCACTGCTGTGTCCAGGTCATGACCGTGACACAGAACGCACCGCCCGATGACCGCGCGCGTGCACGGAACATTAGACTCGGGCAATCGGCAACGCACGATCAGCTCGAAGGCAGCTCGAACGCAAGGAGGCACCGGTGACACAGCCGCGCGCAGCGCGTCCTGCAAGGGCGGTGGTGGGTGACGGGCGGGGACTGCTTTCCCGTATCAGCGGACCGCGTGACCTGGACCGGCTCGCCCCGGAGCAGTTGGAGCAGCTGGCCGCAGAGATCCGGACCTTCCTGGTGGACGCCGTCTCCAAGACCGGCGGACACCTCGGACCGAACCTCGGCGTGGTCGAGCTGACCATCGCCCTCCACCGGGTCTTCGACTCCCCGAAGGACAAGGTCCTCTGGGACACCGGGCACCAGAGCTATGTGCACAAGCTGCTGACCGGTCGCCAGGACTTCTCCAGGCTCAAGATGAAGGGCGGCCTCTCCGGCTACCCCTCGCAGGCCGAGTCCGAGCACGACGTCATCGAGAACTCGCACGCCTCCACCGTGCTCGGCTGGGCCGACGGCCTCGCCAAGGCGAACGAGGTGCTGAAGAAGGACGACCACGTCGTCGCGGTCATCGGCGACGGCGCACTCACCGGCGGTATGGCCTGGGAGGCGCTCAACAACATCGCCGCCGCCAAGGACCGCCCGCTGGTCATCGTGGTCAACGACAACGAGCGCTCCTACGCGCCGACGATCGGCGGCCTCGCCAACCATCTGGCCACCCTGCGCACCACCGACGGCTACGAGCGCTTCCTCGCCCGCGGCAAGGACCTCCTCGAGCGCACCCCCGTCGTCGGCAAGCCGCTGTACGGCACGCTGCACGGCGCCAAGAAGGGCCTCAAGGACTTCATCGCCCCGCAGGGCATGTTCGAGGACCTCGGCCTCAAGTACGTCGGCCCCATCGACGGCCACGACATCGAGGCGCTCGAGTCGGCGCTCGCCCGCGCCAAGCGCTTCGGCGGGCCCGTCATCGTGCACTGCCTCACCGAGAAGGGCCGCGGCTACCAGCCCGCCCTCCAGGACGAGGCGGACCGCTTCCACGCCGTCGGCAGGATCCACCCCGACACCGGTCTGCCGATCTCCACCTCGGGCCTCGACTGGACCTCCGTGTTCGGCGAGGAGATGGTCAAGCTCGGCAAGGAGCGCGAGGACATCGTCGCCATCACGGCCGCGATGCTCCAGCCCGTCGGCCTCGACAGGTTCGCCAAGGCCTTCCCCGACCGGGTCTACGACGTCGGCATCGCCGAGCAGCACGGCGCGGTGTCCGCGGCGGGTCTGGCCACCGGCGGCGTCCACCCCGTCTTCGCCGTCTACGCCACCTTCCTCAACCGGGCCTTCGACCAGGTCCTCATGGACGTCGCCCTGCACAGGTGCGGAGTGACCTTCGTGCTCGACCGGGCGGGCATCACCGGCACCGACGGGGCCTCGCACAACGGCATGTGGGACATGTCGATCCTCCAGGTCGTCCCCGGCCTGCGGATCGCCGCACCGCGTGACGCCGACCAGGTCCGTGCCCAGCTCCGCGAGGCCGTCGAGGTCGACGACGCGCCGACCGTGGTCCGCTTCTCCAAGGGCGCGGTCGGCCCGGCCGTGAAGGCCGTGGGCAAGGCCGGTGGCATGGATGTCCTGCGCCACGCCGAGGCCGAGCGTCCCGACGTGCTGCTGGTCTCCGTCGGCGCCCTGGCCCCCATGTGCCTGGAGATCGCCGGCCTGCTCGACGCCCAGGGCATCTCCACCACCGTCGTCGACCCGCGCTGGGTCAAGCCCGTCGACGAGGCGCTCGCGCCGCTCGCGGAGCAGCACCGCGTGGTGGTCACCGTCGAGGACAACAGCAGGGCCGGCGGCGTCGGCTCCGCGATCGCCCAGGCGCTCCGGGACGCCGGCGTGGACGTACCGCTGCGGGACTTCGGCATCCCGCCGCGCTTCCTCGACCACGCCTCCCGCAAGGAGGTCATGGCGGAGATCGGCCTGACCGCACCGGACATCGCCCGCCAGGTCACCGGACTGGTCTCCAAGCTCGACGGCCGTATCGACAGCGAAGCGGTGGAACCCGCCCGCGACTGATCCGCCGCGCCCGTGTGCACCGGTCCCGTGGACGAACGGGACCGATCGTGTGCACGACGTGCCGACCAGGGGCCGGAGGGACAACCTGTAAGGGTGGTCCCACCGGCCCATTCGGTTGAACTCCACCCGTCCGGCGCCGCTCGGACCGCCCACCGTTCCGATCATGGTCCGGGACGTCAAGCGTGGAGGTGCAGCGGTGAGTACAGAAACAGAGCCCCCGGTCGGCCGGGGCGGAATCCTCCGTACCAAATCGATCGAGCAGTCGATCAGGGACACGGAGGAACCGGAGCACGCGCTCAAGAAGTCCCTCTCCGCCACCGACCTCACGGTCTTCGGCGTGGGTGTCATCATCGGCACCGGAATCTTCGTCCTCACCGGCAAGGTCGCCAAGGAGACCGCGGGCCCCGCGACCGCACTCGCGTTCGTGGCCGCAGGCGTCGTCTGCGCGCTTGCCGCACTGTGCTACGCGGAATTCGCCTCGACGGTCCCGGTGGCCGGTTCGGCCTACACCTTCTCGTACGCCTCGCTCGGCGAGCTGCCCGCCTGGATCATCGGCTGGGACCTCGTGCTCGAGTTCGCGCTCGGCACCGCCGTCGTCGCCGTCGGCTGGTCCGGCTATGTGCGCTCCCTGATGGACAATGTGGGCTGGCACCTGCCCGTGTCGCTGCAGGGACCCGACGTACCCGACGGCAGTTTCGACCTCCTGGCGTTCCTGCTGATCCTTGCGCTGACCGCCATCCTCGTCGTGGGGATGAAACTGTCCGCACGGATCACGGCCGTCGTCGTGGCCATCAAGGTCGGCGTCGTACTGATCGTGATCGTCGCGGGCCTTTTCTTCGTCAAGGCCGCCAACTACGACCCCTTCATCCCCGAGAAGCAGGGGCAGATCGAGGGCAGCGGCTGGGACGCGCCGCTGGTCCAGCTGCTGTTCGGCTACGAGCCGACCAACTTCGGCGTCATGGGCATCTTCACCGCCGCCTCGGTCGTCTTCTTCGCCTTCATCGGCTTCGACGTGGTGGCCACCGCAGCCGAGGAGACCAAGCTGCCGCAGCGCGACATGCCGCGCGGCATCCTGGGATCGCTCCTCATCTGCACGGTGCTCTACGTCGCCGTGTCCCTCGTGGTGACCGGCATGCAGCACTACACCGAACTGTCGACCAGCGCACCGCTCGCCGACGCCTTCAAGGCCACCGGCCATCCACTCTTCGCGGGCATCATCAGCTTCGGCGCGGCGGTCGGCCTGACGACCGTGTGCATGATCCTGCTGCTGGGGCAGACCCGGGTGTTCTTCGCCATGAGCCGCGACGGCCTGCTGCCGCGGTTCTTCTCCAAGACCCACCCGCGGTTCCGCACCCCGTACCGACCCACCATCCTGCTCGGCGTGATCATCGCGATCGTCGCCGGCTTCACCAGCATCAACGAGCTGGCGACCCTGGTGAACATCGGCACGCTCTTCGCGTTCGTCGTCGTCGCCCTCGGCGTGATCATCCTGCGCCGCACCCGTCCCGACCTGCACCGCGCGTTCCGCACCCCGCTGGTGCCGTTGGTGCCCGTCCTGTCGGTGGCGGCCTCCGTGTGGCTGATGCTCAACCTGCCCGGCGAGACCTGGTTCCGTTTCGCCGTCTGGATGCTGCTCGGCTTCGTCGTGTACGCGCTCTACGGGCGCGCGCACAGCCGTCTCGGCCGGATGGGCCGCGACGCCGAGTCCTGATGCCGGGAAGGATCACCGGCCCGTCTCCGCGGGGCGCACGGCGCGCGGCCCCACGCACCGCGCGCCGTGCGCCTGCGCGCGTCGCCGGAGCTCCCGGTCGGCCGTGACGACGACACACGTCCGGCCGGCCGCGGCAGCCGCGATCTCGACGATCAGGTCGTCACCGCTCCCGGCCGCCGACTCCACCCGCACGCCCGGCACGGACCCGACGCCCCGGGCCGCGCCCTCGACCACGAGCACGATCTCCACGGGACCCGGATACCCCGCGATCCCGGCAGACGCAAGGGCGACGAGCCGGTCCCTGAGCCGCTCCGCCGCGCCGCGCCGGTCGCGCCACCATTGGTCGGGGACCGAGCCGACGACGTTGGCACCGTCGACGACCAGGATTACGGGAAGCGTGTCCATGACGTCAGGGTCGCAGGTACGGGGGACCCGCCTGGGCCCCGGTCACCCGTGCTGAAAGAATGAACGGAGGCTGAACAGCCCCCGACGCCCCTTCCGACGCACTGGACTTCCGATGGCAACTGCGCCTGTGACACCGCTTCGAGACCAAGACCGTGCCGAGGCGGCACGGCTCTCGGGCAACTGGCTGATCCGTGGCAGGGAAGGCCTGCTCACGGCCTACGCACCGGCCGACGGCGCGGTACTGCGCTGGACCGAGACACCCTCCGGCTGGGGCGGCGTGGAGCGGATCGACGTGCCCGGGCTGCTCCCTGTGCTGAGCGTCGCGCAGGGCGCCGACGGATACGTCCATCTGATCGGCCTGCGCCGGACCGACACCGGCACCGACAAGCAGCATGTGGAACTGGTGCACGCCGTGCAGTTCCAGACGGGCCGGCCGCTGCTCGGCTGGCGGTCGCTCGGACACTCCAACAAGACCGGGCCCTGGACCGGCGACCCGGCGACCGCCGTCGACGGCGAAGGCCGGCTCTGCGTGTTCACGCGCAACGGGGGCACGGGCGTGAGCCTGCGGATCCAGGGGGCCACCGGCGGGTGGGGCAACTGGCAGGACCTGGGCGACACCGGGACGACGCACCTGGCGGCCGCCACCGACGCCGACGGGCGCGTGGAGCTCTTCGTCCCGAACGGCAAGGCGATCCGCTGGTTCACCCAGGAGAAGCCGGGCGCCCCCTTCGCGCTGTCGGAGCGGCTGGAGACCAGGGCCGCCGCGCCCGGCGCCTTCTCCGCGACCGCCACCGCCTCCGGCACCGTGTCCCTGTTCTTCACGGACGAGGACGGCATGATCCAGGTCTGGTCACCGAGCCGGGAAGCGGCTCCCCGCCCGCTGATGAAGGCCGCGGGCGACGGCCCCCTGGCACTGTCCCGGCTGACGATCGAGGGCCACGACTGCACGGTCCTCGCCCAGGACGCGGCGCAGGGGCAGGTCTCCTTCGCCGCCTACCCCTCCGAGGACGAGTCGGCCGGAGGATGGTGGACCCACACGAAGACCGGCGCGGGCCGGACGCCGCTGGCCCTGCAGAAGCAGGGCGAGGACGGGCTGATCGCCATGGCTCTCTCGAGCTCCGGCGAACCGGTCGTCACCCGCCGGAAGACCGACGGCGACGGCCTCGCCCTCGGGAGCTGGAAGCCCTTGCGGTGAACCGCGGTGCCGGGGCCGGCGGGCCGCGGACGGACGGCGTCTCTGCCGTCGGACGCGGCGCCGGCCCCGGCACAGGGCCGGCCCGTCAACGCAGGTCGAGCCGCATGACGACCCGCGGATGGCCGGCCAGGACCGAGGTCGTGTCCGCGGCGTGGGTGAACCCCGCGCGCTCGAAGTTCTTGCGGATCCCGGCGTACGCCATCGTCATGTCGACCCTGGCGTCGCCGTTGTCGAGTGGGTACGCCTCGATCGCCGGCGCGCCGCCCGCGCGGGCGAACTCGACCGCACCCGCGATGAGAGCGTGCGAGATCCCCTTCTTCCGGTGACCGGGGCGTACGCGAATGCACCACAGCGACCACACCGGCAGGTCGTCGACATGCGGGATCTTCCGGTTGCGCGCGAAGGACGTGTCCGCGCGGGGCGCCACAGCGGCCCAGCCGACCGGCTCGCCGTCGTCGTGGGCGAGCACGCCCGGAGGGGGGCCGGTACGGCACAGCTCGGCCACGTACTCACCGCGCGCCGGGCCGCGAAGCTCGTTGTTGAGCCTGGAGGGGATCCGGTAGGTCAGGCACCAGCAGACGTTGGCCGAAGGCGACTTCGGGCCGAGCAGGGCGCGGACGTCGTCGAAGTCCGAAGCGGGGCGTACGTCGATGGGCATGGCACCACAATGCCACGGCGTACTCACGAAGCCGGTCGTGTCGGTGGCCCGGACGATCCCACGGCTCGGGCGGGACGCGCGTGCGAGAGACCACACGCGAAGGACCACACGCGAAGGACCACACGCGAAGGACCGCGTGCGAAGGACCACACGCGAAGGACCACACGCGAAGGACCACACGCGAAGGACCGCGTGCGAAAAGACCGCGCGCGAAAAGACACGGGCCGTACGGGACAACTCCCGTACGGCCCGTGTCGACGGTCCGAGGACCTCGCGTTACGCGGGGACGCTCGCCACGCCCTGCGCCAGGAACCGCTTGCCGTTCACGCGCTCCGAGACACCCTCACGGTCCAGGTACGGCGTGATGCCGCCCAGGTGGAAGGGCCAGCCGGCACCGGTGATCAGGCAGAGGTCGATGTCCTGTGCCTCGGCCACGACACCCTCTTCGAGCATCAGGCCGATCTCCTGCGCGACGGCGTCGAGGACGCGGTCACGGGTCTGCTCCTCCGTCAGGACGACATCGCCCTGCTCGAGGAGCGCGGCGACCTCGGGGTCCAGCTCCGGCTTGCCGGAGTCGTAGACGTAGAAGCCGCGCTTGCCGGCCTTGACGACCGCGGCCAGGTTCCCGGAGACCTTGAAGCGGTCCGGGAAGGCGCGGTTGAGGGTCTCGGAGACATGCAGACCGATGGCCGGGCCGACCAGCTCGAGCAGGACCAGCGGCGACATCGGCAGACCGAGGGGCTCGACGGCCTTCTCGGCGACGGCGACCGGGGTGCCCTCGTCGATGACGTTCTGGATCTCGCCCATGAAGCGGGTCAGGATGCGGTTCACGACGAACGCCGGGGCGTCCTTGGTGAGGACCGCGGTCTTCTTCAGCTTCTTCGCCACGCCGAACGCGGTGGCCAGCGACGCGTCGTCCGTCTGCTCGCCGCGGACGATCTCCAGCAGCGGCAGGATCGCGACCGGGTTGAAGAAGTGGAAGCCGACCACGCGCTCCGGGTGCTTCAGCTTGGAGGCCATCTCGGAGACCGACAGCGAGGAGGTGTTGGTGGCGAGGATCGCGTGCGCCGGGGCGACGGCCTCGACCTCCGCGAACACCTTCTGCTTGACGGACATCTCCTCGAACACGGCCTCGATGACGAAGTCCGCGTCCGCGAAGCCCTCGGCCTTGTCGAGCACACCGGTCACCAGGGCCTTGAGGCGGTTCGCCTTGTCCTGGTTGACGCGGCCCTTGCCGAGCAGCTTGTCGATCTCGGCGTGGACGTAGCCCACACCCTTGTCGACGCGCTCCTGGTCGATGTCGGTCAGCACGACCGGCACCTCGAGGCGGCGCAGGAACAGCAGCGCCAGCTGCGAGGCCATCAGACCGGCGCCGACGACGCCGACCTTGGTGACCGGGCGGGCCAGCGACTTGTCCGGCGCGCCGGCGGGGCGCTTGCCGCGCTTCTGCACCAGGTTGAAGGCGTAGATGCCGGAGCGCAGTTCGCCGCCCATGATGAGGTCGGCCAGCGCCTGGTCCTCGGCGTCGAAGCCCTTCTGCAGGTCGCCGTCCTTGGCGGCCTCGATGATGTCGAGGGCGCGGTAGGCGGCCGGCGCGGCGCCGTGCACCTTGGAGTCGGCGACGAAGCGGCCCTTGGCGACGGCCTGGTCCCAGGCCTCGCCGCGGTCGACCTCGGGGCGCTCGACGGCGATCTCGCCCTTGAGGACGGACGCCGTCCAGATCAGCGACTGCTCCAGGAAGTCGGCGCCCTCGAAGATCGCGTCGGCGATGCCGAGCTCGAAGACCTGCTTGCCCTTGAGCTGCTTGTTCTGGTTGAGCGAGTTCTCGATGACGACCGAGACCGCGCGCTCGGCGCCGATCAGGTTCGGCAGGATCGTGCAGCCGCCCCAGCCCGGGACGAGACCGAGGAAGACCTCGGGCAGCGAGAACGCCGGGATCGCCTGGGAGACGGTGCGGTACCGGCAGTGCAGACCGATCTCCACGCCGCCGCCCATGGCGGCGCCGTTGTAGTAGGCGAAGGTCGGCACGGCCAGGCCGGCCAGACGCTTGAAGACGTCGTGGCCGCCCTTGCCGATGGCCAGCGCGTCGGAGTGCTGCTTGAGCAGCTCCACGCCCTTGAGGTCGGCGCCGACCGCGAAGATGAACGGCTTGCCGGTGACACCGACACCGACGATGGCGCCCTCGGACGCCTCCTTCTCGACCTGGTCGATGGCGGCGTCGAGGTTCGCCAGCGACTGGGGGCCGATGGTGGTCGGCTTGGTGTGGTCCAGGCCGTTGTCCAGGGTGATGAGCGCGAAGCGCCCGGCGCCCGCGGGGAGGTCGAGGTGGCGTACGTGCGCGCTCGTGACGACCTCGTCGGGGAAGAGCTCGGCCGCGCCCTTCAACAGCTCAGCGGTGGTGCTCACTTGTCGCCTCCGGCGTCCTTGTGGTGCGGGTTCTCCCAGATGACCGTGGCGCCCATGCCGAAGCCGACGCACATGGTGGTCAGGCCGTAGCGGACCTCGGGCTGCTCCTCGAACTGGCGGGCCAGCTGCGTCATCAGACGCACACCGGAGGAGGCCAGCGGGTGGCCGTACGCGATGGCGCCGCCGTACTGGTTGACGCGCGGGTCGTCGTCGGCGATGCCGTAGTGGTCGAGGAACGCCAGGACCTGGACGGCGAAGGCCTCGTTGATCTCGAAGAGGTTGATGTCCTCGATCGACAGGCCGGCCTGGGCGAGGGCCTTCTCGGTCGACGGGATCGGGCCGTAGCCCATCACCTCCGGCTCGACGCCGGCGAAGGCGTACGAGACGAGGCGCATCTTGACCGGGAGGTTGTTCTCGCGGGCGAACTCCTCGGAGGCGATGATCGAGGCGGTGGCGCCGTCGTTCAGGCCCGCGGCGTTGCCGGCGGTGACACGGCCGTGGACGCGGAACGGCGTCTTCAGGCCCGCGAGGGACTCGAGCGTGGTGCCCGGGCGCATCGGCTCGTCGGCGGTGACCAGGCCCCAGCCGGTCTCGCCGGCCTCGGGGTTGGTGCGGCGCACGGAGACCGGCACGAGGTCCTGCTGGATCTTGCCGTCGGCGTACGCCTTGGCGGCCTTCTCCTGCGAGCGCACGGCGTACTCGTCGGTGCGCTGCTTGGTGATGTGCGGGTAGCGGTCGTGCAGGTTCTCCGCGGTCATGCCCATGAAGAGGGCGGACTCGTCGACCAGCTTCTCGCTGACGAAGCGCGGGTTCGGGTCGACGCCCTCACCCATGGGGTGGCGTCCCATGTGCTCGACACCGCCGGCGATGACGGCGTCGTACGCGCCGAAGGCGATGGAGCCGGCGACGCTCGTGACGGCCGTGAGCGCACCGGCGCACATGCGGTCGATCGAGTAGCCCGGCACGGACTGCGGCAGACCGGCGAGGATGCCGGCGGTGCGGCCGAGGGTCAGACCCTGGTCACCGATCTGCGTGGTCGCGGCGATGGCGACCTCGTCGATCTTCTTGGGGTCGAGGGCCGGGTTGCGGCGCAGCAGCTCCCGGATGGCCTTGACGACGAGATCGTCGGCACGGGTCTCGTGGTAGATGCCCTTCGGGCCCGCCTTGCCGAACGGGGTGCGGACGCCGTCGACGAAGACGACGTCCCTGACGGTACGAGGCACGATGGCTCTCCTCCAGGGTGCGGGGTTGCACTGCTGCGGCACGCACGGCTGAGCGTGCGCTTGCTTCCCTCATGCTACTTGCGGGTAACCGGGGTGCACAGCCCCGGGGGCGGGAGCGGTGAACGTCACACGGGCGCGGGTGGGTGAGGGGTGGCGCCCGTGGGCCGCCCGTGCGCCGGGCATGCGGACATGGCGCCCCGGCGCGGGGCGCCGCCGCGAAGGCGAACGACGCGCGGCTACTCCGCGTCCGCGGACAGTGCGCGCGTGAGCAGGGGCGCGACCTGTTCCACCTGCCACGGGCGGGCCGCCAGTTCTGTCAGCGCGTCCGCGACGGACGCCACCGTCACCTCGGACGGCGGCTCCCAGCAGACGCGCCGCACCGTGTCCGGCGTGATCAGGTTCTCCTGCGGCATGTTCAGCTCCTCCGCCAGTGCGGAGACCGCCGCGCGTGCCGCGGATAGCCGGGCAGCCGCGGCCGGGTCCTTGTCCGCCCAGGAACGCGGCGGCGGCGGGCCGTTCAGCGGCTGGCCGGGCTGCGGGAGCTCGGAGTCGGGGAGGGCCTTCGCACGGTCGACCGCGGCCTGCCACTGCTCGAGCTGGCGCCGACCGGTCCGGTGCCCGAATCCGGGCAGGGCGGCGAGCGCCTGCACGTTCGCCGGCAGGGCGAGCGCCGCCTCGATGATCGCGGTGTCGCCGAGCACCTTGCCGGGGGAGATGTCGCGCCGTTGGGCGACCCGGTCCCTGACCGTCCACATCTCCCGCACCACCGCCATCTGGCGGCGGCGGCGCACCTTGTGCATCCCGGACGTGCGACGCCACGGGTCCCGGCGCGGGGGCGGCGGCGGGGCGGACGCGATCGCGTCGAACTCCTGGTGGGCCCACTCGAGCTTGCCCTGGCGGTCGAGGTCCTTCTCCAGCGCGTCACGCAGGTCGACGAGCAGCTCCACGTCGAGCGCCGCGTACCGCAGCCAGGGTTCGGGCAGCGGACGGGTGGACCAGTCGACGGCGGAGTGGCCCTTCTCCAGGGCGTAGCCGAGGACGCCCTCGACCATCGCGCCGAGCCCGACCCTCGGGAATCCGCCGAGCCGGCCGGCCAGCTCGGTGTCGAAGAGGCGGCTGGGAACCATGCCTATTTCGCGCAGGCACGGCAGGTCCTGGGTGGCCGCGTGCAGGATCCACTCGGCGTCGGCGAGCGCGTCGCCGAGCGCCGACAGGTCGGGGCAGCCGACGGGGTCGATCAGCGCGGTGCCGGCGCCCTCGCGGCGCAGCTGCACGAGGTACGCGCGCTGGCCGTACCGGTAGCCGGAGGCGCGTTCGGCGTCGACGGCGACGGGGCCGGTGCCGGCCGCGAACGCGGCGATCACCGCGGCGAGGGCCTCCTCGTCGGCGACCACCGGTGGGATGCCCTCTCTTGGTTCCAGCAGCGGGATCGGCAGCCCTGCCGCAGGTACGTCGTCGTCCGAGGGGGCGCCCCCGGTGGTTGGCAGTACTGTCTCTGCTGCGGTCTCTTGGGCGTCGGTCACGTGTCAAGCGTATCTGTGAACGGAAGGCGCCCGTCGACGGAACGTTCCGTCGACGGGCGCGTATGGAATGCGAAGCCGTCAGTGGATGATTCCGGTGCGCAGTGCCACGGCCACCATCCCGGCGCGGTCGCCCGTGCCCAGCTTGCGTGCGATGCGTGCGAGGTGACTCTTGACGGTCAGCGCGGACAGCCCCATCGAGACGCCGATCGCCTTGTTGGACTGGCCCTCCGCCACGAGGCGCAGTACTTCGACCTCGCGGCCGGAGAGCTCGCGGTAGCCGCCCGGGTGGCTCGGGGCACCCGGGGGGCGGCGGTGCATACGGTTCGCCGCGGCGCCGATGGGGGCGGCGCCGGGGCGGGTGGGGTGGCCGATGTTGGTACGGGTGCCGGTGACGACATAGCCCTTCACGCCGCCGGCGAGCGCGTTGCGCACCGCGCCGATGTCGTCGGCGGCGGACAGTGCCAGGCCGTTGGGCCAGCCTGCCGCGCGGGTCTCGGACAGCAGGGTCAGCCCGGAACCGTCGGGCAGGTGGACGTCGGCAACGCAGATGTCGCGCGGGTTGCCGACGCGGGGGCGGGCCTCCGCGATGGACGACGCCTCGATCACGTCACGGACCCCGAGTGCCCACAGGTGGCGGGTGACGGTGGAACGGACACGCGGGTCGGCCACGACGACCATGGCCGTCGGCTTGTTCGGGCGGTAGGCGACCAGGCTTGCGGGCTGCTCGAGAAGAACGGACACCAGGCCTCCTGGAAAGGTGCGGGACGCCGGCTGGGGGGAAGGAAGCCGGGGCGAACCGTGCAGTTGGGTCATTGACCTCTTCGGCACCGAACCCGTCCGCCTTTAGAGAATGATCACGATTTGGTGAGTAATTATCGGGGCAATTCGGACAGGCGATCGATCATCCTACGAGCGAACCGTTCAAGTGGGCCCTACGGGTGAACACACGGGAACGGCCGCGCCCATCCTCACAGGGGGCGCGGCCGTCCTCGGCTCAGGGCTGTTGCGGACCGCGGCGCTGCGGAAGGGTCACCACGCCCGTCGCGTTGTCCGCGGGACCGGCCGGTGACGGGGGCAGCCCGGCGACCTGGCAGAGCAGATCGCACCAGGCCGCGAGGTGTGCGGCCGAGTCCGGAACACCCCCCGGCCCCTCCCTCGGGGTCCATGACGCGCGGATCTCGATCTGGGTCGCGGGACGGCGCTCGGCGAGTCCACCGAAATAGTGAGACCCCGCGCGGGTGACGGTGCCACTCGGCTCCCCGTACGACAGCCCGCGCGCCTCCAGCGCGCCCGTCAACCACGACCAGCAGACCTCGGGAAGCAGCGGGTCCGCCGCCATCTCCGGCTCCAGTTCGGCGCGCACCAGCGTCACCAGCCGGAACGTCCCGTGCCACGCCTCGTGGCCGGCGGGCTCGTGCAGCAGAACGAGGCGCCCATCCGCGAGGTCGTCCTCGCCGTCGACGACCGCCGCCTCCAGTGCGTAAGCGTGCGGTGCGAGCCGCTGCGGAGGCCGCGTCGGATCGATCTCGATCTCCGGCCGCGTCCGGGCCGACCTCAGTGCCTCGACCGCCTGCCGGAACGCGCGTGGGACGGCACCTGGTTCCGCACTCGGATCGGCGCTCCCCTTGTCGTCAGCGCTTTTGGAATGATCGGAAAAATGTCCCTGAGCCGCAGCCATGCGGGGAAGAGTAGGCGGAACGCGCGCTTCGCGCAGGGAGGGACACCCATGCCGGGGCAGGCACTTCCCGCGCACATGCGAAGATTCAGTGCGTGAGCGCCAACCACAGCCCCTCGGGCCACCACTCGAAGACGTACGACTCCGCTTTCATGAAGGCGTGCCGCCGTGAGCCGGTGCCGCACACGCCGGTCTGGTTCATGCGTCAGGCGGGCCGCTCACTGCCCGAGTACCTCAAGGTCCGTGAGGGCATCCCGATGCTCGAGTCGTGCATGCGGCCCGAGCTCGTCACCGAGATCACGCTGCAGCCGGTGCGCCGGCACAAGGTGGACGCCGCGATCTACTTCAGCGACATCGTGGTGCCGCTGAAGGCGATCGGTGTCGACCTCGACATCAAGCCGGGGGTGGGCCCGGTCATCGCGGACCCGATCCGTACGCGGGCCGACCTGGCACGGCTGCGGGACCTGACGCCGGACGACGTCTCGTACGTGACCGAGGCGATCGGAATGCTGACCGGTGAGCTGGGGTCCACGCCGCTGATCGGTTTCGCGGGCGCGCCGTTCACCCTCGCCAGCTACCTCGTGGAGGGCGGTCCCTCGCGCAACCACGAGAACACCAAGGCCATGATGTACGGCGACCCGCAGCTGTGGGCCGACCTGCTGGACCGCCTCGCGGAGATCACCTCCGCCTTCCTCAAGGTCCAGATCGAGGCGGGCGCGTCCGCCGTGCAGCTCTTCGACTCGTGGGTCGGCGCGCTGGCTCCCGCGGACTACCGGCGCTCCGTGATGCCCGCGTCGACGAAGGTCTTCGAGTCCGTCGCCTCCTACGGCGTCCCGCGCATCCACTTCGGCGTGGGTACGGGCGAGCTGCTGGGCCTGATGAGCGAGGCGGGCGCGGACGTGGTCGGCGTCGACTGGCGCGTCCCGCTCGACGAGGCCGTGCGCAGGGTCGGACCCGGCAAGGCGCTGCAGGGAAACCTGGACCCGGCGGTCCTCTTCTCCTCGCCCGAGGCCGTGCGCGTGAAGACCCGCGAGGTGCTGGACGCCGCGGCGGGCCTGGAGGGTCACATCTTCAACCTGGGCCACGGCGTCCTGCCGACGACGAACCCGGACGCACTGACGCGCCTGGTCGCCGACGTCCACGAGTCGACCGCACGCTAGTGCCCCTCCCGGCAGGCTCCGCCCTGTCGTGACGCTCCTTCACGGGCAGACATCGCCGGTCACGGCACCAGGTTTCACAGGGGACGGCCGCACCGTCCCCGCCGACCCGACCGTCGCTCGCGCGCGAGCGGTTCCCCGACCTGTGGGCGGAGGAACCGCTCGACGCGGAAACGGAGCCGGCGCGTCACGACCCCGTTTCCCGGACCGCCGCCGTGGCCTTTCTGGCCGCCACCAGGACCGGGTCCCAGACGGGGGAGAACGGCGGGGCGTAGCCGAGGTCGAGGGCCGTCATCTGCTCGACCGTCATGCCCGCCGTCAGGGCGACGGCCGCGATGTCCACCCGCTTGCCCGCGCCCTCGCGGCCCACGATCTGGACGCCCAGGAGGCGGCCGGTGCGGCGTTCCGCGAGCATCTTGACCTTCATCGGGGCCGCGCCGGGGAAGTAGCCGGCCCGGCTCGTCGACTCGATGGTCACGCTCACGTACCGCAGGCCCACCGCGCGGGCGTCCCTCTCGCGCAGACCGGTGCGGGCGATCTCCAGTTCGCAGATCTTGCTGACGGCCGTGCCGACGACGCCCGGGAAGGTTCCGTAACCGCCGCCCGCGTTCGCGCCGATGATCTGGCCGTGCTTGTTGGCGTGCGTGCCGAGCGCGATATGGCGTTCGCGGCCGGAGACGAGGTCGAGAACCTCGACGCAGTCGCCGCCCGCCCAGATGTTCTCGTGCCCGCGGACACGCATCGCCAGGTCGGTGAGCAGACCGCCGTGGTCGCCGAGCGGAAGTCCGGCCGCGCGGGCGAGTGTCGTCTCCGGTTCGACGCCGATACCGAGGACGACCACGTCCGCCGGGTACTCGGCGTCGTCGGTCGCGACCGCCCGGACCCGGCCGTCGTCGCCGGTGAGGATCGCGGTGACGGCCTTGCCCGAGACCGTGGTGATGCCCATGCCGGTCATCGCCTCGTGGACCAGCCGGCCCATGTCGGGGTCGAGGGTGGCCATCGGCTGCTCGCCGCGGTTGACGAGCGTGACCTCGTAGTCGTGCTTGATGAGCGCTTCCGCCATCTCGACGCCGATGTAGCCGGCGCCGACGACGACCGCGCGCCGTCCCTCGGTACGGGAGAGGGTGTCGAGCAGCGCCTGGCCGTCGTCGAGGGTCTGCACGCCGTGCACACCGGGGGCGTCGATGCCCGGGATCCCGGGGCGCACGGGCCGGGCGCCGGTGGCGACCACCAGCTTGTCGTAGCCGGTCCAGGACTCGGAGCCGCTTGCCAGGTCGCGGGCGCGCACCCGGCCGCCCGCCACGTCGATCTCCGTCACCTCGGTGCGCATCCGCAGGTCGATGGCGCGCTCGCGGTGCTCCTCGGGTGTGCGGGCGATCAGCTCGTCGCGATCGCCGACGTCGCCGCTCACCCAGTACGGGATGCCGCACGCCGAGAACGAACTGAAGTTGCCGCGCTCGAACGCGACGATCTCCAGTTCGTCCGGCCCTTTCATCCTGCGTGCCTGCGATGCGGCGGACATGCCCGCCGCATCGCCCCCGATGATCACGAGATGTTCGGTAGATCCCATGGGGAACACGCTACGGGGAAGGGGCTGTTCAGTCCTGCGTCGCCGACGGTCCGGCGTGCGCGGCCGGAGGTTCGGCGTGCGGGGCCGGGCGCCTGCGCAGCCGGGGCCGTACGAGCCACCGCCACGCCGCGTGGAGCACCGCACCCACCGCCGCGAACGGCGCGACCGCCCCGAGCACGACCGCCAGCCACCGCAGGGTCGTGACAAGCGCGGCCCAGCCACCACCGAGCGCGTCCAGGAAGCCGGGGTCGTCGTCCTTCTCCGAGGGCTCCTCCCGCTCCATCTCCAACAGCGTCAGCGTGATCGTCGCCAGCGAGGTGCGGTCCTTCAGGGACGCCTGCTGCGCGAGGAGCGACTCCAGGTCCGCCTGACGGCTGCTCAGCTCCCTCTCCAGCGTGACGACGTCGGACAGGCTCGTCGCCCGCTCCATCAGCTCCCGCACCCTTGCCACGCTCGCCCGCTGCGTCGCGATGCGGCTCTCCACGTCCACCACCTTGTCGGTGACGTCCTCGGCGCCGGCCTTGCGGGACAACAGCTTCCCCGCGCCCGCCAGTTCGGCCAGCACGGCGTCGTACCGCTCCTGCGGGACGCGCAGCACGACCTGCGAGCTCACATGGGTCTCGTCGACGCGTTCCGTGGTCTCGTTCTCCACGTGACCGCCGGCGTCCAGGGCCGTCGTACGGGCGGCGGCGAGTGCCTTCGTGGCGTTCGCGACCTCCACTTCGAGCGTGGCGGTCCGGATGACGTGGGCCTTCTGCGCGGCGGACGGCTTCGCGGCGCCCTCGCCCTTGCGGCCGTCGGCCGCCGCTCCTGTCGCGGCCTCGTCAGCCGCGTAGCCGGAGCCCGCCGCCCCCTCGGCGGCCTCCCGCTCCGCGGGTCTCGCCGCGCTCTTCGCGTCGCCGGAGGAGTCGGAAGCACCGGCCCCGCAGCCGGCCAGGCCGAGCGAGGCGGTGAGAACAAGTACGGCGAACGTGCGTCCTGGACGCATGCGGGCCCCCCGGGGGAAGTGTGCTGACGAATCGCCGGTTCGACGTACGGGGCCCCGCCCGGGGTTGCCCGAATCCGGTCCCGAAGCGGTCACGGTCGGGACTCGGAACGGCGTTTGAGAGAGTTGGACCATGAACGTGGACACACCAGCGCGTCACGTCGTGGTCGTCGGGGGCGGCATCGCCGGTCTCGCCGCCGCGCACCGGCTGCTCGCCTCCGGCGTGCGCGTCACCCTGCTTGAGGCCACCGACCGGGTCGGCGGCAAGCTGCGATCGGGGGAGATCGAGGGCGTACGCGTGGACCTGGGCGCCGAGTCGATGCTCGCCCGCCGTACGGAGGGCACCGGCCTCGCCCGCGCCGTCGGCCTCGGCGACCGCCTCGAACCGCCGGCCACCGCCATCTCCGCCGTGTGGACCCAGGGCGCCCTGCGACCCATGCCCAAGGGCCATGTGATGGGCGTGCCGGGCGACGCCTCCGCGCTGGCCGGGCTGCTCTCGCCCGAAGGGCTCGCCCGCATCGGGCAGGAGAAGGACCTGCCGCCGGCCGAGGTCGGCGACGACGTGGCCGTCGGCGCGTACGTGGCGGAGCGCCTCGGCCGTGAGGTCGTCGACCGGCTCGTGGAACCGCTGCTGGGCGGCGTGTACGCGGGAGACGCCTACCGCATCTCGATGCGGGCGGCCGTGCCCCAGCTGTTCGAGGCCGCCAGGGCTCACGGCTCGCTGCTCGACGGCGTGCGCGACATCCAGGCCAGGGCCGCGGGGCGGCAGACCGGCGGACCGGTCTTCATGGGCCTCGCCGGCGGCATCGGCACACTGCCGGGCGCCGTCGCGGAGTCCGTGCGCGCCCAGGGCGGTGACATCCGCACGCGGACGCCCGTACTCGGCCTGGCGCGAACCGCCGCCGGCTGGCGCGTCCGCACCGACCGGCAGACGCTCACCGCCGACGCCGTCGTGCTGGCGACGCCCGCGTGGTCCGCCTCCGCGCTCCTCACCGACGAGTCGCCGACCGCGGCGGCCGAGCTCGGGCGGGTCGAGTACGCCTCCATGGCGCTGGTGACCATGGCGTTCCGGCGTGCCGACGTGGCCGGCATGCCGGCCGGCAGCGGCTTCCTCGTCCCGCCCGTCGAGGGCCGCACCATCAAGGCGTCCACGTTCTCTTCGAACAAGTGGAGCTGGGTCGGACGGGGCGCGGGCGACCTGTTCGTGCTGCGCACCTCCGTCGGCCGTTACGGCGAGGAGCAGGCCCTGGAACGCGAGGACGCCGAGCTCGTCGACGTCTCCCTGACCGATCTCGGCGCGGCCGTCGGGCTCACCGCCAGGCCGGTCGCGGCGGAGGTCACCCGATGGACCGGCGGCCTGCCCCAGTACCCCGTCGGCCACCTCGCGCGCGTCGCCCGGGTCCGTGACGAGGTCGCGAAGCTGCCCGGTCTGCGGGTGTGCGGCGCCGTGTACGACGGTGTCGGCATTCCCGCCTGCATCGCGAGCGGACAGCGCGCCGCGGACGAGATCCTCGCCACGCCGACCCTGGCGCGGGGCACGGAACCCGAGGCGGGACAATAGCCGTATGAGTGCGCCAGAAAAGATCCCGAACGCAGGCAAGAAGGCCAAGGACCTCAACGAGGTCATCCGGTACACGCTGTGGTCCGTCTTCAAGCTGCGCGATGTGCTGCCCGAGAACCGCTCCGGCTACGCCGAAGAGGTCCAGGAGCTGTTCGACCAGCTCGCCGCCAAGGACGTCACCGTGCGCGGCACGTACGACGTCTCCGGGCTGCGCGCCGACGCCGACGTGATGATCTGGTGGCACGCTGAGACCGCGGACGAACTGCAGGACGCGTACAACCGCTTCCGCCGCACCCGCCTCGGCCGCGCCCTCGACCCGGTCTGGTCGAACATGGCGCTGCACCGCCCCGCCGAGTTCAACAAGTCGCACATCCCGGCCTTCCTGGCCGACGAGACGCCGCGCGACTACATCTCGGTGTACCCGTTCGTGCGCTCCTACGACTGGTACCTGCTGCCCGACGAGGACCGTCGCCGGATGCTCGCCGACCACGGCAAGATGGCCCGTGGCTACCCGGACGTCCGCGCGAACACGGTCGCCTCGTTCTCGCTCGGCGACTACGAGTGGATCCTGGCCTTCGAGGCGGACGAGCTGTACCGCATCGTGGACCTGATGCGTCACCTGCGCGCCTCAGAGGCGCGTATGCACGTGCGCGAGGAGGTTCCGTTCTACACCGGCCGCCGCAAGGATGTGGCGGACCTGGTGGCCGGGCTGGCGTAGCGTTTCCCCAATAACCTGACGGCCGGGTTTCCGCATCGCCTGTGCGGAAACCCAGCCGTCCATGTGACCCGGAAGATCAGACGGTGTGCGGCAGCTTCCGCTGCTCAGCACGCCGGTCCAGCGACACCGGGTCCGGCTCCGGGTGCGGCGCGCATGATGCGCGCCGCACCGGCGTCTCACCCCGCAGCAGATAGTCCTCCAAGTAGTCGTTGACGCAGGTGTTGCTGCCGCCGCCGATGCCGTGCGTGCCCGCGTCCTCCTCCGTGATCAGCACGGAGCCCGCCAGCCGGCGCTGCAGCCGCAGAGCTCCCGCGTACGGTGTGGCCGCGTCCCGCTCGGCGGCGAGGATCAGCGTCGTGGGCAGCTCTCCCGGCGCGGTGCGGACGTCCAGCGGCTCCTGCCTCGGCGCGGACCAGAACGCGCACGGCAGGTTCATCCAGGCGTTGTCCCAGGTCTCGAACGGCGCGCGCTGCGCCAGCAGCGTGTTGTCGAGGTCCCAGGTCAGCCAGTCCTCCGGCCAGGGGGCGTCGTTGCACTCGACCGCCGTGTACACGGCGTTGCCGTTCTCGGCGGACTTCGCACTCCCCGGGTCGGGAGCCGCCTGGGCGATCAGCGGCTTCGGGTTTCCCTTCAGGTACTCGGACAACGCGTCGGCCCGCAGCGGCCAGTAGCCGTCGTAGTAGCCGGTGCCCAGGAACGCGGCATGGAGCTGGCCGGGCCCCACCTTCCCGCCGGCGGGTTCCTTCGCGAGCCGGGCGCGTGCCTCCTCGTAGCTGCGTGCGACGTCATCGGCGGTCGCACCGAGCCCGTACGCCTTGTCGTGCTTGGCCACCCAGGTACGGAAGTCGGCCCACCTGCTCTCGAAGGCCTCCGACTGCTCCAGGTTGTTGCGGTACCAGATCTGCTCGGGGTCCGGGTCGACCGCGGAGTCGAAGACCATGCGGCGGACGTGGGACGGGAACATCGTCGCGTACAGGGCGCCGAAGTAGGTGCCGTACGAGGCGCCCATGAAGGTCAGCTTCTTCTCGCCGAGGGCCGCCCGCAGGACGTCGAGGTCGCGGGCGTTGTTCAGCGAGGTGTAGTGGCGCAGCGCCGGCCCGTTCCGGTCCGCGCAGCCCTGCGCGTACGCCCGCGCCTGCGCGATCCGCTCCTTCTTGTGCGAGAGGGAGGGATGGGTCGGGGCCTGGGTGGGCGCCTTGAGGAAGTCCTTCGGGTCCTGGCACGACAGCGGGGCTGACCGGCCGACGCCGCGGGGCGCGTACCCCACCATGTCGTAGGCCTTTGCGATCCGCTTCCACTCGGGCACCTCGACCGCCAGCGGGAAGGACATGCTGGAGGCGCCGGGGCCACCGGGGTTGTAGACGAGGGCGCCCTGCCGCTCGGCCTTCCCCCCGGTCGCCTCCGCGCGGCTGACGGTCAGCCGGATCCGAGGCCCCGAAGGGTCGGCGTAGTCGAGCGGGACCTCGACGGTGCCGCACTCGACGGAGTCGGGAAGCTGTTCGACGGCGGGGCAGCGGCCGAAGTCGACACCGGCCGCGGCGGCACGCTCGGCAGCCACCGCCGTGCCGCGGGACTCGGCGTCGGCGGTGGTCGTTCCGTCGGCGGGAGCGACGGCGACCGAGGTGAGGACCAAGGAGCTGAGGCCCGCCACGGCCCCGTACTTCGCGGATCTTCTCATCGCGTTCCCTTCGTGCGCGGGCCGGCCGGCAGCGGCCACAGGACGAAAGGGATCTTTGGCAGGGGCGGATCGCGAAGTAAAGCACCGGCTCGGCGGTGTCGGGGTCTATGACCCCGATGCCGGTCCGTCAGTCGCCGCCACCGCCTCCACCGCCGCCGCAGCTGGAACCCCCGCTCGAACCGCCGCCGCAGCTCGAACCCGATCCGCCGGAACCGCCGCAGCTCGAGCCGCCGCCGGAGCCGCCGCAGCCACCGGAACCCCCGCAGCCCCCGGAGGAACCCCCGGAGTCGGAGGACGATCCGGCGCACCACACGGGCTCGACGCCCACGAGGTGGAAGTCGGCCGACGAGGAGCCGCCGCGCGCGGGCGGCGCCGTACGGAACCGGGCCGCGGCGTTCAGCTGCGCCTGCAGCCCCGGATCCTGCACACCGCGAGGGCCGTACCGGGCCACCCGCTCGGCCGGTGTCCGCGGCTGCGCATGCAGGGTCCGGTACAGGCGCAGCGCCCTGAGCCCCGCCGGTGTGACACGACGACGGGCACGGCCCGCCTGCAGAGCACCGATCACGGCGCCGGCCACCAGAGCCGGGAGGACCACGAACACGAAGGGCAGCGTCGGATCGTAGGAGGCGTCGCCCACAACCTCGACGACGGTGATCACGAACGCGAGCGGCAGGCCGACCGCACAGAGCACGGCCTGGGTCCTGCCCCAGGTGCGCAGCCGGGTACCGCTGCCGGGCGGTGTCATCAGGCCGCGGGCGGCGAGCACGTCGCCGATCTCCTGCACCGCGGCGCTGCGCATCGTCCGGAGCCGTACGACGTGCAGCGCCCCGTTCGGAGCGGCCGCCAGCTCGGCGAAGACCGCGCGCTCCACCGGGTCGTGGGCGGCCGGCCGCAGCACGGAGAGCACGCCGGGCCCGCCGACGGCGATCCGGCCGTCCGCGTGCAGCGCGGCGAGCGCGGCGTCGACGGCCCGGCCCGGGCCGCCCGCCAGGAAGGCCACCTCGTAGACATCGTGCACATGCGCCGCCGTGGAGGGGCCGGAGGGCCGCGCGGCGGAGACCTTGACGATCAGCAGGACGGACGAGACGCCGACAGCGATGTACACGGCGAGAGCGAGGAGTGTCGTCATGCCGTTCACCTCCCCACGAGTGCGGCACGGGCCGCCCGGACCATACGGGACGCTCTGCGCGGCGGCCGCGGAGCGGTCCGCTCCTGCCACCAGAGCGTCAGCCTGCGACGGGCCCGGACGTCGTCCGCCGGCCGGCCGGCGGCCAGCAGGTGCTCGGCGAACTCCAGGGCGTCGCGCCGGTACCCGGCGTGCATGGGACGGTTCGCGGCGTACGCGAGGAACGCGGGACGGTAGCCCGTGCCGAGGATCTCCGGCAGCTCGGGCGCGACCTTCGCGACGACGTCGGCCCGCTTGGCGGTGAGCGCACGGCGCTGTACGCGCAGGCGGCGGGCGTCGAAGCCCTCGGGGGCGGGGGTTTCGGCGACCAGCGCGGACAGCAGCGCGGCCTGGGCGAGCGCCACGCGTTGGCGGGGCGCCCCCTCCACCGCCGCCGGAGTGGCGGCACCCGTACCCGGGTGGGTGGGGGCGGTCTCCGGCGAGGCGGATCCGAGCGACTGGGGCCGCTGCGCGGAACCTGTCCCCTCCCCGCTTCTTCCCGGAACCGGGGCGGGCTCAGGACCCCTTGCCTCGCTTCGCGCGGTGGCTTCGAACACCGGCCGGGCAGGCTTGCGCCCCGTGACACCGGCCCTGCCCCCGCCCGTCGTCAACGTCCTGCGGATCGTGTCCAGTTCACGCTCCAGCTCCGCCGCGGGCGGGAAGTCGTCGTCGCGCTCCAGCAGCACCCCCGGCGGGTCGACCCTGGCCCGGAGGTCCGCCAGCACGTCCAGCACCGGCTGGGTGACCGGGTGGGCGTGCGTGTCGTGCCAGACGCCGTCGCGTTCGACGCCGCCCGCGACATGGACGTACGCGATCGCCTCGACCGGGAGTTCGTCCAGCGCCGCGGACGGGTCCTCCCCCCTGTTGACGTGGTTCGTGTGGAGGTTGGCCACGTCGATCAGCAGCCGTACCCCCGTCCGTTCGACGAGTTCCGCGAGGAACTGGCCCTCGGTGAGCTCCTCGCCCGGCCAGGAGATCAGCGCCGCGATGTTCTCCAGCGCCAGCGGCACGGGGAGCGAGTCCTGCGCGACGCGCACGTTCTCGCACAGCACCTCCAGCGCGTCCCAGGTGCGGGGGACGGGCAGCAGGTGGCCGGCCTCCAGCGCGGCGGAGGCGGTCAGCGCACCGCCCGCCCGTACGAACGCGATGTGCTCCGTGACGAGCGGCGCGCCCAGTGCCTCGGCGCGCTCGGCCAGATCGGCCAGGCGCTGCTTCGACGGCCGGTCCGCGCCGCCGAGTCCGAGCGAGACGCCGTGCGGGATCACACGGATGCCGCGCGAGCGCAGCCGCGTCAGCGCGGGCGGCAGATGGCCGGGGCAGACGTTCTCCGCGACGACCTCGACCCAGTCGAGTTCCGGCAGTCGTTCCACCGTGTCCGAGATCTCCGGGCGCCAGCCGATTCCGATACCGAGTTCCATGCTCCCCCTCCTCCGCTCGTCCACGCACCGCGTGTGACGGTGCCAGGGTCATGACCCCTGGGAGACGCGGTGAATCCGTCGGAGGGGACGTTCAGAGGTTGATTTGAGGTTCCGGCCGCGGTGGCCGGAACCTCGCGTCGGTGCCGTCACCCGGCGGGGATCGGGTCCTGCGGATCCGGGCGGTCGGTGTTGACCGCGGTCGGCGCACCCGGCTGCGGTGTGGGGAGGGACGTGAACGACTGGTCGCCCGTCGGCACGGCCGCCGACGGCGACGGAGGCAGGTTGCCGTCCGGCGGCGGCGGGCCGCTCGGGCTGGCCGTCGCTCCCGCCGCCTCGCCGTCCGCGATGGCGTCGAAATCGACCCGGCCGGTCTGCTCGAGCATGGTGATGTGGTCGAGCACCGTCTGGTTGGCGTCCGTCGCGAGCTGTCGTATGAGTGTGTTCCGGGTGGTGTGCCTGACCTCGGCGATCAGCGCGAAGACCTTGCCGTGCGCGGTACGCAGGAGCTGGGCGAACTTGCGCTCGTACTCCTCGCCCTGTGCCGCGGAGAGCTCCCGCAGCCAGCCCTGCTGCTGCTCGGTCGGCTGGTTGGGCAGCTCCACGCCGAGCTGCGCCGCGACGATCCGCGCCCGCTTGTCCAGGTCGGTGTGGCCGACGACGAGGTGGTCGCCCGCGGCCTTGACGGCCTCCGTGGGCGCGCGTTCGATGGCCTGCTGCCCTGCGGGCAGTTCCCACAGCCCGGCGAGCCGCACCTTGACGAGGAAGTCGCGGTCGGTGGCGGACAGCGGGCCCCACTGTGTCGCCACACTCGAGGCGTTGAGATTGTCCTGACCGGTGCCGGAACGGTCGGCGTAGGACCACACGGGGAAGGCGAGTGCGCCGACCGTGACGACCAGGGCCGCGATGATGAGTGCTGTTCCGTTGATGCGCCGCAACAATGTGCCTCCAGAGCCGATGCGTTACACGGCAACCAACCGCCAACTGAATGGCCGGTCAGCCCGCCGGCCGACTGCCGGTCGAACTTAGCCGGTCAAACTACTGGGCGGTACCCGGAAGTACGCGGCCGGGGGCCGTGTTGTTCAACGGACCGCACGTCCGGATGCGCACCAGAGGACACACCTGAGGCTCAACGGACGGCACGCCCCCGCAGCGACGGATGGTCGGCGACGACCGTGCACGAGCCGGGAGCGATCTCCGTGAAGCCCGCGTCGCGCACGACCGGCAGGCCGCCCGCCGTGAGCGCGCCCCAGTGTGCCGGTTCCGCCGTGCGGACCGACAGCGCGAAGCCCGATTCGCGCCATGCCGCACGGTCCGTCTCCGACAGGTCGAACCACGCGAGTTGGGCGCCGTGACCGGACTGCGCCATGGCCTTGCCGGCCGACATCTCGAGTTCGGGGCTCAGCCACAGGACGGGGTGTGCCGGGTCGGGGGCGGCGGGCGGCTCCGGGTCGTCGAGTTCCGTGCCGGACACCTGGAGCTTGGCCAGTTCCCTGGGCCAGCCGTCGAGCGGGACGGGCGGGAAGACCCGTACCTCCGCGGGCATCCGGCCCGCCTCGTCGGTGCTCCGGCCCGTCACCGTGATGCCGGGCAGGGTGGTCGCCTTGCGCCACTCCGCGCCCCGCGCCCGTCGCACGACCTTGCGGATCCGGGTGTCCTGCCAGTCCCGCATCGCCCGGGCCCACTCTCCGTCGCCGGTGGAGCGCTCGTCGGCGAGGATTTCCAGCACCGCTCGTGCGGCCGTCTCCAGGGCGTCCGTACGGACCGGCGGTGCCGTCTTCTCGATGCGCACCACCAGCGGAAGCACGAACTGCGGTGCCGCGTCACGGGACGTCCGCGCGTGGCCGAAGGGGCTGTCGGACGAGATTTCACGGGGTTCTTCGCTGCTCACGCGGCCAGTCTGCCAGCAGCCGGGCGGAGGGATGTTGGCGGAATGGATCCCTCCGGGCGACGATGCATCCCATGAAGAGCGATCTTTTCTCCACGGAGAACATGGCACAGCAGGCCACCGTGCCCGGAATGACGCTGCAGAACTCGAAGTCGATCAAATACGCGGTCAACGGCGAGATGCACGCACGGCAGGGCTCGATGATCGCCTTCCGGGGCAATCTCCAGTTCGAACGCAAGGGCCAGGGCATCGGCGGGATGCTCAAGCGCGCCGTCACCGGCGAGGGCCTGCCGCTGATGGCCGTCCGCGGTCAGGGCGAGGCGTGGTTCGCGCACGAGGCGGCCAACTGCTTCATCGTCGACATCGAGCAGGGCGACGCGCTGACCATAAACGGCCGCAACGTGCTCTGCTTCGACCCGACGCTGTCGTACGAGATCAAGACGGTCAAGGGCGCCGGCATGACCGGCGGCGGCCTGTTCAACAGCCTCTTCACCGGCTACGGAAAGCTCGGCGTCATCTGCGACGGCAGCCCGATCGTCATTCCGGTCTCCCACCAGCAACCGGTCTTCGTCGACACGGACGCCGTCGTCGGCTGGAGTGCCCATCTGCACACCTCGCTGCACCGCTCGCAGTCCGTCGGCTCCATGATCCGCGGCGGTTCGGGCGAAGCGGTGCAGCTCAAGCTGGAGGGCGAGGGCTTCGTGATCGTCCGGCCGAGCGAGCTCAGCCCGCAGAAGGCGGCGCAGAGCTGACGGCGGCCGCGCTGGAACTCCGGCAGGTCGGCCGCCGGTACGGCCTCCGCGGCCCGTGGGTGCTGCGTGGGGTCGACCTCGTCCTGTGCCCGGGCAGCCTGGTCCGGGTGCAGGGCGCGAACGGCAGCGGCAAGTCGACGCTGCTGAGACTGCTCGCGGGCATCGACGCCCCGACCGAGGGCCGGATCACCGGCCGCCCCCGCACGGCCCACGTACCCGAACGCTTCCCCGCCGCCCTTCCGTTCACGGCGGTCGGCTATCTGACGCACCTCGGCCGCATCCACGGCATGGGACGGCGGGCCGCGGCCGACGGTGCCGCCGAGTGGCTCGAACGCCTCGGGGCCGCGACCCACGCCCGTACCCCGCTCGGCGAACTCTCCAAGGGCACCAGCCAGAAGGTCGCCGTGGCGCAGGCGCTGCTCGCCGAGCCGCGACTGCTGGTGCTCGACGAGGCGTGGACCGGTCTGGACGCCGCGGCGCGCGAGCAGTTCGACCTGGCGGTCGCGGAGCGGGTCGCGGCAGGGGCGGCCGTCGTGTACGTCGACCACGACCCGCGCCGCCTGGCAGGCGCGGCCGACGCCGTGTTCCACGTACGGGACGGCACGCTGGAGCAGCGGCCGGCCGACCGTCCCTCGCCGGAACGGCCACCGGGGCCGCCTGTCCGGATCGTGGCGGTAAGGCCCCCCGGCGCCCCGGTGCCCGGCGATCTGCCCGGCTACCCGGAGCACACCGCGGGCGAGGACGGCGGCACCGTGCTGACCGTCGAGGCCGTGTACTCGGACGCGCTGCTGCGGGCGCTCCTGACCGCCCGCCCGCCGTGGCACATCCGGCAGGTGGACGTGGCCGCCGTGACGGCCGCCCGTCCGACCGGACAGGACACGACCGCATGACCGCACTCCTCGGCTACCACCTCGCCATGCTGCTGCGCTCCCAGCGCTGGCTGCCGCCTGTGCTGCTGTACTTCGCCGCCCTCGGTGTGGGCGTCCAGAGCGGCGGACCGGTCCTGGACTCCCTCGGCTGGACGGCCGCCGCACTGCTGCCGGCCACGGCCTGGCTCGTGCGGGTCTGCGCCACGCAGGAGCCGGCGGCCGCGCGCAGCGTCACGGCCGCGGCCGGCGGCGCGCGCCGCGCCCATCTGGCCTCGCTGATCACCGCTGGTGTCTGTGCGGCAGTGCTGGGGGCGGTGGCCGTGGCCGTCGTCACGCTGATCAGCGATCCGGCGAGCGCCGACCACCGGGTCGCGGTGCCACGGCCGTCCGCTGCGGCCGCCGGGCTTCTCGCCGCCGCGGTGTGCGTACTGCTGGGGACGGCGGTCGGCGCCCTGTGCACCAGGCCGCTGCTGCACGCACGCGGCTGGTCGCTGACGGCAACGGCGTTGCTGGCGCTGCTGGCCCTGGTCGTCGGCGGATCGCCCGCCAGGTACGCGGTGACCTGCCTGGTCACGGGCTCGCGGACCGGGACGGTGACGCTGCCGCTGGTGTCCCTGCTCGCTGCGGCGGTGCTCGCGGCCGCGGCGGTCGGCCTCGCGTCCGCACTGGCGCCCCTGCGCGATGCGGACGGTGGGAGAGCCGCGAGCCCGTGAACCTGTCCGGTCACAGCACTAGAATCGTATGTATGGACGAGCACGAGCCGTACCGCGGGACCGCGGAGCACACGGTGGCCGAGCCGGCCACGGCAACGGCCGATGAGCCTTTCGCCGAATGCGTACTGTGCCGTGAGCCGACCGAGTACCCGGCGTCGGTCAAGGGCGCGCCGCTGTGCCCGGTCTGCGAGTGGCGCGAGGCGGAGCGCACGGCCTGTTCCGGCTGATCGCCTGCTGACTATCCCCGCATGAGCTCGGAGACCTTGACGAACCGGTAGCCGCGCCGGCGGAGTTCGGGCACGATGCGGCGGACCGCCGCCTCGGTGGCGGGCGCGGCGCTCAGGGTGCAGTGCATGACGACCAGCGAACCGGGCCGCACTCCGTCCAGCACCTGCTCGGCGACGGCGTTCGCGTCCGAGGCGAACGCGTCCCCGCTGACGACGTCCCACTGCACCGCGGTGACCCCGGCCGGGGCGACGGCGCGCAGCGCCGCGTCGTCGTAACAGCCGCCGGGGAAGCGGAAGTACGGCACCACATTGCGTGCGCCGGCCTTCTCGAACGCGGCGAAGGCCCGCCGGACGTCGCCGAGCATGTCCTCCGCGCCGACCTCGGGGAGCCCGTAGCAGGGGGAACTGAAGGCGTGGTGGCTGTAGGAGTGGTTCCCGATCTCGAAGAGGGGGTCGGTGCCGAGGGCCTTGGCCTGGGCCGGGTACTCCTCGGCCCAGCGGCCCGTCATGAAGACGGTGGACGGGACCTTCAGCTGCCGCAGGGCGTCGATCAGGGCCGGGTTGTCGAACCGTTCGCCGCGTGCGGCGCGCTGCCCCTGGCCGGCGGTCATGTCGGCGTCGAAGGTCAGGGCCACCGTCCTGTCCGCCGTGGCCGGGTCCGCGGCGCTTCGTGCGAACACCGGGGCGAGTCCGCCGGGTCCGGGAGCCATGGTCGGGGCGGCGGCGGGGGCGGCCGGGGTGGCGGGGGAGGAGGAGGCGGAGGGCGGTGCGGGCCGCGGAGCGGTGCCGGGTCCGGGGACGGACGCGGCGCATCCGGCGAGGGCGGCGGCGACGACCGCCAAAGCGGTGGATTTCACTGCGGATCTGGTCACTGACGGAAAATATATGATCATGTGGCCGATGGGCGTCCATGGCGTTCCTGCGTCAGGGTTGCGTTCCCGGGCCGCCTCCACCGGTCACGTCACCGCCTCCACCGGTCACGTACGACGCCACCACCGGTCACGTACATGGATTGCACCGTGCAATGATGTTCCGGCTCCGTGGTCCGCGTGTTCTGGAGGAACGGCATGGCAGTGCCCCCGAAGGCCGGCGTGCTCGCCGGGAAGGCGGATCTGCTCGCCGTTCCCGCCGACCGGGCAGGCGCCGTCTGGCGACTCGATCCCGTCGCGCGCCAACTGGACGCGAACATCGTCCGCCTCCTGCCCGGCACCCGCGGTGTCGTCCATGTGGAGCCGGACCTGGACGTGCTCCTCTGCGTGGTCGAGGGCAGCGGCGAACTGACGACCGCGGGAGAACGGCAGAGCCTGGAGCCCGGCAGTGTGGCCTGGCTGCCGCACGGCGTCGAGCGCGCCGTGTCCGCCGGGCCCGACGGCCTCGCGTACCTCACCGCGCACCGCCGCCGCCCCGGCATGACCATCGGCAGGGCGAGGGTGGTTCCGGAAGCCGCCGAAGGAGGCGACCCGGCCTGCATGCTGAGCCGTGTCTGCCCGGAGTGCGACCGCCCCGCGGAGGATGCCTCGGCGCGTCACTGCAGCCGGTGCGGCGCCCGGCTGCCCTCATGAGCCGTCCCCGCCGGATCTCCTGACGGACTGACGGACGATCGGGCCGCCGATTTCGCGACTGCGATGAGTACAACTCCCGCCCCATCCGTATCAACGGTCGGACGCGTCCCCCGGTCTGCCGTCGGCAGCCGGATTCCGTATCCCCGCAGGAGGCGGCGAGTTGAGTCACAGGCGAATACACAGGCGGAATGCCGTGCTTGCAGGAGCCGGGGCGGTGGGCATCGCGGCGGCTGCCGTGCTGCTGCCCCACGCCAACGCATCACAGTCCGGCTCCGGTTCCACGCCGAAGGGCGAGGCGAGAACGCTGAGTGCGGCGGCCGCCCAGGACCTCGTGTCGAAGCTGGGCCCCGAGCTCGGTGACGCGTATGCGGGTGCGTATTACGACGCACGGAAACAGCAGGTCGTCGTCAACATCAGCGGCGCGGGCGACGACGTGGCCGGCCGGGTCGAGGAAGCCGGCGCCGTGGCGCGGTCCGTCGGGAACAGCATGGGTGAGCTGAGGTCGGCGGCGAACACCCTCGCCCGCGAGGCCACGATCCCCGGTACGGCCTGGGCCGTCGACCCGAGGACCAACAGAGTCCTGGTCACGGCGGACCGCACGGTCACCGGCGACGACTGGAACCGGCTGGAGTCCACCGTCGAGGCGCTGGGCGCGGGAACGGCCCGTATCCGGAAGTCCTCCGGCGAGTACAAGCCCTTTCTGGAGGGCGGCGACGCCATCTTCGGCGGTGGATCGCGGTGTTCCCTCGGCTTCAACGTCACCACCGGGGACGGCCGGCCCGGCTTCCTCACGGCCGGACACTGCGGTGTCGCCGACGACCAGTGGTCGGAGGACCCCAACGGCGCCCCGGTCGGCACGGTCCAGCAGGCGACCTTCCCGGGCGACGGCGACTTCGCCCTCGTCACGTACGACGACCCCGCGACACAGGCCCCGAGTTCGGTCGATCTCGGCAACGGTCAGAACCTGGACATCGCGCGGGCCGATGACGCGGCGGTCGGCCAGGAGGTCTTCCGCATGGGCAGCACCACTGGCCTGAACAGTGGTCAGGTCACCGGTCTGGACGCGACGGTGAACTACCCGGAGGGCACGGTCACCGGCCTCATCCAGACGAACGTGTGCGCGGAGCCGGGTGACAGCGGCGGAGCCATGTTCACCCGCGACGGCACCGCGATCGGCCTGACCTCGGGCGGCAGCGGCGACTGCACCTCGGGCGGCGAGACGTTCTTCCAGCCGGTGACGACGGCGCTGGCGGCGGTCGGCGCGCAGATCGGCGCGGGCGACGGCGGCGGCGCGGGTGACCAGGGACAGGGCCAGGACGGTCAGGACCAGGACCAGGGCCAAGGTCAGAACGGTCAGGACCAGAACGGTCAGGACCAGGAGCAGGGAGGCTTCGGCGGCAACTGAGCCGCGGTCTTTCCCCCCACAGGTCCGGGGAGCGTGCGGAGCTCCGCACGCTCCCCGGACCGCTCGTCAGAGCGTCTCGCTCAGCGAGTCCGCCGGCCGCCGCCGCGCCGTGCGCGCAGCCGGCAGCGAAGCCGCCGCCACCGCCCCCGCCACCGCGCCGGCCACGACCGCCACCAGAACCGGCCACGGCGGCAGATGGGCGATGCCCGCTCCCATCCCGCTCGAACTGCCCTGGGCGTCCACCAGCCACATGCCCGACAGCGCACCGAGCGCGGTTCCCGCCACGGCCGACACCAGCGCCGTCAGTCCGGCGGCGATCACGATGACCGAGCCGATCTGCCGGGGTGTCAGCCCGATCGCCTTCAGCGCGAGCAGGTCCCGTCCCCGGTCGCGTACCCCCGTGCCGATCAGTGTCAGCAGCTCGGTCAGACCGATCAGGGCCAGTACGGCGATCAGGGCCGCGATCACGCCACGCGCGGGTTCCAGCCGGTCCGCCGGGTTGGGCGTCTCACGGATCTCCAGCCCACCGTCCGCCGCCTCGTCGAGCGCCGCCCGCACCGCCCGCGGGTCCGAGCCCTCTGCCAGCACCAGGGCGTGGAATCCGGGCCGGAGCCCCGGGTCGCGTTCCCCGAGCGCGTCGACGGTCGTGGTGATGATCCGCCCGCCCGACTCGGGTTCGATGCTGCGGCCCACGATGTGCAGGATCTGGGGCCGGCCCTCGACCGTCATGCGCACCCAGTCGCCGACGCGTACGCCCAGCAGGTCGAGCAGTCCCTGCCCGGCGACCGCCTCGTCGGCGCCACGGGCGGCCCGGCCCTCTGCCACCGCGGACGGGTACGGGTCCTGTGCGGTGCCGAGCCCGCGCAGCGTGATGGTTCCGGTCTGGCCGGGGACGAGGGCCGCCATCTCGACGCCCGGATGGACGGCGGTGACCTCCGGGACCTCGGCCAGGGTCCGCAGCAGTTGCGCCTCGGTCGGCCCGCCCGGCTGCTGAGCCCGTACGGTCAGTGCGGAGGGCAGCCCCATCTGCGTGGGCCTGCTGCGGAACTGGTCCAGCGTGGACCAGGCGACGAGGGCCACGGTGATCAGCACCAGCGGCAGCGCGAGGCGCCCCACCGCGGCAGCGGTACGGCCCCGGCGCGGGAAGGCGGAGCGCCAGCCGAGCACGAGCGCCGGCGTCACCCGCAGCCCGAGCGCCCGCCGCCCGAGCGCGGTCATCGGCGCGGCGGTCGGCTGGGCCGCGCGGGCCACCGGCACCGGCGGGACCCGGCCGGCGCGCCAGGCGGCGAGCCCGGTCGCCGCCGCGATCAGCAGAATCGCGCCGCACGGCACACCGATCATCAGCGCCGCGTGTCCGGGCAGGTCCTGCCACAGGGCGGCGGCATCCCCGATCCGGCCCGGTATCCGCTTCCCGAGGAGGGCGATGGCCGCCGTCCCCAGAGCGACGCCGAGCAGCGCGAACGCCAGGTGCTGCACCAGGAAGCCGCGGACCACCTGTCCCGGTGTGAACCCGACGGCCTTGAGCACGGCGATGTCCCGCAGTTGTCCGCGGACCCGTGCGCCGATCGCCCCGGACGCGGCGAGCGCGGCGGCCAGCAGCGCGCCGAGCCCGAACACGGCGAAGAGCTGACCGAGCAGCCGGTCGTCGCCCCCGGCGTCCGCCCGTGCCTGCTGCCACTTGGTGACCTGGGCGACGCGGTCGGCGCCCAGCAGGGTCACGGCCCGCTGGACCATGAAGTCGGTGTCGCCGGAGTCCTCCAGCCGCAGCCCCACGCTCTGCCCGGTGTCGCCCGGCGCGACGGTGTCGAGGGTGTCCGGCAGGACCCAGCCGATGCCCGGTCCGCCGCCGGGCCGGTAGTGCGGCTCCGCCGCCTCCGCCACGCCGTTCACGCGCAGGGTGCGTGTCTCGCCGTCCCGCCCGGTGACGCGCACCGTGTCGCCGGGCTCCGCCCACAGCGACCTGGCGACGGAGCTCTCCAGGACGACGGTGCCGGCGGCGCGGTCGGTGTCCACCTGCGTGAGCCAGCTGCCGGAGGTGATCAGCGGCCGTGCCACGTCCGGCGGCCGGATGCCCGCCGCGCGCAGATCGACCGCGGCCCTGGTGCCCCGTGACTCGACGGTGGTGGCGGCGGTCCGGTAGGGGCCGGAGAGCGCGGCGACACCGTCGAGTCCGGACAGTGCGGCCGGGTCGGCCCCCGCCCGGGTCTGCAACCAGATGTGTGCGCCCTGGGACTGGTTGAAGACCCGCTGCCAGGGGTTGGCGGCGTAGCTGAACAGAGCGCCGGCCAGCAGCAGGGAGGCGATGATCCCGGCGCTGGCCAGGACGACGAAGAGGGCCTCGCCGCGGTGTGCGCGGAAGTCGGCGTGCGCCCAGCGCAGGGTGGCCCGCACGGTCACTCCTTCAGTTCGAGAACGCCGGACACCCCGCCGCGCGGCCCGCGGCGTCCGCCGCCGAGCTCCGCGTCGTCGGCGACGCGTCCGTCGAAGAAGCTGATGACGCGGTCGGCGGCACTGGCCATCCGGGCGTCATGGGTGACCATCAGAATGGTCTGCCCGCGCTGGTGGAACCGCGAGAGCAGCCGCAGCACCTCCCGCGTCCCCTTGCTGTCGAGGCTGCCTGCCGGTTCGTCGGCGAGGAGCAGGGCGGGGTGGTTGACCAGGGCGCGGGCGAGCGCGACCCGCTGCTGCTCTCCTCCGGAGAGTTCGCCGGGCATCGCCTTCTCGCGGCCCTCGAGCCCGAGCTCGGCGAGGAGTTCGGCGCGGGAGTCGCGGGCGGCCCGCGGGGAGGCGCCCGCGAGCAGTGCCGGGAGTTCCACGTTGTCGGCGACGGTGAGGTTGGAGACCAGATTGAAGAACTGGAAGACGATGCCGATGCTGCGCCGGCGCAGTACCGCCCACTTGGCCTCGCGGTACTCGTCGACGCGCTGCCCGTCGATCCACAGCTTTCCGCTGTCGGGCCGCTGGAGACCGCCGACCAGGTGCAGCAGCGTCGATTTCCCGGCGCCGGAGGGCCCGGTGACGGCGACGAACTCGCCGGGCCGGACCGTCAGGGCCACACCGCGTACGGCGTGCACGGGCGTGCCTTCGCCGTGGTGCGTCTTGGTCAGGCCCTCGGCGCGCACGATGGGCGCGTTGCCGTGTCCCGTGTCCGGTCCGTCGGCGGAGCGGGCCGGGGGGCCCGGTGCCGCGGCGTGGTCCGAAGCCGCGGTGTCGTCGCTCATTCCAGCTCCTCCTGACAGCGCTCCAGCCAGTCCAGGTCGGCCTGCAGATGCAGCATGGCGCCCTCGATCAGCAGCTGGGAGACCTTGTTGTCGCGGTCCTCGGAGGCGGCCAGCTTGGACAGGTCCCGCATGGTGTTGAGGTACTGCCGCCGCTGTTTGTTGATCAGGGCGATCGGGTCCGCGAGTCCCGACTCGGGCGCGAGGGCGAGCTTCATGAAGAACTCGTCCCGCACCCTCGGCTCGTCCGTGGTCTCCTCGAACCAGGCCTGCACCGCCTCACGCCCGGCGTCGGTCAGCCGGTACGTGCGCTTGTTGGGCCGGCCCGACTGCTCGACGTCCTCGCCGTCGATCAGACCGCTCTTCTCCAGCCGGCCCAGGGTGACGTAGACCTGGCCGACGTTCGGCTGAGGGTACGCGGCACCGAGGAGCTGTTCAAGGTCCTGCTTCAGCTCGTAACCATGCGCGGGGCCACGGGTGAGGAGTGCCAGGAGCGGCAGCCGCACGCGCTCCCCCTCTCTCCCGCTGAGCTGGTTTCCTGTTGGGCAGGCGGTGCTCCTGTGCCCGGTGGCACTCGTCCCGTCTGCCTGGACGTCTAGTATCGCCCATGCCTAACGGGTATATATAGGCCACGATGGTCGGCGGCGCAGCCGGATCGTGCACTGGGAGGAATCTATGCGGTGGATGCGTGCCGCGGGTAGAGGACTCCTGGTCGCGGCGGTGCTGCTCGTCGGCTACGCGGGCTCCGGCGTCGGCGCCGGGCCCGCGGACCCCGGGGGGCGCGGCCCGATGACGCTCGTGACGGCGGGCGATCTGACCGACTATCTCTCGCCACTCCTCGACGACTGGAACAGCGCCCACCCCGGCGAGCGGGTGACCCTGGTCGAACTGCCGGACTCCGCGGACGAGACGCGGGCGCAGATGATCAGTGAACTGCGCTCGGGCAGTGACCGCTTCGACGTGCTGAACATCGATGTGGCGTGGACGTCGGAGTTCGCCGCCGCGGGCTGGATCTCCCCGCTGCGACGCGACCGCTTCCCGCTCGAGAGCTTCCTGCGGCCGGTCGTCGACACCGCCACCTTCGACGGGCGGCTGTACGCGGTTCCGTACGTCACCAACGCCGGACTGCTCTACTACCGCAAGGACGTCCTCGACCGGGCGGGCGAGAAACCGCCGCGTACCTGGGCCGAACTGGCCCGTCAGGCCCGTACGCTCGCCCCCGGGCACGGCCTGGACGGTTACGCCGGCCAGTTCCTGCCCTACGAGGGGTTGACGGTCAACGTCGCGGAGGCCGTGCACTCGGCGGGCGGGTCGATCCTGCGTGACGACGGGGACCGGGTCACCGTGGACTCCGCCGCCGCCCGGGAGGCGCTGACTTTCCTGGCGGACGGGGTGAAGGAGGGCTGGATCCCGCGCGAGGCCCTCGGCTACAAGGAGGAGGAGTCGCGGCAGGCCTTCCAGGACGGCAGGCTGCTCTTCCTCCGCAACTGGCCCTACGTCTACACCGACGCGAGCGCCGAGGACTCGAAGGTCGCGGGGAAGTTCGGCGTGGTGCCGCTGCCCGGGCCCGACGGGCCGGGCACCAGTGTGCTGGGCGGCTCGAACCTCGCCGTCAGCGCTCACTCCCGCAACCCGGCCTCCGCCGCCGACCTGATCGCCTACCTCACCAGCGAACGGGTCCAGCGGCAGGTGCTGACGGAGGGCTCGCTGCCGCCGGTTCGCGCCGCCCTGTACGAGGACCCGGAGCTGGTCAGGGCCCACCCCTATCTGCCGACGCTGCGGCAGAGTGTGCTGTCGGCGGTCCCGCGGCCCAAGAGTGCGCGGTACGACCAGGTGAGCCTCGCCGTGCAGGCGGTGGCGCAGGACGTCATGGCCCAGCGGCAGACGCCCGAGGCGGCGGTGGCGAGGCTCGCGTGCGAGCTCGAGGCGATCTCCCGCAGGGGCTGACCCGCGCCTCCCGCCCTTCCGGTATCTCGAATCAAGGACTCTACTTACATGTTAAGTAGGGTCCTCTCCTTTTCGATCAGCACTTACCGGCGCAAACCACCCCAGCTTTCAACCGTTTCCGGACGCATCGTTGACACCTTCCAGTCACGGCTACTTAACATGCATGCATAACAGCGCACCCGATCCGGGGCGCTCTCGCATTCAGCAGAAACAGGTCGACGCGAGATGCTCAGCACGCTTGTGGCCGGCACCGGCCACCCCTCCCGCCCCGCCGCCACCCCTGACCGCTGGTGGCGCGACGCGGTGATCTACCAGGTCTACGTCCGCAGCTTCCTCGACAGCACCGGGGACGGCATCGGCGACCTGGCCGGCGTACGGGCCGGACTGCCCTACCTCAAGAAGCTCGGCGTCGACGGCATCTGGCTCAGCCCCTTCTACCCGTCCCCGCAGCACGACCACGGCTACGACGTCGCCGACTACACCGGCGTCGACCCCGTGTACGGAGACCTCGCCGAATTCGACCGGCTGATGGCGGACGCCCGCCGCCTCGGACTCAAGCTGCTGCTCGACATCGTCCCCAACCACTGCTCCAGCGAGCACCCGTGGTTCCGCGAGGCACTCGCCGCCGGCCCCGGCGCCGCCGCCCGCTCCCGCTTCCACTTCGCGCCCGGCCGCGGACCCGGCGGCGACGAGCCGCCCAACAACTGGCGCGCCATGTTCGGCGGCCCGGCCTGGAGCCGCGTCACCGAGCCCGACGGCACCCCCGGTCAGTGGTACCTCCACCTCTTCACCCCGGAGCAGCCCGACCTCAACTGGCGCGACCCGGCCGTCGGCGACGACTTCGAGCAGGTGCTGCGCTTCTGGCTGGACCGGGGAGTAGACGGCTTCCGCATCGACGTCGCCGCAGGGCTCTTCAAGCACCCGCAGATGCCCGACTCCGACGACCCCGAAGCCGACGAGCGTGCCCGCGACTCCGTCAACCCGCTGGCCTGGAACCAGCCCGAGGTGCACGACGTGTGGCGCCGCTGGCGCTCGGTGTGCGAGGAGTACACCGCCGCCGACGGCCACGACCGGCTGCTCGTCGGCGAGGTCTCCGTACCGACCGCCCGCGAGCACGCCGAGTACGTACGCGCCGACGAACTGCACCAGGCGTTCTTCTTCGACCTCCTCTCCGCCCCCTGGGACGCGAACGCCTTCCGGTCGACGATCGACGAGGCGGTACGCGACATCGCCGGCACCGGCTCCACCGTCACCTGGGTCCTCAACAACCACGACCAGGTGCGCACCGTCACCCGCTACGCGGGCGAGCCCGGTGTCGAGGCCAGCGGGCTCGGCGCCGCCCGCGCCAGGGCCGCGGCCCTCCTCATGCTCGCCCTGCCCGGCGCCGCCTACGTCTACCAGGGAGAGGAACTCGGCCTCCCCGAGGTCCTCGACCTGCCGGACGAGGTGCTCACCGACCCGATCTTCCACCGCACCGGCAGCCGCAAGCACATCCGCGACGGCTGCCGCGTCCCGCTGCCCTGGTCCGGCCACGCTTCCCCGTTCGGCTTCAGCCAGGGCGCGGCCGGGGCCCGGCCGTGGCTTCCGCAACCCGAGTGGTTCGCGGAGCACGCCACGGACCGGGCCCTGGCCGACACCCGCTCCTTCTGGCACCTGTACCGCGAAGGACTCCAACTGCGGCGCAGCCTTCCGCAGTTGGGGGAGGGAACCCTTCGCTGGCTCGACGCGCCGCCGCAGGTCCTCGCGATGGCCCGCGGCGACGGGCTGATCTGCGCCGTCAACTTCGGCACCGAGCCGGTGCCCGCGCCCGTGTCCGGAACGCCTCTGCTCTCCAGCGGTCCCTGCTCCGACGGTGTGCTCCCCGGAGCGACCGCCGCCTGGTGGACCGGCGACAACCCCGCCTCTTGAACCTCACTTCGGAAGGACCCTCCCGATGCGACGAACCAGCAGAAACACCACCCTGCGCACCACGGCCGCGGCCTCGGCCGTGCTCGGCCTCACTCTCGGCGCCGGTGCCTGCGGCGGCACCACGGGCCCCGCGAGCGGCGGCGAACTCAGCGGCAAGACCGTGACCGTCGCCGGCGTGTGGACCGGCAGCGAGCAGAAGAACTTCAAGAAGGTGCTCGACGCCTTCAGCGAGAAGACCGGCGCCAAGACCGTCTTCGTCCCCTCCGGCGACAACGTCTCCACGTTCGTCGGCAGCAAGATCGAGGGCGGCAACGCGCCCGACGTCGTGATGGTGCCCCAGGTCGGCGTGCTCCAGCAGTTCGCCGAGGAGGGCTGGCTGAGGCCGCTGTCCGACACGACCGCCAAGACCGCCGGCGCCAACCTCGCCCCGGTGTGGAAGGACTACGGCACCGTCGACGGCAAGTACTACGGCCTCTACTTCAAGGCCGCCCACAAGTCGACCGTCTGGTACAGCCCGGAGGCGTTCACCCAGGCCGGCGTCACCACGCCCAAGAGCTACGACGACCTCCTCGAGGCGGGCCGTACGCTCGCCGACTCCGGCCGGCCCGCCTTCGCGGTCGCCGGAGAGGACGGCTGGACCCTCACCGACTGGTTCGAGAACATCTACCTCTCCCAGGCCGGACCCGAGAAGTACGACCAGCTCGCCAAGCACGAACTCAAGTGGACCGACGAGAGCGTCGTGACGGCCCTGACCACCCTGGGTGAACTGTTCAAGGACGACCAACTCGTCGCGGGCGGCGCCAAGACCGCGCTGCAGACCGACTTCCCTGCCTCCGTCGAGGCCGTCTTCGGACCCGAGCCCAAGGCGGGCATGGTCTACGAAGGAGACTTCGTCGGCGGCATCGCCAAGGACGAGTTCGGCAAGAAGCTCGGAGAGGACGCCGACTTCTTCCCGTTCCCCGCCGTGGACGGCGGCAAGGCCCCGGTGGTCAGCGGCGGAGACGCGGCCGTGGTCCTCAAGGACGGCAAGAACGGCGAAGCCGGCATGAAGCTCCTCGAGTTCCTCGCCACCCCGGAGGCGGCCGAGATCTGGGCCGGCGCCGGCGGGTTCCTGTCCCCGAACAAGGACGTGAAGCCCGACGCGTACGGCGACGACACCACCCGCACCACGGCACAGTCGCTCGTCGCGGCCGGCAACTCGGTCCGCTTCGACATGTCCGACCAGGCGCCCGCCGCGTTCGGCGGCACCAAGGGCTCCGGCGAGTGGAAGCTCCTCCAGGACTTCCTGCGCGACCCGTCCGACCCGAAGGCCACCGCGGCGAAGCTCGAGGCCGCGGCCGCCAAGGCCTACGGGAACTGAGGCCGACCGCCATGGCCGACACCCTCAAGGAGCGGTCCCACCGGGCCCGCGCTCCCAAGGCCGGCGCCGCGCCCGATCCGCGGCGCCGGGCCCAGCGCAGAAAACGCCGCCTCGCGGTCCTCTTCGTCCTGCCGGCCGTCCTGCTGCTCGGCGCGCTCGTCGTCTACCCCGTCCTCTTCTCCTTCGGACGCAGCCTGTTCGACGCGAGCGGAGAGCAATTCGTCGGCGCGGCGAACTACACGGAGATCTTCCGGGACCCCGCCACCCTCAAGGCCATCCGCAACAGCACCATCTGGGTCGTCGTCGCCCCGGTCCTGCTGACCGGCCTCGGTCTGATGCTGGCCGTCCTCACGGAGAAGGTCCGCTGGGCCACCGCGTTCAAGCTGGTGCTGTTCCTGCCCATGGCCGTCTCCTTCCTCGCCGCGGGCATCATCTTCCGGCTCGCGTACGAGCAGAACCCGGACCGCGGCGTGCTCAACGCGGTGGTCGTCGGGGTGCACGACACCTTCGAGGACCCGGCCGCCTACCCGACGGCCCGCGCCCGTGAGAACCAGAACCTCACCGGCAAGGACGGCGGCCCCTACACGACGTCCGGAGCCGTCCGGCCCGGTGACCCGGTGAACCTCGGCTTCGTCGGCGTGGCACCCGACGCGGTGCCGCCGCAGGCACGGACCGCCGCTGTCCAGGAACCCGGCGCGGACGAGATCGGCGGCGTCGCCTACCTCGACTTCGCACCGGGCGGCGGCGGCACCCAGGGCAAGGTCGACCCGGCGGAGAAGGGCCTGCCCGGCATGACCGTGGAGGCCGTGCACGACGGCAAGGTGGCCGCCACCACGACCACCGCCGCCGACGGCTCCTTCCGCTTCAAGGGCCTCACCGACGGCGAGTACACCGTCCGCGTGCCGGCCTCGAACTTCGCGGCGCCCTACCAGGGCGTGAGCTGGCTCGGTCCCGCACTCGTCACACCGGCCATCATCGGCGCCTATCTGTGGGTGTGGACCGGCTTCGCGATGGTGCTCATCGGCGCCGGGCTCGCCGCCATTCCGCGCGACGCGCTGGAGGCGGCCCGGATGGACGGCGCGACGGAGGGCCAGATCTTCCGCAAGATCACCGTGCCGCTGCTCACCCCCGTGCTCACGGTCGTCTTCGTGACCCTGGTCATCAACGTGATGAAGGTCTTCGACCTCGTCTGGATCATCGCGCCGGGACCGGTGCAGGAAGAGGCCAATGTGCTGGCCACCCGGATGTGGCTGGTGTCCTTCGGCGGCGGCAACGATCAGGGACTCGGCAGCGCACTCAGCGTCCTGCTGCTCCTGCTGGTCGTACCGGCCATGATCTTCAACGTCCGGCGCTTCCGAAGGAGCCGAGCATGAGCGGCCACACCACCGTCGAGCGCCGGCCGGCCGCGAGCCCCGCCGTCCGGCCCGTCCCGGCCCCCTCCGCGGCCCGTCCCCGCCGCAAGGGGCGGCTCACCGAATGGCTCGGCAGCGGAGCCGTCCAGGCCGTGCTGATCGTGGTCGCCCTCGTCTGGATCACTCCGCTGGCAGGACTGTTCCTCTCCTCCCTGCGCTCGGAGCGAGACAACGCGTCCGACGGCTGGTGGACGGCACTGACCGACCCCTCGCAGCTGTCCCTGGACAACTACACCGCCCTCTTCGAGGACTCCGGAATCGCCGGCGCCTTCTGGAACACGGTCCTGATCTCGGTCCCGGCCACCGCACTGGTCGTCGGTATCGCGGCACTCGCCGGATACGCCTTCGCCTGGCTGGAGTTCCCCGGCCGCGACGCGATCTTCCTGGTGGTCGTCGGCCTGCTGGTCGTGCCCGTACAGATCGGGCTGCTCCCGGTGGCCAAGCTGTTCGGCGCCGTCGGACTCTTCGGCACGGTCGCGGGCGTCGTCCTCTTCCACGTCGCCTACGGGCTGCCGTTCGCCATCTTCCTGCTGCGCAACTACTTCGCGGAGATCCCGCGGGAGATGCTGGAGGCCGCGCGGATGGACGGCGGCTCGGAGTGGCGGATCTTCTCCCGCCTCGTCCTCCCGCTCGGACGTCCGGCCCTCGCGAGCCTGGCGATCTTCCAGTTCCTCTGGGTCTGGAACGACATGCTCGTCGCGCTGCTCTTCGCGGACAACGAGTCCCAGCCGCTGACGGTGGCGCTGCAGTCGCAGATGCGGCAGTTCGGCAGCAACATCGGGGTCCTCGCACCAGGGGCGTTCCTTTCCCTGGTGGTTCCGCTGGTGGTCTTCTTCGCCTTCCAGCGGCACTTCGTGCAGGGCGTGATGGCGGGCTCGGTGAAATAGCGCCACGGACCGCCGCGGGCGTGGCCTGCCACGCCGCCCTTTGGCCCTGCTGCCGTTGTCCTCACAGGGGGACACCGGCAGCAGGGCTTCCGCGTCCGGATGCGGCCTTCGCGACGCGGGGGGAGGGTGGATCCGTCGAACAGCGGGGGAGAGCCGAGAGGGAGACATGGAAACCGACGCCCTGACACCCGCACTGCTGCGCAAGCTGCGAGAGCCCAAGGCATACCCGGCGGTCTCCGTCACCATGCCCACCCACCGGCGCGAGCCGGACAACGAACAGGACACGCTGCGGCTGAGGAACCTCCTGGCCGAGGCCGGGCGCAGGCTCGACACCGACGACGCCGTGAACCGCCAGGCGCGCAACGCCATCAAGGCACAGCTGGACAGGGCCGCCGACGACATCGACCTGCGGCAGAACCGCGACGGGCTGGTGATCTTCGCCGATTCGGACGAGTACCAGCTGTGGAACCTGCCGCGCACCGTGCCGGAGCGGGTCGTGCTGAGCGACAGCTACCTCACCCGCAACCTCGTCGCGGCGAAGGCCCAGGGCGGGCTCTACTGGGTCCTGGTGATCGCGGCCGACCGGGCCACCCTGTGGAGCGGCACCGACGAGGCGCTGAGCGAGCACACCGGTGGCGGCTTCCCGCGGGTGCGGCCGCAGGAGCCGCCCAATCCGCAGCGTGAGGAACGCCAGGGGGACGTGGCGAGCACCTTCACCGACGAGACGACCCGCCAGTTCATGCGGGACGTCGACACCGCGCTCGCCGCCGTGACCGAGGCCGAGCCCCGGCCGCTGTTCCTCGTCGGACTCGCGCCCGCGCTCGGCCTGCTCCAGGACGCGGCGACGGCTGGGCACCCGGTGGTGCCGGCGGGACGGGTGGTCAAGGGCGGCCTCACGGACGGGCCGGGGCCCGAACTCCTCAAGGAGCTCCGCCCGGCGCTCGAGGAACACCGCCGGGCCGAGGCCGGCCGCATCGCGGGCCGCCTCGACTCGGCCCGCGGCCGCCGGACGCACGCGGCGGGCCTCGACGAGGTCTGGGTCGCGGTACGACAGGACCGGGCCGCGCTCGTCGTCGTCGAGGAGCACTTCCAGCGCACGGTCCGGGTGGACGGCGAGCACCTCCAGCCCGTGCACGACTCGACGGTCGCGGACCCCGCCGTACGGGAGGACATCGTCGACGAACTGGTGGAGACGGCGCTGAACGGCGGCGCGGAGGTGGTCTTCGTACCGGACGACACGCTGGCGGGGGAGGGACGGGTGGCGGCGGAGCTGCGGTACTAGTCGGGCGGGCGGGCCGCTGCGAGGGCGAGCGGGCGAGCGGGCGGGCGGTGTACCGCGCTTCGCGCGGTGGCCTCAAACGCCGGCCGGGCTGCTCTGCGGCCTCGCCGGCGTTTGAGGCGCGGGGTCCGGGCGGAGCCCGGTTGTGGGAAGGGGAGGGGGCCGGTCACATGGTCGCGTCGAGCCGCGCCGTCAGCGCGTTCAGCTCGTCCCGCAGCGCACGGATCCGCTCCAGCGGAAGCCCCGTCGCCTCGGCGACCCTGCGGGGCATGCACAGCGCCTTCTCCCGCAGCGCGAGCCCCGCCCCCGTAGGCCGCGCGGTGACCGAGCGCTCGTCCTGCGTGCTGCGGCGGCGCTCCACGTAGCCCGTCGACTCCAGCCGCTTCAGCAGCGGCGAGAGCGTGCCGCTGTCCAGCCGCAGGTGTTCGCCGATCTCCTTGACGGGCAGTTCGCCGTGCTCCCAGAGCACCAGCATCACCAGGTACTGCGGATATGTGAGCCCCAGGTCCTTCAGGGCGGTGCGGTACACGCCGTTGAACGCCCGCGACGCCGCGTGCAGCGAGAAGCAGATCTGGTGCTCGAGGCGGAGGAAGTCCTCGTCCGGAACGTCCCGCGGTGTCTTCTTCTCCATGCGCCCACCATACCAAGCGGCAGCCAATTGAGTTGTGCACAATTAAGTTGTGTGCTTTGATTCGGGGCATCGGTTCCCGACCCCGACGAAGAGGGATGCACCCATGGACGCGCTCTACACCGCTGTCGCCACCGCCAACGGCCGCGAGGGCCGTGCCGTCAGCTCCGACGGCCTGATCGACCTGCCGCTCGCCTTCCCCGCGGCTCTCGGCGGCAACGGCCAGGGCACCAACCCCGAGCAGCTCTTCGCCGCCGGATACGCCGCCTGTTTCGCCAGCGCGATGGGCGCCATAGGCCGCCAGGAGAAGCTCGACGTCAAGGACGCCTCCGTGACCGCGGAGGTCAGCATCGGCAAGGACACCGACGGCGGCTTCGGCCTTTCCGTGATCATGCGCGTCGAGCTGCCCGACCACCTCCAGGGTGAGGCCGGCCGGGATCTGCTCGAGAAGACCCACGCGTACTGCCCGTACTCGAAGGCGACCCGCGGCAACCTGCCGGTGGAGATCGTCGTCGAGTAGTCGCGCGAGCAGTGAAGCGAGCAGTGACCCCGCGCCGGAAACGGCAGGGCCGCGGGGCGGATGGTGCATCCGCCCCGCGGCCCTGTGCGTACCGGCCGAACCGGTCAGGTCGCGTCCTGTGGAACCGTCAGATCAGCTCCACGGTCCCGTGACCGCGAACGTCGTGCCCGGCGTGTAGCAGTTGACGTACATCGTCTCCTCGTCCGGCGAGAACGCGACGCCGGCGAACTCGCCCCACTCAGGCTCCTCGGGCGTTCCGCCCGCCGCGGCAGCGGCTGATGTCAGAGCCTGCGCGTTCCGTGCCACCGGATACACCTCGCCGCGCTTGGTCAGCCCGTACACGTGCTGTTCGCCGCTGCCGTCCTCGCAGACCATCAGGCCGCCGCTGGGCGCCAGGCAGATGTTGTCCGGGGACTCGCCGGGCATCCGGATGTCCGTGTCGGGTCCGAAGACGACGACCAGGGTGAGGCGCCGGCGGTGCGGCTCGTACTTCCACACCTGGCCGTAGTGGTCGCCCGCCGAGCCCTCGGAGCTGCGGGCGTAGCTGGAGACGAAGTACACCGACTTCCCGCCCCAGTAGCAGCCCTCCAGCTTCTGCGCGTGGGTAATGCCCTTCGGCCCGAAGTCCTGGTGCCTGATGGGGGTTTCCCCGGCCTGGCTGTCCGGTACGGGTACCCATTCGATCCGGTCGAAGGACGCGCCGATCTCCTGGATTCCCGACAGGTCCGGGACGCCGGGCACCCGCATGGCCTCCAGTTCGCCGCCCGCGCGGAGCGAACCGGTGCCGCCCAGCGGCTTGTTCGGCAGGAAGCGGTAGAAGAGACCGAAGGGCCGCTCGAAGGCGTCCTCCGTCTCGTACACGATGCCGTTCCGGGGGTCGATGGCGATCGCCTCGTGCTGGAAGCGGCCCATCGCGGTGAGCGGCACGGCTCCGGTGCGGTGCGGGTCGGCGCCGTCGACCTCGAAGATGAAGCCGTGGTCCTTGGTGTAGCCGTTGGTGCCGGCCCGGTCCTCGGTCTCCTCGCAGGTCAGCCAGGTGTTCCAAGGCGTGGGGCCGCCGGCGCAGTTGACCGCGGTGCCGGCGATGGCGACCCGCTCCGACAGGACGTTGCCCCGGCCGTCGAGTTCGAGGGCGGTGCAGCCGCCCTTGCCCATCGGGTCGTAGGTCAGGCCCTCGACGGCCGGTACGCCGATCCTCGCGGTGTGCCGGTTCTCGTGATTGCGCACGAGATGGGTCCGGCCGCGGCGGCCCGCGAAGGCGGCCATGCCGTCGTGGTTGCTCGGTACCGGTCCCTCGCCCGAGCTCATGGGTTCGCCCTCGCGGGAGAGGACCTTGTAGCGGAAACCTTTCGGCAGATCGAGCAGACCGTCGGGGTCGGGGATCAGCGGGCCGTACCCGGAGTGTCCACGGGCGGTGGCTGTGCCGGCGAAGAGTTCGGTGAAGGCCCCGGTGAAGGCGATTCCGGCACCGAGCGCGCCGGTGCGGGCCAGGACTTGGCGTCGTGTTGTCGACATGAGGCAACTCCCTGCTGGCGGACAGGAAATGAACAGGAGAAGTGACCCGCACGGTGTATCACGCAAGCAACGCGACATGTAACCGTGCGGGCCACTGTGCCTCAAGATGCCACTGTGCTAGGCGAGCGACGCGCTGAGGGTGATGTTCGTGCCCTTCAGGGCCTGGCTGACCGGGCAGTTCACCTTGGCCTCCTCGGCGGCCTTGACGAAGCCTGCCTCGTCGAGGCCCGGGACATCGCCCACGACCGTGAGGTGGATGCCGGTGATGCCCTCACCCGGCTGGAACGTCACGTCGGCCTTGGTCTCCAGGCGGGCCGGCGGGTTCCCGGCACCGGCGAGGGCGTGCGAGAACGCCATGTTGAAGCAGCTGGAGTGGGCGGCCGCGATCAGCTCCTCCGGGCTGGTCCTGCCGCTCTGGGCGGGCTCGCTCCGGGCCGCCCAGGTGACCTCGTACTCGCCGATGCCGGAGGAGTCGAGGGTGACGACCCCCTTGCCCTCGAGCAGGCTGCCTTCCCAGACGTTGTGGGCCTGACGCGTGGTGGCCATGATGGTTCCCTTCAGCTGGTACTTGCGTGAAGTGCGGTGCCCCAGAACCGTAGCGTCTCCGCTCGTGTCCGGCCGGACACCGCCCTGGCCGCCGCGTGCAACCGGAACCGGGAGAAGGCCCGTTGGGCGAGGCGCGGGACGGGCCGGACGTGCGGCCCGCAGCACTCCGCCCCGCTGGATGACATCCAGCGGGGCGGAGTGCTGCGAACCAACAGCGTCCACGAGGAGGCAGCGGGCCGCACGAGGGTCGCCCGTACCGGGGAAGCCGGTGGCACCGCGGGTCGGTGCCGGACGCGGGACGGCTCAGGCGGAGGTCACGTTGTCCTTCACCCGCATCCTCTCGCCCAGGAGTCCGCCGAGGGCGGTGACCAGGGAGAGGACCATCAGCAGCAGGGCCGCCGGCCACGACGCCCCACCGCCGGCCACCAGCAGCGCGGTCGCCAGGAACGGCAGGAAGCCGGTGAGTGCGCCGGCGAGGTTGTAGGACAGTGCCACGCCGGTGTAGCGCAGCCGCGCCGGGAACAGCTCGGCCAGCAGCGCCCCGGACACCGCGTAGGCGACGGAGAGCACGGCGACGCCGGCCGCCATGGCCAGCACGACGACCACGGGGTTCTCGGTCTCCACCAGCCAGAAGAGCGGGAAGGCGAAGGCGGCGCTCGCCAGGCCGCCCCACAGGGTGACCCGGCCGGGGCCGAGACGGTCGGCCATGCGGCCCACCACGATGATCACCGCGATCTCGACGACCGCCGCGACCAGGGTTCCGTTGACCATGAGGGAGCGCGGCAGTCCCAGGGTGTCGGTGCCGTAGCTGATCATGAACGTGGTCAGCATGTAGAAGCCGCCGACGCCCAGGGTCGCCGATGCCATCGCGACCAGCAGACGGCCCCAGGCCTTGCGGAAGACGTCGAGCGCGGGCACCTTGGCCTGCTCGTTGTGCTGCATCATCTCGTCGAAGAGCGGCGACTCCTCGACCCTGCGGCGGATGTAGACGGCGATGCCCATCAGCGGGAAGGCGAGCAGGAACGGCAGGCGCCAGCCCCAGGCGTCGAAGGACTCGGAGGGCAGCAGGAGGACCAGGGCGAAGGCGCCGGACGACAGCAGGGTGCCCACCGGGGAGCCGACCTGCGGGAGGGCGGCGTACCAGCCCCGCTTCTCCGGCGGCGCGTGCTCGACGGCCAGGGTGATCGCGCCGCCCCACTCGCCGCCGACGGCGATGCCCTGGACCAGGCGCAGGAGCACCAGCAGCAGGGGCGCGGCCACGCCGATCGTGGCGTAGCCCGGCAGCAGGCCGATCAGACCGGTGGCCGCGCCGATCATCACCACGGTTATGAGCAGAGCCGGCTTCCGGCCCATGCGGTCGCCCAGCCATCCGAAGGCGAGTGCGCCGATCGGCCGGGCGGCGAAGCCGACACCGAAGGTGGCGAAGGCCGCGAGGGTGGCCGTCGTCGGGTCGAGGGTGGTGAAGTACAGCCGGTTGAAGACGATGGCTGAGGCGGTGCCGAAGAGGAAGTAGTCGTACCACTCCAGCGCCGTGCCGACGAAGGACGCGAAGGCGACGCGTCCGGCGTCCTTGCCGGTCACCACGGGCGGTGGGCCGGGAGGAGCCCCTGGGGTGACCTGGTCGACAGTGCTCATGCGTGACTCCTTGAGTGCGCCCGGGGGGATCCGGTCGGGGGGAGGGGACCGCCAGTTGCTGAGAGGTCCCCGAGGGCGTCGGCGCCGTGGACGCACTCTCCGGCCACGAAGGTGGCCAGTACGTCGATGGCGCCGATCCGATGACTGTCGACACTGACCGGGTCATCGGAAAGTATGACAAAGTCCGCGTGCTTGCCGGGGCTGATGCTGCCCCGACGGTCCTCGTCGTGACTGGCCCAGGCCGCGTCGATCGTGTAGGCCCGCAGTGCCTGCTCGGCGCTCACCCGCTCGTCGGGGGCGAGCACGGTGCCCGCCCGGCTGAGGCGGTCGACCATGGACTGCATGCCGAGGAGCGGGGCGCCCGGGGCGACCGGCCGGTCGGAACTGCCCGGCACCCTGACCCCCCGGTCGAGGAAGGAACGGTGCCGGTACATCCACCGCGTCCGCTCCGGGCCCAGGCCCTCGGCCATGCTGTCGCCCACCTCGTACAGGAAGCGGGGCTGCGGCACCGGGACCACTCCCAGCCGGGCGTAGCGGTCCAGATGGTCGGGGCGGACCACCGCGGAGTGCTCGATGCGGTGCCGCACGTCCGGGCGGGGCGCGACGCGCTGCGCCTCGGCGAAGGCGTCGAGGGCCAGGTCGACGGCGCTGTCGCCGATGGCGTGCGCGGCCACCCGCCAGCCGGCCCGGTGGGCCTCGACGACGAGCCGGCGCATCTCGTCAGGGTCGTTCTGGTAGACGCCGCTCGCGTGGTCGTGCCCGCAGAACGGCTCGGAGACCGCGGCCGTACGGCCGATCAGCGACCCGTCCAGCCAGATCTTCATGGGGCCCAGACGCAGCCGGTCGTCGCCGAAGCCGGAGCGCAGGCCCAGGTCGATCCCGGTGGTGATGCCGTCGTCGGGGTGCGCGCGCAGGGCGTGCAGGTTGTCGGCGGCCACCATCAGCTCGACCCGGGTCCGCAGTGTTCCGCGCTCGCGGGCCAGCTGGTACGCGGCGGCCTCGACGGGACTGCGGCCGATGAGGCCGAGCCCGATCCCTGCCTCCACCACGTGGGTCAGGCCCTCCGCGGCGTACACCTCGCTCGCCCGGCCGACCGCGTCGGCCAGTTCGGCCACCGGGTACGGCATGACCAGAGCGGTGACCAGGGCCTGGGCCCGCTCCTGGAGCAGCCCGGTCGGCGCACCGTCGGCGTCGCGCACCACGACCCCGCCCTCGGGGGCGTCGGCGCTTTCGCCGAGGACGCCGGCCCGCCGCAGTACCTCGCTGTTCGCCACGCACATGTGTCCGGAGCGGTGCTTCAGCCACACCGGCCGACCGCCGGCGGCCCGGTCCAGCTCCGCGCGGTGCGGGTGCCCGCCCATGACCGTGTCGTCGTAGCCGGAGCCCACGATCCAGGCGTCGGCGGGCAGCCCGGCCGCGCGGCGGGCGACGGCGTCGTAGACCTGGGACAGCGTGGTCGCCGCGCTCAGGTCGAGCTCGCCCAGTGACTGGCCGAACCAGGCCATGTGGTTGTGGGCGTCGCCGAATCCGGGGACGACGACCGCGCCGCCGCAGTCGAGCACGGTGCGGGCGGGCAGGTTCTCGACCGTCTCGTCGAGGCCGACGATCCGCCCGGCGAGGACGCCGAGGGTGCGGGCGCGGGGGTGGTGGTCGTCCACCGTACGGATGAGGGCGTTGCGCAGTTTGAGATCAAGCATCGAGCGGCTTTCGGGTGGGCGGGCGGAACCGGCCGGTCCGGACCCGGAGGCGGGGACAGGGACCTGGGCGCGGAGTCCGGGACAGGACCGGGTACGGAGGCCGGGGGCGGCACCGGGTACGGGGCGGGTCAGGCCATGTTCTGCAGGCGGGTCAGCGGCAGGTCGGCGGCGTGGTGGATGTCGATCGGACGGCCGTCGACGAGAACCGCGTCGGGCGTGGTGGGCACCTGGACCCTCGGTACGGCGGTGTTGCCGACCATGTCGCCCCGGGTCAGGCCGCGGCTGTCGCGCAGCGCCGTGTAGCGCACCCCCTTGGGGAGGGCGGTGACGGAGGCGCGGTCGTCCAGGCACGCCTGGGAGACGAAGACCGTGGACAGCCGGCGCGGAGCTCCGCCCAGGCCGCCGAAGTAGGGCCTCATCACCCTCGGCTGGGTCAGCCGGGTCGAGCCGGAGCCGGAACCGGACAGCCCCCAGGCCACGAAGCCGGACTTCAGCACCAGCTCCGGCTGCGCCCCGAAGGTCGCCGGGCGCCACAGCACGATGTCGGCGATGCTGCCGGGCCGCAGGGAGCCGACGTCCGAGGCCATTCCGTGGGCGATCGCCGGGTTCAGCGTGATCTTGGCCAGATAGCGGAGCACCCGCTCGTTGTTGACGAAGTCCGGGCCGCTCTGCCCGGCCAGGTGGGCCTGGACGTGGGCGAGTTGCCAGGTGCGGCGGGCGGTCTCCGCGATGCGGCCCATGCCCATGGAGTCGGAGTTGACGATGCTGATCGCGCCGAGGTCGTGCAGAGCGTTCTCGGCGGCGATGGCGTGCTCGCGCACCCGGCTCGCCGCGATGGACACATCGCTCTCCATCCCGTGGTGGCCGCCGTGGACGGTCATCGTCATGGGGAGCAGTTCGGCCACGGTCGCGGGAGTCAGGGGCAGCGTCGGGGTGGTCGAGGAGGTCAGCACATGCGGCTGGGAGACGATCTCCAGCAGGTCGGGGTGACCGCCGCCGCCCTCGACGTGGTAGGCGTGCACGGTGCGTCCGCGGGTCGCGGAGAGCGTGTCGGCCAGGTAGCCGGACTCGTTGAGGGTGTCGGTGTGCAGGGCGACCGGCAGGTCCGCCTCCTCCGCGACGCCCAGGCAGGTGTCGACGATGCGGGGCGTGGCCCCCCAGTCCTCGTGGATCTTGAATCCGCCGGAGCCGGCGAGGACCGCACGCTCCAGCAGCTCCTGCGAGGACGACGAGCCGCGAGCCAGGAACGCCACGTTGACCGGCGCGTCGCGCCAGCCCTCGATGAGGCTGTGCAGGTTGTACGCGGGGTTGGCGCCGACGTCCCACACGCCGCCGATGCCCATGCCGACCATGGTGGTGACACCGGCGGAGAGCGCCGCGGGCACCACCTCGGGGCTGGACAGGTGGACGTGGGAGTCCACGACCCCGGCGGTGGCGACGAGCCCCTGGCCGTTGATCATCGCGGTGTGGGAGTCGACGACGAGCTCGACGCCGTCGTTGCTCTCCGGGTTGCCGGCCCGTCCGACGCCGACGATCCGGCCCTCCTTGATGCCGATGTTGGTCTTGCGGACGCCGAGCAGCGGGTCCATCACGACCACGCCGAGGATCACCATGTCCAGCGCGCTCTCGCGCGGCGCCCGGCCGGCCACCAGCAGGCCGTCGCGCGCGGTCTTGCCGCAGCCGCCGAGCATCTCCTCGCCGGGCTCGGTGTCGTCGGCCTCCACCCGTACCCACAGGTCGGTGTCGGCCAGCCGGATCCGGTCGCCGGTGGTGGGGCCGTACAGCGACGCGTACTCGCGCCGGGACATCCGGCTCATCGGTCTCCTCCTCGCGCCACCACGGTGACGATGCGCTTCTCGCCGGGCTCGAACCGGTCCGAGCTGCCGGCCGGGATGTCGAGCCGGTGCCCTGCGGCGGCCTCGCGGTCGAACTCCAGGGCGGAATTCGCCTCCTCCAGCGGGAAGTGGGAGGAGACCCACACGGCGCGGGCGCCCCGGTTGTCGATCTCCAGCTCCTTGCGCGGCCTGCCGGGAGCCAGTTCCACCTCGCCCTCGGCGGCCAGCACGGCGCCGGGGTCGGTCGGCCCTGCCGGGCCGAACGGCTCGGCGACGTGGACCAGCGTGGAACCGTGCGGGAAGAGCGCCTCGACCTGGATCGCGGGCACGGCCCCGGCGACTCCGGGCAGCAACTGGTCGCGCGGGACGACCTCCCGGGCGAGTTCGACGACGGTCTCCAGTGACACGCCGTCCCAGGCCATCTCCAGGACCTCGTCGCACACCAGGGCGACGGCCTCGGTCGTGCCGAGCAGCGCCCCGCGGGCGAGGCGCCGGCGGGCGAGTTCGGCTGCGGAGAACAGCGTCAGCCGTTCCTGTTCGCGTGGAGTCAGGTGCATGGGCATTCCCCTCGAGATCGTGCGCGGCCTCTTGGCGGCGCGGTGGGGCACGCACAGCACAATGCCCTGCGGGGAAGACGTGAACAATGCTGAAACGCTTCGTGCTGGAGCCCCGATAATGTGCACATGCACAATTCGCCGGACACTGATGGCCCCGACCGCGACCCCGCCCCGGACCACGACGGCACCCCTGCCCCTGCCCCTGCCCTCGCCCCCGTGCCTGCCGCCACTGGCGGTGGCGGGGGCGGCGGGTCCGGGGACGGGTCCGGGTCCGGGGACGGCGGCCTGGCGGTTGCCCCCGAGCTGCGCGCCCTCGTGCGCGACTGCCTGGACGACCTGGACGACCTGGTCGAGCGCTACGTCCCGGAGGTCTCCGCCTTCGACGACTACGAGGGAGTGGTCGAACCCGACGACCTGCGCGACACCGCCCGCTCCTCCTTCGAACTGCTCCTGCGCCTGATCGGCGGTCTGCCGGTGCCCGAGGACCTGCGCGGGGTCCCGGAGCGGCTGGGCCGCCGCCGCGCGCACCAGGGCGTGCCGCTCGAGCGGCTTCTGCAGGCGGTGCGCATGGACTTCCGTGTGCTGTGGACCGCGTTCCTGGAGCGGACCCGCCCCGAGGATCTGCCGCAGCTGACGCAGGGGGCGGTACGTGTGTGGGAGGCCGTGGAGTTCCACACCGTGCACGTGCACGCCGCCTACCTGGACCAGGTCGCCGTCCTCGCCCGTGAACGCGAGCGCGAGCGGGCCGCGCTCATGGGCAGGCTGCTGTCCTCGGACGGTCGCGACCAGCAACTCGTCGCGCAGGCGGCCACACTTCTGCAGGTGAACGCGCAGTCGGACTTCGCCGTGGCGGTGGCGCCGCCCGAGTCGCAGCAGGAGCTGCGCAGGGCCGTCGCGGCACGGCTGACGGGCCAGTCCGCCCACCACCTCCAGCAGCACAACGGCATGCTGGTGCTCGTGGCCAGGCTGCCGCAGGGCGCGGACCTGCCGCTGCCGGCCTGGCTCGACGGGGTGGCGTGCGCCGTCGGCCCGGTGGCGCACGGACTGGCCCGCGTCCCCGACACGGTGCGGGTGACCGAGGCGATCGCCACGACGATGGACGCCGGGAGGGCACAGGGCCCGGTGACACTCGTCGAGGCGTGGATGCCCGTGGCGGCGGCGCGGCTCGGCCCGGTCGCGGGGATGCTGGCCGACGCGGTGCTGTCCGGTCTGGACCCGCTGCCCCCGCACGAGCGCGAGCGCCTGTTGGACACCGTGGTCGCGTACTGCGGGTCGGGGTCGGTCGCGGAGGTCACCCGTGAGCTGTACTGCCACCGCAACACGGTGCTCAACAGGCTGGGCCGGTTCACGGAACTGACGGGCCTTCACCCCACGAGGCCCGTGGAGGCGGCCGCCGTCCTGTTCGCCCTGGAGTGCGCCCGCGGCCGGACCGTGTGACGGCCCCGAACCTACTGCTCCACCAGGTCCTTCGCGTCGCGCGCCAGGGCGGTGAGCCGGGAGATCGCCCGGAAGTACTTCTTCCGGTAGCCGCCGTTCAGCATCTCGTCGCTGAACAGCCTGTCGAACGGCAGGCCGGAGGCGAGCACCGGGACCTCCCGGTCGTACAGCCGGTCCGCGAGCACGACCAGCCGCAGGGCGGTCGACTGGTCGGGCACCGGCTGCACGTCGGTGAGGCAGACCGCCCGCAACTCGTCGGTGAGGGCCCCGTAGCGGCTGGGGTGCACCTTCGCCAGGTGCTCCAGCAGGTGCGGGAAGTCGTCGAGCGACGCGCCCTCCGTGGCGTACGCGGCCTTGGTGACCTGCTCGTCCGTGTACGGGGGAGGGGCCTCGGGCAGCCCGCGGTGACGGTAGTCCTCGCCGTCGATCCGCAGCGGCCGGAAGTGCGCCGACAGACCCTGGATCTCGCGCAGGAAGTCGGCGGCGGCGAAACGGCCCTCGCCGAGCTTGCCGGGCAGGGTGTTGGAGGTGGCGGCCAGCGCCACGCCCGCGTCGACCAGCCTGCCGAGCAGGGAGGAGACGAGGACGGTGTCGCCCGGGTCGTCCAGTTCGAATTCGTCGATGCACAGCAGCCGGTGCCCGCTCAGGGTCTGCACCGTCTGCTGGAAGCCGAGCGCGCCGACCAGGTTCGTCAGTTCGACGAAGGTGCCGAACGCCTTGAGGGACGGGTCCGCCGGGGTGGCGTGCCACAGCGAGGCGAGCAGGTGCGTCTTGCCGACGCCGTAGCCGCCGTCGAGGTAGACGCCGCGAGGGCCGGCGGGGGCGGCGGGCTTCTTGGCGAACCAGCGCCGTTTGCCGCTGCCGCTCGCGTGCGCACCGCCGAGCCCGGAGGCGAAGTCGGCCAGCACCTTGACCGCCTGGATCTGGCTGGGCTGCTGGGGATCGGGCACGTAGGTGTCGAAGCGGACCGAGTCGAAGCGCGGCGGCGGCACCATCTCGGCGACCAGGCGGTCGGCGGGGACGTGCGGCTCGCGGGCGCAGAGCGACAGGGGAGCGGCTTCGGTTATCGGGCTGGTCGGCACAGTACTCAACTGTAAGCGCGTGCCAGACTGCACCGTATGCGACGCCTGTTCCCTGTGACCGACCAGACAGCGACCGCCGACGACCGGGAGTGGTCGCTGGACGAGCTCGCCGACGCCTACGCGTACCCGCGGAGCGGCGCGGCCGGCGGCGGGGGCGGCGGTGCGGGCATCGGTGCGGCCGGCGGCGCGTGGCTGCGCGCCAACATGGTCTCCTCGCTCGACGGCGCGGCCCAGCACGACGGCCGCTCGCAGCCGATCTCCTCCGACGCCGACATGCGGATCTTCGGCACGCTGCGCGGCCTGGCCGACGCCGTCGTGGTGGGGGCCGAGACGGTGCGGCTGGAGGGCTACCGGCCCGCCCGCGCCCGTGAGGTCTTCGCAAAGCGGCGGGCCGCCGCGGGGCAGGGGCCCGCACCCGCGATCGCCGTGGTCAGTGCCTCGCTGAACCTGGATTTCTCGCTCCCGCTGTTCACGCAGCCGCTGGTGCCGACCCTGGTGCTCACCGGCGCGGCCGCGTCCCCGCAGCGTGTCCACGAGGCGGAGAAGGCCGGTGTGGAGGTCGTCGTCGCAGGTGACGGCCCCGGTGTGGACCCCGCGAGGGCCGTGCGCGCGCTCGCGGAGCGGGGTCTGGTGCGGTTGCTGACGGAAGGCGGTCCCAGGATGCTGGGTCAATTCGCCACGGCCGGGGTACTGGATGAGCTGTGTCTGACGGTGTCCCCGACGATGACGGTGGGGGACGCGCAGCGCATCGCGGGCGGGCCGGGGCTGCCGGATCCGGCGCGGTTCGCCCTTGATTCCGTACTGGAGGAGGCCGGATTCCTGTTCACGCGGTATCGCCGCCTGTGACGACCTCGTTCCCAATTAGCGGAATTTGCCGTTCCGCTTAGCCCGTGGCGGGCACACTTGATTGCGCACACCCCGTCCCTGCACGGGGAAGGATGGTTTCCGCAGTTTCCGCAGAAGGGCTCCTGAGGTGTTCACAAGCGTACTGATGATCGAGAAGCCCCTGACCTCGGAGGACGTGGAGTTCGTCACCACTCTGCACGGCGAGGAGGGTGTCTCCTTCATCGTGCTCATGCAGCCGCGCGGCGACCAGGCCGATGTGCTGCTGCGTGCCATCGACGACGTGGCGGTCGGCGAACTGAAGGAAGCGGTCCGTGAGGGCGGACAGCCCGAGGGGGCGGAGGCCAAGGCTCCCGCCCAGCGCGCGCTGGAGCACTCCGTGGCCGCCCTGCGGGCGGCGGGCTGCGAGGCGGTCGGCCATCTCGTGGAGGACCACCCCCTGAACAAGCTCAAGTCGGTGGTCGACGAGGCGGACGCGGACGAGGTGATCGTCCTGACAGAGCCCCACTATGTCGAGGAGTTCTTCCACCGCGACTGGGCCTCCAGAGCCCGCCACAAGGTCGGCGTGCCGGTGCTGAAGCTCTTCGCGCACAGCGAGTAGCTCCGCAGGCAATAGGGTGGGCAGCCGCACGTAGTCGTCACGTAGTCGTACAGCACGCAGTCGTACAGCTTGGGGAGAAGACCATGGCACCCGCCGTCCCTGCCGCCGTTCCCGGCGCGATGGAGCGCCCGCACTTCATCGGCATCGGCGGAGCCGGCATGTCGGGCATCGCGAAGATCCTCGCCCAGCGCGGCGCGAAGGTCGCGGGCAGCGATGCCAAGGAGTCGGCGACCGCCGAGGCGCTGCGCGCCCTCGGCGCCACCGTGCACATCGGGCACGCGGCCGAGCACCTGTCGTCCGACGCCACCAGCGTCGTCGTCTCCAGCGCGATCCGGGCCGACAACCCGGAGCTGGTGCGCGCGGCCGAACTGTCCGTGCCGGTCGTCCACCGCTCCGACGCGCTCGCCTCCCTGATGGGCGGACTGCGGTCGATCGCCGTCGCGGGCACGCACGGCAAGACCACGACCACCTCGATGCTGGCGGTCGCGCTCACCGAGCTGGGCCTCGACCCGTCGTACGCGATCGGCGGCGACCTCGAGGGGCCGGGTACGAACGCCCGGCACGGCGAGGGCGACATCTTCGTGGCGGAGGCCGACGAAAGCGACCGCAGCTTCCAGAAGTACGACCCCGAGGTCGCGATCGTCCTCAACGTGGAACTCGACCACCATGCCAACTACGCCTCGATGGACGAGATCTACGAGTCCTTCCAGACGTTCGTCGGCAAGGTCGTGCCCGGCGGCACGCTGGTGATCGCAGCCGACCAGCCCGGCGCGGTCGAGCTGACCCGCCGTGTCCGCGAGATCTCCTCGCTGAAGGTCGTCACGTACGGCGAGTCGGAGGGGGCCGACGTGCGTGTGCACAAGGTCACCCCGCGCGGCCTGACCAGCGAGGTCACCGTCATGCTGAACGGGAAGCTGCTGACGTTCACGGTGTCCGTCCCCGGCCGCCACTACGCCCACAACGCGGTCGCCGCGCTCGCCGCCGGCGTCGCCCTCGGCATCCCGGCGCACAACCTGGCCTCGGCGATCGGCGCGTACACGGGCGTCAAGCGCCGCCTCCAGCTCAAGGGCGAGGCCGCGGGCGTCCAGGTCATCGACTCCTACGCCCACCACCCGACCGAGATGACCGCCGACCTCGAGGCCATGCGCGGCGCGGCGGCCGACGCCCGCCTCCTGGTGGTCTTCCAGCCCCACCTCTTCTCGCGCACCCAGGAGCTGGGCACCGAGATGGGCCAGGCCCTCGCGCTCGCCGACGCCTCGGTCGTCCTCGACATCTACCCGGCCCGCGAGGACCCGATCCCGGGCATCACCAGCGAGCTGATCGTCGACGCGGCGAAGGCCGCCGGCGCCGAGGTCACGGCCGTGCACGACAAGACGGCGGTCCCGGACGTGATCGCGGGAATGGCGAAGCCCGGTGATCTCGTTCTCACGATGGGCGCGGGTGACGTCACGGACCTCGGTCCGGCCGTCCTGGCCCGCCTGTCGAGCTGAAGGAGGCGCATCGATGGCGTACGACGTGGAGAAGCCGGACGAGCAGTGGCGGGCGGAGCTGACCCCCGCCGAGTACGCGGTCCTGCGCCAGGCCGGCACGGAGCCGGCGTTCGTCGGTGAGTACACGGACACGAAGACGACCGGCACGTACTCGTGCCGTGCGTGCGGGGCGGAGCTGTTCCGCTCCGACACCAAGTTCGAGTCCCGCTGCGGCTGGCCGTCGTTCTACGACCCGCGGGACACCGACGCGGTGGAACTGGTCTCCGACACCTCCCACGGCATGGTCCGCACCGAGGTGCGCTGCGCGCGGTGCGGCTCCCACCTGGGCCATGTCTTCGAGGGCGAGGGCTACCCCACCCCCACGGACCAGCGGTACTGCATCAACTCGATCTCGCTGCGGCTGGAGCCGGACGAGACGTGACACGACCGCAGGAGGGCCCGTCGGCGCGCGCCGACGGGCCCTCCTGTGCGTGAGCGGGGGCGGTTCAGCCCTCGACGACGCCCGACTTGGCGATGGTGATCTTCGCCGAGGTGGCGCCGGCGCGCGAGCCCAGGCCCTCGATCTTCTTCACCAGGTCCATGCCCTCGACGACCTCACCGAAGACGACGTGCTTGTTGTCCAGCCAGTCGGTGACGATGGTCGTGATGAAGAACTGCGAGCCGTTGGTGTTCGGGCCCGCGTTGGCCATCGACAGCTGGCCCGGCTTGGTGTGCTTGAGCTGGAAGTTCTCGTCGGCGAACTTCTCGCCGTAGATGCTGCGGCCGCCCGTGCCGTTGCCTGCGGTGAAGTCGCCGCCCTGGAGCATGAAGTCCGGGATGACACGGTGGAAGGACGAGCCCTCGTATCCGTAGCCGTGCTCGCCGGTGGCCAGCTCGCGGAAGTTCTTGGCGGTCTTCGGGACCACGTCGTCGAAGAGGGTGAAGACGATCCGGCCGGCGGGCTCGTCGTTGATGGTGATGTCGAAGAAGACGTTGTTACTCATTGCTTCATCCTGACATCCGAGGTCCCCCGAACGCACATCCGCCCCACCGGTCCCGGCCCGTGACTCATCCGGACGCGGGTACCAGACCTGCGTCGTACGCGATGATGACGAGCCGGACACGGTCCCGGGCGTCGAGTTTGGAGAGCAGACGGGTCACGGGGGTGGCACAGTCGGCATCCCCCACCCGTGGACGGCGGGCGGGGGATGCCGACTGTGCGGTCTGGGCGCCGTGACCAGTGAAGAGCGCCGGCCCCGGGCCGCGGACCGGCTTCGGCGTCGGTCAGTCGCTGCAGAGCTTGCCGAACTCCTTGATCAGGACGGGATACTGCTCTGAGCCGTGTCCGGCGGCGATCGCGCGGTCGGCCATCCCCTTGATGAACTTCGGCAGTTCGGTGTTCACCCCCACTGCCTCGCTCTCCTCGATCAAATGTTCCATCGCCCGCGCGTCGGTCTCCAGGGCGGACACCTCGGCCGGGAAGGAACCGCTGTCGATCTGCCCTGCATACCCAGGCAGCCATTCGGCCACACCGGCCGCGATCTGCCGTGCGAACGGCGCATACGTTGCGGCGTCCACACCGGCCGTCCTGAGCATGGCGGTGCCCTGGAGCCACGCGTTCAGGATGCTCCACATCATGGCCAGGCCGGCCACGTCGTACAGCGACGCCAGCCCGTGGTCCGTCCCGAGGTGAGTGGCGGTGCCGAGCGCGCCGAGTGTCGATTCGTACTCCTCGAAGTCCGTCTGCGGCCCGCTGTGCAGGATGAGCGCGTCGGCGGTGCCGATGGCAGACGGGACGGCCATGATGGCGCCGTCCAGGTAGCGGGCGCCGCGCTGCTCGGCCCATCGGGCGGCTTCCCTGGCCTGGGCGGAGCTCCCCGAGGTCAGGTTGACCAGCATCGTGCCGTTCAGTTCGACGTCGTTCGCGCCGAGCGTTTCGTGCATGGCCGCGTAGTCGGTGACGCAGATGACCGTCAGGGAGCCCGTCTTGAGCGCGTCGCCGACCGTCGGTGCCAACAGCGCACCGTCGGCCACCAGTTGGCCGGCCTTGGAGGGCGTACGATTCCACACGGTTGTGGGATGCCCGGCCTTCAGGAACGCGCCGGCGAGTGCCTGTCCCATCAGTCCGAGTCCGATGACTGTCACGGGTGTTTCGTGGCTGTTCTTCATGGCAGCATCGTCAACGTTGATACCGGTATGAAGGTCAAGTGAGGTTTCGATGCGGATCGGGGAACTGAGTCGCCGGACGGGTGTCAACACTCATCAGTTGCGCTACTACGAGGCCCAGGGCCTGCTGGAGGCGGACCGCGGCGCGAACGGCTACCGCGAGTTCAACGAGAACGCCGTGCTCCGGGTGAAGCAGATCCGCCATCTGCTGGGTGCCGGTCTGTCCTCCGAGGACATCGCGTACCTGCTGCCCTGTGCGCTCGGAGAAGCCCCGGAGCTGCCCGGATGTCCCGAGTTGCTGGCCGCGATGCGGTCACGGCTGCGGCGACTGAACGATCAGATGGACAGGCTCGCCCAATCCCGCGACGCTCTCGCCGACTACATCGACGCGGCGGAGCGAACCGGCGGCGATGCCTATCCCCCCTTCGACGGAGCAGACTTGGAGCGCGTCATCGCCTGACCGGCTTCCGGGGCGTCCACGTGCACTGACGCACATGGCATGCCGTATCAGTGAGCTGGTCGTCGACTGTGCCGACCCGGAAGGCAACGAATTCTGTTTCGCGGGCACCCGCCTCCAGCCTCGCTGATCAGGTGTGTTCCGGCGTGACCCCGCGAACAGGGTCGCCTTGTTCTCCCGGAGAGAACAGGAAGATCACGTACAACCACGTCTCCCCTTCGCGAGTCTGATCGAGCGGTGCGCGCCCATGCGCGTACCGCTTTGCTCATCAGGAGGGACTTTCTTGGCTTCCGTACGCACCACCCGACGCCGTCTCGGCGCCTCCGTCGCCACGGTTCTGGCCGTGACGGTCGGTGCCGGCGTCCTGGCCACGCCCGGGGCCGTGGCCACCCCCGCCGCCGCGAGCGGGGTCGCCGCCGAGTCCGCCGCCGAGGCGAATCTGCCCCTCGACGCCGAGATCGTCAGCACCGGCGACACCGGTTACCTCACGTCCCGCAAGGACGACGTCGGCAACCCGGTCCTGGAGTGGCACAAGTACGCCGACGGCTCGGTGCTGCCGGTCGCGGGCACCGTCGGTCACGACAGCAACTCCGACGTCATCGTCACCGGCGACGGCAACGGCATGGTCCACCTCCTGGACATGCGCGAGGACGCCGCCCGGTCCGCGACCGCGTCCTTCGACCTCGCGTCCGAGTTCAAGCCCGGCGCGGAGCTCGTCGGCGCGGTCGGCGAGAACGTCTATGTGAAGGTTCCGACGGGCACCGCCGACTACCACGAGCTGTGGCAGCTGACCTCGATCGACGGGTTGCCGAGGAAGACGAAGCGCTCTTCCAACTCCTACAGCATGGACTTCAAGGTCATCGCCTCCACGAGCGACGTCATGCTCGTCCTGAGCAGCAACCGGGTGTTCCCCAGCTCGTCGACCTTCCGGACCGAGTTCTGGATGACGCGCACGAGCGTCGGCGGCGACGCGGCCATCGAGTCGGGCAGCAGGACGAGCACCGCCCGGTGGACCCACGCCTCGACGGGCGCCTACACCGCCGACTACGAGGCCTACGTCCACTACCGGAGCGGGGTCACCGAACTCGTGGTGGACGGGACGTATGTCCACCCGAGGTTCGCCATGGACAGCTCCATGAGCGCTGCCGTCATCGCCGGTGTCACCAGGGACACGCTGCTCTACGGGGTCCCGGGCCAGGCCGACGGCGGGACGCCTAGCCCGCTGTACGCGCGCAGCGTCAAGGACGCGACCGCCGCGCCGTACAAGCTCCTTGAGCACTTCTCCAGCGTGGCCCACGCCCCGGATGGCGGCCTGCTCGTGCGCGGCGCGACGGCCGATGCCGACGGACTGTTCCGGATCTGGGAGGGGGACGACGGCCTCCCGAGTGCCACGCTCGTGGCGGACACGGGCCGGGTCATGGCCCTCGAGGTGAGCGGGACGCAGGTCCCCACCGCGGTGAACCTGGAGACGCCGGGCACCACGGTCCCGATGGAATGGACCCTGTCCCGCCCGAACGCCACCGTGGACCTCACGCTCACGCACCGGGCCACCGGCAGGACGCTCACCCGTCACCTGTCCGAGCCGGTCTCCGGCAGCCGCTTCTCCTTCGTCTGGGACGGCGTGATGGGCGGCATCAGCGCCCAGAACGGCGCCTACGACTGGGAGATCACCGCCACCCCTGCCGACGGCGTGGGCGGTCCGGCGACCGCCTCGGGAAACTTCCAGGTCTCCCGCCAGGCCAACGCGCACGACTTCAACGACAACGGCTCGACGGACGTCCTCGCGCGCGACGCCTCGGGGCTGCTGTGGCGGGACGACCTCTTCGACTGGCCGTCGGACAACCAGGTCGCCACCGCGCAGCGGACCAAGATCGGTGCCGGCTGGCAGATCTACAACCAGATCGAGGCCGTGGGGGCTCTGGCCGGTGCCCCGGCCGGCGACCTCGTCGCCCGCGACACCTCGGGCGTCCTGTGGCTGTACCTGGGCAAGGGGGACGGCACCTTCGCGTCCCGCGTCAAGATCGGTGCCGGCTGGCAGATCTACAACAAGATCACCGGTGGCAGCGACCTCAGCGGCGACGGCCGCCCCGACCTTCTCGCCACCGACACCTACGGCGTCCTGTGGCTCTACAAGGGCACCGGCAGTTGGTCCGCCCCCTTCGCGACCCGCACCCGGATCGGCGGCGGCTGGCAGATCTACAACCAGATCACCGCCGTGGGCGACATCGCGGGCGGCACGGCGGGTGACCTCGTCGCCCGCGACACCTACGGCGTGCTGTGGCTCTACCAGGGCAGGGCCGACGGCACCGTCGCGTCCCGCGTCAGGATCGGGGCCGGCTGGAACGCCTTCTCCCACCTCGTGGGCGCCGGTGACGTCACCGGCGACGGCCGCTCCGACATGGTCGCCTACGGCCCGAACGGCACGTACGTGTACCGTTCGACCGGCTCGACGACGGCCCCGTTCAGCCGGCAGACGACCACGCTGTACGCGGGCGAGGGCACCAAGTTCAACAACATCGTCTAGCGGACCGGGCTGTTTCGTGACGAGGGGCTGTCCGGCCGCGCGGTCCGGGTGGCCCCTCGTTCATGTGGTGTCCGGGGCGATCGTCACGGTGCATGACGGAGGACGACAGGGTGGTGGACGGCTTCGGCACGACGCCTGCCGGGCCGGGACCGCGTCCCTTCTACTGGGACACCCGGGCGATCGCCGACGCATGCGCAGAACCGACGCGCTGGCCGGGCAGGCCTATGCCCGCCTGCCGGGCCTGGAGTTCGGAGCGGACCAGTTCGAGCAGGCGGCCCGTCCAATTGCGCCCCTGGCCCGTGTCGTTGCCCCAGAAGCCCGAGTCGGAGTCGTCGTAGACCACGGTCGCGTCGCCGGTGGCGAGCAGGATCTCGGCCAGGTCGGGATGCTGGGTGTACTTGGCGCGCAGCAGGCCCGTCATGACGGCCGTCCGGGCCTGCTCCCAACCGGGGCGACGCGCGGCCTTGGCCGCGATCCGCCGTGCGACGTGCGCGTTGGCGGTCGCCAGGACGGCGGCGCGGGTGGTCTCGGCGGTGACCGACAGGGCCCAGTACGCATGGGCGACGGACGGGTAGGTGACATCGTCGACGACGACGGGCGCAGGGTAGTCGTTGCGCAACCCCGTCGGGCCCGGGTCGTCCGTCGGCTGCCGCACGTACGACTCGTAGAGATGGACGGCCGGCGCGAACGAGGTGGTGGGCCCGTCCGCCGGGGTACGGGGGGTGCGCTCGGCGAACGACCGGGCGCGCTCCTCGAAGTAGGCGATCGCGTTGTCGTAGTCCTCCTGTGTGACCGGCTCGTCGGACCACTCGTCGAGTTCGCCGCCGGGGCCGGCGATCAGTGCCTGGAGTGGCCAGTCCTTGTGGTCCATGTCGCCGAGTGCGTAGAGGCGCTGTGTCTCGGGGATCGCGAGGTACGTCGCGCGTACGGCGGCCCGGTTCTCCTCCGTCCGGTCGGCGAGGAAGACGTCGACGGCGGCCAGGCAGTGGGCCGTCGAGTCGGGCCGTCCGTTCAACTGCTCGACCGTGTCCCGTACTTCGGCGAGCAGCAGCTCGGGCGTCAGCCGGCAGTGCGGGTCGGCGAACTTCCAGGACGCCAACCCGTGGGCGGACGCGCGTGTCCCCTCGGAGAGCGAGGTCGCCACCCAGCCGCTGCGCAGCTTCTGCTCGAACTCGTCGAGGGTGACCAGGCCCCAGCAGTCGACGATGCCGTCCGCGAAGATGTACAGGTCGGTGAGGAAGTACTGGCCGCCGTTGCGGATGAAGGCGTGCCGCCAGGTGCCGGGTATGCGGACGCCGTCCGCGGTGCGATGAGTGATCCGGTTGCCGATCATCTCGTCATTCTGCCGCCCGGGTGCGAGGCCGCGACCGCCGGTCGACCGGGCAGGCGGCCCTCGTCCCGTAAGAGAGTCAAAACTCTGCCGTCGTGTCTATGGGCACCGTAGTTTACTTCCAGTAACTTACTCCTCAGTAAGGACACGTGACCCACTTCACGCACTAGGGGGAGTCATGAACCGGAGAGCCGCCGGTCTGCTTGCCACCGCTGTTGTCACCACCACCCTCACCACCCTCACCGTCGGCACCGCCCCGACGGCGACGGCCGCGCCTGTCGCGGGCACGCAGACGGACACCACGGCGTCCGACCCGTTCTACCGCTACGACGGCAGCAAGCCGCTGTCCTCGTACAAGCCGGGTGACGTGCTGAAGAAGCGCACGCTGGACTACCACGTCATCGGGATCCCCACGCCGGTGAAGGCGATCCAGCTGCTCTACCGCTCCACCGACGCCCAGGGACGGCCGTCGGCCAACGTGACCACCGTGGTCCGCAGTCAGCACAGCGACGGCAGCAAGGCCGTGTCGTACCAGTCGTTCTACGACTCGCTCGACCCGGAGCACGGCCCGTCCCGGTCCATCGCCGGGGACGTCTCCGTCGGCGGCCTCATCGCCAACTTCGAGACCCTCGTCATGGCGCCGCTGCTCGCCAAGGGCTACGACGTCGTCATCCCGGACACCGAGGGCCAGACCGCCGAGTTCGCGGCCGGCCCCGCGTACGGGACGAACACGCTGGACTCGATCCGCGCGAGCACCCGCGTCGAGGAGACCGGCCTGCACGGCGACACCGAGTTCGGACTGATCGGCTACTCCGGCGGGGCCATCGCCACCAACTGGGCGGTCGCCCTGGCCCCCGCGTACGCGCCCGAGGTCAACGAGCGCCTTGTCGGCTTCGCCGAGGGAGGGCTGCTCGTCGCACCGGCGCACAACCTCAAGTACGTCGACGGTGCCGCGGTGTGGAACGGGGTGATCCCGATGGCGGTCATCGGCGTCGCCCGCGCGTACGGCATCGACATCAAGCCCTACCTGAGCGAGAAGGGCCACAAGGTCTTCGACGAGCTCGAGCACGGCTCGATCATCGACGCGCTGGGGCACTACCCGGGGATGAAGTGGAAGGAGTTGGTGAAGCCGGAGTACGAGGACGTGAACTCGATTCCCGCCTTCACCGAGGCGGTCAACAAGGTCAACCTCGGCCAGGCCGCCACCCCGACCGTCCCCGGGTTCATCGGGCAGGGCAACGCGGGCGTGCTCGAGGGAACGTTCAACAAACCGCCGGGCATCGGCACGGGCGACGGCGTCATGGTCGCCGGCGACGTGCGGGCGCTGGCGCGGCAGTACTGCGCCACCGGCAACCCGTCGATCAAGTACGAGCAGTACAACCTGCTCAGCCACTTCGGCAGCATGCCGTACTGGACGCCGCGCGCGTTGGCCTGGCTGGACGACCGCTTCGCGGGCGAGAGCGCACCCACGAGCTGCGGGAACATCCCGGCGGGCAACTCGCTGGCGCCGGAGAAGCCGACCGTCGCCCACTGACCGCCCCACCGCCTACGGCAGTGCGGCCCCGTGAACGCGGGGCCGCACTGCCGTGCTCGCGGGAGTGCCTCCGTCAACGCCGCTTGACTGCGCCCCACTTATGGGCGCTCATATGCCAGAAGCACGTTCACCGACACTTCGGCGCCCCTAGCGTTCCGGCCCGAGCTGCTGGAGATCGGCCTGGGTGACAGCCCGGCCCGAACCACCTGGAGGACGTTGATGAGCAGGGGAACCTTCTTTCCCGGCCGAGGCACCATCGTTGAGGAGTCGTACCTCAAGGGCGTCGAAGAGGGACGCGAAGAGGGGCGTGAGAAGGGGCGCGAAGAGGGGCGTGAGAAGGGGTGCGAAGAGGGGCTGGAGGCCGGGCGGGTCGAGGCGCGGGCGCAGATGATCCTCCGCGTACTCGAGAAGCGTCGGATCCCGACCCTGCAGAGCGCGCGCGACCGCATCACCGGCTGCACCGACATCGATGTTCTGGACCAGTGGGTGGACCGGGCGCTCACCGTCACCGAGGCCGAGGACCTGTTCATCGCCGACTGACGTACCGGCCCCGCCGGCCCCCGCCGGTCCCCCGTCGAACGGCCGCGGCTGCTTGCCGCCGCCGTCCCGACGGGGGGCTTCGACGGGCTTCGGCAGCCGGTCAGGAGGCGGTCGGGGCGTCCCGGAGCGTGACGTTGGCGTGGCTCTCCTGGAAGCTCTGGTCCGAGACGAGGGTCAGCCGGGCCGTGGACCGGAACTCGGGCAGGGTGGCGGAGCCGCAGGAGACCATCGTGGTCTTCAGCTTGGCGACGGTCAGGGCGAGCCCTTCGTCGAGGTCGCCCGCGTACGGGACGTAGCCGTCCACGCCTTCCTCGAAGAGCAGCCCCTGACCGCCCTGGCCGTAGCGCTGCCAGTTGCGGGCACGGTTGGAGCCCTCACCCCAGTACTCCTTGACGAAGCCGTCACGGGTGGGCAGTTTCGCGCCGGCCGCCTGGTCGAAGCGCGCGAAGTAGCGCCCCATCATGACGAAGTCCGCCCCCATCGCCAGTGCCAGAGCCACGTGGTAGTCGTGCACCAGCCCGCCGTCGGAACAGATCGGCACGTACTCGCCGGTCCGCTCGCGGAAGGCGTCCCGTGCCGCCGCGACATCCAGCACGGCGCTGGCCTGGCCGCGGCCGATGCCCTTCTGGTCGCGGGTGATGCAGATGGAACCGCCGCCGACACCGACCTTGACGAAGTCCGCCCCCGCCTCGGCGAGGAAGGTGAACGCCTCGCCGTCGACCACGTTTCCGCCGCCGACCGGGATCTCGGGATGGTGCTTCTTCACCCAGGTCAGCGCCTGCGCCTGCCAGTCGCTGTAGCCGTCGGAGGAGTCGAAGCACAGGGCGTCCACGCCCGCCTCCACCAGGGCCGGTACTCGCTCCTGGTAGTCATGGGTGTTGACGCCCGCGCCCACGCGCAGACGCTTGGCGGAGTCCACGAGCTGGTTCGGGAACCGCTTGTTGTCCGCGTAGTCGGACCGGAACACCAGGTACTGCAGGTGGCCCTCGCCGTCCAGCACCGGGAGGCAGTCCAGCCGTTCGTCCCACAGCCGGGCGTTGGCCTCGGACAGCGTGATGTCGGGCCCCGCGTGCGGCAGCCCGGCGACGGGGGTCATCCGCCCGCCGACCGGTTCGGCCAGGTCGTGGCGCTGCGGGTGGAAGTCGCGGGAGGTCACCAGGCCGAGCAGGCGACCGGTGGCGGTCCCGTCGTGGGTGACCGCGGCGGTGCTGTGACCTGTGCGGCGCATGATGTCGACGAGGACGGCCAGGCTGTCGTCGGGCCGGACGTTCGTGTCGCTGGTGACGAAGCCGGCCTTGAAGTTCTTCACCTGGCGGACCGCCGCGACCTGGTCCTGGACCGACTGGTTGTGGTGCAGGAAGCTCAGGCCGCCGTTGCGGGCGAGCGCGATCGCGAGTTCCGGTGTGCTGACGGCCTGCATGATCGCGGACGTGAACGGGGACTGCAGCTCGATCGCCGACGGCTCGCCCACGACGTGCCGCACCAGGGGTGTGCGCAGCTCGACCGTCGCCGTCGAGCAGTCGGTCCTGGTCCGGTTGGGCAAGAGCAGAAACTCGTTGAACGTCCGTGAGACCTCGGCGATGATCTGTGCCACTCGTTCCTCCTGACCTGTCGGCCGGGGCCCGAATACCCCCGCCGTGAAGATCGCCCCCGATGTTCCAGGGCCGGGCAGGCAGAGGTCGGCACGGCAGTCGTGGAGGTGTGGCCCAGACCGCGGCAGAGCCCTGACCGGCCCGTGGATCGAACGGGGTGCGGCCGTGACCAGGCACCATATCGATTGACCGGCCGCCGCACGAATCGTGCACCTGCCGCCCGCGAACGGCAGTTGACCGGTCGCCGACGGCACCGCCCTGGGCCGCGCGGAGTCAGGCACCCGGAGGTGTCAGACGGTGTCACCCACCGCATGGCCGACGAAGTCCGTCCAGGCGGTGGGTGCGAGGGCGAGTCGGGGACCGTCGGTGACCTTGGAGTCGCGGACGTGCACGGTGGTGGGGCAGGCGGCGACCTCGACACAGTCGTCGCCGGAGCCGCTGCTGTAGCTGGACTTGTGCCACGACAGGGCGACCTCGACGCAGGAGTCGCCGTCGCCGCCGCTGTAACTGCTCTTGAACCAGGCCAGTTCGGTGGTGCCGCTCATGCCGCCACTCCTCGCATCTGCCGTAGCAGGCCCAGGGAGTCCGGAAGGGTGAGAGCCTGCGATCGCATCCTGGCATACCGCATCTGGAGCACGCTGACCACTTTCCGGTCAGTGATGAGCTGTGCGCTCTTCTGCCCCTCCCCGTAGGCCAGCCACCGGTTGTCGGGGGTCTCCAGCAACTGCATGGGGCCGTCCAGCCCCGCGTGGCTCTCACGCACCACCGGCATGATCTGGAGCTCGATGTTGCGGCGTTCGGCGAGAGCGATCAGATGGTCCACCAGCTCGCGGGTCGTTTGCTCCCCGTCCAGTCGCCTGCGCAGCAGATGCTCCTCGACGATGAAGCTGTACGCGGTGTTGGGCCGCTCCGTCAGCAGCCGCTGCCGCTCCTTCCTGGCCGTCATCTGCGCCTCGATCTGCTCGTCACCTACCGGCGGCAGTTGGTCCCTGAACAGCCGCATCGCGTACGCCTGTGTCTGCAACAGACCCGGGATCAGGCGGCATTCGTACGTGTAGAGACTGACCGCCTCCGCCTCCAGTTGCGCCCACTGGCGGAACCAACTCGCCAGCCCCGGCCTGCGCGACAGATGCCGTGCCGCGCCCTTCAGCGTCCCGAACGCGTCCAGCACCTCCTCCGCACGGTCCACGAAGTCGACCGGCGGGAACCTCCTGCCCTGCTCGATCGACGCCACCGTGGGGAGCGAGTACCGCACCAGCGGCGCGAACTCCTCCTGCGTCAGCCGAGCCCGCTTACGGAAGGCCTTGACGACCTCACCGAACGACTTCAGGCTCTCCGACACCTCGGGTTCCCCGCCCGATGTGCCCGCTGTCTCCGTCTCCGTCATCTGCGGCCCCTCCCGCGTGTCCCGGCGGCCCTGTACAACCGGTCCAACGGGCGTCGGGTCACGCCCGGCCACTCGTACCGTCCGCACCCCGTACCCGTACGCTGATCGCGCGTACGAGTCCCTGATCTGGGGAAACGTCGCCACCGGCCGCCACGGTGTCCGCATGCGACCACCGATCACGCCCCAACAGGCCGGAACCGTACGTGTGTTCACTCAGCGCTTCAGCTCCACACCGCTGGGCGCACGGCTCGCGCGGCACCTGGCACTGCACCAGCTCCACGCCTGGGGCATCCGACACGGCTCCGACACCTCCGACACCGTCGCGCTCCTGGTGGCCGAACTCGCCGCCAACGCCGTGACGCACGGGCGGGTGCCGGGGCGGGACTTCGAGCTGCGGCTCACGCGGACGCCGCCGACACTGCGCATCGAGGTCTCCGACACGCGCGGCGAGCGCCGGCCACCGTCACGCGCCGCCGTCCCGGCATCACTCGCCGAGAGCGGACGCGGGCTCCTGCTGGTCGAAGCGCTGGCGGACCGGTGGACGGTGCTCGACCGCGTACCGGTGGGCAAGACCGTGCGGGTGGACCTGGACATCGAGGGTGCCACGACCACATGACGGGCGGCACGCCCCGGAAAATCGGCTGCGCCGGGATGCCGGGCCGCTCACACTGGGCGGACCCGATCTGGGGGTCTCCCGGCCTCCCGATCTCCCGGCCTCCCGATCTCCCGCTCTCCTGATCTCCGAAGGAACATCTCCGCGTGCAGGCTGCCGTCACTGTCACCCCGGCCCAGATTCCCGAACTGCTGCTGGGCCTCGCCACCGTACGGCCCGTCTTCCTCTGGGGAGCGCCCGGAATCGGGAAGTCGTCGCTGGTACGGAGGTTCGCACAGTCGCTGGGACTGGAGTGCGTCAGCCTGCTGGGGACACAGCTCGCGCCCGAGGACCTGATCGGCGTGCCGCAGATCCGTGACGGACGGTCGGTGTTCTGCCCGCCGGAGGCCATCGCCCGGGACGAGCCGTACTGCCTCTTCCTGGACGAACTGAACGCCGCGAGCCCCGACGTCCAGAAGGCGTTCTACTCGTTGATCCTGGACCGGCGGATCGGTTCGTACGAACTGCCCGCCGGGTCGATCGTCATCGGGGCCGGCAACCGGGCCACGGACAACGCGCTGGCACGGCCGATCGCGTCCGCCCTGGTCAACCGGCTCACGCATGTCCATCTGCAGGCGTCGGCGGCCGACTGGCTGGTGTGGGCGGGGGAGCACGGCATCCACCCCTGGGTCACGGACTACCTCGTCGACCGTCCCGACCACCTGTGGTCGCAGCCGCCCAAGACCGAGGAGCCGTTCTCCACGCCCCGCTCCTGGCACATGCTCTCCGACGCCCTGCACTCCTTCGGGCCCGGCATCGACGAGAACACACTGAAGGTGATCGTGCACGGCACACTCACGCCCGCGCACGCCGTCTCGTTCTGCGGCTACGCGAAGATCGTGCGCCACACCTACGGCATCGAGGCGATCCTCAAGGGCGACGCGTCCTGGCCGGGCCGGCTCGAGGACCGGGACCTGCTCTACTACCTCGCGGAGGCGTTCCGGGGGCGGCTGGTGCGGGATCTGCCCCGGCAGAAGGAGCATGTCTCGCCTTCCCTGCGTCAGACCGTCCACCGCTCCAAGTCGCTGCTCGTGCAGCTCGCCGAGATCTCCGTCGAGGTCGCGCAGACCGTCATCGCCGACGCCCCCGACGGTCAGCCGGTGCTGCCCGCCTGGTTCCTGGTCGAGGCCGCACGCGACATGCCCAGGCTGGTCGAGGCCCGGCGGTGAACACGACGCAGAGGAAGGGGAAGAAGGGCAAGCCGGACCCGGCCACGGAGGCGTTCGCGGCGGGGCTCGCGCTGGTCAAGCGGAATCCGGCCTTCGCCGCCGTCGAGGCCGACTTCTGTCGGCAGACCAAGTGCACCGCGACCCCCGCCGGGGGGCTGGCGGCCGTCGACTCCAACGGGGTCGTCCACGTCCACCCCACCAAGCGGGCGGAGCCGGCCGCGTGGGCCTGGGCACTCGCCCACTGCCTGCTGCATCTGGGGTTCGGCCATGTGCCGGCGTCCGAGGACAAACGGCGTGAGCAGCCCGACCGGTTCGACCTGGCGGCCCGCTGCACCGTCGTCAACCGCTTCCTGCTCACCTTCCCCGTCGGCAACTCTCCCGAGCACATCCCGACCACGTATCCCGGCGGTGACGAGGAGCAGCTCGCCGCCCGCTGGCGCCGCGACGGCATCCCCGCCGCATACGAGCGGTGCGGCACCGCGGGCGATCACCCCGACCAGGTGCTGACGACGTGGCACAAGGGGTGGAACGGCTACGTCCCCGACTGGGAGACGGCCTTCGCCCACGCCCTCACCCGCAGCATGTCCGCCGCCATGGACGTGGCGGGCGGCCGCCGTGACCGGATCACCGGCGAACGCGTCCCGCAGCGGCCCTGGCATCGCGCGCTGAACTGGTTCGTCTCCTCGTACCCGCTGCTCGGCGGGATCGCCGCCGGACTCACCGTCGTGGCCGACGCCGAACTGGCACGGGCGCAGAACATCTCGATCGCCGCCGTGAGCGCCACCGCCGGCGAGATCTACGTCAATCCGCTGCGTACCTTCACCGACGAGGAATGGCGGTTCATCCTCGCCCACGAGATGCTGCACGCCGCCCTGCGCCACGGCGAGCGCCGCGGCCCCCGCGACCCGTACCTCTTCAACGTCGCCGCCGACTACGTCGTGAACGACTGGCTGGTGCGGATGCGGGTCGGCGACATGCCCGAAGGGCTCTTGTACGACCCCGAGTTGAGGGACCTGTCGGTCGAGGAGGTGTACGACCGCATCGCCACGGACCTGCGCCACCGGCGGCGACTGGCGACCCTGCGGGGCAAGGGCACGGGCGACATCCTCGGCGAGCCCCTGGTGCACGGGGCATCCCGCCCGTACACCGACCTCGACGACTTCTACCGACGCGGCCTGGTGCAGGGCTTCGATCTGCACCAGTACGGGACGCGGGGACTGCTGCCCGCCGGCCTGGTGCAGGAGATCCGGGCACTCGCCCACCCGCCGGTGCCGTGGGACGCGAGGCTCGCCCGCTGGTTCGACGAGTACGTGCCCGTCCCCGAGCCCGTACGCTCCTTCGCCCGCCCCTCCCGCCGGCAGGCGTCCACGCCCGACATCCCGCGCGCGGGCCGGTACTTCCCGCAGGAGGAGACACCGCGCTGCACCTTCGGCGTCGTCCTCGACACCTCCGGCTCGATGAACAGCGCCCTGCTCGGCAAGGCGCTGGGTGCCATCGCCTCGTACGCCGTGGCGCGTGACGTACCCGCCGCGCGCGTCGTGTTCTGTGACGCGGCGGCCTACGACGCCGGCTATCTGCCACCGACCGAGATCGCGGGCCGGGTACGGGTGCGCGGACGCGGCGGCACCGAACTGCAGCCGGGCATCGACCTGTTGCAGCGGGCGGACGACTTCCCGCCGACGGCTCCGGTCCTCGTCATCACCGACGGCTGGTGCGACGTCCTGCGCATTCGGCGCGAGCACGCCTTTCTGATCCCGCTCGGGGCGAGCCTTCCGTTCACGCCCCGCGGGCCGGTGTTCCGGCTGAGCTGACGGCTCTCGGCACGGCCGCAGACGCAGACGTAGGCGCAGGCACAGGCGTGGGTCCGGGGCGTGCGGCGTGGGTGTGGGGCGTGCATGGACACAAAGGCCGGTGGCTCACACCGGGGCGCCGGCCGCCAGACCGTCCGCCTCCTGGAGGAACGCGGCCACGTCGGGAACGCCCTCGAAGGGCACGAATCGCCGCCGCAACCGGTCGATCCTGCGGAACGCGCGCGGAGAGTGCAGCTGACGCGTGAGCCGTACCGCTTCACAGCCGTACTCGGCGGCCTGCTCCGGCTCGCCGTCCGACAACGCGGCATGGGCGAGGATTCCCGTGTTGATCGCCCGCCTGCGCAGGTGCGTCGACGGCAGGTCGTGGAGCGCGGCCTCCGCGTAGTGGGCGGCCCTGTCCGGCTGGTCGAGGTCACGGAAGCAGTGCGCGAACGCGTCGGCCAGGTACGCCTCGTTGAAGTACCTCAGGTACGGGGCCGAGTCGTCGGAGGCGTTCGACCGGCAGAAGTGCCGCTCCGCCTGGGAGAGAGCGAGCGCACTCGCCCGGGCGTCCCCCAGTCGGGCGTGCCCGCGCGCCTCGACGACCCAGGCGACCGCCAGGGCCAGCGGACCGCCGCGCTGCCGTCCGCCCGACCGGGCCGCCTGCGCCAACGCCACCGCCTCGCCGGGGCGCTGGGCGTAGAGCTCGAGATGGCCCATGTGCGTGGCGATGATCTGCGAACCGTAGTCCCGCAGACCGGCCGCCTCGGCCAGGCCGAGGGCCTGGATGTAGTAGCGCTGGGCCAGGTCGAGTTCGTTGCAGTCGACCGCCATGTAGCCGGCGGACGCGGTGAACTCGGCGGCCGTCTGCACCAGGGCGCGCCCCACGTCGTCCGTGCGGCTCTTCCTGAGCAGGGGACCGATGTCGTACTTGAGGTAGTTGACCATGTGGAAGCGGATGCGCTGCGAGCCGTGCTTGTGGCTGAGCTGCTCGAACGCGTCGCCCAGTGAACGGACTTCGCGGACGTCCGCCATGGTCACTCGGTGCCCGGCGCCCCGGTGACCGAGGTCCTCACGCGGGCGTCCGATCAGCCAGTCGCGGCTGGCCGCCGAGATCGCTCCTGTGGCGAAGGCGGCCGAGTCGAAGAGAAAATCGCGGCGTTCCACATCGAACCTCCATAAACGTAACGCTGTGTCGACAGCGCTCTCCAAGCTCCTGGGATATCGGAGACCGACCGTCCGGTCCTCGGAAACGACACTCATGCCGAGGTCCCCGGCGGTCACCGCCCGGCCGACGCGCTGCGAGAAGACCTGGGCCAGAAGGGCCGGTGTGGGGTCCCGCGGCACGGAGCCGGACAGCCAACGGGCCACCGAGGTGTGGTCGCAGCGGACGCTGAGACCCTGACTGGCGGCCAACTCGCTCACGCGCCGGGCCAGACCCTTGCGCGAGAACCTCGATTCGGTGAGCAGGTGCTGCAGTTGCTGGTTGGGTTCTCGGTGATTGCTCATCAGTCCCCCCGCGTCCTCCGGTGACTACAGGTTAGGAGCGGGTGCGGCGCTTTACTAAGCCTTTGCCGGCAGTGCGCCCTCTTCGCACCCCCTGGTGCACGCGGCGTCCTCCTCCCCGCGCCTAGGCCCACCACCCCCGCGGCGCCCGACAGTAGGGCTCACAGCCGTCCGGCGGGGGGCGCGAGCCGCCCTGGAAGAAAGCGGAGACGCGAATGGGCAACGAATCAGGCAGGGGCGCGGGGGCCGGGCGACGGACATGGGTGGTGATCCTCGTGTGCCTGCTGTTCCTCGGCGTCGTCGGTCCGTCCTGCGGCGAGACGCTTTCCGTGGTGATCGGTGTGGTGGCGGAGGTCTGTCTGCAGCTGCTGCCGGCACGGGGTCGTCGTGACGACACCGCCCTCCCGCGCGGCCTCGGCAAGGAGGAGGGACCGGAGGGCGGACAGCCGCAGGATCCGCCGGACCGGCCGTAGCGGGCGTGGCGGGCGTGGCGGGCGTGGCGGACGTAGTGGGCGGCAGCGGTACGCCGGCCCGGACGGAGCACGGGTCCGGGTCGGAGTGCGCGTCCAATTGCTTCCGCGGCGACCGAAACCGGCGGAATTCGAAGGACGGAGCAACGGCCTTCGTGTAACGCGCACTGCTTATTCGGCGCAGATCCGAATGAGGCGCGAACGGCGCTCCCTATTCAGATTGGGGCTCTTGTGAGCAATTTCGATCCCATGCCGGAAAATCAGCGGTACGACGGCGGCCAGGCAGGCGGTCAGGTCGCCGGCCCGCAGGGCCGCGTACGCGGCGGGGACGGCTCGGGCGTGAGGCGAGCCGCGCTCATCGTCCACACCGTCGCCGACATCGCCGCCCTGTTCCTGGGCCTGTGGATCCTCCTCTACCTGCTCGGGGCCAACCAGGGCAACGTCTTCGTGGGGTTCGTGGAGGATGTCGCTGACGCCCTCGCCTGGTGGTCGCAGGACATTTTCACAATGGACACAGACGGGCTCCGGGTTCTCCTCAATTACGGTCTGCCCGCCGTGATCTACCTGCTGATCGGCCACGGAATCGCCGCACGACTGCGCCGCCTCTGACAAGAATTCATTCACCGTCCGGGTGTGTGAAGAATTCGCGACCGTTCAATGGAGTGGAACGGTGAATTCGGCGAAGCGGGCCCCCATCCGCAGATACGCGGCGGCGTTCGGGTGCAGGCCGTCGCGCAGGTCCGCCGTCTCGTCCGGTCCGAGCAGTGTCCGTCCGTCGATGAGGGTGAGGGCGGGATCGGATGCCTGCCGCTCCCGGACGAGACGGGCGAGGTGTTCCCTCGCGGCGGCGAGGGTGAGCGCGCCGAGCGGGACGTCCCCGGGATCACCCACGGCGCGGACCCTGCCGGAGCCCGGGTCCACGGCCAGGGGACCCGGACAGTCCTCCAGGGTCGGGCAAGGGATCGGCGAGACGACCACCACCGGCACATCGGGGTGCCCGTCGCGCACCGTGTCGAGGAAGCCGTGGACGGCGGGCACGAACGTCCGCAGCCGCATCGCCGCGGCGCCGACGACGTTGACGCCGATCTCGAGACTGACGAGATCGGCGGGCAGGTCCCGGATCGTGCGCGCCACGCACGGGTCGAGCATCGCGTTGCCGGAGAAGCCCAGGTTCGTGAGGTGGAGACCACGGGCCGCGGCCGCCGTGGCGGGCCATGTCCCGGTGGGGCCCGCGGCCTCGGTGCAGTGGCTGATGGACGAGCCGTAGTGGATCCAGCGCGGCTGTCCCGCGTGCCGCGGCGGCCGGACGGGGCGGTCCGCGCGGAGCGAGACGAGATCGCAGACGGCCGTGTGCGGCAGCCAGATCCGGATCTCCTTCTCGCCCGGTGGGAGACCCGGGAAGCGCACCGTCTCCGCGTCTGCGTCCACGAGTCGGGCGTCGCCGCCGGTCGTGGCGGGCAGCACCAGGTCTCCGCCGGTGAGCGACTCCCGGCGCAGCAGATCGCCGTCGACGACCAGATCGACCGCGGCGGGCACCGGTCGGCCGCCGGGGCCGGGCATCCGCACCGCGTGCAGAGTCAGTTCCAGATGGGTCGCCTCGGTGCGCAGAGCGAGTCGCACACCCGCGGCGAGCTGCGCTTCCAGTTCGAAGAGGGGGTCGGGCACCTGACGCAGGGCCTCCTCGGACAGCCGCGAGGGCCGCAGGCCGCGCTTGTTGCTCCGCAGGCCGGGCGCGCCCTCGATGAGGACGTGGGCGCTGGGGAAGGCGCACTCGTGGGGGAGCGGGGTCATGCGGGCCGGCCTTTCGCTGTCCGAGTCGTCTGAGTAGTCCGGGTCGTCTGGGTCGTCTGGGTCGTCCGAGCCGCCTGAGTCGCCTGAGTCGTCTGGGTCGTCCGAGTTGGCGATACCTCGTACCGGGACCTCGTACCCGGCCGTTCGCAGCGGCATCCCCAGCCGCGGCGTCCTGCCCTACGCTGCATCAGCATGGGCATGCAGCGCAGCGCAGCACACCTGAACCGGTTGAACCGGCGTCGTTTCATCGGAGGGCTCTCGGCCGTGGCAGCCGCCGCCGCGCTCCCCGGGTGCGGTACGCCGGAGGAAGCCGCCTCCCGGTCGCAGTCCAAGATGGCCGCCGCCCCCACATCCTCCGCCCCCCGCCGGCGGATTCGGCCCCTGTTCCTGGGGACGTACACCTCCGTCGACGGCGGCGGGCCCGGAATCGGGCTGGCCACGTACGACGAGGGGACCGGCCGTATCACCGGCGGCGGCACCGTCGAGGGCGTGGCCGACCCCTCGTACCTCGCCGTGCACCCGTCCGGGGACACCCTGTACGCCGTCAACGAACGCGAGACCGGCACGGTGACCGCCGTACGGATCGCGGGAGGCGGTGCGCCCCAGGTCCTCGGCAGCCGTCCCACGGGCGGGGCCGGGCCCTGCCACCTCTCCGTGCATCCCTCGGGGCGCTGGCTGCTCAGCGCCGACTACGGATCGGGAACGGTGGCCGTGCACCCCGTGGAGAGCTCCGGCGCGCTCGGTGAACGCACGGACAAGGTCACCCACGGCAGCCCGCCGCCGGGACCGGGACAGCAGGGCCCGCACGCGCACCAGATCATCACGAGCCTGGACGGACGCCATGTGCTCGCCGTCGACCTGGGCACGGACACGGTCTACACCTACCGCCTCGACACCGACGCCGGGACACTCGAAGAGGTGTCACGCGCGACCGTGCGGGCCGGTGCGGGGCCGCGTCACATCACCTTCCACCCGGCGGGCCGCTTCGCGTACCTCGCCAACGAACTCGACAACACCGTGCAGGTCTGCGCGTACGACCCCGCGACCGGCAGGCTGCGCCCTGCCGAATCACAGCCCACCGGCACCGGTTCGGGCACCAGCTACCCCGCGCAGCTCGTCGTGACGGTCGACGGCAGGTACGCGTACCTCGCCAACCGGGGCCACAACAGCCTCACCCGGTACGCCGTAGAGGCCGGCGGCTCGCGGCTGCGGCTGCTGGACACGGTCCCGGTCGGCGGCGACTTCCCCCGTCACATCGCGCTCTCGCCCTCCGGCGGGCTCCTCTTCGCGGCGAACCAGCGCTCCGGCACGGTCACCGTCTTCCACGTCGACCGCCCGTCCGGCGAACTCCGTTCCGCAGGCCCGGCGTTCATATCGCCCGTCGCCGTGTGCGCCCTGCCGTTGTAACGCCCGGACCGGATTCACGGCGGCCGGTACGGCTCCCTGGGCGGCAGGCCGTTTCCCGGCCGGACTCGCTCGGGAGCCGCTGACCGGGCGGGATCTGCCCGCCCCCCACCCGCCGGACGCGACCGTGCGCCGGACGCTACTTTGGCTCCAGCAGGTCCCACCGGTTGCCGTACAGGTCCTCGAAGACCGCGACCGAGCCGTACGGCTCGTGCCTCGGGGTCTCCAGGAAGCGCACGCCCGCCGACGTCATACGGGCGTGGTCGCGGGCGAAGTCGTCGGTGTGGAGGAAGAAGCCGACCCGGCCGCCGGTCTGCCCGCCCACGCTCGCACGCTGCTGTTCGTCCCGCGCGCGGGCGAGGAGCAGGCCCGTGCCCTGCCCGGAGCCCGGCGGACGGACCACGACCCAGCGGCTGCCGTCACCTCTGTCCGTGTCCTCGACCAGGTCGAACCCGAGGGCGTCGGTGTAGAAGGCGATGGCCTCGTCGTAGTCGCGGACGACGAGTGTGACCAGGGCGATGAAGGGCATGAGAGGCACGTTATACGTAGTACTTGGGTGCGACAATGCTCGGCATGCCGGTCCCCGACGATCTTCTCGCCCGTGCCCGCCGCCTCGCCGCGCCCGAAGGCGGCCTCGCCGTGACCGGCGGCCTCGCCGCGCCCGGCCGCCGTCCCGCCGCGCCCGGCCGCCGTCGGATCCTCGGCATCGCCGGAGCGCCCGGCGCCGGGAAGTCCACCCTCGCGGAGCGCCTCGTGGAAGAGCTGGACGGCCTCGCCGTCCTCGTCCCCATGGACGGCTTCCACCTCGCCCAGCAGGAATTGGCCCGCCTCGGCCTGGCCCACCGCAAAGGCGCGCCCGACACCTTCGACGCCGCCGGATACGCCACCCTGCTCGCCCGGCTGCGCGACGCCGAGCCGGACGTCACCGTCTACGCGCCCGCCTTCGACCGGACACTCGAGGAGGCGGTCGCCGGGAGCATCCCCGTCGCGCCCGGCGTCCCACTCGTCGTCACCGAGGGGAACTACCTGCTCCACGACGAGGGGCACTGGGCCCGGATCCGCCCCCTCCTCGACGAAGCCTGGTTCGTGGAACTCGACCACGAGGTGCGGGTGCGCCGACTCGTCGACCGGCATGTGCGATACGGGAAGGAACGGCCCTTCGCGGAGGGCTGGGTCCGCGACTCCGACGAGCCGAACGCCCGGCTGATCGAACGCGGCAGGGACCGGGCCGACATCGTCGTCCCCATGACCTGATCAAAAGACCTGCCCGCCGTTCAACAAGGATCGGTACGCTCGAATCACTGACACGTTCGAGCGGAGGGCGGTTGACGTGGGGTTGTTCCGGCGAGGGCCGAAGCGCGACGGACGCGATGCGCCCCGGGACCCCGAGTTCTCCTTCTTCTCCGTCGACGAGGGCGCACGCTTCCGCGCCATGGTCCGTGAGGCGTTCGCCGAACAGGGCCTCGAGGTGAGCGTCTACGCCGACATGGTCTCCGACAGCGCCGGACGGCAGTTCGGGCTCGGCAACCTGGCCGCCGTGTGTCACAACGACGACCGAGGGCCCCGTATGTGGTCCGAACTGGTCCACCAGCACGTCGGAATGGTGCTGCGCACCATGGACGCGCCCTCCGCCCTGGACACCCTCCCCGCCGAACAGATCCGTGCCCAGCTCTACCCCCGCGTCGTCGGCGCCGAGGGACTCGACCCGAGGAACTTCGCCTACGCCCGTGCCGTGGCCCCCGGTCTGTACGAGATCCTCGCGCTCGACCTCCCGGAGAGCGTCATGATGCTCACGGACGAGGCCCTCGAACCGCTCGGCGACCTCCCGTACCTGCGTGACCAGGCGCTCTACAACCTCCGGGGCCTGCCGGTCGAGGCACACGAGACCGTCGAGGACTCCGAGGGCATGCGCTTCGAGGTCGTGCTCGGCGACTCGTTCTACACCGCGAGCCGGGTCCTGGCGCTGGAGGCGCTCGTACGGCAGGTCACCGGCGAGGAACTGACCGCCGACGGAGCCCTGGTGGCGATGCCCTTCCGCCACCAGCTCGCCTTCCACGCCATCCACGACACCGGCATGCTCTCCGCCCTCAACGCGATGGCGGCCTTCGCGGCCACCGGCTACGAGGACACGCCCGGGGCCATCAGCCCGTACGTCTACTGGTGGCACGACGGCAGGCTCACCCAGCTGAGCGACCGCACGGAGGACGGCGAGGGTCTGCAGATCATGATCGGTGAGGAGTTCCAGGAACTGCTGGAACGGCTCGTCGCCGAGGACGACCGGCACCCCGGCGACCAGTCGGACTGACCGGCCGGGAGCGTGTGGTTGACCGGGTCACCCGTGTCGGTGGTGCCGGGAGCGTCGGCGCGGATCAAAGGCCCTGTCTGCGGCAGGCTGGGGGGATGCGCACTTCCCGGACCCTGGCTGCCGCTGCCCTGCTCCTGCTCGGCGTGACCGGCTGCGTCTCCGTTCCCCCGGCGCCGGAGCCTGCTCCCGCCCCGAGTCTGGCCCCTGCGGGGGACCGGTCGCCGTCGCCGCTCGAACCGAGCGCCGCCCAGCCGTCGGCCCGCGAGGCGCTGGCGTCCACCGACCCGGTCGATGAGCCCCAGGGCGCGAAGGCGCGTCCGAAGGCGAAGGAGAACGCCGCCGGGCAAAGGGGCGACGAGAAGCAACGCCCGGCGGTCGCCCCGCCGGCCCGCCGGGTCGCCCCGGAACCCGGACACCGGGCTCATCCCCATCCCCGTGCGCCGCAGCCGCGCACCGGTCACAACATGCGCGAGCTGTGCGAGCAGTCCGACGGTCTGACGAACCCGGAGATCACCGCCATGTGCCGCGACACCTACGGCCCCGGACGGCGCTGACGGTCCGTCGCCGGTCCGGGACGGACGGCGGGTCGGGACGGACGGTGGGTCGGGGCGGCACCGACCCGGCACGGCACCGACCCGGCACCGACCCGCCGCGGCGCAGAGCCGGATGTGAGGGCTCGACCGGGCGTGGCGCCGTCCGGCGTGGCACGCACCCGGGGCAGTGGGCCGGTCGTGCGTGGTGCCGAGCCCGCGCGGCACGGGCCCCGGGCCGGCACGGACCTGGGGCGGCACGGATCCGGATGAGTGGGCCGGCCTCGTTTGCGCCGTCCCGGCACGGCGCGGACCCGGAGGAGAGAGCCCGCCCGGAGGAGAGGGTCGGCCCCGCGCCGGGGCGCCATTCGGAGCTCGGAGCTCGGAGCTCGGAGCTCGGAATTCGGCGTTCGGTTTCGCAGGCCGGAGTCAGGAGTCGGCGAGCACCACGCAGCTCTGCGGCGGCAGCCGCAGCAGTCCGTCCTCGCCCGGCGCCGACACCTTGCCCCATGCCGCCGCGACCCGTCCGCCGCCGCCCAGCGGGATCGACGCCGGTTCCTCTGCGAGGTTGACCGCGACCCGCAGGTCACCGCGCCGGAACGCCAGCCAGCGCGCCTGCTCGTCGAAGGCCACTTTCACCGACGCCAGATCCGGGTCCGAGAGATCGGGCAGTGCCCGGCGCAGTGCGATCAGTTCACGGTGCCAGGACAGGATCGCGGCGTGCGGTTCCCGCTCCCGTTCCGACCTGTCCAGGCACGAGCGCTCCCGCGTGGCCGGGTCCTGCGGGTCGGGAACCTGGTCCTCGGACCAGCCGTGCGCCGCGAACTCCCGCCGCCGGCCCGACCGTACGGCCTCGGCGAGCTCGGGATCGGTGTGGTCGGTGAAGTACTGCCACGGTGTGGCGGCACCCCACTCCTCGCCCATGAAGAGCATGGGCGTGCAAGGGCCGGTGAGCACGAGCAGCGCCGCGCAGGCCAGCAGACCGGGGGAGAGGGTGGCGGAGAGCCGGTCGCCAGTCGCCCTGTTGCCGATCTGGTCGTGCGTCTGCGCGTAGCCGAGGAAGCGGTGGGCGGGGGTGCCCGTCACGTCCAGGGGCCGGCCGTGGGTCCGGCCGCGGAAGGACGAATAGGTGCCGTCGTGGAAGAAGACACGGGTCAGCGTCTTGGCCAGCGCGGCCATCGGGGCACGGGCGAAGTCCGCGTAGTACCCCTGCGACTCACCGGTCAGAGCGGTGTGCAGGGCGTGGTGGAAGTCGTCGTTCCACTGGGCGTGCAGCCCGAGACCGCCCTGTGCGCGGGGCGTCGTCGTCCGCGGATCGCACTGGTCCGACTCGGCGATCAGGAACAGCGGACGCCCCAGGTCACCGGCGAGCAGGTCCACGGCGGCGGTCAGCTCCTCGAGGAACGTCAGCGCCCGGTCGTCCACCAGCGCGTGCACCGCGTCCAGCCGCAGGCCGTCGAGCCGGAAGTCGCGCAGCCAGGCCAGCGCGCTGCCGAGCAGATAGGCGCGCACCTCGTCCGAGCCCGGAGCGTCGAGATTGACCGCCGAACCCCACGGCGTGTGGTGCGTGTCCGTGAAGTACGGGCCGTAGGAGGGCAGATGATTCCCGGAGGGGCCGAGGTGGTTGTGGACCACGTCGAGCACCACACCGAGGCCGTGACCGTGCGCGGAGTCGACAAAGCGCTTCAGCGCCTCTGGGCCCCCGTACGGCTCGTGCACCGACCAGGGGGACACCCCGTCGTAACCCCATCCGTGCACCCCCGGGAAGGAGCACAGCGGCATCAGCTCCACATGCGTGATGCCGAGCTCCGCCAGCTCGCCGATCCTCTCCGCCGCCGCGTCGAGCGTGCCCTGAGACGTGTACGTGCCGATGTGCAGCTCGTACAGGACCGCACCGTCGAGGCCCCGCCCCGGCCAGTCCCGCCGCCATGCGTAGGCGTCCTGGTCGACGACGGCGCTGAGGCCGTCGGGGCCGTCCGGCTGCCGGCGCGAACGCGGATCGGGGAGCACCGGGCCGCCGTCCAGGGAGAACCCGTACCGTGCGCCGTCCGCGGCGGCCGCCTCCGCGGCCCACCACCCGTCCCGGCCCTGCGCACGCTCCATCGGGTGCTCGGCACCCTCCAGCCACAGCGTGACCCGGTCCTCGGCCTTCGGCGCCCACACCTCGAACAGCAGCACTGGCGTCCCCTCGTCGTCGATGCCCTATCCACCCATGTCGTGCCCACCCATGTCGTGTCCACCCACGTCGTGTCCACACATGTCGTGCCCACACATCCTGGCAAGTCCGGGGTCTTCAGGCGGTGAGCTTGGGCCATTAAGGTCACCGTCCATGTCGACGCCGCCGGATCCGCTGCCCGCCTTTCCGCCCGGCTTCCTCTGGGGAGCCTCCGCCTCCGCCTTCCAGACAGAGGGAGCGGCCGACACGGAGGGCAAAGGACCGTCCGGCTGGGACGCCTTCGCCGCCCAGGGGCGGATCAAGGACGGGGCCGACGCCTCCCGGGGCACCGGCTTCCACGAGCGCTACCGCGAGGACGTCGCCCTGCTCGCCGGTCTCGGCGCGGACGCGTTCCGCTTCTCGGTGAGCTGGCCGAGGGTCGTGCCCGGCGGCAGCGGCCCGGTCAACGCCCGTGGTCTCGACTTCTACGACCGGCTCGTCGACGAACTGTGCGCCCACGGCATCGTCCCCGCGCCCACTCTCTACCACTGGGACACCCCGCTGCCGCTCGACGAGGCGGGCGGCTGGCTGCGGCGCGACACGGCCCTCAGGTTCGCCGAGTACACCGCCGTCGTCGCCGAGCGGCTGTCCGACCGCGTCCCCATGTGGATGACCGTCAACGAACCGGCCGAGGTCACCCTCCTCGGATACGCGCTCGGCGAGCACGCGCCGGGCAGACAGCTCCTCTTCGACGCACTGCCCGCCGCCCACCACCAGCTGCTCGCGCACGGCCTCGCCGTCCAGGCCCTGCGCGCGGCCGGCGCCCGCAGCGTGGGCGTCGCCGTCTCCCACTCGCCGGTGTGGACCGCCGGGGAGGGGGAGGAGGACCGGGCCGCCGCCGAGCTGTACGACCTCGTCACCAACCGGCTGTTCTCCGCCCCGCTCCTCACCGGCGCCTACCCGGACGAGAACTTCGCCGCCCTGATGCCCGGCCCTGTCGCAGAGGACCTGGCCGTCATCGCGCAACCGCTCGACTTCTACGGCGTGAACTACTACCACCCGATGCTCGTCCGCGCCCCCTCCGGCGACGCGCTCGACGGCTTCGCGGGAGTCGCCGTGCCCGACGGGCTTCCGTTCGGGCTCAGGGACATCGACTCGGACGAACACACCGCCTTCGGCTGGCCCGTCGTCCCCGACGGACTGCGTGAACTGCTCGTCGCACTCGACGCACGGTACGGCGACCGGCTGCCGCCCGTCGTCATCACCGAGAACGGCTGCGCCTACGACGGCATCGACGACCGGAGCCGTATCGCCTTCCTCGATGCCCATCTGCGCGCCCTGCACCGGGCGATCAGCGAAGGCGTCGACGTCCGCGGCTATTTCACCTGGTCGCTCACCGACAACATCGAATGGGTCGAGGGCGCGTCGCAGCGCTTCGGCCTCGTCCACATCGACTTCGAGACGCTCCGGCGCACCCCCAAGGCGTCGTACGCCTGGTACCGCGACACCATCGCCGCGCAGAAACGCGCTGCGGGAACGGAGAGGGAGGCATGAACGGCGGCAGGGTGCCCGCTACCACGAGCACCCCGCCGCGCCCTGCGTCCCCGCGCGTCGTCAGTCCGGAGCAGCGGGCAGGAAGTTGACCCGCTCCTGGACGACCGGGTGCCCGGCCCGCGTGAAGTTGGCGGCCATCGGATGGTTGCCCTGGTCGGTGGCGCCCGCGATGAACTCCGCACCCCGCTCCGCCAGATAGTGCGTGCACTCCGCCAGCAGGTCGTACCCGTAACCCCGCCCGCGCTGCTCCGGTACGACCCCGATGAACCCGATGCACGGCCCCGAAGGGTTGTGCGCCGGGATGTGGATGCCCACCAGCTCGCCGTCCGGCGTGTGGGCGAGCTGCCACCATTCACGGGGTGAGGGGCACCAGTTGAAGAAGTCCAGCTCCTCCTGGGCCGCCCGGTCGAGACCGTCCTTGGCGACGGCGCGCAGCGCGTGCGCGTCCAGTGTCGAGGAGTGGATCCGCCGCAGCGCGTCGAAGAACACCGCGTCGTCAGGCTCCGGCCGGAACGCGAGCCGTCCCGGCCGCTCGGGCAGCCCGCACACGGGCGTCCACCGGTACTGATACCGCTCGACCAGCACCTTCATGCCGGCCGCCTCTGCGGCCCTGATACGTGCCTGTCCGGCTGCCGAGGCGACCGGGTCCTCGCGCCAGCCGGCCGGCAGGATCAGTTCGTACTCGACCTGGAACGGGGAGGTGCGCAGCAGTTCGGCGCCCGCCTCCTCCTCGCCCTCGGCCACGTCGAACCAGTTGATGTTGACGGGACTCCCGTCGCCGGGGCCGCCCCACCAGGCGGCCCTGGCGACGACCCTGCCGTCGCGCAGTGCGACCCGCTTCCAGTCGGGCCGGTGGGTCGTACGTGCCAGCGCGCGACCCACCCCGAGGGGATCGGGCAGGGCGTCGAAGAGATGCGCGTCGCTCTCGCCGAGCGCGCGGATGACCGTATCGGTCATGAGGATGTCCTCCGGGAAGAGATGTGTGAAGCGCTCCCGGTCAGACTGCGAACGCCGGGCGGACGGGTCGGGAGCGCGAAGAACGTGTGGTGTACACGGCACTCGCCTCCTTCCGTCGTCACGGGCGTCGCGAGCACGCTAGACCGCCGGACCCCGCCGCGTCCAGCGTCTTTTCCCGCCGGGCCGGGCCGGCAACGTCCCCAGCGTCAACCGGAGTCGACGCTTCCGCGCAGGTCAGCGCGGGCAGCGAAGCCGCCTCGTCTGGACACCCGTGCCCCTTCGGCCCGACAATCTGGAACGTGACGTCCTCCTACGAGTTCAACACGTATCCCGCCCGGCTCTCCGACGCCGAGCGCGAGCGTGTCCTCGACGTGCTCAGAGAGGGCGCGGCCCAGGGCAAGCTGTCGCACGAGACCTTCGTGCACCGTATGGAACTGGCTTTGGTCGCACGCCGCTCGGAGGAACTGGCGGCGCTCACCGTCGACCTGGTCAAGGAGAACCGCTGGTCGCGGCGGTTCTACGGCGCGGTCGGCCGGATCTCCGCGTTCTCGGTCCGGATGCGCAGGGCCTGGCAGGCGGAGAAACTGCCCCCGCTGCTGCTGCCGGAGCCCGGCCCGCATCCGCTCCGCATCGGCCGGGACCCGGCCAACGGCCTGCGGCTGAGCCACGACACGGTCTCCAGGCTGCACGCGGAACTGAGCCACCGGGGTCAGGAGTGGATCCTGCGCGACCTCGGCTCCACCAACGGCACCACGGTCAACGGCCGCAGGGTGACCGGCTCGATCGTCGTCAACGACGGGGACATGGTCGGCTTCGGCAGCATGAGCTTCCGCCTCACCGCACGCTGAGACGTCGGCCGACGGCTCGGCCAATTGCCTTGGTCCGAGCCGTCCGCCGAGACCGGAGCGGACCGGTGCCGGGTCGCCCAGTACTCCAGTGATCACGCGGTGGCCGCACCCGTTCCCAGCTGGGTTCGTCACAAGACCGCGAAATCAGGACGGATTACCGGGAGCCCCGTCGCCCTCGACGTTGGCCACCATCTTGCGCAGTACCTTGAGCGCGGCCACGTACTCCTCGTCGCTGATGCCCGTGTGGACCACGGCGCGCACCTCGGTCGCCAGCTCACGGAGCCGCGCTCTGGCGGACTCCCCGGCATCCGTGAGGTGGAGGTGCCGCCTGTCGTCGATCCGGAGCCATTCTCGGTGGAGCAACTGGTCAACGACCCTGGCGATTTCGTGCGGCCCGTCGGCGAGGTGCGCCAGCTGCGCGACGACTTCCTCGCGGCTCGGCGCCGTGGGACCGCCGCTCACACGGTTGAGTACCCAGTACTGGGGCTGCGTGACGTCGATCTTGGCCATGGCGTCACGCAGATGCCGGGTGACGGTCGTATGGGTCAGGCCGCACCAGTATCCGACCGGCTGAGTGGCCAGCATGTCATCGGTGGCGGCCGGGTTCGCCGGCGCCTGGTCGGTGGTGGTTCCGGGCAGTGATTCCATGATCGCGACGCTACATTTCCCCGGCGCACCGAACAATCGGAATGCGACATTCACTGCAACTCGCCCTGGGTGCGCATCGGAACCGCCGGCCACCGTCGTTCTCGGGTCCGCCGTAGCCTCGCGCGCCGCCATGCCGCGGCCCGACGCGACCACTGCCGCCGACAGCTCGCTCACGCGGTCAGCGGGTACATCACGAAACCGCACTGGAGTACTGGCGCTGGTGCAGCCCGCGTCCTGCGAGCGTCAGGAACGCCTCGCCCACCGCCTCCGACAGCGTCGGATGCGGATGGATGTGGGCGGCGACGTCCGAAGGCTCGGCGTCCCAGCCGACGATCAACTGGCTCTCGGCGATCATCTCCGAGACGTGCGGCCCCACCAGATGGACCCCGAGCACCCGGCCGTCCCGCTCGGCGACGACCTTCACCATCCCGCCCTGCCCGTGGACCATGCCCTTCGCGACCGCCGTCAGCGGCATCGTGTTCACCTGGATCTCGAGGTCACGGGCGCGGGCCTCCGCCTCGCCCAGCCCGACGGACGCGGTCTGCGGCGACGAGTACGTGATCCGGGGAACGGCCGCGTGGTCGATCGGCCGCGTGGGCAGCCCGGCCAGTGTCTCCGCCACCAACAGGCCCTCGGCGAAGGACGCGTGGGCCAGGCCGAGGGACGGCGGCGGCAACAGGTCGCCCACCACGTGGATGCCGGCGACGGCGGTCTCCAGACGCGACCAGTCGGCCGGAGCGACATGGCCGCGCCCGTCGGTCGTCAGACCGGCGCGGTCCAGGCCGAGGCCGTCGGTCACCGGGCTGCGGCCGACGGCGACCAGCAGCCGTTCCGCCTCGACGGTGCGGATCTCGCCGCGTGCCGTGCGCACCGTCGCCCGGATGCCGTCCTCCAGCACGGCCGTCTCCAGCAGCCGGGCACCCGTCTGCACGTCGATGCCACGCTTCTTCAGACCGCGCGTCAGATGACGGGACACATCCGCGTCCTCCAGTGGGAGGAGTCGCTCGGCAGCCTCCACCAGGACGACATCGGCGCCCATCGACCGGTGGAACGACGCGTACTCGACCCCGATCGCCCCGCCGCCCAGCACCAGCACCGACGCCGGCAGGCCCGGTGCGAACAGCGCGTCGTCGCTGGTGACCACCCGGCGTCCGTCCGGCGCGAGACCGGGCAGGGTCCGCGGCCGGGAACCGGTCGCCAGCACGACGCCGCGACGGGCCCGCAGCTCTGTGTGGCCCTCGACGCGCACTGTCCGTGCGCCGGTCAACTGTGCGCTTGCGTGCAGTACTTCGACCCCGGCCTGCGCCAACTGCCCGTCGACGCCCTTGTGGTTGCGCGAGACGATGTCGTCCCTGGTCGCCACCAGAGCGGCCCAGTCGACCGACTCGAGACTCGCCTTCACGCCCCAGCGCTCCCTGGCCTCCCCGACGCCGTCGACCAGTTCCGCCGCGTGCAGCATCGCCTTGCTGGGGATGCAGCCGCGGTGCAGACAGGTGCCGCCGACCTTGTCGCGCTCCGCGAGCACGACCTCCAGGCCGAGGGCCGCCGCGCGCAGGGCGGTTGAGTAGCCGCCGGTGCCGCCGCCGATCACGATCACATCGGTTTCACGGGTCTGTGTCATGCCTCCCACCCTCCGCTTCGACCTTGCCATGCGTCCAAGGCAATGTTCTTGTGACTTCGATGCACAGCGTCTATGGGAGGGGCGGCCGTGAGTCTGCGGCAGATGGAGTACTTCCTCACCGTCGTCGAGGAGTCCTCGTTCACCCGAGCCGCCGAACTGCTGCACGTCAGCCAGCCCGCCCTCTCCCACCAGATCAAGGCGCTCGAGCGGTCGGTGGGCGGCGAACTGCTGGAACGGCTGCCGCGCGGGGTGCGCCTGACCCAGATGGGCCGCGCCTACCTGCCGCACGCCGAACTGGCCGTCCGCAGCGCCGCGCAGGCCCGCCGGGCCGCCCGCGCGGCCGCCGGGGCGGAGGGCGGCGAACTGCACATCGCGGCCATCCACGCGGTCGCGGTGGGCGTGCTGCCCGACGTGTTCGCGCGCTGGCGGCGCGAACATCCGGGCGTCGCGCTCGTACTGCACGAGTACGGGACGACGGAGGCGCTGGAGGAACAGATCGAGCGGGGCACGGCGGACCTGGCGATCGGTCCGCAGCCACGGCACTGGCAGGGACCGGTCGTCCAGTTCGACGAGGAGGAGATCGTCCTCGTCGTCCCCTTCGACGACCGTCTCGCCGGCCGCACCTCCGTCCGGCTCGAGGAACTCTCCGACCACACATGGGTGCGCTGCGCGATGGAACCGGTGGTGGAGGGTCTGCCGTTCCTGGACTGGGCGTGCGGCCGGGCCGGCTTCCGGCCCCGTACGGCGGTGTGGACGGAACACACGTCGTCCGCCGTGCGGATGGCGGCGGCGGGCGTGGGGATCGCGACCGCGCCGCTGCACGTCGTACGGGGCGCGGTCGGCGAGGACTGCGTGGTCCTCCCGGCGGATCCGCCGTGGCGGCGGGGGCTCACCGTCTTCTCGCGGGTGGAGCTCTCGGGAGCGGCTGCCGCGTTCGCCGGACTCCTGCAGGAGATGGGGGCGGGTGCGGGGGCGGAACGGGCCTACGGGAAGTGCGGGTACGGGTGAGGGGCGCCGGACGGTGCCGCGGTTGCCGGACGTACCCGACTGGGGTGATCTGATCGGGGACGGACCGGCACACGGTCCGGCGTCCGGACGGGGCAGTCGCATGGGGATCGACGAGAGTGTGGAGCGGGTCATCGCGCTGCCGTGCGAGCGGGTGGCGGCGTACGCCATGGACTGGCGCCACGACGCCGAGTGGACCCAGGGCATCCGTGAGGCGACGCTGACACGGGAGGCCGGCACAGGCGGGTTCGGCGTCGGTGCGGAGGTCACACGGACCGCGTACTTCCTGGGCAAACGGATCGACTACGTGCTGCGCGTGGCCGAGTACGACCCGGCGGGGCTGCTGGACATGGTGTCGGTCGCCGGCCCCATGCCGATGCACGTCACGTACACCTTCGCCCCGCACCCGCACGGCACACTCGCCCGCATCCGGGTCCGCGGGGACGCGGCCGGCTTCTACCGTCTCGCCACGCCCCTCATGGGCCGCCAGGTCCGTTCCTCGCTGGTCAAGGACCTGCGAGACCTGGAGCAGCGACTGAGCGCGTCCCGTTGAGGAGCGTGCTCGGCCGAGCCGCTGCGGGCCGGGGAACCGCGCCAAGGTGAGCGCGCACACCCTCCGTCCGGGCCGCCCCGCCTATCGTGGTCACCACGAGGCCGGCCGCCGATGCCGGGCGACCGCCGGCCGATGACCGGCGCAAGGTGACGGGTGACCGCCCGCCGATGACCGGCGCAAGGTGACGGGTGACCGCCGACCGCCGACCGCGGACTGAAAGAGGACGTCGTGGAACTGACCGTGCTCGCCGTACCCGACTGCCCGAACGTCGCACTGCTCCTGCACCGCCTGGCACAGGTCCTCCCCGAGTTCCAGGGCCCGGGGACGGTTCCGGTGCGGCTGATCGTCGATGAGGCCGAAGCCGCTCGCTCGGGCATGCACGGCTCTCCGACGCTGCTGGTCGACGGCCGTGATCCCTTTGCCTCACCCGGCGCCGCCACCGGTGTCTCCTGCCGGCTCTACCGCGACGCCGACGGGCGCGTCGAGGGCGCACCGGGCCTCGAACCACTGCGCGAGGCCCTCGGCGGCGGCTTCGGCAAGGGCACCGGTCACGCATAGTCCGCCCGCCGCAGAAGGGCCACCGGGCGTCGGACGAACAGGTCGCAGACGCGCAGGGGGCCCCCGGCGAACTCCCGTCCCGGAGTGAGGACGTCCGTCCACCGCCCCTCCGGGAGCGTCAGCTCCGTGTCCCGCCAGCCGCCCTCCCGCTCGAGCCCCAACGACAGACGCGTCACCGCCGTGACGACCTCGCCGGAGCGGCAGAAGGCGACGCAGTGGTCCGCCGCCGGACCCCGCGCCGGCAGCGCCGCGTACGTGCCGGACGGCCCGAAGACATCGGGTGCCGCCCGGCGCAGCCGCAGCGCCGCGGTCGTGAGCGACTCCTTCTCCCCGCCCAGCCCGTCCCGGGCCGTGGCGAAGGAGACCGGCGACCGGTTGTCCGGGTCGACCAGCGCCAGGAACTCCCGCTCGGAACCCTGGTACACGTCCGGCACCCCCGGCATCGTCAGGTGGAGCAGCGTCGCACCGAGCACATTGGCCCTGAAGTACGGCGCCAGTTCGCTGACGAACCGGGCGACCGAATGCTGCGGCGGTCCCGCCGGCCCCGCGTCGACGAACGCCGAGACCGCCTTCTCGTAGGCCGCGTCCGGCTCCGTCCAGCTCGTGCGCAGTCCCGCCTCCCGTACGGCTTTGAGCAGGGCCGTCTCCAGGCGGGCGGCGTCCGGGGTGCCGAAGCCGACCGCCGTCTGCCAGGTCGCCCATGCCAGTTGCGGGTCGGGGGCCGTGCCGCCCGGCACGTTCTCCGCCTCCTCGGCGATCTGTGCCAGGAAGTCCGCCCAGCGCTCCGGGCACTCGGAGAGCACCGCGACACGGGCCCGCACGTCCGCGCTGCGTTTGGTGTCATGGGTGGTCAGCACGGTCCCGGTGGCGGGCCAGTCGCGTGCCAGCCGGGCGCAGTACGTGTGGAACGCCCCCAGGCCGACCGCCGGTTCGCCCGGGTCGCCGCCGACCTCGTTCGCCGAGAGCAGCGGACCGTACCGGTAGAAGGCCTTGTCCTCGACCGACTTGGCCCGCAGCGCCGACGCGGTCTGGGCGAAGCGGGCACGGAACGTCTCGTGGTCCGGTCCCCGGCCGAGGCGTCCGAGGGCGAGGTCCCGGACCACGTCCACCGCCGCGGCCTCCTCGGGGACGGCGAACGCCTCCTTCGCCTCCCGGGCGGCCTGCCCGGGAAGGGCCTTCTCCGCGCCGACCAGGTAGGGGCGGTAGACGGGGACACGGACCAGCAGCTCCCGCAGCGCCGTCCGTAGCGCCCACGGCGCGTGGTCCCGCAGCCGGGGTTCGTCGGCGCACACCTTGCCGGCGAGACGGACGAGCGCCGCGGTCTCGGCGGCCAGCTCACGGTCCACCACCTCGTACGCCGCGTGCCGCGAGGTCGCCTCCCAGCGGCCCCCGAGCTCCTCGGGAGCCTCGGTGAACCGGCGGTGCTCCGAGGCGAGTTCCGCCGCTCCGGCCGGGTCCGTGAACAGGCCGTCGATCCGGTGCAGCGCGTCGTACCCGGTGGTGCCGGCGACGGCCCAGTCGCCCGGCAGGGGCTCGTCCCCGGTGAGGATCTTCTCGACGACGATCCAGCAGTCCCCGCCGGTGGCCTCGTCGAGCCGGCGCAGATACCCCTCGGGGTCCGCCACCCCGTCGGGGTGGTCCACCCGAAGGCCCTCGACGACACCGTCCCGCACCAGTTCGACGATCTTGGCGTGGGTCGCGTCGAACACCTCGGGGTCCTCGACGCGCACCCCCATCAGCTCGGACACGGTGAAGAAGCGCCGGTAGTTGAGCTCGGTGCGGGCCAGCCGCCACCAGCAGAGGCGGTACCACTGGGCGTCCAGCAGTTCGGCCGTCGGCAGCGTCGCCGTCGACCCCCTCAGAGGGAAGCGCTGCTCGCCGTAGTGCAGGACGTCCCCCTCGACGTGCATCTTCTCCATCTCGGCGCCTATGCGTCCCGCGAGCACCGGCAGCAGTATCCTCCCGTCGCCGGCCTCCCAGTCGATGTCGAACCAGCGGGCGTACGGCGACCGCGGGCCCTCGCGCAGCACGTCCCACAGGGCGCGGTTGTGGCGCGGGGTGGCGGCCATGTGATTAGGGACGATGTCGAGGACGAGACCCATGCCGTGTTCGCGCGCCGTACGGGCCAGCTCACGCAGTCCCCTCTCGCCGCCCAGTTCCTCACGGACCCGGCCGTGGTCGACCACGTCGTAGCCGTGCACCGAGCCGGGGACCGCCTCCAGCACCGGGGACAGATGCAGATGGGAGACGCCGAGCCCGGCTATGTGCGGCACGGCCGCCGCGGCGGCCGGGAACGGGAAACCGGGCTGGAGCTGGAGCCGGTACGTGGAGGTGGGCGTCATGCGAACATACGTACCCGGCCCGGAGGGTTCCTGCGCCCGGCCTCACGGATGGTGTGGGCCGATCGGGTGACGCGCGGGCCCGTCCGGGCCTGTCGCGCGGCCGGATCCGGCCGGATGTGCTCAGGGCCCCGACCGCACGGGACGTCCAGCGCCGGCCCGGGCATCCGGGCGCCGGTGTCCGTGGGCCGACGCCCACGCGTCCCTGCGCCGTTGCACGGTCCCCGACGCCCCTGGCCGACGCGTAACCCGAGACCGTGACCCGGCGACCGTGATTCCGATGCCGTGGCTCTGCGACCGTAGTCCGATGCCGTGACTCGGCGACCGTGATCCGATGCCGCACGCCGACGACCGTATTCCGATGCCGTACGCCGGGCACGCCGCCTACGCGGGACGCCGCAGCACCGTCATGCTGCGCCCCACCAGCCGCAGCTCGTCGCCGGCCGCCACCATCGGGCCGTGGCCGGGAGGCACTCCTTCCTTGCTTGCCGTGTCGACCACCACCTGCCACTCCTCGCCGTGGCTCACCGGCACGGTGAAGTCGAGCTCCTCCGCGCTCGCGTTGAACATCAGCAGGAACGAGTCGTCCGAGATCCGTTCGCCACGCGGCCCCGGCTCGGAGATCGCGTGGCCGTTGAGGAAGACGGACAGCGCCTTGGCGTGCGCGGCCTGCCAGTCCCTGGCGACCATCTCGTCGCCCTGCGGGGTGAACCAGGCGATGTCGGTCAGCTCGTCGTGCGTGCCCTCCACGGGCCGGCCGTGGAAGAACCGCCGCCGCCGGAAGACGGGGTGGTCGCGCCGCAGCCACACCATCGTCTTGGTGAAGGCGAGCAGCGAGCCCTCCTCGTCGTCTCCCGGTTCCGGCCAGTGCACCCAGGCGATCTCGTTGTCCTGGCAGTAACCGTTGTTGTTGCCGCCCTGGGTACGCCCGAACTCGTCACCGTGGCTGAGCATCGGCACGCCCTGCGACAGCATCAGCGTCGCGATGAAGTTGCGCATCTGCCGCTCGCGCAGCTCCAGCACGCCCTCGTCGTCGGTCTCGCCCTCCGCCCCGCAGTTCCACGAGCGGTTGTGGCTCTCGCCGTCACGGTTGTTCTCGCCGTTGGCCTCGTTGTGCTTGTCGTTGTAGGAGACGAGGTCGTGCAGGGTGAAACCGTCGTGGCAGGTGGTGAAGTTGATCGAGGCCAGCGGGCGCCGGCCGTCGTCCTGGTACAGGTCGGAGGAGCCGGTCAGTCTGGACGCGAACTCGGCGAGGGTGCGCGGTTCGCCCCGCCACAGGTCCCGTACGCAGTCGCGGTACTTGCCGTTCCACTCGGTCCACAGCGGCGGGAAGTTCCCCACCTGGTAGCCGCCCTCGCCCACGTCCCACGGCTCGGCGATCAGTTTCACCTGGCTGACCACCGGGTCCTGCTGCACCAGGTCGAAGAACGACGACAGCCGGTCCACCTCGTGGAACTGACGGGCGAGGGTCGCGGCGAGATCGAAGCGGAAGCCGTCGACGTGCATCTCCGTCACCCAGTAACGCAGCGAGTCCATGATCAGCTGCAGCACATGGGGACTGCGCATCAGCAGCGAGTTCCCGGTGCCGGTGGTGTCCATGTAGTAGCGGCGGTCCTCGGTGAGCCGGTAGTACGACTCGTTGTCCAGGCCGCGGAAGGAGAGCGTGGGGCCGAGGTGGTTGCCCTCCGCGGTGTGGTTGTAGACCACGTCGAGGATGACTTCGATGCCCGCCTGGTGCAGCGCTCGCACCGCCTGCTTGAACTCGAGGACCTGCTCGCCCCGGTCGCCCCAGGAGGCGTACGAGTTGTGCGGGGCGAAGAAGCCGATGGTGTTGTAGCCCCAGTAGTTGTTCAGCCCCGCGTCGACCAGACGGTGGTCGTTGACGAACTGGTGGACGGGCATCAACTCGAGAGCCGTCACGCCCAGTTCCGTGAGGTGGGAGATGACGGCGGGATGGGCGAGCCCGGCGTAGGTGCCGCGCAGCTCTGGTGGGAGCTCCGGGTGCAGCATCGTCAGGCCCTTCACATGGGCCTCGTAGATCACCGTGCGGTGGTAGTCGGTGCGCGGCAGCCGGTCGTCGCCCCAGTCGAAGTACGGGTTGACGACCACCGACGTCATGGTGTGCGGCGCGGAGTCGAGGTCGTTGCGGGAGTCCGGCCGGCCGAAGTGGTAGCCGTAGACGGACTCGTTCCACTCGATCGAACCACTGATCGCACGCGCGTACGGATCAAGCAGTAATTTCGCGGAGTTGCAGCGCTGCCCACGCGCCGGCTCGTACGGGCCGTGGACCCGGAAGCCGTAGCGCTGACCAGGCATGATGCCCGGCAGGTACGCGTGCCGTACGAACGCGTCGGTCTCGCGCAGTTCGACAGCCGTCTCCGAGCCGTCGTCGTGCAGCAGACACAACTCGATCCGGTGCGCCGCCTCCGAGTGCACCGCGAAGTTGGTGCCGGCGCCGTCGTACGTGGCGCCGAGGGGGTACGCCTGTCCCGGCCAGACCTGCATAGATTCGACTCTTCCATTCTGATCCGGGTAATGGGAGGTACTCGGACAAGATCCTCCCCCAAACTGGGGCAAGCTCCTAGGACTTCGGGCGGTCCTACCGGGTGAGTCCGCCACAGACCGTTCACGGGACGCGCGCGCGGCGGTGCGCATAGACTCCACCGCCATGAGGGCGACGACAGCAGGCACCGCCGGGGATCTGGCGCCGAACGGGGTACTCCGGGCCTCGATCAATCTCGGAAACCCGGTACTCGCCCAGGGCACGCCGGAAGCGCCGTTCGGTGTCACCGTCGACATCGCACGGGAGATCGGCGCTCGGCTGGACCTTCCGGTGGAACTCCACTGCTTCGACGCGGCACGCAAGTCGTACGAGGCGATGGCCGCCGGCCGCGCCGACGTCTGCTTTCTCGCCGTGGAGCCCGCGCGCGAGGCCGCGGTCGCGTTCACCGCGCCGTACGTCGTCATCGAGGGCGTTTACGCCGTACCCGTCGAATCGCCCTTCACGACCGCCGCCGAAGTCGACCGGGCGGGCGTGCGCATCGGCGTGAAGCGGGGCTCGGCGTACGACCTCTTCCTCTCCCGCACCCTTCAGTACGCGGACGTCGTGCGCGGGGCTGACGGGGACGACGGAGTCGACGCGTTCCGCGCCCAAGGGCTGGAGGCGGCCGCGGGGATCAGGCAGCCCATGGCCGAGTTCGTCGCGGAACACCCCGAATACCGGCTGGTCGAGGGCCGGTTCATGGAGATCGGGCAGGCGGTCGGCACGACCAGGACCCGGCGGCCGGAGACCGTCCGCTTCCTCCGGGAGCTTGTGGAGGAACTGAAGGCCGACGGATTCGTCGCGGACGCCCTGCGGCGTGCCGGCCGCTCCGACGCCCTGGTCGCTCCGCCCGCGCCACCGGCCCGCGCCCTGCCCGCCTCCTCTGCGCGCGAGGTGCCCGCCCCCTCCGCCCGCGACGTGCCCGATTCGGCGTCCGAAGAGTCCGAGGCGTCGTCAATGCTATGAATCCCCTCACTCCGGGAAGCTCGTGAAACCGAGAACAAGGCCCATCTTTACGCGAGTTGGCCAAACTCCCCACGGATCCTGCTGCACCGCCTCCCGCTCCCGGAGTAGGCTTCCTTGATCGTTGAAGACGAGCGTGTTCAAAGGCAGAAGGCGGTGCGCGGGTGAGCTCGGGAGGGCTGGAGCTACCCCCCGGTGACACGGGTCATGAGGGGGGAGACTCCGCCGAGGCCCCGCCAGGAGCGGTGTCGCTCGCGCGGCCGATGGAGATCGGTGCCGAGCTGGACTGGGGCGCGGACGCCTGGAGCGAGGTGCGCACCCGTGCCCAGCGGGCCGGCCGCGCCTACATCTGGCTGAATCTGGTCGAGCAGCGGCTGCGTGCGGTCGTGGCCGCCGTGCTGCGCCCCATCTACGAGCCCGTGCACGGCGACGACTGGGTGGTCGCCGCGGCCGGTCCGGCCGGTCAGGAGTGGGTGCAGCGGGCGGTGGCCGTACGGGAGGTGTCCCGCCGCAAGGGCTATCTGCTCGATCCGGCGGACGACAACGTGCTGTCCTTCCTCACCCTCCCGCAGCTGCGCGAGCTCATGGTCCAGCACTGGCCGTGCTTCGAGCCGTACTTCGACGACCGGCGCGACGTCGAGCTGGCGCTCGACGAACTCGAGGTCGCCCGCAACGTCGTGTCCCGCAACCGCGCCCTCAACGAGGCGGTGCTCGCCCAGGCCGAGCGGGCCTCGTCACGGCTCCTGGAAATACTCGGCAACGGCGCCGGCGTACCGTCCGCGGACCGGCTCCGTGTCGACGCGGTCGAGGACCTGGTCGGCGACCGGTACGCGGACGTCGTCTCCGTCCACCCCGACCGCGTCCGACTCCAGCGCCAGCTGCCCGCGGAGGACCTCTTCGGCGGCGCGCGCCGCCTCGACGCGATCGGGATAGGCCTGAACCTGCTGGTGCAGAACTTCTCAGGCCGCAGACTCGTCCACCTCGCCGAGTCGGGCTGCCGGATCAGGCTGCTCTTCCTGAACCCCGCCAGCAGCGCCGTCAAACGCCGAGAACGTGAACTGGGCATACGCAAGGGCGAGCTGAGCCGCACGGTGGAGATGAACATCCTCCATGTGCGACGCGTCCGCTCCCGCCTGCGTGACCCGGGGGCCTTCGAGATCCAGGTCTTCGACGAGACCCCTCGCTTCACCGCGTACCTCGTCGACGGCGACGGCCCCGACGGCCTCGCCGTCGTCCAGTCCTACCTTCGGCGGGCCCGCGGCATGGAAGCGCCGGTGCTGGTGCTCAGGGGCGGGGGACGCTCGGTGGTGCGCGCCGAGCAGGAAGCGGAGACCGGACTTTTCCAGACATACCGCGAGGAGTTCGAGTCCGTCTGGTCCGACTCGCGCCCGGTGTCCTGAAGCCCGGCCCGAACCCGCTGTCAGTGGCGCGTGCGAGAGTGGTCGTCAACTGGGGGAAGCACCACCGCACCACCGAGAAGGGGGCACCATGTCCTGGCACCGCGACCTGCCCGTCGGCTTCGATCCGGCGACGACCGCACCGAGCGACGCCCGCACAGTGACCGAGGCCGTCCGCGGCCCGGCCACGCGACAGGGGCCTCACCGCGTACGGACGAGCGGGGCCCTGCGGTGAGCTGGATCAGCGGGCCGATGGTGGCCTTCGACCTCGAGACCACCGGCACCGACATCGAAACCGACCGGATCGTCACCGCCGCGGTCGTGACGACGGAGCCGGACGGGCGGGTGTCGCAGGAGCGGACATGGCTCCTCGACCCGGGGACGTCATCCCGGCCCAGGCCGCCGCGATCCACGGCATCTCGACGGACCATGCCCGCGCGCACGGCGCGCCCGCCGGCCCCGCCGTCGAAGAGATCACGCAAACGCTCGCGGAAGCCTTGTGCTCGGGAACGCCGCTCGTGGTGATGAACGCGCGGTACGACCTGTCGCTGCTGGACCGTGAATGCCGGCGGTACGGGATCGAACCACTGGTCAAGCGGTTGAGCGGAAGGCCGGCACCAGTCATCGACCCCTTGGTCCTGGACAAGCACGCCGACCGGTACCGCAAGGGCAGGAGAACCCTCCAAGCCCTCTGCGAGCACTACGGCGTCACACTCGACGAGGCCCACAACGCGGTCGCGGACGCCCTCGCGGCAGCACGCGCGGCACGGCGGATGGGGGCCCGGCACTCGGCCATAGGGTCCATCGCGCTGGCGGACCTTCACGACCTCCAGGTCCGGGCGGCGGCGGAACAGGCGGCGTCGCTGCAGAACTACCTCCGACGCACCTCCGACCCCGAGGCGACAGTCGAGCGGGCGTGGCCTGTGGTGCCGTACCGAGACTGAACGCCGCGCCACCGCGCTCGACGTCCACAGCCGAGGGACGGCTGCTGGAAGAACGGCTGGTGGAAGAAGCGCTGCTCCGGCTGGACGAGCCGGCCTCTCTCCCCGTCGATGGCCGGCGTGACGGTGCTGCCGGTCGACGTGACGGCGATGCAGCGCACCGCCAGGACCGGCCGGGCTTCTGTTGGTGACGCCTTGATGCGTCGACAACAACGCGTCCGGCCGTCGTCAGGCACGGCAGCCTTCGGCGGAGGTGAGGTGGAACCGATTCGGCTGTGCGGACACTTGTGGGTGTGGAGCCCTCATTGAATGAACGGGTCCGCTCTGGCGATCGGGCTGCGTTCGCCGAGATCTTCGACCAGCATGCGCGCGTGGTCTACGCCCATGCCGTCCGGACGACGGGCGACTGGGCCCTCGCCGAGGACGTCATGTCGCTCACGTTTCTGGAGGCTTGGCGGTTACGTGACAAGCTGCGCGAGGAAGTCAGGAGCGTTCGCGCGTGGTTGTTGGGCATCGCAACCAACGTGATGCGGAACACCGCCCGGGCAGCACGTCGGCACAGGGCAGCGGTGTCGCGTCTGCCACCCCCCGAAGTGCTCCCCGACTTTTCGAACGAGGTGGTCGGGCAGTTGGTCGACGCACAGCGCCTGGCCGCGGCGGCCAGAGCGCTCCACCGCCTGAAGCGCAGCGAACGTGAGGTCTTCACCCTGGTCGTCTGGGCCGACCTCGGGTACGCGGCGGCCGAAGCCCTGGGCATCCCCGTGGGGACCGTACGCTCCCGCCTGTCGCGGGCGAGGGAGAAGCTGCGTCGGTTCGTCGACGAGGAGCTTGATCCCGATGCGCAGGCCAGGGAACCGCGAACCGGCAGCGGACACATGTCGGACAGTCGGGTGGTCGCAGCCCGTGCGTCCCACGGGAGGAGCAAACGATGAATCCGGAGCAGCGGGAACGGTACGAGCGTGAGCAGGAGAGCCGGCTCCTGCCACCCGTTCCCTGGCCGGAGCCAGCGCCCGACCGAATGCACGCCCGCCGTGAGCACTTCCTGAACGAAATCGACAGGCAGACGCGGGAGGCCGCTCCCCGCCATGCGCCGCGCTTGCGACGGCGCATGGCTTACTCCCTGGGTACGGCAGTGGCCGTCGGCGCGACCGTCACCGTCCTCAGCCTCGGCTTCGGGAAAACCCCCACTCCACAGAACCTGCCGCCGGCGTCCGCGGCGTCTGTGCAACTGCTGGAGAGGGCGGCCCTGGCCGCCGAGGCGAAGCCCCAGAAGCCGCCGCGCGCCGAGCAGTACACGTACGTCAAGACGGTTGGTCATACGTCGGTCCTGTCCGAGAACAAGGACGGTCGGATGGAGCTCCTGCGCGAAGACGAGGGCATGGAGCAGTGGACATCGGTGGACGGCAGCAAGCGCACGCTGCAGCGCAAGGGCGACGAGGACGACTTGTTGCCGGGCATCCCGGGCCAGGGGAACCTGAACTCACCCACGTACACCTTTCTCGCCACCCTGCCGACAGATCCCTACGCCCTGCTCAAGCGGATCTACGCAGACGCGGAGAGGAACCACGGGGCTGGCTCGGACTCCACGACCGGCCCGGACCAGGAGGCCTTCGTCACGATCGGCGATCTGCTGCGCAACTCGGTCACACCCCCTGCGACCGCCGCGGCTCTGTACCGCGCAGGTGCCCTCATCCCCGGGGTCGTTGTCGTCCCTGACGCGGTGGACGCCGCCGGGCGCCACGGGGTGGCGGTCGCCAGGGAGCACGACGGTGAACGCACCGAGTGGATCTTCGACAAGGGCACGGCACGTCTCCTGGGCGAGCGCACGGTTCTGTTGAAGGACAACGCCTGGGGCAAGGCCGGCACCGTTGTGACTTCCGTAGCCCTCATCAACAGTGGCATCGTCGACCGGGCCGGACAGCCCCTGTAGGGCTTGTCCTCAACCAGGGCCGTCCCCGCGGGTGCGGGGAGCAGGCCGAGTCGTACAACGGTGGCTGGCGTGGCCTGGGACCATCCCCGCGGGTGCGGGGAGCAGGGAAGCGGACGTTGACGTATCCGCCGCCGCCGGGGACCATCCCCGCGGGTGCGGGGAGCAGCCAGTCCCTTCGCGACTGGCCGGACCCCGGAGCGGGACCATCCCCGCGGGTGCGGGGAGCAGCCAGTCCCTTCGCGACTGGCCGGACCCCGGAGCGGGACCATCCCCGCGGGTGCGGGGAGCAGGCCGGGTCGATCGCGGCCAGGAAGTCACGGGCGGGACCATCCCCGCGGGTGCGGGGAGCAGCGGGCAGGCTGGTGGTGATCTGCCCGAGTCGGGGGACCATCCCCGCGGGTGCGGGGAGCAGATTCCTGTGTGTTGAGGTGTGCCGATGGGGTCGGGACCATCCCCGCGGGTGCGGGGAGCAGAGACCCTCCAGCCGCGTACGGCGGCGGCCCTGGGGGACCATCCCCGCGGGTGCGGGGAGCAGTCCTCGGACTGGCCCGGCCGCCGCAGCGACAGGGGACCATCCCCGCGGGTGCGGGGAGCAGCGGCCCGTTCAACGACTGCTGTGCGGCCGAGGCGGACCATCCCCGCGGGTGCGGGGAGCAGAGGCGGACACCGACCCGGATGCTGCTCATGCGGGGACCATCCCCGCGGGTGCGGGGAGCAGTCACCGCGGGAACGGACGGGGCGGCCGCCGATGGGACCATCCCCGCGGGTGCGGGGAGCAGACGGGAACGTTGATCTGCCACAGGCCCACGCAGGGACCATCCCCGCGGGTGCGGGGAGCAGCTGGAGGAGGCCCTCGCGAAGGGCACCACGGGGGGACCATCCCCGCGGGTGCGGGGAGCAGAGAACGGTGGTGCGTTGGGGGTTGCGGTTGTAGGGACCATCCCCGCGGGTGCGGGGAGCAGCGTCAGTCCCTGCGCGCGGCGGAGCCGTTCGCGGGACCATCCCCGCGGGTGCGGGGAGCAGGGCCCCCGTGCGTCTAGGGCACCCAACCTGTGAGGGACCATCCCCGCGGGTGCGGGGAGCAGCCGAAGGGGCACGGAGACCGACGAAACCACGTGGGACCATCCCCGCGGGTGCGGGGAGCAGACACGCCGCAATGCCCGCTCGTAGGGGCGGGTGGGACCATCCCCGCGGGTGCGGGGAGCAGAGGAAAGCTTCCTGTGTGGCGTGGCGTACAGGGGGACCATCCCCGCGGGTGCGGGGAGCAGGAACGTCCTCGGGCTGGCCCCTGAGCGGCGACGGGACCATCCCCGCGGGTGCGGGGAGCAGGAAATGAGTGCGTCGCCGGAATGCCAGGCGATCGGGACCATCCCCGCGGGTGCGGGCAGCAGGTAGGCCACGATGACGAGTCCAGCAGTGATCAGGGACCATCCCCGCGGGTGCGGGGAGCAGTACCCGAGGATGCGGATAGTTGTGTCCGACCAGGGACCATCCCCGCGGGTGCGGGGAGCAGGCAAACGACCCCTCGGCAAAACGTGCCGTTTGGGGACCATCCCCGCGGGTGCGGGGAGCAGCCTGATTCGGGTTTTCCGCCGTCCATGCAATCGGGACCATCCCCGCGGGTGCGGGGAGCAGTTGAAGCCGATCATCCCGCCCAGCGCCGCCCGGGGACCATCCCCGCGGGTGCGGGGAGCAGGTCCAGGAGACGGTGATCCGCTGCCACTGGTCGGGACCATCCCCGCGGGTGCGGGGAGCAGGGCGGGGACGATGTGCCAGCCGGCTGCGGTGAGGGACCATCCCCGCGGGTGCGGGGAGCAGGTTGAACGTCAGATGTTCACGAGTCCATCACCGGGACCATCCCCGCGGGTGCGGGGAGCAGGAGCCGATCGACCTTTGGGCGTACCGCGGGAAGGGACCATCCCCGCGGGTGCGGGGAGCAGGGTGTGCGTAGGGCTTCGGCGAGGGTGGTGAGGGGACCATCCCCGCGGGTGCGGGGAGCAGCGTTCGTGTTCGAGGAGGAGGCGGAAGGACACGGGACCATCCCCGCGGGTGCGGGGAGCAGTTGGGAAGTCCCGCCAGCACCGTTCTTGCTTCGGGACCATCCCCGCGGGTGCGGGGAGCAGCTCCTCCAGCTCCAGAGCAACTCCGTCGACAAGGGACCATCCCCGCGGGTGCGGGGAGCAGCTGCTCCTCCTGTGCGACCAGCCCGACTGCCAGGGACCATCCCCGCGGGTGCGGGGAGCAGCCGCCGGCAGGCGTCGCAGCGCGCGCTCGACGAGGGACCATCCCCGCGGGTGCGGGGAGCAGTCCGGGTGGTTCCGGGTGTGGTTCCGGGTGTGGGGACCATCCCCGCGGGTGCGGGGAGCAGTTCATCGCTGCCCGTACCGCGGCGTACGCGGGGGGACCATCCCCGCGGGTGCGGGGAGCAGCTTGCCGTACGGCTCGTCGAGTTCGGCGAGCTGGGACCATCCCCGCGGGTGCGGGGAGCAGGCCGACGGCTGGCAGGGCAACACGCACGAGGTGGGACCATCCCCGCGGGTGCGGGGAGCAGGACGGACACGTCGTCCGCCTTGGTGGCCAGGCGGGACCATCCCCGCGGGTGCGGGGAGCAGGTGCTCGCAGTTGTGGCAGACCGTGTGGCGCAGGGACCATCCCCGCGGGTGCGGGGAGCAGACTGCGCGACCTGCAGGTTTACCGCCGCGTGGCCGTGGTTTCACTCACTTTCAAAGAAACCGGCAAATGGGGCATTTGTTGATTCCTTCTTGCTCTGCTCCGCCCGGCGGCTGGGTCGAAGAGATCAACACTACGGGCCACGCCCGGTAGTTGTGAGGAGATCGGCACAATCGGAGACAAGTTCTCCGTATTTTCCTCATGTGACTTTCACGACTCATGGTTTGCCTGTATTCATCTGGCATGACAGACGAGGGGGCCTGCCGTAAGGGCCTGCGCGCCAGGCTGGACGGGCCGGTGCTGACCGTATGGGCCAAGCACGACCGGGACACCGAGAGATGGCTGCCGCTGTGGCGGCACATGGAGGACAGTGCCGCCGTCGCCGGGCGGCTGTGGGACGAGTGGATGCCCGGGAGCGTACGGAAGTTGATCGCCGACGCTCTGCCCGACGGAGAGGCCGACGCCCGGCGGCTCGCCGTGTGGCTCGCCGGTGTGCACGACATCGGGAAGGCGACGCCGGCCTTCGCCTGCCAAGTCGAGTCGTTGGCGCAGCGCATGCGGCACGGCGGTCTGGAGATGCGATCCCAGTCGGCGATGGGCCCGGACCGGCGGCTCGCGCCGCACGGGCTGGCCGGGCAGGTGCTGCTGGGGGAGTGGCTGGAGGAGCGGCACGGCTGGACGGTCAAGCAGACCGGCCAGTTCACCGTGACGGTGGGCGGGCACCACGGGGTGCCGCCCGAGCACGGCCAGATCAACGCGCTCGACAATCACCCCCAACTGCTGCGAACACCGGGCAAGAGCCGCGACGCGTGGCACCGAGTGCAGGAGGAGCTGCTCGAGGCGTGCGCGCGGGAGTTCGGCGCGGACGAGCGTCTGGGCGCCTGGCGGACGGTGAAGCTGCCGCAGCCGGTGCAGGTGCTGCTGACGGCGCTGGTCATCGTCTCCGACTGGATCGCGAGCAATCAGGACCTGTTCCCGTACTACCCGTTGGAGGTTCCCCGCAGCGGTGCCGAACGTCTGGCCGCCGCCTGGCGCGGGCTGAACCTGCCCGGCCCATGGTGTCCTGAGGAGCCGACCCAGGATGCCCAAGAGCTGTTCGCGGCACGCTTCGCCCTGCCGACGGGTGCGAAGGTGCGGCCCGTGCAGGAGGCAGCCGTCGAGCTGGCCCGGACGATGGACGAGCCGGGACTGATGGTCATCGAGGCGCCGATGGGGGAGGGGAAGACGGAGGCCGCCCTGGCAGCCACCGAGATCCTTGCGGCACGCTCCGGGGCGGGCGGCGTCTTCTTCGCACTGCCCACGATGGCCACAGGCAACGCGATGTTCCCCCGGCTGCTGGACTGGCTCGACCGGCTGCCCGCCGAGCAGGGCACCAGCTACTCGGTACTCCTCGCCCACTCCAAGGCCGCGCTCAACGAGGACTTCGCCGATCTGATGGGGCAGAGTCGGCGGATCGTCGCGGTCGACCTGGACGCGCCCGAGGAGCAGGACCGGCAGCGGCTCTCGCGCCCGAGCCGCAAAGCTCCCGCAGAGCTCGTCGCGCACGCCTGGCTGCGCGGTCGCAAGAAGGCCATGCTGTCGTCGTTCGTCGCCGGCACGATCGATCAACTGCTGTTCGCCGGGCTCAAGAGCCGCCACTTGGCGATGCGTCACCTCGCGGTCGCCGGGAAGGTCGTGGTCATCGACGAGGCGCACGCCTACGACACGTACATGAGCGTCTACCTCGACCGGGTGCTGTCGTGGCTCGGTGCCTACCGCGTCCCTGTGGTGGTGCTGTCCGCGACGCTGCCCGCAGGCAGGCGGCGCGAGCTCGCCGAGGCGTACGCGGGCACGGCGACAGACGAGGCAGCGGCAGCGTTCGACGCTGTCGCCGAGGCCGGCGACTACCCGCTCCTGACGGCCGTCACCCCCGGCGGCACGCCCGTCATGCGCCGTCCGACGGCCTCCGCCCGCACAACCGACGTCGAGTTGGAGCGCATCGAGGACGACCTCGAAGTGCTCGCCGACCGGCTCGAGGAGGAACTCGCGGACGGAGGCTGCGTCCTCGTCGTCCGCAACACCGTCCGCCGCGTTCTCGAGGCGGCGAGTGCACTGCGGCAGCGGTTCGGAGACGCGGCCGTGACCGTCGCCCACTCCTGCTTCATCGATGTCGACCGCGCCGCCAAGGACGCAGACCTGCTGAGGCGGTTCGGCCCTCCGGGCAAGGCCGACGGACGGCCCGAGGAAGCGCATATCGTCGTCGCCAGCCAGGTCGCCGAGCAGTCTCTCGACGTCGACTTCGACCTGCTGGTCACCGACCTCGCACCGGTCGACCTCCTGCTCCAGCGAACAGGGCGCCTGCACCGCCATGTGCGGGGCGGCGAGGATCAGACCGACCGTCCTGCGCGGCTGCGCACGGCGCGCTGCCTGGTCACCGGAGTCGACTGGACGCAGGAGGTTCCCGAACCGGTGAGGGGTTCGGTCGCCGTGTACGGGGCGCACGCGCTGCTGCGTTCCGCGGCCGCCCTGCTGCCGCACCTCGACGGGGGTCCGCAGCGTCCCGTACGACTGCCGGCCGACATCAGCCCGCTTGTGCAGCAGGCGTACGCCGCCGACCACGACGGCCCGCCCCGCTGGGCCGAGGCGCTGGAGGCGGCACGCACGCGGCACGAGGAGCACCGCGCGGACCAGGCCGAACGGGCCGCGGCCTTTCGGCTCGACGCCGCAGCCAGACCCGGAAGGCCCCTGTTCGGATGGGTCGCGGCGGGCGTCGGCGACGCGGACGACACCCGGGCCGGCAAGGCCCAGGTACGCGACAGCCGGGAGAGCCTGGAGGTCGTCGTCGTGCAGCGGCGGGCCGACGGGACGCTGGCCACGGTGCCGTGGCTCGAACCCGACCGCAGGGACCGCGCGCTCGCGGGACTCGCACTGCCCACCGACCAGGTGCCGACGGCCCTTGCCGCCCGCACCGCGGCGACCTGCGGGCTGCGGCTGCCGATCCAGTTCAGCTACGCCGACGTCATGGACAAGGCGATCGACGAGCTCGAGGAACTCCACGTACCCGCCTGGCAGGTGAAGGACAGCCACTGGCTCGCGGACCAGCTGATTCTCCCGCTCGACGAGGACTGTCGGACCCACCTGGCAGGCTTCTCCCTCCGATACAGCAAGAGCGACGGCCTCGAGGTGACCCGTGCCTGAATCCAGCGAAGGGGCCGGTGACGGCATCCTGTCGTTCGACCTGACCACCCGTCCGTGGATCCCGGTTCTCAGACGTGACGGCTCCCAGGACGAGCTGTCACTGCGCGAGGTGTTCGCGCAGGCAGCCGGTCTGCGGCGGATCGTCGGGGACCTGCCCACGCAGGAGTTCGCCCTGGTGCGCCTGCTGCTTGCCGTCGCCCACGACGCACTCGAGGGACCGCGGGACATCGAGGCGTGGTCGGACCTGTGGTCCGACGAGCGGTGCTTCGAACCTGTGGAGGCATACCTCGACGCACACCGCGGCCGGTTCGACCTGCTGGACGCCCACGCGCCGTTCCTCCAGACCGCCGGGCTGCGGACGGCGAACGACGACGTGTTCTCTCTCAACCGCATCGTGGCCGATGTCCCCAACGGGGAGCCCTTCTTCACAGCCCGCATGCCCACCGTCGACCGGCTGACCTTCGCCGAGGCCGCCCGCTGGGTCGTCCACACCCATGCCTACGACACCTCCGGCATCAAGACCGGGGTGGAGGGCGACGAGCGCGTCAAGGGCGGCAAGGTGTACCCGCTCGGCGTCGGATGGGCAGGCAATCTCGGCGGTGTCTTCGTCGAAGGCGCCGACCTGCGGCAGACCCTGCTGCTGAATCTGGTGGCTGCCGACACCGGGGGCCTGGAGTTCGGCGACGGCGACGCTCCTGCGTGGCGGCGCGAGCCCTGCGGCCCCGGCGGCGCCGAGCGCGCCCCCACCGGCGTAAGGGACCTCTACACCTGGCAGACACGGCGTCTGCGACTCCATTTCGACGCGGACGGGGTGCACGGAATCGTCCTCGGCTACGGCGATCCCCTCACCGCGCGCAACCGGCACAACCGCGAACCGATGACGGCCTGGCGGCGCAGCCCTGCCCAGGAGAAGAAGCTGCGCGAGGCCGTGGTCTACCTGCCGCGCGAACACGACCCCGAGCGCTCCGCCTGGCGCGGGATCGGCTCCCTGATCGCGAACGAGGCCGGCAACACCCAGGGACCGGAGGCCGTGCCCTATCTGCGGCCGGGGATCCTGGAGTGGGTCGCCCGTCTGGTCACGGGAGGCGAGTTGGAACGGGGTTTCCTCGTCCGCGCCCGGATCGTCGGCGCGCGCTACGGCACCCAGCAGTCCGTCATCGACGAGATCGTCGACGACCACATCTCCATGGGCGTCGTCCTCCTCCACCACGGCGACCGGCACTACGCCCAACAGGCCGTCGACGCCGTCGGGGACGCCGACAAGGCCGTCAACGCGCTCGGTGACCTCGCAACCAACCTGGCCCGGGCGGCCGGCACCGAGACGGAAGGCCCCCGCGCCGGTGCGCGCAACCTCGCCTTCGGGCTGCTCGAGGCGCCCTACCGGACCTGGCTCGTCCGCCTGGCCGACGCCGAGGACCCCTATGCACAACGCGCCGACTGGCAGCTGCAGGTCCACGACATCGTCGGCCGACTCGGCGACCGGCTCATGAGCGCGGCGGGCGACGCGGCCTGGCAGGGCCGGACCGTCGAACTCAAGCGCGGCAGCGAGTGGCTCAACTCCGCCCTCGCCGACAAGTGGTTCCGCTCCGCTCTGCACAAGGCCCTGGGGCGCCACGACTCCACCGAAACACCGCCGGACGCGGACACAGCACCGGCTCCCGAGACCACCGTGAAGGCACCCGCATGACCACCGTCACCGCACCTGCCACCCCACGCGAACGGGTCGCCCGGCTTGCCGCCGCCCGCATCGCCGACCTGCAGCGGGGCTACCTCGCCGATCAGTCCCAAGCCGTCGGAGCCCTCGCCCGGCTCCGACGCGGCGCCGGGCGCGAGGCCGGGCAGCTGCCCGACCTGTGGAGCCTCATCGACACCGGCCCCCTGCACGAGAATCCTGACGGAGCCCGGCCGATGAGCGAGAGCGAGCTGGTCCGCGCCGAGGACGCCCTGCACGTCGCACTCACCCTCTACGCGCTGCACCAGCAGTCCCGCTCGACCGGCATGCACCAGACCGACCGGCCTGGCCGCCGCCGGGGCGTCGGAGCCGCGGTGCGCCGGATGATGAACCCCGGCGAGATCGACGAGCCCGTGCACAAGCGCCTGGTCCGCGCCGGCACCGCCCCCGACCTCGCCAACCTCGCCCAGCGGCTGCGCGACATCGTCGTCCTGCTGCGTCGCGAGGGTGTCGAACTCGACTACGCGCTGCTCGCCGGACAGCTCTACACCTGGCAGCGGCCCGGCGGCGCGGACACCGTCCGCAGGGAATGGGGCCGTTCCTTCCACGCCTGGCACGACAAGCCCAAGGACGTCGCTGAGCCCTCCGCCGCCGACCCGGCCACCGTCACCGACACCACCAGCTCCACGGACACCGACAAGGACGCCTCGTGAACCGCATCTTCCTCGACGTGCACGCCCTGCAGACCGTGCCGCCCAGCAACCTCAACCGCGACGACACCGGTGCGCCGAAGACCGCGGTCTACGGGGGAGTGCCGCGCGCCCGTGTCTCCAGCCAGGCATGGAAGCGCGCCACCCGCACCTACTTCAAGGACGAGCACCTGCTGGACGCGAGCGAACTCGGCGTACGCAGCAAGAAGATCGTGGAGGCGGTCGCCGACCGGATCGCCGCCCTCGACCCCTCGCTCACAGCGGAGGCCGTCCTGCGCATCGCGGACGAGACGGTCAAAGCCACCGGACTGAAGACCGAGGTCCCCAAGCGCAAGGCCGGCGCAGCCAAGGAGGACGAGCCGGTCCCGGCGCCCGAGGCGAAGTACCTGGTGTTCCTCAGCGCCCGCCAGCTCGACGGCCTGGCCCGCCTCGCCGTCGACGGCGCCGCCGACATCACCGCGTACCTGAAGGACAAGAAGAACAAGGACCGGGCCAAAGAGATCGCCGACAGCCGGCACTCCGTCGACATCGCGCTCTTCGGCCGGATGGTCGCCGACGCCCCCGACATCAACGTCGACGCCGCCGTCCAGGTCGCCCACGCCATCAGCGTGCACCGTGTCGAGAACGAGTCCGACTACTACACCGCAGTCGACGACGAGAACACCGACGCCGAGACCGGTGCCGGCATGATCGGCACCGTCGACTTCAACTCCGCGACGCTCTACCGATACGCAGCGCTCGGCGTCCACCAGCTCGCCGCCAACCTGGGACAGGGCCTGAGGGAGGACGAGCCGCGCACCGACCCGGTGCGCCGTGCCGTAGAGGCCTTCGTCCACGGCTTCGTCGCCTCCCTGCCCACCGGCAAGATCAACACGTTCGGCCACCACACCCTGCCCGACGCCGTGATCGTCAAGCTGCGCACCACCCGGCCCGTCAGCTTCGTCGCCGCCTTCGAGGACCCTGTCCGCAGCGAGACGGGCGGCCACGTCCGCGAAGCGTCCGAGCGTCTGGCGGAGTACATCCCCGACATCGAACGCGCCTACGGCGATGAGGACTCCACCATCACCTGGGTGCTGCGCGTCGGTCCGAACACGCAGAAGCTCGCCGGGATCGGCAGCGAGTCGCAGAACATCGGCGAACTCGTCGCCGCCGTCGGCCAGGCCGTCGCCGAACGCCTGGAGAAGCCCGCATGAGCGTGCTCACCCTTCGGCTCGCCGGCCCCCTGCAGTCCTGGGGGGCGTCGGCCCGTTTCACCCGCCGCACCACCGAGTCCGCGCCGACCAAAAGCGGCGTCGTCGGCATGCTCGCCGCCGCCGCCGGTATCGAGCGCGGAGACGACGACAGGCTGGCACCACTGGCCGCGCTCAGGTTCGGCGTACGGATCGACCAACCCGGCACCCGGATACGCGACTTCCACACCGCCCACCATGACGTCACCGGCAAGTCCATGCCGCTGTCCGAGCGCTACTACCTCGCCGACGCCGTCTTCGTCGCCGCCCTCGAAGGCGACCGCACGCTCCTGGCCGAGATGCACGCCGCGCTGCGCGCCCCCGTGTACGCGCCGTTCCTCGGCCGCCGTTCCTGCCCGCCCGCCCAGCCCGTCGAACTCGGCCTGCGCGACGACGGCGATCTGATGGACGTGCTGCGCGAGATCCCGTGGCAGGCGTCCGCCTGGTACCGCAGGCAGTTCCGCGACCGCGACGACATCGAGCTGACCGTGCTGCGCGAGGCAGGGAACGACGAGCAGCAGGCCGCCGACATCCTGCGCGACCAACCGCTCAGCTTCGCCGCCGCACACCGCCGCCACGCCCTGCGTACCCAGCTCAGCGAGGGTGTGCGCCTCCCCAACCCGCTTGCCCGGCAGGTGCCGCGGCACGACCCGTTCGATGCCCTGGACGAAGAGAGCGCCTGATGTTCCTCACCCGCTTCCGCGTGAACACCGCGCGCCCCGGAGCCCGGCGCCTCCTCTCCTCGCCGCAGGCACTGCACGCCGCCGTCATGTCGTCCTTCCCCGGACTGCTGCCTTCGGACGCACCCGCGCCCGAGACCCCCCGCGTGTTGTGGCGACTCGACCAGACCGCCCGGGCCGAGGTCGTGCTGTACGTCGTCAGCCCAGGTCGGCCCGACCTGACCCACCTCGTCGAACAGGCGGGCTGGCCCGCGGCGGCCGCCGCCGACCCGGCCGAACCCGGCTGGCAGAGCCGTCCCTACGGCCCGCTCCTCGACCGGCTCACCACCGGCGACAAGTGGGCGTTCCGGCTCACCGCCAACCCGGTCCACCACGCCCGCCGCAAGGACGACGAGCCGACCAAGCGCACCGCGCACCTCACCCCGGCGCACCAGATGGGGTGGCTCCTCAAGAGACAGGAGGCGTGCGGCTTCCGCGTCCTGGAGAAGCCGGACGGCGAGCGCCTCCTGCCCGGCGGCACCACCTACACCAAGCAGCCCCACCACGGCGACAGATACGAACTGACCGTCCGAGACAAACGCGCCCTCGCCTTCGACAAGTCCCGCGGCGGTGGCACCTCAGGCAGCCGCCGGGCACCAGTAAGTCTGGTCACCGTCACCTTCGACGGACGCATCGAGGTCACCGATCCGCAACTGCTGCGCAAAAGCCTGACCCACGGGATCGGCAAGGCCAAGGCTTACGGCTGCGGCCTGCTCACCCTGGCACCGCTCGGCAAGACGGGGTGAGAGACAGTGACCACCGTCTCCCGGCGCACCGCGCTGACCCCACGCCAGCTCACCCGCACCGGCGAACGGCTCTCCTTCGTCTACCTCGAGCGCTGCACCGTGCACCGGGACGCCAACGCCATCACCGCCGAGGACGCGGACGGCACCACCCACATCCCGTCGGCGACCATCGGCACCCTGCTCCTTGGACCCGGCACCCGCATCACGCACCAGGCAATGAGCGTCCTCGGTGAAACCGGCGCCGCCGTGTGCTGGGTGGGGGAGCAGGGCGTGCGCTACTACGCGGGCGGCCGTGCCCTGACTCGATCCTCCGCGCTCGCCGAGGCACAGGCCGTCCAGTGGGCCAACATCCGCAGCCGGCTGGCCGTCGCGCGCGCCATGTACCGGCTGCGCTTCCCCCAGGAGGACCCGGCCGGCCTCACCCGCCAGGAACTGCTCGGCCGAGAAGGCAGCCGCGTCAAGGACTGCTACCGGGCGCAGTCCGCTCGTACCGGAGTCCCCTGGCGCGGCCGCCGCTACATCCCCGGCGACTTCACCAGCGGCGACCCGGTCAACCAGGCCGTCACCGCCGCCGCCCAGTGCATGTACGGCATCGCCCACGCAGTCGTCGCGTCCCTGGGCTGCAGCCCGGCACTTGGATTCGTCCACTCCGGTCACGAGCTGTCCTTCGTCCTGGACATCGCCGACCTGTACAAGACGGAGATCGGAATCCCGCTCGCCTTCGATGTCGCCGCCGAGGACGAGGAGGACGTCGGCCCGCGCACCCGCCGGGCTCTTCGGGACCGCATCAACGAGACGTCACTGCTGGACCGCTGCGTCAACGACATCAAGCGGCTCCTGCTGCCGGAGACCGCCCCAGTCGGAGCGACGAACGACGACCGTGACGTCGTCACGCTCCTGAGCGACGGTGCCCAGACCGTTGCCGCGGGCCGCAACTACGGCGCCGGGACCGACGACCACGACGATGCGGAGCTCACCTGGTGACCGTCATCGTCCTCACCAACTGCCCGCCCGGGCTTCGGGGGTTCCTCACCCGATGGCTCCTGGAAATCTCCGCCGGTGTCTTCATCGGCAATCCGTCCGCCCGGATCCGCGACCTGCTCTGGGAAGAAGTCCAGCAATACGCCGGCCAGGGCCGCGCCCTCCTTGCCCACACCACGAACAACGAACAGGGTTTCACCTTCCGCACCCACGACCACGCCTGGCACCCCGTCGACCACGAAGGCCTGACCCTGATCCGCCGTCCGAACGCCCAAAGCGCGTCGAGCGCCGAGACCTCCCCCAAGAAGGGCTGGAGCAACGCGGCCAAGCGACGGCGCTACGGTAGGCGGTGATGGTAGGTATGTCCTCTATTTACGGTTCGTCGGAATCGGCGGAACTCATGCGAAACGGCCTGGCCCTCTGATAAAGCCGCAGGTCAAGAAGTGTGCTCCCCGCACCCGCGGGGATGGTCCCGGTCGCTCAGCGAATGGTTGGTCCGCGACGCCGTGCTCCCCGCACCCGCGGGGATGGTCCCAACGACGGGCGATTCACCCCGGGCGGGACGGTGTGCTCCCCGCACCCGCGGGGATGGTCCCGATGGGCAGCTATCGGCAGCATCCGCAAATATGTGCTCCCCGCACCCGCGGGGATGGTCCCGTGTGGCAGTCCCGCGGCGCGACGACGAACACGTGCTCCCCGCACCCGCGGGGATGGTCCCGACGTGATCCGGATCTGGCACCGCGACGGGCCGTGCTCCCCGCACCCGCGGGGATGGTCCCGTGCGCACCGACCAGACACCGACCCAGACCCCGTGCTCCCCGCACCCGCGGGGATGGTCCCGGCCAGTAGTTCGTGCCCTGGTCGTCCTTGAGGTGCTCCCCGCACCCGCGGGGATGGTCCCGCGGAAGGTTGTACTCCGGCACGAACTTTCACGTGCTCCCCGCACCCGCGGGGATGGTCCCTCCTCGAGGGCCTTGCGTGCACCGGCGCGTTCGTGCTCCCCGCACCCGCGGGGATGGTCCCATGGGCAGCAGGTCGTTGTTCAGTGCGCCCTTGTGCTCCCCGCACCCGCGGGGATGGTCCCCCCGGTTCAACGCGCCGAAGAACTTCACCGCGTGCTCCCCGCACCCGCGGGGATGGTCCCGCCACCGCGCCGCTGCACATCGGGGACAGTGTGTGCTCCCCGCACCTGCGGGGGTGGTCCCACGGCGTACGCGGCCGCGGTCGACGGGGACGGGTGCTCCCCGCACCCGCGGGGATGGTCCCCGGAAGGAGCCGCCGGTCGCGCCGGCACCGGTGTGCTCCCCGCGCCGGCGGGGATGGTCCCCCGCACGCTCGACGGCTGGAGAGGTCGCCGGAGTGCTCCCCGCGCCCGCGGGGATGGTCCCCCGCCCGAGTGGCTGCCGCCAGAAACCATCGAGTGCTCCCCGCACCCGCGGGGATGGTCCCGTCCTGCACGCACCGCGCACCGGCCGCACCGTGTGCTCCCCGCACCCGCGGGGATGGTCCCCCGGCCCCGGCCGATCCCCAGGCCAAGTGCTCCCCGCACCCGCGGGGATGGTCCCTATCTCACCGTCGAGGACGAGACGGGCTGCAAGTGCTCCCCGCACCCGCGGGGGCGGTCCCTTCGAGGCAGGCGTCTGTCGTGTCTTGACGTGGCCGGGACGGTGGCGGGTGGGGCCTGGTGGCGGGGTATGTGCTCGCGGACGGTCAGGAGGAGAAGATTGTCCACTGGCTGCAGCCAAGCAGCGACGGCGCATCCGGGCGCGGACGAGCACCGGCTGCCGAGGATCGTGCGACGGCGAGGGCGCCGACGCGAAGGAGACGTCTCGTCGGTTCATGGTGGGGTGTCACCTGCTGGTGTCAGTGCTGATGTCGACCCGCGCGCATTCCGACGCACAGCCGACCATTGCCCGGCCGGTCGCCGCAGCATCGGGACCGCGGCCGGGCGGGGAGTCGCTCCGGAGGATCTCTTGCAAGAGAGGCCGGCAGGGGCAGGCCGGCGGCCCGAGGTCGCTGGACAGGGTGCACTCTGCCGCCACCCCGTGCGTCCGGCGGGGAGTGGACCCGGTCGCGCCCTAGCGTGAGCCGAAACAATCCGGGCGTATCGCCCTGGATTTCCCGACTTACGGAGGAACTCGACCATGAACGACAAAATGCCCGAGCTCACAGGAGACTACGTCCTCGACCCCGCCCACACCCGGATCGGCTTCGTCGCCCGTCACGCCATGGTGACCAAGGTCCGCGGAGCGTTCCACCAATTCGAGGGCAAGGCCCACCTGGACGGTGCTGATCCGGCTCGCTCCACCGGCCAGGTGGTGATCAAGGCTGAGAGCATCGACACCGGTGTCGAACAGCGCGACCAGCACCTGCGGACCAACGACTTCCTGGATGCTCCCAACTTCCCCGACATCACCTTCCGAAGCACCTCGGTCGAGCCGCGTTCCGACGCCGAGTACCGCGTCACCGGTGACCTGACCATCAAGGACACCACCCGCCCGGTCACCATCGACTTCGAGTACACCGGCAATGCTGTCGACCCCTCCGGCAACCTGCGCGTCGGCCTGGAGGGATCGGTGACCATCTCCCGCAAGGAGTTCGGCGTGACCTGGAATGCGGCACTGGAGGGCGGCGGCGTGCTGGTCGGCGACAAGGTCGTGCTGGAATTCGACATCTCCGCGATCAAGCAGGGCTAGGGTCTTTCGTTTGGATCAGGCCGGATCAGTGAGCGGGGTCTGGTGCCGTGCATCGCAAGGCGGAGGAAGGAGCCCACGCGGAGGGGGCACCTCCCGTGCCCGGAGGGCTACGGGGGAGTCGGCGACTGACGACAACGCAGCGAGGTGCGGTGCCAGGGCACGCGAGCCCGGCAAGATCCGAACGAGAGGCCCTAGCAGCGCCCGACCGGTCGGCGTGCTCTGCCGGAGGCTCCGCCGCACCGGGAAGTGACCGTGGGGCACGGACTTCGGCGGCAGGGGGCAATGCCGTCCCGCACCCGCACAGGAGACGTCGTGCTGGTGCGGGACGGAGAAGACGCCAGGCCCGCCCGTTCGCAGCCGTTGAGAGCCGGGCGCTGGTGGAACCGCTGAGCATCTGCTGTCGGAACCCGGGCTTGGACTCTGGCTCAGGTTCTCTGGAGTGCCACTCCCCGTGGCGCGTGGCCCTTGACGGCCGGTCGGCTGGGAACCGTTGCTATGACTGGCCGGGTCCGTCAAGGCGTTCCGTGGGACCGGCGAAGGAGAGGAAGAGAGTCCGCGTGGTGAGCAGCCAGACGTCGTCCACCTTGCGGAACGTGTCCTCGTAGTGCCCCACTTGAACCGGGGGCCGCGGCGGTACGAGGCCCTCGCTGTAGCCGTCGACACGGTAGGTGGTGAAGTAGGTGGTGGCGGCTGCGGTGGCCGCAGAGCTCACGGTGACCAGGATGTTGGTGCATATACGGCGTGACAGTCGGTCTGCGGGCCGGTTGCCGAAGTAGCTGCGCAGGGCGTCGCGACCCGCGATGCGGCGGTCGCCGGCGGGCCATTCCCAGGTGCCGTCCTGGGTGAAGAGGTCCGCCACCGAGGCCGGGTCCCCGAGGTCCAGCCGGTGGACGAACTCGATGACCAGCCGCTCACAAGCCCGTTCTGCGAGCAGGCGTTCCATCGGGTCAACAGATTCAGCCTTCATGATCAACTCGTATCATCCGCCCCCTGGTTGAGGCAGCTTCACTCGGACTGGTCCCCGGTTCTCGGCGCATGTTCTCCAGAGCCCTCGAACGAGGCCCTCGCTCTTCATGCCCCGTCAGAGCTTGCCTTCGAGCAGTACGGTGCGGTGGCCACCGAGACGGCGTGAGAATTCCACGACGAACTCGGGGCGCAATGTGGGCCAGTTCCAGAACGTGAAGCCGAGATGACCGAACGCGAAGTAGTCGTTGGCCCAGAGCCAGGTGTGCACGGGAGCTGTCCGGCCGCAGGACGGGCACGCGACGGGCGCATCGTGCCCCTCGGCCCAGGTGCCCACCGCGTCCTTGAACCGGTCCCAGTTCTCCTCGATCGGCGACCAGTACTTGTCGACGAGGGGTATCTCCGTTGCGCAGTGCGGGCAGGTGACGGCCGAGGGTTCGCCCTGCCCGGCATCGAAGACCGTACGCTCCACGGTGACGCGCAGGCCGTTGCTCCAGACTTTGACCAGTTCGGGATCGAGGTCCTCGACGGCTTCGCCGTAACGTGTCCCTGGCGCGTGTCCGGCGTCAGCGCCGAGAACACAGTCGGTGCGTTCCGCTGAGATGAAGCCGTCTGCGATCAGCCAATCGAGTATGTTCGCCGCGAGCCCCTGCGCCTCCCCCGGCGTGGCCTCGGTGTCGACGATCGTCTGGAACCAGTCGCCCATGATTTCCCCTCCAGTGCTTGTGCCTGCGTACCGTACGTCCCGCCACGGACATTCGCAGCGACCGGCATCGTGTTCGTATCGAAGCCGTCGATCGGGGCGCCGTCGCAGTGCTGCCATCGGACGGCATCCTCCGACTCGGTTGGATGACAGCGCCTGGCGTGATGGACGAGGGACGCGCTCGAAGCGACTGCGGACTCAGCGGTTGCGCCAGACCGACGGTCGGACACTCCGCAGCGCTCACACGGCGTCCCAGGGCTCCTCGGCATATGCGGCGTGCAGGACGCGCAGGAACTCCGGGTCGTGGCGAAGCGGTCGGTCCCCGATCCGGACGACCGGGATGCCCAGTGACCACGAGTTCATCACCGCGGCCGCGAGACTCCCGTCGAGTTCGCCGGCACGGACTTCATCCATGCGTTGCGAGACTCCGAGCGCATCGAGCCGACGGGCCAGGATCTGCATCGTGACACCCGGTAGGACCTCGGCTCTCGGCCAGATCACCGACTCCCCGTCCCAGAAGGCCAAGTTCCAGATGGTGGCCTCGCTCAGCCGACCCGATCGGTCGGTAAACGCGGCGTCGTCGAAACCGCGGGCATTCGCTCGCCGGAGCAGGAGTGTCTTGGACACCTCGCCGACGTGCTTGACGCGGGGGAGATGCCGCTCGTGCTCGACGACGTCGAGCGAGAGGGGCCCGGCGGGCGGCGTTGCCGCATCGGTGATCCTGATCAACACATCGAGGTCGACCTCGCCGTCGGTACGGGCGAACTCGCCCGGCCGGGAGGAGACGAAACAGGTCAGTGACACATCCGGGGGAGCGTCCGCCACAGCGCCGCGGATCCGATCGAGAATCGTCTCGTCGGCCAGGTGCCGGCCGAAGAGTTCGTTGCCGGCTTCGCGGAGCCGGGTCAGGTGCAGGTCCAGGCCCCGCACGCGGCGGTCGCGGACCTGCATCGCGGTGAAGTGGGCGAATCCGGCGAAGGCCAGCGGCGCAAGGTCCGCCGCTTGGGCAGGCCTACCATTGAACTGCGTGATCGAAGTGGTCATGACGGCGACCGTAGGAGTTGACACCAGTGTCAGGGGCAAGCCGGGGGACCGTCGGGAGAGCTCTGCGGATCGGTGATCTGGCGGCGCTCACCTCGGCGACGCCGCGGATGCTGCGCCACTACGAGAACGAGGGGCTCATCGCGGCGGAGCGCTCGTCCACCGGTCAGCGTCTGTTCGACCCGTCCGTAGTCGGGCAGGTCCGCTCCATCCGGCGGCTGCTCGGCGCAGGACTCCCTGTGGAGGCCATCCGCGAGCTCCTCGACTGCATCCACGACACCGATCGGCTCGAACCCTGCGCGGTGCCCTTGCTCGTGGAGCACCTCCAAGCGTACGACGGCCGCATCGCCGAGCTCACGACGACGAGGGACGCGCTGCAGGGGCTCATCGACGCGTCCATGGGGTGACGGTCGACCATCTGCGTCTCCGGCGGCGGTTTGAGGCATCGCCGACACGATGCGGTTGCACGTATTGGCGCACGGCGCGCCGCCGATACCTGAGTAATGGCGAGCGAGAAGGAACCTGAGAGCATCACCGCCGACTTCGCGCTCAAGTACCTGCTGGCGCAACCTCCCGCTCGTCCAGGGACTGCGGCCTCGCAGGAAGGCGTCTCGGGGACGACCCGTTCGTACGGCCCCGGAGCGGCAGTTGCGACTCGTTCCGAGGGCCTGTCGTTCAGCCTCTGAGAGCGGGGCTTCGCGAAGTCAATGGTCTGATCAGTTCTCCCTGATGTCGTGGGCCTGGGCCACGAGATCGCGAGGCAGCTTCGGTCCTGCGCAGGCGTAGGCGATCAGCAGGTTCCGGTAGGTGGTGTTCGCGAGTTGCGGTGCCAGGCTGATCAGGGCCTTCAGATCGTCGGACGAGCCGGAAAGACGCGTGCGGTAGGCGGCGGCTGCCGCCCGCAGGGAGACTTCGTGCGGTTCGAACCGCAGGCCCTGTTCGGCGAGGCTCACGGCCGCGGTGAAGTCGCCCTGTTCGGCACGCACATCTGCCAGGTCCAGGTGGAGGGACCAGTTGGTGGAGTCCAGGGACAGGGCGCGCTCGTAGGCCGCGGCAGCCCGGTCCAGGTCGCCCATCACCCGCCAGGTGGCCGCTCGTGCGACCGCGGTCCACATGACCCGATCGACGGCATCGGCGCGGTCGCACAGGGCGAAGGCCAGCTCGTACCGGCCGCAGGAGCGGGGCAGCCGGGCCATGGCGGCCAGCGATTCCGGGACGGGATTCCGGACGGACACCACGTCGAGCGCATGGAACCAGGGCGCGAACCGGTCGCGCATCGCGTCGGAGTCCAGGTCGTGACCGTAGTCCAACGTCCGCAGGCACGCTTCGGCCAGCGCCTCGGCACTCACCGCGTCGAGAAAGCGCGCGTCGCCGAACCAGGGTGCGGCGCCCCATGCCACGTCGGGCCGCACACCCGTGACCGAGCCCAGAGCCATCACCGCGTCGTCCATGTTCCCTTCGAGGAACAGGAAGTACGCCTGTGCCAGCACAGCGCTCAAGGAGCCGTCCTCTTCGAGGCTCCTCTTCAGTTCCGGGCGTTGGTCCTGCCACAACTCGGCGAGGGACGCATAAGGTTCAGGAGCCGCCGGTGCCGAGGCTATTGCCCCCACCAGAAGCTTCACGGCGCCCGCCGGGTTTCCACCGCAGTGCGCCATCACCGCAGCGAGACCGACGCCCGCCGCCACGGAGTGATTCGACATTGCCAGAGAATAACCGTGGCCGAAGGCTCCGGAGCCTGCGATCGCTGCCGCGAGTAAACCGCCGGCAGCCGGGGCCTCGCGGGGCAAGGATGCAGCCATGCGCCATCCCAGCACCGACTCCGAGCTCAGAGACCTGATCCGACGATTCGTCGCGCCCGGGCGGCGGTACATGCGGCTGGGTGGAAGCTTGCTGCGGTTGAGCGGGCCTGAGCGCGACCTGTTCGTGAGGGAGCTGGTCGAGGCTGCCGGGGAGATCACTCCCGCTGAGCTCGGCATCCTCTTCGAGGGCGGTTGGCGCGAGCGCAGGACTGCCTCATGGCTGGTTGCCGTGGCCGGCAGGACCGAGTTCCGCGGCCGCATCGGCGAACTCCTGCTGACCAGTGAAGGCCTGTACGGCGGGTCCTACTGCGTCACTCTTGCCACCTTCGGTACCAGCGCGGACGCCGATCTGGTCTGCGGATACCTTGATCACTACTTGCCTCGGACCGACATTGTCTGGGACCAGACGTTTGCTCTCAGCACACTGCTCCACCTCGATGCCGTCCTGGGGACCGAGCGAGCATCCCCGTACCTTGCCGACGGCGGCCTGTGGCAGCAGTGGACCGAGGCCACGTCGAATCCGGTGCGGGATCCGCGGGAGTACCAGCTGGTTGTGGACCAGCTCTGTTCCTTCGCCGCCGAGTGTGCTGAAGCCTTCGCGGACATGGAGGGCAGACACTGAGCCGCCCGCCCCGACCGTTGGACGACGACTGCACGCGACGGCGCGCCCGTTGTCCGGCTCCGCGTCGCGGCGTCGACCCCGTAACGCGGACGCAGCCCGGCTCTGCCCGTGGGCGAACGTCGCGCGGAGCCGGTCGGCGACCGGGGCGAGCGCGCCTGCGTCACGGGCCGCACCCGCCGGGAGCCGCGTCGGTGTCAGAAGGGGTGCCAGCGGACTTCGGGGTCCTCGTCGCGCAGCGACGCGACCCTGCGGCGGAATTCGGCCAGGGCTTTCGGGTTCGACGGGGCGTGCTGGGCGACCCAGGCGCAGCTGGCCGTCTCGCGGGCGCCGCGCAGGACGGCGCAGCCGTCCCACTCGCGCACGTCCCAGCCGTAGGCGTCGGTGAACGAGTCGTATGCCTGCGGGTCGAGGCCGTACCGGTCGCGGGACAGGGCCATGACCACCAGGTCGTGCTCGCGCAGATCCGACGAGACGGTCTCGAGGTCGACCAGGACGGGGCCGTCCGGGCCCACATGGACGTTGCGGGGGAGCGCGTCGCCGTGGATCGGGCCCGGCGGGACGTGGGGGGTGAGCGACGCCGCGGCGGCCGCGAAGCCGTCGCGGCGCGCCCGCAGATAGGCGGCGTCGGCCGGGTCGATCGCGTCTTCCGCCAGCCGCAGCCAGCGTTCGACGCCGCCGAGCAGTTCCCGGCGGGGCAGCTCGAAGGCTGGGGAGGGCAGCGCGTGGACGAGGAGCAGCAGCCGTGCCAGGTCGGCGGGCCGCGCGGGGCGTACGGCGTCGGGCAGCCGGTGCCACACCGTCACCGGGTGGCCGTCGACCAGCGCCGGGGCAGGTTCGGCCGCCCGTACGGCGGGCACGCCGGCCGTCTCCAGCCAGGCGGCGACCGCCAGTTCGCGCTCCGCGCGCGCCAGCAGGTCGGCGTCCCTGCCCACCTTCACCACCAGCCGGTCCGCCGCGAACACGGCGTTCTCACCGAGCGCCAGCAGCGTCGCGTCGGCAGGGTGCCCGGCCGCCGCCAGCACCTCGCGTGCCCGTGTCTCGTCCATCGGTCCCTCTCCCAGCACCGTCGTGAATCCGACAAAGTCTCGCATCCGTGCAGGTCGCCTTGACGAACCGACCGGCCCTGCGCACGATGACGGGGGCCGCCGGGGCGGCTGGACAGAGACTGTTTCGAGCCGCCCGAAGGAGTCGAATACGTGACATCGGCGACCGCGACGACGCGGGCTCGGAAGAAGGCGGCTCCTGGTGCCCGGGGAATGGCGGCGGATCACGGAGCCTGGTTCCTCGTCCTGCCGGCGCTGATTCCGATCCTGATCCTGAGCGTGGGCCCCCTCCTCTACGGCATCGCGCTCGCCTTCACCGACTCGCAGGCCGGGCGCACCGAGCCCACCGAGTGGATCGGCACCCTCAACTTCCGCGATTTGCTCCACGACACCCTCTTCTGGGACTCGTTCAGGATCGGCCTGCTGTGGGCGGTCGGCGTGACCGTCCCGCAGTTCCTGCTCGCACTGGGTCTCGCGCTGCTGCTCAACCAGCAGCTGCGGCTGCGCTGGCTGGCCAGGGCGCTGGCGATCGTCCCGTGGGCCATGCCGGAGGTCGTCGTCGGCATCATGTGGCGGCTCGTCTACAACCCGGACGCGGGCATCCTCAACGAGACCGTCCGGAATCTCGGCCTGGGGGACGGCAGGGACTGGCTCACCGGGCTCGCCACCGCACTGCCTGCGGTGATAATCGTCGGGATCTGGGCCGGCATGCCGCAGACCACGGTCGCGTTGCTCGCCGGACTGCAGAACACCCCGCACGAACTGCACGAGGCCGCCGCCCTCGACGGCGCGGGTGCGTGGCGCCGGTTCCGTACGGTCACCTGGCCGGTGCTCAGACCCGTGGCCCTCGCGATCACGGCTCTCAATTTCATCTGGAACTTCAATTCCTTCGCCCTGGTGTACGTGCTCACCAACGGCGGGCCGGGCGGCAGGACCCGGCTGCCGATGCTGTTCGCCTACGAAGAGGCGTTCAGGTACGGCCAGTTCGGCTATGCCGCGGCGATGGGGTGCGTCATGGTCGCCGTGATCTCGGTGATGCTCGCCTTCTACCTCGTGGGACGGATCAAGGGAGGCGAGGACGCATGACGGCTCTTGGGACCGGCAGGGCGGGGCGCGCCGGTCAGTATCTCGCGCTCCTCGCCTACCTGGTCTTCCTCGCGTTCCCGTTTCTGTGGCTGATCTCGACCGCGTTCAAGCCGCCGCGCGAACTCGGATCGCTGCACCCCACCTGGATCCCGGAGAACCCGACCCTGGCGAACTTCCGGCAGGCCTTCGACGAGCAGCCGCTGCTCCAGGCCGCGGGGAACAGCCTGGTCGCGGCGGTCGCCGCCGCACTGATCGCGGTGGTGATCGCGACCCCGATGGCGTACACGATGGCCCGCAACCGCGGCAGGCTCACCACGGCGGCGACCGGGTGGGTGATCGTCAGCCAGGCGTTCCCGTTCGTACTGGTGATCATTCCGTTGTTCCTGATCCTGAAGAACCTCCATCTGATCAACACCCTGTTCGGCCTGATCATGGTGTACGTCGTCTGGTCGCTCCCGTTCGCCCTGTGGATGCTCGTCGGCTATGTACGGGCGGTGCCACGGGAGTTGGAGGAGGCCGCGGCGGTCGACGGCGCCGGCCGGCTGCGTACGCTCCTGTCGGTCACGGCACCGCTGCTCGCACCGGGCATCGTCGCCACCGCGCTGTTCGCGTTCATCACCGCGTGGAACGAGTTCTTCTTCGCTCTCGTCCTGCTCAAGACCCCGGAGAAGCAGACCCTGCCGGTCGTCCTCACCCACTTCCTCGGCGCGGAGGGCGTCGCCGACCTCGGGCCGCTCGCCGCGGCCGCGTTCCTCGCGACGATTCCCTCGCTCGTCATCTTCGCGATCATCCAGAAACGGATCACGGGCGGCATGCTGGCCGGGGCGGTGAAGAGCTGATGCGCGCACTGGAACGACGAACCGGGCGACTGCTCACGGCGGCCGCCGCCGCGCTGGCGCTGCTTCTGACGGGCTGCTCGGGGGACTCGGCGCCGGACGACGGCACGATCCGGCTCCGCTTCCAGTCCCTGGCGTGGCAGAAGGAGTCCGTCGACGCCAACAAGGAGCTGGTGAAGGAGTGGAACGCCGCCCACCCCGACATCCGTGTCGAGTACGTCCAGGGCAGCTGGGACAGCGTGCACGACCAGTTGCTGACCTCGTTCGAGGGCGGCGAGGCGCCGGACATCATCCATGACGCCTCCGACGACCTCGCGGACTTCGCGTACGGCGGCTACCTCGCGGACCTGAGCGAACTGCTGCCCGAGCGCCTGAAGTCCGACATCCCGGAGCAGAGTTGGGAGACGACGACCTTCGGCGACGGCGTCTACGGTGTCCCGTTCCTCCAGGAACCGCGGGTGCTGATCGCCAACACCGAGATCCTCGAGTCGTCGGGGGTCCGGGTGCCGACGGCCGGGAATCCGTGGAGCTGGGAGGAGTTCCGTCAGGTCACCAAGGATCTGACGGAGAAGATGGGGGACGGCAGGTACGGCGTCGCCTGGCCGCTCAAGGAGCCGGTGTCCGTCTCCCTCAACCTCGGCCTCTCCGCGGGCGGCCGGCTGTTCCACCGGGGCGCCGACGGCAAGGTCACCGTCGACTTCACCGACGGCGACGCCGTGGTGCCCCGCACCATCCACGACCAGGTCAACGTGGACGGGAGCGCGTCGCGCAGCACGCTCGGCGCGGGCGGATCGGATGCTCTGCCCGGCTTCTTCGGCGGCAAATACGCGATGGTGCCGCTGGGCTTCTCGTACCGCCAGCAGATCGCCCAGCAGGCACCGGAAGGCTTCGAGTGGACGGTTCTTCCCGCACCCGCGGGACCCGGCGGACCGGTCCAAGGGGTGAGCCCGCAGACCCTCTCGGTCTCCGAGGACAGCGAGCACAAGCGGGAAGCGGCCCGGTTCATCGACTTCATGCTGCAGCCCCCGAACATGGTGCGGCTCGCGAAGGGCGACTGGATGCTGCCGACGGGCACCGAAGCCCTGAAGGACCCCGCGCTGCACACCGACAAGGACGGCTGGGCGACCGGTGCCGCGCTCGCCCGGCATCTGCGCTCGGCGCCGGCGCAGTCGGTGCGCGGCTATCCGGAGTGGAAGGACAAGGTGGCGACGCCCGCGTACCAGGAGTACTACAGCGGTGCGATCGACGCGGAGGAACTGGAGAAGCGGCTCGTCGAGGACGGCAATCTGGTGCTGGCCCGCTACCAGCGCTGACGGCGCGACGACCGGAGAGGCCGTCGCGCCGCACGGGACGGGGGGACACCGCCGTCAGGAGGTCAGGCGGAGGCCGGACCGGGGCTCAGGCGTAGGTCAAGGTCGAGGCTCGGGCCGAGGTCAAGCGGAGGCCGGACGGAGGCTCGACGAGGATCGGACCGAGGCCGGAAGCGGTCAGGCCGGTCAGGAGGCGGTGCAGGAGCCGATGCGCGGCGCGCTCCAGTCGCCGTTCGCCATGACGGTGAAGCCGAAGCTGGTGGAACTCCCCGCTGCGACGATGCCGTTGGCCTCGGGGCTGAATTGACCGGCCGGGCTTCGCTCGGCTGTCCATGGTTCGAAAGTTTCGGAAGGCTGGTGGTGAGAAAGGAGCTTGAACGATACGTCTCGTCTCGTTATGCTCGCCGACATGACCGAGCCGCAGCGCGTCCACATCGCCATGTTCTCCATCGCCGCCCCCGGGCACGTGAACCCGAGCCTGGAAGTGATCCGCGAGCTCGTCGCGCGCGGACACCGTGTCAGCTACGCGATCCCGGCGTCGTTCGCCGACCGGATCGCCGAAACCGGCGCGAAGCCTGTCATCTACAAGTCGACCCTGCCCACCGAGGACGAGCCGGAGGCCTGGGGCACGGAACTGATCGACAACATCGAACCCTTCCTGAACGACGCGATCCAGGCGCTGCCGCAGCTCGCCGACGCGTTCGAGGGGGACGAGCCGGACCTCGTCATCCACGACATCACGTCCTACCCCGCGATCGTCCTCGCCCATCGATGGGGCGTTCCCGCCGTGTCCCTCTCCCCGAACCTCGTCGCCTGGGAGGGGTACGAGGAGGAGGTCGCGGAGCCCATGACGGCGCAACTGCGGGCGTCCGAGCGCGGAAAGGCGTACTACGCGCGCTTCGTCGACTGGCTCGCGGAGAACGGGATCACCACGCACCCCGACCCGTTCGTCGGACGGCCGCGCCGCAGCATCGTCCTCATCCCCCGGGCTCTCCAGCCCAACGCCGACCGGGTGAACGAGTCCGTGTACTCGTTCGTCGGCGCCTGCCAGGGCGACCGGGCGGGCCAGGGGGAGTGGCGGCGACCGGCGGACGCCGAGAAGGTGCTGCTCGTGTCACTGGGCTCCACCTTCACCAAGCAGCCCGATTTCTACCGTGAGTGCGTCAAGGCGTTCGGGGATCTGCCGGGGTGGCACGTGGTCCTGCAGATCGGTCGGTACGTGGACGAGTCCGAACTCGGCCCGGTGCCCTCCAACATCGAAGTGAGGTCTTGGGTGCCGCAGTTGGCGATCCTCGAGCAGGCCGACGTGTTCATCACCCATGCGGGCGCGGGCGGCAGCCAGGAGGGACTGGCGACCGGCACCCCGATGGTCGCGGTTCCACAGGCGGTCGACCAGTTCGGCAACGCGGACATGCTGGTGGGTCTCGGGGTGGCGCGGCGCGTCGACACGGACGCGCCGGCGGAGGTGCTGCGGGATGCGGTGCTCTCCGTCGCGTCCGACCCGGAGGTCGCGGCACGGCTCGCGTCCATCCGGGCGGACATGGCCGGCGAGGGGGGCACCAAGGCGGCGGCGGACCTGATCGAGGCGGAGCTGGGCGAGGTGTAGTCGAGCGGGGTGGAGCCGGGCAGGGAGGGGTCGGGCGGAGTGAAAGCGGGCGGGTCCGCCACGCTCCAGCCGCACGGGCCGCGTGGCGATACCGCGCGGGCCCCTTCCTGCTCTCCGCATGACAGGCGAGTCCCCTCGTGCTGTGCGCCGGTGCGCGCTGTTGTGTGGTCCCGGTCCCGAAAACTGTGCGGGCGTGTGTGCGTTGCGTGCACGAATGCGCATATACGTGGTTCGTACGTGGGGTGCGTGTGCGCGGCCTCTGCACACGGCCCTTCCGCCCGCTTCGGGGCCATGGGCGTCTTCCGGACGTCTCGTCCCGCCGCACGGTGACTTGAGAACGACGGTGTCTCGTCCTGGCGGACGGTGCGCATACCCGACAAGAGGGATCGAAGCCCCTTGCGACTAAAGGGCATTGAGGGTCAGGTCCGACTTGGGGCGCGGTGGCCGATTCCTTATTACGAAACCTTGTTGTGTAAGTCACAGCTTCTTGAAGGTCTTGATCTGGGCGCGTCAATCGGTCAGGGTTTCGAACCAGCCCCCGGAGATCTTCCGTCCGCGGGGCGATCCCCCCACAAAAATGATGACGAGGAGACCCCTCTTCATGGCAACTCACAAGCGCGCGAGCAGGATGAAGCTCACCGCCGCCATAACCGCCGTGGCCGCCGCAGCAGGCGTCACGCTTCTCAACACGTCCTTCGCCGGAGCGGCCGCTCCCGCCGAGGGCAAGATCTACGGTGCGAACGCCGAGGGCGCCGTCGCCGGCAGCTACATCGTCATGCTGGACGAGAAGGCCGACAAGAAGGGCCTGGCCAAGGAGTACGGCGGCAAGCTGCAGCGCAACTACAGCTCCGCGATCAACGGCTTCTCCGCCAGCGGTCTGACCGAGACGGAGGCCAAGCGCCTCGCCGCCGACCCGGCCGTCGCCAAGGTCGTCCAGAACAAGAAGTTCACGATCAACGCGACGCAGGACAACCCCCCGTCCTGGGGTCTCGACCGGATCGACCAGGCCGACACGGCCGGTGACAGCAAGTACAACTACCCGGACACCGCCGGTGAAGGCGTGACCGCGTACGTCATCGACACCGGGGTCCGCATCTCCCACAAGGACTTCGAGGGCCGCGCCACCCACGGCTTCGACGCCGTGGACAACGACGACTCCGCCGACGACGGCAACGGCCACGGCACCCACGTCGCGGGCACCATCGCCGGTGCCGCGCACGGTGTCGCGAAGAAGGCGAAGATCGTCGCCGTCCGTGTGCTCGACGACAACGGCTCCGGCACCACCGAGCAGGTCGTCGCCGGCATCGACTGGGTCACCCAGAACCACCAGGGCCCGTCGGTCGCCAACATGAGCCTCGGCGGCAGTGCCGACGAGGCCCTCGACGAGGCCGTCCGCAAGGCCATCGCCGCCGGTGTCACCTTCGGCGTCGCGGCGGGCAACGAGTCCTCCGACGCGGGTCAGGGCTCCCCGTCCCGCGTGAAGGAGGCCATCACGGTCGCCTCCTCCACCAAGGACGACGCCCAGTCGGACTTCTCCAACTTCGGTGAAGTGGTGGACATCTACGCCCCCGGCTCCGACATCACCTCGGCGTGGAACGACAGCGACGAGGGCACCAAGACCATCTCCGGCACGTCGATGGCGACCCCCCACGTCATCGGTGCCGCAGCGGTCTACCTCGCCGGCCACCAGGACGCCACCCCGGAGCAGGTCGCCACGGCCCTCACCGAGGGCGCGTCGGCCGACAAGATCACCAACCCGAGCGCGGGTACGCCCAACAAGCTGCTGAAGGTCGTGGAGTGACCGACGGCCCACGCCGCTGAACCGGCGGTCGCCGTGCCCTCCCCCACGGGGCACGGCGGCCGCTTTATCGTTCAGGCATGACGACGAGGTATGCGGCACTTCTTCGCGGGATCAACGTGGGCGGCGGCAGAAGGGTCCCCATGCCCGAACTCCGTGCTGTGCTGACCGGTCTCGGGCACGAAGGCGTCGCCACCTATCTGCAGAGCGGCAACGCCGTCTTCAGCAGTGAGGAGACCGACGAGGAGGCGCTCGCCGCCGGTCTGGAGCAGGCCCTCGAGAAGGCCTTCGGCTTCCGCGTCGACACCTTGGTCCGCAGCGCCGAATACCTGCGCGCGGTCGCCGACGCCTGCCCCTTCCCCGCGGCCTCGCTCGAGGGCAGACAACTGCACGTCACGTACTTCTCCGAGCCGGTCGCCCCGGAGCGCTTCTCGTCCGTGGACGCCGCGGCCTATGTCCCGGAGGAGTTCCGGCTCGGCGACCGGGCCCTGTATCTGTACGCACCGGACGGCCTCGGCCGCTCGAAGCTCGCCGCCGCGCTCTCCCGGCCCCGCCTGCTCAAGGGGCTGACGGCCACCAGCCGCAACTGGAACACCGTCGTCGAGCTGGTCGAGATGACCCGCGAATGACGCCCAGCGGCCGCCCGGCGCCCGGCTGTTCCCGGTCCACCGGATCATTCGTCCGGGGATCAAGTGGCCCGGCCGAACAGCGCCGGAGTGGCCCAGGAGAGCGAGCCACCTGCTGGCTAGGGTCGGCGACATGACCACCATGCGGACCTCCGCCGGCAGCACCGCCGTCGACTTCTACTTCGATCCCGCCTGCCCCTTCGCCTGGATCACCTCACGCTGGATGCTGGAGGTCGAACGAGAGCGTGCGCTCGACCTCCGCTTCCGGGTGATGAGCCTGTACCTCCACAACATCGGCAACGAACTCCCCGCCTGGTACCGGGACCTGGTCGACAAGTCGATCGGCCCGGTGCGGGTGGCCGCCGCCGCGGCCGAACAACACGGCGAAGACGTGCTGCGCGACCTGTACTCCGCCTTCGGCACCCGCATCCACCAGGAGCGGAACGAGGACTTCGACGAGGTCGTCGTGGAGTCCCTCGCCGCGCTCGGCCTTCCCGCCGAACTGGCCGACGCGGCCCACGACCCCGCGTACGACGACGCCGTCCGCCGAAGCCACGACGCCGGGAAGGACCCGGGCGCCGAGGGCTACGTCGGCACGCCGACGATCCACGTCGACGGCACCGTCTGGTTCGGGCCGGTGCTCAACTCGATCCCGCGGGGCGAGGAGGCGGTGCGGCTCTTCGACAGCTTCCGGGTCATGGCCAACCACTCCGGCCTCTTCGAGCTGAAGCGCGCCCGCACCGGCAGCCTGGTCCTCGACCGGTAGTCCGATCAGCGGGCGGGGTGGACGACGCAGCCGGCACCGCAGGGACCCGACCGGGCCGCTCGCCGTCCCGGCCGGGGCTGTCGCGTTTGTTCAATACCCGGCCCCGGTGCCCGCCGTACCGTCGCGGCCATGAACAAGCAGACCGTGCTGCCCGCCCTGACCGAATGCGCCGCGGAAGCGGTGCGCGTCGTCCGCGGCGTCGGTGCCGCAGAGCTCGACCGCCCGACACCCTGCGGCGACTGGGACGTCAGGGCCCTCGTCAACCACCTCGTCCTCTACACCTCCCACGGCCTCGAACACCGGGCTCTGCGCAAGCCGCTGCCAGAGGAGCTGACCACGCGGGACTTCACCGCCGACGCCGGCTGGGCGCAGGGCTACGCGGACCAGATCGACCGGGCACTCGAGGCATGGCAGGACCCGGCCGTCTGGGACGGGGAGATCGACCTCGGGTTCACCGCCATGCCGGCGCCCGAGATCGCCTCGCTGATCACCAAGGAGCTCGCCGTCCACGGCTGGGACCTCGCCCGCGCCACCGGACAGGAGTTCCGCACCACCGGGACGACCGGAGAGCTGGTCCTGTCCGTGGTCGCCGCGCACGCCGAGGTGTACCGCCAGTACGACGGATTCGCCGAGCCTGTCGCGGTGTCCGACGCGGCGACGTCCTTCGAACGGGCGCTCGCCGACTCCGGACGCGACCCGCGCTGGAGCGCCCCCGTCACCCGGTGATCCGCCGCTACGCGGTGACCGCCAGCAGGTGCCCGGCCCGCGCCTCTTCGTAGCGGTCCAGCAGCAGCCGCGCCAGCTCCGGCGAAGGCCCCAGCACGTCCGCCACGAGGTCCGCCTCACCGGCGCCGGCCGCGATGCGGTCGGGGAGCCGGCCCGGGGCGATCACGTACGGGGCCACGGCGACGCGCGCGAAACCGTCCGCGCGGAGGGCGCGGACGGCGTCCTCCGTGCGAGGAAGGGATGCGGAGGCGAACGCAGGCCGCACGGCGCACCAACCGGTGTGCCGCAGCTCCCGCGCTGTTTCGGCGATCACTGCGATCGCCTCCGGGTCGGTGGAGCCCGCCGCGGCCAGTACCAGGCCCGTCGAGCTCTTGTCGGCGGGCGTGAGGCCCGCCTCGTACAGCCGCCGCTCGACCGCGGCGAGCAGCAGCGGCGACGGGCCGAGGACCTCGGCCTGCCGGATCCGCAGCGTCGAAGGCGCCTGCCGCAGCACGGCGGGGATGTCCGACTTGGCGTGGAAGGCGCGTGTCAGCAGCAGTGGCTGCGCCACCACGTCCCGTACTCCATCGGCCGCCAGCAGCCCGAGGACCTGTGGCACCGAGGGGGCGTTGAACTCGAGGAACGCCGTCTCGACGCGCAGCCCCGGCCGCAGCTCCCGCACCAGCCGGGTCAGGGCGTGGACGGTCGCGGCGTGCCGCGGTTCGCGGCTGCCGTGCGCGACGACGAGGAGGACAGGAGGGTGCATCGCCGCTCAGCTCCTGACGAGAAGACCGCGGCTGCGCAGCACCCACCGCTCCAGCGGACTGAAGATCAGCAGGTCGATCGCGATGCCGACGATCAGGATGAGGATGATGGCGAGGAACACGCCCGGCATGTCGGCGTTGTTGCGGCCGTTCTCCAGCAACTGGCCGAGCCCGAGGCCGAGGTCGGGCGAGGAGGCGATGATCTCCGCGGCCATCAGCGAACGCCAGGAGAACGCCCAGCCCTGCTTCAGACCCGCCACGTAGCCGGGCAGCGCCGCCGGCATCACGATGTGCCAGGCGCCCCTCAGCCCGGTCGCGCCGAGCGTGCGGCCGGCCCGCAGGAACAGCGGCGGCACCTGGTCGACGCCGGACACCAGTCCGTTCGCGATCGAGGGGACGGCGCCCAGCAGGATCACGGCGAACATCATCTTGTCGTTGAGGCCGAGCCAGATCACCGCAGGCGGCACCCAGGCCACGGACGGCAGCGACTGCAGACCCGAGAGGATCGGCCCGATGGCGGCACGGACGAACCTGACCCGGGCGACCAGCAGTCCGAGCGGGGTGCCGATCGCGAGAGCCAGCAGGAAGCCCAGCAGACCGCGGGAGACGCTGGTCCAGATGACCTCGAACAGTGTGCCCTGCAACCACATGTCGGACACGCTGTCCCACACCGCGGACGGCGACGGCAGCTTGTAGTCCTCGGTGACCTCCGTCAGCACCAGCAGTTGCCAGGCGACGACGACCAGTGCCACGGCCGTGAGCGGCGGCAGCACCTTCTTCAGCAGCACCTCGCGCACCGGCGTGCGGTTCACCTGCACCGCGTCCAGCGCGTCGAGCCCGGCCTCCAGACCTGCCAGGTCGTCGGCCTTGCCCGCGCCCTTCCCGGCGGCGGCCGCGCCAGAGCCAGAGCCAGAGCCAGAGGCAGAGCCAGAGCCAGAGCCAGAGGCAGAGGTCGAGGTCGTGTCAGTGCTGGCCATGTCGGCGGATCTCCCCACGCAGTTCTTCGGTGATCTCGACGGACAGCTCCGCCACCGCGGTGTCCTCGATACGTCGCGGCTGCTCGATGTCCACGGTCCACTCGCGCGCCACCCGTCCCGGCCGCGACGACAGCAGCACCACCCGCTGCGCGAGCCGCACCGCCTCACGGACGTTGTGCGTGACGAACAGGACGGAGACGTTCGTCTCCCGCCAGATCCGGGTCAGCTCGTCGTGCAGCACATCGCGGGTGATGGCGTCGAGCGCCGCGAACGGTTCGTCCATCAGCAGCAGTTGGCTGTCCTGCGCCAGCGCGCGGGCCATGGCGACCCGCTGCCGCATACCGCCGGACAGCTCGTGCACCCGCTTGCGGTACGCGCCGCCGAGCCGCACCAGCTCCAGCAGCCGCTCGGCCTCGCCCCGGCGCTGCGACTTGGGCACGCCGCGCAGCCTGAGCGCGAGCTCGATGTTCTTGCCCGCGGTCAGCCACGGGAACAGCGCGTGCTCCTGGAACATCAGCGCGGGCCGTCCATTGGGGGTCTCGATGGACCCCGCGGTCGGCCGGTCGAGCCCCGCGACCAGGTTCAGCAGCGTCGACTTGCCGCAGCCGGACGCCCCCAGGAGGGTGACGAACTCGCCCGGCGCGACATCGAGCGTGATGTCGTCCAGCACCAGCTGCGGCCCGGCGGGCCCGTTGAAGGACTTGGAGACATGCCCGATACGAGCCGCGTACGACTGCTCGGTGCTCACGCGGTCCTCGGCCTCGGCGATCGCTGTGGCCATGGTCGTCACCTCCTGGGAACTCGGCTGTTACGGGTTACTTGACGCCGAGCCCGGCGTCGGCGAACGCGGGCCCGCCCTGGGCTGCGAGGACCTTGTTCAGCGGCTTCAGGTCGTAGATCCCGGCGAGGTCGGGCCGCTCCAGCAGCCCGGCCCGCACCGCGTGGTCCGCCTGTGCCTCGAGCGTCGCGGCCAGCGGGTCGTCGGTGAACCGCAGCGACTTCCACGCCGGGTCGATCACCTCGGGCGGCAGCTGCTTGCCGGTCAGTTCACCGAGCTTGGCGTTGGCCGACGCCTTCGCCCTCCGGGGATCGGCGTTGATCCACCGGTTGGTCTTCACCGTGCCGCGCAGCACCGCCTCGACGACCGCCGGGTGCTTGTCGAGGAACTTCTGCGACACGACGATGTTCGTGATCACGAACTTTCCGCCGGGCCACAGGTCCGACTCGTCGAGCAGTACCTTCGCGCCGTCGCTCACCAGCTTCGACGCGGTCGGCTCCGGCACCCAGGCACCGTCGACGGAGCCGGACAGATAGGCGTTCGGAGTGACCTTGTTCTCCGTGCGGACCACGGAGACGTCGCCCTTGCCGGTCTGGGAGTCGACCTTCCAGCCCTGCTCGGCGATCCAGTTGAGGAACGCCACGTCCTGCGTGTTGCCGAGCTGAGGGGTGGCGATCCTCTTGCCCTTGACGTCTGCCAGGGACTTGATCTTCTTCGGGTTCACGACGAGCTTCACACCGCCGGAGGCGGCACCGCCGATGATCCGCAGGTTGCTGCCGCCCGACCTGACGTAGCCGTTGATCGCGGGGGAGGGGCCGATGAAGCCGATGTCGATCGAACCGGCGTTCAGCGCCTCGATCTCGGAGGGGCCGGCGTTGAAGCTCGCCGTCGCGACCCGGGTCCCGCCCAGTTCCTTCTGGAGGAAGCCCTCCCGGTCACCCACCAGCGCGGTCGCATGGGTGAGATTGGGGAAGTAGCCGATCCTGACGGTGTCGAGACCGTCGGTCTTCTCGCCCTCGGCGGCGTGCACCACCGAGTCGTCCCTGGCCTGGGAGCCGTAGCCGCAGGCCGTCAGGACCACGGCCAGGAGCGGCAGCACGGCCGCGGCGGCGAGGCCGCGTCCCAGGAAGGTGCGAGTGGCTTGCACGGGAGGGTTTCCTCTCGTAGGCCCGGTCCTACGTCATGTCGGACGTGGCCGGGGCGTCGGTGGACAAACGGGTCTTCGGTGCGGGAAGCGGAGGGCGCGCGTGCGGTGCGCGTACGTCGTCACGCACATCGCGCCACCCCGCCCGTGCCCGCGCCGAGGACGCCTCCCCCGGACTTCGTCCGGGGGGACCCCCAACCCACGCGGCCGCCCTCCTTGGCGAAGGTCGAGTGGACGTCGGTCATCAGAAGTCCCAGCCGTCCTCGTCCGCCACGTCCGCCACGGGCGCCGCGGTCTCGGCGGCGAAGGCGTCGCCCGCCATGCCGGCCGCGAGGGTCGTGCCGTCGGCAGGGTCGATCAGCAGGAACGAACCGGTGCGGCGGGAGTGCGCGTACGAGTCGAGCGCGAGCGGCTCGGCGGTGCGCACCTTCACACGGCCGATGTCGTTGGCGACGAGCTGCCCCGGGGACGGGTGCTGGGAGAGGTCGTCGAGGGTCAGCCTGGACGGGATCTCCTTGACGATCGCCTTCACCGTGCGGGTGGTGTGCTTGAGCAGCACCCGCTGGCCGACGGCGAGCGGCCGGTCCGCGACGTGGCAGACGGTCGCCTCGACGTCCTGCGTGGTCGGCGGGGCGTCACCGGTCGGCACGATGATGTCGCCGCGGGAGACGTCGATGTCGTCCTCGAGCAGCAGGGTGACCGACTGCGGCGTCCATGCGACGTCCACGGACTCGCCCAGCAGGTCGATGCCCGAGACCTTGGAGGTGCGGCCCGAGGGCAGCACGGTGACCGACTCGCCGACACGGAAGGCGCCGGCGGCGATCTGGCCGGCGTAACCGCGGTAGTCGGGGTGCTCCGCAGTCTGCGGACGGATCACGTACTGCACGGGAAGCCGGGCGTGGCAGGTGGCCAGGTCGTGGCTGACGGGCACGGTCTCGAGGTGCTCGAGGACCGTGGGACCGCCGTACCAGTCCATGTTGGCGGACGGGTCCACCACGTTGTCACCGGCGAGCGCCGAGATCGGGATCGCCGTGATCTCCGGGACGCCCAGCTCGGAGGCGTACGCGGTGAACTCCTCGGCAATCTTCGCGAAGACGGGCTCCGCGTAGTCGACGAGGTCCATCTTGTTCACGGCCAGGACCACGTGCGGGACGCGCAGCAGCGCGGCGACCGCGGCGTGCCGGCGGGTCTGCTCGACGACACCGTTGCGGGCGTCGACCAGGACGACGGCGAGCTCGGCGGTCGAGGCGCCGGTCACCATGTTCCGGGTGTACTGCACATGCCCGGGGGTGTCGGCGAGGATGAACCGCCGCCGAGGCGTCGCGAAGTAGCGGTAGGCCACGTCGATGGTGATGCCCTGCTCGCGCTCGGCCCGCAGGCCGTCGGTGAGCAGCGCCAGGTCCGGGGCTTCCTGGCCGCGGCTGCGGGAGGCGTGCTCCACGGCCTCCAGCTGGTCGGCGAGGACCGACTTGGAGTCGTGCAGCAGCCGTCCCACCAGGGTGGACTTGCCGTCGTCGACGGATCCCGCGGTCGCGAAACGCAGCAGGGTGGTGGCCGACAGGTCGCCGAGTTGCTCGGTCGAGGTGCTCATCTTTAGAAGTACCCTTCGCGCTTGCGGTCTTCCATCGCGGCCTCTGACAGCTTGTCGTCGGCGCGGGTGGCGCCCCGCTCGGTGAGGCGGGAGGCGGCGATCTCGGCGATCACGGCGTCGAGTGTGGTGGCGTCGGAGTCGACGGCGCCGGTGCAGGACATGTCGCCGACCGTGCGGTAGCGGACCAGCCGCTTCTCGACCGTCTCGTCGTCCTTCGCGCCGCCCCACTCGCCGGCGGTCAGCCACATGCCGGAGCGCTTGAACACGTCACGCTCGTGCGCGAAGTAGATCTGGGGCAGCTCGATCTTCTCGCGCTGGATGTACTGCCAGACGTCGAGCTCGGTCCAGTTCGACAGCGGGAAGACCCGCACGTGCTCACCGGGGGCGTGGCGGCCGTTGTAGAGCTGCCACAGCTCGGGGCGCTGACGGCGCGGGTCCCACTGGGAGAACTCGTCGCGGAGGCTGAACACCCGCTCCTTGGCGCGGGCCTTCTCCTCGTCGCGCCGGCCGCCGCCGAACACCGCGTCGAAACGGTGCTGCTGGATCGCCTCGGTCAGCGGCACCGTCTGCAGCGGGTTGCGCGTCCCGTCGGGGCGCTCGCGCAGCTTCCCGGCGTCGATGTACTCCTGCACGGAGGCGACATGGAGCCGCAGCCCGTGCCGCGCCACCGTGCGGTCGCGGTACTCGAGGACCTCGGGGAAGTTGTGCCCGGTGTCCACGTGCAGCAGGGTGAACGGCACAGCCGCCGGGGCGAACGCCTTCAGCGCCAGATGCAGCATGACGATCGAGTCCTTGCCGCCGGAGAAGAGGATCACCGGCCGCTCGAACTCCCCCGCCACCTCGCGGAAGATGTGCACCGCTTCGGACTCGAGCGCGTCCAGGTGGGACAGCGCGTACGGGCTGTCCGTGCCCTCTTGGACAGTGGCGACGGTCGTCATGCCAGGCCCCTCTCGGTGAGCAGCGCATGGACGGCTGCCGCTGACTCCTGCACGGTCTGGTTCTGGGACTCGATCCGCAGATCGGGCGTCTCGGGCTCCTCGTACGGGTCGTCGACGCCGGTCAGCCCGCTGATCTCGCCGGCGGCCTGCTTCGCGTAGAGGCCCTTCACGTCGCGCTCGGAGCACACCTCGACCGGAGTGGCGACGTGCACCTCCACGTACGGCGTGCCCTCCCGCTGGTGGCGCCCCCGCACCGCCTCACGGCTGTCCGCGTACGGGGCGATGACCGGCACCAGCACCTTCACGCCGTTGGACGCGAGCAGTTCGGCGACAAAGCCGATCCGCTGCACATTGGTGTGCCGGTCCTCGCGGCTGAAGCCCAAACCTGCCGAGAGGAACTCGCGGATCTCGTCGCCGTCGAGCAGCTCGATGCGGTGGCCCTCGGCGCGCAGCCGGCCGGCCAGCTCGTACGCGATGGTGGTCTTGCCGGCGCTCGGCAGACCCGTGAGCCAGATCGTGGCTCCGGTCACGTCGTTCTCCAAAGAAATCTGATCGGTCGTCATCAGCCGTGCAGCCCGCACTCGGTCTTGCCGCGCCCGGCCCAGCGGCCGGCGCGGGCGTCCTCGCCCTCCAGCACCCGGCGGGTGCAGGGCGCACAGCCGACGGAGGCGTAGCCGTCCATCAGCAGCGGGTTGGTGAGCACGCCGTGCTCGGCTGCGTAGGCGTCCACGTCGTCCTGCGTCCAGCGGGCGATCGGGGAGACCTTGACCTTCCGCCGCTTCTCGTCCCAGCCGACGACCGGGGTGTTCGCCCGGGTCGGGGACTCGTCGCGGCGCAGGCCGGTCGCCCACGCGTCGTATCCGGTCAGGCCCTCCTCGAGCGGCTTGACCTTGCGCAGGGCGCAGCACAGGTCGGGGTCGCGGTCGTGCAGCCTCGGGCCGTACTCCGCGTCCTGCTCGGCGACCGTCTGCCGGGGGGTGAGCGTGATGACGTTGACGTCCATCACCGCGTCCACCGCGTCGCGGGTGCCGATGGTCTCCTCGAAGTGGTAGCCGGTGTCGAGGAAGACGACGTCCACACCGGGCATGGCGCGGGAGGCCAGGTGGGCGACCACCGCGTCCTCCATCGAGGAGGTGACGCAGAAACGCGGACCGAAGGTCTCGGTGGCCCACTCGAGGATCTCCAGGGCGGACGCCTCCTCGAGGTCCCGTCCCGCCTGCTCGGCCAGCGACTTGAGATCCCGCTCGGCCTGAACCGTCGTCATGTCTCTTCCCCTCCACCGTCATTGCGCTGAAGACCCCGGGTCAGCAGACCGAGGAACTTCAACTGGAAGGCCCGATTGCACGCCGTGCATTCCCAGGCGCCGTGGCCCTCTTCGCTGGGACGCAGATCCTCGTCGCCGCAGTACGGGCAGTAGAACGGCGCGGCCCGCTCGCTCATGAGAGGGCCTCTTCCGAGGCGCGCGCCGCCCACGTCGCGAAGCGCTCGCCGTCCTCGCGCTCCGCCGCGAAGCGCCCGAGGACCCGCTCGACGTAGTCGGGCAGCTCGGCCGAGGTGACCTTCAGACCGCGCACCTTGCGGCCGAACGCCGGGTCGAGACCCAGCGCACCGCCGAGGTGCACCTGGTAGCCCTCGACCTGGTTGCCCTCGTCGTCCAGCATGAGCTGGCCCTTGAGACCGATGTCCGCGGTCTGGATACGGGCGCAGGCGTTGGGGCAGCCGTTGATGTTGATCGTGAGCGGCTCGTCGAACTCCGGCAGCCGGCGCTCGAGTTCGTCGATCAGGGCGGAGCCGCGCCCCTTGGTCTCGACGATGGCCAGCTTGCAGAACTCGATGCCGGTGCAGGCCATCGTGCCCCGCCGGAACGGCGACGGCGTGACCCGCAGGTCCAGCGCCTCCAGGCCGGAGACCAGCGAGTCGACCTGGTCCTGCGTCACGTCGAGAACGATCATCTTCTGCTCGGCGGTGGTGCGCACCCGGCCGGAGCCGTGGGTCTCCGCCAGCTCGGCGATCTTGCTGAGGGTCGCTCCGTCGACCCGGCCGACGCGCGGCGCGAAGCCGACGTAGAAACGCCCGTCGTTCTGGGCGTGGACGCCGACGTGGTCGCGCCACTGCTGCGCGGGCTGCTCGGGCGCGGGGCCGTCGACGAGCTTGCGCTTCAGGTACTCGTCCTCGAGGACCTGGCGGAACTTCTCGGGGCCCCAGTCGGCGACCAGGAACTTCAGGCGGGCGCGGTTGCGCAGCCGGCGGTAGCCGTAGTCGCGGAAGATCGAGATCACGCCGACCCACGCGTCCGGCACCTCCTCCACCGGTACCCAGGCGCCGAGCCGGACGCCGAGCTTGGGGTTGGTGGACAGGCCGCCGCCGACCCAGAGGTCGAAACCGGGCCCGTGCTCGGGGTGGTTCACGCCGACGAAGGCCACGTCGTTGATCTCGTGCGCGACGTCGAGCAGCGGCGAGCCGGAGACCGCGGTCTTGAACTTCCGCGGCAGGTTGGAGAACTCCTTGTCGCCGATGTAGCGGCGGTGGATCTCGTCGATGGCGGGGCTGCCGTCGACGATCTCGTCGGCGGCGATGCCGGCGACCGGAGAGCCGAGGATGGTGCGGGGAGTGTCCCCGCAGGCCTCGGTCGTCGACAGGCCCACCGCCTCCAGGCGCCGCCAGATCTCGGGGACGTCCTCGATGCGGATCCAGTGGAACTGGACGTTCTGCCGGTCGGTGAGGTCCGCGGTGCCGCGGGCGAACTCCTGCGAGATCTCACCGATGATCCGGAGCTGCTCGGTGGTCAGCCGGCCACCGTCGATGCGCACCCGGAGCATGAAGTACTCGTCGTCCAGCTCCTCCGGCTCCAGGATCGCGGTCTTGCCGCCGTCGATTCCGGGCTTGCGCTGGGTGTACAGGCCCCACCAGCGCATCCGGCCACGAAGGTCGGCGCCGTCGATCGAGTCGAAACCCCGGTGCGCGTAGACCGTCTCAATACGTGTCCGCACGTTGAGACCGTCGTCGTCCTTCTTGGTCTGCTCGTTGCCGTTGAGGGGCGTGTGGTGCCCCATGGCCCACTGGCCCTCGCCACGGTGGCGTCCGGCCTTGCGGCGAGGCGTGACTGAAGAGGGCTTTTCAGGGCTGGCGGCCATGGTGATAGTCCTTCGAGACTGCAGGAGGGCGGCTCTGAGCTGCACACTCGCGAGAAGCGCGACGGTGCGCAGGGCGGGGTGAAGAGAGTCTTGAGTGCGGCGGTGCTGGGCTGTCAGCAGGCCGGACAGATGGCGCTGGACATGCGGCCGAGGTCGACGTGCCGCCGACTCACCAAGGCAATTCCAGTGCTGGACATGACGGAAGCGTGTCATGGGACTTTGGACCCAGTCCACCTTCATCCAGGATGTGGACAAGACTGTCTCGCATCACGAGACAGTGTGTCATGGGTCACCGGAGAACGTACGCCGTCGCGCCGACGGGACGGTTCACCGCGGAGCGGGATCCGGCCCGACGGGGGCGCTTCCCCGTGTCCGGCGGTGGGGGAGGTGCTCCCACCCACGGCCGCCAGGCCGTAGGGGAAGCGCCCCGCCGGGCGAAGCGCGCGCGGTACGCCGCCCGTGGGGCGGCAACCGAGCCTGAGGCTGCCCCGGCAGCCGGCTCAACGGCCGGCTTGACGGCTTGCCGGCCGGCCGCTCGGGTGCTCAGGCTGCTCGGGTGCTCGGGCCGTGGGTGGTGTGGGTCACTGATGGTTCGGTACGAGGGCCGTTCAGAGCGCGGCGCCGGGCCAGGGGCCGGGGGTCTCCGTCTCGGCCTCCTCCTTGACCTTGGTGTCGAACAGGCGGAACCCGCGGCGCAGGTAGTTGTCCATCGCGTGCGGTCCGTCCTTGGAACAGGTGTGCAGCCACACCCGCTCCGTCGGCGGCAGCCCTGGCCACCGGTCGGCAAGGTCCCAGGCGCGGGCCACGCCGACCGACAGCAGATGACCGCCGATCCGGCGGCCACGGAACGCCGGGATCAGCCCGAAGTAGTGGATCTCCACCGTCCCGCCGGCCTGCGCCTCGAACTCGACGTACCCGGCCGGTGTCCCCCTGTCGTACGCGACCCAGGTCTCGACCCCCGGCCGGTCAAGCCACTTCTGCCACTCGGCGTACGTCATGCCGAGCCGGTCGGTCCAGCGGATGTCGCCCCCGACCGACGCGTAGAGGAACCGGCTGAACTCAGGCGAGGGCACCTCGGCCCGCGCGATGCGTATGCCGTCGCCGGGGTCGGCCGCCGGCCGCAGGTCCGCGGGCGAGGTCTGTTCCAGGGACCAGGTGGTCACGGTGATGGTGCTCATGCGCGCCAGGGAATCACGACCGACGTCCCTGCCGCACGGCCGGGGCGGTCGAGTGCGGCAGCAGGTCCGCGGGGAGGTCCGGTACGACGAGTTCCACCTCGACCTCCTCGGCGAACCGGTACGGCCGGTGGGCCAGGACCTGCGCCAGGTGCCGCCGCAGCCGGGACATCTCCGCCCGCACGGTCACCGTCCGCGTCGGATCCGCGAATATGTCCTGCGCGAGCTGCGCCGCCGTCCTTCCGTCACGGTGCCTCGCCAGCACGTACAGCAGCTCCGCGTGGCGCGGACTGAGCTCGTGCGACCAGCTCCCCGAACCGCCCGAGACGGTGACGGAGGGCCGCCGCGGCGTGCTGAGGTCCAGCACCACGCGGCCGGGAGCCGACGCGCCGGGACCGGCGTCGTCCGGCCGCACCAGCCAGCCGCCCGGCAGCGGCTCGATCGTGCTCATGCCGAGCGACGGCAGCCACAGTCGGCCCGCCCTGACCGCTTTCGGCAGTGCCAGGCGGCCCGTCGGCGCCATCCCCACCACGGCGGCCGGCCAGCCGTTCGCGTCGACCGCCAGTGCCCGGCCGCCCAGCCGCGCCAGCAGCGGCGACGCGACGCTGCGCAGCCGGTCGAGCGTCTGGTGATGGCGGTTGCGCAGCTCGGCCTCCGCGAGCCGGGTGACCGAGGTGACCAGCGCCAGCGTCGCCGGATGCATGGTCGACAGCGGACCGCTGATGTCGACCACACCGACCAGACGGCCGTCCCGCGGGTCGGTTATCGGCGCTCCCGCGCACGTCCACGTGTGATGTGTGGAGACGAAGTGCTCGGCCGAGTGCACCTGTACGGGACGCCTGGACACCAGGGGAGTGCCGACGCCGTTCGTGCCGACCAGTTCCTCGTTCCAGTCGGCGCCCGGCACAAAGCCGTGCGAGTCGCCCTTGCGCAGGACCGCCGCGCTGCCCTCCCGCCACAGCAGCCGGCCCTCCGCGTCCGCGACGACCATGATGTGCCGGCCGGCCTCCGCCATCGAGACCAGGCCCTCACGCAGCACCGGCAGCACCTCCAGCAGCGGCGAGGCGCGCCTGCGGCGTTCGAGCTCCGCCGGCGGGAGCAACCCGGCCCTGCGGTCCCGGTCCGGATCCACACCCCGGTCCAGCATCCGCTGCCACGACTCGTCGATGTCCGCGCGCGGCCCGACCTCCGGCCGGCGGCCGGAGAGGGCGGCGTCCCGCACACCCTGCAGAAGCCGCAGGGCCTCTGCGGTGTCCATGGCGGCGAGCCTGGCCAGATCGAGCGATGTGTTCTTCATGGGCTTCTCGGGCTTGGTGGGCTTCACGGGTCCTCCTCGGCGACGCCGGCGTCCGGAGTGCGGGGGTGGCCGACCCCATACTCCCTCCCGCGTGGCCGTCGCGCGCCGTGTTGTGCCACACAAGGATGCAACCCTTTGCAACCGTCGCGAAGGGGCGTGCGCGTGTACGAAGGTGACGTATCACCGGTTCGCCGGTGGGGGTGGTGCCGTGTCGGCGCAGCACCACCCGCAAACGTCACGGGCGTGAGCCGCGTTGCACTGCGGCTCACGCCCGTTCTGCGTTGCCCACGGGGGCGGCTGACGCCGCCCGCGCGCTGTGGGCCCGCGCCGAAGCCCCGCTGCGGACTTCGAGCCGGACCCTGCGGACCCTGGGCCTGGTCGTCGCTGCCGCCTGACGCTGTGGGACGGCTGGAGGGTTGGTGCCGGGCCTCTGCCGATTCGCGCGCCGCCGGGCTGCTGCGGGCTCGGTGCCGGACCCTGTGGGCTCGGGGCCCGTCGCTGCGGGCTGGCGCCGCCTGCGGACTTCGAGCCGGACCCCGCGGGCCCGGGGCCTGGTCGTCGCTGCCGCCTGACGCTGTGGGACGGCTGGAGGGTTGGTGCCGGGCCTCTGCCGATTCGCGCGCCGCCGGGCTGCTGCGGGCTC
>NZ_JBIAPL010000001.1:584853-600432 GCF_042888225.1 Streptomyces sp. NPDC003023
TCGGTGTCGGACCCTGCGGGCCCGGGGCCCGGACGCTGTGGGCTGGGGTCGCCGGGCCGCCGCGGGCCCGCGCCGCGCGACGGGTGCAGGCTCGTGTCGGAGCCGGTGCGGCCCCCGGCGCGCTCGCTGCTGGTTCATGCCGCCGGACCCCTGCGGGCAGCCAGCCACGGCACTGTTGCAGGCTCCGTAACGGCCGGCTGCGGCCCCGCGGCCCAACCGTCGCGGGCACCGGGCCGGCTCGCTGTCGCAGGGGCTGCGAGCTCCCCGGGTCACACCGCGACGCGGGCGCGCTCCACGATCGCCGCCAGGTCGAGGGTGTGGGGGAGCGTGCCGAACGCGGAGCCGTGATCGCCGCCGAGCCGCGACGCGCAGAACGCGTCCGACACCTCCGGCGGAGCCCACCGCACCAGCAGCGATCCCTGCAGCACCAGTGCCATCCGCTCCACCAGGCGGCGCGCCCGCGCCTCGATGCCGTCCAGGTCGGCCAGCTCCGTCAGCAGGTCCCTGATCGCCCCGTCCAGCCGGTGGTCCGCGCCGCGCGCCCTGCCGACCTCCCGCAGGAACGCGTTCAGTGCCGGCGGCTCCCTCTGGAGCGCGCGCAGCACGTCGAGGGCCTGCACATTGCCCGAGCCCTCCCAGACCGAGTTCAGCGGCGACTCGCGCAGCAGCCGCGGCATGCCCGACTCCTCCACGTAGCCGTTGCCGCCGAGGCACTCCAGCGCCTCGGCGACCAGCGGCGTGCACCGCTTGGTCACCCAGTACTTGGCCGCGGGCAGGGCGAGCCGCAGGAACGCGCGCTCCTCCTCCGTGTCCGCGTCGTACGCGGCCGCCAGCCGCAGTCCCAGCGTCGTCGCCGCCTCCGACTCCAGCGCCAGATCGGCCAGCACGTTGCGCATCAGCGGCTTGTCGATCAGCAGCCCGCCGAACGCGCTGCGGTACGCCGTGTGATGGACGGCCTGCGTCACCGCCTGCCGCATCAGGGCGGCGGAGCCGAGCACACAGTCGAGGCGGGTGGCCGCCACCATCCCGATGATGGTGCGCACCCCGCGGCCCTCCTCGCCCACCCGCCGGGCCCACGTCCCGTCGAACTCGACCTCGGCCGAGGCGTTGGACCTGTTGCCGAGCTTGTCCTTCAGCCGCTGGAGCCGGAAGACGTTCCGGTCGCCGTCCTCCAGCACCCGCGGCACCAGGAAGCAGGTCAGCCCTCCCGCGGCCTGCGCGAGCACCAGGAAGCCGTCACTCATGGGGGCGGAGCAGAACCACTTGTGTCCGGTGAGGAGGTATTCGCCGTCCTGCGCCGACGGCTCGGCGCGGGTCGTGTTCGACCGTACGTCGCTGCCGCCCTGCTTCTCCGTCATGCCCATCCCGAACAGCACGCCCGCCTTCACAGAGGCCGGGCGCAAGCCCTCCTCGTACACGGTCGACGTCAGCCGCGGCTCCCACTCGGCGGCGAGCACCGGGTCGGCGCGCAGGGCCGGCACCGCCGCGTGGGTCATCGACAGCGGGCAGCCGTTGCCGGCCTCCGCCTGGGTCCACACCAGGAAGCCGGCCGCCCTGCGGACATGACCGCCCGGCCTGTCCCATGCGCTCACCAGGCCCGCGGAGACGGCGTGGCCCACCAGCCGGTGCCAGGCGGGATGGAACTCCACCTCGTCGATCCTGTTTCCGTACCGGTCGTGCGTCCGCAGCCGCGGCGGGTACTCGTTCGCCTGCGCCGCCCACTCCTGGGCCTGCGCCGAGCCCGCCGTCCGTCCGAGCTCCGAGAGCTCCCCGTGCGCCTCGTCGAGGAGCTCCGGCGCGACATGCCGGTCCACCGCCTCGCTGAGCACGCGGTCCGACGTGAAGACGTCGTACCCCACCAGAAGCGGAGGCTGGTTGGTCACTGTGTGGGAGGTCGCTGCCATGCCGATACGGTAAGGACGTGCAGGCAGCAAACGAAACACCCGCGCGGCCTTCGGGCCGGCTCCACCGGGCCCGAGTCCTCTACCGCAACGTCTCGAAGCGGAAGATGACCTGGCTGCTGCTGAAGGACACCGTCAACTCGTGCATCGAGTACCGCATCCTCGGCCTCGCGGCGGAGGCGGCGTTCTTCACGCTGCTGTCCGTACCGCCGCTGATGCTCGGTCTGATCGGCCTGCTCGGCTACATCGACGACTGGACCAACACCACCACCGTCGCCTCCATCGAGGAGAACATCCTCACGGCCGTCGGCACCGTCCTGTCCGACCGCGGCGTCAACGACATCGCCAAACCCCTGCTCGAGGACGTCACCCAGGGCGGTCGGCCCGACCTGATCTCCATCGGCTTCGCGATCGCCCTGTGGTCCGGCTCGCGAGCCGTCAACGTCTTCATCGACACCATCACCGTCATGTACGGGCTCGACGGGCAGCGCGGCATCGTCGCGACCAGGCTCCTCGCCTTCCTGCTCTACCTGGTGGCCCTGCTGATCGGCGCGGTCGTGCTGCCGCTCGCCGTGGTCGGCCCCGACCGGGTCGTGGAGTTCGTGCCCTTCGGTACGGAAGTCGTCCGGGTGCTGTACTGGCCGGTCGTCATCCTGCTCTCCGTCGCCTTCCTGACCACGCTCTACCACGTGTCCGTGCCGGTGCGCTCCCCCTGGGTGGAGGACATTCCGGGTGCGCTCGTGGCGCTCGGGATGTGGATTCTCGGCAGCTTCCTGCTGCGCATCTACCTCACCAGCCAGGTGGAGGGCCCGACCATCTACGGCTCGCTGGCCGCGCCGATCGCCTTCCTGCTCTGGATCGGCATCTCCGCCTTCGCCGTCCTCGTCGGCGCCGCCGTCAACGCGGCGATCGACCGGGTCTGGCCCTCCGTCGCCACGGCGGCGGCCCGCGCCGCCAACGAACGGGCGCGGGCCGCGGACGCGGCGGAACTGCTGGCGCGGGCGCGGGCGGCGGAGATGTACGGGGACGCGGACGAGGAGGGCGGTGGGGACATGCCGTCGGAGTTCCCCGAGCGCTGGTCGAAGTTCCTGCCGGTGGACGACGTACGGGCGAGACTGCACTCACCCCGCGACAACGGCCGCGACAACGGCCGCGAGGGTGGCCGGGACAGCGGCCGCGACTAGGCAGGGCCTGTCCGTACGACGGTCTCGCCGGTGTCCTCGTCCCGGTGGGACCCGGCCGCCGGGCCCGCACGGTCCCCGCCCCCGCGGCGTGCGCGGCCGGCCTCGGCCCGGAGGCGGTAGCCACGCTCCGGCCTGCGGGTCCCGGCGGGACGCCGTCAGGCTGAGCCGGCCAAGACATGATGCCTCCTGCCGTCCGTGAACATCACCCGACCGACCAGTGGATACGCCCGTTGGTCCGAGGCGCGCCACGTTTCCTGCGCGGGGCCGCTCCGGACCGTGCGGCAGGGGCGGGGGAGAGGCCCCGCTAGCCTCAGGGGCATGTACCAGGAACGGGCGTCACGGCTGCCGGGAGCGGTCGTGTGGACCAGGGCCGCGGGCTCAGGAGCCGTACGGCCCGTACTGCCCGACGGGTGCATGGATCTGCTGTGGTCCGAGGGACGCCTGCTCGTCGCCGGGCCCGACACACACGCCCACACACCCGGCGACGCCGCCGCCTGGGCCGGGATCCGATGCGCGCCCGGGACCGCGCCCGCGCTGCTCGGGGTGCCCGCGCACGAGTTGCGGGACCGGCGGGTGGAACTCGCGGACCTGTGGGGAGGCGCCGCGTCGCGCAGGCTCGCCGAGCGCGTCACGGACGCCGCCGACCCGGCCGCCGCGCTGGAGGCGGTCGCACTGGAGCACGCCGGGCCCCCGGACGCGCTGGTGGCTGCCGTCGTACGGAGCCTGGACGCCGGCGGCACCGTCGCCGGAGCCGCCGCGGCGGCCGGGCTGAGTGCCCGGCAACTGCACCGGCGATCGCTGGACGCCTTCGGTTACGGCCCCAAGACGCTGGCCCGCATCCTGCGGCTGCAGCGCGCCCTGGCGATGGTGCGCGCCGGTCTCCCCTACGGGGACGCGGCGGTGGCCGCGGGCTGCGCCGACCAGGCGCACCTCGCACGCGAGATGCGCGCACTGGCCGGGCTGACCCTCGGTTCCTACGACGCGTTGGCGAACAGTGATACGCCGAGCCCGTCGGGATCGAGCACGACGGCGTAACGCTGGCCCCAGACGGCGTCCCACGGCTTGAGGTGGCTGCGGTAGCCGGCCGAGACGAGTTCGTCGTGGAGCGCGTCGACCTCCGCCGGGCTGTCGCACAGGAAAGCGGGGCCCATGCGTTCGCCGCCGGTGGGGCGGGTCCAGCCCGGGTCGAAGGAGAGGACCGTCTCCTCCGTGTCCCACAGCAGTCGCATCCCGCCGGGGAGCGCGGCCTCCGCGTGCGGGGCGGAGTCCGCCTCCGCGGGGATGTCGAGGCCCAGCCGGCGGTAGAAGGCGAGGGAGGCGGCCATGTCGCTGACGACCAGGCCGATCGCGTCGAGTCGTGGAGTCATGGCATCACCGTAGAAGCGACCGGACCCGGTCGTCTTGAAGGAATCGGACGTCATGGATTCGTAAGGCGGGCCCGCCGTGGAGGGCGTCCTCGCGGCGGGACACTGGCGGTATGCACAACATTCTGGTCGTCGACGACGATCCGACGGTCGCCGAGGTCGTCACCGGGTATCTGGAGCGGGCCGGTTTCGCCGTCGACCGTGCGGCGGACGGGCCGCAGGCCCTCATGCTCGCCGCGGGACGCCGCCCCGACCTGGTCGTCCTGGACCTGATGCTGCCCGGCATGGACGGCCTGGAGGTGTGCCGCAGGCTGCGGGCGGGCAATGCGCCCCCCGTCCCGGTGATCATGCTCACCGCCCGTGGTGACGAGGACGACCGCATCCTGGGGCTCGAGGTCGGTGCGGACGACTACGTGACCAAGCCGTTCAGTCCCCGGGAGCTGGTCCTGCGGGTGGAGTCGGTGCTCCGCAGGGGCGCCGGCGCGGCCGGCAGGCGGCGGGCGGCGGGGCCCGAGTTGTCGGCCGCCGGCATCGTGCTGGACCCGGCGGCCCGGCGAGCTGTGAAGGACGGACGCGAACTCGGCCTGACGCTCAGGGAGTTCGACCTGCTGGCCCATCTGATGCGGCATCCGGGTGAGGCGATCGGCAGGGAGCGTCTGATGCAGGACGTGTGGGGCTGGGACTTCGGCGACCTGTCGACCGTGACCGTCCATGTGCGGCGGCTGCGCGGCAAGATCGAGGACGACCCGGCGCAACCGCGCCTGATCCAGACCGTGTGGGGCGTCGGCTACCGCTTCGACACGCCGGAAGAGGGCTGATCGCCGTGCAGGACATGCTGCTCATCGCGCTCTACGCGCTCCTGGGCGCCGCGGCTGCCGGGATCGCCGGCGCCCTCGTACTGCGGATGCTCCGGCACCGTTCCGTCGCGGTGTCCTTGACCGTGGTCGCGGCCGTGACGGTCACCGCGATGCTCGCCGGCACCCTGGCGGTCGCGCAGGCGATGTTCCTCTCCCCGCACGACCTGACCGTCGTCACCATGGTCGTGGCGATGGCGGCCGTGGTCTCCTTGGTGACAGCGCTGCTGCTCGGCCGGTGGGTCGTCGCCCGCAGCCGTGAACTGACGCTGGCGGCACGGTCGTTCGGCGAAGGCGGATCCTTCGCGGCGCCCGGTGGTGCCGCCACCGCCGAGCTGGACGCTCTCAGCAGGGAACTCGCGTCGACCAGCGACCGGCTCGCGGCGGCGCACGCGAGGGAACGCGCCCTCGAGACGTCACGGCGCGAACTCGTCGCCTGGATCTCCCACGACCTGCGCACCCCGCTCGCGGGGCTGCGGGCCATGTCGGAGGCGCTGGAGGACGGTGTCGTCCAGGATCCCGAGCGCTACTTCCGGCAGATCCGCACCGAGGTCGACCGGCTCAACTCGATGGTCGGGGACCTCTTCGAACTGTCCCGTATCCACGCGGGCGCGCTCGCGCTCGCCCCGACCCGTATGTCGGTCCACGACCTCGTGGGGGAGGCGCTCGCGGGCGCGGACCCGCTGGCGCGCGAGCACGGAGTGCGTCTGGTCGGCGAGGGTGTGGAGGCCGTCCCGGTCGAGGTGGACGGCAAGGAGATGACCCGTGTCCTCGCCAACCTGCTGGTGAACGCGATCCGCCGGACTCCTGCCGACGGCACGGTCGCCGTCGCCGCCGAGCGGCGCGAGGAATGGGTGGTGCTCTCCGTCACCGACGGCTGCGGTGGCATCCCCGAGGAGGATCTGCCCCGCGTGTTCGACACGGGCTGGCGCGGCTCACAGGCCCGCACCCCACCGGCCGGGGCCGGTCTGGGCCTCGCGATCGTCCGCGGCATCGTCGAGGCCCACGCCGGCCGGGCCGAGGTGAGCAACGTGACCGGGGGCTGCCGCTTCGAGGTGTCCCTTCCGGCAGCGGCGGCCCGCGTCTGACCCGGCCGGGTGGAACACCTGACCTTCATCAGGCGTGAGCCGCCTGGCCCGGCGCGGTGGAAACCCCGGCGGTCGTCAGGCGTGAGCAGCCGGGTGCCTGGGCAGTCACAAGGGCGACCGAGGGCTGTTCAGAGTGGGGCGGGCCAATATGGAACAGACACCATGGGAATTCCTCGACGACCGCGGCCGGTTGGCGACCGCGCCGCACACACCGGTACGGCTGATCGCCTACATACAGGCCGGTGCGGCACTGTTCGACCACGGGATCAGGCCCGTGGGGCTGTTCGGATCAGGTCACGACGGCGCGGCGCCGGATGCGGCCAAGGCCGGTGACCTCCCGCTGGACGGCGTGGCGTACCTGGGGTCGGGTCCGGCGGTCGACGCGGACGGCGTGTCGGCGGCCGGCCCGGACCTCGTGGTGGCCGTGACGTACGGCTCCGACCAGATCTACGGCCTGGACCCGGACACGGCCAAGCACATGGAGGAACGGGTGCCCGTCGTGGTGCTCGACGTCGGTCAGGGGCGCTCCTTCGACGAGGTGCGCGACCGGTTCGACGCGCTCGCACGGTCGCTGGGCGCGGTACCCGACCCGTCGGCCGGCCCCGCCCTGGCCGCGGCGAGGGCCAGGCTCGGCTCGGCGGCGGGCGGCGCAGCGGCGGGCGGCGCGGCACGGGCCAGGGTGCTGGCCCTCTCACCGGCGGGGCCCGACAGCGTCCACCTCGCCAGGCCCGACGCCTGGCCGGATCTGAGGGCGCTGTCCGAGCGCGGTGTCCAACTGGTGGAGCCGGCGCCCGGTGCCGGACTCAACTGGTCCACCACCGGCTGGGCCGACGCCGGGCGACTGGAGCCGGACGTCGTGCTCGTGGACGTGCGATCCAACGCCCACCCCGTCGAGCGGTTGCGGGGTGCGGCGCACTGGGACGCGATCGAGGCCGGGGCCCGGCTGCTGCCGTGGAACCCGGAGATCCCGCCGAGCGCTGCCGCCCATACCCGCTTCCTCGACGCGGTGGCAGAGGCACTGGAGGCCGCTCCGCCGTCCTCGTAGCCACGGCGCGTCCGAGCGTACGAAGGCGCCCGCCGGTCCGGTGGGCGTCTTCGCGGCCGTGGCGCATCCCCGCTGCCTGCCCGCGGACCCGGGTGCGCGAGCCCGGCGTGCCTGGGCCCGGGTGCGCGAGCCCGGTGTTCCTGGGCGCGGGTGCGCGAGCCCGGTGTTCCTGTGCCCGGGTGGGTGAGGCGGCGTGTTCGGACCCGGGTGCGCGAGCCCGGCGTCTCCGTTCCCCGGCGCGCGAGCCGGTGTGTCCGGACCCGGCAGCGACGCGCCACCGTCCTCTGCCGAGGCCCCACGTCGCAACCGGCCGACGGCGCACGGCAGTCTATGGAGTGTGTCCTCCTCCTCACTCCCTCATCAGGCGCAACACGCCACCGTCCAGGGCCACATGATCGTGTGCGGGGACGACGCCCTCGCCCACCGGCTGGCCGGCGAGCTCCGCGAGGTCTACGGCGAGCGGGTCACGCTCGTCGTGCCCACCGCCACGGCGTCGCGCGGCCCCCAACTGCCGCTGTCCGGAAGGGTTCGCGCCTCCGCGCTGTTCGGCCGGATGTCCGCCGTCATGACCCGGGCCGTCGGCACGACCACCGCTCCCGGTGACACCCCGCCTCCCGACCTCCCCAGGGTCCTCGAGGCGGCGGAGCTCGACGAGGACGTGCTCGTCGAGGCCGGCGTGTGCCGTGCCGCCGCGCTCGCCCTGGTCCACGACGACGACGAGGTGAACATCCGTGCGGCGCTCGCCGCACGCAGACTCAATCCGCATCTGCGTCTGGTGATCCGGCTCTACAACCGCAAGCTCGGCCGGCACCTGGCCGAACTCCTCGACCAGGCCGCCGCCCTGACGGTCCCCGGCCACGAGGGGGTCGTCCTCGACGCCGCGACCACCGTCCTGTCGGACGCGGACACCGCCGCGCCCGCCCTGGCCGCGACCGCCGTCGCCGGCACCAGCAAGATCGTCAAGGCGGACGGGCTGCTGCTGCGCGCCGTCGAACGCACCCCGCCCGGCCGCGGCGAGGTCGCCGATCCGGGACTGTGCACCCTGGCCCTCCTGTCGTCCACGACCAACGACCCGGCAGGCGCGGAGGGTTCCGACCGGAGCGGACACGAAGGGCCGCGGCTCCTGCCCGACGACCGGAGCGTCGCCGAGGCGACGGGACGCGGGACGGTCGTGCTCGAGGCGATCTCGTACAGCGGGCAGGGCCGCGATGCCGGCCCCCTCGCCGGCAGGAGCGTCCCCATCGGCCGGCTGTTCTCACGCCGGCTGCGCTGGTCGCTCGCCGGGCTCTGGGCCGTCGTCGTCGCTCTCGCCGTCGCCTCCGTCTTCACCACCGGAGACGATCCGCTGCACGCCACCTATCTGGTCCTGCTCGATCTGTTCGCCATGGGCGACCCGGCGGCCGGCGCGGACACCGCACGCCAGGTCCTGCAACTCCTCACCGGGCTGGCCGGTCTGATGCTGCTGCCGCTGACGGTCGCGGCGGCTCTGGAGGCCCTCGGCACGTTCCGTACCGCGTCCGCCCTGCGGCGGCCACCGCGTGGCCTCTCCGGACACGTCGTGCTGCTCGGGCTCGGGAAGATCGGCACCCGCGTGCTCATGAGCCTCACGGAGCTGGGCATTCCGGTGGTCTGCGTCGAGGAGGACCCGGAAGCGCGCGGCATTCCGCTGGTCCGCCGACTGCGGGTGCCGACCGTGATGGGCGACGTGACGCAGGAAGGCGTACTGGAGGCCGCCAAGATCCACCGGGCACACGCGCTGCTCGCCCTCACCAGCGTCGACACCACCAACCTCGAGGCCGCGCTGTACGCCCGCTCCGCGAAACCCGACCTCCGGGTGGCCCTGCGGGTGTACGACGACGACTTCGCCACCGCCGTCTACCGCAGCCTGCGCGCCGCCCACCCCGACGCCCTGACCCGCAGCCGCAGCGTCTCCACCCTCGCCGCGCCCGCGTTCGCCGTGGCCATGATGGGGCGTCAGATCCTGGGGGCCGTACCGGTGGAGCGGAAGGTGCTGCTCTTCGCCGCCGTGGACGTGGCGGGGCACCCGCATCTCGAGGGGCGCACGATCGCGGAGGCGTTCCGGCCCGGCGCCTGGCGGATCGTCGCCCTCGACGCGACGGAGCCCGGCGAACGCCGGCCCGATCTGGCGAACACCCGCCGTGACGGCGACGGTGACGGTGACCCGACCGGCCTGGTGTGGGACCTTCATCCGGGGTACGTGCTGCGGGCGCAGGACCGGGTGGTGGTCGCCGCGACCCGGCGAGGCGCGGCCGAGCTCCTCGGGCGCCGGGTCCCGCGGCAGACGCCGGCGGGCTGACCCCGCACGCGGGCGGGTGCCGAGGCGGCCGGCCGTGCGCCACGGCCGTGCGGGCCCGACCGCGGGTGCCGGGCGGTGATTACCGTGGGCACGGCAACTCCTTTCCTCAGCACCCCGGTTGGGCGCGCGGCCGGGAAGCCGGCGTGATGGTGGCGCTCCGGAGCGGCGACGGACGCCGGACGGAAGGGGCGGCGGGGCGACACCGTTTTGGTCATCCACCGGGACGTCAATACGATCCGCGAATGATCATAAGAAGATGGTCGGCAGTATGGGCCTGCGCCCTGCTCTCGGCCCTGGCCGCCGGGCTGCTCCCGGCAGGCGTGGCCGCCGCCGACGAGCCGGCGGCCGAGGAACCCCCCAAGGTCGAGCTCGTGCTCGACGTCAGCGGATCGATGCGCGCCCGCGACATCGACGGCAAGAGCCGGATGGCCGCGGCGAAACAGGCCTTCAACGAGGTGCTGGACGCCGTCCCGGAAGAGGTGGAGCTCGGCATCCGCACCCTCGGCGCCGACTACCCGGGTGACGACCGCAAGCTCGGCTGCAAGGACACCCGGCAGCTGTACCCGGTGGGGCCGCTGGACCGTACCGAGGCGAAGGCCGCGGTCGCCACCCTCGCGCCCACCGGCTGGACACCGATCGGCCCGGCCCTGCTCGGCGCGGCCGAGGACCTGGAGGGCGGTGACGCCACCCGCCGGATCGTGCTCATCACCGACGGCGAGGACACCTGCGCGCCGCTCGACCCGTGCGAGGTCGCGCGGGAGATCGCGGCCAAGGGCATCCACCTCGTCATCGACACCCTGGGCCTGGTGCCCGACGCCAGGACCCGCGCCCAGCTCAGCTGCATCGCGGAGGCCACCGGCGGTACGTACACGTCCGTCCAGCACACCGACGAACTCTCCGACCGGGTCAGTCAACTGGTGGACCGGGCGGCCGATCCGGTCGTCGTCCCGGTGGCCACGCAGGGCGCCGGGCGGTGCGAGGACGCGCCGACGCTCGAACCGGGCCTGTACACGGACCGGGAGAAGTTCGGCGAGCACCGCTGGTACCGGGTGGACGTCCTGCCGGGGCAGGAACTGCGCGCCTCCGTCAGTATCGGCGCCGACCGCGCGGTGAACAGGGACTACGGCGTGCTGCTGCGTGCCGTCACCGTCCACGGCCGTGAGATCGTCCGCGGCTCGGAGGCCGGTGACGGCCGGACGGACCTCGTCTCCACCGGTCTGCGCTACCCGAAGGCGGAGCGGGAGGACGCCGACGGGGACAAACCCGCGGCGGAGACGGTGTGCCTCCAGGTGAGCAACTCCTTCTCCGCACCGCCCGCGGTGAAGACCGAGCCCGGCATGCCCGTGGAGCTCACGGTCGACCTGGTCGGCGCCCCCGAGGAGGCGTCCGACGTGGCCGCGTTCGGCCTCGGCCGCGGATGGTGGCTGCTCGGTGCCCTGGTGCTCACCGGCTTCGCGGCAGGTCTGCTCTGGGGCTGGATCTCGCGCTGGCGCATCGCCGTCTGGAGGACCAACTGATGCGTATCGCACGCATGACGACCACCGGCGCGCTGACCGCCGCCGCGCTGCTCGGCCCGGTGGGTGCCGCTGTGGCGGACGACCCGTCCCCGAGCCCGTCCGCACAGGACGGCGCACCGAGCGAGGCCGGCACCACCTTCCGTACGGCCACGCCGATCGAACAGGATCAGAAGGCCACGGCGAAGGCGTCCAGCGGTGACTACCTGTACTGGGTGTTCCCCGCCGACGCCGAGCAGCGGCCCACCGTCAGGGCCCGGGTCACGCTGCCCGACTCGGCCGAGCGGCACGGTCCTTCGACCTGGCGGCTCGACGTCTACGACGGGCTGCGCCGCCGCCAGGCCTGCACGTACGGCATGCAGGCCAGGACGGCGACCGCGGACGCCGGCTCGGTGGAGCTGTCGTGCACCCTGCGGACCGTGCGCTCGCTGGCCGAGCCGTGGTCGAACGACCCGCTGCCCGGCAGCTACTACGTGCGCCTGACCGTCACCGGCCTTCCCGAGGAGGACCTCGGGCTGCCCGTGGCGGCCGAGGTCGAGGCGGTCTCCAAGGACGCCGGCGGTGCGTACGCGGCCGACGGTGCGCTCGCCGAACCGCTGGTGCCCGGTGTCTCCGCGAAGGAACGGCGCAACGAGGAGGAGGCGGCCCTGGACTGGTCCTCCGGCCGGTGGTCCGACCGCTGGATCTGGACCGGTGCCGGAGGTCTGCTCGCGGCTCTGGCCGGCGTCGCCGGCTACGTCATGACCCGGGGCGCGGGCCGCCCGCGGGTGCAGCCGGGGTCCTGAGCCCGGAGGGCGGCCGCGTGCCCTTGCCGCGGCCGCCCGCCCCGTCTTGCCCCGCGTCATCCCCTCAGAAGTTGAAGAGCGTGCCGCTGCCGCTGCCCTGGAGGCACGAGTTGCCGAACGTGTGGGCGTAGCTGACGCGCTCGCCGTTCCACACGCCGTCGGCGGTCACCGTCACCGGGTCCCACTGCTTGGTGCAGAGGGTGCTGGAGTCGCGCGTGGTGATCGCGTCGAAGCGGCCCTGGTTCGCCCGGAGTTCGGCGCAGGCGGCCGTTGGCGCAGGGTGGGTACCGGTGGCCGTGGGCGCACAGCTGAGCGTCACCGCGCGCTGCACCGTCCCGGAGGCCGCGGCGTCTCCCGAGGCGACGGTCAGCACGAGGGCCGACGGGGCGTACAGGCTCTGGGCGCCGGACTGGGCGGCGCCGGCGCTGCCCACGGCGGGCGCCGCGACGAGAGCCAGCGTGGTGGTGGCTGCGAGCGCGAGGCCTCTGGCGATGTACCGCATTTCGAACACTCCCCTGGGTCGTGGTTTCGGAAATCGGACGGGAGTCTGACTCACCGCGATGAAGAACGCTTGGTGCTGCGTATGGTTTCGGTCACGGGATGTGACCTCTTGAGGGCAGGCGGTGACCGGGTGAGGGATGCTGACCAGCGGTTCAGTAGTCCGTCGAATCGGCCGAAGAAGGACGTTCGGTGTAGTTGACCAATGGATTATGGGGTCCTTGAATTCTTGAACCATTGATTGAAAGGTGTTTCTTCGTTCAAACCTGCGTCGTTCAGCGTTGGACGGTCGACCCGCATCGGGGTTCACTGATCTGAGGACCCAACGGACCCAACGGACCCAACGGACCCAACGGACCCACGGACGCACGGAGGTGGCCGATGGACCCGGTGGAAGCACTCGACCGAGTGGCCTTTCTGCTGGAGCGGTCGCTGGCGGAGACCTACCGCGTACGGGCCTTCCGCACCGCCGCCGCGGCGCTCGCCGGTCTCGGCGAGGGCGAGATCGCCGACCGCGCCGCGGCAGGGACGCTGGTGAAGATCAAGGGCATCGGCCCCAAGACCGCCAAGGTCGTCGAGGAAGCCCTGGGCGGCGGGACCCCGGCATATCTGCGGCGGCTCGAGGACGAGGCGGCCGGGCCGCTCGCCGACGGTGGCCAGGAGCTCCGCGCCGCACTGCGCGGCGACTGCCATTTGCACTCCGACTGGTCCGACGGCGGCAGCCCCATCGACGAGATGGGCCGAGCCGCGGCCGGGCTCGGACACGACTGGGCCGTCCTCACCGACCACTCGCCCACCCTCACCGTCGCCCGCGGACTCACGGCGGAGCGGCTGCGCGCCCAGCTCGACATCGTGGCCGCACTCAACGAGGAGTGGGCGCCCTTCCAGCTGCTCACCGGCATCGAGTGCGACATCCTCCCCGACGGCAGCCTCGACCAGGAACCGGAGCTGCTGGACCGGCTCGACGTCGTCGTCGCGTCCGTCCACTCCAAGCTGCGCATGGACTCCGCCACCATGACCCGCAGGATGCTCCGCGCCGTGGAGAACCCGCTCACCGACATCCTCGGCCACTGCACCGGACGGCTCGTCACCGGAGGCCGCGGCACGCGTCCCGAGTCGCAGTTCGACGCCGACCGGGTGTTCGCCGCCTGCGCCGAGCACGGCACCGCCGTGGAGATCAACAGCCGCCCGGAACGGCGCGACCCGCCCCGCCGGCTGCTGCGCCGCGCCGTCGACGCGGGCGCACTCTTCGCCATCGACACCGACGCGCACGCGCCGGGCCAGCTCGACTGGCAGATCATCGGCTGCGCCCGGGCGGAGGAGTGCGGGGTGCCGGCGGACAGGGTCGTCAACTCGTGGAAGGCGGACGACGTCGTGGAGTGGACCCGCACCAGGCGCGCACCCGCCGCCGGCGCGGCCTGAAAACACATGGCGCGGTGTGTCAAGTGCGGTTAGAGTAACGGAGTTCCGCGCGGCGCTCTGTGCCGCCGCGCTCAGCTGTGACCGACCAGGAGGTGTGACCGATGGCTGTCCACACGACGGGCGCTGCCCGCATCCAGAAGCCCATCAGTTCCGCTTCCGTGGTCTCCGGCTGACCTCTCTGAAACATCTGCGCTCGCGCCAGGGTGCGCGTGCGGGGCCGGGGCCGTCCTTGTGAAGGGTCTCCCTTGTCTCTCTCCACCTCGCTCTCCTCTGCTTCCTCCTCCGCCGGCTCATCCGCCGGCTCCTCTGCACATTCCTCCGCCCACTCCTCCGTTCTCGCCCAGCACGGATGGGACGAGGGCTGGGCGACGGAGTTCGCCCCGTACGCGGAATCCGGACTGCTGCCCGGCCGTGTCCTGCGGGTCGACCGGGGCCAGTGCGACGTCGTCACCGCGACCGGTGTCGTGCGCGCCGACACCGAGTTCGTTACGCCCCGCAACCCCTTGGAGATCGTCTGCACCGGCGACTGGGTCGCCGTCGATCCCCACGGGGACCCGCAGTTCGTACGCACTCTGCTGCCGCGGCGCACCGCCATCGTGCGGTCGACGTCGTCCAAGCGGTCGGAAGGCCAGGTGCTGGCCACCAACATCGACCACATCGTCATCTGCGTCTCGCTCGCGGTCGAACTCGACCTCGGCCGGATCGAACGGTTCCTCGCACTGGCGTGGGAGAGCGGAGCGCAGCCGCTCGTCGTCCTGACCAAGGCCGACCTCGTCCCGGACGTCACGGGCCTGTCCTACCTCGTCCAGGACGTCGAGACCACCGCGCCGGGCGTCCAGGTCCTGCCCCTCAGCTCCACCACGGGCGAGGGCGTCGAAGTGCTCAAGGCGATCGTCGCCGGCGGCACGAGCGTTCTGCTCGGCACCTCCGGCGCGGGCAAGTCCACCCTCGCCAACGCCCTGCTCGGCGAGGAGGTCATGGACGTCCAGGCCACCCGTGACATCGACGGCAAGGGCCGGCACACCACCACGACCCGCAACCTGCTCGTCCTTCCCGGCGGGGGAGTGCTCATCGACACCCCCGGCCTGCGGGGAGTCGGCCTGTGGGACGCGGAGACCGGTGTGAACCAGGTGTTCTCGGAGATCGAGGACCTCGCATCGCAGTGCCGTTTCCACGACTGCGCGCACGAGGCGGAGCCGGGGTGCGCCGTGCTCGACGCGATCGAGGACGGCTCGCTGCCGGAACGGCGGCTGGAGAGCTACCGCAAGCTGATGCGGGAGAACCAGCGGATCGTGGCCAAGACAGACGCGCGGCTGCGAGCGGAGATCCGGCGCGACTGGAAGATGAAGGGCGCGGAGGGCCGCGCGGCGATGCAGGCCAAACGCGGTCATCTGCGCTGATCCGCGGGGGCGTTGCGCCCCTTGCGGCGCGGGGCCGTGGTCCTCGGCGGGGCCGGCCGTGTGGTGGCGGTGCGGTTCCGTGCGGGGCCATGGTTCTGGCCGTGGCCTTCGGCGTTGCGCCCCTTGCGGCGCGGGGCCGTGGTCTTCGCCGGGGCCGGCCGTGTGGTGGCGGTGCGGTTCCGTGCGGGGCCATGGTTCTGGCCGTGG
>NZ_JBIAPL010000001.1:600530-1614098 GCF_042888225.1 Streptomyces sp. NPDC003023
GGCCTTCGGCGTTGCGCCCCTTGCGGCGCGGGGCCGTGGTCTTCGCCGGGGCCGGCCGTGTGGTGGCGGTGCGGTTCCGTGCGGGGCCGGGATCGGTGGGGGCGCGCGCCTTTGCGGTAGCCCGTTTCTGGGGCGTCGCGCCGCTTCGAGGCGTGGCCCGGTCCGGTCCGGCCCCGCCGGTGTGGGGTTCCGGGGGCGGGGCCTCCGGTGGCGGAGCGCGGGCTGCTTTCCTCACCGCGCTTCGCGCGAGTTGCGACGCTCTACGTCCGCTCACCCCCACCTCCGGCCCCGCCCCCTCCCGCCCGTCGAGGCCCGCCGCGGTGGGCGGGCGGGCCCCGTTTCCTCAGGGCGCTACGGGCCGGCGATCACCGCTCCCAGCCACGCGCCGACCACCAGCAGGCAGCCCATCAGTTCGACGAGCACACTCGTACCCGCCGCCCGCATCACCGCGCGGGTGGACGCCTTCGCCGGGCCGTGGCCGCCCAGCCGGCGGCGTTCCGTGCCGTAGATGCCGCCCACGAACCCCGGCACCGCGCCGATGACGGGCAGGAGGAAGAAGCCGGCCAGCGCCCCGAGGCCGGCGCAGGCCGCCATCCGGCGGGTGACGCCGAGACCGCGCAGGCGGCGGGCGGGCAGGTGCCACACCACGACCTGGTTGATCAGCAGGACCGCCGTGGAGCCGACCAGCAGGAACCAGGCCAGGCCCGTCTGGACGTGGAGGGACCACCAGAGCATCGCCGCCCAGACCAGCCACGGCCCGGGGACGCCCGGCACGATCACCCCGAAGAGCCCCAGCAGCATCACGCCGGCGACCATCAGCAGCTGCCACACGCCCACACGTCCAGGGTGCAGGATCAGGGGCGTTCGTGCAGGTCGCCCGCCACCCAGCCCTTCGCGTACGCGTGCCAGCCCAGTTGCAGGCGGGTGGTCACCCCGGTGAGCTCCATCAGCCCCTTGACCCGGCGCTGCACCGTACGCAGCCCCAGGTCCAGCTGCTTGGCGACGCTCGCGTCGGTCATCCCGGCGAGCAGCAGCGACAGGATCTCCAGATCGATGGCGTCAGGGCCGGCCACCTCCTCGACGATCTGGCCGCCGGAGCCCAGCCGCAGGGGCATCGCGTCGCGCCAGACCGCCTCGAAGAGGCCCATCAGCGACTCCAGCAGCCCGCTGGCGTGGACGACGATCGCGGCGGGCTCGGCGCCGCGTCCGGTCAGCGGCACCATGGCGAGCGTGCGGTCCACGACGACGAGCTTCGTCGGCACCCGCTCGACCACGCGCACCTGCTCGTCACGGCCCAGTGCCGTCGACAGCTCGGTGACCCCGTCGGGCATCGTGAGCACCTCACGTTCCACGACGACCCGGTACGCGACGCCTCGTTCCGCGGCGTCGTTCTCCATGCCGCTGACGGCGATGGGCCTGCCGGTGACGAGCGCGCAGACCTCCTGCGTCGCACCCAGCCGCAGCTGTACGAAGCGGCGCACGACGGCACTCGCGCCCGTCACGACCTCGATCAGGTCGTGGACGGCCGGTTCGTCGGACTCGGTCCGGTACTGCTGCGCGAGCAGCGCCGCCGCCAGTTCGGCCTGCTCCAGCTCATGGCGCTGCTGGGTCAGCAGCGCGGCGAGCGCGACACCGGGAGGCGCCGCGACCCAGCGGCCTGTACGTGCGGACGACTGCGCGGCCAGCCCCTGCTGTTCCAGGCGCCGCAGGGTGCGCTCCGTGTCGGGTTCCGGCAGCGCGAGCCGGTGCGCGAGATCGGCGATCTCCGCGGCTCCCAGCGCGACCAGCGCGCGGTACGCCGACTCCTGTCGCTCGTCGAGCCCAATCGCTCCAAGCACCGAAACCCTCCCCGGACGTGCATGTATCGGCCGCCGTGGCGGGAATCGGCCACGGCGGAAATCCGCCGCTGACATCATCCCCGTACCCGCCGCCTCTCTGCCAAGTGGTGGCACCGGGCAGGGGCCGGACCCCGCGAGACGAGTGGGCCACACCGCGCTCGCAGACGAGCCACCTGGCCGGAAGGTCTGCTGTCAGAGGGATGTGTCAGAGTCTGCGCATGCTCGAGATCGTGGTGAAAACGGAGAACGGGGAGCGGCACGTCCGAGTGTCCGCAGAGGAGCTGGCCGGGCTGGTCCGCCGGATCGGTGGTGACGGTGACCTGTTCCTGGTGGTCCAGCGGATACCCGACCTGCCGGACGTTTTCGCCCAGGTCTGGCACAAGGCCGGTGGGGACTACACGCTGGAGTATCGCGATGGTGCCGCCGACCGGCACTTCCAGGTAATGGTCGACGGACCCGAGGTCGTGATTGCGGCGATGACCGGCTGGGCCCGCCAGGAGACCGGCTGGGACGCCGGCATCGTCTGGTCGCTGCTGGACATGGGCCCCGCCCGCGAGGTGCCACCGCTCGAACTCGGCGAAGACGAGCGCGCGGAGTTGGTCAGGCGCGTCCGCGAGGTGCTGGTCGGCGGCTACGCCTCCCGCGCCGAACTGGCCGAGCTCGCCGAGTGGTACCTGGTCAGCCAGGACCGTCGGCCCGTTTCGCGAGAGCAGGCGGAGGCGCTGGCCGACCGGTTGTGGCTGGAGCGGGTCGCGGAGCAAGCCGCATGGCAGGGCGAGACCGACCCCGAGCGGCTCACCCAGGCGTTCACCGCCCTGGAGGAGGCCGGGATCACCGCCCGCGAGAACTTCACCTGTTGCCGTAACTGCGGCCAGTCGGAGATCGGCGGCGAAGGCGGACCAGACACCCGCGGCTTCGTCTACTTCCACACCCAGTGCACGGACTCCGCCGCATCCGGCCACGGACTGACGCTTCTCTACGGCGGCTTCGACGGCTCGTCCGAGACCACTGCCGCCATCGGCCGGGAGGTCGTGGCTGCCCTTGAAGCGGCCGGCCTCCACGCCGAGTGGGACCACGACCCGGCCCGCGCCATCACCGTCACTCCCCTTGACTGGCGTCGCCGCCTGGTCGGCTAGGGCCTCTCGTTCGGATCTTGCCGGGCTCGCGTGCCCTGGCACCGGACCTCGCTGCGTTGTCGTCGGTCGCCGACTTCCCGTAGGAAGTTTCGGCTCCTGCGGCTCGCGTCCGGTGCCGATCAGGACCGGTCCGCGCGGCGTTCTGCCCGTTGAGGGTTGGGCCGCCCGGCGGACGTTTGGCGGGGTCTTTTCGCCAATGCCCGTTTTCTGGCCCGGGGTGCGGACGACAATAGGGGCATGAGTGAGCAGGGGGAGAGGCCCAACAGGCCTACCACCGAGGACGAGTGGTGGAGCAGGCTGTACGACGACTCCGCCCCGGACACCGGCCGCCCGGCCGCGTCGTCCGCCGACACGCTCGACGACCGCTTCGACTCGGCCGCCGACACGGTGACCACCAGACCCGCGGCCTGGTGGGACCGGCCCCGCCCGGCGGGCCGCGAACCGAGCCCGGCGCCCGGCGCGCCACCGCCCAGGCCAGTGGCACCTCCGATCGCGGGGCCCACGCCGCCCGACCCGCGTGGCGCGGCACCGCCCCGCCCGACCGCACCGCCGCCGATGGCGCCGGAGGCCAGCGATCCGCGCGAGGGTCGTCCTGTGGTGCCGGCGCCACAGGACGAGGCCGCCTCGCCGCCGGGCGACTGGAGCGCCCCGGACGCGAAGGAGGTGCCGTCGGCAGGCACCGTCCCCGGCGACACCGGGGAAACACCGCCGGGCGACCGAACCGCGCCGGGTGGCACCGGACAATCCCCGCCTGCGAGGACACGTCCGGCCCCGGACCCGGCCGGGCAGATCCCGCCTTCCCCGCCCACCGGTCCCGCCCCGGCGGCCCCGCACTCAGCGGGGCCGCCACCGCCCACGCCCGCACCGCCCGCGCCGGAGCCCCGGCGTGCGCCGCGGGCCGTTGTACCGACGCAGGCGCCGCGGTCCGGAGTGGTCGGGGGCGGGCCGCCCACGTACGACGCGGAGCCGACCGCGCTGCCCGCCGCGCAGCCGGACGCCCTGGACCAGCTCGTCGCCGACACCGTGCTCGACGGCGCCAGGTACGGCACGTACACCCTGCGCGCCGCCTCCGTGCGGGGCGACTCCGCGCGCTTCCGCGGCGAGCCGCGCCGGGACGCCCTGCTCACCGCCAGATTCGGTGCCGGACCGGCCGCTCTGGTGCTCGTCGCCGTCGCGGGCGGCATCCGTGGTGCCGACACCGCGCATCTCGCCGCCGCCGACGCCTGCCGGTGGATCGGCGGGGCTGTCGGCCGCAGTCACGCGCGACTGGCGGACGACATAAGGGCCGGCCGGCGCGGCGACCTCAAGTCTGGGCTGCACCGGCTCACCGACCGCAGCTTCGGCAGGCTCCGCGCCCAGGCCGCCGAGTTCGGACTCGAACCGGACGCGTACACGGCCGGCCTGCGATGCCTGCTCCTGTCCGCCGACCCGGACTGCCGCACCCGCGTCTTCTTCGGCGTCGGCGACGGCGGACTGTTCCGGCTGCGCGACGGTGCCTGGCAGGATCTGGAGCCGTCCGTCCCCGACCGCGCCGACGTCACCGGCGCACCCGTCGTCGGGTTCGGTTCCGCCGTGCCGGAGGAGACCCGCGACGGCGACCGGCTCACCATGGAGCTGGGCATCGCCACGCCCCCGTCGCCGTACGCAGAGTCCCCACCGCCCCCGCCCGCCGAACCGTTCCGGTTCCGCGCCTCCGTGGCCCGGCCCGGCGACACGCTCCTGCTGTGCAGCAGCGGCCTCGCGGAGCCGGTGCGCGGCGAGGCGGCGCTCGCGGAGGAACTCGCCGCGCGCTGGCGTGGTCCGGAGCCGCCGGGGATGGCCCAGTTCCTCGCAGACACCCAGCTCAGGGTCAAGGGATACGCCGACGACCGTACGGCGGTGGCCGTCTGGGAGGCGTAACCGCACAGGCGCGCCGGGCGCGGCCATGGGTTGATGGACCTCGAGGTCCGACAGAGGCCCACAAGGAAAGGGCGCGCATCCCATGGCCAAGCAGAACGTGGCGGAGCAGTTCGTCGACATCCTCGTCCGCGCCGGCGTCGAGCGGCTCTACGGTGTCGTCGGCGACAGCCTCAACCCCGTCGTCGACGCCATCCGCCGGAATCCGGACATCGACTGGGTCCAGGTCCGGCACGAGGAGGTCGCGGCGTTCGCGGCCGGCGCCGAGGCGCAGATCAGCGGGAAGCTCGCCGCCTGCGCCGGCTCCTGCGGGCCCGGCAATCTGCACCTCATCAACGGCCTGTACGACGCCCACCGCTCGATGGCGCCCGTTCTCGCCCTCGCCTCGCACATCCCCTCCAGCGAGATCGGCCTCGGCTACTTCCAGGAGACCCACCCGGACCAGCTTTTCCGCGAGTGCAGCCACTACAGCGAGATGATCTCCAGCCCGCAGCAGATGCCGCGCCTGCTCCAGACGGCGATCCAGCACGCGATCGGCCGTGGCGGGGTGAGCGTGGTCTCCCTGCCGGGTGACCTCGCCGACCGGCCCGCTCCGGAGAAGTCGATCGAGCACGCCCTCGTCACCACCCGTCCCACCGTCCGGCCGGGCGACGCGGAGATCGACAGCCTGGTCCGCATGATCGACGACGCCGATCGTGTCACGCTCTTCTGCGGCAGCGGCACCGCGGGCGCGCATGCCGAGGTGATGCAGTTCGCGGAGCGCATCAAGTCCCCCGTGGGACACGCGCTCCGCGGCAAGGAGTGGATCCAGTACGACAATCCGTACGACGTCGGCATGAGCGGCCTGCTCGGCTACGGGGCCGCCTACGAGGCCACGCACGAGTGCGATCTGCTCATCCTGCTCGGCACCGACTTCCCGTACAACGCGTTCCTCCCCGACGACGTCAAGATCGTCCAGGTCGATGTCAGGCCCGAGCATCTCGGGCGCCGCTCCAAGCTGGATCTCGCCGTGTGGGGCGATGTGCGCGAGACGCTGCGCTGTCTGATCCCGCGGGTGCGGGCCAAGAGCAGCCGGCGCTTCCTCGACAAGATGCTGAAGAAGCACGCCGACGCCCTGGAGGGCGTGGTCAAGGCGTACACCCGCAACGTGGAAAAGCACGTCCCGATCCACCCCGAGTACGTCGCCGCCGTCCTCGACGAGATGGCCGACGACGACGCCGTGTTCACCGTCGACACCGGCATGTGCAACGTCTGGGCGGCCCGCTACATCTCGCCCAACGGCCGCCGCCGGATCATCGGCTCCTTCAGCCACGGTTCGATGGCGAACGCGCTGCCGCAGGCGATCGGCGCCCAGTTCACCGACCGGGGCCGCCAGGTCGTCTCCATGTCCGGCGACGGCGGGTTCACCATGCTGATGGGCGACTTCCTCACGCTCGTCCAGTACGACCTGCCGGTGAAGATCGTGCTTTTCAACAACTCCTCGCTGTCCATGGTCGAACTGGAGATGCTCGTGGCCGGGCTGCCCTCGTTCGGCACCGCCTACCGCAACCCAGACTTCGCGGCGATCGCCCGCGCGGCCGGTGCGTACGGCGTACGGGTGGAGAAGCCCAAGCATCTGGCCGGCGCGCTGAAGGACGCCTTCAAGCACAAGGGGCCGGCACTCGTCGATGTCGTCACCGACCCGAACGCGCTGTCCATCCCGCCCAGGATCAGCGCCGAGATGGTGACCGGCTTCGCGCTCTCCGCCAGCAAGATCGTGCTCAACGGCGGGGTGGGCAGGATGGCGCAGATGGCCCGCTCGAACCTGCGGAACCTGCCGAGGCCCTGACGGCCACCCAGTAAACGCGGGGGCTCCGGCACGAGCCCTTCCCGTACCGCCTCCGACCCGGGCACGCCGGGCAGCAGAGGAAGAAGTCCACGCGGAGGGTGGCACCTCCCGTTTGCCCGGAGGACTACGGGGGAGTCGGCGACCGACGACAACACGGCGTGGGGGCACCTTCCGCGCCGAAGGCCGCGGGGGAGTCGCGTGCCAAGGCACGCGACCCCGGCAGGACCCGAACGCGAGGCTCTGTATGTCCGGCACAAGGTGCCACACGGTCTCGTCCAGCACCGCCGGTCCCGCGGACGAGAAGCGGTGGAGCGGGCGGCCTCGCCGTCAACACCTCCCCGAGACGGGTCGGTTCGAATTCTCACGGCATGACCGGGCGGACGAACCGGCGCAGGGCACGCTCCGACCGCCCTTCCACCAAGGCGCGGTCGTCATGCATCACGGATCCTCTCGACAGCTGACGAAATCGGCATGAGTGGTGTTCCCCGGGTGGGGCATGCATCCCGTGACGCAACGAGGCAAGAGTTGTTTCCGACCGGGTGGGGGATCATGACTGGACGTCACGGGGGCACCGGAGTTCGCGGCCGGTTGCATCGCAGACTGGGCAGCGGCGATCTCACGGCCGTGCCCGAAGTGCGGCACGCGTTACGCGACCTGCTGGGCAAGTGGCCCGAGCCGACGGCGGGCGGTTCGGGCGAGGCGGCCGATGTGGCCGAACTGCTCGCCAGCGAGCTGGTGACCAACGCATTGCTCCACACCGAACACGGCGCGGTGGTCACAGCCACCGTCGAGGACTCCAGGCTTCATGTGGAGGTCCAGGACTTCATGGCAGGACTGCCTGTGCGGGACGTACCGAACGCCGACCTCGGTACGAACGGCAGGGGCCTTCTCCTGGTGGAGCGTCTCGCCGACGCATGGGGTGTGCGCACCGCTCAGGGCGTGGGCAAGGTGGTCTGGTTCGAGCTCCACGCGGGCATGGTCTGACCCCGCGCCTCGGGGGCGGCCCGGCCCTGTCGCAAGAGCCCGGCCGCCCCGTCGCGCTGCTCAGCCGAACTGCTGCTCCAGGTCCTTGAGCTTCTGCTCGAGGGAGTCGAGACGCGGCAGCGTCTGCGTGTCGTCCTCCGCGGTGAGGTCGACGGTGATCGGTTCGTGTCCGGTCGGCTTCACGGCCTGCAGCGAGGGCCTGGACCGTACGGACAGGTGTCCGGGCTCCGCTATGACGGGCTCCACGAGGGACGAGGAGCCCTGCGGCTGCTGCGCGCCGCCCGTCGCCGGACCGAGCGCCGGGAGCCGGCCCCCGCGGTCCGCCCGCCCGAGGCCCCAGGCGCGGTGCTGGCGGTTGAGCGCCCTGATCTGCGCGCGCTCGAGCTTCTCCCGGTCGCGCCGGCGCATCCGGTTCTGCTGCTTCTGACGCCGGTCCTCGCGCACCTCGTCGACCGCCTCGTCCAGGGTCCGTACGCCCTCCAGAAGCATCAGTGACCAGGCCGCGAAGGTCTCCCTGGGCGCCCGCAGCCACCGTACGATCCGGATCTGCGGCAGCGGCCGCGGCACCAGTCCCTGCTCGCGCAGTGCCGCGCGCCGTGTCTGCTTCAGCGCCCGGTCGAACAGGACCGCGGCGGACAGCGACATGCCCGCGAAGAACTGCGGCGCCCCCGCGTGGTCCAGCCCTCGTGGCGCGTGCACCCAGTTGAACCAGGCGGCCGCTCCCGCGAACGTCCACACCAGGAGCCGGGATCCGAGGGCGGCGTCGCCGTGACTGGCCTCGCGCACGGCGAGCACGGAGCAGAACATGGCCGCGCCGTCGAGGCCGAACGGGACCAGGTACTCCCATCCACCGGTCAGGCTCAGGTTCTGCCGGCCGAAGCCCACCAGTCCGTGGAAGGAGAGGGCGGCGGCGACGGCCGCGCAGCAGAACAGGAGTACGTAGGAGGCGGTGCCGTAGACGGCCTCCTTGCGCCGACGGCGCTCCTCGCTGCGTTCCCAGCTGTCCTCGGCCGCGGCCTTGTCACCGGCGCGCTTGCCGCGCGCGAGCACCGCCACCGCCGCCAGGACTCCCAGGATCATCACGGCGCCCGGAAGCAGCCAGTCCAGCGATATGTCGGTCAATCTCATGTGCGGTGTCCCTTGCATCGCGGTAGGGCGTTTCGGCCGCCATATTGGCCGAACGAGGGGGACACCCAGGGGCTTTCCGCGGAAGAGCATGCCAACGAGGCCGACCGGTACGCGAATAGGTGCGATCTGGTCGAACTGGCGGATGAATACAATGAGTTGAGTTCGAATTCACGTCACCCGAAAGAGCGGCATGGAACTGGGGCCGCCCACTTCCACCCGTCCGGGCGCCGTGACCTACGCCGTCTGCCGCAGCCGGGCGACCCGGTCGGCGTCACACGTGCGCGGACAGGTGACGCAGGTGTCCTCCGGGCGCAGCGTGTAGAACAGGCAGCAGCTCGCCCGGTCACGGGTCGGCAGCCGCTCGCCGTCGGGGCCGGTCAGCTCCCGGAACCCGGCGGTGCCCACGTACGGCTTGGTCGTGCCGGGCAGCAGCCGCTCGAGCTCCGCGACCGCGCGCGGCTCCTCGCCGAGAAGATGCGCGACGTACCACAGCCCCTCGACGATCTCGTCGGTCGCCATTCCCCACAGGGCCCGCTTGCCGCGCCGCATCCTGGCGCCGAAGCCGTCCAGGACGGGCCCGAGGTGCTCGGCGACGGCCGCGCGGACCTCGCCGCGCAGCGCCTCCTCGTCCGGTACGACGCGGGCTCCGGGCAGACGGGCGGCCGGGTCGTCGGGCAGGCAGGCGAACTCCCCGATCCGTACGGTCATCCGGCCGAGAGCGCGCTGGAAACCGACGTCCGCCACGGGGATCCGCGGCACCCTGCGGTCGAGGAACCAGGGGACGGTGAACAGCAGACAGGCCGGCCAGGCGTAGCGGTGCAGGCCGAAACTGGCGACGACGTCGGGGCGTGCCTGCTGTCCGTAGTCCCGCAGCACCTGCTCCTCGTCCCATACGAGGAAGGCGTCGAGCGCCGCGCCGCCGGCCGCGAGGTCGGCAGCGCCGACCCAGCCGTCGAGGACGGGTGCCGGCCGTTCGTCGGCCGGCTCCGTCACATGCAGCGCGGGGAAGACCTCGGTGAGGCGCGCATAGGCGTCGGCCACCGGTGAGGTGAGGCCGGGCAGCAGTGCGGAAACGGTCATGCTGGGGACCACCGAATCGCGATCGTTAGCAGGTTAGCCTTACCTTACCCGATGCTTCCGGTGTTTGAACTGCGGCCCCGGCCGCCTATCGTGCACTCAGGGCCCCTCATCCGCGAGCCGGGCCGGGCGAGCGCGGAGGAGGACCGAGTGGAGCAGGCCAGGGGGCGTGACCTCGCTCTTCCCCAGCCGTACGCGTCCGCACGCGTCCCCGCACAGGGCCGGCCCGAGACGGCTCAGGAGCATGTGCGCGGCGAGCACACCCACAGCGAGCCCCCGGCGCTCCGGTCGGTGCAGCGCCATTCGGTCCGCGGGCAGATCCTCGACGCTCTGCGCACGGCCCTCGTCGACGGCGACCTCGTCCCCGGCGAGGTCTACTCCGCGCCGGTCCTCGGCGAACGTTACGGAGTCTCGGCGACCCCGGTGCGGGAGGCGATGCAGCAGCTCGCCGTCGAGGGCGCGGTCGAGGTCGTGCCGAACCGCGGCTTCCGCGTCACCCGGCGCAGCGCCAGGGAGCTGGCCGAGCTGGCGGAGATCCGTGCGCTCATCGAGGTGCCGGTCATGCTCCGGCTGGCCCGTACGGTCCCCGCCGACCGGTGGAGGAGCCTGCGGCCCCTTGCCGAGGCGACGGTCGCGGCGGCCGCCATCGGGGACCGCGCCGGCTACGCGGAGACGGACCGTGCCTTCCACCGGGCGGTCCTCGCTCTCGCCGGGAACGAGCAGCTGCTCGCTGTGGCCGACGACCTCCACCGCCGCTCGCAGTGGCCGCTGAGCAGTGGGCCCGCCCCCCGCCGGGCGGACCTCGTCGCGGATGCGGCGGAGCACACGGCGCTGCTGGAGGCGCTGACGGCCCAGGATCTGACAGTGGTGCAGTCGTTGGTGCGGGAGCACTTCGCGGGTTCGGACGTCTGACAGGGACGGTGACGTGCGCGGCACGGTGTGGGCGGTGGCGAATCAGCTGGGGGTGGTGGCGAGCACTCCCGTCGAACTGTTGTCGGCGTTGCTGTCCGGGCCGCCGCGTACGGTGCGGCTGGAGCCGGGTGGCCACGATCCCGACGAGGTGGCGGAACTGGCCGGTGTGCTCGGCGAGTTCGGGCACGTACGGCTGGTCCTCGAGCGTCCTGCGGACGAGCCCTCGGTCGACGGGCTTCCAGCCGACGGGCTTTCGGGGGACGGGCTTTCTGGCGACGGCCCGGCCGGCCCCGGAACGGGGGACCCCGAGCCCGCGGAGACCGACCCGCTCGACCTGAGCGACGTGGACAGGGTCTGCGCGGCCGATCCCGCACGGGTCACAGCGGCGTACGAGGCACACGGCGCCGACCACGGGGGGCTGCGCGACGGCTGGCTCCGGGCCGGCCAGTCGCTGATCCGCGAGCAGGACCCGGCCGGCCGCGCCCTGGTCCTGCTCGCCGCCCTGCCGGCCGACGCGGACCCGCGGGTGGGCCGGGCACTGCGACGGGCGTCGGCGGGAGCGCCCTGGAGCATGGAGTGGTCCAGGCACTGCCAGGTCGCCGCACTGACCGTCTCCGCCGGTTTTGAGGGCTACGGGGGCTACGAGGGCTCCCAGCGCTCGCAGGGCTCCGAGGGCCATGAGGGCTCGGGGAGCTCGGAGTCCGTCGGCTCCGCGGGTTCGGCGGGCCCCGCGGGCGGCCTCGTGGTCGCCGATCCGGCGGGCGGCATACGCACCCTCCCGGACACTCTCCGGCGCCTGTCGTCGGCCGCGCGGGTCAGGGCGGTTGCCGCGCCGGACCACGACACCCGTCTCCTCCTCGACGAACGCGGCCGTCTCCACCGGCTCGGCGGCGCCGAGACGCCGCTGACGAAGGCCGTGACAGCCACGCTCGAGAGCCACCCGGGCACGGCGCTCGCCGCGGCGGCGGACACCGTGCTCGTCGGTGACCGCATGGGCTCCGTCCACGCCTTCGGCCTCGACGGTCTGCACCAGGCGGCGCTGCACGCCGGCCGGGTCACCGCACTGGCGGCCACCGCCTCGCCCTCCCTCGTGGTCCATTCCGGGGGCACGGACGGCACGGTCCACCGCTGGTCGCCGGGCAGCAGCAGGCACGGGAAACGCGTGTCGGTACGTCCGTACCCGGTCGTCGCCCTTCACACGGCGTCCACGCCGGCCGGGCCGGCGGTCGCCGTCGCCTGGGCGGACGGTCTGGCGGAACTGCACCTTCCGGGGATGCGTAAGGCCCTGCCGTTCAGGCCGGGTCCGGCGGTCCGAGCGGTCGCTGTCACCCCGGACGGCATGCTCTGCGTCGGCACGGACCAGACCCTGATCGGCCTGCGGCCCAGGTGACGCACATCAACTCCCGCCCGTGCGAGAGGCGTTGAGGGGGCGGCGCGGTCTCCCTTCCGCCACCCGGCGTACATCCCTGGCCATGGCTGCACTAATCTGTGCGCCGAATTGTGCTGCGAGGGGGGCAGGTCATGACCGCGGAGTTGCCGGAGTCGTCCATACCCGACGAGGAGTGGGCGAGATTCCAGTCGGAGAGCGAGGGGCCGGCGCGGCTCGCCGCGCCCAAGGAGCCGTCCGCGAGGGCCCGGATGGTCACCGAGCGGCTGCGGCTCGCCGACGAGGAGGCCGCCAGGCAGCAGGGCAGGGTGCGGCGTCTCACCCGCAGGGGCAGGCCGGTGCAGGCGCGGCCCGACGGCTGGCGCGCATGGCCCGACCGGCAGGCCCCCAAGCGGCGCAGCAGGGTCCGTGGATTCCTCTGGGTGGGCGTGGTGATCGTCCTGGTGCTGCTCGCCATGAACCCGGAGCGGGTCTTCGCCTGGCTCGCCTGATCAGACCGGCGGTGGCGGCTCCAGTCCCGACAGGAGCGAGGCGATGTCGAGACCGGTCAGCAGGTACTGCTCGAAGGCCTGGTTGTGCAGTGCCCAGGGCGAACGCCGCAGTCTGACCCGGTCGATGGCTCCCTCCGCGTCGTGGCCCAGTTCGATCAGCGTCTGGGCGGCCACCAGCCCCGAGCGGTTGTAGCCGGAGTAGCAGCGCACGAGGACCCGGCGCCGGGCCCGTACGGCGTCGGCGGCCGTCAGCGCCACGCGCCGTACACGGTCGATCTCGTCGGCGGTCAGCCAGTCGTCCGGGATGGGGACGACATGGTGCTCGACACCGTCCGACGGGCCGTGGCCCTCGCGTGTGTAGAGGCTGATGACGACGTCGAACTCGTCCGCCACGACCACGTCCCGGTGCCGGGCGGCCCCGTCCGACCAGACATGGCCGCCCACCCACAGGCCGGTCGTGATCTCGTCCCACCGCGTCCGTGGCTCGGGGACGTCCCCCTCCCTGCGGCGGGTCCTCACTGGCCGGCGGGCTCGGGCTCGGCCGCGGACGGCTGCGGCGGCACCACGGGGGACAACTGCGCGCCCAGCCACACCGGTACGCCGCCCAGCAGCCGGAACAGCCGGCGTGCCTCCGAGCGGAGCCGGCCCGCCTCCGGTTCGGGCTCGCAGTCCGCGAGCCCGGCCAGCGCCTGAGCGGTGCCGATCAGATAGCCGAGCTCCTCCCGGATCCGCAGACACTCGGAGAAGCCGGCTCTGGCGGTCGCCAACTCGCCCTCCCGCAGGGCGAGTCCGGCCTGCTGCTGCCAGGTGAACGACAGCAGCAGCGGGTCGTTCTGCGCCTTCGCGCCCGCGTGCGCCCGCTGATAGGCGGCGAGCGCGGACTGCGGCGAGTCCGCGATGTGCTCGGAGACCAGTCCGCGCCGGAAGTCCAGCAGCGGGCGCCTCGGCGAGGAGGGGGCGAGCAGTGCCGTCGCCCTGCCGAGCGCGGCACGGGCCTCGTCCGCCCGGTCCCGTACGCCGAGGCGGGTCGCCGCGTAGGCGAGCCGCCCACGCTCGCTCGCCGCGCCGCCGCGCTCCTCGTCGTCGCGCGCGACGGCTTCCGCCGTGCGCAGCGCGTCCTCCGCGTCCGCCCAGCCCTCGCAGGTGAACAGGCAGCGCTCGACGAGCAGTCCGGCCCGTTCGAGCGCGGCCGCGGGTTCCGCGGCACGCGGTGTGAGCAGAGCCGCCGCATCGGTCCAACAGCCGCGCGAGCGCAGCCGCCATACCGCGGTCTGGAGTGGATCGTCACCTGCTGTGGTTCCGGAACCAGACATGGCGGTATGCGCCACTTGCCCTCCCCTAGCACGCCATTGAGCTGTCGAGTCAAGCCTTCGAGTCAGACGGCATCTCAGCACGGATCGGCACGCGCGGCCAAGGGTTCAGGTGAATCAATTCACAATCTTGTGGCGGCCGTCCGGGTTCTCGTACGCGCCTTCGCCGGGTGTGTTGACGGCGGGAGGACCCTTGTCGTTGAGCGGCATCGGTACCTCCGGGGCCGTCACCTGGGCCGATGCTCCGGGCGTCGCACAGACGTCAACCGGATGGATCTCCACATGACCCCTACGGGTGACAGGCGCAAGGCGCTGTCCGTGTGACACGACGACCGCCCGGCGCCGTCACCTGATGAACTCGACGCGGTCGCTCCTGTGAGCAAGGGCGGGCCCGGCCCTGTGGTGATCCGGGTGGCGGGACCGTTGCTCAGTCCCGCCGGGCGGCCTGGACGATCCGGCCGACCACTGCCCCGGCTCGCCCCGGCTGTTCCTCGAGCCATGCGCTGAGATGTTCCTCGACCGCCGCCGCCACGCAGTCGCTTATCGCGGGCCCGTCCAGCCTGCCGCGCGTGGCGCCTTGGAAGTCGGGACACTCCAGCTTCACGGACACGACCGCTGTCAGACCTTCGCCGATGTGGTCGGTGCTGAGATCAGGGTCCGCCGCCGTCAGCAGCCGGCGCTCCCGCGCGTACGCGTTGACCGCGGCCGCCGTCCCCGCACGGAATCCGTCCGCATGCTCGCCGCCCTCGGGGGTGGGCCGACTGTTGACGAAGGTCAGGACCCGCTCCTCGTGGGAGCCGCACCACCGAAGTGCCACCTCCATCGTCACGGCCGCGCGCGGGTCCGTCCGCTCGAAGGCGATGACGTCCCGGAGCGCGGGTGTCACCGCTTCCGTGTCGAGGAGGGTGACGAAGTCCGTCACCCCGCCCTCGAACCGGAAGTGTTCCGTCCGCGGCTCGCCCGGTGACCGCTCGTCGGTGAGCGTGATGTCCAGGCCCCGGTTGAGGAAGGCGAGTTCCCTGAAGCGCTGCGCCAGTACGGCGCACGAGACCTCCGTCGTCGAGAAGATGCCGGCGTCGGGATGGAAGGTGATGCTGGTCCCGCTCCCGTTCGCGGGCCCCGTGGCGACCGGCGGTGCGGCCGCGACGCCCCCGCTGTACTCCTGGACCCAGCGCACTCCGTCACGCTGCACCTCTGCCGTCAGGCGGCTCGACAGGGCGTTGGTCACGGCGGGCCCGGCGGGGTAGCGGGCCAGGGTCGTGGCGAGGGCACTGTGGGGCTCTGTCCCCGTGTTCACGCGGGTCAGCAGGGTTTCGAGACCGGGACGGCCGGCGTGCCGGGGATCCCCGGCGGCCTCGATCGTCACGCCCGGACCGTCGTCGGTGACACGCACCCCACCGTCGGACGTGAGCGTGACGCCGACGGAGCCGGCGCGGCCGGCCAGGACCTCGTCCACAGCCCGGTCGCTCACTTCGAACACCGCCTGGTGCAGGCCGCGTTGGCCGGTCGAACCCACGTACATCCCGGGCCGCTTCCTGATGGCCTCCCACCCCTGCAGCACCTCGATGCGGGTGGCGTCGTATCCGGCAGTCCTGTCACTCACGAAGTTCCCCTCCGATACTGTCGCGCAGTGCCCCCAGCCTAGGTGGATCGCTGAGAAGTGCCAGGTCAGAGGCGGTTCGCCGTAAGCTTGCAGGGGTGGCTGCGCGCCTGCCCGGACGCGGGTGGACCGCTGGGGGTCGAACAGCTCCCGGAGTGTCGCCGGGGGCCCGCGGAAGCCGCGCACGGGGCCGTTCCCGGCGGCCCTGAGGCCACCGATTCCGTGAATTCGCCCGCCCCGCGAGGAGGTTGCCCCGCCTGCCCGTACGCCCGCGTTCCCGTTGCCCGAGAGCTCCGCTTGGATGCACCGGCCGACCCGTCGGCCGGTGCGTCACGGCGACGCCGGCGTCAGCTCATCCGCAGCGCCAGGAAGAAGTCCAGTTTGTCCTCCAGGCGGGACAGGTCCCGGCCCGTCAACTGCTCGATGCGGCCCACCCGGTAGCGCAGCGTGTTCACGTGCAGGTGCAGACGGCTCGCGCAGCGGGTCCACGACCCGTCGCAGTCGAGGAACGCCTCCAGGGTGGGGATGAGCTCGGCGCGGTGGCGGCGGTCGTAGTCCCGCAGGGGATCCAGCAGACGCGCGGTGAAGGCGCGGCGGACGTCGTCCGGGACGAACGGCAACAGCAGTACGTGCGACGCCAGTTCGTGGTGACCGGCCGCGCACACCCGGCCGGGACGCGCCGCGGCCACCCGGCGGGCGTGGCGGGCCTCCTCCAGCGCCCCCCGCAGGCCCTCCGCCGAGTGCACGGCGGCGCTGACACCGAGCGTGAGGCGGCCGTCGTCGGCCAGGCCCGCGGACAGCGGGGTGCGGACGGACTCGAGGAGCGCGTCGGCGTGCAGACCGGCTTCCGAAGGAGGCTGGTCGTCGGCCGGACCGCCGCCGAGGCCCACCGCGGGCAGGGGCACCAGTGCGATCGCCTCGTCACCGCTGTGGGCGACGGCGATCCGGTCCGCGGAGTCCGGTCCGGCCGCCGCGGCCGACGGGTCGACGAGGATCTCCTCGAGGAGTGACTGGGCGACCGGGCCGGTCTCCACCGCCGTGTCGTCTCCCCAGTCGACGCGGGCGACGACGACCTGCCAGTGCGGCGCGCTGCCGAGCCCCGGCAGCAGAACGGGCGCGGCGACCCGCAGCCGGGCGGCGATCTCCGCGGGTGCGGCACCGGTCTGGACGAGTTCCAAAACCTCCTGGGCGAGCCGTCGCCGTACCGTGCGGGCCGCCTCGCGCCGGTCCCGTTCCACGGCGATCAGCTGGGTGACTCCCTGCAGCAGGTCGAGCCGTGCGGCCGGCCAGTCCGCCGCGTCCGCCTCCACGGCGAGCAGCCAGTCGGACAGGACACCCTCCCGTACGTCCCTGGCGGCGGAGGCGGCCCCCCGGCCGGTGTTGCGGATCGGGAAGAGCGAGTACGTCACGCCGCGTGCGACGGCCCGGTGCGGCGCCCGCCGGCCGTGCCGCACGGCGGCCAGGTGCTCACCGGCGAGCGCGGCGCCCACCTCGGCCGGGAGCCCGTCGCCGGCGCTCGCGATCTGCCGCCCGGTGGGGGACAGGACCCATGCCCGGAGGTCGAGGTCGGAGCCGAGCAGGTCCAGGACCGCGTCCGGACCGCCGCCCGCGGGTCCGGACGTCATCAGCCGCCTGTGTCTGTCGACGACAGCCGCGAGGTCACCCGCCCGCTCCCCGGACACCTGCCGTACGACGTACTCGGTGATCGTCGCGAACGCAACGGACTCGTTCACCGCGAACAGCGGCAGCCGGTGGCGCGAACAGGCCTCGACCAGATCGTCGGGTACGGCCCCGAGCTCCGCCTCGCCCGCGGCGAGCCCGGCGACCTGGGCGCCGGCCAGGATGCGCACGAACGGTTCCGAGTCCTTTGCGGAGTGCCGCCAGGCGAGCCCGGTGAGGACCAACTCGCCGCCGGACAGGTACCGGCTGGGGTCGCGGAGGTCCGTGGTCATCACGCCGCGCACCCCGCGGTCGAGCTCGCCCTCGCCGCCGAGCAGCCGCAGCCCCAGCGCGTCGTTGTCCAGCAATGCGCGCAGCCGCATGTCGTCGCCGCCGATCTGTCTCGTTGTTGCCGGTACGTGGCAGAGAGCCGTGGCCAGGGTTTCCGGGGGGAAACGGTGAGGTTGCTGATCTCCGCCTTTCGTTCGAATCTACAAGACGAGGGAGGCGACCAGCGAACTCCTTCGGTGTTTCGGTGACTGCACCGGGCCGATCGAGGCTTGTGTACTGGACCACATCGAGTGAACGGCACATGAACGAGTCGAGGGCCGGCCGTCCCGGGCCCGTTGCGACGAACGACCCCGATTGAGAAGAAGAGAGCCACTCATGGACTTCCTTCGCCCCGCCAGCTGGGAGGAGGCGCTCGCCGCCAAGGCCGAGCACCCCACAGCTGTCCCCATCGCGGGCGGCACCGACGTGATGGTCGAGATCAACTTCGACCACCGCCGGCCGGAGTACCTCCTGGACCTGAACCGCGTCGGTGAACTCACCGAGTGGGAGGTCGGCGGTGAGAGTGTCCGGCTGGGTGCCTCCGTCCCGTACACCGCGATCATGGAGAACCTGCGCGCGGAGCTGCCCGGTCTCGCGCTCGCCTCCCACACCGTCGCCTCCCCGCAGATCCGCAACCGCGGCGGCGTCGGCGGCAACCTCGGTACGGCCTCCCCCGCCGGGGACGCCCACCCGGCGCTGCTCGCCGCGGGCGCCGAGGTCGAGGTGGAGTCGGTACGCGGATCGCGCATGATCCCCATCGACGAGTTCTACACGGGCGTCAAGCGCAACGCGCTCGCCGCGGACGAGCTCATTCGGGCCGTGCACATCAAGAAGGCCGACGGCCCGCAGCAGTACTCCAAGGTGGGTACCCGCAACGCCATGGTGATCGCCGTGTGCGCCTTCGGTCTCGCCCTGCACCCCGAGACCCGCACCGTGCGTACGGGCATCGGGTCCGCCGCCCCCACCCCGGTGCGGGCGAAGGCCGCTGAGGACTTCCTGAACGCCGCGCTCGAAGAAGGCGGATTCTGGGAGAGCGGGAACATCATCACCCCGTCGGTCGCCAAGCAGTTCGCGGAGCTCGCCTCCGGGGCCTGCAACCCGATCGACGACGTGCGCGGCACGGCGAAGTACCGCCGCCACGCGGTCGGCATCATGGCCCGCCGCACGCTCGGCTGGACCTGGGAGCAGTACCGCGGCACCGCCCGCACGCTTGAAGGAGCTGCATAACGATGCGCGTCAATTTCACCGTCAACGGGCGCCGGCAGGAAGCGGACGACGTCTGGGAGGGCGAGAGCCTGCTGTACGTCCTGCGCGAGCGCATGGGCCTGCCCGGTTCCAAGAACGCCTGTGAGCAGGGCGAATGCGGTTCCTGCACGGTCAGACTCGACGGCGTGCCGGTCTGCTCCTGTCTGGTCGCCGCCGGCCAGGTCGAGGGCCGCGAGGTCGTCACCGTGGAGGGACTGGCCGACTACGCCAAGCAGCGCGAGCACGGGTCCTGCGGGACCGGCGCCTGCGGCACCAGCCTCCAGGACGCGCAGGGCTGGAGCGCCCGGGGCACCGACTCGCAGACCGGCGAGGGCGCCGAGCTCTCCCCGATCCAGCAGGCGTTCATCGACGCGGGCGCCGTGCAGTGCGGTTTCTGTACCCCCGGCCTGCTGGTCGCCGCCGACGAGATGCTCGAGCGCACCCCGTCCCCCTCCGACGAGGACATCCGCGAGGCCCTGTCCGGCAACCTCTGCCGCTGCACCGGTTACGAGAAGATCCTCGACGCCGTCCGCCTCGCGGCCGCTCGTCAGGAGCGCAAGGAAGAGGCGGTCTGACCATGGCGACCACCGGCACACCCACGAACCTCACCCAGAAGACCAGGGGCGGCATCGGCGAGTCCACGCTCCGCCCCGACGGCATCCTCAAGGTCACCGGCGAGTTCGCGTACTCGTCCGACATGTGGCACGAGGACATGCTCTGGGGCCAGATCCTGCGCTCCACCGTCGCGCACGCCGAGATCGTCTCCATCGACACCTCAGAGGCCCTCGCCCAGGCCGGCGTGTACGCCGTCCTCACGTACGACGACCTGCCGACCGAGGTCAAGAACTACGGCCTGGAGATCCAGGACACCCCGGTCCTCGCCAACGGTGTCGTACGCCACCACGGCGAGCCCGTGGCCCTGGTCGCCGCCGACCACCCGGAGACCGCGCGCCGCGCCGCCGCCAAGATCAAGGTGGAGTACCGGGAACTGCCCGTCGTCACCGACGAGGCCTCCGCGACCGCCCCCGACGCGCCGCTGCTGCACCCCGGCCGCGACGACCACCACGCCGGGCACGTCCCGCACCCGAACATCGTGCACCGCCAGCCCATCGTCCGCGGCGACGCCGACGAGGCCGCGAAGCGCGCCGACGTGATCGTCTCAGGCGAGTACACCTTCGGCATGCAGGACCAGGCCTTCCTCGGCCCCGAGTCCGGCCTCGCCGTGCCCGCCGAGGACGGCGGCGTCGACCTGTACGTCGCCACCCAGTGGCTCCACTCGGACCTGCGGCAGATCGCGCCCGTCCTCGGCCTGCCCGAGGACAAGGTACGGATGACGCTCTCCGGCGTCGGCGGCGCGTTCGGCGGCCGCGAGGACCTGTCGATGCAGATCCACGCCTGCCTGCTGGCGCTGCGCACCGGCAAGCCCGTGAAGATCGTCTACAACCGGTTCGAGTCCTTCTTCGGGCACGTCCACCGCCACCCGGCGAAGCTCTGGTACGAGCACGGCGCCACCCGCGACGGCAGGATCACGCACATGAAGTGCCGGATCGTGCTGGACGGCGGCGCCTACGCCTCCGCCTCCCCGGCCGTCGTCGGCAACGCCTCCTCCCTCTCCGTCGGCCCGTACGTCATCGACGACGTCGACATCGAGGCCATCGCCCTCTACACCAACAACCCGCCCTGCGGCGCCATGCGCGGCTTCGGCGCGGTCCAGGCGTGCTTCGCCTACGAGGCGCAGATGGACAAGCTGGCCAAGGCCCTCGACATGGACCCGGTCGAGCTCCGGCAGCTCAACGCCATGGAGCAGGGCACGCTGCTGCCCACCGGCCAGCCCGTCGACTCGCCGGCCCCGGTCGCCGAACTGCTGCGCCGGGTCAAGGCCCGACCGCTGCCGCCCGAGCGCCAGTGGGAGACCACCGAGGGCGCGGACGTCCGCGCGCTGCCCGGCGGCCTGTCCAACACCACGCACGGCGAGGGCGTCGTCCGGGGAGTGGGCTACGCGGTCGGCATCAAGAACGTCGGCTTCTCCGAGGGCTTCGACGACTACTCCACCGCCAAGGTGCGCATGGAGGTCATCGCCGGAGAGCCGGTCGCCACCGTGCACACCGCGATGGCGGAGGTCGGCCAGGGCGGCGTCACCGTCCACGCGCAGATCGCCCGCACCGAACTCGGCGTCACCCAGGTCACCATCAGCCCCGCCGACACACAGGTCGGCTCGGCCGGCTCCACGTCCGCGTCCCGTCAGACGTACGTCACCGGCGGAGCCGTGAAGAACTCCTGCGAGCTGGTCCGCGAGAAGGTCCTCGAGATCGGCCGCCGCAGGTTCGGTTCGTACCACCCGGCGTGGGCCACCGCCGAGCTGCTGCTCGAGGGCGGCAAGGTCGTCACCGACGGCGGCGAGGTGCTGGCCGATCTGGTGGACGTGCTGGAGGGCGAGGCCGTCGAGATCGAGGCCGAGTGGCGGCACCGCCCGACGGAGGCGTTCGACCTCCGTACGGGACAGGGCAACGGCCACGTCCAGTACTCGTTCGCCGCGCACCGCGCGGTCGTCGAGGTGGACACCGAGCTCGGACTCGTGAAGGTGATCGAGCTGTCCTGCGCCCAGGACGTCGGCAAGGCGCTCAACCCGCTGTCCGTCATCGGCCAGATCCAGGGTGGCACCACCCAGGGCCTGGGCGTCGCGGTCATGGAGGAGATCATCGTCGACCCGAAGACCGCCAAGGTCAGGAACCCGTCCTTCACGGACTACCTGATCCCCACCATCCTCGACACGCCGACCATCCCGGTCGACGTGCTCGAACTCGCCGACGACCACGCGCCCTACGGGCTGCGCGGCATCGGCGAGGCCCCGACCCTGTCGTCCACCCCGGCCGTCCTCGCGGCGATCCGGAACGCGACGGGTCTGGAGCTCAACAGGACGCCGGTGCGCCCCGAGCACCTCACCGGCACCTGATCCGATCCCCCCACACCCTCCGGGCGGTGCACGCCATGCCTCCAAGGAACCTCCGGTTCCCCGCCGGTCCGCGCCGCCCGGAGAACGCACCACCACCGCAGTACCCGGCTCCACCGCAGTGCCCAGCTCCACCGCAGTGCCCAGCTCCACCGCAGTGCCCAGCCCCACCGCAGTACCCAGCCGCACCGCGGTACAGCGGCACCACCGCCGTACCGAGCTCCACCCGCGCAAGTCTCGGGCCGTCCCCCGGGTCGTGCAGCCAAGCAGCATCCCAAATCCCGCCGTCACCAAATCCCCCGGCGGGTGTCCCTGTGAACCTTGGGAAGTAGGCACCATGACCCAGCAGTCCACCGAGCCGAGGACGACGGCGCAGGACGCAGGCGAGGGATCTCGCCCGCCCGCCGGCCGATCCTGGCTCGACCGGTATTTCCACATAACCAAGAGAGGCTCGACCATCGGTCAGGAGGTGCGTGGCGGCATCACCACCTTCATGGCGATGGCGTACATCCTCCTGCTCAACCCGGTGATCCTTTCGGTGCCCGACGCGGCAGGGAACAGGCTCGACGGTGATCAACTGACCACCGCGACCGCGTTCGCCGCCGCGGCGACCACCATCGTGATGGGCCTCCTCGGCAATGTGCCGCTCGCCCTGGCCGCGGGACTCAGCGTCTCCGCCGTCATGGCCTTCCAGGTCGCGCCCGAGATGACCTGGGAAAACGCGATGGGCATGTGCGTCATCTACGGCGCCGTGATCGTCCTGCTCGTCGTCACCGGTCTCCGTGAACTGATCATGAACGCGATCCCGTTGGCGCTCAAGCACGCCATCACCATGGGAATCGGCCTGTTCGTCTGTCTCATCGGCCTGGTCCAGGCCGGGTTCGTGACCTCCATGCCCGGCGACGGCGGCATCGCCGGCGCGAAGCCGATCCAGCTCGGCACCAGCGACATGCTGACCGGCTGGCCGGTGCTCTGCTTCGCCGTCACCGTTCTGCTGATCTTCCTGCTCCAGGTCCGCAAGGTCCCCGGCGCGATCCTCATCGGCATCATCGGCGGCACGCTCTTCGCCGCCGTCGTCCACCAGTTCGCCGGTCTGGACAAGGCCGACTGGGGCGGCCTCAACGCGCCAGAGATCACCGGCTCCATCGTCTCCAGCCCCGACTTCGGACTGTTCGGTGCCGTCTCCTTCGACGGGATCGGCGGTGTCGGCGGCATCACCGTCGGAGTCATCGTCTTCACGCTGGTGCTCGCGGGCTTCTTCGACGCGATGGGCACCATCATCGGCATCGGCCAGCAGGCGAACCTCGCCGACGACAAGGGCAAGATGCCGGGCCTCAACCGTGCCCTCGCGATCGACGGCGCGGGCGGTGTGATGGGCGGTGTGGCCGGCGCGTCGGGCCAGACCGTGTTCGTCGAGTCGACCGCGGGTGTCGGCGACGGTGCCCGCACCGGTCTCGCGAGTGTCGTCACCGGCCTCGCGTTCACGCTGTGCCTGTTCTTCACGCCCCTCGCCCAGGTGATCCCGACGCAGGTCGCGGCCGCCGCGCTGGTCGTCATCGGTTCGATGATGCTGACCAACGCCAAGCACATCGACTGGAACGACTCGGCGACGGCCATCCCGGTCTTCCTGACCACGGTGCTCATGCCGTTCACCTACTCCATCACCGCGGGCATCGCGGCCGGAGTCATCGCCCATGTGCTGATCAAGGCCGTCCAGGGCAGGGCACGCGAGGTGGGCTGGCTGATGTGGGTGCTGGCCGCCGTCTTCCTCGCCTACTTCGCGCTGCACCCGATCGAGGGCTGGCTCGGAGTCAAGTAGCCCGCCACTCACGACACCCGAAGGAGACCGACATGCTGGACATCGCCGAGGAGCTGAACCGGTGGGTCGAGCAGGGCCGCAGCTTCGCCGTCGCCACCGTCGTGGCCGTCGGCGGCAGCGCGCCCAGGCAGCCGGGCGCCGCCCTCGCCGTGGACAGCGAGGGCACGGCGATCGGGTCGGTCTCCGGAGGGTGCGTGGAAGGCGCCGTGTACGAACTGTGCCGTCAGGCTCTCGAGGACCGCGCCTGTGTCCTGGAGCGCTTCGGCTACAGCGACGAGGACGCCTTCGCCGTGGGGCTTACCTGCGGCGGCGTCATCGACATCCTCGTCACCCCGGTCCACGCGGACGCCCCCGCCAGGGACGTCTTCGCGGCCGCGCTGGCCACCGCCGCCCGTGGGGAGGCGGCGGCGGTCGCGCGGATCACGGACGGACCGGCACAGCTCGCGGGCCGCGCCCTGCTCGTACGCCCCGACGGCACGTACGACGGGACGCTCGGCGGCCACCGGGAGCTGGACCGTACGGCTGCCTCCGAAGCCGTCGCGATGCTGGACGCCGGGCGCACCGGCACCGTGGTCATCGGCGAGGACGGCTCACGCTGCGGCCGCCCGCTGACCCTCCTCGTCGAGTCCAGCGTCCCCGCACCGCGCATGATTGTCTTCGGCGCGATCGACTTCGCCGCCGCGCTCGTACGCGTCGGCAAGTTCCTCGGCTACCACGTCACCGTCTGCGACGCACGGCCCGTCTTCGCGACCGCGGGTCGCTTCCCGGACGCGGACGAGGTCGTCGTCGAGTGGCCGCACCGCTACCTGGCGTCGACCGACGTCGACAGCCGCACCGTGCTCTGCGTGCTGACCCACGACGCCAAGTTCGACGTTCCGCTGCTGGAGCTGGCACTGAGGCTGCCGGTGGCGTACGTCGGCGCGATGGGCTCCCGCCGCACCCACGAGGACCGCAACAGGCGGCTGCGTGACGTCGGCGTCGGTGAACTCGAACTCGCCAGGCTGCGATCACCGATCGGGCTCGACCTCGGCGCCCGTACGCCGGAGGAGACGGCCCTGTCCATCGGCGCGGAGATCGTGGCGAACCGACGCGGCGGCAGCGGGGTCTCCCTGGCCGGCGCGCACACGCCGATCCACCACGACGGGGCGGACGCCCCGGCGGGACGGATCGGGTCGGTGGCGTAGCTCCGCCGCGCGGCTCGCGCCGTTTCCCGCAGGGCGAGTGCGGCCGCATCTGCCATGCAAGAGGGGGAATACGCGCTGTACCTGCGGCCAGGAACGGCATAGCATGGCGCATATGCAGTCCTACACCATCGGTCAGGCCGCACGGCTGCTCGGCGTCAGCGCCGACACCGCGCGACGCTGGGCCGACGCCGGCCGGGTCGCCACACATCGTGACGACGGCGGGCGACGGCTCATCGACGGCAAGGACCTGGCGGCGTTCTCCGTCGAGGTCGCCCAGGGCGGCGTCGGCGAGGAGGACGTCTCCTACACCTCGGCCCGCAACGCGTTCCCCGGCATCGTCACCGCCGTCAAGCTCGGCGACGTGGCCGCGCAGGTGGAGATCCAGGCGGGGCCGCACCGGCTCGTCTCCCTGCTGACCCGTGAAGCCGTCGAGGAACTGGGCCTGGAGGTCGGCATGCAGGCCACCGCCCGTGTGAAGTCGACCAGCGTGCACATCGACCGAGTCTGAGAGGCCCGTCCGTGTCCCCCACCCGTACAGGACGCCGCCGTGTGGTGGTCGCGGTCCTCGCGGCCCTGCTGCTCGCACCGCTCGCCGCGTGCGGCAGCGGCGCGCAGGACGGGGGCGGGGGGCGGCGGATCACCGTACTCGCCGCGTCGTCGCTCACCGATGTCTTCAGGACCGCGGGCACGGCCTACGAGAAGACGCACCCGGGCACCGAGGTCACCTTCTCGTTCGCGGGCTCGCAGGAACTCGCCGCGCAGGTACGGCAGGGCGCGCCCGCCGACGTCCTGGTCACCGCGGACACCCGGACGATGAACGGCCTGCGGGACGACACCGGCGCCCCGGTGGTGATCGCCAGGAACCGCCTGGTCATCGCCACGGGCAAGGGCAATCCGCATGACATCCGCACGCTCGACGATCTCGCCCGCAACGGACTCGAGGTCGTGCTCGCCGCGCCCGAGGTCCCCGTCGGCCGCTACAGCAGACAGATCCTCGACGCCCAAAACGTCGATGTGCGGCCGGTCTCGCAGGAACCGAACGTCCGCGCCGTGCTCAGCAAGGTCGAACTGGGCGAGGCGGACGCCGGGATCGTCTACCGGACGGACGTCACCGCGGCCGCCGACCGGGTCGACGCCGTGGACATCCCCGACAACCGGAACGCGGTCGCCGCCTACCCCGCGGCGACGCTCGGGACATCGGAGAACGCCGGTGCGGCAGCGGCGTTCGTGAAGTGGCTCAGCGGTCCGGAGGCCCGGAGGATCCTCCAGGACGCGGGCTTCCAGCAGCCGTAGCGGCCCACCCCCCAGCGCAGCCCAGGGATGCACGATGAAACTGCCACGCGACACGCCGCCCCGGCGCCGGCCCGCTTCGCGGTCCGCACCGGCCAACGCTTCCACCGCATCCAACGCTTCCACCGCATCCACGGCGCGCACGGCGCGCACGGCGCGCACGGAGCCCGCGGGTGTCCGCACCCCTCTCGTGCTCGCCGCGCCCGCGTTCCTCGCCGTCGTCTTCCTGCTGCTGCCCCTCGCCGGCATCCTCGGCCGGACGGCCTGGACGGACATCGGCGCCCACCTGACGAGCCCCGGCGTCACCGAGGCACTCAGGCTGTCCCTGATCGTCTCCTTCTGGGCACTCGGGCTCTCCCTGCTGCTCGGTGTACCGCTCGCCTGGGTACTGGCACGGGCCGACTTCCCGGGCAAGGTGCTCGTGCGCTCGCTCGTCCTGCTGCCCATGGTGCTGCCGCCCACCGTGGGAGGCGTCGCACTGCTCCTCGGCTTCGGGCGGCGGGGCCTGCTCGGGCCATGGCTCGAGGACACGTTCGGTGTCACGCTGCCGTTCCACACCTCCGGCGCGGTCGTCGCCGCCACGTTCGTCGCGATGCCGTTCCTGGTGATCAGCCTGGAGGGCGCCCTCACCGCTCTCCGTCCCGGCTACGAGGAGACCGCGGCCTCGCTCGGCGCCTCACCGGTACGGGTCTTCCTCACCGTCACCCTGCCGATGGTCGCTCCCGGACTGGTCGCCGGGGCGGCCCTCACCTGGGCCCGCGCGCTGGGGGAGTTCGGCGCGACCATCACCTTCGCCGGCAACCTGCCCGGTACGACGCAGACCCTGCCCCTCCAGGTGTACCTCCTGCTCCAGGAGGAACCGGAGGCGGCCACGTCACTGTCGCTCCTGCTGCTCGCCATCGCCATGGCCGTGCTCATCGCCCTGCGCGGCCGCTGGACCGGCGGGGCGCCCGCGCCGCGCCGGGCCGCGCCCGTCGCGGAGGACCCGGGGCCATCCGCCCCGCCCCGTACGGACCTTGAGCCGCGCCCGTCCGGGAACTGGTCGCTGCACGCCGAGGTCACCGGCTTCGACGAGCTCACCCTCGACGCCGCACCGGGCACCACCATCGCCGTAGTCGGCCCCAACGGGGCGGGCAAGACGACCCTGTTGCGCGCACTCCTCGGACTCACCCCCCGCGCCCGCGCCACCCTGCGGCTCGGCGACGCCGATGTGTCCGCCCTGCCGCCCCACCGCAGGGGCGTCGCCTGGGTCCCCCAGGACGGCGCGCTCTTCCCGCACTTGAGCGCTCTCGGCAACACCGCGTACGGGCTGCGCTCGAGCGGAGTGCCGCGCGCGGAGGCCCGCCGCAGCGCGCAGGAGTGGCTTCACCGGCTGGGCGTCGGCCACTTGGCCTCGCGCAGGCCGGCGCAGCTCTCCGGCGGGCAGGCGCAGCGCGTGGCACTCGCCCGCGCGCTCGCCGCCAGGCCGCGGCTGCTGCTGCTCGACGAACCTCTGGCGGCCCTCGACCAGACCACCCGGGCCCAGGTGCGCCAGACGCTGCGCGCACACCTCGGCGGGTTCGGCGGCGTGTGCCTGATCGTCACTCATGACCCGGTCGAGGCGGTGTCGTTGGCGGACCGTGTGCTGGTCCTGGACGACGGCCGCGCCGTCCAGGACGCACCGCCGGCGGAGGTCGCCCGCCATCCGCGGTCACCGTGGGTCGCGCGCATGCTCGGACGCAACGCCTGGCCCGGTACGGCGGGGGCCGGCGGCATCGAACTGGCGGGAGGCGGGCGGCTCGTGGTCGCCGACCCGCTGACGGCCGGCGCCGAAGTCCTCGCGATCATCGCCCCCGAGGCGGTGTCGGTGCACCGCGCACGGCCCGGCGGCAGCCCCCGTAACGTGTGGGCGGGCACCGTGCGCGAGGTCACCGCCGTCGGCAGCCGGCTGCGTGTGCTGGTGACCTCCTCGGACGCACCGGACCTGGTCGCGGAGATCACGCCTCAGGCGGCGGCCGAACTGGGCATCGAGGAAGGTGCGGCCGTCTGGACGGGCGTCAAGGCCACCGAGGTCACCGTCGTCGGGGTGTGACCCACACGGCGACGGGCCGTGCGGCGACGCCAGGTGCCCGCGTCGCACGTCAGGTGCCCGCGTCGCACGTCAGGTGTGACATTTCCGTGAGTCATGACGCTGATCATTGCGGGGGACACGGGTGCGGGTGAGCCGTATCGACGGGGACGAAGAGGAATCAGTGGGCAAGGGGCGGGGCAACCGGCGTACGGAGACGTACGACAAGGAGCTCGGCGATGCGGTGGCGAGGGCACAACAGGGCGACGAGGCCGCCTTCTCCACGGCCTATCGACTGGTCCAGCCACCACTCCTCGGATATCTGCGCGGCCTGGTCGGCGACGACGCGGAGGACGTCGCATCCGACGCATGGCTGGAAATAGCCCGTGACCTCGGGCGGTTCCGCGGTGACGGCGCCGGCTTCAGGGCATGGACCGCGAGCATCGCGCGCCACCGCGCCATCGACCATCTGCGCCGGGCCAGGAGCCGCCCGCGCACGACGCTCCTCGAAAGCGATCTCGCGGAACTGCCCGCCCTCCAGGACACGGTGGCGGAAGCCTTCGAGACCGTCTCCACCCGGCAGGCGCTGGACCTCATCGCGCAACTGCCGCGACAGCAGGCGGAGGCGGTGCTTCTGCAGACCGTCATCGGACTCGACGGACCGGCCGCCGCACGCGTACTGGGCAAGCGCCCCGGTGCGGTCCGCTCCGCAACCCACCGCGGACTGAGACGTCTGGAGAAGTACCTGACATCACTCAATACCCGCGGTGTGACAGATTCAGACTCCCGTTCGCTGGGAGATTCGAGATGACCGAAAACCGATCTGGAGGCGCCGTGGGCCCCGGTGCCGAACCGCAGCCGCAGCCGCCGGCTCTCGAAGAGCTGCTCGCTGCCGCGGCACGCCCCTCGCCTCCCGCACCCGACGCAGAGGCGAACGCACTCGCGGCGTTCCGCGCGGCCCGCGACGAAGGCGCGCTCGACCTGCCCACCCGGCCGGAGGACGACTGGCGGCCCGCGGAACCGCGGCGGCGCTCACGCCTGGTCAAGACCGGGCTCGGCACGCTCGTCGCCGGGGTCATGTTCGGCGGCGTGGCGATGGCGGCAGGCTCCCTCCCCGTACCGTTCGGCGGATCACCGTCCGAGGGGCCCGGCCCGGTACCCACCGCCTCGCCGTCCGTGCCGGACGGCGGGAGCGAGAGCGCCACTGCGCGCGCCACCGAGTCCTCCGGCCCCCCGGACACCACCCCCGGGCCTTCCGCCGAGTATCCGCCGTACCCGCCCACGGCCGAGGACCGGGACCGGGCCGCGCACTGCCGTGCGTACGACGTGGCCGAGAACGACGCGGCTGCGGAGAACGCCGAGGGGAACGCCGCGGGCGACGAGGGCAAGGGCAGAGGCAGGGGCAAGGCCAACGACAGTGCCGTGCGCGAGCGCCTCGAAGCCGCGGCGGGCGGCGCGGACGCGGTCGAGGCGTACTGCGCAGGGCTGCTGACGGGCAAGCCGGCCGACATCCCGGGAGCGGGATCCGACGAACACCCGGGTGGGAACAGGGACGCCGCCCCGCCCGCCGGTGCCGGCCAGGGCGGCGAGGGCTACGAGGACGGCCACGGCCACAGGCGTGGCCCGGGGCCGCGGCAGCTGCGGGAGTAGGCCGGGGCCCGGGGTCCGGCTGCGCACGGGTCCGTGCGCACCGCACCCCCTGGGCTCATGATCTGTGCCGCATCACCCGCGGCCGCGGGGGTCTGCCGCGGGGACGGGTGGAGCTCGACGGGGTCGCTCCGGGCGTACGGAGGGCGGGCGGTTCGCACGGTCCGCGGATGCGGTGGATACTCTTCTGCCGGTCAGCGACGACCGCAGAGGATCGAATGGGGGAGCGAGAGTGCGCAACGCCGTGGTGACACCCGCAGGGGACCGGATCCGTTGGGTGGAACTGCCGGGGGAGGAGCCGGCCCGTGTCTATGTGCACGGCCTCGGGGCCACCTCACCCGCCTACTTCGCGGAGACCGCGGTCCACCCGGAGCTCGCCGGCCACCGGTCACTGCTCGTCGACCTCATGGGCCACGGCATCAGTGACCGGCCCACGGACTTCGACTACAGCCTCGAGTCGCACGCCGACGCGCTGGCCGCCGCCCTGGACAGCGCCGGCGTCACCGGTGCGGAGGTGATCGCGCACAGCATGGGCGGTTCCGTGGCCATCGTCATGGCGGCCCGTCACCCCGGGCTGGTGTCCCGCCTGGTCCTGGTGGACGCCAACCTCGACCCCGTAACGCCGGTGCCGGGCGCCCGGGGAAGCAGCGGGATCGCCGCTATGTCCGAGGAGGAGTTCCTGGGCGGCGGCCGCCAGCGGATCCGCGATCTGGCCGGGCCCCACTGGTGGTCCACGATGCGCCTGGCAGGCCATGAGGCCCTGCACCGCAGCGCCGTGAACCTCGCCCGCGGGACCACTCCCACGATGCGTGAGCTGCTGCTCGGGCTGCGGATCCCGCGCGCCTTCCTGTTCCCGTCCGCCGACGGGCCGCTCATCGGTACCGGTGAACTCGCGGACGCCGGTGTGCGCGTGACCGCGATTGCGGACTGCGGGCACAACATCATGCTGGACAACCCCGACGCGTTCGCGCGCGCGACCGCCGCCGCGCTCACGTCCGACGGCTGAGAGCCGCCGGCCGAGGGACAAGCCCCCAGGCCCGCCACAACCCCGCCACGGACGATTCCGTCATGCCGGCGGGGTCTTCGTCGTGCTCTCCACGTCGCCCAGGTCCCGGAGAGGCCGGGCCCGGGAGCGGTGGATGCCGGTGGCCTTCGGGGCCGACGGCCCCTGCGGTCCCAGACGTTCCAACCCGCGCGAGGGTTGTACGCCGACCGGGGATTTCCCTGTGAGAACGACCACCTCAGTCATCCGTGACGATCCGCACCGTGTTTCCGCTGGGAACGGCGAGGCCAACGATGTGGAGAGGCAGGTGCCGTGGAAGAGCGGGCAGCAGAACTGCCGGACGCCAAGGGCATGCAGAGCTACACCGCCCGGTTCGTCACGGAAATGAGCGAGCGCAGCAGACTGCCACTCGATTACACCGTCGCGAGCCTGAGACTCGTCGATCTCGTCGTTGACGGACTCAGACGCAACAGACCCGTCCGGGCCGGGATCGACCCCTTCCTCCAGGGGCTCGGCGCCTACACCGGCGAGGTGATGGTCCGACGTGCCGGTGCGCGCTGGGTGGACCTCGATGCGGGACAGAGCGAGATGTTCGGACAGCCGGTCGGGGTACGGATGCCGGACGGGCGGGTGTGGAACCCGCTCGGCAAGGTCGTCAAGCGGTTCGAGCACGGTCCGGTGGAGTCGATCGAGCGGTTCTATCTGCTGCTGCACGGCCGACGGGCGCCGGGTGCGAGCCGTGGAAGCATGCAACGGGCGGCCTGCTGACCTCTCCTGCGGCTCCGACGCATGTGTCCGGCATGCTGATCCGTCAGAGAGAAGGGGAGGCGGATGGAGAGTCTCGGAGGGCTGTATGTCGTGCTTGTGGCGGGCGGCGTCGTGGTGTCGCTCGCGGCGGTGGCGGTCGTGTGCCTGTGGAGCGCGCGTTGGCGCAGGCGGGCCCTCGCCCGCATGGAGAGCGAGCGGTGACGGGGACGCCGCCGACGAGCGGGATCCGTTGAACGGCGCGTGAGCCCCGCCCGTACCTGTGGGCGGCCCGTGTGGATCCGCACGGGCCGCCAAACGGCAGGGGAGTGCGGCTACAAGATCGGCAGTTCGAGCCGGTTCGTGCGGCTCGTCGCGCGTCGCCGGACCCGGCCGGGTCGCTAGGGGAGGGAACGCGCGGTCTCCGCGCCCGGCTCGTCGTCCGGATGCTCGCCCGGCCCCTCCGCGTGCCCGGCGAGCGGGGTCGGCGACAGCGAAACGCTCTCCTCGCCCGGCTCCAGCAGCGTGTCCGCCGCGCCGACGATCAGCGGGTCGGGCCGGCCCACGGCCTCCAGGTCCTTGCTGGTGTAGTCGACGCGCGACAGCAGACTGCGCATCGCCTCCAGACGGCCACGGCGCTTGTCGTTGCTCTTGACCACGGTCCACGGTGCGTGCTCGGTGTCGGTGGCGCGGAACATGTCCACCTTGGCGGCGGTGTACTCGTCCCACAGATCCAGTGACGCGACATCCGTGGGGGACAGCTTCCACTGGCGCACCGGATCGACCTGGCGGATCGCGAAACGGGTGCGCTGCTCGGCGCGCGAGACCGAGAACCAGAACTTGACCAGGATGATCCCGTCCTCGACCAGCATCCGCTCGAACTGCGGGCACTGGTGCAGGAACATGTCGTACTGCGGCTTGGTGCAGAAGCCCATGACCCGCTCCACGCCCGCCCGGTTGTACCAAGAGCGGTCGAAGAAGACGATCTCGCCGGCGGACGGCAGATGGGCCGCGTAGCGCTGGAAGTACCACTGTGCCGCCTCCCGTTCCGTCGGCTTCTCCAGCGCGACCACGCGGGCGCCACGGGGGTTCAGCCGCTCCATGAAACGCTGGATCGTGCCGCCCTTGCCCGCCGCGTCGCGCCCTTCGCAGATCACGATGAGCCGCTGGCCGGTGTCCTTGACCCAGCGCTGCAGCTTGAGCATCTCGATCTGCAGCACACGCTTCTGCCGGTCGTACTCGGCCCTCGGGACCCTGCGGTCGTACGGGTGGTTCTCCCGCCACGTCTTGATCGGGCGGCCGTCCTCGTCGAGGAGCACCGGGCGCTCGGGCCGGGTCGAGTCCACGGTCATGCCCTGGAGCAGCTCGTGCCGTTCCCGGTTCCCGTCCGTCGCGTCACTCATGGAAGTCACCTGTCCGGTCCGGCCGCCGATCATGTATCCATCATGATCCCACCACCGGCTTCGGCCTTCCTTTCGTTGCGGACAGAATCTGTCCGCAAGTCTCGCTAGCGTGCCTTCCATGGCCTCGAAAACCGTGTCCCCTCCCGTCCTCGGCACCCGCGCTCTGAACCGGGCGACCCTCGCACGGCAGCTTCTGCTCCGGCGCGCGCCGCGGGACCGGATGTCCGTGGACGGCGCCGTCGACCACCTCGTCGGCCTTCAGGCGCAGAACGTGAAGCCGCCGTACTACGCGCTCGCCGCACGACTGGAGGACTTCGACCCGGGCGAGCTCTCCACGCTGATGGAATCCCGTACGGTCGGGCGCATGGTGACCATGCGGTCCACCATCCACACGCACACCGCCGACGACTGCATGCGGCTGCGGCCGCTCGTGCAGGCCGCGCGGGACCGCGAGCTGGTGCAGTTCAGGGGCGGTCTCGCCGGGGTCGACCTCGTACGGCTGGCCGCGGTGGCGCGGGACCTCGTGGAGGAGGAACCGCGCACCATGAAGGAGCTGCGGGAGGCACTCCGCGTGCTCTGGCCGGACGCCGACCCGTTCGCGCTGTCCGTGGCCGCCCGGTGCTCCCTGCCGCTTGTGCAGGTCACGCCCCGAGGGCTGTGGGCCAGGAGCGGTCAGGTCAGGCTGACCACCGCGGAGCGCTGGTTCGGCCGCCCTGCCGAAGCCGCCCCCGAGGCCGACGACACCGTGCTGCGCCACCTCGCCGCTTTCGGGCCCGCCTCGGTCAAGGACTTCCAGACCTGGTCCGGGCTGACCCGTACGCGCGAAGTCTTCGAACGGCTGCGGCCGGGGCTCGCCGTGTTCCAGGACGAGCGCGGCGTCGAACTCTTCGACCTCCCGGACGCGCCCCGGCCCGATGCCGATGTCCCCGCGCCGGCCCGGCTGCTGCCCGAGTTCGACAACCTGCTGCTCTCGCACGCCGACCGGAGCCGCGTGGTGGCCGCCGACCACAAGGGGCTCACCTGGAAGGGCAACCAGGCGTACCGCACGTTCCTCGTCGACGGCTTCGTCGCCGGGATCTGGCACCTGGAGGAGACCGCGGCGACGGCGACGCTGACGTTGGAGGCCTTCGGCTCGCTCACGCGGGCGCAGCGGGACGAGGTGGAGGGCGAGGCGGCGCGGACGCTCGCCCGGATGCTGCCCGGGCTCGCCCACGAAGTCCGCTGCGGCGCGGTGCGCGACCCCGGCTGAACCGGGTCTCGAACCGGCGCCCCCGCCTTCGCCGGGCCCGGCGTGTCAGGCCCGGCGACTCAGGGCAGCAGCCCCGCTCGCCGCGCCGTCACCACCGCCTCCAGCCGCGTACGTGCCCCCAGCTTCCGCATCGCCGACCGCAGATACGCCTTCACGGTCTCTGTACGCAGGCCCAGCCGGGCCGCGGCCGCCGCGTTCGTCGCGCCGGTCGCGACGCAGCCCAGCACGTCCAGCTCGCGTGGTGTCAGCGAAACCCCCGCCCCGCGGCCGTCACGGTCACCCTCGCCGTTCGCGGTCGCGAGTCGCCCGCAGACCGTCAGCAACTCCTCCCGCAGGGCCCGGTCCGCGATCCGCGGAGCCAGGGCGCGGAGTTCGCTGTGCGCCTCGCGCACCGTCTCCCACGCCCCCGGCCGTTCCGGGGCGGCCGCGGGCGGCCGGGCGAACGTCAGCAGCCGTTCGACCTCGTCCCGTACGACCAGGGCGTGTTCCACGTCCCGTGCCGCCGCGACCGCCGCGTCGAGGACGCGGTCGCCCAGCCCGAGCGGCCGGCGCAGCGCGCCGTACAGCAGGCCGCGCACCCTGCGCCCCACGACGACGGGGACCGCGACCACGGACCGGAGCCCTTCCGCCGCGACCGCCGCGTCGTACTCGTGGCTGATGTTCCGGGCCGACGGGTAGTCCGTCACGGTGCACGGCCGCGACAGCGCCATCGTCCGCCCGCCGAGGCCGTTGCCCGTCCGGATGGCGAGGCCGCGAAGCGCCCCGGTCGCAGCACCGGTCAGTTCCGCGATGCGCAGCTGCTGCGCGTCGCGCAGCAGCCCGCCGAACGCGACGGGCAGCCCCGTCGCCCGCCGCAGCCGCAGCAGCGCCGCCCGCAGCTCGGCCGCTTCGTCGGGTCCGCTCACGCGTGGTTCCTCCTGCCGGTACCCCGTCGGGGACGACACCCCCGTACGGGGGTAGTGAGACTTGGGCCACTGATTACACGATGAGGACGGCCGGTCCCGCAACGAGGAGGACACATGACGTCTGGCAGCGCCACGGAGAGGTTCCGGGCGGCCCGGGACTTCCTGCTGCAGCACCGGGAGGACTACACACGCGCCTACCAGGGCTTCCAGTGGCCCCACCTCGAGCACTTCAACTGGGCGCTCGACTGGTTCGACGTCATCGCCGAGGGCAACGACCGGCCCGCGCTCCGGATCGTCGAGGAGGACGGCGGCGGCGCGCGGGTGACGTTCGCCGAGATGTCCGCCCGGTCCGACCGGGCGGCGAACTGGCTGCGCGCGCAGGGCGTACGGGCCGGGGACCGCGTCCTCGTCATGCTCGGCAACCAGGTCGAGCTGTGGGAGACCGCGCTCGCCGCGATGAAGCTGCGCGCCGTGATGATCCCGGCGACCCCGCTGCTGGGCCCGGCCGATCTGAGCGACCGGATCGAACGCGGCCGGGTGCGGCATGTCGTGGTGCGCCCCGAGGACACCGGGAAGTTCGACGAGGTGCCCGGCGACTACACCCGCGTCGTGGTCGGCGGCGAGCGGGCCGGCTGGCTGTCGTACGCGGACGTGGACGGCGCACCCGACACGTTCGAGCCCGACGGCCCCACCCGCGCCGACGAGACGCTGATGCTGTACTTCACCTCCGGTACGACCGCGCGGCCGAAGCTCGTCGAGCACACCCATGTGTCGTACCCGGTGGGCCATCTCGCGACCATGTACTGGATCGGCCTCGAGCCGGGAGACGTGCACCTGAACATCTCCTCGCCGGGCTGGGCCAAGCACGCCTGGTCGAATCTCTTCGCGCCGTGGAACGCCGAGGCGACCGTGTTCATCCACAACTACAGCCGCTTCGACGCGGGCCGGCTGATGGCCGAGATGGACCGCGAGGGAATCACCAGCTTCTGCGCCCCGCCGACGGTCTGGCGGATGCTGATCCAGGCCGACCTCAGCCGGCTGCAGCAGCCGCCGAGGGAGGTCGTCGCCGCCGGTGAGCCGCTCAACCCGGAGGTCATCGAGACCGTGCGGCGCGCATGGGGAGTGACGATCAGGGACGGGTTCGGCCAGACGGAGACCGCGGTCCAGGTCTCCAACAGCCCCGGCCAGCTGCTCAAGACCGGCTCCATGGGCCGGCCCAGCCCCGGCTACAAGGTCGAACTGCTCGACCCGGTCACCGGCGAGGCGGGCGCGGTGGAGGGCGAGATCGCACTCGACCTGTCGGACCGTCCGGTGGGCCTGATGACCGGCTACCACGGGGACGAGGAGCGCACCGCGGAGGCGATGGCGGGCGGCTTCTACCGCACCGGTGACATCGGATCCCGTGACGACGACGGCTACATCACGTACGTGGGCCGCAGCGACGACGTCTTCAAGGCCAGCGACTACAAGATCAGCCCGTTCGAGCTGGAGAGCGCCCTGCTGGAGCACGAGGCGGTCGCGGAGGCCGCCGTCGTCCCCGCGCCGGACCCGCTGCGGCTGGCCGTCCCCAAGGCGTACGTCGTCCTCGCGGAGGGCTGGCAGCCGGGACCGGACACGGCCAAGCTGCTCTTCGAGCACTCGCGCGCCGTCCTCGCACCGTACAAGCGCATCCGCCGGCTGGAGTTCGCCGAGCTTCCCAAGACCGTGTCCGGGAAGATCCGCCGCATCGAACTGCGTGAGCGCACGGCGGAGGGCTCCGCCGCCGAATACCTGGAAGGCGACCTGCGATGACACTGTCGTACGCGCACGGCGTCAGCGGCACCGCGCTGCTCGGCGACACCATCGGCCGCAACCTGGACCGGGCCGTCGAGGCGTGGCCGGACCGCGAGGCGCTGGTGGACCTGGCCGCCGGCGCCCGCTGGACCTACGCCGAATTCGGCGCGGCCGTGAACCGGCTGGCGCGCGGACTGCTCGGGTCGGGCGTCGCCAAGGGCGACCGCGTCGGCATCTGGGCCGTCAACTGCGCGGAGTGGGTGCTGATCCAGTACGCCACCGCCCGCATCGGCGCGATCATGGTGAACATCAACCCGGCGTACCGGGCCCATGAGCTGGAGTACGTGCTGAAGCAGTCCGGGATCTCGGTCCTCGTCGCCTCGCAGTCCCACAAGACCAGTGACTACCGGGCCATGGTGGACGCGGTGCGCGCCAAGTGCCCGATGCTGCGTGCCGTCCACTACATCGCCGACGCGTCGTGGGACCGGCTCCTCGACGCGGCGGCCGACGTCAACGACGAGCAACTGCACCGACGGGAAGCGGAGTTGTCCTGCGACGACCCCGTGAACATCCAGTACACCTCGGGCACGACCGGCTTCCCCAAGGGGGCCACGCTCTCCCACCACAACATCCTCAACAACGGCTACTTCGTGGGCGAGATGATCGCCTGCACCGAGCAGGACCGGGTCTGCATCCCCGTGCCGTTCTACCACTGCTTCGGCATGGTGATGGGAAACCTGGCCGCCACATCGCACGGTGCGTGCATGGTGATCCCGGCGCCCTCCTTCGACCCGGCCGCGACCCTGCGGGCCGTCGCCGAGGAGCGCTGCACCTCTCTGTACGGGGTGCCGACCATGTTCATCGCCGAACTGAACCTGCCCGACTTCGCCTCGTACGACCTCTCCACGCTGCGCACCGGCATCATGGCGGGCTCGCCGTGCCCGGTGGAGGTGATGAAGCGGGTCGTCGCCGAGATGAACATGGCGGAGGTCTCCATCTGTTACGGCATGACGGAGACCTCCCCGGTCTCCACCCAGACCCGCCGGGACGACGACCTGGAGCGCCGCACCGGCACGGTCGGCCGCGTCATGCCCCACATCGAGGTCAAGGTCGTCGACCCGGTGACCGGTGCGACCCTGCCGCGCGGCGGGGCGGGCGAGTTGTGCACCCGCGGGTACAGCGTGATGCTCGGCTACTGGGAGGAGCCGCAGAAGACGGCGGAGTCGATCGACGCGGGCCGGTGGATGCACACCGGCGACCTGGCGGTGATGCGCGAGGACGGCTACGTCCAGATCGTCGGCCGCATCAAGGACATGATCATCAGGGGCGGCGAGAACGTCTATCCGCGGGAGATCGAGGAGTTCCTCTACGCCCACCCCAAGATCGCCGATGTGCAGGTGGTGGGCGTGCCGGACGAGCGGTACGGCGAGGAGATCCTCGCCTGCGTGATCCCGCGCGACCCGGCGGACCCCCCGACGCCGGAGGAGATCGCCGAGTTCTGCCGTGAGCGGTTGGCGCACTACAAGATCCCGCGCCGGGTCGAGATCCTCCCCGACTTCCCGATGACGGTCAGCGGCAAGGTCCGCAAGGTGGAGCTGCGCAGGCGGTACGGTGCCGGCTGAGCCGGGCGCCCACCGGGAGTCGCCCGCCCCTCGGCGTCCCTTCCGGCACCGTCCGGTCAGAGTTCGCGGCGCATGCACACCCGCGGCCAGCGGTCGAGCCCGTGGCGGGCCTCGTCGCGCCGGATCTCGCGGAGCCCGTCGGTGAGTTCGGGCTCCGCGAGTGTGCGAAAGCCGAGGCGGGCGTAGTAGGGAGCGTTCCAGGGGACGCCGGTGAACGTGGTCAGCGTCAGGGCCGTCAGGCCCTCCGTCGGTGCGAGCGCCGCGAGGTGGTCGATCAGCGCGCGGCCCACGCCCCGGCGGGCGGCGCCGGGGTGCACAGAGACCTGTTCGACGTGGGCCGCGCCGTCGACCGCGTCGGAGAGCAGATAGGCGGCGATCCGGCCCGTCCCGTCGACGGCGACCCATGCGTGACCGTCACGCCGGTGGCGTTCGAGGTCTGCGAGGGAGGGCGGCTCGTCGTCGGCGACGGCCGCCATGCCGAGCTCCCGGAACGGCTCCCCGGCCGCCCGCTCGATGTCCTGCAGCAGCGGGAGTTCGGCCTCGGTCACCGGTCTGATCAGCATGGGCCGAGTATGACCTCGTCCCCGCGATGTCGTGCGCGCGGGCCCTGCCGCCCGACCGGTCACTCACGGCCGCCACGGTCGGCGCGCCCATCGGCGGGTGGCGACGGGCTACTGGTTTTCCGCGCCGCCGAGGGTGCCGAAGCCGCCGCCGGAGGCACGCTCGTCCGGCGGGAAGCCGTGGTCCCTGCGGCTGCCGGGGACCAGGCCGCTGCCCCGCGCGAAGTGGGGGAGGTGCAGGGCAAGGGCCGCCTCGCCGTGCAGGGCGACGGACATCAGGACGCGCGGGCCCACGGTGCGGCGGTGCTCCAGGGGGTGGGCCTCGCGCAGTGCGGCGAGCAGCCGCCGGGCCGCGGGTGTCTGCCGCGGTACGAACCACAGGGCGGCCGCGGCGGCGACCGGGACCGCGGACGCCACGAGCTGGGGCGCGGTGACCGGGGTCGCCACCAGCCCGATCGTGATCGTCACCGGCACGGCGTACAACTGGGTGCGCGCGGTGTGCCAGCGGGTGCCGGAGCGCAGCAGCCCTGCCCGGGCGCAGCGGTCGCGCAGCGCGACGAGCGCCCTGCGTACCCGAGGCACCGTGACCAGCGCGTGCGGCGGAAGCGGCCGGCGCAGCGAGACATGGACGGCGAGCTGCAGCGGTTCGCGTATCGCGGTGGCCCAGCCGTCGGTCCGCACGGTGCCCGGCCGGCCGTTGGTGACGACGCCGCGCTGCTGCAGGGCGACGAGCGCCACGGTGACAGCGGCCCGGTGTCCGCCGTTCAGGAGGGCGACGGTCTGCGGGTCCGTGGTGTCCGCGGGGGCGGCGTCGCCGGCGCGCAGGAGCAGGGCCGCGCAGACGAGCAGCAACCCCGCGGCTCCGATGAACCACCACATGTCGACGGGCATCGCGCCCACCTCCCCCCGACGCCGCGTTCTGCGGCTCGTGCGGAGAACATGCCCACTCCGCCACGTACCGGAAGCCTGAAAGGGGCGTTTTCAGAGGTTTTTCTGAGCTCGGGTCTTTCCTGGCGTTACGCGCCGGACGAGATCAGGTCGTCCGCCGGTGCGTTGACCGGCTGGGGGCAGCCCGTGAGGTCCATGACGAAGAGGGGGATGCCGAGTTGGTCGGCGCGGGCCCGTGCGTCGTTCGCGTAACCGGCGAGGGAGAAGAAGACGCTCGGCGTGCCGGAGCTGAGGCCGTTCAGCCATAAGCACTCGACGGCGCGCAGGTTCGCGGGCCTGGTGGTCGGGTCGACCTGGGCGATCACGGAGGGGCCTTTGAGGTCTATCCCGGAAATCGGCCTGACCTCCGGCTGGACCACGTCGTGGAAACCCAGCCATTTCAGATAGAGGGCGGCCGCGGTGACCGCGTCGCGCGCGGTGCGGATCGTGACCGGTCTGAACGAGGGCCGGGAGGCGACCGCCGTGCGCGGCAGTCGTGCGTGCGAGGGGAGCCGGACGCGGCCCTGTCCTCCGGTCGGGGCCTGCGGGGCGGGTGCGCTGACCGGCCGGACCGGGACGCGCAGCACCGTGCCGCAGGGGCAGCCGAGCTCGGGCTGCGGCCACTGGCCCTGGCGGTCGCACTCGGGGCAGCGGACGGTGACCCAGTCGTCCGTCCAGGTGCGGTGCGTGATCGGTTCGGGCCGGGCGGCGCGCAGCAGTGGTGGTGCGAGCGGGGCGCCGCAGGCGCACGGGTAGACGGGGGCCTCGTAGAGGTGGTCGCGGCGGCAGACGGGGCAGCGCACCGGCATGCTCTCGGTCATCGCGCCCCCTGTTCCCCTCCTCGGCTGTCCCCATCGTCCATCAACGACGTGTGGTTGGCGAGGAACTTCGCACACTTGGGCGCCTTGACGTGCGACAGGCCCCCACTTACATTGCTTCCGTATAGCAAAACTGAATTTCCACAATGCGGAATAGGTGCTCTCAGGTGGCGCGACAGGGCCCGTTCCGACCGTTCCGACCAGATCCGACCAGATCCGACCAGATCCGACAGGCCGAAGCAGGAGCACCCCATGCCTCGAATGACCGCCGCCCGCGCGGCAGTTGAGATCCTCAAGCGTGAAGGCGTCACCCACGCGTTCGGTGTGCCGGGCGCAGCGATCAACCCCTTCTACAAGGCCCTCCAGGCCGGCGGCGGTATCGACCACACGCTCGCCCGCCATGTCGAGGGCGCGTCCCACATGGCCGAGGGGTACACCCGGACCCACCCGGGTAACATCGGCGTCTGCATCGGCACCTCCGGCCCCGCGGGCACGGACATGATCACCGGCCTCTACTCGGCCATCGGCGACTCGATCCCGATCCTGTGCATCACCGGCCAGGCCCCGACCTCCGTGATCCACAAGGAGGACTTCCAGGCCGTCGACATCGCGTCGATCGCGAAGCCCGTCACCAAGGCCGCGACGACCGTCCTCGAGGCCGCCCAGGTCCCCGGCGTCTTCCAGCAGGCCTTCCACCTGATGCGCTCCGGCCGGCCGGGCCCGGTCCTGATCGACCTGCCGATCGACGTCCAGCTGACCGAGATCGAATTCGACCCGGAGACGTACGAGCCGCTGCCGCTCCACAAGCCGGCCGCGACCCGCGCCCAGATCGAGAAGGCGCTCTCCTTCCTGCTGGAGTCCGAGCGCCCGCTGATCGTCGCCGGCGGCGGCATCATCAACGCCGACGCCTCCGACCTGCTCGTCGAGTTCGCCGAGCTGACCGGCACCCCCGTCATCCCGACGCTCATGGGCTGGGGCACCATCCCCGACGACCACGAGCTCAACGCGGGCATGGTCGGCCTGCAGACCTCGCACCGCTACGGCAACGCGAACTTCCTCGAGTCCGACTTCGTCCTCGGCATCGGCAACCGCTGGGCCAACCGCCACACCGGCTACAAGCTCGACGTCTACACCGAGGGCCGCAAGTTCGTCCACGTCGACATCGAGCCCACCCAGATCGGCAAGATCTTCGCCCCCGACTACGGAATCGCCTCCGACGCCGGGGCCGCCCTCGAACTGTTCGTCGAGGTCGCCAAGGAGCTCAAGGCCGCGGGCAGGCTGCCCGACCGCAGCGCCTGGGTCGCCTCCACCAACGAGCGCAGGGCCACGCTGCAGCGCCGCACGCACTTCGACAACGTGCCGCTCAAGCCGCAGCGGGTGTACGAGGAGATGAACCGCGCCTTCGGCCCGGAGACGCGTTACGTCACCACCATCGGTCTGTCCCAGATCGCCGGCGCGCAGATGCTGCACGTCTACAGGCCGCGCCACTGGATCAACTGCGGCCAGGCCGGCCCGCTCGGCTGGACGATCCCCGCCGCCCTCGGTGTCGCCACCGCGGACCCCGAGGCCCAGGTCGTCGCGCTCTCCGGCGACTACGACTTCCAGTTCATGCTGGAGGAACTGGCGGTCGGCGCGCAGCACCGCATCCCGTACGTCCACGTCCTCGTGAACAACTCCTACCTGGGCCTGATCCGCCAGGCGCAGATCGGACTGGACATCAACTTCCAGGTCAACCTGGAGTTCGAGAACATCAACTCCCCGGAGCTCGGCGTCTACGGCGTCGACCACGTCAAGGTCGTCGAGGGCCTCGGCTGCAAGGCGATCCGCGTCACCGAGCCCGACCAGCTGCTGCCAGCCTTCGAGGAGGCGAAGAAGCTGGCCGCCGAGTACCGCGTCCCGGTCGTCGTCGAGGCGATCCTGGAGCGTGTCACCAACATCTCGATGAGCAGGACGGCCGACATCAGCGACGTGACCGAGTTCGAGGAGATCGCCACGGAGCCGGGCCACGCCCCGACGGCCATCAGGCCCTTGAAGGTCTGACCTCCAGGCCCGACTCCAGGCCCGACTCCAGGTCCGACCTCCAGGCCGGACCCCCGGGTTCGGCCTTCCTGGTCGATCGCAGGCCCGGTCCGCATCGCGCGGACCGGGCCGCTGTCGTACCCGGCGACTAGCGTGGAGGGATGGACACGATGGACGGACTGCCGCTGCTCGCGTTCGCCGGCCTGCCGGAGCTGGAGGCATGGCTGGAGGAGAACCACAGGGCGATCCCCGGCCTGTGGGTCGAGATCGCGAAGAAGGGCTCCGGGGTGCCCTCGCCGAGCGCGGACGACGTCAACGACGCGGCGCTCTGCTTCGGTTGGATAACCGGGCTGCGGCGCTCGCGGGACGAGGTCCGGTATCTGCAGAAGATCACCCCGCGCCGGGCCCGGAGCACCTGGTCGCAGGTGAACGTCAAGCGCGTCGCGGAGCTGACGGTCGCCGGCCGTATGCGGGCGGCCGGTCTCGCGGAGGTCGCGGCGGCCGAGGCGGACGGGCGCTGGGACGCCGCGTACGCGTCGCAGCGGGAGGCCGAGGTCCCGCCGGACCTCGCCGCCGCCCTGGGGGAGAACGACCGGGCGAGGACGGCGTTCGAGGGCCTCGGGAAGACGGACCGCTATCTGCTGATCCTGCGGATGCTCAAGGCGACGACGCCGAAGGCCCGTGCGGCCTGCCTCGAGCGGACGGTCGCACAGCTGGCGGCGGGTGGCCAGGTGCGCTGAGCGCCGTACGCGCCCCGCACACGGACCAGGGCCCGGCCTCCTGTGCGAAGGCCGGACCCTGGTCTCGAGCGCGCGGTCCGGGACCGTACCGGATCGGGCGCTCGGTCTGTGCGGTTGATGCCGCCCGACGGTGCGAGGCTGGCGCGACAGGACGTTCGCGCCGCCGGGCGGGGCTCGGGGGAGAAGCTGGGACCGCGGTGGGGCGATTGGCCTTCCGGAGCCCGTTCTTCAGGTCAGAACGGGTCCCGGATGCCTTCACCACCGCACTGGCATCGCACGGCCACCGCGGTCCTCGCTTCAGCCCGCACGGCGGAGCACCCCTCATCCGGGTCCGCGTCGCGGGCTCACGCCCGGGGGTGACCTCCCGTCAGTCCCCGGGCGCGGTCTTCTGCCGTCAGTCCTCGCGCAGCGCGCGGACCGCCTCTTCCACGCGCGTGCCGTACTCGGGGTCGGCGGCGTGGAAGTGGGCCAGGTTCTTCTCGATCACGTCCTCGCGGGTGACCTGGGACAGACCGCCGGCGATGTTGGCGACCAGACGTCCCTTCTCCTCCTCCGACATGAGGCGGTACAGCTCTCCCGCCTGGAAGAAGTCGTCGTCCTTGACGTGCGCCGGGGCGGCGTGGGTGCCGGTCCAGCCGTGGACGGCGAGCGGCGCCGACAGCGCGGCGTCCGTCTGGCCGGGGCCCGCGTAGGAGTTGGGCTCGTAGTTCTTGTCGTGGCGCGAGCCGTGGCGGGTGGCCATCAGGCCGTCGCGGCCGTAGTTGTCCGCCGAGGTCGCCTTCGGTGCGTTCACCGGCAGCTGGGTGTGGTTGACCCCGAGGCGGTAGCGGTGGGCGTCCGCGTAGGCGAACAGCCGTCCCTGGAGCATCTTGTCCGGCGAGGGACCGATGCCGGGCACGAAGTTGTTCGGGGAGAACGCCGCCTGCTCGACCTCGGCGAAGACGTTGTCCGGGTTGCGGTCGAGCACCAGGCGGCCCACCCGCTGCAGCGGGTAGTCGGCGTGCGGCCACACCTTGGTCAGGTCGAACGGGTTGAAGCGGTAGTCGGTCGCGTCCGCCGCCGGCATGAGCTGGACGTACAGGGTCCAGGACGGGTTCACGCCGCGCTCGATGGCCTGGAGCAGGTCCGTCTGGTGGGAGTTGGCGTCCTGGCCGACGAGCTCCGCGGCCTGCTCCGAGGAGAGCGAGCGCACGCCCTGGTTGGTCTTGAAGTGGTACTTCACGAAGAAGGCCTCGCCCGCTTCGTTGGTCCACTGATAGGTGTGCGAGCCGTAGCCGTTCATGTGACGGTACGAGGCGGGGATGCCGCGGTCGCCCATCAGCCAGGTGATCTGGTGGGTCGCCTCGGGGGAGTGGGCCCAGAAGTCCCAGACGTTGTCCGGCTCCTGACGGCCCGTGAACGGGTCGCGCTTCTGGGAGTGGATGAAGTCCGGGAACTTGATCGGGTCCTTGATGAAGAACACCGGGGTGTTGTTGCCGACGAGGTCGTAGTTGCCCTCCTCGGTGTAGAACTTCAGCGCGAAGCCCCGCGGGTCGCGGACCGCGTCCGCGCCGCCGAGCGAGTCGGCGACGGTGGAGAAGCGGATGAAGGTCTCGGTGCGCTTGCCGACCTCGGAGAGGAAGGCGGCCTTCGTGAAGCCGGTGACGTCGTCGGTCACCTCGAAGTACCCGTACGCGCCGGAGCCGCGGGCGTGCACCACGCGCTCCGGGATGCGCTCACGGTTGAAGCGCGCGAGCTTCTCCAGCAGGTGCTGGTCCTGAAGGAGGATGGGGCCACCGACGCCGGCGGTGGCGGAGTTCTGGTTGTCGGCGACCGGGGCGCCGGACTCGGTCGTAAGCACGCGCTTCGACATCGTGACCTTCCGTACGGGAGCTGCACTGGGTGACGGTTCGAGGAGCGTAAGTACGAGCCGAACGAAACGTCAACAGTTTGTTGAATTTGGAGTGTGGTGTTCCGGCCGGCGCCGGCGCCTGGGCGCGACAGGACAGGTGTCAGCGCCGACGCCGGCCGGAAGTCTGCGGGGCCTCCTGGGCCCGGGCCGCCTTGTGGGCCCCTGGCCGTCTTGTGGAGCCCCGGGCCGTCTCGCGGGGGCCGGGGGGCCCGCCCGCGGCCGGGTGTCAGGCCTGGGAGGCGTCGGAGCCGGAGAGTCGCTCGACGGAGCGCAGGAGGGCCGAGTGGTCCAGGCCGCCGTCGCCCTGGGCGCGCAGCGACGCGACCAGCTGGGCCACGACCGCTCCGACGGGCAGCGCGGCGCCGACGTTGCGGGCGGCGTCGGTGACGATGCCCATGTCCTTGTGGTGCAGGTCGATCCGGAAGCCGGGCTTGAAGTCCCGGTTCAGGAAGTTGTCCTTCTTGCGGGTCAGTACGGTGGAGCCGGCCAGGCCGCCGTTCAGCACGTCCAGCGCGGCCTGCAGGTTCACGCCGGACTTCTCCAGGAAGACCACCGCCTCCGCGCACGCCTGGATGTTGACGGCGACGATCAGCTGGTTGGCCGCCTTCACCGTCTGACCCGAACCGTGCGGGCCGCACAGCACGATGGTCCTGCCGAGGGCGTCGAGGATCGGCTTGGCGCTGTCGAAGTCGGCCTGCTCGCCGCCGACCATGATGGACAGCACGGCCTCGATCGCGCCGGCCTCGCCGCCGGAGACCGGGGCGTCGAGCACGCGGATGCCCTTGCCGGCGGCGGCCTTCGCCAGGTCGACGGAGGTCTGCGGGGTGATCGAGGACATGTCGATCAGCAGCGCGCCCCGGCGGGCGTTCTCGAGGATGCCGTCGGGGCCGTAGGCGATGGCCTCGACCTGCGGGGACGCGGGGACCATGGTGATGACGACGTCGGCGTCCCCGACGGCCTGTGCGATCGACCCGGCCGCGGTGCCGCCGGCCGCGGCGAGGCGGTCCAGCTTGTCCTGCTCCAGCGTGAAACCGGTGACGGAGTAACCGGCCTTCAGCAGGTTCTCGGACATGGGAGAGCCCATGATGCCGAGGCCGATCCAGGCGATCTTGGGAAGGGTGCTCATTGGGGTGCCTCTCTGCGATGTGCGTGGTGTGGCCGGTGCCGCACCCGGCGGAACGCGCCGGCGGCCGGCGCGCCGGGCGGGTCAGCGGGCCGCGCGGGCCTCGGCCGGCAGCCAGTCGAAGGACTCGGCGCTCGGGCGGTCGCCGGCCTTGTACTCGAGGCCGACCCAACCGTCGTAACCGGCCTTCGTCAGCTCGTCGAGGAGCTGCTCCAGCGGCAGCGAGCCGGTGCCCGGCGCGCCGCGGCCGGGGTTGTCCGCGATCTGGACGTGACCCGTCTTGTCGGCGTACGACGCGATGACCTGGCCGACGTCCTCGCCGTTCATGGACAGGTGGTAGATGTCCAGCAGGAACTTGGCGTTGTCGAGGCCGGTCGCCGCGTTGACCCAGTCGACGACCTCGATCGCCGCCGGGGCGCTGACCAGCGGGTACAGCGGCGACTCCGGCTTGTTGAGGGTCTCGACCAGCAGGATCGCACCGACCCGGTCGGCGGCGCGGGCCGCGAGGACCAGGTTCTCCAGGGCGAGGGTGTTCTGGATCTGCGGGTCGACGCCGTCGACGCGGTTGCCGTACAGGGCGTTGAGCGCCTTGCAGCCGACCGAGGCGGCGAAGTCGGCCGCGACCTCGATGTTCGCGCGGAAGCGGTCGGACTCGTCACCCGGCACGGAGAGTGCGCCGCGGTCGGGGCCGGGGAGCTGCCCGGCGTAGAAGTTCAGTCCCACCAGCCGGGTGCCGGCGTCGTCGAGCGCCTTCTTGAGCGCGTCGAGCTCCTCCTGCGGCGGGGTGGGGGTCTCGATCCAAGGCCACCACAGCTCGACCGCGGTGAAGCCGGCCGCGGCGGCTGCCGCGGGGCGCTCCAGCAGCGGGAGTTCCGCGAAGAGGATCGAGATGTTCACGTCGAAGCGGTGGTCGCTGTATCCCATTGGGGTGTGCGCCCCTTCCGTATTGCGGAAGTCTCTTTCTGTCTGACGGAATAATCTCGGCAGGGGGTGACGGCTGTCAAGAGCGCCCACAAAAAAAGAGCCTCCCGAGCGGGTCGTCGGAAGGCGGGTCAGGCCTTCTTTCGTCCCAGCTCGGGAGGCGTGCGGAGGGTCGGGGGCGTCCCTCCGCGTCCGGGGGGTCCGTCAGAGCGCGTCGACGGCACTCACCTTCCAGCCGTCGGAGGTGCGGGTCATCGTCATCCGGACCCGGTTCAGATCGACCCGCGATCCGGTGACCTGTGTGCTGGTGGTGACCTGGTTGACGAACAGCAGCACCACGGCACGGTCCGGCGTCGCGGACACCACAGACGACACGGGCTCACCGCCGCCCTGCGGGCTCACCACGCTCGCCTTGACGACGCCGTGGTACTTCTTCGCCGTCGGGGCGACCACCTTGTCGGTGGTCCGGCCGTACTCCTCCTTGAAGGCACCGGTCAGATGCCCACGCGCAGCGGCGAAGTCGGCGTCCAGACGGCGGTAGTCGTACGACAGCACCACCGGGGCCGCCTTGCGTGCCGCCGCCTGGGCCTCCACCCGCGCCGCGTCGGTACGCCGCTCCTGCACGTACTCCCACCCCAGCAAGCCCGTCGCGGTCAGCCCGAGCACCAGCAGGGCGGCGAGCAGCGCGCAGAGCCGCCCGCGCCGCCTGCGCCTGCGCTCCGACGACGTCGCCTCGGTGTCCTCGGCCAGCACCACGGGCCCTACGTGCTGGTTCTCGTCCCTGCGGGCCTGCGAGGCATCGTCGGGCGCCTCCACACGCTCCGGTGCGGGGCGGTCGCGTACGGGCGCGTCGAGTACGGCGGTGCCGGGCCGGACACGCTCCGACCGCTTGGCCGCCGCGCGTGCGGCCGCCGTCATGGAACGGCCGGCGGGGGAGGTGGTTCCACCGCCCCGGATCGTCGCCTTCGCCACGGTCTTGCTCCTCACTGCTTTCGTACGGGTGTGCTCGGGCGGGCCGTCGGTCAGCCGACGAACTCGACGGCGGACGTCAGCCAGCGGCCCCGCTCGAGCACGAGGTCGAGCTGCAGCCGGTAGGTGCGGGACTGTCCCTCGGGCGCGGCGGTGTTGGTCACCTTGCTGTCGGCGACCACCAGCACCCGGGCCGAGCGCTCGTCGGACCGCGCGATGCCGGCCTCGAGCACCTGCCCCTCGGAGACCGACTTGTTGGCCGCCACCAGCTTCGTCAACTCGGCGGTCTGCGAGGCGAACTGCTCCTTGAACTCGCCGGTCGCGCCCTTCAGCACGTTCTTGCTGTCCCGGTCGTAGTGCCGGTAGTCCAGCGAGGTGAAGTTCAGCGCGGACTGGCGGGCCGCGGCCAGGATGTCCTGCTGCTGTCGCGCCTCGGCCCGCTGCTCGTACACCTGGACGCACAGCCAGCCGCTGAGCGCCGTCACGGCGACGGTCGCCACCGCGAGCGTCACCGGCAGCGCCTTGCCCCGTCCTGCCGCGGCGGCCGTCCTGCCGCCCAGCCGCCGCAGCAGCGTGAGCAGACCCGGCCGCCGGGTCCGGTCCGGGCGCGCCTCGTCCGAGCGTTCGCCGTCACCGGCCGTGTCCTCCGCCGCGTCCTCCGCCGTGTCCTCCGCCGCGTCCTCCGCGAGCGCGTCGTCCGCGGCCGCGTCGTCCGTGCCTGCGTTCTCCGCACGCGCCAGGTCGTCGCGTGACCCGTCCTCGCCCACGCCGTCGGTTCGTGCCGCGTCCTCGCGTGCGCCGTCCGCGCTCATGCCATCGGTCCCACGAGCAGCCATTGCCACGAGTCCTTTCCGAACGTGCTCTGTTCGCCGCCCGTCGAGCCGATCTCGACGAGCGTGCCGCCCGGCCCGGCGAGAGTGCCGGTCTCCGGGTCGTACGGGGTGACGTGCGCCGTCTGCCGCGCACCGCCCCGGCCCGAGGAGGCGCCGGGCGCGTTCTGCGCGCCGCGCACCGAGGTGGCGCTGCCACGGGGTTCGGTGCAGCGTGCCCCGGTGTTGGCGGGCCGCTCCGAGGTGTCCGCCGGGTCGCGCCGCTGGGTGCCGTATCCCTGGCGGCAGGCCGGCGGGTCGTCGGCGTTCACGACCATGCCGAAGTGGGTGGTGCCGTCACCGGGGATCACCGTGTAGCTGCCGGCGACGGTCACCGGGAAGGTCACCAGCGCCTGCTCCACACCGGGCAGCCGAGCCACGGTCACCTGCCCGCCGCTGATCAGATTCGAGAGCAGCACCGGCAGATGCGTCTCGTTCGACTTCAGCAGCGAGTCGACCTCGTGCGCCGCCGGGGCGGAGTTGCCGACCAGCCGCCGCAGATCGCCGTCGCTCGCCTTCAGCTGGGCGGTCAGCGCGGCCAGGTCGTCGGAGAACGACTTGATGGCCGAACCCTTGTCGCTCTGGGTCTTCAGCACCGTCCGCGAGTCCTCGATCAGGCTGATCGTCTCCGGCAGGTCCTTGGAAGCCGACTCGATCAGCAGGTTCCCGGAGTCCACCAGCTTGCTCAGGTGCGGCCCGGTGCCCGCGAAGGCCTTGCCGAGCTCGTCGACGGTGATCCGCAGGTCGTCCTTGCCGACCGAGTTGACCAGCCGGTCGAGGCTGAGGATCAGCGACGTCGTGGGCAGCGGGACCCTGGTGTCGGCGCGCGGGATCTCGCTGCCCTCGTGCAGGGACGGGCCGTCGGCACTGCGCGGCTGCAGGTCGACGTACTGCTCGCCGACCGCCGAGCGGTTCGCCACCACGGCCAGCGTGTCCGCCGGGATCCGGGTGCCGTCCTCGATGTCCAGCTCCACCGAGACACCGTCCGCGCCGGCCAGCCGCAGCTCGGCGACCCGGCCCACCGGAACGCCCCGGTAGGTGACCTCCGCGCCCTGGAAGATGCCGCCGGACTCGGCGAAGTCGGCCCGCACGGTGTAGTCGCGGTCCAGTACGGCGTCCACCAGACCGGTGTAGCGGGCGCCGACGTACGAGCACCCCACGGCGGTGACCGCGGCGAAGGCGATCAGCTGGGCCTTGACCGTACGTGTGATCACGACTGCATCCCCTTCAGCATCAGCTCGGCCAGTGCCAGATCGATCCCCGGGGGCAGCCGGCGCTCGTCGCCGAAGGCGTCCCCGTATGCCGCGTAACTGCTGGTGCACACCGGCGGACACAGCGGACCGTCGCCGCCCGCGGGCGGCGAGGTACCCGGTGTCGGCGCACCGGGCGGGTCGGGGAGCCCGGGCGGTGTCGGAGCATTCGGCAGACCGGGCACCCCGGGCAGCTCGGGCACTTCCGGGACCTCCGGTACGTCCGGAGTGCCCGGCTCCCGCGGCTTCTCCGGCTCCTCGGCGAGGTTGCCGTAGACGCTCTCGAAGTCCAGATCGGCGGTGATCTTGAGATTGACGTAGTCGCCCTTGATGGCGTCCGTGACGTTCCGCGGGAACGGATAGGTCGTCAGCAGTTCCAGGGAGTTGGGGAGATCGCTGCCGGCCTTGTTCAGCGACTGAAGGATCGGCCGGAGACTCTTGAGATTGGCCACCGTGTCCGCGTGCGAGGTGTTGATCACCTTGGTGCCGGCCTTGCCCAGGTCCGAGAGCGAGGTGAGCATGGCCGTCAGATCCCGGCGCTGGTCGGCCAGCACCTTCAGCGCGCCGGGCATCGTGTCGACGGCCTGCGCGATCGTCTTCTTCTCCGCGGCCAGCCGCTTCGACAGCCGGTCGATCCCGGCCAGCGCCCGCACGATCTCCTTGCGCTGCTTGTCGAGCCCGCCGATGAACGTGTCCAGTTCACCGAGCAGGTCCTTGACCCGGTTCTCCCGGCCCTCCAGCGCCTTGTTCAACTCCACGGTGATCGTCTTGAGCTGTGCCACACCGCCGCCGTTCAGCAGCGCGGACAGGGCGGAGAGCACCTCCTCGATCTCCGGGTTGCGCCCGGTGCGCGACAGCGGGATGCGGGCGCCGTCGGCCAGCCGCCCGGTGGGCTCGATGCCCACCGGCGGCGACAGGGACACGTACTTCTCACCGAGCATGCTGGTCTGCCGCAGCTCGGCGATCGCGTTGTCGGGCAGCTTCACGTCGTCCGCGATGCGCAGCCGCACCCGGGCGTGCCAGCCGACGAGTTCCACCTTCTCGACGGCGCCCACGGTGACGTTGTTGACCTTCACCGACGACTGCGGGACCAGGTCGAGCACGTCCCTGAAGTCGGCCGTCACGTGATAGGCGTTGCCGTCGGCGGCCGCGCCGCCGGGCAGATTCACGTCGTACAGGCCGTTGAACTCGCAGCCGGTGAGCAGCACCGAGCCCATGGCCGTCACCAGGGCCACGGCCCTGCGCCTGCGGGGTGCACTCATGCGCGTGCCTCCAGGATTCCGCCGAGCGTCCGGTCGACCTGGCCGGTGCCCGGTGCGGGCGCCTCGCCGGACACCTCTGGCAGCGAGTCGAACAGCTTCTGCAGCTCCGCGCAGTCGGGGTTCTCGCCCCCCTCGTCGCCGGTGGTCTTCAGCAGCGAACAGAGCAGCGACGCCGGGTCCTGCGGATGGTCGGGGTTGTTACGGGTGTCGAGGGTTCCGGACGAGGGGTTGTACGCGTTCTGGAGGTTCGACAGGCCGGTGGGCGCGACCTCCAGCAGCTCCGCGAGCGCGGCCCGCTGGGTGACCAGCACCTTGGTGACCTTGCTCAGTCCCTCCACGTCCTCGGTGAGCGTCTTCTTGTTGTTCTTCACGAACTTCGACACGTCGCCGAGCGCCACCCCCAGGTGCTTGAGCGCGGCGGCGAGGTCCTTGCGCTCACCCGCGAGCTGGTCGGCGACCGCGGCGAGAGAGTCGTTGAACGACCGCACGCTCTTGTCGTCGGCGGCGAGCGCCGCGGTGAAGACCTGCAGATTGCGCACGGTGCCGAACAGGTCCTGCCGGCCGTCGGACAGGGTGGTGACCGCGAGGGACAGGTCCTCGACCGTCCGGTGCATCTGCTCGCCCTGGCCGTCGAGGTTGTCGGCGCTCACACCCAGCAGCCGCGAGAGCGAGCCGTCCTTGTTGGCGCCCTTGGGGCCGAGCGCCTCGGCCGTCGTGTGCAGACTGTCGAAGACCCGGTCCAGCTCCACCGGCACGGCCGTGCGGTTCTCTGGGATCACCGCGCCGTCGCGCATCACCGGTCCGCCTTTGTAGACCGGCAGCATCTGCACGTAACGGTCGCTGACGACCGAGGAGTTGATGATCGCGGCCTGGGCGTCGGCCGGGATCTTCCGCCCGGGCTGGTACTCCAGCTCCACGCGCACCTTCTCGCCCTCCGGGGCGATCGAGACGACCTCGCCGACGCGCACGCCGAGCACCCGCACGTCGGAGCCCGGGTAGATGCCCACCGTGCGGGGGAAGTACGCGGTGACGCGGATCGGTTCCTCGCGCGGCCACAGTGCGAGGGCCGCGCCGGTCGCCAGCAGCGCCAGCGCCACGGCGGCGGCCGTCAGCCGGGCCGCACGGCCCTCGGCCCTGAAGCGGATGCGGCCCTTCATCGTGAGCCTCCTGTCCGGGGGACCACCGGATCGCCGGCGGTCAGGTTCTGGACGTAGCTGTCGAACCACCGGCCGTTGCCGAGGGTGTTGGTGAAGACCCGTACGAACGGCGCGAGCAGGGCGACGCTGCGGTCGAGGCTGGCCTGGTTGCGCTCCAGCATCCGCACCACCTGGTTCAGCCCCGCGAGCGCCGGGCCGATCTCCTTCTCGTTGTCCCTGACGAGGCCGGACAGCTGGATGCCCAGTGCCGCGGAGCTCTTGAGCAACGCGTGGATCGCCGCCCGGCGCCGGGAGATCTCCTTGAAGAGGGCGTCGCCGTCCTTCACCATCGTGGTGAACTCGCCGGACCGCTCGGAAAGCACCTTGGTGACCGAGTTCGCGTGCTTGAGCAGCTCGCGCAGGTCCTCGTCCCGCGAGGCCACCGTCTTCGATATCTCGGACAGTCCCTTGATCGAGGCGCGCACCTCCTCCGGCGAGTCCTCGAACGTCGCCGAGATGGTGTCCATGGCCTTCGCCAGCTGCGCCGTGTCGACCTGCTCGCTGGTGGTCGTCAGGTCGCTGAAGGCCTGGACGACGTCGTACGCCGGAGTCGTGCGCTCCAGCGGGATCTCGCTGTCGGGCCGCAACTGCCCCGACCCCTTCGGCTGCAGGGCCAGGTACTTCGCCCCGAGGATCGTCTTGATCCGGATGGCCGCGCCGGTCTTCGTGCCGAACTCCGGCTCGCCCTTGACCTTGAAGACGACCTTCACGTGGTCGCCGTCGAGGTCGACCTCCTCGACCTTGCCGACCTTCACGCCGGCGATGCGCACCTCGTCGCCCGGCTTGAGCCCGCCGGCCTCCGAGAAGGCCGCGCTGTAGGTGTCGCCGGCGCCGATCACCGGCAGGCTGTCGGCGTTGAACGCGGCGGCCGTCAGCAGCGCGAGCGTGGTGATGCCGACCGCGCCGATCATGACCGGGTTGCGCTCGCGGAACGGCGTCATACGGGGGAGGAGACGTATCTTCATCCGCCGCACCTCGCCCGTGCCACGTGCATCTCCGGGGTGATCACCTCTCCGGTGTTCGGCAGCACGATCCGGCCGTCGAAGTCACAGAGGTAGAAGTTGAACCAGGAACCGTAGGAGGCGGTCCTCGTCAGCTTGTTGAGCTTGTTCGGCAGCCGCTTCAGCACGCCCTCCACCGTCTTCTCGTTGTCGTTCAGCGTCTTGGTGAGGTCGGTCAGCTCGGCGATGTCGTCCTTCAGCGGCGGACGGGCGTCCTCGAGCAGACCCGAGGTCGCCTCGGTCAGCGCGCCGATGTTCTCCAGCGAGGAGCCGATCGGCTTGCGGTCGGCGGACAGTCCCGAGATCAGCCGCTGCAACTGCTTGAGCAGCTCGGAGAACCGGGTGCCGCGCTTGTCGAGGGTCTGCAGCGTGGTGTTGAGGTTTGTGATCACCGACCCGATCAGCTCGTCGCGGTCGGCGAGGGTCGTGGTCAGGGACGCGGTGTGCGCGAGCAGACTGTTCACCGTGCCGCCCTCGCCCTGCAGGGTCTTGATGATCTCGGTGGCGAGCTGGTTGACGTCCTTCGGGCTCAGCGCGGCGAACAGCGGCTTGAAGCCGCCCAGCAGCGCGTTGAGGTCCAGGGCGGGCTGGGTCCGCTCCAGCGGGATCGTCCCGCCGGGCTTCAGCTCTGTCCCGTTGCCCGCGCCCTCGGTGAGCGCCACGTAGCGCTGGCCGACCAGGCTCCGGTAGCGGATGACCGCGCCGGTGCTGGTGAGCAGCGGCCGGTCCTCGGAGACGGAGAAGGTGACCTCCGCCAGCGTCCGGTCCTTGATGCGGATGTCCTGCACCTCGCCGACGCGGACGCCGGCGACGCGGATGTCGTCGCCCTCCTCCAGGCTGGTGACGTCGCTGAACACGGCGCGGTAGGTGTGCTCCGGGGTGAAGGAGATGTTGACGATCGTCGCCGCGAGCAGCGTCGTCGCCAGGATCGTCACCACGGCGAAGAGACAGAACTTGACCAGCGGCGCCGCGGTCGCGGTGGCTCCTGATGCCTTCATGCCACACTCACCGCCGTTCCGCGTGCCATGGGCCCGAAGAGCAGCGTCGCCACCGCGGGGACCCGGTCGGCGGACACCCCGAGGACCGGTGCGACCAGCGAGCCGACGGCCCGCTGTTCGGCCGCCGTCGCGGAGACCTGGCCGACACCGGGCAGACCGGCCGCGCCGACGTCCTTCGTGCCGTCGTCGAGCTTGGTGTGACCGCCCGGCACCGGAGGATTGGGGATGCTTCGGCAGTTGGGGCCGGAGCGCTCGGCATAGCGCGGTTCCTCACCGGGTCGGTAGGCGGGACGCGGATGGACGAATTCGAGGGTGATGCGCATCTTCCCGCCCCGGAACGCCTTCTCCGACTCGCGGCTCTGCCGCTCCAGACCGTCCAGCAGGCAGGGGTACTCGGGCGAGTAGCGGGCGAAGAGATCGAGGGTCGGACGCGAGACACGGCCCAGGGTGATCAGCCGATCCCCGTTGTCGTCGAAGAACTTCTCCGCCGTGCCCGCCACCTTGGCCGTCCCCGTCAGGGCGGCGGCCAGCTGCTCGCGCTTCTCCACGATCGTGCGGCTCGTGGTGACGGAGTTGCGCAGAATGCTCATCAGGTCCGGCGCCGCGTCCCCGTAGATCTCGGCGACGTCGGCGAAGCGGGAGATGTCCTCCTGTATGGAGGGCATATGGGGGTTGAGCTCGCTCAGATAGCGCTCCAGCCGGACCAGGTTGTCGCCGATGCGGTCCCCGCGCCCTTCCAGAGCGGTCGAGAACGCGTGCAGCGTGGCGTTGAGATCGGCCGGCCGCACGGCCCGCAGCAGCGGGAGCAGGTCGTTCATCAGGTGCTGCACCTCGATGCCGGCCCTGGTGCGGTCCTGGGTGATCACGTCACCGGCCTCGATGTGCCGGCCGGACGAGCCGGGCGGTTCCACCAGGTCGACGAACTTCTCGCCGAACAGCGTCTTCGGCAGCAGCCGCGCCTGCACGTCGGCCGGGATCCGTGCCACGTGCTCCGGCTTCAGGGCGATGTCGAGCGTCGCCTTCTCGCCGTCGGCCCGCACCTCGCGCACCTCGCCGACCAGCAGCCCGCGCAGCTTCACGTCGGCCCGCGGGTCGAGCTGGTTGCCGAGCGTGTCCGCCTCCAGCGTGATGCGCACGACCGACGTGAACACCTGCTGGTACGCGGCCACCGACAGCGACAGGAGCAGCGCGATGACGGCGATGAACACGATGCCGTACAGCCGCAGCCTTCCGCTGCGCGCCGCGGCGACTGATTCCATGCCCATTCGGCCCCTACCCCGCTATCCGTACGGTCGTGTTGGCGCCCCAGATCGCCAGGCTGAGGAAGAAGTCGAGAATGTTGATCGCCACGATCGAGGTCCGCACCGCACGTCCCACCGCGACGCCGACGCCGGCCGGGCCGCCGCTCGCGTAGTAGCCGTAGTAGCAGTGCACCAGGATGATCACGACGGCGAAGACGATCACCTTGCCGAAGGACCACAGCACGTCGACCGGTGGCAGGTACTGCTCGAAGTAGTGGTCGTAGGTGCCGGTGGACTGCCCGTAGTAGCCGGTGGTGATGGTGCGTGCGGCGAAGTACGAGGACAGCAGCCCGACCACGTACAGCGGGATCACGGCGACGAACCCGGCGATCATCCGCGTCGTCACCAGGAACGGCAGCGACGGGACGCCCATCACTTCGAGCGCGTCGGTCTCCTCGCTGATCCGCATCGCGCCCAGCTGTGCGGTGAACCCGGCGCCGACCGTCGCGGACAGCGCCAGGCCCGCCACCAGCGGGGCGATCTCACGGGTGTTGAAGTACGCGGACAGGAACGCCACGAAGTTCGACGTGCCGAGCTGGTTGAGCGCCGCGTATCCCTGTAGACCCACCTCCGTGCCGGTGAAGAACGACAGGAACGCGATCACCCCGACGGTGCCGCCGACGACGGCGAGCGCGCCCCGGCCGAAGCTCACCTCCGCCAGCAGCCGCAGGATCTCCTTCTTGTAGCGGCGCAGCGTGCGGCCCGTCCAGGCCAGCGAACGGCCGTAGAAGACCAGCTGCCTGCCCAGCTCCTCGAGCTGCGGCGGCAGCACACGGTTCAACAGCGGCATCGCTCAGCCCCTCTGCGGAACGATTTGGAAGTACACGGCGGTCATCACGAAGTTCGTCACGAACAGCAACATGAAGGTGATGACCACGGACTGGTTGACCGCGTCGCCGACGCCCTTCGGGCCGCCCTTCGCGGTCAGCCCCTTGTACGAGGCGACGATCGCGGCGATGGCCCCGAAGACGAGTGCCTTCAGCTCCGCCGCCCACAGATCGGACAACTGGGCGAGTGTCGTGAACGAGGCGAGATACGCGCCCGGTGTGCCGTTCTGCAGCACCACGTTGAAGAAGTAGCCGCCGGCCACACCGACCACCGACACCAGGCCGTTGAGCAGCACCGCCACCAGCATCGTGGCCAGCACCCTCGGCACGACCAGGCGGTGGATCGGATCGATGCCCAGCACCTGCATCGCGTCGATCTCCTCGCGGATCTTGCGCGCACCGAGGTCCGCGCAGATCGCCGTGCCGCCCGCGCCCGCGATCAGCAGCGCGGTCACGATCGGCGACGCCTCGCGCAGTACGGCGAGGACGGAGGCCGCACCCGAGAACGACTGCGCGCCGAGCTGGCGTGTGAGGCTGCCGATCTGCAGCGCGATGACCGCGCCGAACGGGATCGACACCAGCGCCGTCGGCAGGATCGTCACACTCGCGACGAACCACGCCTGCTGGATGAACTCCCGCACCTGGAAAGGCCGCTTGGGGATCGTGCGCAGGACGTCGAGGCCCATGGCGAACAGGCTGCCCGAGTGCCGCAGCGCGCCCGTGGGGGACAGGCTCATATGCGGCCCGCCTTTCCGTGTGCCGACGCCCTGACCTGCCGCAGCGACTCGCGTTCGGCGATGGCCTCCCAGCGGGGAGGCCGCTCGATGCCCTTGGTGGGCAGCAGCCGTGGCGTCAGATCCGGTATGCCGCCGGGCGCCGGGTCGCCGGCCTCCGCCTCGCCGAGCTGGGCGAGCTCCTGCTCGACCTGCGCGGCGTCCTTCTCCTCCGCCATGCCGATCGGGCCCTGCATCCGCCCGTTGAGGAACTGCCGTACCACCGGCTCCTCGCTGGTCAGCAGCTGCTCACGCGGCCCGAACATCACCAGCTCGCGGCGGAACAGCAGCCCGATGTTGTCCGGGACCTGCCGGGCGGACGCGATGTCGTGCGTGACGATCAGGAACGTGGCGTCGATCTGCGCGTTGAGATCCACGATCAGCTGGTTCAGGTACGCCACACGCACGGGGTCGAGGCCCGAGTCCGGCTCGTCGAAGAGGATGATCTCCGGGTCGAGGACGAGCGCGCGGGCCAGACCGGCCCGCTTGCGCATACCACCCGATATCTCACCGGGCAGTTTGTCCTCCGCGCCGATCAGACCGACCATGTCCATCTTCTCGAGGACGATGCGCCGGACCTCGGTCTCCGACTTGCGGGTGTGTTCGCGGAGCGGGAAGGCGATGTTGTCGTACAGGTTCATCGACCCGAACAGCGCGCCGTCCTGGAACAGCACGCCGAAGAGCTTCCGCACGTCGTAGAGCTCGTGCTCGCGCAGGGTGGTGATGTCCTGGCCTGCGATCCGGATCGACCCGCGCTCGGGCTTCAGCAGCCCGACGAGCGTCTTGAGGAAGACGGACTTACCGGTACCAGAGGGTCCGAGCATCACGGAAACCTCACCGGCGGGCAGGGTCAGGGAGACGTCCTGCCAGATGACCTGGTGCCCGAAGGACTTCGTGAGCCCTTCCACACAGATCTCGACACCCATCCGGTACACCCTTCAGCAGTGGAGCGGTCCGACATGTGCTCTACGGGGAGGGGAACGGGGTCCGTCGCTGAGGTGTGAAGTTTTTTTTGCGGGGAGGTTTCGGAGGCGTCCGGGCGATGCGGGCCATGGCTGCGGCAGGCCGCTTCCCCGCGCCCGGGAACCTGAAACCGGGCTCCGCCCCGCACCCGGACCGGGAGCCGGGCTCCGTCCGGGACCTGCCGGCCGGGCTCAGCCCTGCCGGGACCGGGGAGCCGGGCTTCGCCCCTACCTGGACCCGGGCTTCGCCCCGTGCCCGGCACCGACGCCGGGCCTCGTCCGTGCCCGAATCGGGAGCCGGGCTTCGTCCGGGACGCGGTCGGGCAGGCGGGCTCGTCCGGGACGCGGTCGGCAGCCGGGCTCGTCCGGTACCGAATCCGGGCTTCGTCCGGGACGCGGTACCTGGTCCCGGGCTCGCCAGGGACCTGGCGGCCCCGCTCCTGCCCTGACCCGGGAGCCGGGCCTCGTACGTACCTGGACCCGAGCTCGTCCCGTGCCCGGACCCGGCAGCCGGGCTTCGCCCGGGACCCGCTATCGGCTCCACTCCGTGTCCATGAGCGGACGGCTTCTGTCACCGCGGGGGCCGGAAAGGGGCGACGGCAGCCTCGTCGGCGGGGCGACCACTGCCCGTCCTGAGGGTCCGGCGTGGGCGGCTTCGGCCCGTGGGTGTTCGAGTGGCGGGGCCGGGAGGCGGGTCGCCCTCCGGAACACCGCCCCTTGGGCGGCGGCCGGTCGGATGCGGAGGAGGTGCTCCTGAACACCGCGCCGGCCGCGGTACCGGGTCCGGGGCGGGGCGACCGTGCCGCCCCGCGCGCGGTGGCGCGCTACGGCTGTGGGGGAGACGCGGGCAGCGACGGCGTGGGCGTCGCCGTCAGCCCGTCCGAGGTCCCGGAAGGCACGGAAGGCACGGAAGGCACGGAGGGCACGGAGGGCACGGAGGGCACGGAAGGTGCGGAAGGCACAGGGGGCACGGAGGGCGAAGGTACCTCCGGAAGCCTCGGTGCCCCCGCGGACGTCAACGGCAGAGGCGGCAATGACGGCGCCAGCCCTTCCGCCACGTCGGAGACGTCCGGCACCGGCAGCCCCGTGATCGGGGGCGTGGACAACGGCAGCGCCGGCAGCGGGACCTCGGGGAGCCCCGGCAGCGGCAAGCCGTCACGGCCGCCGGCCGGTCGGGTCCCGTCCGGCATGCCCGGCCTCGGTCCGTAGGAAGGACCTGCCGCACCGCCCGGTCCGTCGCCGGCCCGCTCGGGCCTGTGGGACTCGCCCGTATCCGCGACGGACGGCGCGCGGCGCGGGGCGGGCGCGTCGCCGTCGTGGGCGTACGGCAGGACGAAGCCCGCCACGGCCAGCGTCGCGGCCGTCGACACGAGAGCCACCGCCTGCGCGTTGCCCCCGCCGCTCGGCCGGCCGCGTCCGCACAGCCACAGCACGAGTCCCAGCGTCGCGGCCAGCGAGTTGCGCAGGGTGCGGCGGGCACGGGCCAGCAGGGACTCCACCGTGCGGTAGCTCAGGCCCATCTTCGTGGCGACCTGGCCGACGTCCAGGTCCTCCGACTTCAGCCACAGCGCCTCCGCCTGGCGGGCCGGCAGTTCCGAGCTGCGCCTGGCGAGCCATCGGGCCTCCGCCTGGTCGCAGACCGCCTCGTCGACGGGTATCGGGCCCGGCGGGTGCAGCCTGGGGCTGGTGCGGACCTGCGCTTCCCGGTTCACCTGGCGGTGCCGGTCCACGCAGAGCCGCATCGTCACGGTCGTCAGCCACGCGCCGAGCCGCTCGTCGTCGAGGTGGGGCTGCTCCGCCGCACGCAGCATCGCCTCGTGCACGGCGTCCTCGGCGTCCTCGGGACTCACCGACCGGCGGCGGGCCACCCTGAGCAGGTCCTCGCGGTGGCTCCAGGCGCGCTGCCAGCGCTCCTGGTGCTCCCTGCCCGTCCCTTCGGGCTGGGCAGGCTGCATGTCCGTAGCCATGAGGGGGCCCCTTCGCTCACACCCGCCGGCTGACGTCCTCGTCCGGCGAGTGGCGACATTACCGCCCGGTAAACGGAATTGTGGAGGGGGCTGCGCTCATCGAGTCCGATCCGTTGCTGGGCGTTTCCCCAGCGCCGGTGAGCAGGGGCTCACCAGGCAGATCCACGCCCGCGTCGGGCAGCGGGACGAGGGGTTCGGCCGGTGCCGGGTCGCCGGGCGGAGTGCTCCCGGTGGGGGACGGCGAGGGCTTGCCCGAGGGCGGGGCGGACGTGCGGGGCGCGGCGGGCGCCGTGCCGGGTGAGGGAGACGCCGTACGGACCGGTCGCGGCTCGGCCGCGGGCTCGCGCTCCGGCGCGGCGGCGGTGGGTACGGAGGGGCCGCCGGCGTCGGGCACGAGTCGGTGCCCCGCGAGGTAGTACGTGTACCAGGCCAGCACCGTGCGCAGATAGTCGGTGGAGTGGTTGTAGGAGAGGACCGAGCGCTCCAGATCACCGGGATCGGACAGGTCACGGCCGCCGGCGCACAGATAGCGGCCCGCCGCGAGCGCCGCGTCGAAGATGTTCCCCGGGTCGTCGCGACCGTCGCCGTTGCCGTCGGCGCCCCACTGCGCCCAGGTGGAGGGAATGAACTGCATGGGCCCCACGGCACGGTCGTAGGCGGTGTCCCCGTCGTAGTTCCCGCCGTCGCTGTCCTTGATGAGCGCGAACCCGTTGCCGTCGAGCCGCGGGCCGAGGATCGGCGTGAGTGTGGTGCCGTCGGCGGCGACCCGGCCGCCGCGCGCCTGACCGGACTCGACCTGGCCGATCGCCGCGAGGAGCTGCCAGCGCAGACCGCAGCCGGGTGCGGCGAGGGCGAGTTCCGTCTCGGCGGCCCGGTAGGCGGCGAACACCGTCGCCGGCAGCGCGCCGGCCGTGGGCGCGGCGGAACGGGTGGCGGCCGGACCCTGGACGGGCTCGGGTGTTTCCAGCGGCGGGAGTTCCGTGCGATAGGTGGCGTCGCCGGCCGCGTCCGGCGCGGACGCAGCGCGCTGCTGCCCGGCCGCGACGGCCCCCGGTCCCTGCGAGGCGGTGAGCGCCGCCATGGCCGCGGTGACGAGTGCCGTCGCCTTGACGCTTCTGCGTGTGCGTCCTGTCATGATGCAGACCCCTCCCTGTGCCGCCGGGCCGGAACACCGGTCCGGCGCGGCTCGTCTCCTCCGCTCTACGCGGGAGTAGGGCCGTTCCGTCGCGTGACGACATGTGATTTCGCGGCGGAAATGTGGACACGGGGCGCGGGGAACGGGCCCGAGGGCCGCGGATAACGTGGAGGCATGGTGCGACTGAGAGTGGAGTTCACGACCGAGCCGTTCGACCTGGACGAGCCGCCGCCGCACGCCGTGGCCGTGCGCGAGGTCGTGCAGGGCGCCGATCTGGACGCGGTGGACGTCGGGCCGTTCGGCAACACCGCCGAGGGCGGTACGGAGCAGGTCCTGGGGGCGGTCGACGCGCTGCTGCGCAAGGCGCTGGAGAACGGTGCGACGCGGGTGTCCCTCCAGGTCAACGTGGTGGAGGGCGAGGGATGACAACCCCGGACCACGCGCTCGCACAGGCCGTCAAGCCGCTCGTCGACGCCATGGGCGGTGTGCTGATCGAGCCCGGCGACGCCGCGGAGGACGACGTCATACTCAGCTGGGAGGGCGAGGAGGTCCTCGCGGTACGGCTGCCGCAGCTCGCGGACTCCCTCGATCACATCCTCGCGGCGCTGGAGCGGCAGCACGGCCGGCCGCTCGCCGAACTGGACCGCAGGACCAAGCAGTCGATCGTCAGGACGCTGGAGTCGCGGGGGGCGTTCTCCGTGCGGCACGGCGTGGAGACCGTCGCGGGCGCTCTCGGCGTCAGCCGCTTCACCGTCTACAACTACCTGAACCGCGAGAAGACCTCTTAGGAGAGCGGAGTCTCGCCGGGCTGAGCCGCGAGCGGCTGACGCCACGGGGCGCGCCCACCGGCTCCGCACAGCGCTCGGCGCCGGCCACGGCGGATGTCGTGGCCGGCGCCGAGCGCTGTGGGCGCCTTCGTCAGCGGTGGCTGCCCGCGATCACGGTGCCGCCGGGACACCGGCGGCGGAAAGCCCGTCCGTGGAGGAGAGGTTGCCGGTGCCCGACTGGTCGGCGAGCGCCGCGAACTCGTCGCTGGTGAGGAGGTCGCCTACCTCGGCGAGGACTGGGAGGGCCGGAAGCTCCGTCGCCGCCGGCAGATCGACGAGGCCGGGGAGGTCGCTCAGGGCCGGGATGTCGCCGGCTGCCGGGGCCTGGACCGTGGGTGACTCGGCCGGGGACTGGACGGCGGGCAGCTCGTCCGTCGCGGGCAGTTCGCCGGTCGACGGGAGGTCCGCGGGCGTGTCGGTACCGGTCTGCCCGCCGAGCCCGCCGAGCCCGCCGAGCCCGCCGAGTCCGCCGAGGACACCGTCGAGCGTGCCGGTCACCGTGCCCAGGGTGCCGGTCACCGTGCCGAGGAGGCTCCCCACCAGGCCGTTGAGTGCTGTGGTGACACCCCCCAGGGGATCGTCCGCCGCGACCGGTGCCACGTGCGCATGTGCCTGGGCGGGTGCGGCGAGGGCGACGGTGCCCAGGCCGAGAAGGGCGCTTGCTGCCGTGCAGACGGCGAAGCGGCGAACGCTTTTCATCTGATGCTCCTGCGGATTCCGACATCGTTGTCGGTGGTACGGGCAACCGGAGGCGGCGCTCCGATTGAAGGGGGACATTCCCGACACTAGGTGCTGTGCGACCGCGCGTCCCGGCGTGCTGCTGCAACGGTGTGGATGCCGCGCCGGTCCTGCGGGGGCTGTCCGGTTGCGGGTTTTCCGGTCGCCGGGGCGCGGTATTTGCCACCCCAAGTTTTCAACAAAGTGTTGACGCAGTGTTGCCGGAGGGCGTTAGCTGTCCGCAGCCCGTCCGACGTACCGCGATGAAACAAGCCACGGAGGCTCCCGTGACTTCACTTCCGAATCCGGGCCTTGCCCGGTTCAACGCCTCCGAGGACAGTGCGGCCCTGGCCGCACTGCACGAGGTGTGTGCCAGTTCGGCGTGGGGGAGCAAACTGCTCGCCCAGCGACCGTACGCCGACGCCGAAGCCCTCTTCCGGGCCAGTGACGCCGCCATGGCGGAACTGGCCGCGGAGGATCTGGCCGAGGCGATGGCCGGTCACCCGCCGATCGGCCGGCCGAAGCCCGGGGACCCGACCTCCTCCCGCGAACAGAGCGGGATGGCCGGGGCCTCCGAAGCTCTCAAGGCCGAAATGCTCGAGCTGAACCTCGCCTACCAGGACAGGTTCGGCCATGTCTTCCTGATCTGTGCCACCGGCCGCACCGGTGAGCAGATGCGGGACGCCGTCCGCGAGCGGATCGGCAACTCGCCCGACCAGGAGCGGGAGATCGTCCGCACCGAACTGGGCAAGATCAACCGCATCCGTCTGACCCGTCTCGTAGAGCAGGAAGCAAGCGCATGAGCACGGAAACCACCGCATCGGTGTCCACGCACATCCTGGACACCAGTGTCGGCAGCCCCGCGGAGGGCGTCGCCGTCTCTCTGTCGGCCCGCAGTGGCCGCAAGGCGGACTGGGTGGCGCTCGGCGGCTCCGCCACCGACGCGGACGGGCGCTGCAAGGACCTTCCGGCGCTGCCGGAGGGAACGACACACGTACGTCTCGACTTCGAGACCGAGGCGTACTTCGAGAACAAGCAAGCCGATGCGCAGCAGGACGCCCCCGCGAATCGGGACAGCGGTGCGACCGGTGTGTTCTTCCCGGAAGTGGCGATCACCTTCGCCGTCGTACCGGGCGAGCACTACCACGTACCGCTGCTGCTCAACCCGTTCGGCTACTCCGTTTACCGAGGGAGCTAGCAGACATGCCCACGATTCTCGGCCAGAACCAGTACGGCAAAGCAGAGAACCGAGTCGTCAGGATCACGCGGGACGGCGACACCCACCACATCAAGGACCTGAACGTCTCCGTCGCCCTCTCCGGCGACATGGACGACGTGCACTACTCCGGCTCCAACGCCAACGTCCTGCCGACGGACACCACCAAGAACACGGTGTACGCGTTCGCCAAGGAGCACGGCATCGAGTCCGCCGAGCAGTTCGGCATCCACCTCGCCCGTCACTTCGTGACGAGCCAGGAGCCGATCCACCGTGCGCGGATCCGGATCGAGGAGTACTCCTGGGAGCGCATCGCGACCTCCGACGGCAACTCGAGGTTCATCGGCGCCGACGAGGTCAAGCACTCCTTCGTCCGCAAGGGCCAGGAGACCCGCACCACCCAGATCACCTACGACGGTGAGACCTGGGAGGTCGTCTCGGGCCTCAAGGACCTGACCGTGATGAACTCGACGAGTTCCGAGTTCTGGGGCTACGTCAAGGACCGGTACACGACCCTCAAAGAGGCGTACGACCGCATCCTGGCCACCGAGGTCGCCGCCCAGTGGCGCTACAACTGGACCTCTGACGCGGACCGGATGCCCAACTGGGAGAAGTCCTACGGCCAGGCCAGGAAGCACATGCTCGAGGCCTTCGCCGAGACGTACTCCCTGTCGCTGCAGCAGACCCTCTACCAGATGGGTTCGCGCATCATCAACAGCCGCAGCGAGATCGACGAGATCCGCTTCTCGCTGCCGAACAAGCACCACTTCCTGGTGGACCTCGAGCCGTTCGGCCTGAAGAACGACAACGAGGTGTACTTCGCGGCCGACCGCCCGTACGGCCTCATCGAGGCCACGGTCCTGCGGGACGGCGTCGAGCCGAAGATCCCGGTCGACATGACCAACCTCTGACACGCGACCGACCGCCCCCGCCCGTCCGCCCGCAGCCGGGCGGGGGCCGGCCGGACCGGAGGGAAGAACCATGCGAACCATGGCACAGCCCGCAACCGGGCAGGCTCGGGGCACCCGCGCCCCAGGGGCGGGCGCACGGCCGCTGCCGGCGGCGCACCGGCACCTCTCCTCGACCCGGCGCACCCCCGTACGCGGGTCCCGGCACCGCCCCCGCACCCACGCCGCGGTCGCGGCGCCCGCCCGGCGCACGGCCCGGTCACCGGAGGGCGGCGTTCCGCCTGTGCGACGCTGCCCGGGCGGACCAGGAGCCGTGCTCGCCGCGACACCGCCCGATCTGTTCCTCCACCATCTCGGCACCCGCAGCCGCACGGCTGCGGCACTCAAATCCTCCTAGGGTCCTGCCGTGCCCACATCGCCGCTCACAGAAGAAGGAAGCACCATGGCACCTTCGGCAGCCCACGACGGCGCTCCCGAGCGCATCGTCATCGAGAACTGCGCGATCGCCACCGTCGACGCCGACGACACGGAGTACGCCTGTGGCCACGTCGTCGTCGCCGGCAACAGGATCGAGTCCGTCGGAGCCGGCCGGGCCCCCGAGGGCCTGGAAGGCGTCGTACGCCGCGTCGACGGCACCGGCCACCTCGTCACGCCGGGCCTCGTGAACACCCACCACCACTTCTACCAGTGGATCACCCGGGGGCTCGCGACCGACCACAACCTCTTCAACTGGCTGGTCGCGCTCTACCCGACCTGGGCGCGCATCGACGAGCCGATGGCCCGCGCCGCGGCGCAGGGCTCGCTCGCGATGATGGCCCGCGGCGGTGTCACCACCGCCATGGACCACCACTACGTCTACCCCCGTGGTTCCGGCGACCTCTCCGGCGCGATCATCGGTGCCGCCCGTGACATGGGCGTGCGGTTCACCCTCGCCCGCGGGTCCATGGACCGCGGCAAGTCGGACGGCGGTCTGCCGCCGGACTTCGCGGTCGAGTCCCTCGAGGGCGCGCTGGCCGCCACGTCGGAGACCATCGACAAACACCACGACGCCTCCTTCGACGCGATGACCCAGATCGCCGTCGCGCCGTGCTCGCCGTTCTCCGTCTCCACCGAACTCATGCGGCAGGGCGCGGAACTGGCCCGGCACAAGGGCGTACGGCTGCACACCCACGGCTCGGAGACGGTCGAGGAGGAGGAGTTCTGCAAGGAACTCTTCGGGATGGGGCCGACCGACTACTTCGAGTCGACGGGCTGGCTCGGCTCCGACGTGTGGATGGCGCACTGCGTCCACATGAACGACTCCGACATCGCCGCCTTCGCCCGTACCGGCACCGGCGTCGCGCACTGCCCCTCCTCCAACGCGCGCCTGGCCGCCGGCATCGCCCGCGTGCCCGACATGCTGAAGGCCGGTGTGCCCGTCGGCCTCGGAGTCGACGGCACCGCGTCCAACGAGTCCGGCGAACTGCACACCGAGCTGCGCAACGCCCTGCTGATCAACCGGCTGGGCGCGCATCGCGAGGCGGCGCTGAACGCCCGCCAGGCGCTGCGGCTCGGCACGTACGGCGGTGCTCAGGTCCTCGGCCGGGCAGACCAGATCGGATCCCTCGAGCCGGGCAAGCTCGCCGACCTGGTGCTGTGGAAGCTGGACACGCTCGCTCATTCCTCCATCGCCGATCCGGTGGTCGCCCTCGTGTTCGGCGCGGCGGCCCCGGTCTCGCTCTCCCTCGTCGACGGCCGGCCGGTCGTCGAGGCGGGCCACCTCACCACGGTGGACGAGGACGCCGTCGCCCGCTCCACGCGGGACGAGGCACAGCGCCTGGCGCGAATCGCCGCCCAGGGCTGATCCCAAGGTAGTCCGGTCGAGGGGGACGGCCCTCGACCGGCGGCCGTGGACCCGAGCGGGGTCCGCGGCAGCCGTCGCCGGGAGGTGCGTGCGGAGCACGTACGCACCTCCCGGTGGTGGTGATCCCTGCCGACCCCGGTACAGGGCACCGCCTTCCGCACCACCGGTTCGGGCGACCCGGTTCGTGCATCTGCACCACCCGCACCACCTCCTTGACACCACATGTCACCGACGACGTGTTACCCGACCGGAGGCACCGCCGTGGCCGCGCAATCACCGACCGCCGATGCACCTGAACAACCCGACCGCAAGCACCCGGTCGACGAGACACTGCCGCCCTTCAAGATGTTCACCAGCGGCCTGCAGCACGTGGCCGCCATGTACGCGGGAGTGGTGGCCCCGCCGATGATCGTCGGGCCCGCCGTGGGCCTCGACGCCAAGGACACCGCGTTCCTGATGGGCGCGAGCCTGTTCACCGCCGGTATAGCCACCCTGCTCCAGACGCTCGGCTTCTGGCGCGTCGGCGCCCGGCTGCCGTTCGTCAACGGCGTCTCCTTCGCCGGTGTCACCCCGATGGTCGCCATCGGCAGGGACCGCGGCTACGACGGCATCGCCGTCATCTTCGGCGCGATCATCGTCGCCAGCGTGCTGGGCTTCGTGCTCACCCCGTACTTCTCCCGACTCGTCCGCTTCTTCCCGCCCGTGGTCACCGGCACGGTCATCACCCTCATCGGTGTGTCGCTGCTGCCCGTCGCGTTCAACTGGTCGCAGGGCGGCAACTCCACGGCCGACGACTACGGCTCCATGACGAACATCGGCATGGCCGCGCTCACCTTCGTCATCGTGCTGGCGCTGCGCAAACTCCTCCGGGGCTTCCTCCAGCAGATCGCGATCCTGCTCGGCCTCCTCGTCGGCACCCTCGTCGCCGTCCCGCTCGGCATGACCGACCTGGACGCCCTCACGAGCGCCGGGATCGTCGGCTTCCCGACCCCGTTCCACTTCGGCGCGCCGCAGTTCGAGATCGCGGCGATCGTCTCCATGTGCATCGTGATGCTGGTCTGCATGACCGAGTCCACCGCCGACATGCTGGCGCTCGGCCGGATCGTCGACCGCCCGGCGGACGAGCGGGTCATCGAGGGCGGCCTGCGCGCGGACACCCTCGGGTCCGCCATCAGCCCGCTGTTCAACGGCTTCATGTGCAGCGCGTTCGCCCAGAACATTGGTCTGGTGGCCATGACGAAGGTGCGCAGCCGGTTCGTCGTCGCCGCGGGCGGCGTCATCCTGATCCTGCTCGGCCTGTGTCCGGTCGCCGCGTCCGTGATCGCCCTCGTCCCGCTGCCGGTCCTCGGCGGCGCGGGCATCGTGCTCTTCGGCTCGGTCGCCGCGAGCGGCATCCAGACGCTGGCCACCGCCGCGCTGGAGAAGGGCGAGAACGCGCTGATCGTCGCCGCGGCCGTCGGTATCGGCCTGATCCCGATCGCCGCGCCGGAGTTCTACCACGCCTTCCCCGAGGACGCGCTCGTGGTCCTCGACTCGGGCATCTCGACGGGCTGCATCGTGGCGATCCTGCTGAACCTCGCCTTCAACCACCTCGGCAGGAAGGGGAGCGCGCAGGAGGAGCCGGCGCCCGAGGAGGCAGGGGCGAAGGCCGCCGAACCGGCCGCTGTGCACTGAGGCCGGCCGGTCGTGGCATCCGTCGGCCGCGCGACCGGGTGTCGTGCCCCGACTTGCCGAGCGGCCCGAGTGGCCGCGCGCCCGGGCGGAGCCGTCCTCGTGACGGCCTCACCCGGGCGCCGAGTGCTCAGGCTGTGTTGTTCGCGAGGGCCAGCAGCCTGGTCATCGACCCGTTGAACTTGTTGCGGTCCACGTCCCCCGAGACACCGCTGACCCGGCCGGTCGCGGTGTACTGCCAGAAGGTCCAGGTGGGAAAGCCGCTGGGGACGTTGGGGCTGCTGACGCCCCAGTGGGCGACCCACAGGGGCGCCTTGTAGTACATCCCGGCCCAGTTGCCGGTGCAGGTGTTCCACCAGCTCGCGGTCGTGTAGATGACGACGTCGCGGGTGGTGCGCGCCTTGTAGGTGTTGTAGAAGTCGTTGATCCAGGTGCGCATCTGGGTCGTCGACAGCCCGTAGCACATGGAGCCCGACGGGTTGTGCTCGATGTCGAGGACACCGGGCAGTGTCCTGTTGTCGCGGGACCAGGCGCCGCCGTTGGAGGCGAAGAAGTTGGCCTGCGTGGCGCCGTTCGAGTAGTTCGGGCGCGCGAAGTGGTACGCGCCGCGGATCAGGCCGGCGTTGTAGGAGCCGGTGTAGTTCGCGCCGAAGCGCGAGTCCTTGAAGCTGGTGCCCTCGGTGGCCTTCATGTAGGCGAAGTCGATCCCGGCGCTCTTGACCGAGTTCCAGTTGATCGCCCCCTGCCAGTGGGAGACGTCGATTCCCTGGACACCGCTGGTGTCCATCGGCGTGATCAGGCCGCCGGTCTCCGAGGCACCCGGCTGCTCGATGCGGGTGCCCGAACCCATCCACGCCTGGCCGGGCTTGACGGGCCGGTCCGGCGGGGGCGGCGCGGCGGCGGCCGGGCCGGTGGAGGTGAGGAGCAGGGCACCGGCCGAGACCAGGGTGCCGATGAGTGTGGCGGCCTTCGATCTTCCGCGACGCGCGAATCCGGCTCGTGACACAGGCATGACTGCCTCCCGGTAGGGGTGGGGGATCGGGGAACGAGCGTGAGCCGCACGACTCCCTGACTCCGGAAGTCATGCACACGTCACACGAGTAGGCCACTGTGATGCCCGGGAGTAAAGAGGCGGCCAAAAGTCTCTATGGTCCACACCTGTGACGGTTCGCCGGAGCTGCGGAGACCTCCGTTCCGCCCGCCAAGTTTCAGCGGCGGACCCCTCAACTTTCTACTCGCGTAGCCCCGTTGCGTATCCGGAGGGCGCGCCGTGCCTCAGGTCGCCGTCGAGCACCGCCGGCCCCGTCCCGGCCCGCCCCTGTCTCCTCCTGCCCGGGCCCGGCGCCGCCTGGAGTGTCACGCCCCCGGCCACGCCATCAGGTTGCTGAACAGCTCCGCCTGCTCGATCGCGTCGTCCAGGGCGTGGTGCGTGTGCCGCCGCCGCGACAGCAGGTTCCGCGGCATCGTCCCCTTCGACACCGCCCGCAGCGGCAGCCGCGCCTTCGTCGCGTACAGCGTCTTCATGTCCAGGCAGCCCGAGTGCCCGAACGGGCTCGAGCCGCTGAACCGCATCTGGTACCAGTACAGGAACATCCAGTCGTACGCCGCCGGATAGCCGCACATCACCGGCTGCGCACCGCCGTGCGCCGCGCGCATCTGCGCCACCCAGGCGTCGAACTCCGCCATGGCGGTGGCCGGCTCGCAGCCCTCGGCGGCCAGCCGGTCACGGTCGAGGCCGCTGACGGCGAGCGCCTGCGGATCGAAGTCCTCGCTGATCGGGCGCAGTTCGCGGTAGAAGGTGTGCTGCTCGGGGTCGGCGGGCTCGTACCCCTGCGCGTCCTGGCGGCCGGCCACCGCGGCGCCGAAGCTGAGCATCGAGTACGGCCCGGGGACCGGGCCGTCCGCCTCGACGTCGACGGAGATGTAGAGGCTGGGCTTCGCGGGACGGGTCATGGGCAGAGCATCGCATCGTCCCTGCCCGCGCTCACCCGATTTCCCGGCCGGGCGGCCGGGCGGCCGGGTGGCCGGGCGGGGCACGCCCGGCCGCCCGACGGGCAGTCAGTCGCCGGGACGCCAGTCGGGGCGCCGTCCGCTGAGCGCCACCACCCGGTCAAGGGGCGACACGTCGTCCGGCACGGCGACCGGCGGTCCGAAGATCCCGTCGCGCAGGGAGTCGCCGTCGGACGGCTGCACGATCTCGTACGACACCGCCGTGCTCGCCTCGCCGGGGTCGTACTCCTGTCCGGTCGCACGGGCCAGGTCCCAGCCGTGGATGACGAGTTCGTTCAGCGCGACGCGGCCCGCGATCTCCGCCGGAAGGTCGACGCCGCCCGCACGGGTCATCCCTTCCCACGCCTCCGGTCGCCGCCAGGCCGCCGCGAGTTCCTCCAGTCGCGGCGGGATCGTGGTGCGCCAGTCGTCGTCCAGGACCGGCAGCGACGTACCTGGGTCGGTGTCGGTCGTCGGCCCGAAACGCTTGGCGGCCGCGTCCCGGAAGGCGAGGGACAGCCCGCCGATGTGGGCGAGGAGTTCTCGGACCGCGTACTTGGGGCAGGGGGTCGGACCGTCGAGCTGTTCGTCGCCGACCGCGTCGAGCAGCCGGGTCACGGCGTCGGCCGCGGGGGTGAGATCGGGCAGGGGTGTGGTGTCGAAGGTCTCCATGCAATACCGACCGGCGGCGCCACCGGAACTCATCGGTCGGGGACACCGGCAGGCGAGGGAGAGCGGACGGCACGAGGCGGCGTACCTCGTCGAACGGGCGACAGGCGTACCTCGTCGTTCGCCTGATCGGGCCACGGCACGGCCGCGAACGATCACCTGCACCGCGGGGAGCGTCGCGGCAAGCTTCCGCCGCACCCCGAGGGGCGAAGTTTTTGTTTTGTGTGCAACTATCTACCCGCCGGTGGCGGTCACGCCTCATCCACCGCCCACGCATACTTCCATCACATCCACGACGCCCGCATACGAGACTGCTCATGATCGACCCGAGACTTGCTCCCGATCGCACCGAGGCCCTGCCGGAGACACGTCCACCCTCGCGGGCGCGTGCACTCTCACCGACGGCGTCAGGCAGGTGGGTGTCTCGTGCCGGTGCATCGGCGGTTGCGGCGGCATGGCCACCGGCGAACTCGGTGAAGTTACCGACGGCATGCCTGTCGACGGCAACGTCCTCGACCTGAGCACGTCCCAGTCGTCCGCTCCGCCGGTGGAGCCCATCAACGCTCTCCCCAGCTCCCGGCTGCCCCCGGCCGTCCGTGCCCGTTCTCCCCGCCCTGCCGTACAGGAGTTCCCCATGTCCCAGCATGTCCCCGGCCCCCAGCAGCCCCCTTACGAGCAGCCCGGCCACGGCTACCCCCAGCAGCCGGCACCGGCCTACCAGCAGGCAGCCCCGGCGCGCCCGTTGCACACGATGAAGCGCCTCTACGTCGGCGGCTTCTTCCTGCTGATGATCGGCAGCGGCTGCGGAGCAGCGATGGGCGACTCGCAGGGCGAGGGCACCGCGATCGACGGCAAGGCCCGGCCCGCGCCGACCGTGACGGCCACGACGACGGTCACGGCCACGGCGACCGTGACGGCCACTCCCTCCGCCGCCCCGGCCGACAAGTCCGCGGCCGCCACGCCCCGGAAGACCGCCGCCCCCGCCATCGAGACGGCCACGCTGCCGAACCTCGTCGGCATGAACCATCAGGACGCCCAGGACACCGCCCAGGCCGCCGGCTTCTACGGCCTGCGGGAGAAGGACGCGACCGGCATGGAGCGGCTGCTGGTCCTGGACAGGAACTGGAAGGTCTGTCGCCAGGAGCCCGCGCCCGGCAAGCACGCCACCGACAAGACAGTCACCCTCTACTCGGTCAAGAACGACGAGTCCTGCTGACCCCGAGCGAGCCGTCGTCAGGGCTGTCACGGAAGGTGGCGAACGACGGTAGCGGTTCGCGAAGCGCTCGGGCGTCCGCTCCACGGACTGTGCGTCGCGACACAGCCGATGAACAGGAATAACGGCCTCTCGGTGTTCCTGTTGACCACCTGAACCAGCCGGTGTTGCAGGGACTTCTGGAACCCGAGACCGGTCGTGAGGGGCCTCGGATCCGAGCCGTACGGGGCACGTGCCGCCGGCCGGAGGGCGCACCGCCCGACCGCCGGCACGGCCCGGTCCGGACCCCCACGGTCCGGAACCGGAGGGGGCCGGGCTGCCGTGACCTGGTTCGGCGGCCCGGCCCCTTGGGCCGCGGCGTCTCCCCCACGAGGCGCGCGCGGCCTCGCCCCTACGACCGGGTGTCAGACACCCGGTCCGGGACGTTCAGGGCCCCTGGTCAGGGGGCGGTCAGGCCGAGCGTGTAGGCGCCGGAGCCGCTGTACGCGTGGACCACGTACCGGTAGTAGCCCGCGGTGCCGTTGTAGCTGATGTCCTCTTCCGAGGTGGCGTTGCCGTCGACGGCCACGTCGACCCATCCGGCGCCGTTCCACTTCTGCAGGTAGAGGTCGAAGTCGGTGCCGGCCGGGCCGCGCAGGCAGCCCACGTGGGTGCCGGAGGTCGACGAGTAGTAGTACGAGCCGTCGGGCTGGACCGCGGCCTGTCCGGACGCCAGGCTGCCCTGGTAGGTGTACTCGGTGGAGTCACAACCGGTGGGAGGCGTGGAGCTGCCGACCGTCAGCTGGTAGGTGACGGTGTGTGTGGCGGATCCGGTACCGGTGACGGTGATCGGGTACGTGCCGTCGGCGGTGCCCGACGCGACCTGCACGGTCATCGTCGAGGAGTTGCCGGAGGTCACCGAGGAGGGGCTGAAGGAGACGGTGACGCCGCTCGGGGCGCCACTGGCGGAGAGCTGCACGGTCTGGGCGGTGCCGCCGGTGGTGCTGGTGCTGACCGTGGAGGTGGTGGAGGCACCCGGCTGGACCGAGCCCGAGGACGGGTTCAGAGAGAGCGAGAAGTCCGGGTTGGTGGTGCCGCCGCAGTCGGTCTCGCCGGACTGGGCGGGGACGCCGATCGCGTTCCAGGCCGTCTTGACCGCGTTGCACTCGGTGCTGCCGTAGGTGTTCTTCGCGGAGCTCAGGGTCGCCTTGCGCGCGGCGGCGTGGTTCCACGAGGAGGTCTTCATCAGCAGGGCGCCCATGAAGATCTTGCCGGCCTTCTGGATGCCGATGCCGGTCACGGAGGAGGGGCCGCCGGAGCATATGGGGCTGCTGGGCTTGCCGCCGCCCGGGTTGGAGCCCTCGGCCAGGAGGTAGAACCAGTGGTTCTGCGGTCCGGCCCCCGCGTGCACCTCGGTGTTCGAGGTCAGATCGGTGTAGCAGTTGGGGTCGTTGTTGACGAGCGACGGGTTGTACATGTTCCGGATCGGCCCGTTGCCGGAGAGGTTGACCTCCTCGCCGACCGTGTAGTCCGGAGTGTCGCTGGGATTGTTGGCGTAGTGCTCGGTGAGCGCGCCGAAGATGTCGCCGGTGGACTCGTTGAGGCCGCCGTTCTCGTTGGAGGAACCGGCGGAGCCCGGGGTCTTGTCGAAGATCTCGTGGCCGTACTCGTGGGCCACGACGTCGATGGCGGTGAGCTGGTTGGTGCGGTTCTGGTTGTACCCGTAGGTGGTCTTGGTGCCGTCGTAGTAGGCGTTGACCTGGGTCAGCCCGGCGCGGGCGGGGACCATGCCGCCCTGGCCGTTGATGCCGTTGTAGCCGAGCCACTCATTGAGCATGTCCGACTCGCGCTGGGCCGCGTACATGATGTCGACGCAGGCGGTGACGAGGTCGTTGGCGCCTCCGTTGCCCCACGGCGAGGAGCCCGTGTAGGCGCTGCCGTTCTGGCCGCCGCACTTGAAGCTGCCGCGACTGGTGTCGGTCATGGAGGTGGCGGCGGTGTCGATGGTGACGTTGCCGTTGTGGTAGCCGCGACCCTCGGCGTGCACGATCTTGTCGGTGACCTGGGCGACGCGGCCGGTGCGGGCGTCGACGTAGGTGTCGAGGGAGCGGGGCGCGTCCTGGGCGGTGCGGCCGATGACGAGGGTGTGCCATGCGAGCACCGGCTTGCCCGACTTGAGCAGCACGGTCAGCTCGGGTGTGCTCGCGCTCTCCACGGTGGCGAGCTGTCCCTTGGCGGTGGCGAGTGCGGCCCGGGCGGTGACCTTGGCCTCGGTGGAGAGCCTGATCGTGGGCGCGGGGGCGCCCGTGACGTCGCGGACCTTGCCGGAGGAGTCGGACAGAACGACGGCGTCGCCGCCGGCGACCGGGAGTCCCTTGTACGTGCGCTCGTAGGCCGAGTAGTACAGCCCGTTCGCCCACGGGGTGACCGCAGTGCGCACGAGAGCTTCGTCGGCGCCGTGCCGCAGCTCGTCGAAGCCGCTGGCGGCAGCCCTGTCGGCGGCGGCGAGCGCGAGGGACCTGCCGTGAGCGGGAGGCGGCTCGGGCCCGTCGGACTGGGCCGCGGTGGCGGGGCCTCCGAGGGCGACCGCGAGGCTCGCGGAAAGCGCGATGGCTGCCACGGCGGCAGTCACTCTGTTGGGGTGCAACGTCAGGCTCCGTTCAACAGTGGGAGGGGGAGGCGTTCATTGCGGCTGAGTATGGGCCTGCGCACCCTGGTTAGGGACATGCCAAGTTCCATAAGGCGGGAGTTATGGTGCGGCAGCCCCACCGTGCGTACGCTGCGCCAATGAATTTGGAGTTGAGGCATCTCGAGGCCGTGTGCCGGATCGCCGAGGTGGGCAGTCTGAGCGGGGCGGCCGGGCGGCTCGGGATCACCCAGCCCGCGCTGTCGACCCAGTTGCGGCGTATCGAACGGGTCGCGGGCGGGGAGCTGTTCCTCCGCAGCCGTCACGGGGTGGTGCCGACCCCACTGGGCGAGTTCGTGCTCCGCAAGGCCCGCCTGGTGCTGGGAGAAATGGACGCCCTGGCCTCCGGTGCCCGGGCCCTCGCTCCGCATTCCACGCTGCGGCTCGGCTGCATCCTGCTCATCCTCGTCGACCGTCTCCTGGACGAGTTGGGGCATGTGATGGGCAGTGCGGACGTCGACGTGACGATCGAGCATTCGGCGACCGCGCTGACCAGGCAGCTCGGTGCGGGACGGTACGACGCCGTGCTGTACGGCGAGGTCAATGACCACGAGGTGCCCTTGCCGGCTGGTGTCGCGGCCCGCACTCTGATCCCGAAGGAACCGTTCTGCGTGCGGCTCTCCGCCACGCACCCGCTGGCGGGCCGGGAGCGCATCCCGCTGGCCGCGTTGGCAGACGAACCCTGGATGACGTTCGTGGAGGACGATGACGGCGGGCCGGAGGCACTGGCCGCCGCCTGCGCGAAGGCAGGCTTCGTCCCGCTGCTCCGCTACCGGGTGACGGACCGGAAGCTGCAGTACGACCTGATCGCGGCCGGTCGCGCGGTATCACTGTGCCAGCCGACCGCCCCGGCCACAGACGGGACCGTCCTGCGCCCGCTGGAAGGCGATCCGGTCACCGGCAGGATCCGGATCGCATGGAACCGGGGTTCGCTCTCCGCGCCACAGGCGAAGCTCCTCTACAAGGCGGCGGCCCGCGCCTACCTGAAGGATGTGGACAACAACGCCTTCCACCGGGAATGGTGGGACGCCCGGCCCGAACTGCAGCCGGGCTTCGGGGAATCCTGCGACTGAGCAGACCGGTCCTGCGCCGCTTGCCGCTTGCTGCTCGGCGCTGGGCGTTTGCCGACGTCCCGACTTCCGCTCTGTGCCCGGACGGCGCCGACCTGACGGGCGGCCTTTCCCTGGATGTGCTGCGGATGACTGTGCCGCCAGCCACCCGCAGCCGACCAACCCGGCCCGCGTCGGGGACGCGTTCAACACGTCCCGCTGCAAGGCCGGGCGGTCACCGGTGCGCGCCGCCCCGCTTTCTCGGCGGCGCGGACCGGGTTTTTCCCCTCGTGCGGGCTCAGGCGTTGACGCAGGTGTTGCCGAAGGACGGGTTCAGCAGCCCGATGACGCTGACGGTGTTGCCGCAGGCGTTGACAGGCACGTGGACGGGCACCTGGATGAGGTTGCCCGAGCCCACCCCCGGCGAGTGCGCCGCCACGCCATGAGCGCCGGCGTCCGCGGAGGCCACGGAGCCTCCGGCGACCACTGCCACGCCGGCCACCAGGGCAACAGCAAGACCTCGTCGCACACGAACCATGTTTCTTACCTCCTGTGAGGGTGCTCGGCCGCGCGGAGGTTCCGGGCGGCCGGTGAGGAAGCCTCGCGAACGCCTTCGGCCTCCCTCACACGCCGTCTTCGACACCGCTCCGCCGGCGGCTTGGCCCAACCCGGCAGGTCCCCTCCAACGGGTTAACCACAGGCGCTGCGTTGACGAAACGCTCTCCGCCCGCGGGCCCGTCCGCAACGAAGAACGGACGAGACACGCTCGGGTGTCCAAGGCCGGACCGGTGCATGGCGGCGCGGCAAGGAAGAGGTTCCCTGACCCGGCGCTACCGTCTGGGGAGTGACAGGAGTCGATGCCGGTCGCCGATGGTCACAATCCATGCCGGTGGCCTATGAGCAGTACCTCGTGCCGGTGGTCTACCGGCCCTTCGCCGAGGACCTGACTGCCCGGGCGGCGGCGCTTCACCCCCGGCGAATCCTCGAACTGGCTGCGGGAACCGATGTGTTGACAGCGGAGCTGCTCGCAGCGGCACCTTTCGCCGAGGTGACGGCCACCGACCTGAACGAGGCCACGGTCACCTTCGGGCCGACGCGCAGCGGCTGCCGTTCCCGGACGGGAGGCTTCGACCTGGTGGTCTGCCAGTTCGGCGTGATGTTCTTTCCCGACCGGACATGACCGTCCCGGCCGCCCGCGGGCCCGCCGCGGCCGTTGCGTCCCAGGGGTATCGGGTGGGACGCATGGAGGAATGCCTCTCTACCGCCTGGGCTGCAGTCCCATCAGCCGAACAAGCAAGTCGTCCAGACTGATCAGTCCAGTGAGTCGGCCGTCTTCTGCTCGGATGAGGGCCAGCGACGCCCGGTTCCTACGCAGTTGCTCGAGTGCGTGGGAGACGCTGGCGTTCGTTCTGAGTTCCGGTACGGGTCGGACAAGTTCGCGTGCGGTCACCACGCGGTCGCGGGTGCGGGCGACCAGCACGTCACGAGTATGGACCGAGCCCAGGACGGTGTCGCCGTCCACGACGAGGAGGCGGGAGCGGTCGGCCTGGGTGGCTGTGGTCAGGATGGCGTCGAGCTCGGCGTCAGCAGGCACGGTGACGATGTCATCCGCCGGGGTCTGGATCTCGCCGACGGGGGTCTGCGGTTCCGTCAGCGAGCGGGTGATCAGCTCGGAGTCGGTCTTGTTGATGAGCCCCAGGCGCTCGGACTCGGCTACCAAGTGGGTGAGTTGCTCGCGGTTGTGGACGGCTGCCAGTTCGTCGCGGGGCTGGACACGGCACATGCGCACGAGCGCGTTGCTGACCTTGTTGAGCAGCCAGATGAGCGGCCGTACGGTCTTCACCAGGGCGCGGAAGGGCGGCGTGAGCAGCATGGCGGAGCGCTCGGGGTGGGCGATGGCCCATGACTTGGGGGCCATCTCGCCGAGAACCATGTGGAGGAAGACGACGACGATCATGGCGAACGCGAAGGCGATGCCGTAGCTGAGGCCGCTTGGCAGGCCGAGGTCGTGCAGCAGAGGGTCGACCCGGTGGGAGATGGCGGGCTTGGAGATGGAGCCCAGTCCCAGGGTGCAGATGGTGATGCCGAGCTGGGCGCCGGCGAGCATGAGGGACAGCTCGCGCATGCCGGCGAGAGCGGCCTTGGCGCCGCGCTGCCCGTCGGCTGCGGCTTTTTCCATGCGGTGGCGTTTGGCGGCGACGAGGGCGAATTCGGCGGCGACGAAGAAGCCGCTGCCGATCAGGAGCAGGACGGTGACGAAGAGAGCCATCGGGAAGCTCATGCCTGTGCCTCCTCGGCGGCGTTCCGGGCGTGCTGGGTGCGCTCGATGCGAACTCGTTCGGGGACGTGCCTGTCCAGGGTGAGTACGTGGATGTCGACGCCGTCGACGGTGAGTTTGTCGCCGGTGGCCGGGAAGCGGCCGAGGCGATCGATGATCAGGCCGGCGACGGTGTCGTAGTCCTCTTCCTCCGGCAGTTGGATGCCGGTGGCGTCCTCGATCTCGTCCAGGCGGCGTCCGGCGTCGACCAGCCAGCCGTCACCGTCGGGGACGGCGAGCTCGACGACGGTGTCGGTCTCGTCGGCGATGTCTCCGACGAGTTCCTCGGCGATGTCCTCGTAGGTGACGACGCCGGCGACGCCGCCGTGCTCGTCGAGGACGACGGCGAACTCGTCGTCACGTTCGCGCATCTGCTCGACGGCGTCGGGCAGTGGCAGAGTCTCGGGCAGGAGCAGCGGACGGCGTGCCGCGTGGCCCGTTGTGGTGGTTTCGAAGCGGTCCGCCGGCAGGCGCATCAGGTCCCGTACGCCGACGACGCCCGCTACGTCGTCGGGGTGGTCGCCGAAGACCGGGTAGTTGGAGTGGCCGTGTTCGGCGATGAGCTCCACCGCCGCGGCCGTGGTGGCGTCCTTGTGGACGAACACGGCGTCCGCGCGCGGCACCATGACCTCACCGAGCGTGCGCTCGGAGAACTCAACTGCGTGGTCCAGCAGTTCGGCCGTATCGGCCGGAAGGTGGCCCTGCTCGTGGGACTCCCCGATCAGGTGGCTGAGCTCTTCGAGGGTGGCGCCGTGATGCAGCTCCTCGACCGGTTCGATGCCGACCTTGCGCAGCAGCTTGTTCGCGGCTCCGTCGAAGACGTGGACGACGGGGCCCACGATTTTCAGATAGACGAGGGTCGAGGGTGCGAGTGACTTGGCCAGGCGCTCGGGAACGGCGAGCGCCAGGTTCTTCGGCGCCAGCTCGCCCAGTACCATCTGCACGACGGTGGCGAGGACGAAAGCGAGAACTACGGAGACTGCGGTGACAGCGCCGCCGGACAGGCCCGCCCCCTCCAGGGCCGGCCTGAGGAGCGCGGAGACGGACGGTTCGGCGAGGAAGCCGACAACCAGGCCGGTGACCGTGATACCGAGCTGCGCGCCCGAGAGCATGAACGAGAGTCGCTCCAGCACCTTCAGGGCAGAAGCGGCGCGCCTGTCGCCGGCAGCGGCCTCGCGGGCGAGCGCGATGCGGTCGGCGGCGACGTAGGCGAACTCCTGGGCGACGAAGTAGCCCGTGCCTGCGGTCAGGACCAGGACGGCCAGCAGGCCGAGAGCAGCGTTCACCGGACACCACCCGCGCGCGTGCTGTGGTCAGGCCCGAGTGGCCGGGGACTGCGACCCGCAGGGTCCGTCGGTCTGGCGGACAAGAAGCGCTCCTTCGTAACGGACGATCGGACGGGTGGGTGAAAGAGAGGTGGATGTGCGGCAGGATCCCACGCAGCAACGACGGGAGCCGCAGGCGCGTGCGGGGCATCCGCCAGGGCGAGACCGGTCACACGGTGGCCGCCGGACCGACGAGCTCTCCGAGGACGTCCTCCATGGTGACGTAGCCCAGGATCGCGCCCGTCTCGCCGGTGACGGCGGCCAGGTGGCTGCCGTCAGTGCGCAGGGCGGTGAGGGTGTCGTCGAGCGGGGTGTCGATGCGAACCCGGGTGATCGGATGCAGGGCGGTACGGGGGAAGGGCTTGCCACGGTCGGCGAGGCCGAGGGTGTCCTTGATGTGCAGATAGCCGAGGACGGCTCCGCTCGGGCCCTTGACCGGGAAGCGGGAGAACGTCGCCGCGGCCGCAACTCTTTCCAGGCCGGCGGGTGTGACCGTGTGACCGACGGTGTGCATCCGCCGGGCAGGCACGAGGATCTCGCCGACCGGTCGGGTGCCGAGTTCCAGGGCGTCTCGCAGACGCTCGCCGTCGGCCGGCGAGAGCAACCCGGCTTCGCTGGAGTCCTCGACGCCGTATTCGTCGATGACCACGGCCATCGTCCGCTCGGCTCGCATCCGCTCCAGCAGCCGGTCGGCGGGCAGGCTGGGCGCGGCCGCCAGTGACAGCACGGGGGTCGTCGAACGCTGCTCGGGAGCGAGCGCGAGGACGTCGCGGATGTGAATGGTGCCCACGACTTCGTCGAGGCTGTCGCGGTGGACGGGGAAGCGGGAGAGTCCGGTCGCGAACGTGAGGTTGGCCGCGTCTGCGGCGGTGGCGTGCGCCTCGAGCGCGACAACGGCCACACGCGGGGTCATCACGTTCTCGGCGGTCAGTTCGCCGAGGTGGAGCGTCCGGACGAACAACTCCGCGGAGTCCTTCTCAAGCGCTCCCTCACGTGCGGAGTGCTGGGCCGGCGCCACGAGCTCCTCAGGAGTCCGGGCGGAGGCCAGTTCCTCGGCCGGCTCCAGTCCGAAGCGGCGGACGAACCGGTTCGCGGTGCTGTTCAGATGCCGGATGAACGGCCCGAAGGCGGCGGTGAAGCCCCGCTGCGGCGCGGCGACCGCTTTGGCCACGGCAAGCGGCCTTGAGATGGCCCAGTTCTTGGGTACGAGCTCGCCGATCACCATCAGGACCACGGTGGAGACGACCACACCGAGGACAGTGGCGACCGAGGAGGCTGCCGCTTCGAGTCCGACGGCTCCGAGAGGGCCGCGCAGCAGTGCGGCGAGCGACGGCTCGGCCAGCATGCCGATCACCAGGGACGTGACGGTGATGCCGAGCTGGGCTCCGGAGAGCTGGAAGGTCATTTTCCGTACGGTCTCGAGCGCGCTGTCGGCCCCCCGTTCCCCGGCTTCGACGGCACGTTCGAGTTCACCGCGCTCGACGGTGGTGAGCGAGAACTCGGCCGCGACGAACAGAGCACAGGCCGGCGTCAGTGCCAGGGCCAGCAGGAGCAGCAGAATCTCTGTCACCGTGCCACCCCCGCCCCCTCGCTCATACGGCGTCGGCAGGCCGTGGCACGGCTGGTACTGGGAGGTTCACCCATCGGGGGTCCGTTACTCCTTCTCAGGCAGGGGATCGCAGAAGCACAAGAACACTGGGCTTCTACACCACTGTAAAGGTATGGCAAACAAGGTGGCACGGCGCGGGCTGCGACTTCTGTGGCAGATGACCATCCGGGCCTGCTCCGGAAGCTGTTTCCGGACTCTTCGACGAAGGCCGAGATTCGCCTCTGGCGGCGCCTGCCGCACTCTATGCTTCTACATGCGTGTAGATATTGGATCTCTCTTCAGGAGGATGCCGTGACGTCGTTCGATCTGGGCAAGGTGCTGGACAAGGCATGGGTGGACAAGCCGCTCGCCGATGTTCTGGCCGCACCGGTTGCCGCGCTCAAGGGGGTGTCGGACAGGGACGGCGAGCTCCTCAGGGAGGCGTTCGGCGTCGAGACCGTCGCCGACCTCGCCGACCTCGAATGCGTCCGATGGGCCCAGGCGCTGGCCGCCCTGGAAGCGGCGAAGTAGTCACCGGATCGCCGCCCCGGAAAGAGATGACGGCGGCGTTGCGCAAGCACCACGCATCACGCATCACGCATCACGAAGGAGTGAACGCCACGATGGTGTTCAAACGCCTGCTCGGCTCGATCGGCGTCGGCGGCCCGGCCGTGGACACGGTCCTGACATCCGACGCCGTGCCGCCCGGTGGTGGCCTCACTGGTGAGGTCCACCTCACCGGAGGCAACGCCGACTTCGACATCGAACACATCACGCTGGAGTTGGTGGCCCGCGTCGAGGCGGAGACCGGCGACGGGGAGCACGACGGCGCCGTCGTCTTCGAACGGTTCGGTGTCGGGGGCGGCTTCCGCCTCGCCGAAGGTGAGCACCGCAGCGTGCCGTTCACGGTGACCCTGCCATGGGAGACGCCGATCAGCGTGCTGCACGGGCAGTCGCTGGGGATCGTCCTCGGCGTACGCACCGAGCTCGGTGTCGCCGGTGCCAAGGGCAAAAGTGACCTCGACGCCCTCTCCGTGCGGCCACTGCCCGTCCAGGAGGCGATCCTGGAGGCATTCGGGCGGACCGGTTTCGGCTTCAAGTCCGCGGACCTCGAATACGGCCGCATCGGGGGCACGGGGCAGCAGCTGCCCTTCTATCAGGAGATCGAGCTGACGCCCCCGCCGCAGTACGCCCACGCCGTCAACGAGATCGAGCTGACCTTCCTCGCGACCCCCGGCGGCATGGAGGTCGTTCTGGAGGCCGACAAGCGCGGCGGGCCGCTCACCGGCGGCCACGACGCGCTGACCCGCTTCACCGTCAGCCGGCACGGCATCGAGCACACCGACTGGAACGCCGAGGTGGACAGCTGGGTGCGCCGTCTCGTCGAGCACCGCGCCGGCTACGAGAGCCACCCCTCGTACGGGCACGGCGGCGACACCCATCACGGCGGCCACCATGACGACAAGCATCACAACGAGGGCCACGGACAACGGTCCGGCCCCGGCATGGGAACCGTCGTCGCGGCCGGCGCCGCCGGCCTCGCGGTCGGCGTCGTCGGTGGAATGGTCGCGGCCGAAGTCGTCGACGAAGTGGGCGACTTCTTCGAAGGCGACGAGGACGAGGGCGACGAAGGCTGAGACGCCGGCACCGGCCCTGATAGCTTCTACATCACTGTAGAAGAAGATGGCGGTCCGGACCGGCCCCCGTACGGCCCGGACCGCCCCTGACACATACGGAGTTCTCATGGCCCTGTGGGACCGCATCAAGGAGTCCGCATCGACGATGCAGACCCAGCTCGTGGCGAAGAAGAACGACCTGAAGAGCGGCGCCTTCCGCGACGCCTCCATGGCCATGTGCGCCCTGGTCGCCGCCGCCGACGGCACCATCGACCCCTCCGAGCGGCGCCGCGTGGCGGAACTCATCGCCACCAACGAAGTCCTGCAGAACTTCCCCGCCGACGACCTCCAGCGCCGCTTCGACGACAACCTGAACAAGCTCACCGCCGACTTCGACTTCGGCAAGGTCGGCGTCATGCAGGAGATCGCCAAGGCGAAGAAGAAGCCTGCTGAGGCGCGCGCCGTCATCCAGATCGGCATTGTCATCGGCGGAGCCGACGGCGACTTCGACAAGACCGAACAGGCCGTCGTCCGCGAAGCCTGCTACACCCTCGACCTGCCGCCGCACGAGTTCGACCTGTAGGCCGCTCGGCCGTCACGAATTCGTTGCGGTCGGTGCCCGGCCGCAACGGCCAGGCACCGGTACGTTCTCACATCGAGCGGGCGCAGGCGGTTCGTTCCATCACCACTGCTCACAGCCCGCTGCCGGTGCCCTCGTCCATCAATGCTGCCACCAGCGTGACGATCGCCTCTGGCTGTTCGTCCACCAGAAGATGCCCCGCACCAGCCACGGTACTCACTGCGACATCAAGGCTGCGGGAAGCGGGCGAAGCCAGCCGGGACGGCGGCAGGAAGACATCGTGCTCGCCGGTGGCCACCAAGTTCCTTACCCGGCGAGCCCGAGTGAGTGTCCCCCCAGGGAGGGGCGAGGGTGCCAGGCTGGAGCGGCAGGATCGGGCCAGGAGGGTCATCCATGCGACGAGTTCGGCCGACGGACGTCGGCCGGGCCCGTACATCTGCCGCAGCAGTGCTGCGCTGCGAGCCTCAGTGGGACGGGCGAGCCACGGCAGGGTGGCTGCCAAGAGCTTACTGGTGACCTTGAGCCGGGTCAGCCCCGCAGGAGAGACAAGCACCCGCCCGGCGAGCTGCGGGACATCGCAAGCCAGCGCTATGGCGCCACCAAGCGAATGCCCCACGATCACCGTTGGTCCCGGGCTGATCTGGTCCAGCACTTCTTGGAGCCACTGCCCGTAACGGGCCGACCGGTGTCGCCCGGGACGGTCGGCGGCACTGAGCCCCGGCTGGCCGGGCACATCCACGACGTAGGTGGGCCACCGCGCCCCCAGCGCGGAGAGCAGCGGCAGGCTGGTGGCAGCGTTGAAGTTGGTACCGGGAACCACCACCACACGACGCCTGGGCTGCTGCGGACCGGCGTCCTCTCCCGAGGCGACGACATGGGTGCGGCCGGCGCATGTGGTCAGCGTCATGGTGCGGTGGGGCACCGGCCATTGTGCGAGCCGATCAGTGCACCACAGCTCGACGTCCCTGTGTGCGGCAGCGCTCTTGTAGATGATGGTCACCGAAGTACTGTCCCAGGCCAGGCGCCCCGCAGCGGTCGACTGAGTCAGGAACCCAGGACTTGGGAACCCAGGACATGTGCCGGCGGCCACCGACCACGCCCTCCTGCACCGGCACGAGACGCCGCACTCCCGGCTCGACAGGCGGAGAGCAGGCCCGGGCTACAGCGGGGTCGCCGCCTTGAGGATGAAGAACAGGGTGACCGCGGAGTTCGCCGACGACAGGGCGGAGACCGTCGTACCGGCGGCGGCGCCCCACGCGGCGAGGCCCACCGTGGTCGACGGCGACGGCCAGACGTGTGCCGCCGGTGCCGGTTCCAGCAGGGCCGCCACCCTCCGCGGAACGGGCCCCGCCGCCGCGAAACCGGCAAGCGTCGCAACGGGCGCCCCACGCGTGATCAGCCCCGCCTTACCGATCGCGACGGCCACGACGCGCCGGCTTCCGACCGCCGAGGCAGCCTCCTCGTCGGCCCACCGCTCCGCCGTGTACGTCACCGCGGTCCGCAAGGGCCGCAGGAACGGATTGACACGCGCTGCCAGCTGCACCGTCAGCAGCAAGCGGTCATGGCGGCCGTCGAGATGGGACCGCTCGTGCGCGAACAGAGCCCGCCGCTCGGGTGCGTTCAGGCCGGCCAGCATGCCGGTGGTGACCACCACCCGGCCGCGGCCTTGGTGCCTGCCCGGCGGCAGAGCGTACGCGTAGGGGGTGGGGTCGGGCAGTACTGCCACCGAACGCTGCGGCAGTGTGGAGAGCGCCTGGGCGGCCTTGCTCCGTACGCGGTAATGACGCCAAGCCGTTCTGCAGCACGAGGCGAGTACGACGATCAGTGCTGGAATGGCAGCCTTGCCGGCGACCTCGTTGTACGGAACCGCCTCCCGCACCTCGGGGTCGGACCAGCCGTCGGGCAGCGGATTGCCCGGCAGTTGCGCGGTGCCGACCACGACGAGCAGCGCGAGGCACAGAGTGCTGCACACGGCGAGCACGCCGGCGACCGCCGACAGCAGCCAGGTGGCAGCCCGCGGATGCAGATGATGCTCGGCCAGGCGCGCGACCGGCCATGCGCTCAAGGGCAGTACGAGCGGAAGGAAGACGAAGACCCCCATGCGGTCAGCCTTCCCCTTCCTCGGCCGCTTGAGCCAGCAGGTCCCGCAGCAGCCGCTCGTCGCCCGGGGGCAGCGCCGTCACAAAACTGGCCAGTACCGCCTCCCGGTCCGCCTCTGCGTCCAGCACCTTCCGCATCCGCAGGGCGGCGAGTCCGGCCTCGTCCGCAGTCGGCGTCCACGCGAAGGACCGGCCCGCGCGCTCGCGAGAGACGGCACCTTTCACATGCAGCCGGGTCAGGATGGTGATGACGGTGGTGTAGGCGAGATCGCCGCCGAGGCGCTCCTGCACCCACGCGGTGTTCACCGGCCCCGGCGCCTCACGCAGAGCTGCCAGCACCTGGCCCTCCAGCTCGCCCTGGCCTCGTCGGCGAGGTTGCTGAGGGCCGCCGCCCTGGTTCTGGCCCGTCATGCCGTCTCCCTCCCGTCTCAACCGGCCCGGCGCACCTGACGCTGGTGCAGTTCATCGTACTGAGCGGTGACGCTGCCGTAGGCCGGCGTTCTTCCTGTGTTGGACCGCTCGCCGCATCAAGCGGAGCATGCGAGCACCGAGGTCGGAAGGTGCTTGCCCCGACCGGCGGAATCCGGGCAGTCACACGCATCGAAGCCACATATCTTCTACAGTGATGTAGATTTTAATCGGCTCCATCACGGGCCGGCGATCCGCGAACTCGCACAGGAAGGCATTCGAGATGGGCGTGAGCCTCGGCAAGGGCGGCAACGTTTCCCTGAGCAAGGAGGCGCCCGGGCTGGCCGCCGTACTGGTCGGCCTCGGCTGGGACGTACGCACCACCTCCGGCGCGGACTTCGACCTCGACGCCAGCGCACTGCTGCTGAACGAGACCGGCAAAGTTGTCTCCGACCAGCACTTCGTCTTCTACAACAATCTCACCAGCCCCGACAGGTCGGTCGAGCACACCGGCGACAACCTCACCGGAGAGGGCGAGGGTGACGACGAATCCATCAAGGTGAACCTGACCGCTGTACCGTCCGACATCGCCAGGATCGTCTTCCCCGTCTCCATCCACGACGCCACCTCACGCGGCCAGAGCTTCGGGCAGGTCCGCAACGCCTTCATCCGCGTGGTGAACCAGGCCGACGGCGTCGAACTCGCCCGCTACGACCTCTCCGAGGACGCCTCGACCGAGACCGCCATGGTCTTCGGCGAGCTCTACCGCAACGGCACGGAATGGAAGTTCCGCGCCGTAGGCCAGGGATACGCCTCCGGACTCGCCGGCATCGCCTCCGACTTCGGCGTCAACGTCTGACGACGCGCTCCGGCGCTGCACAGCGCATCGTAGATCCATCCAACGGCCCTCCGGGCACTTCCAGAAGGCGAAATCCGGTGCTAGGACTCAGCGAGCTCGCGATACTCCTGATCGTCATCCTCATCGTGTTCGGCGCGAAGAAGCTCCCTGACCTGGCCCGCAACGCGGGCAAGGCGGCACGCATCCTCAAGAGCGAGGCCAGGGCGATGAAGGAACAAGCACCCGCGGCGGACGGCAACCATCAGCCGGCCACCGGCGTCATCCAGGGTCAACACGTCGGGCATACCGGTCCACACGGCAGTGGCGGTGCCACGACGGTCCACGGGGCATGACCCAGGTAAGCCCAACAGGAGCCATGGGGTGATCTTGAACCCGTTGAAGCCCTGGTCGGGGCTACCGGAATGCGCCGGAATCGTGCCGTGGCGTCTGTGACCATCAGAACGGGTGGGTTTCGGCGGGGGCCGCGGGCTGGGCCTGACCGGTGTCCGTGGTGGCGGAGCGGGGCGCGGTGGCGGAGCTGCCGGGGCGGTAGGTCTTGGTGACGGTCGCTCTCGCGTACGTCAGGGAGGCGGCGATCTCCGCGGCGTCGATCTCGACGACGGTGCGGCGGATGCCTTCCTTGTCGTCGAAGGTGCGCTGTTTCAGGCGGCCGGTGACGCTCACCCGGCCGTCTTGGGGCTGACCAGTCCGGTTTCGTAGGCGGTGACCACGGCCTGGACGCGGTCGCGGAGTTGGAGTTTGGCGAGGATGCGGCCGACGTGGGTTTTCACGGTCGTCTCGGACAGGTAGAGACGCTCGGCGAGTTCGGCGTTGCTCAGGCCCTGGGCCAGTAGCTGCAGGACTTCCAGTTCGCGTGGGGTGAGGGTTTGCAAATCGCGGTGTGCAGTGGTGTTGGGGGCGGGCGGGGTGGTGTGGGCGTGGCGCTCGACGAGGCGGCGGGTGATGGTCGGGGCGAGCAGGGCGTCGCCGGTGCGGACCAGGCGGACGGCGGCGACCAGGTGCTCGGGGGTGACGTCCTTGAGCAGGAAGCCGCTGGCTCCGGCGGCGAGCGCGGCGTAGACGAGGTCGTCGAGGTCGAACGTGGTCAGCATGATCACGCGGGGTGCGTCGGGGGCGCCGGTGAGAATGCGGCGGGTGGCCTCCAGGCCATCCAGCTCGGGCATCCGGATGTCCATCAGGACGACGTCGGGGCGGGTGCGCAGGACCGCCTCGACGGCCTCTTCCCCGTTGGCCGCCTCGGCGACCACATCGATGCCGTCGGCCATGAGGATCAGGCGGAATCCGGTGCGGACGAGTGCCTGGTCGTCGGCGACCACCACGCGCAGGGGGGCACTCACACGGTCTCCAGAGAGGTCAGGGGGATGTGGGCCTTGACGCGGTAGCCGCCGGTCAGGCGGCGTCCGGTGTGCAGGGTGCCGTCGTAGACGGACAGGCGCTCGCGCAGGCCGAGCAGGCCGCGGCCGTTGCCGGTGGCCGCGGCGGCGGAGGGCGTGCCGCCGGTGTCGGTGATCTCGACCTTCAGGTGGTCGTCGGCGTAGTCGACGCTCACGTTCGCCTGCGCCCCATGGGCGTGCTTGACGGTGTTGGTCAGGGCTTCCTGGATGACGCGGTAGACGGCGAGGCCGACGCCGGAGGGAACGTCGCGCGGGGTCCCGGACGTGGTGAGGGTGACGGGCACTCCGGTGTGGCGCATGCGGTCGACGAGGGAGTCCAGCTGGTCGAGGCCCGGCTGTGGGGCGAGGTCGGGGGCGGCTGGTTGGTCGGGGTCCTGCGGGTCGTTCATGGTGAGCAGGCCCATGGTGTGGCGCAGTTCGGTCAGTGCCGAGCGGCCGGCCGCCTCGACGGCGAGGAGCGCCTCGCGGGCCTCGTCGGGGGCGAGGTCCATGACCTTGCGGGCGGCGCCCGCCTGGATGGTCATCATGCTGACGTTGTGGGTGACGACGTCATGGAGCTCGCGGGCGATGCGAGCTCGCTCCTGCTCGGTGGCGCGGCGCAGCTCCTCGGCGCGTTCGCGCTCCAGGGCCGACACCCGGCCCTGGCTTTCTGCGGTACGCAGCTTCCAGGTGCGCATGCCATTCGCCGCGAAGATCAGCGGGATGAGGATGAGGAGGGGGACGTACTGGGTGGGGACGATGGGCGGTGACGTCGTCGCGCCCATGATGCGGGTGTGCTCGTCTGTGCCGATGGTGAACACGGTCACCGGCAGGCTGAGCAGGGTGGCGGCCCGGTAAGGGCTGTAGACGGCGGCCGTATAGGCGGCGATGACGATTGCGTAGAACGTGATCCGCTGCGCACTGTGCGGCGTCATCGAGGCCGCGGCCGTCACGGTCCACAGCACTGCCAGTGGATACCGGCGGCGCAGGACGAGGGGCGCCCAGGCAAGCACCGTGAGCGCCACCACAGTGATCCCGATGCCCAGTTCCGACCCGAGCACGAGCGTAGCGATGCCGTCGGGCGAGGCGCGCAGCTGGTCCGGGCCGTTGTTCACGGCCCATTGGAGTACGTGGGTGCCGAAGGCCAGCGCGAGCAGCACGTCGAAGATCTGACTGCGCCGGGTGGGGCGGGGCAGTGGGCCGGTCGGGTGCCGCAGCAGGGCGACGCCGTCGCTCAGGCGGGCTGCCACGGACGCTGTGCTCATCGATTCATTGTCGCCGACCGCCGCCGCGCCCCACATCATTCCCGCAGATCACCCGCGTACGCCGCACGACTACTTCTCAAGGAGGACCCTCGCCGGGATGTCGTCCTCGCGATCCGCCGATATGGCTCCGGCTGCTGACGCGGCGCGGCCCTGCCCGCTCCTAGCGTCGGTCGGGCCCAGCCGGGCAGAACGTACGGACCCGAGGAGAACCCCATGCCCACCACGCCAGTGATCGAGCTGCGCGACGTGAGCCGTCGCTACGACTCGGCCTCGGACGGACCGCCCGCTCTGCAGGACGCCTCCCTGACCGTGCCAGCCGGTGAGGCCGTCGCGATCCTCGGGCCGTCGGGTAGCGGCAAGTCCACGCTGCTCAATCTGATCGCGGGCCTGGACCGGCCGGATGCGGGCACGGTCACCGTGGACGGCGTACGGGTCGACGCGCTCGGTGAAGCGGCGGCGGCCCGCTTCCGGCGGGCCAAGATCGGGATGGTGTTCCAGTTCTTCCATCTCCTCGACGACCTGACCGTCGCCGACAACGTGATGCTGCCCGCCCAGCTCGCGGGCATGGCGCGCGGCACGGCGCACCGGCGGGCGGCGGAGCTCCTGGAGACCCTGGGCATCGACCGGCACGCCGGCGCCCATCCGGGCCGACTGTCCGGTGGTGAGCGTCAACGTGTTGCCGTGGCAAGGGCGTTGATGAACCGACCGCCGCTGCTCCTTGCCGATGAGCCGACCGGAGCGCTGGACTCGGCGTCCGGCAACGACGTCAGCGCGCTGCTGCGCGAGCTGCACGCCGACGGCCAGACCGTCGTCCTGGTCACCCACGACGAGGCCCTCGCCCAGGCGTGCACGACCCGAACGATCCACCTAGCCGACGGCCGGATCGCCGCGGGCACCACGAACTCCCGGGCGGAGGCGACCCGTTGAGCAGGTCAAGCCGAGGGTCGTTCCGCAGTCGTGCCGGCGTCCTGAGCCGTGTCGTCCGCTCCGGGGTAGGGCGGCGCCGAGTGCAGACCATGGTGATCGCGCTCGCCGCGCTGATGGCGGTGGCCTCGTCCGTGCTCGCCGGGTCGCTGCTCGTGGCGTCCAGCGGGCCGTTCGACGACGCGTTCGCACGGCAGGACGGTGCGCATCTGTCCGTCCAGTACGCGCCGGGTGCCACCGACGCCGAGCTCCGGGCCACCGGCGACGCCTCCGGGGTGACTGCGGCAGCCGGACCCTTCCGTACGACGACGCTCACCCCGCGCTTCTTCGACGATTTGCCCGAGCCGCCGATGACCGTGGTCGGACGGGCCGAGCCGGGCGGAGCCGTCGACCGCCTCTCGCTGACCGCAGGCCGATGGGCCTTTGGCCAGGGTGAGATCGTGCTGCCGGCCGGCGGCTGGAGCTCCTCGGTCATCGGCCAGCAGGTCACCTTCCCCGATCTGCCCGGCTCACCGGCCCTCAAGGTGGTCGGCGCGGCCCGCTCGGCAACCGGCACCGCCGACGCCTGGGTCACCCCGGCCCAGCTCACCGCGCTCACGCCGCACGGGCAGCCGAACGGCCGCCAGATGCTGTACCGCTTCGCGGCGGCGGACACCGCTGCCCAGGTCACGGCCGGCCACGAGGCGGTGACCGGGCAGTTTCCCGCGACGGCAGTCGCCGGATCCCAGTCATGGCTCACCGTAAAGAAGAGTGCTGAACGCGACACCGCGCTCTACATCCCTTTCCTGATGGCTTTCGGAGTGCTCGGTCTGGTCATGTCGGTGCTCATCGTGGGCAATGTGGTGGCGGCCACTGTCGGCTCGGCCACCCGCCGGATCGGCATCCTCAAGGCGATCGGTTTCACCCCTGCCCAGGTCGTACGCGCCTACCTGGGCCAGGCCCTGCTGCCGACGCTCGCGGGCGCGGCCCTCGGTGCCGTGGCGGGCCAACTCCTGGCCGTCCCGATCCTGTCCGAGGCCGAAGAGGCGTACGGTGCAAGCGGGTCGGGGGTCGAACCGTGGTTGGATGCGGCCGTGATCGCCGGGGTGCTCGGGCTCGTGGCCGCGACCGCGTGCGCCTGCGCCTGGCGGGCGGGCCGGCTGCGTACCGTCGAGGCGCTCGCCACCGGCCGCGCACAGCAGGCGCGCCGCGGCCGGTGGGCGGCACGCCTGGCGGCACGGCTGCCGGTGTCCCGTCCGGTCGCGCTCGGTCTGACCCGGCCCTTCGCGCGGCCCGCCCGCACGCTGGCCATGGGCACGGCGATCGTGTTCGGCGCCATCGCCGTCACCTTCACGGTGGGCCTGGGTTCCTCGCTCGGCGAGGTGATGGCCGCGCGCGACCATGACGCCGCGGATGTCACGATCGGCGTGCTCCATCCGCCGTTCCAGGACGAGGAGAAGAAGGCCCGGGCGGACCCGAGCAAGGTGGTCGGACAGCAGCCCGGCACCCGGGCGCACTTCGGCACGGCGACCACCTCGGTGACGGTCGCCGGGGTCTCCGGCTCGACCCGGGTCACCGCGTTCACTGGTGACGCCTCATGGGCCGGGTACGCGATGGTCAGCGGCCGCTGGCTCAAAGAGCCCGGTGAGGCCGTGGTACCGACCGGATTCCTCACCGCGACCGGACAGCACGTGGGCGACGTCATCACCCTCAACGGACGCCGGGCGCCCGTCACGGTGCGGATCGTGGGCGAGGTCCTCGACCCCCGCTACGACGGCATGCAGGTCCTCACGGACGCCGCCACGCTGAAGTCCGCCGAGCCCGGCCTCATTCCCACCGGCCACCACATCGCGGTCAAGCCGGGTACGGATGCGGGCAGTTACACGGCGGCCCTGAACAAGGAGCTGCGCCCGCTGGGCCTGACCGCCGACGTAGGCGGCTCCGAGGGCAGCAGCGAGATGATCGTCACGCTCAACTCCCTGTCCGCTCTGCTGACCCTGATGCTCGTAGCAGTCGCCGCCCTCGGTGTACTCAACGGTGTACTCCTCGACACCCGCGAGCGAGTCCGGGAGCTGGGCATTCACAAGGCACTCGGCATGACGCCGCGCCAGACCACCAGCATGGTCCTCACCTCGGTCACGCTGACCGGCCTGGCCGGCGGCGCCCTCGGAGTACCCCTCGGGGTGGCCCTGCACGGCTGGGTGATGCCCGCCATGGGCGACAGCGCGGGGCTGCGCCTCCCGGACACGGTGATCGCCGTGTATCAGGCGCCGGAACTGGCACTCCTTGGCCTGGGCGGGCTGGCCATCGCGATCCTCGGCGCGCTGCTGCCGGCCCGGTGGGCGGCCCGGATGCCGACGGCTGCCGCCTTGCGCACGGAGTAGACCCACCACGAACAACCGCCCGGCACGGTGCTGAGCGATCCCTCCGCCGTCCCCTCCGCCAACGAGAGGCTGACCGCCATCGACGACCTGACCCGCCGGGCCGCCGACGCCATCACCGAGGCCCTGGACGACGGCATCGACGTCGCCGAGTTCCTCGCCCACGCCCTGTGCACCGTTGCCGCCGAGCAGGGCGGCATCGAGGAGGTCCTGCGCAACCGCTCCGGCTCCTGGGAGGCGGGACACGTCCGCAACCGCATGGAGGGCACCGTCGGTCCGGACAACGAAGGCCTGGAGTTGTACCGCAAGGACGCCGAGCCGGAGCCCGAGGAAGGGAACGGGGCCGAGTGACCGAGCTGGAACATGTCGAGGTCGTCGACGCCGAGCTGGTCGAGGACGACGCCCCCGGCGCCGACCGGTCGCCGTCTTCGATCCGGTGGCCGCCGTGCTGCACGCCCTGGACACGGACGCCACAGCACACCTGGAGCGAATCCGGCCCAGGAAGACCCGAATCGGGTACGCCCGGGACTGGGTGATCTGGGGTGAGTTCCACGACTGGCTCACCGAGCAGACCGGCACCCGTTTGGCGAACAGCGACATCACGGTTGGCACCTTCGTCTCGTTCGTGACGTATCTGGACCAGGTGGTCAAGGCGCCGCCGAACACGACGCCTCATCGGGACGGCCTCCGAAGCCCGCCGCCGCGGCCACACCGTGCCCAAGGAGGCGTCGGAGGCGGCCTGGAGGGCACTGAAGCCGCTCAAGCTGGACAAGGACCGGCAGAAGCGTGGCCGCGGCAAGGCCGCGGCCGCGACCCCGGACGACCTCCGGAAGATGGCCAACGCTCCGCTGGAGCGGCAGCCGGAGCCGACCGCCCCGGCGGCGCGTCGTCCTGCGGGTGCCGGAGCTGGCCCGGCTGCGGGACCAGGCTCTCAACTCGCTCAAGTTCGCTGTGGCCGGACGCAATGAGGAGATGTCCGTACTGGACGACCCGCACATTCAGCCCGTGGAGGAGGGATTGAAGGTGCACGTCCCTAGCGTGAAGGGCCGCCCACCCCGGGACGTACCCGTCACCTACGGAGAGGACTGCGCAACCTGCCCGGTGCGCTGCTGGAAGGTGTGGCAGGAAGCCAAGCTGACCGCCGGCGCCGACCCTGATGGACCGGCGTTCCTGTCCGTCGACCAGTGGGGCCACATGGGCACCACACGCCTGTCGCCGGACGGTGTCGGTCGCGCGCTCAAGCGGAGCGCCCAGTACGCAGGCCTGACCGGACGCCGCATCACCGGCCACTTCGCCTGCCGGGGCGGGGCGAGAAGCTGACGCCGCACGTCCTTCGGCACTTCTGCGCGTCCCAACTCTACGGAAACGGACTGGACTTGCTCGCAACCCAGGAGGTCTTGGGACACTCCTGGATCGCCACGACGATGCGCTATATCCACGTGCAGCAAACCCGGGTCGAGGACGCCTGGGCAGCCGGCATGGAGCGGGCCGCGAAGCGGCTGGAAGGACTGGTCCGATGAGGTGGAACCTGCGGCTGACCGCCGCGAACAAGGGCATCTGGAAGGCGTCCGAGCTCCAGCGAAACCTCGCGGAGCACGGCCTGGTGATCTCGGCCGGGAAGATGTCCGGGCTGTGGTCCGGGCAGCCGGTCTCACTGAAGCTGGAGGACCTGGACGTTGTCTGCGTCGTCCTCGGCTGCGAGATCGGTGACCTGCTGATCCCCGAGCCGGGCAAGGTCAATCGCCCTGGTCAGGAGGAGACTGGTCGAGTCACGGTCGGCTCCGGCACCACTGCCCCGGCGGTGGTGCCCAAGCGTCGCGATGGCCGGTCGCTGCCTCCGGCATGAGCCGGTATCCGAAGGGCTACCGCAAGCCCACCGACTCCTGCGACAGCTGTCTGGCCCGCATCCTCGCCGAGGACGCCGACAGCGCTGGGTGAGCCTGGACGCACTTCAGGGCTTCAAAGATCAACTCATTGCCCCTTTGACCCGTATCTCGGCGATCCCCTTGTTCGCGACCAGGTCCCAGTCGCTCCCCACAGGCGTCCAGCACGCCACAACGTCCTCGGGCGACCACTCCCGGCGCATGAACCCCTCCCCCTCCGCCGACTATTCGTTCGGCCCAACGAACCAGCGGGGCACGTAGCAACGGGAGAGTGGAGGCCAGCCGCAGCTACTTTGCACCGTGGGTCAGAGATAGGACACCAGGGCCAAGCAGGCCGCCCACCAGCGTTTCGCCCGCTACCTCAGGCCCGCGGCCGCCGCGGCCAACGAGATGCCGCGGTCAGAGAAGGTGCAGCGTGCTGAAGACCTGGACCAGGCCGAAGAACGTGATCCCGGCGCCGCCCGCCCCGAGGAACAGCGCCGGATAGAAGCCGAGTTCGAAGCCGACCGGCTTGGGCTTCTGGGCGCCGAAGAAGCCGACGAGGAACACCACCAGGGCCGACAGGGCAGCGACCGCGACCCACGCGGCACTGGACGAGTCGGCGGAAGCGGCGAGCAGAAACACGGTGACCCCCGAGGTCGGGCCGAAGCGCTGGACTAGTTTTCTCGTGTCGTGGAAAATAGCATGGAAAAACCGAGACTACTAAGCGTGCTGCTAGAGGAGGGGGAGGCGTGATGGCCGGACCCGGACGCCCAATGAAACCGATCTCCGACGAAGCCGCCCCGATTGTCGCTGCCTTCGTCGAGCAAATCCGCGACCTGGTCCAGGACACCGTGCAGGACAGGCCGGTCGGTGACCTCGCCCAGTTCAGCCCGCTGGCCCGCTCCACCTTCATGCATGCGCTCAGCGGACAACGCATGCCGACCCGTCAGACCATGGACGGAATCATCGAGTCGATCGCCCGGTACAAGGGCCTGTCGACCGAGGAACACCACGACCTGCGGAACAAATGGCGCGCGGAACTCGACGCGGTCACACGTCTGGAGCGCGGCGAGAGCCACCTCTACATCGCTGGATCCGGGAAGACTCAGAGCCTGATCTACGGGGTCATGGCTGGCGACCAGCAGGTCACCAGCATGATCAACGGTGTTCCCGCCGTCCTGGACGTCGACACGGCTAACGTCATCGCCGACCGAGCCCAGGCGGAGCGGAATACCGGGGCTGAGCCGACGACCGCCCCCGGCGTCACCGCGGCGGCCGCTGCTCTTGAGCGCGCGCTCGACCGGCTCGAAGAGGCGTCCCGAGACGTGGCGCAGGCCCGCGAAAGGCTGCGCCGGGAGCAGGCCCATGCGGAGAAGGGCCGCCGCGCTGCGGCCGCAGAACGCAGTGACGACAGTGGTGCGTCCAACGCCCAGGCGGCGGTGGACGAGTGACCACGCCGAGGAAAGGCACGGGGATGGGCTCGTGCCGGTGGAGCTGGTCGACGCCGAGCTGGTGACGCTGACACCCCCACCGCCGGCGAGGTAGCCGTATACGACCCGGTGGCCGTCGTCGTCCGCCCCGGCCGCCGCCGTGATGAGCATGTGCGAACGGGCGCACGTTCCAGGACCTCATGCCGGCCATCGCCGCACACCTGTAAGCGGGGAGCAAGGCCGTCAACGTTTTCATCCAGCACGATCAGGACCACGGATGCGCCTGCGACCGCTTGCCGGCGCCGTTTGGCGACTCGGGTGACGCCGGCAGGACTGGTGGCCTTGCAGCAGGACGAGCGCCCCGAAAGCGGCGACCATTGATCACTCACCGCCTTCAACTGCTTGTTGCCGCAGAACAGATTGCTCACGCAGTCCAAATTCCTTTCGTGTCCCCCCGATTCAGCAACGCTCGTACTTCGAGGGCGATCTGACGGCCCTCGCCCGTCGGAATCACCAGCACGGGCACGCTCGCTCCGGCCGCGCTGACGACGGCGTCGGCGTGAGGCTCCGCCGGTTCGGCGCGCAGTCCACCGGTGACGCCGAGCGCGCCGAGGCCGGCGCAGACCGCCTCCCGTACCTCCGGCTGGTCGGAGCCGATCTCGCCGGTGAAGGCCAGTGCGTCCACGCGGTCGAGTGATGCCGCGACGCTCGCGATCCCGCGCCGGGCCCCCAGGGTGAACACGTCGAGCGCCAGCGAAGCCCGCCGGCTGCCGCCCGCCGCGGCCCGTACGAGGTCGCGGGTGTCGCCGGATGTGCCGGACAGGCCCAGCAGGCCCGAGTCGTGGTTCAGAGCCTCCGTCAAACGCTCCGCGGACAGGCCGGCAGAGGTTTGCAGCCACAACAAGAGCCCTGGGTCGACGCTGCCGCTGCGCTTGCTCATCACCAAGCCCTCCAGCGGCGTGAAACCCATCGTTGTGTCGACGCTTCGCCCCTCGCGCACCGCGCACGCCGAACATCCGCCGCCAAGGTGGGCGATCACGACCTGGAGCTGTTCGGCCGGGCGTTTCAGCAGCGCGGCGGTCCGCCGCAGGGCCCACGCGTACGACAGACCGTGGAACCCGTACCGACGCAGCCCGTGACGCTCCGTCCAGTCCAAGGGCAGCCCGTATGTGCGGGCGGCCGCCGGGAGCTCTGCGTGGAAGGCGGTGTCGAAGCATGCCACGTGCGGGATGTCCGGCAACAGCCGACGCGTGGCGTCGAGGGCTCTGAGGGCGGGCGGTACGTGCAGGGGGGCCAGGTCTGCGGCACCGTCGAGTTCCACGCGGACCGCGTCGTCGACGAGGACGGGCCTCAGCAGCCGTGGCCCGCCGTGGACGAGGCGATGCCCGGTCGCCGCCACAGGCGGCACATCGCGCAGGAGTTCTGTGATCGCCTCCTGCGTCCCGCTGCCGGGAGCCTCACCGATGTGCCGGGCGCCGAGTTCGCGTCCCTCCCCGTCCGTCACCGTCAGCTGCAGGCTGGACGAACCTGCGTCCACGACAAGCAGATTGCCGTGGCTCACGGCTTCCATGTCCACTCCGTGATTTCTGCGGGGTCGACGCCGGTGCGCCGTAGTTCCTCGCGCAGCCGGTCCCGGTGGAGCGCATACCGGGCGGCCAGGTCGCCGGCGACGCCGGGGCGGCCCCGTAGATGTCCCAGTGCCGTGATCGCCAGATCGTGACGCGAGACGCCGTTGCTCGCGAGCAGGTCGTACGGGGTGGTTGTGGTGCCCTCCTCGACGTAGCCGCGTACATGGAACCGGTCGGGGTCGGGTCTGCCGTGCAGCAGGTGGTGCACGGCAGACGGATAGCCGTGGAAGTCGACCACCACCGGAAGGTCTCTGCCGAACAGGGCGTCGAAGTCGGCGTCCGGCATGCCGTGCGGATGACGGCCGGGCGGGGCGAGGGCGCACAGGTCGACGATGTTCACGACCCTCACGCGTGCCTCCGGCAGGTCACGGCGCAGCAGTTCCGCCGCGGCCAGTGTTTCCACGGTCGGGATGCCACCCGCGCATGCCAGCACCACTTCGGGGTCCCGCCCGTCGTCGGTCGAGGCCCACCGCCACGCGGACGCGCCGGCCTCGCAGTGCGCGCGTGCCTCGTCCAGGCCGAGCCACTGTGCCGCCGGGTGCTTGCCGGCGACGACGAGATTGATTCGGCCCGTGTCCCGCAGTACCCGCTCCATGGTGACCAGCAGCGTGTTCGCGTCGGGGGGCAGGTACACGCCGGTCACGGTGGACTTCTTGGTGAGCGCATTGTTGATGAAGCCCGGCCCCTGGTGGCTGTACCCGTTGTGCTCCTGTCGCCAGCCCTCGCTGGTCAGCAGGTAGTTGAGGCTGCTGACGGGTTCCCGCCAGGGCACCTCGCGGGACATCTTCAGCCACTTCGCGTACTGGTTGACCATGCTGTCGACGACGGACGCGAACGCCTCGTACGTCGGGAACAGCCCATGACGTCCGGTCTGCAGATAGCCCTGCAGCCAGCCCTGGCAGTTGTGCTCCGAAAGGATCTCCATCACCCGCCCGTCCCGGGCCAGGTCCTCCGCGTACTCCCCGACGGGCCAGACCCAGGCGCGGCCGGTCGCCTGCAGCACGCCGTCCAGCTTGTTGGAGGCCAGTTCGTCCGGGGACATGATGCGGAAGTCCCGGCTGGAGGCGGTGCGGCGCATGACCTCCGTCAGCCAGCCCGCCAGCACCTCGCCCGGGCTCGCCGTCGCGCCTCCCGGCCCGCTGCCCACGTCGACGGCGTGCGGCTCCAGCGGCGGCAGGTCGAGGGGTCGGCGCAGCCGCCCGCCGTCGGCGGCCCGCTGCATGCCGACACGCCGCTCACCCGAAGGACAGGCGCCCAGCACCTCCGCCGTCGGCCGCCCGTCCTCGTCGAACAGCTCCTCGGGGTGGTACGACCGCAGCCACGCCTCAAGGGCGGCGAGCTGTACGGGATCGTCGTGGACACCGTCGAGCGGCACTTGGTGCGCGTGGAACGTCCCCTCGATGCGCTTGCCCTCGACCTCGGCCGGCGCTCCCTGCCCTTTGAGGCTTCGCAGCACGATCACCGGCCACCTTGGGCGCTCCAGGGGCCGCCCCTCCCGGGCGCGCCCCTGGATGTCACGGATGTCGGTGTGCGCGGCGCGCACCGCGGCGGCGACCGGCTCCCCGTCCGGGTCGCCCGTGACGTCGACGATGCGCGGATCCCAGCCGTAGCCGCGGAACAGCGCCGTCAGATCGTCGTCCCGCATGGTGGCGAACACCGTCGGGGAGGAGATCTTGTAGCCGTTCAGGTGCAGCAGGGGCAGCACCGCGCCTCCGGTCACGGGGTCGAGGTACTTGGACGAGTGCCATGCCCCGGCCGTCGGCCCTGTCTCCGCCTCACCGTCCCCGACGATGCACACCACCAGCCGGTCCGGCGCGTCGAAGGCCGCGCCGAACGCGGTGGCCAGCGCATAGCCGAGTTCACCACCCTCGTGGATCGTTCCCGGCACGGCGGGGGAGAGGTGGCTGGGGAAGCCGTCCGGGGCGCAGTAGCGACGGGCGAGTTCGGTCAGACCCCGCTCGGTTCGGGTCAGTGCGGGGTCGTACTCCTCGTGCGTGCCCTCGAGCCACAAGTTGGCGTGGTTGGCGGGCGCGCCGTGGCCGGGCCCGGTCACCAGCAGGACGTCAGCGTCGCGCTCGCGGATGAGGGTGTTGACCGCGGAGTACACCATGGTGATGCCCGGGCACGACCCCCAGTGGCCGAGCAGCCTGGGTTTGAGGTGCTCGGGGCGCAGCGGCTCGCGCAGCAGCAGGTTGTCCCGGAGATAGATGAGGGTGGCTGCCACGTAGTCCGCGGCCCGGCGGTAGGTTCGCGTCACGGCTGCCCCTCAGCGAGGTCTTTGGCGGGACAGCCGCGAGAGTCGTCACGGCGCCGGGTCGGCCGACTGCCTTTGCCCCGCGCCCCCGGCCTGACCGGGCCCCGCAGCAGCGTCTGTCCGGCGTTCGCGTCGGCGCCGAATCCGCCGAGCCGAGCGGTGAGGGCCCCGGCCGGCGCGTCACCGGCGACGGGGGCGGGAGATGCGCGGTGCGGGCCGTCGCTCACCAATGCGTTCATAGCTGGTCCGATTACCCCGTTGTGCCGGAACCAGGCCGGGCTTCGGTCCGATCGGGTGAGGTACGAAGCGGCGGCAGGCAGTGGCCGAAGCGACCTTGGCCGGAAAGGAGGCGGTTGAAGTACCGGCAGACTCCGTCGACCGCTCGAGCTCACCACGTGCGCCATGCCAGTCGTGAGGACGCGGGAGTGAGCGGGCAATGTCCGGCGGACGACACCCGCGGGGCGCGGCTGATTCACCGCCGACGCCCGAACCTGCTGCTGGGCTTCCTGTCCGGGATGAACCGGGAAGTCGAGCGACTCCGGCTTTCGGACCGCGTCCGTGAGGACGGTATGGCGTCAGTGCGGCGTCGCCGCCGAGCCGGGGCGATCCAGCGTGTCGGCCCCGAGCTGCCGGGTACCCGGTGCTTCCGACGCGATTCTGGAGGCGACAGCCATGCAGCGCGGAAGCAATCCCAAGAGCCCCCGTGAGGACGACGAGCTCAAACACCAGATGCAGGGCTACCTCAAGTCCGGACAGCACACGCACACCGAGGACGCGAAGGATCCCGAGCCGGTTGCGGACGACGATCCCAGGACCGACAGCAGCCGTGAGGCACGAGCACGCACGCAAGAGGCCGACGAGGAGCGGTGACGGCAGGCGCGGCGCGTCCGTACCAACGAGCGTCGCCAAACGTGATCCGTGAGCCTGCCGAACCGCCTCGATCCCGACCAGGAAGGACGGCTTGAAACCAGAGATCCCCATGTCCACAGCAGCTGAGTCTTCCGGCCCGCGGCCCAACCGGCCAGCAGATATTCGAAGCGGCAGGCTTCTCGATGCCACTTGCCTGCTTGGATTCCACAGAATGATCCGGTTGACGTGGCCTTCGACGATGCCGGAGCTCCACGGCAGTGTGAGACCAGCGGTGACGGCGTCGAGATCGCGTTCGAGGCCGTTGACGAAGGTGTGGAGGCTGGGCAGGTCGTCGGCGCGGACCCTCTTGATCCATTCTGGGAGCTGGTCGCCCTGGAGCTGAGTGAGCATCTTCCCGAACGCGTGGACGTGTCTGGTGAGGGCGTCCAATTCGAGGCAGTCGGCAAGGACGGAGCTGAGCTTCAGGCGCTCGCACTCCGGCAGGGTGTCGGGGTGAGTCAGGATCCAGCTGGTGACCGTGCGTGGGGACGGTGGGCGGGCTGCAGGTGCGGTCGGGGATGTGCGAAACGGTTGGAGGCGGACGGCTCCGTAGCGGCTGGCGTAGCCCTGCGATTTGATCTCTTCCCAGAGGGTCGGTCCAGGCGTTCGTGCGGCAGCCCCCTTCAAGACCTTGTGCACTGGAACGGTGAGCTCTCCGACCGCTTCAGAAATGCCCGGCGCGGTGAACCGACATTGATCGTCACTTTCCGTCGTGGCCATGCCCTGGCCGCTGCGAAGAAGGTCAGTGCTGGACTCGCCAGCCCCAGCCGGCTCGTCGACTGGGCACAGGCCGTGCATTTCGAGGACCACGTGGACGTCGAGGAAGAACACTAGGACCTGCTGACTCAGTTCCTCGTCGAAATCTCGACCCACGAGCTGTTCGAACCGGTCACCCACGAAGTCTGCCAACGATGGCTACGCGTCCTGCAGACATCGATGGCCTCCGATGCCGAAGCGGCCGAACGTTGAAAGACAACCTGAGAGTTGTAGTTGGCCAGGCTGGCCAAGTCGGGTGCTCAGAACCGAGAGGGGCGCGATTCCTTCGTCAAAGTCCGAGGGCCTTCGCCCGGAGGCGAAGGCCCTCGCGGTAGGTCAGAAGGCGCCGCTGTCCAGACCCCACCAGCTGGCGTTGTTCCACTCGCCCGGCCGCAGACCGCCCGTACCCAGCCCCTGGTACTGGACCAGCCAGTCGCCGCTCGTCGCGAGAAGGTCTGCACGGCCGTCGGCCGACCAGTCGCCGACGGCAATGAGAGAACTCATGGCGTTCCAGCCGCCGGAGCCGATCAGCACGCGTGACCCGATGGACCCGGTCTTGCCGGGGTAGAGCCAGAGCTTGCCGGTGGACGCCTCGCGGCCAATCAAGTCGGCGCGACCGTCACTGTTCATGTCCCCGGCCCCGGCCAGGGCGTTCATGCCGTTCCAGCCGCCACTGCCGATCAGCTTCCGCGCGCCGAGACCACCGGCACTGGTACCCGGGTAGAGCCACAGCTTTCCGGTGGACTTCTCCACGGCGACTAGGTCGGCTCGGCCGTCCCCTGAAAGGTCACCGAACGCGGTGACCTTGGACATGCCGTTCCAGCCGCCGCTGCCGATCAGCTTGCGCGCGCCGAGACCGCCCGAGCCGGTGCCGGGGTAGAGCCATAGCTTCCCGGTGGACGCCTCACGGGCGATCACGTCCTCGCGGCCGTCGCGGCTGAAGTCACCGTGCCGGGTGAGGGCGTTCATCCCGTTCCAGCCACCGGAGCCGACCAGACGGCCAGTGTCGTCACCGGGCAGGAACCACAGGCGGCCGATTCTGTCGCGGACCAGGAGGTCCGACCTCCGGTCGGCGTTCATATCGCCGAAGCCGGACAGCTTGGGCGCGGTCGCCGCGTACCAGTAGGGGTAGGCGGGCCCTTCGCACTCCCGCACGGTGCCGACGAGCTTCAGCGAGCTGAAGTAACCCGGGTCCATGCTGGTGGCGTAGGTCTCTCGGGGCTCGAAGGTGCTGTAACCCCGCGTGACACCGTAGTTCGGGTCGTCGTAGAGGCAGGCGATCAGGGACGTGCGGTTGATGACCGTGCGGAAGCTGTTGTCCCACGTGCCCAGCGTCGCCTTGCTCGCGTTCGTCTTGAACATCGAGCCTGTGCCGTTGCCGTCCTTCCAAGCGCAGAAGTACCCCGAAGGGCAGTCGCTGACCGCGGCTTGCGCAGGCGCAGCGCCCGCACTGACCAGGCCGAGCGAGGTAAGCCCCAGCGCCGCGGCCACAGAAGCCAGGCGCCGAAGCAGTGATGTGCGCATTCATTCCCTCCCTGTCGCGGCGCACAGGCTTTCGAGCCGCGCCGCGAGGAGGACCGTATCCGCACCCCTGTTCCACCCGCCGCGCGGGTCACCCTTCCTGGAGCGATTTCACCGGCCAACTGGGGTCCGTCTTCAAACGGATCTTGCCCAGAGCAGGAACGACGCGAGACTGACCGCTGCTTCGTATGAGGTGGCGGTCTTGTCGTATCTGGTGGCGATGCCGCGGAAGCCTTTGAGCCGGTTGAAGCAGCGTTCGACGACGTTGCGCCGGCGGTAGATCTGCCGGTCGAATGCCGGTGGCCGGCCTCCGCGGCGTCCGCGGTTGTGGCGGTGTCGCTGCTGGTCGGTTTTCTCCGGGATGGTGCAGGCAATGCCGCGTTTGCGCAGGTAGGCGCGGAAGCCTCGGGACCTGTAGGCCTTGTCGGCGATGACTTGGTCGGGCCTGCAGCGGGGATGTCCAAGGCCGGTGCGCGGGACTCGGATCCGTTCCAGGAGGGGGCGTGCGCAAATGCTGTCGTGGCGTTGGCCGGGTGTCAGCAGGATGGCGAGGGGCCGTCCGCGTCCGTCGTAGGCGAGGTGGATTTTGTTGGTCAGGCCTCCTCGGGATCGGCCGAGGGCGTGATCGTCCGGTTCGTCCGGCCGCTGGATCCCCCTTTCCGGCCGGTGGCGGCGGCGTGCTGGGGAGCACGCACGATGGTGGAGTCGATCTGTACGAGCCAGTCGATGTCGCCGGCCGTGTCGGCCTGAGCCTGGATCTGCTGGAGGGCTTGGGTGAACACGCCGTCCAGGGCGTATCGGCGAAAGCGGGTATAGACCGTCTTCCATGGTCCGTAGCGTTCCGGCAGGTCGCGCCAGCAGACCCCGGTCCGGATTTTGTAGACCATCCCGTTGACGACCTGCCGATCCTCCACGCGCGGACGGCCTGTCGCGGCCCGCGGTATGAGCGGAGCGAGTAACTCCCACTCATGATCGGTGAGTTCATGGCGGCGTATCACCCCCCATGATCCACCATCCGATGATCTTTGAAGACGGACCCTAGTCGTCCCCGCACCCGCGGGGGGTGCTCACGAACGTGGTGCCGGCTCGAGGAGCGTCGGGGTCGTCCTGACCTCCGGGTGTGGGGCGGCCGGGGTGTCCGATCCGGCCAGGAGGGTGCTGGGGACACGCGTCTCAGAGGATTCCCGTCCACGACCACGGTCGCAGGCCGGATCGACCACGGAGACAGCCGATCCGATGCTGCGCCTGGCTCCTCCACTCCGCGTTGCCGGCTGCGTGCTGAGCCGCGTACGTCACCATGCGCGCAGAGGCGCCGACCACGATGCCGAGGCGCGATACAGCCGCGAACAGGTCGGTTCGCATGTGCTCGGGGAACTGGGCATGCAAAAGGCCGGCTGACCACTGCATCGCTCGGGCGGCAACGTCTCGCACCACGCCCCCCGCCGCCCAGCTCGCCGTCCATGCCGCTGGTGGCGGCGGCAAGGACCTGGTCGACGTGGCTCGGGTTCACATGCGTCTGGAGGGACGGCTCGGCGGGGCCGGAGGCGGGCGGCGGTTCCCCTGGCTCCGGACCGGAGCGTCGGTGCGGAGCCAGGGAGAGCCGGGCCGCCGGGCGATGCCGCGGGCCGTCCGCTCCGTCAGACGCCGGGGCCGTCGGAAGGCAGCGTGACGCGCTTCGGGATCGCGTCGTAGATGTCCGTGTCGAGGGAGTTCACCGAGCCGTCCGCTACGGCGTCGACCAGGCCGCCGAGCCCGGTCTCGACCATCTTGGCGAGCATGCCGTTGCGCTTCATGCCGTCGTACTGGGTCTGCGAGGACGTCTCGAAGAGGACCGCCGCGGACCCGCGGAGCTGGTACGAACCGAGCGCGGTGCCCGGCAGGTTGGTGGACTGGGGGTAGAGGGTCAGGTCGCCCCAGGCGGAGTCGCCCCGCTCCTGGAGGGCCTGGTAGACGGCGACGTTGGCCCGCTTGGAGGCATCCATGTCGAACTTGGGCCAGCTGCCGAACGCGGCCGGGTTGTCGATGAACTTGGCCGAGATGGACAGCGGCGACATGCTCTCCATGTCATCGGTGGCGTAGCAGGACCACTGGTTGTGCAGGTCGACGAAGAAGTCGACGGTGCCGAACTCCTGCTCCAGCGAGCGGTAGACATCGCGGGAGGTCCGCGCCTCGGGAGTGATGTACCAGCCGGTGTCGGCGCTGTGGCCCGGGAAGTCCTCGGCGGCGGCAACGTAGTCCAGGTTCGGATGGAAGTCACGGTTGATGTCGAAACCGCCGACCCGGGAACTGTAGTTCCACGACGGGGACGCACCCGCCAGCTGCGGGAAGTCGGCGACGACCTCGTCCCAGGTCATGTCGTTCTGCCGCTGGTCGAGCTCGCCTCCGTCGACGTTCAGCCGGGGAACGACAACCACGGTGACGTTCTCCCGCAGCTTCTTGGCCGCCGGGGTGCTGGAGCCCCACTGCTTGAGCAGCTCCAGGGCCGCCTCGGTGCCGTGCATCTCGTTGCCGTGGATCTGCGTCTGCACGTACACGACCTTGTCGCCCTCGCCGACGCGCGCGGTATGGATGGCGCGGCCCTGGTTGGAGTACCCGGCCACCTCCACGTCGACGGTGCCGCCGGTGCTGGTCTCCAGTTGCTTGAGGGCATTGGTCAGTTGCGCGTAGTCGACGAAGCCCTCGCTGCCGGAGCCGGAGGCCTCGGTGCCGCAGTGGGCTCCGGGCGGGACAGCGCCGTCGGCGGCGTAGGCGACGGCGGTGGAGAGGCCGGCGATCAGGGCGGTGCTCGCCAGTGCGGCGACCAGTCTTCGAGCGGGCATTCACTGCTCCTCAGGTGTCGTACGGCACTTCCGAGGGGTGGCGTGCGTCACTCTAGGCCGCCGGGAGCCATCTGTGAACGGTGTTTCGCTCCTGTCTCATCCGCACCTGAGCCGGCGTCCCCGCGACGGCCGCGCACTTCGCGATCTGTGTCGGCAAATGCTTCCGTCTGCGGCAACAACGCCGCGCAGTGACAGGGCATTGACGGTTCTTCACGGTGCTCATAGGCTCACCCGCTCGTTGATCGCGACACGAGGGAGGAACACATGCGCAGGTTCCGTGGTCTCACCGGATCCGCTCGCACGACGACCGCCGCCCTCACCGGCGCTCTCCTGCTGACCGGTGCCCTGTTCACCGGTAATGCCGCCGCGGCGGGGGAAGGCCCCGACTACCAGGGCAACGAGACGATCAACACCTCGATCCTGTCCACCTACGACGACGTGGCCCGGTTCCTGAAGGACCAGGACACCCGGCAGGACGCCATGGAACTGGAGGTGATCGGGCAGACGGTCAAGGGCCGTGACATCCACCTGGTCAAGTACGCCGGCGACCCGGACAACCCGACGATCCTGTACTTGGCGCAGCAGCACGGCAACGAGCAGTTGACCACCGAGGCGATGCTGCACACCATCAAGTTCCTCGGCTCGCCGTCGAAGGCCTCGCTGCTGAAGGACGTGAACCTCCTCTTCATCCCGATGTTCAACGCCGACGGCGCAATGGGCGACGTGAACTTCCCCCTCGACAGCTACCTCGCCAAGGGTGAACGCCACCTGACCCGCTACAACGCCAACGAGGTCGACCTCAACCGCGACCACGTGGCCAAGGAGCAGCCCGAGACGCAGGCCCTGCACGACAACGTGCTGCGCGCCTACGACGTGGACTACGCGATCGACATGCACCACCAGGGCACCCAGTCCCGCGTGAACGGGGATCTGGTGTCCGGTTCGATCCTGCACCCGACGACCCCGGACGTCTCGCCCGAGCTGGTCGAGAAGTCCAAGCGGCTCGGCTCCGTCGTATACCACAACGTCGACCGCACCGGCTGGGGCCACATCGGCCGGTACGGCGGCGGCTCGGCCAACACGATCGGCCGTAACGGCATGGCGGCCGAGCACGGCATCGCCACGCTGCTGTTCGAGATGCGCGGGATGAGTGACCACGAGTACGCACCGTATGTGCTCGGTCAGAAGTCCAACGGCTACCTGATCAGGCAGTCGGTGCTCACCATTCAGGCCACTGTCCAGGCGGTCGCCGACGGCTCGATCGAGCGGGCGGACACCTCCTTCTGGGACACTCTTCCCCAGCAGTGCAGCACCTGCTGACATCGAGTGGCCCTTCCACGGCACGAAGCCCGGCCGGTAGGCCGCGGCCGTGAACAGTTCCCGGTAGAAGGCCAGGTTCCGAACCGGCTGCAGGATCGTCAGCATCGTTCCGGCACTGATGGGCCCCGACCCGCGCGTCTTCCGCTTCCGCTGCGAGCGCACGTCCCGGTAGACGTCGCAGTGTTCCTGCATCACTCGGCCCAGAGCACCTGGACAGCATCCAACTGGGCGTTGACGAGCTCACGGCGGCCGTGACCGAGGTGCACAACAGCGGCCGCCGCGTTGCCGCTCTCGCCCACGGGCTCAGGGCGATCAAGAACTCCATCCCTCGCCGGCGCCGACACGATCGAGCACTCCTGCTTCCTCGACGATGAGACCGCCGCCCTCGCCGAAGAGCACGGGCAGATCGTCGTTCCGACCATGATCGCTTTCAACCGTTACATCGAGCTGGGCGTAGAAAGCGGCCCGCCCGCGCCCTCGGTCGAGAAGGCCGCGCACGCGTTGTCCGCCGGCTTCCAAGCGGTGAAGCCGGCCACGCAGCGTGGTATCGCCGTTGGAGCGGGCACCGATTCGGGAGGCCGAGGCAAGCCGCACGGCTGCCTGGCCGGGGAACTCGAGTTGCTGGTGAAGGCCGGCCTGACCGCTCGCGACGCCCCGGAGCATGAGTCTTTGACTGCCGGCGACACCCGGTGCTCCGTTGTGTTGTCCGCGGACAACACAACGGAGCACCGCTCTCGTCGATGCGCAGGTGCACATGGAGGATATGGGCCGTGTGCGCTATCGCCAGGTGTGCGAGCTGGACGGGACGCAGCCGTCCGACGACGGGATCACCTGCGGCTACGAGGTCGCCAAGGAAACGCTGGTCGGCGTCACGGACAGGATCTGGCGGACATGCCGCTGCCGACGGCCAGGGTGATCGAGATCTCCGCCTCAAAGACATCGTGCAGCACCGACCCGCTACGACAAGCTCGCCGTCCGCCACGAAGCGACCGTGCTGGTCGCGGGCGGAGGGTGTGCACGGGCCGTGCACCCTGGTGGTCGCCGTCCGCGCACGGCTGGGCGGGGCAGCCCCGGCCGACGAGGTCGCGCGGGAACGCGTCGACGGGTCAGCCCGCCCAGCCGTGCAGCCGCAGCGCCAGATGCAGGGACAGTGCGCGCGGGGTTCCCGTCGGATCGCCGCCGAGAAGGTCGAACGCGCGCTGGAGCCGTGCGTAGAGCGACTGCCGCTGCAGGTGCAGTCGCTCCGCGGTGCGCGTCTTGTTGCAGCCGGTCTCGAAGTACGCCTCCAGGGTGGCGAGCAGCAGATCGCGTTCCTGCTCGCGCAGCGCGAGTAGGAGGCCGAGCTGCTCGTCCACCAGTTGCTGCGCCGTGGCACGGAGTTCATCGTTCAGCAGCAGCCGGTCGATGCCCAGTTCGGTCGCGTCGAGCACCTCGGGGAGCGGCCTGGCCACGGGATGTCGCAAACACTCCAGGGCTGCCGCGAGAGAGGTTGCGGCGCCGGACAGATCCGGCATCAGCGGGCCCACCGCGACCGTGACCCTTCCGGGCCCGTTCCACTCCCTGAGCCCGTCGACCAGGGCGGAACGGGTCAGGGCCGCGCGGCGCCGGTCGCGCAGGGACAGCAGGGCGTGGACCTCCGGCGGTGAGGGGACCGCGACGGCGGTGAGCCCGTACCGGCGGAGCACGCCGTCGAGGCGGGCCGACTCCGCGGAGGCAGCCTGCGCCCTTGCGGTGATGCCGATGACGGGTGCATCGGGGTCGAAGCCGACCGCCTGTCCGAGCCGGCGGACGCGTGCCGAGTGCGCCGGGCCGTCGGACGCGGTCAGCCGGACGAGTTCCGCCGCGGCGAAGTCGCGGGCACTGGGCGGCCGTGAGCGCAGCAGGGCGAGTTGCAGCGCCTCGGACGCCCGGTCCTGGGCGAGCTGAAGCATCTCGTCGTCCGCGTCGGCGGAGGCGGCCGGATACAGGACCAGGGCCGCCGCTCTGACGCCCCGCACCGTGATGTGCGCGCCGACGCCTTCAAGGGGGCTCGGCGGATCGGGCAGCTGACCGCCGGCGTCGGCGGACCGGGAGGCGATGACCGCTCCCGCGTTGTCGAACAACGCGGCGGACACCCTGGTGTGGCGGACCAGTTCGTCCAGGATCTCCTGGACACCGCCGCCGTCGGCCAGGGCGGCCGACAGCCGGTGCGACAGATCGCCGGCATCCCGCAGCCGGGTGACGGAAGCGTTGACGACAGCGCTGTTGACCGACTCGGCGACGACCACGAACGGCACCACCCGGCGCAGCTCGATCACCGGGAAGCCGAGGGCTTCGGCCTCCTCGACGACGGCGGGCGGCACGGTCGGCAGCACCGGCCCGGTCTCGATGGCGACGGCCACCACGGCGCGCGCCGCCAGGTCCCGTACGTAGGAGCGCTGTTCGAGGGGGGTGGAGACGGCGAGGCCGGTGCCGCCGGTGAGCAGCAGTTCTCCGCCGCGCAGCAGGGGTGCGATGTCGATGACTTCGCTGGAGTGGATCCAGCGGACGGGCCGGGCGAGGTGGTCGGCTCCGGTGAGCAGCAGAGGCTCCGCCGGTGCGAGGCTGGGGTGTTCGAGGACATCGGCGAGAGTCATCCGCATGACGAAGTGTTTATCACTTCGCCTTGTCTGTATGACAGTTCGTAGCTTGCCGGGTGTGATGTGGGCCACCAGGATGTCCGCTGAGCAGACCGTCCACCTGGAGGTCATTCCGATGTCAGCTACGTCTGCAACCGGGCCGGAAGCCGTTCACGAGATCGAGGAGACGCTGCAGCCCGTCCCCGAGGACGCCCGGACGAAGAGTGTGTCAGGGCAGTTCTGGATCTGGTGCGGTGCCAACATCGCCCCCATCAACTGGGTGCTCGGGGCGCTCGGTGTCCATCTGGGTCTGAGCCTCGTCGACACCGTCCTGGTGCTGGTCGTCGGCAACCTGATCGGCATGGCCGTCTTCGGGCTCTTCGTGCTCCTGGGGCAGAAGACCGGTGTCACCGGCATGGTCCTGGGGCGCGCGGCCTTCGGCCGCCGCGGCAACTACCTGCCCGCGACCATCCAGGGGGTGCTCGCCGTCGGCTGGTGCGCCGTCAACACCTGGATCATACTCGATCTTGTCATGGCCCTGCTCGCCAAGCTGGGCTGGACCGACCCCGACGCGGCCGGCAACGGCTGGCGCATCGCGGTCGCCGCCGTGATCATGGCCGTTCAGGTCGTGATCTCATGGATCGGTTACCGGGCCATCTCGGCCTTCGAGCGCTGGACCGTGCCGCCCACCATCGCCGTCCTGCTGATGATGTCCGTGGCCGCCTGGTTCTTCCTGGACATCGACTGGTCCTACGCCGGGCCACCCGGCCAGGTGCTGGCCGGCGGCGAACGCATCGCGGCGATGACGGCGGTGATGACCGCCATCGGCATCGGCTGGGGCATCACCTGGTTCACCTACGCGGCGGACTACTCACGTTTTGTCAGCCGGGACATGCCCCGTCGGCGGCTCTATCTCGCCAGCACACTCGGCCAGTTCGTCCCGGTGGTGTGGCTGGGGCTGCTGGGCGCGAGCCTCGCGACGAAGAATGGCGCCGTCGACCCGGGCCGTCTCATCGTCGACAACTTCGGCGCGATGGCGATCCCGGTGCTGCTGCTGGTGCTGCACGGTCCCGTGGCCACCAACATCCTGAACATCTACACCTTTTCGGTGGCCGCCCAGGCCCTCGACATCAAGCTGAACCGGCGCGTCCTCAACGGTCTCGTCGGCCTGCTCGCCATGGCTGCCGTGGTGTTTCTCATCTACCAGGAGAACTTCGCCCACGTCCTCGACACCTGGCTGATCGGACTGGTGGCCTGGGTCGCCGCCTGGGGCGGGATCATGCTCGTCCACTACTACAGGCTGGAGCGCGGCGAGGTGCGGGTCGATCGCCTCTTCGACCCGGTGGGCTCCTCCCGGCTGGCGGACGTCAACTGGGCGGGGATCGCGGCCTTCGGGGCGGGCATCGCCGCCACCTGGCTGTTCATGTACGGGCTGATCCCCGCCTTCCAGGGGCCGATGGCCGTCGCCATGGGCGGTGTCGACCTGTCCTGGCTGGCCGGCGGCCTCACCAGCGCGCTCGTCTACGCCGTGCTCGGGCCGCGGGCGGCGCACCGCCACGCCGACGTGCCGGACACCTCCTCCGCCGCCGCACCCGGCATCGGTGAACCTGCGGCGGACCCGGCGCGGCCCGGCGCCGCATGACCTCACCCTCTCCCACCCCGAACCGGAAAGGCACGAGCATGAGTCACCCGTGGCCCAGGGGCTACCGCGCCGCCGCCGCCTTCACCTTCGACGTCGACGCCGAGTCCTGTGCACTGGCGCACGATCCCGCGGCCTCGTCCCGGATGTCGCTGATGACGCACCAGGCGTACGGGCCGCGGGTCGGCGTGCCCCGGCTGCTGCGCATCCTGCAACGGCGCGACGTCCGGGCCACGTTCTTCGTCCCGGGATTCACCGCCGACTGCTATCCGGACATGGTCCGGCAGATCGTCGACGGGGGGCACGAGATCGCCCACCACGGCTATCTGCACGAGCGGATGGAGGGCATCGACGCCAAGACGGAGGCCGGTCACCTGGACAGGGGTCTCGAAGCCCTCGACCGGCTGGGTGTGCGTCCCTCCGGCTACCGGGCGCCTTGGTGGGAGATGAACTGGCACACGCCGGACCTCCTGATCGAGCGCGGCTTCTGCTACGACTCCAGCCTGCTCGACGGCGACGTCCCCTACCGGCTCCAGGGCGGTCAGGTCTGCGGCGACCTGGTGGAGATCCCCGTCGACTGGGCGCTGGACGACTGGGAGCAGTACGCCTTCTACCCCGGATGGACCGGCAGCGGGGTCATCGAGAGCCCCAGGAAGGTCCATGAGATGTGGCTGCTCGAAGCGCAGGCGCACCACGCGGAGGGCGGCTGCTTCGTCCTGACCAACCACCCGTTCATCTCCGGTCGTCCCTCACGCGCCGCCGCGCTGGAACGGCTCATCGAGGACGTGCGGGCGCTCGACGGCATGTGGGTCACCACGCTCGGCGAGATCGCCGAGCATGCGGCGAAGACGCTCACCGAGGTGCGCCGCATCGAGCGGATCGAGGCACCGGAGCGGAGTGCGGCACCGTAACCGCTGCAACGCGGGGTGTCAGGCGGTCGGCGGCGTGGGCCGCCGGCCGCCCATGCGTGCGGTCACCTGGTCGGCGGCGGAGCGGACGGTCTCGCCGAGGGTGGGCAGGTGCTCGGACGACACCCGGAAGCGGGGCGCGGAGGCGAGGACGGCCGCGACCACTTCGCCGCGGTGGTCGAAGACCGGAGCGGCCACGCCGACCTCTTCGAGCGAGGTCTCACCGTAGTTGACGGCGTAGCCCCGCTCGCCGGCGTCGGCCAGGCGGATCAGGTATGCGTCGAGGGCGGCGTCGTCGAGGCCGGGGTAGGCCAGGGTGCCGTTGGTGAGCAGGTTGCGGGCGCGGTGAGCCGGGAAACGGCTCAGGAAGATCTGCACCGAGGAGCTGGCAGCCGTGTTGTAGCGCGTCCCGAGCGGAGTGCTGTGCTTGACCTCGTGACGGCTCGCCACCTGCTCGACACAGACCGACTCGGTGCCGTTCCACAGCATCAGGGCCGACGTCTCGCCGGTGCGGTGGCTGAGTTCTTGCAGCACCGGATAGGCGACCCTGCGCACGTCGAGGTCGGCGAGGAGCGGTCCCGCCATGGCGATCACCCCGAGACCGAGGCGGAAGCGCCGGGTGGCTTCGTCGCGTTCCACGAGGCCGTCCTGTTCGAGGGTCGCCAGGATGCGCGAGACCGTGCTCTTGTGCAGTCCGACCCGGGTGGCGATGTCGGTGACGCCGAGCAGGGGTTCTTCGACGCTGAACGCGCGGAGCACGGAGACGCCGTTGTGCAGGACGGACATGCCGCGGTTCTCGCCCGCGGTCGTGCCGTCGCCGTTCTCGTCCGTTCTGGTGCCTGCCATGGTGATCCCATCTTGCCGTACGGGCAGACGGACGACGCCATGCGGGCCCGCCGGGCCCGCATGGCGTCGTCCGTCGCGCCGGTCCGCGCCGTCAGGCGCCCAGGATGTTGTGCTCGGGGCCGAACGGGAACTTCGTGATGTTCTCCGCACCGTCCTCGGTGACGACCAGGATGTCGTGCTCGCGGTAGCCGCCCGCGCCCGGCTGCCCCTCCGGCACCATGATCATCGGCTCCATGGAGACGACCATGCCCGGCTCCAGCACCGTCTCGATGTCCTCGCGGAGCTCGAGTCCCGCCTCGCGCCCGTAGTAGTGGCTGAGCACGCCGAAGGAGTGGCCGTAGCCGAACGTGCGGTTCGGCAGCAGGCTGTGTCCGGTGTAGATCTCGTTGAGGGTGCGGGCGATCTCGGCGCAGCTGATGCCCGGCCGGATCAACTCCAGGCCGCGGCGGTGCACCTCGACGTTGATCTCCCACAGCCGGAGCGAGCGGGCGTCCGGCTCGCCGTAGAAGAGCGTCCGCTCCAGGGCCGTGTAGTAGCCGGAGATCATCGGGAAGCAGTTGAGGCTGAGGATGTCGCCGCGCCGTACCTGGCGGGTGGTGGGCCAGTTGTGCGCGCCGTCGGTGTTGATGCCGGACTGGAACCACACCCAGGTGTCCCGGATCTCGGTGTGCGGGAAGGCGCGGGCGATCTCGCGGACCATGGCCCGCGTGCCGGCCAGGGCGACCTCGTACTCGGGGACGCCTTCGGTGATCGCCGCGCGGACGGCCTCACCGCCGAGGTCCCCGATCCGTGCGCCCTCCTTGATCAGGGCGATCTCCTCGGCGGACTTGAGCATCCGTCCCCGCATGGCGGCCTGCGCGATGTCGACCAGCTCGGCATCGGCGAAGGCGGCCTGGAACTTGTTGCGCAGATCGAGAGGAAGACTGTCGTCCTCCACGCCGATGGTCCCCGGGGTCACGGCGCGGCGGCGCAGCGCCTCACGGATCGCGTGGATGTAGTTGTCGCGCTGCCAGTCCGTGTAGACGACGTTGTCGCCGAACGTGCGCCGCCAGGGCATGGCGGCGTCGATATTGGCGGAGACGGTGATCTGTTCGTCGTGCGTGACGACCAGTGCGTAGGGGCGGCCGAAGGAGGTGTACAGGAAGTCGGAGTAGTACTTGATGTTGTGGTACGACGTGAGCAGGGCGACGTCGATGCCCTGGTCGGCCATCACCTTGCGCAGGTGTGCGAGCCGCCGCTCCATCTCGGCGTCGGAGAAGGTCTGCTGCTCCTTCACACCGTTGCGGATCAGCTTCAGTCGCTCGAGTTCTGTGACGGACATGGGCAGTGCTCCTGTTCTTCTGGTTCTTCCGGTTCTCCGGATTGCTCGGATGGACGACGGGACAGGCGGTCGAGGGCGTCAGCGCTCGCGCAGCGGTTCGCGGGACGTCTCGCGGGACATCAGCACGGCGCACAGCGAGACCAGGGCGGCGCCCGCGAGATACCAGGCGGGCGCGAGCCGGTTGTCGGTCCACGCGATGAGGAGCGTGGCGACGAACGGCGCGGTACCGCCGAAGAGGGCGTTGGCCAGGTTGAAGCTGACCGCGAAGCCGCTGTAGCGGACTCGCGTCGGGAAGAGTTCGGCGAGGAAGCTGGGCAGTGTGCCGTCGTTGAGGGTGAGCATGGCGCCCAGCAGCACCTGGATCAGTACGACGGTGAGGAAGCCCGCGCCGTCGAGCAGGGCAAAGGCCGGCACGCTGCACAGCGCGAACAGCACCGAGGCGGAGATCAGCATCCGCTTGCGGCCGAAGCGGTCGGAGGCGAGACCGGCGAAAGAGACGAGCCCCACGTACGTCGCCAGTGAGACGGTGGTGGTGAGGAAGGACTCCGCCGAACCGAGGCCGAGCTCCTGCGACATATAGGTGGGCATGTAGCTGAGGAGAATGTAGAAGCCGACGGCGTTGAGCGCGGTGACCGCCATCGCCAGCACCAGCGGACGGCGGTTGGCCCGGAGCATCTCCCGGGCCGGGGCGGCCTTCTGAGCAGTGGCCCCGGAGGCCTCCTGCTGTTCCTCCATCGCGAGGAACACCGGTGTGTCCTCCAGCCGCAGCCGGATGTACCGCCCGATCAGCCCCATCGGTGCTGCCAGCAGGAAGGGCAGCCGCCAGCCCCACGAGTGCATCTGGCTGTCGGAGAGCACGGCGGTCAGCAGCGCCGCGATCAGGGAACCGAGGAGCAGACCGGCCGCGGTGCTCGCCGGGACCACGGCGGCGTAGCGGCCGCGCCGGCCCTCGGGTGCGTACTCCACCAGGAAGGCGGAGGCGCCCGCGTACTCCCCGGACGCGGAGAAGCCCTGAACGATCCGGATCAGCAGCAACAGCAGCGGGGCAGCCACTCCGGCCGACGCGTAGCTCGGCAGCCAGGCGAGGCAGAACGTGGCCGCCGACATGACCACGATGGACAGTGACAGCGCGCTGCGCCGTCCGACTCGGTCACCGATGTGACCCCAGACGAAGCCGCCCAGGGGACGGACGAAGAACGAGACCGCGAAGACGCCGAACGTCGCCAGCAGGGCGGTGGTGCGGTCGGTCGCCGGAAAGAAGACGGTCGAGATGGTGGCGGCGAGGTAGCCGTAGGCGGCGTAGTCGAACCACTCGACGAAGTTGCCGATGAAGCTGGCGGCCACGACTCGGCGGCGCGTGGTGCGATCGACGCCGCGGGGCGGCGACGAGGCGGCGGATGCGGACGGTGGCGCAGTTGCAGGGTGGTCGCTCATAGAACCGGCTCCCGGATATGTGCGTTGCGTTCAGAGCAACTGTGTTGCCCAAAGTGGGGCTCGGTTGGTCGGGCTGTCAACCCTCGTGCGAGAAATCCATCGACACCAGGAAAGGCCAGCTGTGTCTGCGGTTGGCTGCGGTCGGGGTGTGGATGCGTGAGGGATTGACCGTTGCGTCAGATGAATTTATGTTGCTGCTCACGCAACCCCCGATCGGTAGGTTGCGCGAGTCTTCTCCCGAGGAGTGACACCGTGCCCAAGATCCTTGACCGGCCCTTGGGGGCCGTCGACGCGGAGGTGGAGGCAGCGATCTCCGCCGAACTGCTGCGCCAGCAGTCGACCCTCGAAATGATCGCGTCGGAGAACTTCGCGCCCGCGGCTGTGCTGGAGGCCCAGGGGTCGGTGCTGACGAACAAATACGCGGAGGGGTATCCCGGCCGGCGGTACTACGGAGGCTGCGAACACGTCGACGTGGTCGAGCAGCTGGCCATCGACCGGGTCAAGGAGCTGTTCGGCGCGGAGGCCGCCAACGTGCAGCCGCACTCGGGCGCCCAGGCCAACGCCGCCGCGATGTTCGCGCTCCTCGATCCGGGGGACACCATCCTCGGCCTCGACCTGGCCCACGGCGGCCATCTGACCCACGGCATGCGCATCAACTACTCGGGCCGCCTGTACGACGTGGTCCCGTACCACGTACGCGAGTCGGACCTGCGCGTGGACATGGACGAGGTGGCGGCGCTCGCCCGCAAATTCCGCCCGCGCATGATCGTCGCCGGTTGGTCGGCCTATCCGCGGCAGCTCGACTTCGCCGCGTTCCGGCGGATCGCCGACGAGGTCGGGGCCTACCTCATGGTGGACATGGCGCACTTCGCCGGGCTGGTGGCGGCGGGCCTGCACCCCTCCCCGGTGCCGCACGCAGACGTGGTCACCACCACCACCCACAAGACCCTCGGCGGACCCCGCGGGGGGGTGGTGCTCAGCCGGGCGGGGCTGGCCAAGAAGATCAACAGCGCGGTCTTCCCCGGCCAGCAGGGCGGGCCGCTGGAGCATGTGATCGCCGCCAAGGCGGTCGCCTTCAAGATCGCCGCGTCCGAGGAGTTCCGCGAGCGGCAGCGGCGCACCCTCGCGGGGGCCCGCATCCTCGCGGGCCGACTCCTGGCCGACGATGTCGCGGAGGCCGGCGTCTCGGTCCTCACCGGCGGCACGGAGGTCCACCTGGTCCTCGTGGATCTGCGTAACTCCGCACTCGACGGACAGCAGGCGGAGGACCGACTGCACCAGGTGGGCATCACCGTCAACCGCAACGCGGTCCCCTTCGACCCGCGCCCGCCGATGGTCTCCTCCGGTCTGCGGATCGGCACGCCCGCCCTGGCCACCCGGGGCTTCGGCGAGCCCGAGTTCCGCGAGGTGGCCGACGTCATCGCGCTTGCCCTCGCGCAGGAGGCGAGTGAGACACGGACAAGGCTGCTGTGTGACCGTGTCGCCGCCCTCGCCGACAAGTTCCCGCTGTACCCCCACCTGGACGGAGTGGGGGCATGACCGCGAAGCCGCTGCCCGAGCACCCGGACTTCCTCTGGCGCACCCCCGAACCGAGGCCGTCCTACGACGCCCTCGTCGTCGGCGGCGGTGGCCACGGCCTGGCCACCGCCTACTACCTGGCCAGGAATCACGGAATGACCAGGATCGCCGTCCTGGAGAAGGGCTGGCTCGCCGGCGGCAACATGGCCCGCAACACCACGATCATCCGCTCCAACTACCTCTGGGACGAGAGCGCCGCGATCTACGAGCACGCCCTCAGGCTGTGGGAACAGCTGCCCGCCGAACTGGACTACGACTTCCTGTTCAGCCAGCGCGGCGTGCTCAACCTCGCCCACACCCTGCAGGACGTCCGCGAGAGCGTGCGCCGGGTGAACGCCAACCGGCTGAACGGCGTCGACGCCGAATGGCTCGACACCGACGAGGTCGCGAAGATCTGTCCGATCCTCAACGTCTCGCAGGACATGCGCTATCCGGTGCTCGGCGCCACGTACCAGCCGCGCGCCGGTATCGCCAAGCACGACCATGTCGCCTGGGCGTTCGCCCGCGCCGTCGACCGGCTCGGAGTGGACATCATCCAGGGCTGCGAGGTCACCGGCTTCGTCAAGGACGGCGAGCGGGTCGTCGGCGTGGAGACCACCCGCGGACGGATCCTCGCCGGAAAGGTCGGGCTCGCCGGCGCCGGCCACAGCAGTGTCCTCGCCGAACGCGCCGGGTTCCGGCTGCCGGTGCAGTCGCACCCGCTGCAGGCCCTCGTCTCCGAACTGCACGAGCCGGTGCACCCCACCGTGGTGATGTCCAACCATGTGCACGTCTACGTGTCACAGGCCCACAAGGGCGAACTGGTCATGGGCGCCGGCGTCGACGCCTACAACGGCTATGGCCGGCGCGGCTCCTTCCACGTGATCGAGCAGCAGATGGCCGCCGCCGTCGAGCTGTTCCCGATCTTCGCCCGCGCGCACGTGCTGCGGACCTGGGGTGGCATCGTCGACGTCTCCCCCGATGCGTCGCCGATCATCGGCGCCACCCCGGTGGAGAACCTGTATGTCAACTGCGGCTGGGGCACCGGCGGCTTCAAGGCCACCCCGTCGGCCGGCTGGACCTTCGCCCACACCATCGCCACCGGCGAACCGCACCCGCTGAACGCCCCCTTCGCCCTCGAACGCTTCACCACCGGGGCCCTCATCGACGAGCACGGCGCCGCCGCCGTCGCCCACTGAGCCCCCGCACACCACTGAGAGGAGGCGACCCGTGCTGCTGATCACCTGCCCGTGGTGCGGCCCGCGCGACGAGACCGAATACCACTACGGGGGCCAGGCCCACGTCCCCTTCCCCGCCGACGCCGGCGACATGAACGACCACGAATGGGCGCAGTACGTGTTCTACCGCGACAACCCCCAGGGCCCCTTCGCCGAGCGGTGGGTCCACAGCACCGGCTGCCGCCGCTGGTTCAACGCCGTCCGGGACACCGCCACCCACCAGGTGCTCGCCGTCTACCGGCTTGACGAACCCCGGCCCGACACCGGCGACCACCCCGCACAGCCCGGAGCGAACCGATGAACGAGCAGCCCCACCGACTGCCGCGCGGCGGCCGCATCGACCGCCGTACCCCGCTGCGCTTCACCGTCGACGGACGGGAGATGACAGGGCACCGAGGCGACACCCTCGCCTCGGCGATGCTCGCGTCAGGTCTCGTCGAGGTCGGCCCGTCCCTCTACCGCGGCCGCCCCCGCGGCATCGTGACCGCCGGCCCCGAGGAGCCCAACGCGCTGGTGCGCATCGCCGGACCGTGCGCCGAGTCGATGCTTCCCGCGACCACGGTGGAACTGTACGACGGACTGGCGGCGGAGACCCTCTCCGGACTCGGCCGCCTCGATCCCACACCCGACCCGGCCGAGTACGACAAGAAGTACGCGCACACCGACGTCCTCGTCGTCGGGGCCGGCCCGGCAGGACTCGCGGCCGCCGTCGCCGCCTCACGCACCGGTGCCCGGGTGATCGTCGTGGACGACCAGCCGGAACCGGGCGGCGCGCTCCTGTCGTGCCCGCCGGGGGCGGCCCGCCCCGACGACACCAGGAACGTGGCCGAACGCAGCGCCGCCGACTGGGTCGTGTCCGCCACCGCGGAACTCGAGTCCGCGCCCGAGACCGTCCTGCTGCGCCGCACCACCGCCTTCGGCTGCTACGACGACAACTACGTCCTGGCCCTGGAACGGCGCACCGACCACCTCGGCGCCGCCGCCCCCGAGCACCTGTCCCGCCAGCGCCTGTGGCACATCCGCGCCCGTCAGGTCGTCGTGGCGACCGGCGCCCATGAAAGGCCACTGGTCTTCGAGGACAACGACCGGCCCGGAATCATGCTCGCCTCGGCGGTCCGCGACTACGTCAACAGGTACGCCGTAGCCCCCGGCTCGCGAGCCGTCGTCGCCACCACCAACGACAGCGCCTACGACACGGTGGCCGACCTCCACGCGAACGGCATCGAGGTCGCAGCCGTCGTCGACGCCCGACCGGAACTCTCCCTGCGGGCCGCCGAGGTCGCCGACGCAACCCGGTTGAGGGTCTTGACCGGCAGCGCCGTCGTGGGCACCGAGGGTGCCCCCCGCCTCACCGGCGTCACTGTCAGCGCCCTGGACGACGAGGGACGGCTCACCGGCGCCACCGAATCCCTGCACTGCGACCTGCTCGCCGTCTCCGGCGGCTGGAGCCCGGTCGTGCACCTGCACAGCCAGCGCCAGGGCTCCCTGCGCTGGGACGACGCCCTCGCCGCCTTCGTACCGGACGGCACCGTACGCGGCCTGCGGACCGCCGGGGCCGCCGGCGGAACGTACGACCTCGCCGACTGCCTGACCGAAGGGGCGCTCGCGGGCATCCGCGCCGCCGAAGCGGCGGGGTTCGAAACGCCGGAGGCCGTGCTGCGGGTGACGCCGGCCCAGGACCCGGGACCCGGACCCGGGCCGGTGCGCCCGTTGTGGCTGGTGCCCGGCCTCACCGGGGAACCGGCAGACTGGGACAGCCACTTCGTCGACCTCCAGCGCGACGAGACCGTCGCCGGTGTGTGGCGGGCCACCGGTGCCGGTATGCGCAGCGTCGAACACGTCAAGCGCTACACCTCCATCGGCACCGGAAACGACCAGGGCAAGACCTCCGGGATCAACGCCATCGGCGTCATCGCCGCCGCACTGGGCGACCAGGCATCGCCAGGCGACATCGGCACCACCTCCTACCGCGCCCCCTACCGGCCCGTCGCGTTCGCCGCCCTGGCCGGCCGTGACCGCGGCGACCTGTTCGACCCCGAGCGCACCACATCCATCCACCCCTGGCACGTCGCCCACAGCGCCGAGTTCGAGAACGTCGGCCAGTGGAAGCGGCCGTGGTACTACCCCCTGCCGGGAGAGGACATGGACGCCGCGGTGGCACGCGAGTGCCGCGCCGTGCGCGAGAGCGTCGGCGTCATGGACGCCTCGACCCTCGGCAAGATCGAGATCTGGGGCACCGACGCGGGCGAGTTCCTGAACCGCGTCTACACCAACGCCTTCAAGAAGCTGCCCGTCGGCTCCGCACGCTACGGCGTGATGTGCAAGGCCGACGGGATGATTCTCGACGACGGGGTGACCCTCCGGCTCGCCGAGGACCGCTACTTCATGACCACCACCACGAGCGGCGCCGCCGGAGTGCTGGACTGGCTCGAGGAGTGGCTGCAGACCGAGTGGCCCGACCTCGACGCGCGATGCACCTCGGTCACCGAACAGTGGGCGACCGTCGCGGTCGCCGGACCCCGCTCACGGGCCGTCGTCGCCCAGCTGGCACCCGACCTGGACCTCTCGGCGGAGACGTTCGGCTTCATGGCCTTCCACGAGACCGTTCTCGCCTCCGGGATCCCGGCCCGGATCTGCCGCATCTCCTTCTCCGGCGAGCTCGCCTACGAGATCAACGTCTCCGCCTGGTACGGCCTGGCCGTGTGGGAGCAGGTCCATGCCGCGGGCCTCCCGTACGGCATCACCCCGTACGGGACCGAGACCATGCACGTGCTGCGGGCCGAGAAGGGCTACGTCATCGTCGGCCAGGACACCGACGGCACCGTGACGCCGCAGGACGCCGGTATGGGCTGGGCGGTCTCCCGGAAGAAGGACTTCATCGGCAGGCGCTCCCACGCCCGGCCCGACACCGCCCGACCCGACCGCAAACACCTGGTCGGACTCCTGCCCGAGGACCGCACGACCCGGCTGCCGGAAGGCACCCAGATCATCGCCCCCGGGGTCCCCGTCACCCCCGAAGCCGGCCCCGTTTCCATGCTCGGCCACGTCACCTCCAGCTATCACAGCCCCGCCCTCGGCCGGCCCTTCGCGCTCGCCCTCGTCGCGGGCGGCCGGGACCGTATCGGCGACACCCTCCTCGCGCCGGTCGGCAACGCCCTCGTCCCGGTCCTGGTGGCCGACCCCGTGCTCTACGACCCCGAAGGGAGCAGGCGTGATGGCTGACCCGACCACCGCCGGCCCGGCAACGCTGCGCCGCAGCCCGCTCGCCCACTTGCCCGACCGTATGAACGCCGCCTCGTCGGGTGCCGCCCGCCGACTCACCCTGTGTGAAAGGCCGTTCATCACCATGGTGAGCCTGCGGGTCGACCCCGCCTCGCCGGCCGCGCGCCGCATCAGCTCCGTACTGGGATCACCACTGCCGGAGCACTGCGGCGTGACCTCCGGCCACGGACCGCACAAGGCGCTGTGGCTCGGCCCCGACGAGTGGCTCGTCGTCTCCCGGACCGACGCCCCCGGCCTGGTCGCGGAGCTCACCGGTGCGCTCGCCGCGGAGCCGGGCTCGGCCGTGGACGTCTCCGCCAACCGGACCACGCTGGAACTCGGCGGCCAGGCCGCCCGCCACGTGCTCGAGAAGGGCTGCCCGCTGGACCTGCACCCCCGGTCCTTCGGCCCCGGCCAGGCGGTCGCCACCACGGTCGGACCCGTCCCGGTGCTGCTCTGGCAGATCGACGACGAACCCGTCTACCGGCTGCTGCCCCGCGCCTCGTTCGCCGACCACCTGGCGCGGCGGCTGCTGGACGCGATGCGCGAGTTCCAGGCCCTGGGGGCACTCTGATGGCGCTGAGCGTCTTCGACCTGTACTCCGCCGGCATCGGCCCCTCCTCCTCGCACACGGTGGGGCCGATGCGGGCGGCCCGCCGGTTCACCGAACTCCTGGACCATGAAGGCCTGCTGGACTCCGTGCAGCGGGTACGGGCGGAACTCTTCGGCTCGCTCGGGGCCACCCGGCACGGCCACGGCTCCGACAAGGCCGTCGTCCTCGGCCTGGAAGGCGAGGACCCGGCCACCGTGGACACCGACCGGACCGACGAGCGCGTCGACCGGGTACGCGAGCAGGGCACCCTGCTGCTCGGCGGCAAACACCGGATCGCCTTCGACGGTACCGCCGACCTGGTGCTCCACCGCCGCCGGTCCCTGCCGGCCCACCCGGTCCCCCGTTCGACACACGCCCGCATGAAGTGCTTGCAGGAACAGGGCTCCAGGCCCGCGCCGCGTAGCTGGCTTTGGTGCGGCGCCGGTTTCTGGCGGCGGTCGGTCGTCGGCTGACCGCGCAGTCGCTGGACCGGCGTGAGCCGCAGCGCAGGCACCCGATCCTTTTGACGCTGCTCTCGCAGTCGGCCGCCGATGTGCTGGACGAGGTCATCAGTCCGTTCGACCAGGCCGTCTCGGCGCAGGAGAGCCGGGCGCGCATCAAGATGCGGGCCCTGGCGTCCGGACGGCGCACGCGTGACAGGTGCATGTGGCGGGCGGATCGAACCTCCGCGACACGACATCAACGCTTCCCAGGAAGGCAGCGGCGATACCCACGCACCGGCCGGCGCACGGCAGAATGCACCCCGGTGCCCGACCAGTGGCACCGGGACGGGGGGTCTTCCATGAGCAGCGAGCCGGCCATCGGCATCATCGCGGCCGCGGCGGCACTATGCGGCGCGGGGATCGGCGCGGCCGGCGCCGTCGCCGCCGCACGCCACGCAGCCCACGGTGCCCGCTACCAGGTGGACACTCAGGTCGCCGCCCAGCACCGGCAGTGGCTGCGGGAGCTCCTGCAGACCGCCTACTCCAACTTCCTCGCCGGGGCGAACCTCTACGCCCGGCGGATCGAGGAGGCTTACGAAGAGATTGACAGCGGGCGCTACAGCAACGCACGCGACATCATCACCGGCACCGACGATGCGACGATGACCACTCACGTCGCCGTGCTCGAAGTGGAGGCACCCGCCGCAGTGACCATGGCGGGCGAGCACCTGCACCTCACCGTCTCCGTGGGCCGGGACAAGGTGATGGAGTTTCTGGCCGCCGAGGAGGCAGGCTCCCCTTACGACGCCGAGACTCTGAGCGCCGCGCGGGCCTACTTCCGCCACGACCTCACGTTCACACGCCTGCGCTTCATCGACGCTGCGAGAGCCTCTTTGCGCGGAGAGGCCTGACGACGACGGCCCCCGCCGTAGCGGCGGGGCCCGAAGGCCGCCATCGCCAGGCGACCGGAAAGTCCAGAACAAGTCCCGGCTCCTGCGGCTCACATAGGCTGGCCGGTCTCGCAACGGGTGCTGCGCCGCAACGGGTTCAGCCCCTACGGCGTCGCGCACTCATCAATCTTCCTCGACGGGAGCTGGCAGGACGGGCTGCTGTGGGAGCGCATCCTGAGCGACTGACCGATCGTTTCACGACAACGTCCTCAGGCGGCCGAGGCATACGAGGCTCCATCCACTCCCACAACCAAGGGCAACCACATGGTCTTCACCTGCTTGTGCTGGTGCCGAATCCTTACCTACGGCAACCGTCGCACTGCCATCGCGCTGGGAGGAGAGGCCGATAGGGCACAGCGGAGGGACATCCAGCCCTCGTTGGGTTCGAAGGGCCGTTCGGCCCCTGCTGACTGAGGCGACTCAAAGGACGACCCTGGACAGGGACGCGTACACGACCACGTTGTCGGTGTAGCGGCGGTCCTGGGTGGAGTAGTCGCCCCCGCAGGTGATCAGACGCAGACCGGCATGGTCGAGATTGCGGTACACCTCCACCGTGGGGAATTCGTTCTTCGGGTACTGCTCGACTCGGTCCACGGTGAACATCACCGTGGTGCCATCGGTCCGGGTGACGTGAAGGGCGTCGCCCGACCGAAGTTCGCCAAGGCGGTGGAAGACCGATGGCTCACCGTTCCAGGTGACGTGTCCAGCGATGACCGCAGGACCTTGCTCACCGGGACTGGGGCCCGGTGCGTACCACCCGGCCAGGTCGGTGTTCTTCGGTGTTTCCATGGCCCCGGTACGGTCTCGGCCGAGCTTCTCCAGCGAGGAGGTGATCTCGAGGGACGGTACGGCCACGCTGACTGGAACCGACCGCCCCAGCGGGGTGACGGCCGAGCCGTCCTGAGGATCTGGACGGTGTGGATCTCGGCCCGCGGCCTGCTCATGAGCCTCCGTTTCGCCGGCCGTGGCCGTCGGCGGGGCCGGCGCGGCCGGTACGGACATGGACTCGTGTCGCAGCAGTCCCCCCACGGCCAGCAGGAGGAGCGACAGCGCGGCAAGCCCCCCGGCGGCCGTCAGGATGCCGCGGCGTCCGCCGGCCAGAAGCCGTCGGGGGGAGGGATCACGGTTCACGACGATCCTCAGTGCCCGTTGCCCTGGCGCCGCCTTGCGATCGTCGCTGCGGCCGCAGCGGCGAGCAGGCCCGTGCCGCCGAGGGCCATGAGCTGGGTGGACGTCCCGTTGTCGACCGGTCCGGTGCCGGTTTCGACCCCGCCTTCGGGCATTTCGCCGATAGAAGCACCGTGGACCATGCCGCAGTTGGCGGGCGCGGTGGCCTCCAACGGAAGCTTGGGGTCGAGTTCGCTCTTGCCGGCGTCCATGTCGTACGTGCCGTTGTCGTTGACGTCGATACCGTGCTGGACGATGTGCAGGTTCTTGAAGTGATCCGCGACCGCCCGGGAGACCGTGATGGTGCGCTCGTAGGAGAGCTTCCCGCTCTTGTCCGCGGTTGGCATCCGGTCGACGGCAAGGCCGCTCTCCTTGCTCGTATCGCCCTTGGTGGTCAGCGAGATGTTGATGTCCCCGTAGTCGGGCAAGCCCTCGACGGTGGAGACGATGCCGTCACCGCTCTTGTCGGCGCTCGCGTCAGGGCAGTGGAAGTTCTTGCCCTTCGTCGAGCCGTGGATGTGCTGGGCGTGCGGGGCGCCGGGCACCAGGCCCTCGGCCTCGATCTTCACCGTGAGCTCGGTCCCCTCCAGGCTGACCATGGCCGTGCCGGAGGCACCCGAGTCGTTCAGCTGCTGCAGGTCGATCTGGTAGCTCTGGTTCTCGGCGGCCAACGCGTGGCCTGCCGGGCCGAGTGCAAGGGCGGCCGGCAATGCGGCGAGTGCAATCGTCCGTGAGATGCGACGGCTTATCACGCTGCTCATTCCCTTCATCGAGGCCCCCATGGGAGCGGGCCGTTGGCGATGGAGCACTGGTGCCACCGCTGCTTTGGCTGCTACGTCCGACCGCAGCCAAAGCAGCGGCTCACAGGGGCATTCGGAGCCCTGGGCGAAGCGGATTGGTCGCCGCCTCGAATTCTGGGGCCGCTGTGGCGACTGAGCTTCATTGCGCTGTGCGACGGCGGAGTGCAACCGCTCTCGCCAACGGTCACCGGGCACCCGGGCAGCAGGCGCCACAGGAGCCCGGAGACCCGCTCGTCGATACGGCCCCCGACCTCCTGACCGCGGCGTCGGGCCCTGAACCCCGGGCCCAGGGCCGTTCGGCCCCGGTGATGCCCCCCTTGGCCCCCCCTCTTCGCTCCCTCACCGGCAACCCTGAAGGTGACCGCATTCCCGGAGGTGGCCGCAATGCCTGTCCGTACACCTGATTCGACATCGCTGACCTCGTGGATCGCCGACGCCACCAGGGCACCGTCCATGCACAACGCACAGCCCTGGCGGTTCCGCTACGCGGAGGCCGACGGCGTGCTGTCGATGCGTATCGACCCCGGTCGCGGGATGCCGCACACGGACCCCTCCGCACGCGGGCTGCACCTCGGGTGCGGTGCCGCATTGTTCAACCTCCGGGTCGCAGCGGCGCACGCGGGCTGGGAACCGCAGGTCAGACTGCTGCCGGACGCCAGGGACACGGACGCCCTCGCCGTGATCACCTTTGTCCCCAACACCGGGCGGGACGACATCGCCGACCTGTATCCGGCAATTGGCAGGCGGCACACCAGCAGGGAACCCTTCAGCGATGAGGCCGTTCCCGATGCTCTGCTCGACGGACTGCGCGGTGCTGCGCTGTCCGAAGGGGCACGGCTCGACCTGCCGGGCGACTGGCAGGCCCAGGCCGTGCTCGATCTCGTCCGGGACGCCGAGCACGCGGAGGAACTCTCCCCTGCCGTGCGGGAGGAGATCGCCCGATGGACCGCGGTCACGGACAGTGCAAGGCCCGAAGGGATCCCGGTTCACGCCCTGGGGCCCCGTCGCTACGACGGCCGGGCTCCGGTACGTGACTTCGCCCGGGGCCGACGCGTGGAGGGCCGCGGATCCGCTGTGTTCGAACAGTCGCCCTGTCTGGCGGTTCTCGGCACGCGTGTGGACACGAGGGAGGACTGGCTCCGCGCGGGTCAGGCCATGGAGCGCGTACTGCTGCGGGCGACGCAGGACGACCTCGCCACTTCGCTCAACTCGCAGGCAATGGAATGGCCGGAGTTGCGCTGGGCGCTGCGCGATCCGGAATCCGCCACGGGGTACGCGCAGATGATGATCCGCCTCGGTTACGGCCCTGAGGCTTCCGCAACCCTTCGCAGGCCCGTGTCCGACGTGCTGGTCATCACCTGACGAGTACGGCGACCGGTCCGTACGTCACCGGTCCCGCAGGCTGCCGGCCGATGCTGAAGCAGGACCGAGGCATGGCCGCCCCGGTCACCCACGGCCTCATGGCCAGGACCGTGCCCGGGCTCACCTCCGGAACGTCGCCTTTGACGATGTGCAGGTCAGTGCCGCAGCCGGTGACCGCGTCGACGCGTATCACCGCGTCGTCGGCGTCCTTGATCCCGCGGCCGGGAACGTCCTGCCAGGACGTCTGTCCAGGACCTTGGAACACGAGCGCCTTCATGACGTCGCCCTTCCTCTTGGCGGTGTGCAATGACGGGTCTTCGACCGGAGTCGCTCTGCCGGTTGGCGAACGCATGGGCCGGCCGGCCCATGGACGGGGACCGTGCGGCCGCCTGCCGTCCCCGAGGCGCTCGTGCCCTCCCTCGCAGCGGCCATCGGCCCGTGCGTCCGTGATGCAGGGCCGATCGGCCCTCGCGCACCGCGCATCGCTCCCGGATGCTGAACGGACAGAGGGCGGGCTTGTCCGGCCGTGCCCGTGGAAACCGTACGGAGGCACCTCATGGCCCGCGCGATATCGGTCGGTGTGGACGGATCACCGGAGAGCCTGGCGGCAGCCGACTGGGCAGCACGTGAAGCCGTGCTCCGTGGGATCCCGCTCCGCATCGTGCATGCCTGGCTCTGGCAGCCCCTGGACGTACCCGTCGTCCAGGACCGGGAAGCGCAGGCCCTGTCCGCCTGCGGAATCCTGCATGAGACCGAGACGCACGTGCTCGGCCGGTACCCAGGGCTTTCCGTCACTGGAGCAGTCGTGCCGGACGTGCCTGTCTCCGCTCTCCTGGGTGAGACGGAGAGGTCCGACATGCTGGTGATCGGTTCACGGGGGCACGGCGCGCTGATCGGCTTCCTTCTCGGTTCGTACGGCCAGCAGGTGATCGCCGCAGCGACGAAACCCGTCGTGTCGGTACGCACCCGGGACAAGGAGATGCCCCGGGCCGACACAGGTGAAATCGTCGTGGGCCAGCAGGGTACGCCGGAGGACAGCGAGCCGGTGCTGCGCTTCGCCTTCGAAGCCGCTGCCGCACGCGGTGCCTCCGTTCGCGCGGTGCGGGCCTGGAGCCTGCCGCCGGTCTTCGGCTACAGCCCGGGCTCGATGAGGCTCGCCGACGAGGCGGGAGGGCTCGTGCCGTTCGAGGAGAAGGCGCTTCAGGAGGCGCTCAGGCCTTGGCGTGAGCGGTTCCCTGCCGTACCGGTGACAGAGCATGTCGAGATCGGAAGCCCGGGGCAGGTCCTGCTGTCGGCCGCCTCGCAGGCCGGGCTTCTGGTGGTGGGCCGCCGTGCGCGCCGCGCCCCGGTAGGGACCCGCATCGGTTCCGTCGCCCACGCCGCCCTCCACCACGCCGGCTGTCCGGTGGCCGTGGTCCCGCACCCCTGACGACGGAGCGTCGCGCCGACGAGGCTCCTCCTCAGGCCACGGCTCGGGTATCCGCCTGCTGCGGATCTGCGACGTGAACCCGGTGGCCCAGACGGTCCGGCTCGGCAAACGACCCACCTCGTGCCGCTGGACCCCGCCTCCTGGGACAGTGCTGCAGCGATGCCTTGACCATCGCGACGGCCGGCGGACCGACAACCCGCACGTGATGGTCACCAAAGGAACAAAGGCCGGGCGGAGCCCGGCCTCGACCGCTGTCTCTCCCATGTCCTCGACGACTGCGGATACCCGTGGCAGGGCCGGTCACGGAACCTGGGGCACTCGCAGGGCCACGATGGCCACGTCGTCGTCGCTGTCGGCGGTGGGGACCGTGGTCAGGAGTGCGTCGCAGAAGGCACCCAGCGGCAGCCGGACCGTGTCGGAGGCGTGGCTGCGCAGTCGTTCCAGGCTGACGTCGATGTCCTCGTCGCGGCGCTCGACGAGTCCGTCGGTGTACAGCAGCAGCGTGGAACCGCCGGGCAGTGTTTCGACCGCGCTGTCGTAGTGGGGTTCCGGAACGAGGCCGAGCAGCGGGGCGTGGGCCGCGGTCAGGAAGCGCGCGGTGCCGTCGGCCTCCACCAGCAGCGGTGGCGGGTGCCCGGCCACGGAGTAGTGGAACGTGAACAGGCCGGTGGCCTCTCGTTCCACCCGGCCCAGGATGCAGGTCGCGGTGCACTCCAGGTAGAGGGCCTGCACCGAGCGGTCCAGACGGCACAGGACGTCGCCGGTGGCTTCCTGGCGGTCCAGGGCGAGCCCGCGCAGCATGTTGCGCAGCTGGCTCATGGTGACCGCTGCGGGCAGGTCGTGCCCGGTGACGTCTCCGATGCTGAGCACCAGGGTTCTGTCGGCCAGTTCGAAGGAGTCGTACCAGTCCCCGCCGACCTCGGCAGCGGCGTTGCTCGGGCGATAGCGCACCGCGAGGTCCAGGTCGGGCGGGTCCGGTGGGTCGGGGAGCAGGCTGCGCTGGAGGGCGAGGGCCACCTGCTTGGTGCGCTGGTACTCCAGGGCGCTGCTGAGTGGTTCGTGGGCCTGTTCCAGGAGAAGCCCCAGGAGTTCGGTCTCGGGCTGGCCCAGCGGTGGGCGGCTTCCGCTCGCGGAGGCCGTCACCAGGGCCGCGACGGTGCCTTCGACGACGACGGGCAGCAGGATCACGCTGTTCGCTCCGGGCGGCAGCCACGGCTCCGTACCCGGCGAGCCGAGTTCGGACGGGGGTGAGCCGGGCGGGAAGACGGCGTGGAGCGGGGTGCGCTGCTCGACGGCGCGTGCCAGGGGGCTGCCGGGGTGCAGGTGCTCCTCGCGGTGCGGCGGCAGCTCCGGCAGGTCCGGCCGGGTGGTGGCGGCGACGCGTTCGGCCGACCGGATGCCGTCGGGGTGCGGCAGCGCCTGGGGGAAGAGGTAGACAGCGCAGCTGTCGGCCACGTCGGGCACGACCACATGGGTGAGCGCGACGAGCATCTCCTCCAGCCGTACGATCCCGGCGGTGGCGGCACTGGCGCGGGCCAGAAGCTCCTCGCGGCGTGTCTCCTGCCACTCCTGCTCGACGTCCCTGCAGGTGCCCACCCACTCCAGCACCTCGTCACCGTCGATGACCGGCGCGGCCTCGACGGCGACGTGCCGGTAGCTCCCGTCCACCGTGCACACCCGGTAGGAGGTGGTGAACCGCGGCGGCACCTCGGCCAGGGCCCGGTACCAGTCCCGCACGACGCGCTCCCGGTCAGCGGGGTGGATCACCTCCGCCCAGCCGTCGCCCCGGTACTCCTCCCACCTCTGCCCCGTCACCTGCTCCCAGCCGGGGCTCCGCTCGATGACCCCGCCCTGGGCGGCCATCACCCAGATCACCTGCGAGCCCGCGGTGACCAGGCTGGCGTACCGCAGCAGGGCGCGTCGGCGTTCTTCGGACAGGACGCGGATCCGTTCCGCGGCGGTCACCTGGTCTGTGACCTCCACGCACAGTCCGAGGAGGCCCTGGGTGCCGTCGGCCGACGTCAGCCGCGACACGCTGCAGGTGATGTATCTCGGCGTCTCCTCGCCGCCTGCCCCCGGCAGACCGGTGGGGGCAGCCGTGAGCACCTCGCCACGGCCCGTGGCCAGCACTTGGTCCAAGAGCTCGAAGTACGAGGTCCGGGCCAGCTCGGGGAACACCTCGCGCACCGGTGTGTGCAGGGGGCGGTCGCCGAACAGTCTGCGGTAGGCCGCGTTGCTGTAGGCGATCCGGTGCTCGGGCCCGTAGGTGATGACGACGGCCATGGGCGTGGAGTCGAAGGCATCGAAACCGACGGTGTCCATTGGCCGGACTGGCCGGTCCTGACTCATGCGCACCACCGATGCTTTCGGTCACCAGGTCCGCCGTCAGCCCTGACGAGAGTCGCACCCCGATGCTCCCATGATGCGCCTGCCCGGTCTCAGCGACGCCTGGCCACGGCCGCCACGTCGAGTTCCCGGGCCGCCGGCTCCCCAGCCCGCGGACCTGCTCCACCGACCATCGGCAGTCGCGGATCCGTCGTACGACAGTGGTGGAACCCGCTCGGTGGCGGTCCCCGGGGGTGGGAAGTCGGGGAGCATCACGTCGGCGGGGGAGGCGGGGGGCTACGCGAGTGTCTGCTCGAGTTCCCGTAGGTCCTCGGTCGTGTACGTGGGACTCAGCATGACCTGCGGATAGTGCGCCGCTCCCCGCCGCAGCCATGCGCCCCGGAGTCCCGCGCGCTGCGCACCGTCGATGTCCCACGGATGAACTGCCACCAGCACCGCTTCGTCCGGACGTACTCCAGCCTGTTCCACGACGTACCGGTAGGCGGCTCGGGCCGGTTTCCAGCAGCGTGGCCCGCTCACGTCCAGATGGCTCTCGAAGCAGTCCGTGAGCCCGGCCCGGCCAAGGAGTCGTTCGCTGAGTTGCGAGCTGCCGTTGGTCATGGTCACCAGCCGGAATCCCTCCTCTCGAAGAGCACGTACGCCGTCGGGCACATCCGGGTGCACTTCCAGGCGGGACAACCCGTCCAGCACGTGACCGGCCGCCTCCTCGACGTCTCCGGACCACCCTGGCACGCTCGGCAACAATCCCCGCAGTCCTTCTCGCGCCACGGCGGAGAACTCCGCGAACGTTCCGGCCGCGGTGAGTGCGAAGCCATCACGGAGGACGCCTGCGAACCAGAGACGGAACAAGGACGGCGGGGCGCCGATCTCCTCGAAGCGGCTTCCCAGCGGGCTCATGTCGCTGAGCGTCTCGTTGACATCGAACACGAGCACGTCGCGGGCGTTCTGGCGCGGCACAATGTCCTCCAAAAGTCACCGGCGAACGAGCCTCCCGCAGAGGCCCTTCTGTGCTCTGAGCTGAGCTGAGCTGAGCGTACGCACGCGGCGCAGTCGCGGCACGCCCGCCGTTTCCGGGTCCGGCCCGCAGGCCATGACGACGCCGTTGAAGGTGAGTCGGTCGACGACGGCCGCGCGGAGGCGGGCGTCGGGCGAACGCGTCCGCGCGGATGCGGAGGATGGTGCACCGGCAGGTGAGGCGCGGCCCGCAGCCCAGGGGGGTGAACTGGTTCTGCCGTATCCGCCCGCCCCCTATGCTGCACCAGTGACTCATGCGAACACCCTGAACACAGGCTGTGACGACTTCCTCGCCTGGGCCGCCCGGGAGAGAGCCGTCCCGCTGCCCGTGCGCGCCACGGACGCGGTGCTCACGATGCTCGCGCTGCGCGGCGCCGACCGCCGGGCGGGCGTGCCGGAACCGACGCCCGCGCTGCTGCGTCAGGTGCTGCACGAGGACCTGCCGCTGCTGCTGTTCGCCGCGGAGGACGAACTGGACGCCGTACCGGACGCCCTCGCCGCCCTCGCCGACCGGGTCCGCGCGGCGGACCGCCTCAACGCCAAGCGCCATGCCCGGCTGCTCGCCGCCGTCGAGGAGGCCGTCCCCGAGTTCCGCCGTGCGATGGCCGACCCGGCGAACCTGACCTGGCACCGCTGGTACGCGTCGCTGCTGACCGCCGACGGGGTGGACGCCGACGACGCCGCCGCCGTACGGGCCTGGCTCGACGCCCACGAGAGCATGCCGCACGCCGACCGGCCGGCCCTCCCCGAGCCGCTGCACCGTTCCGACCTCGCCGACCGGACCTTCTCCGTACGCGCCCGTCTCGCGGAAGCACTCGTCGCCGCGTTCGCCCGCGACACCCGCGAGGCGTCGCCCGCCGGCCCCCTGCTGCCCGCACCCCCGCTGGCGGCCGACCGTCCGGACGACGCGCTCACCGGTGAACTCGACCGCGTCGCCGCCGCGCTGACCGACCGCTGGTCGGCGGTCGGCCTCAGCGAGGCGCTCTCCGGGCCGCACGCCTCACTCGCTCCCGGGCCCGAGGCGATGCCGCACACGGCGCTCGCCGACCGGATGCTCGACGAGCATCTCGACTACTACGGCGACTCGTCCGTCCCCCTGCCGCCGCCGTCCTCCCTCCCCGCGCCCGACGAGATCCGGGGGCTGCTGAGCACCGCACCGCTGCCCGCGGCCCTGGCCGCCGGGACCTTCGACGACGAGCTGCGCGAAGTCGCGGAACGCTGCGGGCTCCCCGGCCCCGCCACCGCCGTGTGGACCGACGGCACCCCGCGGGAACTCGTCGAGCTGGCCGCCGACATCCTGGCCGCACAGGCCGAACGGCTTCCCCCGGCCGACGGCCCGGACGACGCCTACTCGTTCGACGCGGCGCACATCCTCTACTCGCTCTACGAACGGGGCTGCACCCCCGATTCGGTGGTGCGCAAGGTCTGCGACGCGAAGGACGACGGCGTACCGCCCGAGCTCGAGGACGCGCCCGCACCCGTACCGGGCAGTGCCCCCGTCGCCTACGAGCTCCCGTCGCCGAGGGAGCTCTCCGCCCTTCTCGGGATGCCCGGCCGCACCGAGGCCGACCGCGCCGAACTCGAGGCACCGGCGCGCGGTCTGGCGGGCGTCGTGGACCGGCTCGCCGAGACCGGATGTGTGTTCCGCACCGGGGACGCCTACGGTCTGACCCCGCTCGGCGCCGCCGTCATGCGCTTCGTGATCACCGCCGGTCATGTGGCGGCCCCCGACCAGGACACCGTCACCGGCTGGGACGCGGCCACGACGATCGCCGCGATCCGGCACTGGCCCACCCAGCTCGCCTCCGCTGCGCTCGCCGCGTGGGCGACCCGCAACGGCGGCACCGACCAGGCGTGGGGCGAACTGCTCGGAGCAGTCTCCGCGGCCAGATCGGACGACGCCAACGCCGCCCGCACGTCCGAGTACTTCGCCCGTCTCGACCTCGCCGCCGTCCCCGGCACCGCGCTCCACGCGGCCCTCGCCGACCCGGTGACAGGGGCGACCGCCCGCCGGCTGCTCGTGGCACGGGGGGAGTCCGTCCCCGAGGACGCCGTCCCGCTCACCGCACGCGCGACGGTGCTCGTCGAGGAGCTGGACCAGCGCTGGATCGACGACATGCTGGTCCACGTCAAACGCCGCGACACCACGGGGGGCACCGGCGTCCCGCATCCGGTCGACATCCCGCCCACGACTCTCCTCCCGGCCTTCGACACGGCCGCGGCCGGCTGGCCCGGCGGCGCCGCAGCGCTCGCCGACGCCCTGGCCGACGCCGACCCGGGCACCTCGCTGCGCATCCTGGACACGCTCCACGCCCACCACCCGGACCGTACGGTGGCGGACGCCGCGGGCCACGCGCGGAAGACGGCACACGCGGCGCTGTCCCGCCCCGGGTCCCGGCACTGACCTCACACACTCCGTTCCGCTTCACCGATCGCGGGCGACCATCCCGCGTCCGGGGCGCCGGAGCCGACTGGGTAGGTTGATGCCGGTCCGAGCCCACCGCCGGAGGAGAAGACGTGCCCGCCGCCGCCCGCCCCCGCCTGCTGTACGTGACCGACCTCGCCTACCCGGCTCGCGGGCGGCGCTACTGCGACGAGGACATCCTCCTCACGGCGAGGCTGCGGGAGGACTTCGGCATCGCGCTGTGCCACCCGCAGGACACCACGGCGCTGATGGACGCCTTCGACGCGGTCGTCGTCCGCAACAGCGGCCCCGTACTGCACCACCAGGCCGAGTACGACGCCTTCCGGGAGCAGGCCGCGGCGCGGGGGACTCGGGTCTACAACCCGCTGTCCGGGCGGGGCGACATGGCCGGCAAGCAGTACCTGCTGGACCTGACCGTCGCCGGATACCCGGTCATCCCCACCGTCGACCGGCCTGAGCATCTGACCCGTCTCCCCGAGACGGCCGAGTACGTGGTGAAGCCCAAGGCGGGCGCCGACTCCATAGGGCTCGAGTTCGTACCGCAGGAGGCTCTCCCCGGGCTCGCCGCACGCGGTGACCTGCTCGTCCAGCCGCGGGTGGACTTCCGCCACGAGGTGTCCTTCTACTTCGTCGACGACGCCTTCCAGTACGCCCTGTACGCCCCCGACCCCGGACGGCGCTGGGTCCTCGAGCCGTACGAGCCGACCGGGGCGGACCTGTCCTTCGCACGTCGCTTCATCGACTGGAACACCCTCCACCACGGCATCCAGCGCGTCGACGCCTGCCGGACCCGGGAGGGGGAACTGCTGCTGGTCGAACTGGAGGACCTCAACCCGTACCTCTCCCTCGACCGCGTACCGGGCCCGGTTCGGGACGCGTTCGTCAGCGCCGTGAAGGAGTCCCTGCACCGCTTCCTCGACGCGCCCGGGCCCGGACCGGCACCTGCGCCCGGGCCCGGACCGGTTCCCGCGCCCGCTCCCGGGCCCGCACCCGCTCCCGGGCCCGCACCCGCGCCCGCTCCCGGGCCCGCACCCGCTCCCGGGCCCGCGCCCCGCCGTTGACTCGCCGGGATCAGCCGTCGAGCAGCGCCGCGGCCTCCCGGCGCGCCGCGAGGAGCCAGTCCGCGCGTTGCTCGTCCGTCGAGTCGGTGACCGTGCGGAAGACGACCCGGCGTACGTCGTCGACACCGACGTACGGCAGGACGCACGCCGACCAGATGCGCTCCAACGGGTCCCCGAACTCGCTGTGTTCGCGTTCCGCCGGAGTGTCCGAGGTGTTCAGCACGAGCGCCCGGCCCGCTCGCAGCAGCCCCACCGGTTCGCCCTCGGCGCTGCCCAGCTTGTAGGCGACGCCGGGTACGAGCACCCGCTGCGCCCAGCCGGTGAGGACCGCAGGCGGCATGCCCCACCAGTTGGGATGGACGAACACCACGGCGTCGAACGTGGCCACCTCGGCGCGGTGCACGGCCAGTTGCGGATCGAGGGTGTCCTCCGCCGCCTGGACCGTCTCCGTCTCGTCGGCGGTCAGCACCGGCGAGAACCCCTCGGCATACAGATCGTGCGCGACGACGTCGGCTCCACATCCGTCCAACTCGTCGAGGACGGCGTCGAAGACGGCGTGGTTGAAGCTGCCGGGACGTGGATGTGCGAGATAGACCCCGATACGCATGTGCTGCTGATCCCCCCGGATCGATGTGGACCGGTGCCTGCCACGCGGCCTTCTTTCCTGCCTCGGCACCGGATCCTAGGCCCCCGACTCGCAGACTGCTTCCGGCCCGCGGGGAGTCGGTGCCCGAGGACGCGGTCCCGCTCTGCGCGCGTGCCACGGTCCTCGCCGAGGAGCCGGACCAGCGCTGGATCGAGGACATGCTCGCCCATGCGCACCGACAGGACGCCGACGGATCCTGGAAGTCCTCCGCACCCACCACCCGTACCGCACCTCGGCCGCCGCAGCAGGCCGTGGCGTGAAGTCGGCCCACCGGGCGTCGGCAAGGCGCTGACGTGGCCTTCGAGGGCGATGACCGGCAGGCGAGGGTTGATTTCCAGTCAACCGTACGATCGGTGGGTACAGGAGGCGTGCCGTTCTCAGGGGCGGCCCGTGTCACGCCGATCCGCCGAGGGTCGCGACGGGCTTCCGGGCGGGCGGGGCACCGAAGTTCATCCGACGGTCGGCCATTTTTGATTGGCTATTTGGCGCTTGAGTGGGGATCAGCCGCAAAATCTGGCTGAAATCACTCTTCGTGCTTTGGTTCTTTGATCAACCTCCGGTGAAGGTTGCGTGTATGCCCCCTTTGTCTAGGGCCGCTTCCGGCGGCCTGTTCCGTATGCGTGACTTCCGTCTTCTGCTCGCCGGTGCCGCGGCGGGGCAGGTCGGTGCCCAGGTCACCCTGGTCGCGCTGCCACTCGTGGCCGTCCTCGAACTCGAGGCGACCGCCTTCCAGGTCGGCCTGCTCACCGCGGCCGAGACCGCCGCGTTCCTGCTCATCGGGCTGCCGGCCGGGGCATGGGTCGATCGGATGCGCAAGCTGTCACTGATGATCAGGGTCGACCTGGTGCGCGCCGCGGCGATGGCGAGCATCCCGTCGGCCGCCGTCGCAGGTGTCCTGACGATGCCTCAGCTGTACGCGGTGGCTCTGGTCACCGGCGTGGCGACCGTCTTCTTCGACGTGGCCCACCAGAGCTATCTGCCTCAGCTGCTGCCCAGGGAGCAGCTGGTCGCGGGCAACGGGGCCCTGGAGACGGTCCGTTCGTCGGCGCAGGTGACGGGCCCCGGCCTCGGCGGCGGCCTGGTGCAGCTCGTCGGAGCGCATTTCGCCATCGTCGCCGACGCGATCGGCTACGCCGTGTCCGCCCTGTTCCTCCGGGGGATCAGACAGCCCGAGAGCAAGCCGGAGGCGCTGCCCGGCGCTTCGCTGCGCGCAGACGTGGCGGAGGGCCTGCGCTTCGTACTCGGGCACCCGCTGCTGCGGGTCATAGCCGTGGCGACCGGCCTGGGCAACTTCTTCACCGCGATCGTCATGGCCACTCAGACCGTCTTCCTGGTGAGGGTGCTCGGCCTGGAGCCCCTCGCCGTGGGCCTGATGCTCTCGGCGTCCGCGGTGGGAGGTCTGGCCGGTGCGCTCTGTGCCGGCAAGCTGGCCGACCGGTTCGGCCATGCCCGCATGATCTGGCTGTCCCCACTCGTCACCGGCCCGTTCGCGCTGCTGTGGCCGCTGTCGGGCCGGGGGGCGTCCGCCGTGATGTTCGCGATCGCCTCCGGCGCGGTCTTCTTCGGCGCGGTCGTCTACAACATCGCCCAGGTGAGTTTCCGTCAGGCGCTCTGCCCGCCAAGGCTGCTGGGCCGGATGAACGCCACCCTGCGCTTCCTGATGTGGGGCACCCTGCCGCTCGGCGCGCTCGCCGGCGGCGCCGTGGCGGGCGCGTTCGGGACGCGGACCGCACTGTTCGTCTGCGCGGCCGGCTTCCTGGCCGTTCCGCTCCCGCTGCTGCTGTCCCCGCTGCGCCGGATGCGGGAACTGCCCGCCCCGGTGGACGACGAAGGTCCGGCGGAGAGCGTGAGCGCCGGCTGACCGGGGCCCGGTGTCTCACCGGATCGTCCCGCCCGTCACCCCTTTCCCGCCCGTCACCCCTTTCCCGCCCTTCCCGCCGTTCCGGCCGTTCCCGCCGTACGAATGGAGTCACGTGCCCGCCAGCATCACCACCCAGTACCTGGAGCGCTACCAGCGCCTGGGCACAGGCGACGCAGGAACGATCCTGCTGCCCGTCACAGGGGCCCAGCGGCGCTTCGTGCTGGCGCGTTCCCTCGACCCCGCCGGCCGCCCGGACATCGTCCCGCTGTTCTTCGCCTTCCCGCGCGGCACCATCGATCCGGTGCGGCTGCGAACGGCCGCCCAGCATCTCGCCGCCCTGCACCCCGCGCTGCGTTCCCGTCCGTCCGTGGTGCGTGCCACTCCCGTGCTCCGCGTGGCGGAGCCGGACGTGCCGGTGGCGGAGGTCGAGTGCGCACCCGGTGAGGACACGACCGGGGCGCTGCGCCGCGTGCTCGGCGAATGGACCGCGAAAGGCGCGCCGCTGCGGCTGTATCTGGCCCGGGGCGGCCGGGACACCGAGGAGGAGGTGCTCGCCGTGGTCCTGGACCACGCCGCCTGCGACGGCCAGTCCCTCGCCCTTCTCGTCGAAGGGCTCGGCGCCGCCTACCGCGACGACTCGGGACCTGAGGACGTCTCGCCCGCCGACGCGGCCGCTGAACTGACGGCGTACCGCGAGGCGGTCCTGCTGCAGCTCGACGCCGAACACCGCGCGAGCTCGCCCGCTGCGCTCGCGTACTGGGGCGAGCGGCTGCGTGCGGTGCGTGAGAAGGCCCCCGCACCCCGTGCGGACCTCCACCGCGCCGGTACGCCATCCACCGGCACGGCCGAGACCCGGATGCCCGCGCCCGGGGCCGGGGCCGGGGCCGGTGTGCCGTTCCCGGCTCTCCTCGACGCCTGCCGGGCGGCGGCCGCGGTTCTCCACGGAACCGGACAGGTGTCGCCCATCGGATATCCCTGGGGTGGGCGCCCCGCCGCTGCCGCGCCGGTACTCGGATGCTTCCTCAACACCGTCGTACACCCCGCCGACACGGGGGATGCCGCACCCGACCCGGATGCGACCGCCGACGGCTGGTGGGACGACCTGGACCGGGCCGACACACCGTTCGACGAGGTGGTGCACGCCGCCCGGTCGACCGGGTCCCAGTGGTCGGGACGGCTGGACGGACTGCTGACCGTCAACGACGCCCGCCGCTTCCCACCGCTGCGGCTGGGCGGTGCGGTGGGCCGCGAGACGCACGTCGGAGGCCGCCGCATACAGGCGCCCTTCGTGGTCGGTGTCGATCAGGGCACCGAACTCCACGTCCGCATGGCGTGGGACCGCACCGTCGTGGACGACCGGACCGCGGAGGAGGCGTTCACAGCACTGCGTTCAGCGCTGCCCGGCTCGGCGTTGCTCAGCTCAGCGCTGCCCACCGCACTGCCGACCGGCGCCCCCGCCGGCACCTGAGACTCCCCGGTGCGGCGCGTACGCCGCCCCGGCCCCTCGAAACAGCACGTCAGCGAAGGAACGGCCACACCCGTGGCCGCGAAGCCCGGCCGACCGACCGCGTGATCCGCGCAGCGGCCCGACACCTCACCGCCGAGGAGCACGACCGTGCCCCTCGGCCCACCCGAGACCCGACAACCTCAGGGATCGCCCATGCTTCCCCTCTCCTCCTCCCAGGAGATCGTCTGGCTGCACGAACAAGTGCAGCCGGGCAGCCGCGCCTACAACTTCACCGCCGTACTCGACCTGTGGGGCACCCTCGACGAGGAGGCCCTGCGCCGCGGGCTCGCCGCCACGCTCGAGAGACATCCCGGGCTGCGACTGGAGCTCGTGCCCGTCGCCGGCGCGATACCGGCGCAGCGCGTCGCCGTGTCGTGCCCGCCCCGCCTGCGCACCGTGGACATGAGAGGGGAGGCCGACCCCGAGGCCGCGTTCAACACGCTGCTGCGGACCGAGGCCGAGACCCCGCTCGACACCACCGAGGCACCGCTACTGCGCTGGACACTGGTGCGGCTCGGTGACGACAAGCACCGGCTGATCCACGTGGAGCACCATCTCATCCACGACGGCCACTCGTTCGCGATCCTGCTGGCCGACGTCTTCAGCGTGTACCGCGCCCACGTGCTCGGTGAGTCCACCGCGCTTCCGGCCGCCTCCTCGTACGCCGACCACATACGCGCCCAGGCGGACGCGGACCGGGCCGCCGGGACCGCAGCCGACCAGACCCGGTCGAGCCTGGACTACTGGGCGGCGGAACTGGGCGACGCCTCCTACGACATGCCGCTGCCCGGCCTGGCCCGCCCCGGCGTGCAGCGCCGCCACCACGGCGGGCAGCTGCGCCAGTCGATCGGCGCGGACCTCGTCGAGCGTCTGCGTGCCCACACCCGGGACCGCGGCCTCACCCCCTTCGCGACGCTGCTCGGGCTCTTCGCCGAACTGCTGCGCCGGCACAGCGGCCGTTCCCGGATGGTGGTGGGCACCGCCGTGGGCAACCGCCCGCGCGGCTTCGAGGACGCCGTCGGCATGTTCGTCAACACGATCCCGCTACAGCTCCGACTGGACCCCGACGCGCCCGCCCAGGACACCATGGACGACGTGACGGACACGCTCATCCGTGCCCTGCCGCACCAGGCGGTACCGATCCAGGAGTTGACCCGCACCCTCGGACTGCACACCTCCGGCGCCGACAACCCGCTGTTCAGCGTGATGTTCAGTGCGCATGACGCGCCACTGCCCGAGATCGAGGTGCCCGGTCTGGACATCACCCTCTTCGAAGGGTTCAACACGGGCACGACGCGCTTCGACCTCGACGTGGTGCTGCTGCCCGACGACCGGCGCGGGGTCGGGCCCCGCCACGGGGCGCCCGGCATGACGCTCGTCTGGGACTACGACGCCGACCTGTTCGACGAAGACGTGGTGCGACTGCTCGCTGAGCGGTTCCTGGACCTGCTACGGGCCTATCTGGACGCGCCCGAAACCGTGCTCGCCGAACTCGCCCTCCCTGCGGTGCCGGAGCCGGCGGTGCACCGGCCGGCCGCTGCCACTCCCGCTGCCGCTGCCGCTGCCGCTGCCACTGCCACTGCCTCCGCCGTGCCGGGGCGCGGTCCGCTCGACCCGGTCGCCTCCCAGGACCCGTCCCTGCCCGCACTGCTGAGCGGCGCCCGCCGCATCACCTACGGCGAACTGGACGCACAGGTCGCCTCCCTCGCGAGCCGGATGCTCGCCGCCGGCGTGACGGCCGGCCGGCCCGTCGCAGCGGTGCTCCCGCGGGGAGCGGAGTCGGTGGTGACGCTGCTGGCGTGCCTGCGGACGGGAGCGGTGTACTGCCCGTTGTCGCCGCTCGACCCGCCCGCCCGCCTCGAGTTGCTGCTCGAACGGCTGTCTCCCGCGCTGGTCCTCACCTCCACCGGCACCCCTGTCGTCCTCCCCGCCGGTCTTCCGACGGCGACGCTCGACACGGCCGTGCTGCCCGCGGCCGCAGCGTCGCGGGTCGTGGCGAACACGGCGTACATCATCCACACCTCGGGATCGACCGGTGTACCCAAGCCCGTCGCGGTCGGACGGGCGGCGCTGGAGAACCATATGACCGGTGTCGCCGAGCGGTTCGCCCTCACGGCCGGCGACCGGGTCCTCCTGTTCGCCCAGCCGTCGTTCGACGTGGCGCTCGAAGAGGTCCTGCCCGCCCTCCACACGGGCGCCTGCCTGGTCGTGCCCGAGCAGGACGTACCCACCGGGACCGAGGTGGCCGATCTCCTGGCCGGCGCCAGGGTCACCGTCGCCAACCTGCCCACCAGCTACTTCCTCGCCGTCCGCGAGGACCTGAGGCCCGCGCTGAGGGAGGGCCGCTGGACGCCGAGGACGGTCGTGCTCGGTGGCGAGCGCCTCCCGGCGAAAGCCATGCGCGGCTTCCTCGAGGACACCGACGCGACGGTGCTGAACGTGTACGGCGTGACGGAGGCGGCGATCAGCTCCACCGTCCACGAGATCGACAGGGAGGAGCTGGTGGACGGGGCGGAGATCCCGCTCGGCACCGAACTGCCCGGCGAGCGCGTCCACGTCCTGGACGAGGGACTCCGACCGCTGCCCGCCGGAGCGGTGGGCGAACTGGCCGTCGCCGGTGCCGGACTGGCCGAGGGGTATGTCGACAACCCCGAAGCCACCGCGGCGCGCTTCACGACGGTCGGCGCGCTGGGCGGCGAACGGGTCTACCTCACCGGCGACCTCGGCTACCGCGGCCGGGACGGGCTGCTGCGTTTCCTGGGTCGCAAGGACAACCAGGTCAAACTGCGCGGATACCGCATCGAGCTGGAAGAGGTGGAGGCCGCCGCCTCCGCCGTGCTCGGCGGCCGCTCCTGCGCCGTGGTCCTCGACCGGGAGGCGAGCGGCGGACCCCGGCTGGTCGGCTTCCTGGAGGCCACGCAGGCCACGCAGGCCACGCAGGCCACGCAGGCCACGCAGGCCACGCAGGCCACGGAGAACGCGGAGAACGCGGAGAACGCGGCGGACCGGCCCGAGTGGGACGGGCAGGCCCTGCACACCGAGCTCGGCCGCCGACTGCCCGGCGCTCTCGTGCCGGCGCAGTGGGTACGCCTCGACGCCATGCCCACCCTCGCCGGAGGCAAGCCGGACCGGGCACGGCTGGCCCGGATGGCCGCCGAGCTCGAACCGGCCGAACCGGCCGAACCGGCCGAGCCGGCCGGGGACGACGCCGGTCTCCCGGCAGCCGGCACGGCGCCGGCCGAGTACGACGATCCCTCGGTGGCCCTGCTCGCCGAGGGCTGGGCCGAGGTGCTTGGCCACAGCCGCTTCCAGGAGACCTCGCACTTCTTCCAGGTCGGCGGACACTCGCTGCTCGCCGCGCAGTTGGCCGTCTGGCTGGAGGCGCGCCTCGGCGACCGGCCGCCGCTGCGGCTGCTCTTCCGTAACCCGGTGCTGGCCGACCAGGCCCGCGCCGTCGCGGCCCTCGCCGCAGGCCCTCGGCCGACCGCACACACTCCCGCCCGTACCCCTGCGACCGCTTCCTCGGAGTCATGATGACCGGCACACACAGCGCACACGTCACGAGCGGGCAGGACACGACCGCCGCTGTCGTGCATTGTCCGGCACTCGAGGGCCACGCCACGTCCGGCGTGCTCTCCCGCTACGACGAGTGGGTGGCCCGCTCGCCGCAGGCGCCCGCGTTGATCGACGGGTCCCGCCCCTGGAGTTACGAGCAGCTCGACACGGCAGCCGACGAGCTCGCGCGGGTGCTGCGGGGCCGGGTCGGCCCCGGAGACCTGGTCGGCGTCTGCCTGGACCGTTCGACCGCCCTGGTGGTGACCGCGATCGCGCTCGCCAGGATCGGCGCGGTGTATCTGCCGCTGGGCCCACGGCCCGGTGAGCGCCGCATCGCCGCGGTCACCGAGGACGTCGACGTCGTCTGCCTGATCGGCGACCCGGACGTCCTGCCCGCCGCCCACCGCGAAGGCGAGTGGATCGAACTGCCGCTGCCCCGCGGGGAGGTCAACGCCGTCGCCGGCGTCGTCGCGGCGTTCGCCCCGTCCGTACCCGGCGCGCGCCCCGCCCCGCCGGAGGCGATGTACGCCGTGCTGACGTCCGGCTCCACCGGCCGGCCGAAGGCGGTGGCCGTCGCCGAGCCGGCCCTCGCGGCGCTCCTCGACTGGTACCGGGACGAGACCGGGCTCGCTCCCGGTGACCGGCACACACTGCTGATCGGTGTCGCCTTCGACCCGCATGTGCTGGAGCTGTGGGCGGCACTGACCTCGGGCGCGACCCTCGTACCCGCCCCGGACGACGTCCGCTGGGACCCGGCCGCGCTCACGGACTGGTGGCGCGACGCCGCCGTGACCGTCGCCGTGACGGCCACCCCCATGACGGAACCGATCCTGGACCGGCCCTGGCCAAGGGACCTGAAGCTCCGTCACATCATGGTCGGGGGTGACCGGATGCGCCGCCGACCGGGCCCCGACGTGACCGCCACGGTGCACAACGCCTACGGTCCGGCAGAGGCCACCGTGATCACCACCACCCACGCCATGCGTGCCGACGACGACGCGGCCGAGGACACCGCGCCCCCCATCGGCCACCCGATCCCGGGCGCGTGCGTCGTCGTCACCGACGAGGACGGCACCGTCGTCCCCCGCGGGCAGGACGGCGAACTGCGCATCGGCGGCAGCTGCCTGGCCCTCGGCTACCTCGACCCCGAGCTGACCGCACAGCGGTTCACCGCCCCGGGCGCGGACCCCGCCCTTGCCGGCGTCGAGCGGCTGTACCGCACCGGCGACCGGGTCCGGATGCTGGCGGACGGGCGGCTCGAGTTCCTCGGCCGCCTCGACGACCAGGTGAAGATCAGCGGCGTGCGAATCGAACCGGCCGAGGTGGAGGCCGCGTTGGAGCAGCACCCCGCCGTCCGCAGCGCCGTCGTCACCGCCCCGTCGAACGACCGGGGACACGCCCGCCTCGTGGCGTACGTCCTGCCTGCTCCGGGCGCCGCGCCCGCCGAGGACGAGCTCCTTGCCTCTGTACGGTCCTGGCTGCCAGAGCAGGCCGTGCCCTCTGCCGTACGCGTCGTGGACGCCTTCCCGCTGGACGCCAACGGCAAGGTGGACCGGGCCGCGCTGCTCAAATCGGCCCAGACGGCCGCCTACGCGGACACCGGCTCTGTCCCCGAGGACGGCCTGTCGCAGGACGCGACCGAAAGCGAGCGCCTCGTACTGGCAACTGTCCGCGACCTGTTGGACCGGCCCGAGGCCGCGCCGGCCGACAACTTCACCGACCTGGGCGGCACCTCGCTCGACGCCGCCCGGCTGCTGGCGGCCCTCGAGCGGGAGACCGGACTGCGCCTGCGCGCGGTGGAGTTGCTGCGTCAGCCTGACCTGAGGGCCGTCGCGGCTCTTCTCGACACCCGCCGCTCCGCGTCGCGCACCGCGGGGGCCTGACATGACGACCCACCTCCCGCAGCCCCCGGCCGAGGACCGCAAGGAGCCCGCCGTGCCCCCCGCCACCAGGTCCGCGCAAGGCACGACGCAAGACACGCCGCGAGACACGACGCAAGGCACGACGCGAGACACGACGCAAGGCACGCCCCGAGGCACGACGCAAGGCACGCCGCAAAGCACGACGCGACTGACCACCCTGCTGATATTGCAGGCCGAACGGAACCCGCACGCCCTGGCCGTCGCCGACGGCGACACCACCCTGACGTACGCACAGCTCGTCTCCTGCGCCCGCCGACTGGCCGGGCACCTGTACGAGCGGGGCGTCCGGCCCGGTGACCGTGTGGCGCTGCTCCTTCCCCGCTCGGCCAAGACCGTCGTCGCCCAGGTCGCGCTGTGGTGGGCCGGCGCGACCTGCGTGCCGCTCGATCCGGCGCATCCACGGCCGCGTATCGAGGCGATGCTCGCCGACTCCGAGGCCGGCCTGACCGTCGGAGACGCCAAACTGCTCGAGGCGGCCGACCGGACACGCTCGGCGATGGTGCTGTCCGACGACGTACTCCACCACGACGACCTGGCCGAAGCCCCCTCGGCCGACGGACAGCTGACACCGTGCCTCCCGGCGTCCGATGCGCCGGCGTTCATCATGTTCACGTCCGGCTCGACAGGCCGGCCGAAGGGCGTGACCGTTCCGCACGCCGCCGTCGCCCGTCTGGTCACCGACCGGGCCTACGTCACGATCACCCCGCGCGACCGCGTGCTGTTCCACTCACCGACGACGTTCGACGCCTCGACGTTCGAGGTCTGGGGCGCCCTTGCCAACGGCGCGGCCGTGGTGGTGTGCACCTCCGAGCGGCCCTCGTTCGAGGACCTGACCCAGGACGTGGAGCGGTACGGCGTCACCGTCGCGTTCTTCACCACGGCACTGTTCCACCAGCTCGCCGCACGCCGGTCACGGGTGTTCACCCCGCTGCGCACCCTGGTCGTCGGAGGCGAGGCACTGGCCGCCGGGCACGCCCGTTCCGTACGACGGGCGTTCCCCTGGCTGGAACTGATCAACGCCTACGGACCGACCGAGACGACGGTCTTCGCCACCACACACCCCGTGACCGACGCCGACTGCGACGAGCAGATACCGATCGGCCGCGCCGTCGCCGGGGCAACCGCCCATGTGCTCGACGCGACCGGACAAGCCGTCCCGGACGGCGGACGCGGAGAGCTGTGGATCGGCGGCAGCCGGCTCGCCGACGGCTACACCGGACAGCCCGCCCTGACCGCCGAACGGTTCGTCGACCACCCGACGTTCGGCCGGCTCTACCGCACCGGTGACCTGGTCTCGACACGCCCGGACGGACTCCTGGACTTCCACGGCCGCATGGACGACCAGGTCAAGGTACGCGGCTTCCGGATCGAACCGGGCGAGATCGAACACGTACTGCGCGAGCAGCCGGAGGTGGACGACGCGGCCGTGACCGTGCGGCGTCCCAGCGCCGACGACGCCCGGCTGGCGGCCTTCGTGGTCGCCGCACCCGGCCCCGTACCCCGGCCCGAGACCCTGCGGACCCGCCTCGTCGGACTGCTGCCCGCCCATCTGGTCCCCGACGAACTGACCCTCGTCGAGCGCCTGCCGCTGACCCCGACCGGCAAGGTGGACCGCCGCCTGCTCGCCGCCCACGGGACGGCCGACGCGACCGCCGGCGCCGCCGCGCGGATGACCCCGCTCCAGCAGGCCGTCGCCGACGTGTGGAGCCGCTCGCTCGGCTCACAAGTGACCGCGCCGGACGCCGACTTCATCGCCCTCGGCGGCCACTCCATGCTCGCCCTCGTCATCGTCGACGACCTGCGCGAGGACCTCGGCGTCGAACTGACCCTCGCCGAGTTCTTCACCGCCCCGACCGTGGCCGAGCAGGCAGCCCTGGTCGAACGCGTACTGCTGGCCACCCACGACGATCTGCACCCCGATGCCCTGGAGGACACCGATGGCCGCTGAAACGAGCGCCGCACTGCAAGAGGCACTGCTGCGCCGGGCCCGCGCCGCCGCGCGCGGAACCGGCACCTCCCCGGCACCCGAGAAGACCCGTGAGCAGGGCGGCCCGGCCCCGCTCTCGCACGCGCAGCGCCGGATGTGGCTGATGGAGCGGCTGGGCCGGGGCGGAGCCCTGTACGGCGTACCGTTCGCCACCCGCCTGCGCGGACCGCTCGATGCGGCCGCGCTGAGTACGGCGCTCACCGCGCTGGTGCGACGCCACGAGATCCTGCGCACACGGTACGACCAGCGCGACGGCGAGCCGTACCAGGAGGTGCTTCCCGCTCCGGACACCGTCGAGGTGCCGGTGGTCGAGCTCGCCGCGGAGGACGACGGCACGGCACTGCTCACCGCGGAGGCGGACCGCCCGTTCGACCTGGGCGTCTCGACCCTGCCGCGGGCCCTGGTGCTGCGACACGGTCCGCAGGACCACACACTGCTGCTGATGTTCCATCACATATCCATCGACGGAGGCTCGCTGGAGACGGTGGCCGAGGAGCTGGCGCTGCTGTACGGCAACGCCACCGGCGGCGAGCAGCCGGAGCTGCCCGAGCCCCCGCAGTACGCCGACTTCGCCCGCCGGGAGCACGCCGCCGCCGACCGGCTCGAGCAGGGCCTCGGCCACTGGACCGAGCTGCTGACCGGAGCCACCCCGCCGCGCCTGCCCCGGCCCGCCACAGAGCCCTCCGACGCGGTCTCCCGCCCGGCGGCCACCAGTACCGTGCCGCTGGCGGAACAGGTACTGCCCGCCCTGCGCGAACTGGGCCGGCAGCGCCGCGCCACCGTCTTCACCGTGACACTCGCCGCCGCGTTCGCCGCGCTGCACCGGCTCACCGGCGAGGAGGACCTGGTCATCGGCTGCGCGGCCACCCACCGCGAAGGCCGGGCCATGCGCGCTCTGGTGGGCCTGTGCGTCAACACCCTGCCCGTACGGGTCGACCTGTCCGGCGACCCGGAGTTCGCGACGCTCGTGGAGCGCGTACGGGACGCGCTGCTCCAGGCACAGGCGCACCGCGACGTGCCGTTCGACCTGATCATGGAGCGGCTCGGCGCCGCGGCACGGGCCGCCGACGGGACGGCCCTGGTACGGGTGACCTCCGACGTCCTGCGCGAGCCCACGGCGCTGCGGCTGCCGGGCACACGGGCGGACGCCGTCGAAGTGGACGGCGGCGGCGCGAAGTTCGACCTGTCGTTCGGCCTCCTGGAAACCGGGAGCCCGGCGACGCTCGTCCGGTACGCCCCCACCGCGCTGGACGAGACGGTGGGCGAGTCGCTCGGACGGTCCTTCGCCGCACTGCTGACCGCCGTCGCGGGCGATCCCGGACTCAGGCTCTCCGAACTGCCCGGCGAGAGGCACGCACCGCCGGCCCAGGAACCGGGCGCGAAGGACACCGACCGCCATCCTGCCGAGACCCGGCTCGCGGCGCACCCGCAGGTCGCGGAAGCCCACGTACCCGATCCGGCCGGTGGACCTCTGATCGCCTACGCCGTCCTGCGGCGGATCGGCGGCCCGTCGCCCGTACAACTGCGCGCACATCTGAGGGACGGCCTGCACCGGGACCTGGTCCCTCGCGTGGTCACCCTGCTGGACGCGATGCCGCGCACGTCCGACGGCGCGGTGGACGTGAGCCGGCTGCCCGGCGCTCCTGTGCCGGCGGCCCCGTCCGGACCGCACGCCGAGGCGGTGACGGCGGCGTTCACGGCGCTGCTGGACCGGGCCGTCGGTCCGGACGACGACTTCTTCGCCCTCGGCGGTCACTCACTGACCGCCGTTCAGCTCGCCGAGCGGCTGCGGACCGGTCTGCGGCTGCCGATGACCGGACTGGACATCATGCAGGCCCGCACCCCGCGCGCCGTCACGGCCCTGCTGGACGGCCGTGCGTCGGAGCGGGCGGCTGCCGCGGCCACGGCCGCCCAGCGGCCCGCGCGCAGGAGCGGTACGCGTGAGGGCACGGTCCTGGTGACCGGCGGCACCGGCGGCGTCGGCGCCTTCGTACTGCGCGAACTGGCCGCCACCGGCCGTCCGGTGCTGGCTCTGGCCCGCCCGGAGTCGGCTCATCTGGTCACCGGGGACGGCATCGAGGTCGTCGAGGGCGACCTGAGCGACCTCGACGGGCTGCGGGCCGCGGTCGCCGGTGCGGACGCGGTGATCCACGCGGCCTGCACGTTCACCCGCCCCGAGATCGACGTCGCGGCCATGGAGGCGATGGTCGACGCCTGGCGCGGCGGCCCGTTCGTCTTCGTCAGCAGCGTCGACGCCTACGGACAGCCCGCACAGGACGAGGTGGCCGAGGAGTCCGCGTCCCGGCAGCCGCTGAGTCCGTACGGTCAGGCCAAGCTCGACTGCGAGCAGTTGCTGCTGCGGGCCGCCGGCACCGAGGGCCGCGGCGGCGCGAGCGCCGTGCGCGCGCCCATCGTCTGGGGTGCACACGACCGGCTGCGCGACCAACTGCGCTGGGGCGCGACCGGGATGCTCTACCAGGCCGCCCTGGCAGGCGACCCGATCACCCTGCCGGCCCCCGGCGCCGGCGGCCACGCCTGGTACGGCACACCGTGGGTGCACGCCGCGGCCCTCGCACGGGCCGTGACCGCCTGCCTCGACTCACCGGTCCACGGAGTCGCCAACGCGGTGGGCGGACACGTGTCCTGGGCGGACCTGGCCGCCGAACTCGTCGGACTCCTCGGCGGCGGCAGCGAGATCGTCCTCGACGAGAAGGCGCACCCCGACCTCGCCCGCCGCTGGCGCTACCGGGCGGACCGGCTCTCCGCCGCGCTGCGCCCGCTGCCCGGCGAGGACCTGCACTCCGTGCTGTCCGAGATGATCAGCCCGTCACCGTCCCGGACCGCCTGACCTCACCCGGCTCGCGTACAGGCGCGTACACCACGGCGCCCCGTTCCCGGTGCAATCCGGTGACGGGGCGCCGCCCCTCTTGCACGCTCAGCCCTGCGCGGCGAACTCCACGAACGCCGTCCAGCCTTCGCAGGTCACACGCAGGTTCGGCCCCGTCGTGAACTTCGAGTCTCGGACGTGGATTGTGCCGGGGCCGGTCGCGACCTCGACGCACTCGCCACCCTCGCCACTGCTGTAGCTGCTCTTGAACCAGGCTGACTCCGGAACGGTCTGCACTGTCGCTTCGACGTTCATCTCTCTCCAAGCAACTTCTCGACAAAGGCCAGCGATTCGCGCGGAGTGAGCGCCTGTGCTCGGAGGATCCCGTACTGCTCCTCAAGATCCCGGGCAGACGTCCGATCCGTGTAGGGACGACTGTCATTGTGCGCCTCCACATACACGATCCTCCGTGCTTCTCTCGTCTCGATCAAGATGACTCCCGCGTCCAGCAGTTCGTCCGCCTTGCGCACCGCTCACGCCCTGCAAGGCCGCGTCGAAAGGGGGGAAGTACAGCGATACGTGCTCAGGCCGCGGCTTCGAGCGGTCCGGGGCTCCGGCGAGGGCCCGTAGCCGGGCGGCAAGGCCGACGGGGCCGAGGCGGGCCAGGGCCCACAGGGAGGTGACGCGCCGGGCGGAGCCCAGATCCCTGCGGCCGGGGGCAGGAACGGGGTCACAGCGATGCCGCGGGCGGCGAACGGGGCCGGGTCGAGATACGTCACCCCGCCGGTCCCGCACAGATACGTGCCGGCACCAGCTGCGGCGGTGAGGTCGGCGAGGCGCTCGGATCGCTCGGTCCGGGCGGGCAGCCCGCCGGCGGTCAGGACGCGGCCCGGCCAGCCGAGGAAGTCCAGCAGGATGCGGGTGGAGAGCACCGAGTCTCAACACGGAGAACTTGACAGGGAACGGCGGAGACGGTGGTCGTTCGGTCCCGCTACCGCCCGCCGTCCGGTGCTGATGCGATTCGATGTGCGTCGTCCTGCGCCGCGAAGGCGGAGAAGAGGGTGTCGATCCGCAGGCGCAGTTCGGCAGAGACGGCGCCGGCGACACGGACCGACAGCTCGCGCCCGTCGGCCGTGCGCGCCAGATGGACGTCCAGTGCGTGGAGTGACCCGTCCAGGCGGCGGGTGTACCAGCGGCCCGGCGTCGCGTCGTCGGTGTCGTCGAGGCCCCAAGCGGTGGTGTCCCGGTCGGGCTCGTCGAAGTCGTGGAAGAGGACGTACTCCTCCAGCAGGTCGAGAAAGGGCCCGAGGTTGCCCCTCAGGATCCGGCCGCTCATCTCATGGACCTCGGGATCGGGCACCCCGTCGGCAGCGGATTCCGCGAGCAGTGCGCCGCTGACGGCCCGGTCGTCCTGCCGCAGGCCGAGGCGCAGGTGGGCCCGAAGGTCGAGCCGCCGGCAGGCGTCGGCGGGGTCGTAGGCCGCGCTGGGCAGCCGCACGACGCGCTTGCGTCCGGTCTCGTCCAGTGCGTAGGGGGTTTCGAACGCGTCGGTCCAGCGGTCGAGAGCCGGCGTGAACCGCTCCTTCGCGGCCGCGGCGTCGATGCCGAGGTATCGGCCGATGTCCTCCCACGAGGTGCCGCGCTCACGTTCGTAGATCACGGCGTCCGACAGCACCTCCTGGGCGAGACACGCGAGCGCCTGCGCCTCGCTGACCCGGCCGCCCGGCCCGGAGTACACGTCGAACCTGGTGACCGCCAGGGAGTCGGCGGTCGCGGACACACCGGCCGCGTGGTCGGACAGGACCAGGCGCGCGAGCGCCCGGCGGGGGTAGGCGGCGCGGTCGGCGTCGTAAGGAGTCGTCTGCTGCACCGGCAGAGCGTGCCACGGGGACGACTCTTCACGGCACTGGATTTCCGTGCCCGCGGCAGGGGCAGGGGCAGGGTCAGGGTCAGGGGCCGAGCGGCCGGTAGTCGAACTCCCGCGACAGCGACCGGGTGTCCGGCAGTGGCGGTCGCGGGTGGGTGTCGTCGGGGGACCAGACGTGGGTGGGGCCCGAGCCGCCCGGGTCGAGGGGCTGCCAGCCGGGGGTGCCGGTCGTGGCGAACGACGACCAGGCCGAGATCATGCGCTGTGAAAGGCGGTCGTCCGCGGGGGAGGGAGGGCCGCCGATGAGGAACTCGACCGCGGACACCGTGTGGTTGCCGAACGCGAAGGGCACGTCCGCGCAGTGCCATGAGCGCACCTCGGCGCCGTCGGGTCCGGTGCGCCGCCGGTCGAAGCGGGACATGAACGCCCTGCCGCCCGCCCGTGCGTGCGACTCGGCGAGCCGCCGGCTGTACTCGGCGAACAGCAGGTCGCCGAAGAGGGAGAGGTAGAGGTCGAGGACGGGGGTGCCGTCCGGCAGGTGGGCGCGGTAGCGTGCCGGGAGGTCGGCCGGCAGGCCGAAGTCGGCGGCGAACCGGCGCAGTTGTCCATCCGTCGTGACCTTCGCGCTGCTGCCGACGGCGTCCATCAGCCAGTACTCCTGCGTCGTGTGGCACACCAGCAGGTCCACACCCGCGGCCGCGCCCCCCGCCATCGCGGCCGACGGGTCCATCGGCAGGACGTCACCGTCGACGACGGGGCCGTAGAGGGCCGGGTCGTAGTGGAGGTGACCCGACGCCGGGTCGCGGCGGTAGCCGTCCGCCACCTCGTCAGATGCCGCGACCAGGGCCTCGGGCGACGTGGCGGCCAGCGCCTGCGCCGTCGGCCGCACCCCGGCCGACGCCGCCACCCGCGACGTGATCTCCTCGGCGAGCCCGGTCGAGTGGCAAGGGCCGACCGCGCTGTGCGCGATCGCCCGGCGGAACAGCCCCCGGGCCCGGTCCGTCACCATCAGGCAGGCGACGGAGGTCGCGCCGGCGGACTGCCCGGCCAGGGTGACGTTGTCCGGGTCGCCGCCGAACGCGGCGATGTTGTCCCGCACCCAGCGCAGCGCGGCGACCTGGTCGAGCAGGCCGCGGTTGTGGGGAGCCGAGGGCACGTGCCCGAAGCCCTCGAACCCGAGCCGGTAGTTGACCGTCACCACGACCAGCCGGCCGTCACGCGCCAGGACGGTGCCGTCGAAATCGGGCTGCGCGGACGAGCCGAAGACGTACGCCCCGCCGTGGATCCACACCAGCACGGGCAGTGCCGAAGCGCCGTGCGGCGCCCATACGTTGAGGGTCAGTACGTCCTTGTCGCCGGGCGTCCACGACGGCGCCCCCGGCAACTGCGCCGACTGCGGAGCGACGGGCCCGAAGCGCGTGCACTCCCGCACCTCCCGCCAGGGTTCGGCGGGCCGCGGCTCCCCGAACCGGCCGGGGCCGAACGGCGGTGCGGCGTAAGGCATTCCGAGCACCGCCACCACACCGTCGGCTACGGGCCGCCCGCGCACCGGCCCGTCCTGCGTACGGAAGACGTCCACGGAAAACCCCCAGGTCCTTGCCACCGGCTCGAGGCGGCCAGCTTCGCAGCGGGGCCGCCACCGGCGCCAACACCTTGATCGTCACGATTGACGCGCCGGCGATGTCAATCCGGGGTGGTGTCCTCGGCGGGCCTGCACGGTCCGAACGAAAGACCCTACGCGTCCGTCCTGATCACCACGTCGAGCGTGCGCGGACCGTGGACCCCCTCGACGCGTTCCAGCTCGATGTCGGAGGTCGCGGACGGGCCGCTGATCATGGTCGTGGGCCGCGTCGGCACCAGGCGGGCCAGTGCGTCCGGTACGCCGACCTCGACCACGGACAGGTCGACCACGCAGACATGCAGGTCCGGTACGAGGGACAGGGCCCGTCGGCCCTGGTCGGCCGAGCCGTCGAGGAAGATGGTGCCGGTCTCCGCGCACGCCGCGGCGGATGCCGTCACCACGCCATCCAGCGTGTCGAGGCCGGGTGCCGGGATGTCGGCGGAGTCCTCCTGGACCGTGCCGTCGAAGGCGGCGAGCCACGACCGGTCGAGCCCCGCCGGTACGCCGACGGTGCGGGCCCCCCGCTCCCGCAGCACCCGTGCGAGGGTGTCCGCGGTGTCGGCCGCGGTGCACGGGTGGACCCGCGCCTTGTAGTCCACCAGGCGGTCGGTGAACAGCGCGAGGCGTTCCCCGTCGGGCAGGGTGCTGCCGGTGCGGTAGGCCCTCGGCACCGTGACGGGTGGCTTCGGGGCGAGCGTCAGGGCGTCCCGTACGCGGCCGAGGACCGTCTCCCGTGCGTTCATCGCTGCTCCTCGTTCGAGTCGTTCTCGCCGCCGGGGCCCTGCTCGGCCCGGTCCCGCGCGTCCTTTGCCGCCGTGCGCAGCGCGTTCACGCCCTCGGCCGAGGCCAGCCACGTCCGGAACGTCTCCTTGGGCGGTGCCGGGGTGTCCCGGCTGTCGCTCCACCCGCTGAACGGCGGCGGCAGATGCGAGATCTTCCCGTCCCGTCCGGCGGCGATCCGGCCCAGTCCCGCGGCCTTCTGCGCGGCGGTGTAGAGCTTGGGCCTGGCCATCACCCCGGCGGCGGCCTTCATGGCGGCCTTCTCCACCGTCCTGCCCGTCTGCTCGGTGTGCTGATGCCGCAGTTCCACCAGCAGCGACGGGATGTCGATCTTCACCGGGCAGGCGTCGAAGCAGGCCCCGCAGAGCGTGGAGGCGTACGGCAGGGAGGAGTTGGGGTCGTTCTTCGCCTCGTGCATGCCGGCCAGCTGCGGGGTGAGCACGGCCCCGATCGGGCCGGGATACGTCGACCCGTAGGCGTGCCCGCCGGCCCGCTCGTACACGGGGCAGACGTTCAGGCAGGCCGAGCAGCGGATGCAGTTGAGTGCTTCGCGGCCGACGGCGTCGGCGAGCGCGGCGGTGCGGCCGTTGTCGAGCAGCACCAGGTGGAAGTCCTGCGGGCCGTCGTCGGGTGTGACGCCCGTCCACAGCGAGGTGTACGGGTTCATGCGCTCGCCGGTGGAGGAACGCGGCAGGAGCTGGAAGAAGACCTCCAGGTCCTGGTAGCGCGGCAGCACCTTCTCGATGCCCATGACGGTGATCAGGGTGTCCGGCAGGGTCAGGCACATCCGGCCGTTGCCCTCGGACTCGACGACGGAGAGGGTGCCGGTCTCCGCGATGCCGAAGTTCGCCCCGGACACGGCGACCCTAATGGTCATGAACTTCTCGCGCAGATACGCCCGTGCGGCCGCCGCGAGATGAGCCGGTACGGAGTCGAGCTCCGGGTCGACGCCGGGAATCTCCTTGAGGAAGATGTCGCGGATCTCGTCCCTGTTGCGGTGGATGGCCGGCACCAGGATGTGCGACGGTTTGTCGTCCGCGAGCTGCACGATCAGCTCGGCGAGGTCGGTCTCGTGGGCGGTGATGCCGTGTTCCGCCAGGTGCTCGTTGAGGCCGATCTCCTGCGTGGCCATCGACTTGACCTTGATGACCTCCTCGCTGCCGGTGGCCGCGACCAGGCGGGTCACGATCGCGTTGGCCTCGGCCGCGTCCCGCGCCCAGTGGACCGTGCCGCCGGCCTCCGTGACCTTCTCCTCCAACTGCTCGAGCAGTTCCGGCAGCCGGTTCATCGTGTCCGTCTTGATCGCGGAGCCCGCGTCCCGCAACTGCTCCCAGTCGTCGACCTCGGACGTGACGGCGATCCGCTTGGCGCGGATGGTGTGGGTGGCCCGGTGCAGGTTTCCGCGCAGCTGCTCGTTGCGCAGCTCACCGTGCGCGGCCGCGGGGAACTTCCGCTCCCCGCGGAGGTTCCCCTCGCCGTACGGAGCGCGCGGTGGCGCGGAGGGCATGCCGAGAAAGGTGCTGCGGCTCATCGTGCGACCTCCGTCAGGGGGTGGGGCGAGGTACGGGTGGCGGCGAGGATCTGGGCGAGGTGCAGGGTCGTGGCCCCGGCCTTGATACGGGAGAGCCCGCCCCCGATGTGCATGAGGCAGGAGGAGTCCCCCGCGGTGCAGACGGCCGCGCCGGTGCCGGTCACCGCCGCGACCTTGTCGGCGAGCATCGCCGACGACGTCTCGGCGTTCTTCAGGGCGAAGGTGCCGCCGAAGCCGCAGCAGGCGTCCGCCTCCGGCAGCTCCACGAGGTCGATGCCGTCGACGGCGCGCAGCAGCCGCAGCGGCTTGTCGCCGACGCGCAGCATGCGCAGTGAGTGGCAGGTGGGGTGGTACGTGACCCGGTGCGGGAAGTGCGCGCCGACGTCCACGACGCCGAGTACGTCGACCAGCAGTTCGGACAGCTCGTAGGTCTTGGCGCTGACGCCGGCGACGGCCGACCGCAGCGCCGCGTCCCCGTACCGCTCGGCGACCAGCCCGTGCTGATGCCGTACGGAACCGGCGCACGATCCGGAGGGCATGACGACGGCCTCGATGGAGCTGTCGCCGAACTGCTCGGCGAAGGTCCGCACCAGGGGGACGGGCTCGCGCTGGTAGCCGGTGTTCACATGCATCTGCCCGCAGCAGGTCTGTCCCGGCGGGAAGACCAGTTCGTGGCCGAGGCGGCTGAGCAGCAGTGCGGTGGCCTTCACCGCGTCAGGGAAGAGCGTGTCTCCCAGGCAGGTGGCGAAGAGTCCGATGCGCACGGGAAGGCCTCCACTTTCGTAAGGTCGGACCATACTAGCGTGCATCAGGGAATTGTTCATCGGTAGACAACACTTTGGTCAGACCTTATTGACATACGGCCGGGGCCAGTGCGCTACTGACTGCGCTCTTACGCTCGATGAGGAGAACTCCCGTGGCCCCAGCATCCCCAGCCGCGCTCGCCGGCTACACACCCGACGTCCAGGCCGTCGGAGGCAGTCTCGCGGCCACGGCCCTCCTCGGCCTCGTGCCCCTGGCAGCCTTCTTCGTGCTGCTCATGGTCGCCAAGCGGCCGGCGCTCCAGTCCGCACTCGGCGCACTGCTCACCGCGCTCCTGGTGGCGGTGTTCGCCATGGGCATGCCGGTCGGCCAGGCCGCCCTGTCCGCCGGCCAGGGCCTGGTCTTCGGGCTCTTCCCGGTCATGCTGATCGTCGTCGCGGCCATCTGGTTCTACGAACTCACCGTCATCAGCAAGCGGTTCGAGGACCTGCGGCGCTCGTTCAGCGCGGTCGGCCGCGGGGACCTGCGGGTCCAGGCCATGCTCATCGCCTTCTGCTTCGGCGGACTCCTCGAGGCACTCGCCGGATTCGGCGCCCCGGTCGCCATCACCGCCGCGATGCTCATGGCCCTCGGCCTGCCGCCCCTGCGCGCCGCCGTCACCGTGCTCGTCGCCAACACCGCGCCCGTGGCCTTCGGAGCCATGGCCATCCCGATCACCACCGCGGGCAACCTCACCGGCATCCCGGCGGACGAGATCGCCGCGGTCGTCGGCCGGCAGAGTCCGGTGCTCGCCCTGTTCGTCCCGCTGCTGCTGCTGTTCCTGGTCGACGGCACCCGTGGACTGCGCCAGCTGTGGCCGATCGCCCTGGTCACCGGCGCGGTGTTCGCCGTCGCGCAGTTCTGGTGCTCGGCCCACTTCGCGTACGAGCTCACCGATGTCGTGGCCGCCCTCGCCGGCTTCGCCGCCGCCGTCCTGATGCTGCGGTTCTGGCACCCCACCACCCCGGAGGACCAGCGCTCCCAGGTGGAGCCGGAGCCCCTCACAGCCCGTCGGGTGGGCCTCGCCGTGCTGCCGTATCTGCTGGTCATCGCGATCTTCGGGCTCGCCAAGCTGAAGACCGGCGGCATCGACGCACCCGCGGCGCTCGGCGCGTCGAACCTCGAGATCCAGTGGCCCGGTCTGTACGGAAACCTGCTCGCCCCCGACGGATCGCCGGCCGGCAGCGCGGTCTACAGGCTGGAGGTGCTCGGCAATCCCGGCACCCTGCTGATCCTCTCCGGAATCGTGGTCACGCTCATCTACCGCCTCACGTCCAGCGACCGCTTCCCGATGACCGGCGGAATGGCCCTCGCCGCAGCCGGGCGCACCGTCAAGAACATGCGCGTCGCCATCGCGACCGTGGCCACCGTGCTCTCCCTGAGCTACGTCATGAACCAGTCCGGCCAGACCGTGGCCGTCGGCACCTGGCTGGCGGCGGCCGGTGGCCTGTTCGCCCTGCTCTCGCCCACGCTCGGCTGGCTCGGCACGGCCGTCACCGGCTCCGACACCTCGGCCAACGCTCTCTTCGCCACGCTTCAGCAGACCGCCGGACAGAAGGCCGGCATCGATCCGCAGCTGCTCGTGGCGGCCAACACCTCCGGCGGCGTCGTCGGCAAGCTGGTCAGCCCGCAGAACCTGACGATCGCGGCGACCGCGGTCGAGCAGCCGGGCAGCGAACGGATCCTGCTGCGCAAGGTCGCCGGATACAGCCTCGGGATGCTCGCACTGCTCTGTGCCCTGGTCTACCTGCAGTCGCTGCCGGTGCTGTCCTGGATGCTGCCGTAGGGGAGGCGCGGGCCGGGGGCGGCGCTACTCCGTTCCCGGCCCCTCCGCGGTCTCCGACCGGGAATCGGAGTCGGAGTCGGAGTCGGGCTTCAACTCCGTCTCTGACTCCGACTCCGACTCCGACTCCGTGACGAGCTTGCCGTGGAAGCCGCGGATGTGGCGCTCGGCGAGCTCGGCAGCCCTGGCCCCCTCGCCCTCGCGGACCAGTCGCAGCAACTCCGTGTGCTCTGCATTGAGCGCGGCGGCGCTGGCCGGCCAGTCCTCGTCCGCCTCCTCCGCGTCCAGGATCAGTGTGCGCACGGACTCCCTGACCGCGGAGGTGAGTGTGGAGATCAGCTGATTGCCTGAGCTGCGCGCAATCTGGACATGGAAGCGGGTGTCCAGTTCGTTGAACTCCGCCACATCGACGTCGTCCCGCTGCATCCGGTCGAGGATCTGTCCGGCCTCCGCGAGATCCTCCTCGGACGCGGAGCGGGCCGCCGCCTCGAAGCTCGACCGCTCGAGCACGACGCGGGCCTCGAGCACGTCCTGAAGGTCGTAGCTCCCGAGCGCCAGGTGCAGGCGGAGCAGCCGGCCCAGGGCGTCGTCGGGATTGCGGACGATCCGGGCCCCGGAGTCGGGGCCGCGGCCGACCTGCGCGGTCAGTACGCCGATCGTCTCCATGACCCGAAGGGCCTCGCGCAGCGCGGACCTGCTCACTCCCAGCACGGGTGCCAGTTCGCGCTCGGGCGGCAACCGGTCGCCGGCCTTCAGCTCGCCGGACAGCACCCGTTCCTCGATGCTCTCCAGTACGAGCTCATGTGTCCGTGACTGCCGCACGGGACGCCACTCGGCTGCCATCGCCCCACCTTCCAGACCTGCTCCTCGTAAGCTCCGAGGGTATGTCACACCTGCTCTGTGGTCCGACCACAGGGCTCCAGGGGCGTTCCATGAACCCCCGGCCCGAGGAGCGAGGGCGGGACCGCCGCCAGGGTGCGGCACGCCGTTCGCCCGGAACGGACGTGCGTGGCACGGCAGTTGACGACCAGGGGGCCGTGCGGTGGGCCGGCCTCGGCGGGAACAACTCCCGCCGGCCCGGCGTTCCGGTGATCATGACAACGAAGAACGAGGTTCTGCGCTACACCGCCTTCTCCACCGACCCCGAGGGAGGCAACCGCGCCGGGGTCGTCCTCGACGCCGCCGGGCTGAGCGACAGCGACATGCTCGCCATCGCCGCTGAGCTCGGATACAGCGAGTCCGCGTTCCTGACGGCGCCGCCGGAAGGGCTCGAAGGAGAGGCGGGACGGACCTTCACCATCCGCTTCTTCAGCCCCAAGGCGGAGGTGTCGTTCTGCGGGCACGCCACCGTGGCGACCGCCATCGCTCTCGGCGAGCGCATCGGCACCGGCGACCTGGTCTTCGCGACGCCTGCCGGGACGGTGCCGGTGACGGTCAGCGAGGAGGACGGAGTGGTGCGGGCGACGCTGACCACGGTCGAGCCGCACACCGAGGACGTCACGGACGCGGACCTGGCGGAGGCGCTGGCGGCGCTCGACTGGCCGGCCGCCGACCTGGATCCCGCGCTGCCGCCCCGTATCGCCTTCGCCGGTGCCCGGCACCTGGTGCTCGGCGCCGCGACCCGTGAGCGGCTGGCGGATCTGGCGTACGACTTCGACCGTCTCGAGGCCCTGATGCGCCGACTCGATCTGACCACCGTGCAGTTGGTGTGGCGCGAGTCGGCGGACGTCTTCCATGTGCGGGACCCGTTCCCGGTGGGTGGTGTCGTAGAGGACCCGGCGACGGGCGCGGCGGCCGGAGCGTTCGGCGCGTACGCCCGCGAACTGGGCCTGATCGCCGAGGCGTCGGTGCTCACCCTCCACCAGGGCGCCGACATGGGCCGGCCGGGGACGCTGACCGTGGAACTGCGCGAGGGCGACAAGCGGGTACGGGTGACGGGGACCGGCACACGCATCGGGTGACGTCCCTGTGCCCCTCCATGCCTTCCCCGTCGCGCCGCCCGGCACGCCCTCCCCGGCAGCCTCCGGCGCGGGACGTGCCCCTCGCTCCGGACGACGCTCCTTCACGGGCAGACCTCGCCGGTCACGGCACTAGGCTGCCGCCCATGACCGCCGAGAGCCTCGACCTTGTGATCTTCGACTGCGACGGCGTTCTCGTCGACAGCGAGCGGATATGCGTGAAGATCGACGCGATCGTCACGGCCGATCTCGGAGCCGCGTTCACCGAGGCCGAGATCATCGAGCGGTTCGTGGGCTCGTCCGCGGAGGTCTGCACGGCGGTGATCGAGGAGCGCCTCGGGCGACGTCTGGAGAAGGGCTGGCAGCAGCGGTACGAGCATCTCTACGACGCCGCCATCGCGGCCGAGCTGACCGCGGTCGACGGCGTCGCGGAGGCGCTGGCCGGCCTCGCCGCACCGGTCTGTGTGGCGTCCAACGGGGACCACGACGGCATCCGGCGCAGCCTGCGGCTCACGGCGCTGAGCGACCACTTCGAGGGCCGGATCTTCAGCGCCGCCGACGTGACCCGGGGCAAACCGGCCCCTGACCTGTTCCTGCACGCCGCCCGTTCCATGGGCGCCGACCCCGCCCGGTGCGCGGTGGTCGAGGACAGCGTGTACGGGGTCAGGGCCGCCCGCGCGGCCGGTATGCGCGCCTTCGGCTACTGCGGCGGCCTGACGCCGGCGGCGCGCCTGGAGGGCCCCGGCACCGTCGTCTTCGACGACATGCGCCGGCTCCCCGAGCTGCTGGCCGGACCTTTCCCCGCCGGGAACGACGTCTCCCCGGCACCTACTGCCGCGACCGGCAATGTCCGCCCGTGAAGTAGCGTCGTCCGGTGCCGGGGGCACCTCCCGTGCCCGAAGGCTATGGGGGAGCGGGTGCGTGCGGGCGGCGCGACAGGGCACAGCTTGCCGGGAGGGGCGCTAGAACGACGTCTCCCGTACGCTCGCCCGGTCCGAGGGCTCGGTCGTCGCGGTGATCTCCGAGCGGTGGCGGGCGGCCGAGAACGTGACCGTCAGCGTCTCCGGGGCGGTCTGGGACGTTGAGACCGTGAAGCCCTGGTTCGGCACCGCGGAGATCAGGCACACCCCGCCGCTCCCGTAGCGCACGGTCGCCTTGCCGCCCTGCGAGGAGATCGTCTGCACCCCCGAGCCGCCCTCCTCGCAGCCCTGGTTCCCCTCCAGGCCCGCGGTGGGCGCCTCGTCCGGCGGGCGAAGGGTCGTACGGGACGCGGGCGTCGGCGTCGCCGTACGCGGCTTCCCGGTCGTCCTCGACGGTGTGGGCGACGGCGGGCGCGTGCTGGGCCTCGGGGTGGCACTGGGGGAGGGGGACGGGTCGACCGCGGGCGACGACGACTGCGGCGAGGGCGTGAAGTCCTTCGGCGCCGACTGCGCGACGGGCGCCGTCGGTCTGGTCGAACCCACCACGAAATGGACCGTGAGCATCACGGCCGTGACGCTGGCCGCGGTGCACGAGAGCCAGATGAGCAGATAACGCGGGAGGCGGGACACGACACCATACTGACGGACCGGCTAACGTGCCTGCTCATGGCCTCCGTACTTGTCGTCGAGGACGACCCAGTCATCCGGGCCGCGCTGATCGAGGTCCTCACCGGGCACGGATACGCGGTGAAGACCGCCCACCAGGGCTTCGAGGCGCTGCGCGAAGTCACCCAGTGCCTGCCGGACATCGTGGTGCTCGACCTCGGACTGCCCGATCTGGACGGGCTCGACGTGCTTCGGATGATTCGCGGCATCTCACGGGTGCCGGTCCTGGTCGCCACCGCCCGGGACGACGACACGGAGATCATCAGGCTGCTCAACGCGGGGGCCGACGACTACATGGTCAAGCCCTTCTCCGGTGGTCAGCTCGCCGCCCGGCTCGCCGCCGTGCTGCGCCGGTCCGCCCCGGTGGCGGAGGGGGCCGACCGGCAGCCGGTCGTGCAGGTCGGGGACCTCAGGATCGACCCGCTCGCCCGCACGGCGTTCCTGGGCGACCGGGAGCTGGCACTGACCCGGCGGGAGTTCGACCTGCTGGCCTATCTCGCGGCGAACGCGGACCATGTCATGTCGCGCAAGCGGATCCTCGCGGAGGTGTGGCAGCAGCCCTATCTGGAGGATCAGACCGTGGACGTCCATCTCTCCGCCCTGCGACGCAAGTTGGGCGAAAGGCCGTCGGATCCGCGCTATCTGCACACAGTGCGCGGTATAGGCATCAAACTGGTCGCATCACCCTCATGAGACGTGCCCTCGCCGGGATCGCGCTGGCCGTGACGTCCATGGTGGCGCTGTCCTTCCTCATCCCCCTCGCCCTGCTGGTCCGTGACCAGGCGCGAGACCGGGTGACGACGGCCGCCGAGCAGCGTGCGTCGGCGCTGTCCCCGGTCCTTGCCCTCACCACGAGGCGGGGCGATGTCCAGCAGGCCGTCGCGGAGCTGGACTTCCGCGACCAGCTGGCCGTGCGTCTGCCGGACGGCGGGTTCGTCGGCACCCCGCACGCCCCGCGGGAGGCGCTCGACCGCGCCGTGCGCAAGCGGGAGACGCTCGCCCTGGACACCGCGGAGGGGTGGGTCTACCTCCAGCCCGTCGTACTGCCGGAGGACCGGGTCGCGGTCGTCGAGGCGTTCGTACCCGGCGCGGACCTGACCCGCGGCGTATGGGCGTCCTGGGGTGTCATGTCGCTGCTGGCCCTCGGACTCGTGGGCGGCTCGGTGCTGGTCGCCGACCGGCTGGGCGGCCGGGTGGTCCGCTCCTCGCAGAGCCTGAAGCGCGCCTCGCTCGCGCTCGGTTCCGGGGATCTCGACGTACGGGTGGAACCGGACGGACCACCGGAACTGCAGGAGGCGGGGGCCGCGTTCAACACCATGGCCGACCGTGTCGTGGAACTGCTCGCAATCGAACGCGAGATGGTCGCCGACCTCTCGCACCGCCTGCGCACCCCGCTGACCGCCCTGTACCTCGAAGCGGACCTGATGGGTACGACTCCGAGCGCCCGCCGGGTCACCGCGGCCGTGGCGCAACTGGAGAGCGAACTCGACTCGATCATCGCCGCCGCCCGTACCCCGCTCGCCGCCGGCCCGGCCACCGGCCAGACGGCGACGCGGCCCTGTGACGTGGCCGAGGTCGTGGCGATGCGGCTCGAGTTCTGGTCGGTGCTGGCCACGCAGCAGGGCAGACTCTGCGAACGCTCCTCCACGCCGCGCCCGACACCCGTGCGTTTCCCGGAGGACGACCTCGCGGCCGTCGTGGACGCCCTGATCGGCAACGTCTTCCGGCACACGCCGCAGGGCACCGCGTTCGCCGTACGGGTGGAACGCGGCCCACGGCACGTGTCGCTGGTCGTGGACGACGCCGGGCCCGGCATCGACGACCCCGGCGCGGCGCTCACGCGGGGCGTCAGCGTGGGCGGAGCGGGCGGCACCGGGCTCGGCCTCGACATCGTGGCCAGGGCGGCGGGGACCGCCGACGGGGAGCTGGAGATCGGCCGCTCGCCGATGGGCGGGGCGCGGGTGCGGGTGTCGTTCGCGCTGGCGTGAACGGTGCCCGGGGCGCGAGGGGCACTTGACCCGGATCGTGCGCCGGGCACTGGCGGTCGGCGCCGGGCGCGGCCGGACGTTCCGCCGGGCGCGGGCCCAGGACGGCGAGCCCCAGGCCGTGGGACGCTGACATGGGCTCGCGCGCCGGACGGCTGATCAGGTGCCGGGGAAGGCCCTCAGCGGTGTGCCCTTCAGCGGCCGGCGCCGAAGTTCTGGGTCCACCACGGGCCGCCGTCGCCGAAGTGGACGCCGACGCCGAGTTCCGTGAACGAGCAGTTGAGTATGTTGGCGCGGTGGCCGGGGCTGTTCATCCACGCCTTCATCACGGCGGCCGCGTCCGACTGGCCCCTGGCGATGTTCTCGCCGAGCGTCGACCACCGGTATCCCGCGGCCTCGACGCGGCTCGTCATCGTGGAGCCGTCGGGGCCAGTGTGCGACATGACGCCGCTGCGGGCCATGACGTCGCTGTAGTCGTCGGCCGCCTGAGTGAGGTTCGCGTTCGCCTTCAGCGGTGAGCAGCCGGCCGACGCGCGCTCCTGGTTGACGAGCGCGAGCACCTGGGCCTCCGGACTGCTCGGATCGTCGGTGTCGGAGCCGCCCGAACCGCCTGTCGTCCCGGAAGCCGGCCCGCCGGACCCGGACCCGGACCCGGTCCCGGAACCTCCCGTACCGCCGCTGGTGCCGCCGCCGGCCTTCTGCGTCGCCGCCCGTGCCGCGGTCCTCGACGCGTCCGCCGGGCTCAGCGTCTGCTTCCGCTTCGGCGCGGCGGAGGTGGTGGCGCCCGGGCTCGGCGAGGCGGTCGCACCGGGAATGCCGGTGGGTGTCGCGAGCGGTGACGCACCGCCCGCCGCTGAATCCTCGTCGCCCGTGGTGGGCAGATCGCCGGCGGCGTCGGTCTCGACCCTGCCCGCCGCGCCGTCCTTGTCCCAGTCGCCGGCCAGCGTGGCCCCGACTCCGGCGGTGACCGTGATGACGCCCAGCGCCAGCACGGCGCTGCGGGCCCGCCCGCCCCTGGGGCGAGCGTGTGAACCGGCGTGGGGGCGGGTGGCTCTGTGGGAACCCATGCGTACGGCACCTCGGGAGGACGACTTCGAAACTCGTGGTACCGGTGGGGCGCTGTCGCGCGCCCACCGGTGCCACGGTGGGGGGTTGTTCGAGATCGTAGGCCGGTACGGCCGCGAGGGCCGTCATGTCGGGGCTTCTTCAAGAAGCCATAAGGAAGTCATCAGGTGCAGCCAAGGTACGCGGGGGAGTACGTCCCCGCGCGTCGTCGCGCGGCACTCGGTCCCTTGTGGGGAGCACCGGACTGTGTCATACAGGTCTGGACCAATGCCCGTCGTCGCTACGCGGAGGCCCGACCGTGCACCGTCCCCCCACCATCACCGCGTCGGCCCGTTCGGCCGCGATCCTGCTCACCGCCCTCACGCTCCTGACCGCCTGCGGGGGTGAGAGGAAGGACGGCAGGCCGCCGTCGACTCCGTCCAATGTGACCGCACAGGCAGGCAGCGCCACGTCCGTGCACGTCATGTGGGACGTCTCGACCGACGACAAGGGCGTCACGGGGTACGAGGTCTACCGCAAGGGCACCAAGGTCAAGTCCCTGCCGGGAAGCAGGCACATGGTCGACATCGACGGGCTGACCCCCCGCACCGCGTACAGCTTCACGGTGCGGGCGCGGGACGCGGCCGGGAATCTGTCGGAGCCGAGCGCGGTGGCATCCGTGACCACGCCGGCCCCCGCACCCGACGACCGCAGGGCACCCACCCGGCCCGGTCAGCTCGAGGGCCGCGTGGACGGCGGCACGGCGGTGACCCTGACCTGGCGGCCGGCCTCCGACGACACGGGTGTCACCTCGTACGACATCTACCAGGAGGACTCCCGCATCCACAGCGTGGGCGGCGCCGCGACCACCGCACGCGTCACCGGGCTGCGGCCCGGCACCGTCTACACCTTCACCGTACGGGCGCGGGACGCCTCGGAGAACTCCTCGCCCGACAGCGACTCCGTCGACCTCACGACCCCCGCGGCTCCGGGTGACGACAGCCCGGGCACCGCTCCCCTTGGCCTCGAGGCGACCGCGCGCAAGGGCGCCGTGGAGCTGACATGGACCCCGCCGGAGACCGGAGCGCCGGTCAAGGAGCACCAGCTGTTCCTGAACGGCGAGTTGGCGACCACGATCGTGTGGGGCGCGGAGCCGCCCGTGGGGAGGGCCGCGTACACCATGACCGTGACCGACGCGCCCGGCACCCGCTACAGCCTCAAACTGCGGGCGAAGCTGCCGGACGGCAAGTGGGGCGACTTCTCGGCGCAGCGGACGGTGGTGGTCCGCTGACGAAGCGGTGGACGGTGGTGGTCCGCTGACGAAGCGGTGGACGGTGGTGGTCCGCTGACGGCGCGGCGGACGGTGGCGGTCCGGTGACGAAGCGGTGGACGGTGGCGGTCCGCTGACGGCGCGGCGGACCGTGGTGTTCACGGCCGGCTCCGCGGCGCACGACAGGGGCGGTGACGCTCCGCGGCCCATGACGCCCTACGGGCCCGCGACGCCGTCGATGCTCTCCCTGAGCAGGTCCGCGTGGCCGTTGTGGCGCGCGTACTCCTCGATCATGTGGACCAGGATCCAGCGCAGGGACACATGGTCGTCGCCGACCACGGCCGCGTTCTCCTTCGAGAGTCTGCCGGGGGCGTCGAGCGAGGCGTCGGCGGTCAGTTCGCGGCCCCGCTCCACCTCCGTCCGCCATGTCGCCAGCGCCTCGTCGAGACCGCGGTCCGGTACGAGGGCGAAACCGGCGTCCCCCTCGGCCCCGTAGACCGGCGGGACGTCCTGTGCGGCGAAGACCCGCTGGAACCAGTTGCGTTCGATCTCGGCCATGTGCTGGACCAGACCCAGCAGGGTCAGCGACGATGCCGTCACGGAGGTGCGACGCACCTGGTCGTCGTCGAGCCCGGCGCATTTCATCGCCAGAGTTGCACGGTGGAAGTCCAGCCAGCTCTCCAGCATGTCCCGCTCGCCGGCGTGCGGGGGCGGGACCGTCCGCCCGTCAGGTGTCCTGTTCATACCGACACCCTCGCATGTGCCACTGACACCTGATTCGCGGTGCGGGGCGACGGAGATGTGAGCGACTTGTGTTGCTCGTGTGGGGCCGCCTTCTTGTCGCTTTCGCAGTGTGATTAATATTCACGCGTTGTAGTTCTGAACAGATCTGACCGGCCGGGCGGCCGGCACTCGTCAAGGGAGCATGCCCTGCGCACGCGCGCGTCACGGCGGACCGGCTCGACGTCCATGTCCTTGCGGACCGCTCTCCTCGTTCTCGCCTTCGTCCCCGGGATCGCACTGGTCGCCCTGTGGTCCGTCACCAGCGGCCAGACGTTCCTGGACTTCCAGCGCCAGGCGGCCCAGGGCCTGTTGGCCGAGAAGGCGGGCAAGCCGTCCAACGTCGTGTACTACAACCTGCAGGAGGAGCGGCGGCTCAGCGCCGAAGTGCTCGCCGGGCAGCAAGGAGCGCCCCAGGCGCTGGCACGACAGCGGGAGTCGACCGACGAGGCGGTGGCCACCTTCCGCTCACTGTCCGACGACGTGACCTCCGCCGACGACGCCCCGGCCGAGGTGCGGGACGCGGTCGCCGAGGCGCGTGAGGCGATCGGCCAACTGCCCGCCCAGCGTTCCCTGGTGGACGACGGCGACCGGGACCAGCAGGAGGCCGTGTACCGCTACTACACGGACCTGATCGCCGTCGACCTCCAACTCTTCACGGCACTCAGCCATGTGGACAACGGCAGGATCACCACGCTCTCCCAGCCGCTCGTCGACCTGTTCTGGGCCAAGGAGATGATCTCCCGCTCGGACGCGCTGCTGGCCCGCGGCTGGGGCAGCGGCGAACTCGGCACGGAGGACCTCCAGCAGGTCCGGCAGGCCGTCGCCGGGCAGTCCTTCCTGCACTCCACGAAGGTCGCGCCCTACCTGCCGGACGACGAACTGGCCATGTGGCAGCGCATCACCGCCGGCCCGGCGTGGAAGGCCAAGACCCGCGTGGAACAGACGGTCCTGCGGCCGGCCGAACCCGACGCGCGCGGCCACGTACGTCTCGGAGCCGAGCGCAAGACCTGGCGCGGTGCGATGGACGCGCTCACGCCCGAACTGGAGAAGCTCCTCGAGCACCGGACCGCGCTGGTGGTCGAAGAGGGCAAGGGCAGTGTCATGTCACTGCTGTTCCAGATGGTGCTCACCACCGTCGTGGGCCTGGCAGCCGTGGTCGCCGTCATCTGGACCACCTGGCGCCTCACCCGCAGCCTCCGGCGACGCATCAGCGGTCTGCAGGAACAGGCGGAGGTGCTGGAGAAGGTCCTGCCCGATGTCGTCGAGCGACTCGCCCAGGGCGAACGCATCGACGTCGAGACCGAGGCACGCGCCATCCGGCAGGAGTCCGGCAGCCGGGTGTCCGACGAGCTCACCCGGCTCGGTGACGCCCTCAACCTCGCACGCACCAGCGCCTTGCAGGCGGCCGTGAAGCAGGCGGACCAGCACCGAGGGTTCGAGCGACTGCTGCAGCGCATCGCCCGGCGAACCCAGCAACTGATCGGGCAGCAGCTCAAGAAGCTGGACGAGATGGAGCGCCGGCACGAGGACTCCGAGGTGCTCGACGGCCTCTTCGACCTCGACCACCTGACCGCCCGGCTGCGGCGCTACGAGGAGAACCTGGTCATCCTCGCGGGCGGCACACCGCACCGGCGCTGGCGCAATCCGGTGGCGCTGCTCGACGTGATGCGAGCGGCCCAGGGCGAGGTGCAGGACTACCAGCGGGTGCTGCTCGAGATTGACGGCAGCCACTGGCTGGCACCACGGGCCGTCGGCCCGGTCTCGCACGTCCTGGCCGAACTGATGGAGAACGCGCTCAGCTTCTCCCGCCCGCCGAGCCCCGTCGAGGTCAGGGTGGCCGTGGTGGGCCGTGGTCTGGCCATCGAGGTCGAGGACCGCGGCCTCGGGATGGACGAGGACCAACTGGCCGCGGCCAACGAACTGATGGGCCGACCGCCCAGGCTCGACATCCTCGCCCACTCCGAGGACATCCGCCTGGGTCTGCATGTGATCGCGCGGATCGCCGCCCATTACGGTCTGCGCGTCGAGTTCCGGTCCTCCGCGTACGGCGGCACCCGAGTGGTCGTCCTGGTCCCCGGCGAACTGACCGTCCCCGCCCCGCAGCAAGGTCCGGTGGGTGTGCCCGCCGCCGCGGCGGCTGCTCCCGGGGCCGGGCCGGCAGCGGAACCCACCGGCCCCGGTGACGCGCTGCCGCCGCGCAGGCAGGGGGAGGCCATGGCCAGGGTCAGCGCGCTGCTCAGCTCACGAGCGGCGCCTCAGGAACCGCCGTTCGCGGGGCACACCGACCCGTACACGGAACCCGGTGACACCACCCAGGCCTTCGCTGCGACACCGGACGCGTACACGCACGCGGACACGTTCCACGCCGTGAACTTGTATGCCGCGGCACCGCAGCCGTCCGACCCTCGGGCCGAGAGCCGTTACGATGCGCCCGGCGCGGCCGACGCACCCGCCGGGACGGAACACTCCGCCTTCACGGGGCAGTACGTGACGCCGCTGCAGCCCCACAGCGGATACGGCACCGGGACCGCCGCCGGCACCGATGGCGGATACGGCACCGGGACCGCCGCCGGCACCGATGGCGGATACGGCACCGGCTCCGCCGCCGGCACCGATGGCGGATACGGCACAGGCACCGCCCCCGGCACCGACAGCGGCACCCTGCCCGGCTTCCCGTCTCCGGACGCTGCCGAGACCCCGCTGCCGCGCCGGGTCCGCCAGGCCAGCCTGGCCGACGAACTGCGCGTCGACCCCGCCACCCGCCCGGCGCCCGCCCGGCCGCCGCGCTGGCAGGACGACCCGTTGCTGCGTCCCGTCCCGCGCCGGGCCGGGGCGACGATCGGCGCGTTCCAGCGCCGGTCACGCGCCGCCCGTTCGACCGGCGCGCCGCCTGCACCCACCGATCCCACCGCACCGCGGCCACTCACGAGAGAAGAAGACCGGTCATGACACGAACTACCGCCACCCACCAGGACCTCGACTGGCTGCTCGACGGCCTGGTGGACTCGGTGGCCGAGACGAGGAACGCGGTCCTGCTGTCCGACGACGGCCTGGTCGTGAGCCACTCGCGGACCATCGACCGCGCGGACGCCGAGCGGCTGGCCGCCATCTCCACAGGGCAGCAGAGCCTTGCCCGGGGGGTGGGCCAGCTTTTCGACGGCGGTGTCGTGCACCAGGTGATCGTCGAACTGGCCGACCTTTGGCTGTTCATCACCTCCGCCGGCCAGGGCACGCACCTGGCCGTGGTGGCTTCGCAGGAGGTCGACGCGGAGGTCATGTCGCTCGCCATGCACAACCTCGTCCAACAGGTGGGCCAGAAGCTCGGCACCCCCGTACGCGGCGAGTTCGACGCCTTCGGCACCGGGGACGGGCCGGGCGTGTGAATCCTCACTGGGAGCACGACGACCACGGGGAGGACGGCGAGGGAAGCATGGTGCGCCCGTACACCATCACCCGCGGTCGCACGGCTCCCGAGCGGGACGACCTCACCCTCATCACGGTGCTGACCACGCTCGACGAACCACTCGACGAACGCGGGGCGCCGCTGCGTCCCGGCCGGCTCCAGCCGGAGCACCGGCAGATCCTGGACCGCTGCCGCCGCCCCGCCGCCGTCGCCGAGGTCGCGGCAGGGCTCGACCTCCCCGTGTCGGTGACCAAGATCCTGCTGGCCGACCTCGTCGGGCAGGGCCTGCTCGCCGCTCGCGCACCGCTCTCGGTGGCCAGGGCGGCGGGCGGCGCCGACAGAAGCCTGCTGGCCGCCGTTCGTGACGGACTCCGGAGACTGTAGATCAACATGACCAACCGCCAGGCGGCCCCGGCCGCCGTGAAGATCCTCGTCGCCGGTGGCTTCGGCGTCGGCAAGACGACCCTCGTGGGCGCGGTCAGCGAGGTCACACCGCTGCGCACCGAGGAATACATGACGCAGGCCAGTGTCGGCGTCGACGACCTCGCCGGAGTCGGCCTGAAGGACACCACGACCGTCGCGCTCGACTTCGGACGCATCACGATCAGCGACGAGCTGGTCGTGTACCTCTTCGGCACTCCCGGCCAGGAACGCTTCTGGTTCATGTGGAACGACCTGGTCAACGGTGCCCTCGGCGGAGTGGTCATCGCCGACACCCGGCGCCTGGACACCAGTTTCGCCTCGATCGACTTCTTCGAGAGCCGGGACATCCCTTTCGTGGTCGCCATCAACTGCTTCCACGGCCGCAACACCCGTACGGCCGACGAGATCAGAGCCGCGCTCGACCTCGACCCTCACGTTCCGCTGGTGATCGGCGACGTCCGGCAGCGCGAGTTCTCCAAAGAGGCGCTGCTCGCCCTGATCGACCACCTGATGAGCCTGCCCGCGGCGGTCGGCTGACCGCCGGCCCCCGCTCCTCATGACCCTGCTTCCAATGGAGACACCTGAGATGGCATCACCCCTGCGCGTGCTGGTCCACGGCGGCGGCATCGGCGGGCTCACCGCCGCCACGGCTCTGGCCCTGCGCGGCCACACCGTGGAGGTCGCCGAGGTCCGCGAGGAGCTCGACGCGCTCGGCGTGGGCATCATCCAGCCGTCCAACGCCCTGCACGTCATGGACCGGATCGGCGTGCTGGACGACTGCCTCAAGGCCGGCTTCGAGTGGGAGATCCTCACCATCGCCGACCCGGCGGGCAACGCGCTGGCCCGTATCCCGCAGCCGCGGATGGACGGCGTTCCCGCCAACAACGGCATCCCGCGGCCCGCCCTCGCCAAGGTGCTCGGCGCAGCCGCAACGGCCGCCGGCGCGACGATCCGCTTCTCCACCACCGTCACCGAACTCACCGACGACGGAACCGGTGTCGACGTCGTCCTCTCCGACGGCTCGTCCGGTCTCTACGACCTGGTCGTCGGCTTCGACGGCATCGGCTCTCCGCTGCGCACCCGGCTCTACGGGGACCGCTACGTCCCCGAGTACACCGGCTTCGCCAACTGGCGTGTCACCGTGCCGCGTTCGCCGGACGTACGGGGTGTCGTGATGGGGAGCGCCGGCCAGGAGGCGAAGGCGCTGCTCACCCCCATCACCGACGAACTGATGTATCTGGGCGCGGTGTTCGCCGAGGCCGAGGACTTCCGGCCGGACCCCGCCCGGGCCCATGAGCAGCTCGCCGAGCGGCTCACGATGTTCTCCGGCCCGATCGCCGAGGCCCTCGCCGCGGTCACGGACGCCTCCGACGTCGTCTACTCCCGCATCTCCCAGGTGACCGTCGAGGAGCCGTGGCACGTGGGCCGGGTGGTGCTGGCCGGCGACGCGGCCCATGCCAGTACCCCGCACCTGGCGCAGGGCGCGGCGATGGCCGTCGAGGACGCGATCGTGCTCGCCGAATCGCTGGACACGCAGGCGCATGTACCGGCGGCCCTCGCGGCCTGGGAGGCGCGGCGCCGGCCTCGGGCCATGTGGGTGCAGGCCATGTCGCGTGCGGTCCTCAAGCAGGAGACGGGCGGGCGGACGACCCCCGAGGAGGACGAGCTGCTGAAGGTCGGCATCCCGGGCGCGGCGCACGTCCTGGCGAAGCCGTACTAGCAGACGCGCTGCTCCGGCGGCGCGGCGCGCGGACGCTCCGGGGCGTCGGCGTGCCGCGCCCGGCCGGGCCGCGTGCCGTCGGCGCAGTTCAGGACGAGGTCGGCGACGGCGTCAACGAACCCGTACCGGCGCGGGACTTGGACCGGCTGCCGTCGCACTTGAGGATGATGGTCGATCCGGGCAACGTGGTGCCCGCGGCCCCCGGCGCGTCGGTGGCGGCTTCGGGCAGTTGGGTCCAGGCCGTCCAGTCGCCCCTGCGGATCGAGAGCACGCCGTCACGGCCGTCGCCCGGTTCCGACCGCCAGCCGCTCTCCGAACGTGCCCTGACGAAAGCGGCCTTGAGGGCCGTGTCCGCCGTCGGCCCCTCGTGCCTGGCCTGGAGGAGTTCGGTGCACTCGGTCGGGACGAGGTCCTGCGACCGGCGTTCCACTGTGAAGCCCTCGGACTCGAGAGCCGATGTCAGCTCGGGAAGCACCGTTCCCGGAGGGAGCGGCGGACCCGAATAGCGGGGCGGCAGCGGGCCCTTGTCCTCGAGCAGCAGGGCGCCGCAGGCGGTCGCCGTCGCCGCCACCGCAGCCACCAGGGCAACGGCCGCCGCCCCCGTCCGAGCCCGTCGACCTCGCATGATTCGCCTTCGCTCCCTCGTCGTCGCACCGCGCGTGCGGCAAGTCTCGCACCCGGCCGGGACGACCGGTCCGGCGGCCTTCCGTCCTTCCACGGCATCCACCGGGAGTTCGCGACACTCGGCTGTGCCTCTGTCCGCCCGCGACGACTGAGCACCTCGCGCCGACTCCACGCCAAAGTAGGGTGGCATCCCATGTTTGCGCACCCGCGCCGGGCACAAGGAGGCGGAATGCTCGCCAACTCGTCGGTGCTGGCGGCCGGAAGACGCCATTCGGTCGCACTGCGCTGGGACGGAACCGTTCTCGTCGCGGGCGACTCCGCAGCCGCTGGACGTCGTGTCGAGGGATGGGAAGACGTCGTCGCGGTGGCGGCCGGCAACGTCCATGCCGCGAAGAACACGGGCAGGTCTCATACGGTGGCACTCCGGTCGGACGGCACGGTGTCGGCAGCGGGGTGGAACGGCGACGGGCAATGCGATGTCGCCGGATGGCGAGGCGTCACAGCCGTGGCCGCAGGCTGGCGCCGCACGCTGGGGCTGCTCGCGAACGGCCGTGTGCTGGCAGTCGGCCGGAGTGCGGAAGGGCAGTGCGACGTGGAGTCCTGGCGCGAGGTGGTCGTCCTCTCGTGCGGTGACTGGCACTCGGTCGGCGTCCGGTCGGACGGCTTCGCACTGGCCGCGGGAAACAACCGGCGGGGGCAGTGCGCCGTCGAAGGGTGGCGTGACCTGGTCGCCGTCTCGGCCGGGTACCTCCATACCGTCGGTCTCGGAGCCGACGGGCGAGCAACAGCGACCGGCGACCGGTCGACCGGGGCGTGCGAGGTCGGTGGGTGGGAAGACGTGGTGGCGCTCGACGCGGGCAGCCACCACACCGTCGGGGTCACCGCGTCCGGACGGGTCCTCGCAGCGGGAGACAACAGCCACGGACAGTGCGAAGTCGGCGGTTGGCGCGACATCGTCGCCGTGACGGCCGGCTCGACGCACACCCTCGGCCTGCGTGCCGACGGCACCGTCCTGGCCACAGGGAACAATGCCGACAGGCAGTGCGAAGTGGATTCCTGGTCCGGAGTCGGCCTTCCCCGGTCCTGTGGGCCACGCCAACGCGAACCGGGGCGCCGTCGTTCCGGAGCCCCGGAGACCTCATTCTGATTCCGGCACCTGGCGGATGCGAAGGTATGGCGCGGGCCGGCTGCATGGGCTGCGGCCACGGCGGTTCGGGTGCGCGTCGTCGTACTCCCGCAGCCGACGGAAGGCCGACCTCTCGACCGGAAAGGGGTGCCTCGACGAGTACCCCTTCAAGGGTCTGACGGACCGTGCCGCGGCCCTCCCGTCAGCTGAACGGGGCCACGTGGTCGACGGCCCACCTCGCGAAGGTGCCGGCCGGTCGGCCGGTAAGGCGCTCAACATGATCGGTGATGCGGTCTGACTCCGGTCGGCACACCGAGGCAGCCAGCAGCGCCTCCACCAGTCGCTCGGGTCGACCGTCCGCGAGCATTCGCGAGCGGGCGAGATCAGTGGGAAGTGACTGAAAGGTCAGACGACGCCGGAGTGCGGCACCGAGTTGAGCGACCTGGTCGGCGCGGCTGAGCACCTCGGGTCCGGTCAGCACGTACGGGCTGTGACCCGGTTGTGCATGGTGCGGCCTGAGCAATACGGCTACCGCCGCATCGGCGACGTCGCGCTCGTCGACGACGGCTGTGCGCGCGATGTCCGAGCCCGCGATCACGTTGCCGGCCCGCAACTGTGCCGCCCATCCAAGGGTGTTGGAGGCCAGCGTGTCGCTGCGCAGCACCACAGGCCGCAGCCCGGCATCATGCAGCAGGACTTCCATGTCAGCGTGCACCTGAACGATGGGGTCGCTCTGGCGGGTGGTTTCGTCGTCTATGGCTGTCGAGGACACGTAGACGACACGGGGCGCCGCCGCGACGAGTTCCGCGACCACTTTGTGAGCAGGTGCTGAGTCGAGCAGTGGCCAGATGAGAAAGACAGCGTCGATGCCCACAAGCGCAGCGCGGAACACCGTGGGGTCCGTGAGATCGCCGACCACGGTCTCGCCTGCGGAGCGGGGTCCGGTTTGACGGCGCACGAGGCATCGCACGCGCGCGCCGTGTACCTGGAGGCGGTCGACGACCTCACGGCCGAGGTTGCCGGCCGCGCCGATGACCAGGATCGATGCCCTGTGATGGGTGCCCGTGGGGCGGTTGATGTCAGGCATGATCGAGACGCTAAGGGTTCAGGTCGACATGAAGGCAAGGCGTGTGTGATGCAGACGATCGGAGAAGCAGTCGCAGAACTCGGCATCGAAGCTCACGTGCTGCGGCACTGGGAAGATGTAGGGGCACTCACCGTGCGCCGCGATGGCAACGGCTACCGCCTTTACGACGACAACGCTATGGAGCAGGCGCGCACGGTGCTGAAGTTGCGGCGCGTCGGCCTCTCGTTGCCAGAAGTCATTGCTGCCATGGCACCGAAGAAACGGGCAGCGCAGGCGGTTGTGAGGGCGAAGATAGCCGCACTCGAAAGTGAGGTCGTCCGCACACAACAGGCCATCACCTTCCTGCAGCACACTGTTGAGTGTCGGCACCGATATCTCGATGACTGTCCGGACTGCGCGCATTTCGTCCGTGAGGCCTGAGCCGACCTCCAGCCGGGAAGTGCGTGTGCCGAGCAGCCCTCTCGACTTTTCCTCATGGGGCAGTCGCAGAGGGTTGCCCGCGTCGCCGTCATCAACGCTGACCACCCAGGGCGTGAACACAGGAACTTGACCCGGATCACCGCTCGGTCGGGTGGTTGACCAGTCCGAGGTCCAGTTCACGACTGTCGGCGGTGCACAGCGTCACGCCCACCGCCGCCCCGGCGCTGCGGAGGACGACAACCCTGCACGAAGAGCAGCCGCAGCCCGTCGGGCAGCGGCGGCTGGGCAGTCACAAGCCGGCTGAGGACGCCTTCACGCAGGTGGGCAAAGGCGCCTGACGAGTCCCGCTTGCGCTCGTCGCACAGGAGGCTGCCGCGCCGGACGTCAGCCAGCGGCTCACCGCATTCGTCTGCTCCGCCCGGGGCCCTGCCGACGGGGGCGTGCGTCTGCTCCGCCTGGGCCCCGTCAGGCGTCGCGGCAGCGGTCCCGTCTCTCGGGGAGTCGCTCGAAGCCGGCCGACTCGTAGGTGGCGACGGCCCCGGCGTTGGAGCTCGGGGTGCAGACGATCGCGCTCGACGAGCCCAGCCGCCGGAGCGCTGCCGCCGCGGCGACGCTGATCGCCCTGCCGTGGCCGTGTCCGCGGTGCTCCCGGTGCACGCCCATCGGCTCGAGCAGCCCGGGCCTGCCCGGACCGGCCGACCACACCGTCACCGCCGCCACCGCGTCGCCCCGGTCGTCGTACGCGACCAGACACCGGGCGTCGTCGTACGGCGGTCCTGCCGCCATCGCGTGCCAGTGCTCGTCGGTGAACCCCGATCCGTCGAACGAGGCCCGGTGCACGGCGGCCCGCACCTGCGCCTGATGCGGCCCGGCCACCTCGATCCGCCTGCCCGGGTCCTCCACCGGCTCCGTGAGGTCGCGGCGCAGCGGCGTCCACGGCTCGTCGGCGCGCCAGCCGTTCCCGGACAGCAGATCCAGGAGCGGTGCGCCCGTCGGCGCTTCGACGTTCGCCTTCCCTCCGGGCAGTACGCGGCGTTCCGGCAGCGTCACGTCCTCGGCCAACTGCCGCGCCAGCTGCTCGTCCCGCTGAGCGTCGGGTGCGGTCGTCAGCCGCAACAGCCGGGGACCGTCCAGCAGCCCGACGGCGACGATCCGCCCGTCCCGCCTCCATGTCCGCACCGCCGCGGCCGTCGCCTCGGCACCGGACCGCCGGAACCAGCCCAGGTCCCCCGGATGCAGTTGTATCGGCGCCTCGTCGGACTGCCACGTACGCAGCACGTCCACGACCTCGCCCAGACCGTCGACTCCTGGCGCCCCCAGCACGATTGCCATCCGTCGATCAGACACCACCGCGATCGTGGTCCGCACCCGGTTTTCGGCCGCTGGGCGCGGTGCGGGTCGGGCCGCTCGTAACGCCACGGCAGGCGGACTGTGGGGGCCTGGACGCGGCGACGCGCGCACGTCGAATGCTCATGACCCTGGCCCAGCCGTGCCGCAGCCCCGCGGAACCGGTGCCGCAGCCCCGCGGAACCGGCACCGGAAGCGCTGGTGGATATGATCCGTTCGTTCGCCCAGCCCGGAGGATCGCCAGCCATGACCGTACAGCCGATATTCCTCGTCCTCCCCGGCTACCAGGGTTCCGGGCCCGAGCACTGGCAGAGCCGCTGGGAGGCGGCGGACCCCGCCTTCCGGCGAGTCGAACAGGCCGACTGGGACCACCCCGTGCTGGACGACTGGCTGGAGACGCTGGACAGGGCGACAGCCGCCCAGCAGGGGCCCGTGGTGCTGGTCGCACACAGCCTCGGCTGCGTTCTGGTGGCGCACTGGGCGGCCGAACGGGCCGAACGGGCCCGACAGTCGGGGCAGGCGGTCATCGGCGCGCTTCTCGTGGCGCCGGCGGACATCGAGCGCGCGGGTGTGGCGGAGCTCGAGAACTTCTGCCCGGTTCCACTGAAGGCACTGCCCTTCCCGAGCATCGTGGTGGCGGCCTCCGACGACCCGTGGTGCACACCGGAGCGCGCCCGCCACTTCGCCGACGCCTGGGACGCGCGTCTGGTGGAGGCGGGTCCGCTCGGCCACATCAACTCGGACTCGGGGCTGGGCGACTGGCCGGCCGGCCGCGAGCTCCTGGCCCAGCTGCGCACGGCGGCCGAGGGACGGCCCGAGCAGGTCTGAGATCCTTGCCCGCATGACGACACCACCAGACGGACTGCCCACGTACCGTGTCCTGACCGGCCCGGACGACGAATCGTTCTGCCGCCGGGTGAGCGAGGCGATCGCCCTCGGCTATGAGCTGCACCAGGGCCCCGCCGTCACATTCGACGGCGAGAACGTCATCGTGGCCCAGGCGGTGATCTGGCCGGCCCGGCGGCAGGTCCTGTCCGACGAATGATCACCGGGCGTGTGGGTGCTCGGCCCAATCGCCTTGCCGTCCCGGCGCCGTCTTCGGCAGTCAGGAGTCGACGGTTCGATGATCCGGATCGACACGCTGTGCGGGCGACCGGGGCTGCCGACGACCCTACCGGCTGAGCCGTTTCGTTTCGTGACGGGCCCCGTGCGGGAGTTCGAGCACCAGCACGCTGATCACTGATCCTGTGGCAGGCCGAGGTGAGCCGACGGATGCGGCGTGAGAGCGAGTGGAGCCCTTGTTTCCGGGACGCTCGGTGGAGCGTCAGGCGCTCCGCGAACCCACCGGGTGATCATTTGTCGTACAGGCCCTGGCGGCCTCCGAAGGCGTTGCCCCCGGAGGGGCCCGCAGCCCCTGCCGCCGTGCTCGGCGGCCGGCCCTGTTCCTCGGCGGCAACAGGAACCGCCGCGTGCCCGGCTAACCGCGCGGGACAGAAGGTGGCCAGATTCCCGGGCCGGCTGGACATGTGCGCGAGGCTCCTGCTGCAACGGTCGGTGCCGCTGACCCCCCGTCCACCTGGAGCTTTTGCTGTCTGCTGCGTCAACTGCGTTGCAGTGCAAGCGAGTTGCTGCCACGGCTGGCAGCATCATGTCATTGCCCTGGCTCCCCGCGCATCTCGTGGCTAAATTCACTTTCGCAATTCGATTTCCCTTCGAGAAAGGAATGCGTAATGAGCAAGGCTCGGTACGAGACCCCTGAGTTCAGCCCGGCAGGCTCCTTCCGCGGTGTGACCGGTCTGGTCGTCATCATCTCCGCCGACTGGAACGCTCCCGGCTGGTTCTGATCCCGTCCACTAGAAGGAAATGAGCATGATGGACCACGGGAATCCGTATTTCCTGGCCTTTCCTGATCGGGGCGATGTCGGGTCCGTGGTCCATCGCTTACGGTCCGTCGACCCGTCGCTGCGGACGATCGACCATCCGTCCGGACGGCCATGGATCGTCGGCCGATGGGACGACGACGACCTGGCGCTCGCCCGTTCCGGAAGCGACGCCGTCGCCCTCATCGGCACCCTTCCCCGGCTCGGCGACGAACTCGCCGCCCGGGTACGCCGGCTGAACGGCGAACCAGGCCTGCTGGAAGGGCTGTCCGGGACCCTGCCGGGGGACTATCACGTACTCGGCAGTGTCGACGGCACGCTGTACGCGCAGGGCACCGCCTACGGCACCCGCCGCGTGTACCACGCCTTCGTCGATGGTGACCTGGTCGTCTCCGACCGGGCCCTGCCGCTCGCCGAGCTCGGCGGCGGAGCGATCGACGTCGGCGCGCTGGCTTGGAAGCTGCTCCAGCCGATGCCGAGGCAGTTGGACGCGCGCACCATGTGGCACGGTGTCGGCGCCGTGGTGCCCGGTTCGTACCTGCTGGACGACGGTGCGGGCAGGCCGCCCCGGCAAGTGCGATGGCACCGGCCGCCCGAGCCGACGCTGCGCCTCGCGGAAGGGGCCGCGGCGGTGCGCGAGGCGATGGTCGAGGCGGTGAGGGCGCGCACCCGTCACGGCGGACTGATGAGCGCGGACCTGTCAGGAGGGCTGGACTCGACCTCACTGTGCTCGATCGCGGCGGGACAGCTCGGCGCCGGGGAATTCGTCGTCTGCACCAACGGGGGCGACGAATCCATCAACGAGGACGGAGCCTGGGCCAGAACCGCCGCGGCTGAATGGCCTCATGTGGAGCATTACCAACTGCCCCCGGAGGAACAGCCTCTCTTCTATGCAGATGCTCTCGACACCGAATGCCGCTCCGATTTCCCCGGCATCATCGCGATCAGTCGAAAACGCGCCACCATCCTGATGTCCCGGATGGCTGAGCGAGGTTCCCGGCTGCATATGGGTGGCCAGGGCGGAGACCATCTCTTCTTCAGTTCCGGATCGCATTACTACAGCCTCCTCACCCGCCGTCCCCTGCTCTCGCTCAGGCGCATTCGCGCCTACGGAATCCTCTACGGCTGGTCCTGGACCACCGTGCTCCGACAACTGGCGAACCGGGGCTCCTACCGCGGCGCCCTGGCCGGCATCGACCTGAACAGTTCCGGCGATCTGAGCTTCAGCGCACCCGGACTGAACTGGGTACGCCATCCGGTCGTCCCCTCCTGGCTCACCCCTGACTGCCGGGACCTGCTGGCCGCCGAACTCGCCAGGGCGGTGGAGGAGGCGGAGCCGCGCAGCCGTACCGTCAGCCGGCACCTCGAACACGATGCCCTGCTCGCCACCACTTTGGAGATGGCCTCCACCGGGGACGCCTCCCGCCGGGCCGGGGTGCCGCTGACCACTCCGTACTTCGACGACGCGGTCGTCGATGCCGCACTGAGCGTGCGCGCCGAGGACCGGGCCAGCCCCTACGCCTACAAACCCCTGCTGATGGAGGCGATGCGAGGCATCCTGCCGGACGCCTGCCGGGCCCGCACCACCAAGGGGGAGGGGAGCTTCGACGCCGTCGGCGGGCTCTACCGCCACCGCGAAGAGCTCATCGCTCTCTGGGAGGACAGCGCCCTGGCCAAGGCTGGGCTGATCGACGGCGCCCGCCTCGCCGACCTGTGCTCCCGGCCGGGAACCCCGGAACTGAAGGACGGCGCGATCAACTCGACCCTCAGTTGTGAAGTCTGGCTTCGCTCCGTCGGGTGACGGGCAAGGACGAGGAGAACCGTGAAACTGCGCAATCACAAGTATCTGACGGTGACCGACACCGACTACGGTGCCGTGCTGTTGGACACCAAGAGCGGCGAGTACTGGCAGCTCAACCCTCCCGCCGCAGTGATCGTCCGGACGCTGCTGGAAGGCGGTGACGCCGAGGAGGCGATCCGCCGGGTCACCGACCGCTTCGATGTCGACTCCGAACGTGCCACCACGGATGTCAGGACCCTCGTCGACGCGATGCGATCGGCTGGGGTGATCAAGAAGTGAGCGTGACGATCGCTCTTGACCGCAGCCGCCCCAAACGCCCGTGGAAGCTGCGGATCCTGACCCGCCTGGCCATCTGTGCCGCACGCCTGCTGGTGTTCCTCAAGCCCCATACGCTGCGCCGGGTGCTGATCCGTCTGAGCAAGGGCGCCGCGGCGGCCGACGCCGTGCAGGCGAAGGAGGCGCGCGACTCGGTCCTGGCATCGAGCCTGAGCCTGCACGGCTTGCGTGCCTGCCTGCCACGGTCGTTGTCCACGGCCCTGCTCTGCCGTTTCAGAGGCGTGTGGCCGACCTGGTGCGTCGGCGTCCGCACCGCCCCGCCGTTCGCCGCGCACGCCTGGGTCGAGGTAGATGAGGAGTTGATCGGGGAGACGGGCGGATACGCCAGCTACTCCCGCCTGTTCACCGTCCCGCCGGTCCGGGAGAACTCCACCGCGCCGGCTCCCTCCGGCGATCACCGGCCCTGACGCCGGTGCCGCGCTGCGCGGTGGACACGCCACAGCCACGGCGGCCGCGCGGGTGCCCTCGATGTGTGCGGCCGGGCCGCACGTTTCTCAGCGTGTCCGGGACGGTCGCGCTGTGCGGACCCTCGCGTGTTACCTGCTGGTAGGGAATGATGGGCGCGACCATCCACGCGTTCACGGGCGGAGCCGGCGGTGACGATTTCCGACGAACAGAGCACGGTGCACGCCTTCGGGGACGACGCCCTCGGCGAGCACGACGCCGTCGGGCTCGCGGAGGCGATCCGGCGGGGTGAGGTCGGCCCCGCCGAGGCCGTACGCGACGCGGCGGCGAGGGTCAGGGCGGTCGAGGCACGGCTCAACGCGGTCCAGATACACGTCGAGACGCCGGTCCTCGGCTCCGAGGCCGGTGGTGTCTTCGCCGGGGTGCCGACCTTCGTCAAGGACAACATCGACTATCTGGGGCTGCCCACCGGACACGGCAGCGCCGCCTTCGTCCCGGGGGCCGCGCGCCGGCACGCGCCGTTCACCCGGCAGTTGCTGAGCAGCGGCGTCACGGTGCTGGGGAAGACCCGGCTGCCCGAGTTCGGGTTCAGCCCGACCACGGAGTACGAGGGCGCCGAGCCCGTCCGCAACCCCTGGCACACGGACTGCTCGGCGGGTGGTTCGTCGGGCGGCAGCGCGGCGCTCGTCGCGGCAGGAGCGGTGCCCGTCGCGCACGCCAACGACGGCGGCGGCTCGATCCGGATTCCCGCCGCCTGCTGCGGACTCGTCGGACTGAAGCCGACCCGCGGCCGGGTCGTGGGGAACGCGCAGAGCCGTCAACTGCCCGTCGACATCGTCACCGACGGCGTCGTGAGCCGTTCCGTGCGGGACTCCGCCGCCTTCCTCGCCGCCGCCGAGAAGTACTGGCGCAATCCGAAGCTGCCGCCCCTCGGCCTGGTCGAAGGTCCCTCCGAGCGGCGGCTGCGCATAGGTCTCCTGCCGGATTCGCCGAACGGCGTCCGGTCCGACGCCGCGACCAGGGCGGCCGTCACGGAGACGGCCGCGACGCTCGAACGGCTCGGCCACACCGTGGAACCGGTGGAGCTGGCGATCGACCCCCGCTTCACCGAGGACTTCCTCACCTACTGGGGGCTGCTGTCGTTCCTGCTCGGCATCACGGGCCGGACGCTCGGCACGGACTTCGACCGGCGCCGCATGGACGGCCTCAGCAGGGGACTGCGCGAGGCGTACGTGCAGGACTGGCGGCGCACTCCGGGCGTGCTGCGGAGGCTGAAGCGGACACGGGAGGCGTACGCGGCGGCCTTCCGTGGGCTGGACCTCGTCCTTTCCCCCGTACTCGCCCACACCACACCGCGGATCGGTCACCTCGCCCCGACCGTGCCCTACGCGACGCTGATCGAACGGATCCTCGCGTACGTCGCGTTCACACCGGTCAACAACGTCGTCGGGACGCCGTCGATCTCGGTGCCCGCGGCGAGCGCGACAGCGGAGGGGTTGCCCATCGGCGTCATGTTCTCCGGGCGTCCCGGCTCCGAACGGGTTCTGCTGGAGGTCGCGTTCGCGCTGGAGGCCGACCGGCCCTTCCGCCGTATCCAGGACCTCTGACCTCCGTCCCTGTGACCGCTGCCGCGCAATCCATGATCACTCTATTCGGCTCGACCTTGCGCTGACCATATCTCATCCTGCAATCTTCAGCGTGTGCCGAAGGTGGTTCGGCAAGTGTGTATCGGAGGGGGATCCCCATGGCCGACGGGCGTCCAGCGCTGTACGAGATGTTCGACGACCGCTTCCGTACCGGGCGGTGCATGAACGGTGATGCGGACCTGGAGGTCCTTCACACCGGGTCCCGTTGGGCCGAGGGGCCGATCTACCTGCCCGCATGGCGGCAGGTCGTCTGGAGCGACATCCCCAACGACCGGATGCTGCGCTGGGACGAGGAGACCGGGGCCGTCGGCGTCTTCCGCCGCTCCGCCGGGCACACCAACGGCAACACCCTCGACCGCGAGGGCCGGCTGGTCACCTGCGAGCAGGGCAACCGCCGGGTCACCCGGACCGAACACGACGGCTCCGTCACCGTCCTTGCCGACCGGTGGCAGGGGAAGCGTCTGAACAGTCCCAACGACGCGGCGGTGAAGTCCGACGGCTCGATCTGGTTCTCCGACCCCGACTTCGGTATCACCAGCGACTACGAGGGCTTCCGGGCGGAGAGCGAGATCGGCGCCAACAACGTCTACCGCGTCGATCCCGCGACCGGCGAAGTGCGGCTGGTCGCGGACTGCTTCGGCGCCCCGAACGGCCTGGTGTTCTCGTCCGACGAGCGGCAGTTGTTCGTCTCCGACACCCGGGCTGGCCGCATCCGGGTCTTCGACGTGCGCGACGACGGCACTCTCTCCGACGGCGCGGTCTTCGCGGAGGCCGGTGCGCGCGAGCACGCCCGCTTCGACAACCTCCGCTTCGACGACGGCGGCCGGCTCTGGGCGGCCGCGATGGACGACGGTGTGCACTGTTACGACCCGGACGGCACGCTGATCGGGCGGCTCGTCGTACCCGAGGCGGTGGCCAACATCGCCTGGGGCGGCACCAAGCGCAACCGCCTCTTCATCGCTGCGGAGACGAGCCTCTACTCGCTGGTCATGGCCGTCACGGGCACCCATCCGACCGGCCCCGGACGCCGGCCCCGGCCAATGCCGTAGGCCCACCGGCGCCGTCGCCCGGCATATCGACCGGCACGCGGTCCGTCGCGTCGGGCGGTGCGTTCAGCGGTACGTTCAGCGGTGCGTTGTCCGGTGCGTTGTCCGGTGCGTCGGACGGCGTGCCGGGCGGTGTGTCGGCCGGTGTGCTGTCCATCGAGTCCACCGACGCCGCGCAGGTGTCGCCGGGAGCGTTCCGCACCGCCCTCGCCCGGCGCCGGTAGCCGCCCGGGGCCAGGCCGTACTCCCGTTTGAAGGCCTTGGCGAAGGTGAACTCGGAGCCGTACCCCGTGCGGGCGGCGACCGTCGTCAGCGGGGCGTCGGTCTCGCGCAGCACACGCGCGGCGGTCGTCATGCGCCAGCGGGTCAGATACGCCATCGGCGGCTCTCCGACCAGCGTGGTGAACCGCCGGGCGAAGGCGGCGCGCGACAGCCCGGCGCGCTCGGCCAGGGACTCGACGCTCCACTGGGCCGAGGGGTCGTCGTGGATGGCCGACAGGGCGGGCGCCACCGCGCGGTCGCCCAGTGCGGCCGCCCACCCCCGGGCCTCCGCGGGCGGCTGATCCTCCAGCCAGGCACGCAGGATGTACAGGAGCAGCGAGTCGATCAGCGTGGGCACGATGCCGTCCGAGCCGATGCGCGGATTCTCCAGCTCAGAGCCGAGGAGTTGCACCGCCGCGCTCAGTTCCGGATGGCGTCCGTGCCGCGTGGGCAGGTGGATCACCTCGGGCAGCTGGCGTACGAGAGGGTGCGGGCGGCCCTGGTCCAGGTGGTAGTTGCCGCACAGCAGGCTGGTTTCCGGGCCGTCGCCCCCGAGCGTGACGGACCCGATCGGGGAACCCTCCCGGTACCGTGCCGCCGCGGGGGCCACCGGCGGGGTCGAGGGATGGTCGGCGAGGATGTGGCCCCGGCCGTCCCGCAGGAAGACCACGTCGCCCGGGGCCAGCGGGATCGGCTTCAGTCGCGTCGGGGAGTCCTCCAGGGGGACCAGCCAGCAGGTGCCGTACAGCACGACGTGGAATCCCGCGCCCGCGACCGGCGGCAGCCGCAGTGCCCAGGGGGCGCGGCCGTCGGTCCGGACGGATGCCGGATGCCCGGTGCGCATCGATGCCAGCGCCTCGGTGAGAATGTCCATCCGGCCCCGCCCTCCTGGGTGCGGTCCGCCGTGTGTACCCGCCGCGGTCGGACCGTCAGATCGTCAGGACAATCTTGCCCTGTACGTGTCCCGTGCCGACCAGCTCATGTGCCTTCCCGGCCTCCTCCAGCGGATACGTCCGCTCGACGTACGGGCGTATCCGGCCGGCGTCGATCAGTCCGGCGATCGTCTCGAGCGCGGCGTAGTCCGGTTCGACGGATACGCCGGCGAAGCGCCGGCCGGCCGCCGTGACCCGGGCGGCGAGATCCCCGTCGCCGTGCTCGAGGATGCTGATGAGCACGCCGCCGGGGCGCAGCACCTCGAGCGAAAGATCCCCCTGCGCCGTGGAGTCGAGGACCACGTCGGCGTCCTTGACGGCCTTCGAGAAGTCGGTGGTCCGGTGGTCGACGATCTCGTCGGCGCCGAGGTTCCGTACGAAGTCGTGCCTCGGCGCACTGGCGACGGCGATCACATGGGCACCCCGTGCCTTCGCGATCTGCACCGCGAAGTGGCCGACGCCGCCCGCCGCCCGCTGGATCAGCACCCGGTCGCCCTCCTTGACGCCGGCCGCCTGGACCAGGCCCTGCCAGGCGGTGAGCGCCGCGAGGGGAACGGCGGCCGCGTGCACATGGTCGAGCGTGGCGGGCTTGCGGGCCAGTTGACGGGAGGGAGCGGCGACGTACTCGGCGTATCCGGTGGCGGCGCGGGGGAAGAACGGCATCCCGTACACCTCGTCACCCACCTGGAACCTGGCGCCGGGCCCCGCTTCCTCGACGACACCGGAGATGTCCCAGCCCACACCGAACGGCGGCTCGCCCAGCAGCGGGAACGCACCCGACCTCACGGCCACGTCCACCGGGTTGACCGCACTGGCGTGGACCCTGACGAGGACCTCTCCGGACAGCGGCTGCGGCCGCTCCGTGTCCACCACCTCGAGAACCTCGGGACCGCCGAACGACTTCTGGATCACTGCGCGCATGTAACTCTCCCTGCATGCCACCGGGTTGCCCCGGCTCTGGTTCCGTCCGATGACTCGACCTTAGGGAGATCGAACGAGCCGCAGAATGCCCTTCCGTCTCTCCTGCATGTCCCAGCGTCTTGTCCGACGATGCTCCGAGACGGACCACCTGCCGTCGAGGCCGTCGACGCCGTCGCCGATGCCGTCGATGACGCCGCCGATCCCGGTCCCCGGCCCTGATGCCGACTGCGATCGGCATTTATTTGACCGGTCGTTCTGAATGGGCTTATGGTCGCGGTGTGGCCAGGACCAAGGAATTCGATCCGGACGCCGCGCTGCAGTCGGCCCTCGAGCTGTTCTGGCGGCGTGGGTACGAGGCGACGTCGATGGCGGATCTCGTCGAGCATCTCGGCATCGGCCGCGCCAGCATCTACGCGACCTTCGGGAACAAGCACGAGTTGTATCTGAAGGCCCTGGACCGGTACTCCGAGACGCGCGACCCGATGCTCCTCGACAAGCTGTCCCAGCCCGGGCCCGCGCTGCCGGCGGTGCGGGCCGTCGTGCGTCGCTTCGCCATGGAGGCCGCTTCCCCGGACAGTCGGCTGAACGGCTGCTTCGTCACCAACACGGCGGCCGAACTGGCCCCTCACGACCCCGACGCGGCCCGCCGGGTCGACGCGAGCTGGGGGCACATCGAGACCCTGCTGCACTCCGCGCTCGTGCGGGCCCGCGCCCAGGGCGAGCTGCCGGAGGAGCGCGATCCGCGCGCTCTCGCCCGTCTGCTCCTCGTCCTGCTGCAGGGCGTGCGGATCGTCGGCAAGGCGTCGGACGATCCCGCCCGGGTGCGGGACGCGGCCGAGCAGGCGCTGGCCCTGCTGGACTGAATCACACGCGAAGCGAGCTCCGGCTTCCTTTCGCATGCCCGAATATTGAACCGATCGGTCAAATATGGGGGGAGTGGCCATGACAGCCACGGAAAGCGCCCGCGTCGCCGGCACCCGGTACCGAGGCGCCTTCGTCCTGCTCGCCGGCGTCCAGACCACGCTGATCTTCACCCTGGCCGCGATCGCCGTGCCGCTGCCCCTCATCGGGCGCGAACTGGGTCTGCCGCGCGCCGACTTGATCCTGCTCAGCGCCGCCTACGGCCTGACCTTCGCCGGACTGCTGCTCTTCGGCGGACGCCTTGCCGACCGCTACGGCGGACGCCGCACCCTCACCGCCGGCCTCGTCCTCTTCGCGGCCGCGTCAGCCGCCGCCCCGCTCACCCCCGGCATCGGGACGCTGCTCGCGGCACGTTTCGCACAAGGCGCGGGAGCGGCTCTGATCGCGCCCGCCGCCATGGCCGTGCTGCGGGCGGTTCTCCCCTCTCCCGCCGCATACGGCAGGGCAATGGCCACCTGGGGCGGGCTCTCGGTACTCGGCGCGACCGCCGGAAATCTGCTCTCAGGCGTCATCTCCGCACTGCTGTCATGGCGTTGGGCCTTCGCCGTACCGCTCGTGGTCGCCCTCACGGCCCTCGCCCTCACGCCCCGGCTGCTGCCGGACACCCTGCCCGGCCGGGGCAGGGCTCTCGACCTGCCGGGTGCTCTGCTCGCCACCGGCGGGATCACCCTCGCCAGTTACGGGCTGGTCCTCACCGACGCCCGCCCCTGGTCGTCGGCCGGCGTCCTCGTGCCGCTGCTCGGCGGGACCGCGCTGCTGGCCGCGTTCCTGTACGCCGAACGCCGCGCCTACGACCCGTTGTTGCCGCCCCGCTTCCTCCTCGACCGGCGGCGGGCCCTCGCCCTCACGACCATCGCGCTCAGTGCCTGCGGGACCGCGATGACCTTCGTGGTCCTCTCGCTCGACCTCCAGCAGGAGCGCGACTGGTCACCGCTGCGGACCTCGGCCGCCTTCGTGCCGTTCGCCGTGGTCCTGATCGCCGCGGGCCGGGCGGCAGGGCCGCTCATCCACCGCTGCACGGCCCGGACCGTCACGGCAGCCGGGCTCGGCACAGGCGCGGCCGGGCTCGCGCTCCTCGCGGTCACCGGGCTGGACGCGCACACCTCGTACGCGTACGGGCTGCTGCCGGGCCTCGTGCTGCTGGCGGCGGGAGCCGCGTCCTCCTTCGCCGGAGCCGCCGTTCTCGCCACCGAAGGCGTGCCGCCCCAGCAGACGGGGCTCGCGGGCGGCGTGCTGAACACCGCCATGGAATTCGGACCGACCGCCCTCTTCGCCCTCTTGCTGACGTTCGGCAGCGACGCCCGGTCCCTGACCGCGACAAGCGTCGCCCTCGCCGTTGCCGCCCTCCTTCACCACCGCACCAAGTGATGCAACAACCAAAGGAGTCACCGGACATGAACCGCTTCACCGGCAAGACCGTCCTCGTCACCGGCGCAGGCTCCGGCCTCGGGCGTGCGATCGCGCTCGCGTTCGCCGCCGAGGGCGCGTCCGTGGTCGCGGCGGGACGCACCGCCGCCACCCTTCACCAGACGGTCGGCCTCATCGAGGCCGCCCACGGCGCGGCCGCCGCCGTCACCGCCGACGTCACCGAATCCGACGAGCTGCAAAACCTCGTACGCGAGAGCGTCACCCGCTTCGGCGGACTGGACATCGCGGTCAACAACGCCGGGATACTGCGTGGCGTCGGACCCGTCGGCGAGGTGAGCGAGGCGGAGTGGGACGAGCTGCTGCGGACCAACGTCACCGGTGTCTGGCTCGCCATGAAGCACGAGATCGCGCACATGAAGGAGAACGGCGGTGGCACCATCGTCAACATCTCCTCCAACCTGGGCCCGCACCTGCGGATCCCGAACCTCGCCGCGTACAGCACGTCGAAAGCGGCGGTCTCCGCGCTGACCCGCGCCGCCGCCCTCGACCACATCCAGCAGGGCATCCGTATCAACGCGGTCAGCCCGGGCGCCTCCGCCACCTCCATGTCGCTGCTGCCCGGCGAGACCGAAGCCGGCCGTACCGAGCGGATGAAGACGGAGAACCCGCTCGGCCGGGTCGCGGAGGCCGAGGAAGTGGCGGCCGCGGTGCTCTACCTCGCCTCGCCGGCGGCCGGCGCGGTGGTCGGCACGGACCTGGTCGTCGACAGCGGATCGTCGGCCTGACGGTTGACCGGCCGGGGCCGCATCCTTGCCCGGCCGCAGCGCGCCCAACACGGTACGCCCGCTGGGGGGTACCGCGGGCTGCGGTAAGGCGGTGCTGTGGTGCTGCGGTGCTGCGGTGCTGCGGTGCTGCGGTACGGCACGGCGGCCGGCTCCTGCGGGGGAGGATCCGGCCGCCGTGACCGATCGTCAACCCTGTTCCGTGGAACCCGGGTTGCGACGCTTGACGTACAGGCGGTTGCCATCGGGGCCGGTCCACTCCAACCGCACGACGCCCGCCACGGCGGCGTCGGCCACGCGTGCCGGGTCGGACCAGTGGCCGGCGGCCGGGTTGCGGAAGAACGTCGCCCACGGGCGACCGGCATGGTCGACGAAGAAGTTGTTGTGGCCCGCGCCGACACCCGCGGTCCACCGCTCGGAGTACGGCCCCTCGAAGTGGTCGGAGACGGCGACGACCGCGTCGTACTGGTACTGCACGCGGCCCGCGCCGGGCGGGTCGTAGGCGTTGCGCGTGCTGCCGTCCGAACCGACCGAGGTCCGGTCCCACGCGGCGTGGAGGAGGTAGTACTTGCCGCCGTACTTGAACACGTACGCGCCTTCGAGATAGGGCTCGGGCGAGTAGGGCCTCTGCCGGAACCTCGGGAGGTCGGTCGTCGGGACGATGTCCTCCATGTCGTCCCGGAACTTCGCGTACAGGTCGTTGTGCAGTACGAGCCACGCGTCGTCGCCCTCGGTGTAGAGGCCGCCGTCGATGTGGTGGTAGGCGCCGGGCGCGATGAAGTTCGGCCCCCCGATGAACGATTCGCCGAACGGCTTGTCGAGGTTGCCCTCGACGAGCCGGTACGGACCCTCGACCCCGCCCTCGCTCACGAGCATGAACGACCCCACCTTGCGGGAGTGGTCACCCATGCACGCGACGATGTACCACTTGTCCCTGAAGCGGTGCAGTTCCGAGGCCCAGGCCTGGCCGCGCTTGCCGAAGCGGTCGTCGTGCCAGTACTCCTGCCAGGGTGCGACGACCGTACGTCCGGGCCGGTTCTCGCCGACGAACTCGGGCGACCACACCTTGCCCTTCTCCGCGCCGGGCCGGACACCGGTCGTGTCGACCAGCTTCCACGGTCCCTGCAGTGACGGGGCCGTCCACACGAAGATGCCGTCGTTCCAGGGGCCGGCCGCCGTGAGCCCCGGCACCCGTGTGGTGCCCGTGGCGACGTACAGGGGCCGGCCGTCGACCACGAAGCAGTTGACGTACGTGTCCCGCATCCAGACCCGGCCGAGCTCCTCGTCGCGGGGGCGCAGCTCGAGGGGGAGGACGAAGGAGTTGTCGTCCCGCGGCCACAGGTCCAGCCGGGTGTCGGCGAGACCGTACGGCTCGGGGTCGGGCCAGTTCGACGGGTGCCGCCCCACGGGCGTGCTCGCGGGCTGCGCGGCCTCCGCGGGCACGGTCGCCGCCTGCGCCGTGGCCGCGGGCAGGGCCACCGCCGCTCCCAGGCCGGCGACACCTGCCAACAGGGACCGCCGGTGCAGTCCGTTCTCGGTGCTGGTCATCAGTCACGTTCTCCTTCGTCGTCCAGGACGCCGGTGGTCCGCCCGGTGGGCCCGCGGCGGGCGTCGGTGCCTGGGGTTCGTACTCCTGCGTCTCTTTCGTGCGCCGTCGCGCCGACTTCGCGCCGACTTCGCGCCGACTTCGTGCGCCGTCGCGCCGGCTTCGTGCCGGGCGCCGACTCGGCGTGCGCTGCCGACTTCCTGTCCGGTGCCGGCGTCGCGGGCTGCGGCGTCGGCACCGGATCGCGAGGACCGAGCGGTGGGTCAGTCGACCGAGCGCTCCGCCCCTGGGCCGAGGATCAGCCTCTCCGCCGGACGGCCGCGCCTGCGCCGGACGGAGTCCGGCGGGGAGGCGACCGCGACCACGGCACCGTCGGCGATGAGCTCGGCGACGGTGTCGTACACAGTCGTCCGGGACAGCCCGCTGAGGTCGTTGAGCCTGCTCCGGCTCAGGGAGCCGTGCCGGCGCAGCAGTTCGAGAACGAGTTCTTGGTGCCCCCGTCCGAGACGCGTCGGAGGGCCGTCCTTGGATGGCATGCGGCACAGCATGCGAACGTTCGCCGATTTCGGTCAACACACCGAATAAATAATCCGGAACGCCCGGCACCGCGACGGACCGGCGCGGCGAAGTATTTCCGCAGCTCGCAAGGGGTCTTGGCGGGCACCTCAGTCATGTCACGATTGGGTAACGGGAGTTCGTGGGTGAGTCACAGCTCCGATTCCGGCCCCTTCGGCGCGGTCCGCGGCCGCTCTCTCCGAACTGTGCCGACGTCGTGATCGGTTGATCTCCGCCTCGGCCCAGGCCCCGCCCGCCTGCGCCGCCGCTCTCCCGGCCGGCCGAGACGGCCGGCTGTCGGTGAAGCCGGCGCCTCGATTCATTCCTGTTTCTGTCGGAGTGTTGACGGAATAATCCCGGCGTCCCTACCTTGACCGGCATGCAGATGCCAACCGGAGTGCATGCGCTGGTCAGACGTACCCATGAGGAACGGGTGATGCGTGCGCTGAGGGAGAACGGCGCCATGAGTCGCGGCGAGATCGCCCGAGTCGTCGGCCTGTCCCGGACCACCCTCTCCGAGATCACCGGCAGCCTCCTTCAACGGGGTGCCATCGTCGTCGTGGACACCGACGCCTCCAGACGCGAGGGCAGCGGCCGGCCCGCGGAGCGGCTGGCGCTCGACCCGGCGTCGGCGCAGTTCATGGGCGTCGACTTCGGCCACCGACGCGTCCATGTCGTCATCGCCGACGCGTCGCACGAGGTCATGGCCTCGGGCTCGGTCCGCTACGACGACACGGCGACCTGGCAGACGCGGACCGAGCTCGCCCTCGAGCTGGTCGGCCGGCTGGGTACCGGGACCGGGGTCCACTACGGAGCACTTCAGGGCATCGGAATCGGCGTGCCCGGTCCGTACCCCGCTCCCCAGGGAGCGGCCTGGCCGCGCGCCACACCGGGCGCGACGGTGCTCCGCCCCGCCCCCGAGGGCGTCGACGTGGCCTTCGCCGAGCGCTTCGACGCACCGGTGATCGTCGACAACAACACCCGCCTCGCCGCTCTCGCCGAGGCGATCAGCGGCCCCGACAGCTTCGCCGACCTGGTGTACGTACGTCTCTCGGACGGCGTCGGCGGCGGACTCGTCGTCGGCGGCCAGTTGGTGACCGGCTCGACCGGGCTGGCCGGAGAGCTGGGCCATGTGACCGTGGAGCCGGCCGGCCGGCCGTGCAGGTGCGGCAAGCGCGGCTGCCTGGAGACCGTGGCCTCCGTCCCCGGAATACTGTCCGCCTGCTGGGAGTTCGGCCTCCGCCTGGAGAACCTCCAGGACCTGGCGGCCGCCGTGGCCGCCGCGCACCCCGTCGCGGACCGGGTGCTGCGGGAGGCGGCCGCGGCGCTGGGACGCGTCGTCGGAGCGGCGACGATGACCCTCAACCCGGCGAAGGTGGTCATCGGCGGCGAGATCACCCGGCTGGCGCCCGTCATCGTGGAGCAGGTCGCCGCCACCCTCGCCGCCGAGCTCTTCCCGACGGCCTCCGCCGGTCCCGTCGTCGAGGCCGCGCGGCTCTCGGACGACGACGGCGCCATCGGCGCACTCGCCGCGGTCTTCCACAGCTCCCCCCTTCTGGCGAGGTATCCCGAGACCACTGAGGTGAAGGGCCGTTCCGATGCACGCCGAACCACCACCGAAGGAGCCGCCCATGTCCGTTCTTGACAAGAAGGGCGCCGACCCGCAGGGCCCCGCGTCCGAGAAGCAGCAGGAGGAGCCGGCCGGCGGGACGCCTGCCGACGGCGCGCAGACCGACGGCGCGCAGACCGACGGCGCGCAGAGCGACGGTGCGAAGTCCGGTGACGCGAAGTCCGCCGGCTTGAAGACCGCCGGCATGAAGACCGATGGCGTGAAGGCCGGCGAGGCGCGGTCGGGCCGGCGCGGGCTGCCCCTGGCACTGAACGCCGTGTCCGTCGTACTGGGCATCGCCCTCTGGTGGATCCTTGCGGTCACGGGCTTCAAGCTGCCCACACCGCCGGAGGTCGTCTCGCAGGCAGGGACGCTGATAGGCAACGGAATGCTCGGCGAGGACGTCCTCGCCAGCCTGACGCGTGTACTCGCCGGCTTCGCGCTCGGCACGGCCGTGGCCGTCCCGGTCGGCTTCCTCATGGGCTGGTACCCCGTGCTGCGCGGCCTGATCGAGCCGTGGATCCAGTTCTTCCGGACCATCCCGCCCTTGGCGATCATCCCGCTGGCCATTGTGGTGATGGGCATCGACGAGACGCCGAAGATCTTCGTGATCTTCCTGGCCGCCTTCCTCGCGTGCGTCATCTCGACGTTCCAGGGAGTGGTGAACGTCGACCGCACGCTGATCAACGCCGCCCGGGTGCTCGGCGCCAAGGACGGCACGATCTTCGCCCGTGTCGTGGTGCCCGCCTCCACACCGTTCATCCTCGTGGGCATGCGGGTCGGCCTCGGCTCGGCCTGGGCGACCCTGGTCGCCGCCGAGCTGGTCGCGGCCCAACAGGGCCTCGGCTACCGGATGCAGAACGCCCAGCTCTACTACGACCTTCCGACGATCTTCGTCGGACTCATCTCGATCGGGATCCTCGGTCTGCTCATGGACCGCATCCTGCTCCTCGCAGAACGCAAGCTCACCGGATGGCAGGAACGCCGATGACCAGCACCCCGGCCAAGATATCCGTCCAGGGCGTCACCAAGACCTTCGCCCTGGGACGTGAGACCTTCACCGCCCTCGACAACGTCTCGCTCGACATCGAGGACAACGAGTTCGTCACCGTCGTCGGCCCCTCCGGCTGCGGCAAGAGCACCCTGATGAACATCCTCGCCGGGCTGGAGGAGCCGACCGAGGGCCGTGCCCTGGTGGACGGCCGGCCGGTCTCCGGGCCGGGACCCGAGCGCGGTGTGATCTTCCAGCAGTACGCCCTCTTCCCCTGGCTCACGGTTCGCCAGAACGTCGAGTTCGGCCTGCGCACCGCGGGCGTGACCAAGAGGGAACGCCGCGAGCGGGCGGAGCACTTCATCGGGCTGGTCGGGCTCGACCAGTTCGCCTACGCGCTCCCCAAGACGCTCTCCGGCGGTATGCGCCAGCGGTGCGCCATCGCCCGCGCCTACGCCGTGAACCCGTCGATCCTGCTGATGGACGAGCCGTTCGGCGCGCTCGACGCCCTGACCCGGGTCAAGCTCCAGGAGCAGCTCCTGGACACCTGGAGCAAGGAGAAGCGGACCGTCCTGTTCATCACGCACGACGTGGACGAGGCCGTCTTCCTCGCGAACCGCGTGATCGTCATGGCTGCCCGTCCGGGACGCGTGTACGACGTCGTCGAGGTCCCGGCCCGCACCCGCGACGAGGAGTTCCGCCTCAGCACCGAGTTCGCCGACCTGCGCAACCGCGTCTGGCACTCCGTCTACCACCAGGACGGCCGCACGGCCGCCCCCCTGCCGTCGACGACGGCCTGAACCGAAGGACCTCCCATGCAGCTCACGACATCCCGCAGACGTTTCACCGCGGCGGTCGCCGGCCTGGCCGCCGCCGCGCTCCTGGCCGCCTGCGGCGGCTCCTCCTCCGGCGCCGGCGGTGAGAAGGTACGCATCGGCTACATAGGCGACTTCAACGGCACCAGCCTGATCGCGATCGCCGACGAGAAGGGCCTGTGGAAGAAGCACGGCCTGGAGGCCGAGAGCAAGGTCTTCACCAACGGCCCGCTCCAGATCCAGGCCCTCGGCACCGACAACCTCGACCTCGGCTACATCGGCCCGGGCGCCATGTGGCTGCCGGCCTCCGGCCAGGCCAAGGTCGTCGCGATCAACACCCTCGGCAACGCCGACCGCGTGATCGCCCAGCCGGGCATCAACTCGATGGAACAGCTCAAGGGCAAGACCGTCGCCGTGCCCGAGGGGACGTCGGGCGACATGATCCTCACCCTCGCCCTGGAGCGGGCCGGGATGAAGAAGAGCGACGTCGAGATCGTGCCGATGGACCCGTCGACCATCGTCGCGGCCTTCTCCTCGAAGAAGGTCGACGCCGCCGGCTTCTGGTACCCCGCTGCCGCGACCATCAAGAAGCAGGTGCCGGACCTCGTCGAGCTGGCGAAGAACTCCGACTTCGCCGAGGAGGTCTCCTTCCCGACGGCCTTCGTCGCCCGCAACGAGCTCGTCGCCAAGGAGCCGGAGAAGGCGAAGAAGGTCCTCGCCGTGCTGCGGGAGGCGATCGCCTACCGCTCCGCGCACACCGACGAGGCCATCGCACTCACCGCGGACAAACTCGGCATCCCCGCGGAACAGGTGAAGGCGGACGCCGCCAACGTCGAACTGCTCGACCTGGACAGGCTGGACGCGCTGACCGAGGACGGCACCGTCGACAAGTGGCTCCAGGGCATGAACGACTACTTCGTGGAGGCGGGCAAGCTGGGGCAGCCGGTCGACCCGAAGACCTACTACACCGGCGACCTCTTCATCGGAGCAGGCAAGTGACCCCGTCCAGCAACCCCGACAACCCCGCCACCTCCGGCACTACAGGCACCACCGGTACCACAGGTACTTCCAGCACGACCGGCTCCACCGGCACGACCGGCTCCGCCGGCGCGTCGAGGAAGAACATCCTCTTCCTCATGACCGACCAGCACCGGGTCGACACCCTCGGCGCCTACGGCAACCGGCTGGCGCACACCCCGGCCCTCGACGAGCTCGCCGCCACCGGAACCCGCTTCGACCGCTGGTACACCCCTACCGCGATCTGCACCCCGGCCCGTGCCAGCCTGCTGACCGGGCAGGCGCCCTTCCGCCACAAGCTGCTCGCCAACCACGAGCGCAACGTCGGCTACCTCGAGGACCTGCCGGCCGACCAGTTCACCTTCTCGCGCGCCCTGCGGGAGACCGGCTACAACTGCGGCCTCATCGGCAAGTGGCACGTCGGCAACGAACGGACGGCGGCCGACTACGGTTTCGAGGGCCCGGAGCTGCCCGGCTGGCACAACCCGGTGGACCACCCGGACTACCTCGCCCACCTCGCCGAGCACGGTCTGCCCCCTTACGAGATCAGCGACCGCATCCGCGGCACCCTGCCGAACGGCGGCCCCGGCAACCTGCTCGCCGCCCGCCTCCACCAGCCGGTCGAGGCCACCTTCGAGCACTACCTGGCCTCCCGGGCGATAGAGAAGCTCGAGCGATACGCGGCGGACTCCCGCGAGCGCGAGCAACCGTTCTTCCTCGCCCTGCACTTCTTCGGCCCGCACCTGCCGTACATCCTCCCGGACGAGTACTTCGACCTCGTCGACCCGGCGGACGTGGAACTGCCGCGCTCCATCGCGGAGACCTTCCAGGGCAAGCCGCCCGTACAGCGCAACTACAGCGCGCACTGGACCTTCGACACCATGCCGATCGAGACGACCCGCAAGCTCATCGCGGTCTACTGGGGCTACGTCGCCCTCATCGACAGGCAGATCGGCCGGGTCATGGAAGCCATGGAGCGGCTCGGCCTGGTGGACGACACGGCCGTGTTCTTCACCTGCGACCACGGCGAGTTCACCGGATCGCACCGGCTGCACGACAAGGGCCCGGCGATGTACGAGGACATCTACCGCACCCCCGGCCTGCTCCGCGTCCCCGGCGCGCCCGGCGGCGTCGTGCGCTCGGAGTTCGTCAGCCTGCTCGACTGCACCGCGACCATCCTCGAACTGGCGGGCATCGACCCGAAGCCCGCGGTCGACTCGCGCAGCCTGCTGCCGCTCGTGCACGGCGAGGACACGGAGTGGGACGAGGACATCGTCTGCGAGTTCCACGGGCACCACTTCCCGTACCCGCAGCGCATGCTGCGCGACGACCGGTACAAGCTCGTGGTCAACCCCGACTCGGTCAACGAGCTGTACGACCTGCGGACCGACCCCGACGAATTGCTGAACGTCTACGCGCACCCGGAGACGGCGGAGGTCCGTTCGCGGATGATGCGCCGGCTCTACGACGTCCTGCGGGAACGCGGCGACAACTTCTACCACTGGATGACCTCGATGTACGACGTCGGCGAGGTGGGGCACGACCCGACCCTGAGCGGACTCGACGAGTCCACCTACCGGGCGCCGGAGGCCTGACGCAATGGCACGACACCAAGGGCTTCGCCCATGACCCACGCTCACCGCCCCTGCTGCGCCCCCGCCGCAGCCCCGTCCGGCGGCTCGCCCGCCGCCTCGTCCGCCACCTCGGGCGCAGAGCCGGTGTCCCTCTCCGTCGGATCGTCGGCCGTCGGCCCCGCCGTCACAGAGCGTTCGACTCGCGGACAGGTCCGCCTGCCGGGCGGTGAGTTCGCCATGGGCGACGCCTTCGGCGAGGGCTACCCGGCCGACGGCGAAACCCCCGTCCACCCGGTGCGTCTCGAGCCCTTCCACATCGACGAGACCGCCGTCACCAACGCCCGGTTCGCCACCTTCGTCAAATCCACCGGATACGTCACCGACGCCGAGCGCTACGGCTCCTCCGCGGTATTCCACCTCGTGGTCGCCGCCCCTTCCGCCGACATCCTCGGCAACGCCGCCGGTGCTCCTTGGTGGATCAACGTCAGGGGCGCCCACTGGCGCCGACCGGAAGGAGCCCGCTCCGACGTCACCGACCGGCAGAACCATCCCGTCGTCCACGTCTCGTGGAACGACGCGAACGCCTACGCGCGGTGGGCGGGCAAGCGCCTGCCCACCGAGGCCGAGTGGGAGTACGCCGCGCGCGGCGGCCAGGCCGGCCGCCGCTATGCCTGGGGTGACGAACTCACCCCCGACGGCCGGTGGCGCTGCAACATCTGGCAGGGCCGCTTCCCGCACACCAACACCGCGGAGGACGGCTACCTGACCACCGCGCCGGTCAAGGCGTACCGTCCGAACGGATTCGGTCTGTGGAACACCGCCGGCAACGTGTGGGAGTGGTGCACGGACTGGTTCTCGCCCACCTACTACTCCGAGGCACCCCTGGAGAGCCCGCACGGCCCGCTGACCGGCACAGGCCGGGTCATGCGCGGCGGCTCCTACCTGTGCCACGACTCCTACTGCAACCGCTACCGGGTCGCCGCCCGCTCGTCCAACACCCCGGAGTCCTCGTCCGGAAACCTCGGCTTCCGCTGCGCCAACGACGCCTCCTCCGGATGACAGCGCGGCGACCGGTTCGCGCCGCCCGGAGACCGGGGCGGCGCAGCGGATCCGGTCCGGATCGGGATCGGACGCGTTCGAGCGTGACCGTTCGCGCGTGACCGGTCCGAGGAACCGGGCCCCGGCTAGACCCGCAGTCCTGCTGCTGCCGGACCCCCGCGGCCTGCGGGCCGGGAACCCTGCCAATGCGGGTGCGGGTGCGGGTGCGGGCACGGGTGCGGGTGCGGCCGGGGCCGGCGAGCCGAGCCGACCCGGCGGTCTCGACCGGATGGGTGCGGGGCGGCCCTCGGTGACTAACGCGCGGGCCTGAGCTCCGCCATCTCGTTCCAGCCTTGGCCCGGAACCTCGACGTTGATGATCTCCGGGGTGGTGGCGATCGCGGACGACATCGCCTCGAGGCCGGCCCGGAAGTGGTCGGAGGCCACATGGGCCGCGCCCGCGTCCGCGTCGGCGAAGGCCTCCAGCAGCGTGAACCTGTGCGGGTCGTCCACATCGCGCGACCAGTCGAAGAAGAGGTTCCCGGACTCGGCGCGGGTGGCACGGGTGAAGTCGTCGACAAGGGTGAGCCAGCGGTCGCTGCACTCGGGACGGACGGTGAACCTGACGGCGATGAAGATCATGGGATCCACGGTGGCGCTGTCGAGGCCCGCGGGCCACTCACGACGCGCCGCATTCCGGCCCTGCCGGAAAACGCGGCCGTCAGACCGGCACGCCCGCGGCGGCCCGCGCCACCGCCGCCCGGATCCTGCCGTGCCGCCTGCGGAAGTCGGCGGTCGGCAGCGACACCGACAGGGCGAGCAGCACTCCCTCCTGGCCGTCGGCCGGACCGGGGAGTGTGGACGCGAGGCAGGTGAACGCCGGGTCCGCCTCACCCATCGACACCGCGACCCCCTGACCGCGCACCCGCGCCAGCTCCGCCTCGAAACGGTCGGCGACCGTGATCGTGCGGTCGGTGAACCTGGCCATGCCGTGTTCGGCCAGATACCGCCGCCGGGCCGGCCCGGGCAGCGCGGCGAGGAGCGCCTTGCCGTGCGCCGTCGCGTGCGCCCGCGTCTCGGGGCCCGGCAGGAAGGGGTGCTCGACGTCTGCCACCGGCACCGTGCTGTCGATCACGACGATCCGGCCGTCCCGGTACGCCGTCAGGTACGCCTCCGCCCCGGTGGCCCGCCGCAGGCGTGGCAGGAGCTCGGCGACCTGCGGCCCGAGCCCCAGATGCCGCTGGTACGAACGGTGCAGCGCGGCCACCCGCGGCCCAGGGGCGTACCCGGCGCCGGTCCGCACCAGATGCCCGCGGTCGGTGAGCGGGCCCAGCAGGTGGTAGACGGTCGACAGCGAACACCCCAACCGCCGGGCGAGTGCCTTCGCCCCGACCGGGCCGGGAGCATCCGCGACGAGGTCGAGGATCTCCAGCGCACGGTCCACCGACTGCGGGCCGCTGGGGCCGCCGAGGTTGGTGGAAGAGGGGCGGGGCATTGTCGTGTCCTTCCGGGCGGCGCGGTGCTCCGAGCCTACGTGGTGCCCGAACGGACCCGGCCCGGCTGGTGGAGGTCGCGGCGGAACCCGGTGTCGCCGCACCGTCACCGCATGTCAGAATCCCGCGCATGTCAGTCAGATACCCGCAGCCCCTGCGCCCCGGTGACCGCGTCGGCATCACCTCCCCTTCGAGCGGAGTCCCGAAGGAGCTGGGTGCGCGTCTCGACGTGGCGATCCGCGAGGTGGAGGCGCGCGGGTACGAGGTGGTGGTCGGCCGGTGCATGGACGGCGCCGGTCATGTCAGCGCTCCGGCGGCCGACCGCGCGAGCGAGCTGATGTCGATGCTGACGGATCCCGGGATCCGGGCCGTGGTGCCGCCGTGGGGCGGGGAGACGGCGATCGACCTGCTGCCTCTGCTCGACTGGGACAGGCTGCGCGAATCGGAGCCGACGTGGCTGGTCGGCTACTCGGACATGTCGACCGTCATCACGCCGCTGACGCTCCTCACCGGGACGGCGACCGTGCACGGCAACAACCTCATGGACACTCCCTGCCGGGCGCCGGAGGGCCTGCTGTCCTGGCTCGACATCGCCGCGTCCCCGCACGGGCGCACGTTCACGCAGACCCCGCCGGACCGTCATCGCGGAGCGGCCTGGGACGACTATCGAATCAACCCCGAGGTGAGCGAGTTCACGCTCGACACACCCGGCCGATGGACCAGGCTGGACGGCGAAGGGGACGTCGAGGCCGAAGGACGCCTGATCGGGGGCTGCATCGAGATGCTGTGCAACCTCACGGGATCGGCCCACCTCGACGTCTCCGCCTTCGCGCGGGCCGAGTCCCCGGAAGGACTTCTCGTATACGTCGAAGCGGCCGGCGACGAGGCGCTCACCATCTGCAGGAACCTGCACGGCATGCGGCTGGCCGGCTTCTTCGACGCGGCGAACGCGATCCTCGTCGGCCGGACTTCGGCGCCAGACGCCCCCTCGCTGACCCAGCATCAGGCGGTTCTCGACGCGCTCGGGCCCTTGAACGTGCCGATCGTCGCCGATGTCGAGTGCGGTCATGTTCCGCCGTACATGCCGATCGTCAACGGAGCACGCGGACGGGTCGTGCACACCTCCACCCGCAGTGAGTTGACCCAGACACTGGACTGACCCGGACCCCGGACCCGGACCCCGGACCCGGACCGCCCCGGACGCCGGACCGACCGGGCCCGGGAACGACGTCCCGGGCCGGACGCGGGGCCCGCCTCGTTCTCCGGCGTGGGGCGACCCGGGCCCGAGCCGCGACCGGAAAAGGATGTGGCAGGTCGTGGGGAGGAGCGATAAGGTCCCCGCGATGACAACTCACTCTGCTTTCAGATTGGGGGCCCCGTCCGCGCAAGGTGAGTGCTGATGCTCACCGAGACCGCGAATGGGCCTTCCCGCCTCAGCTTCTGGCCGCGCGTGCGTGAGTACGCCGTGCCGCCGTCCATGATCGAGACCGCGACCGCCCGCCGCCTGGCGGGTGACTGGGCGGGCGCTTGCGCCGCCGCGCGCTTCGACGTCGATCTCAACCTGCGTGCCGTGGCGCGCACTCACGGCCACGACCTCGTGACCCGGCTACGGGCCGACCTCCGCCATCTCGCTCCTGACCTGTTGCGCTGGCACATGCCGAGGATCGCCCCGGACGGGTTGCTGCGACCGGGGCTGACCATCTCCCTTGCCCGGTACGACGCCGAGGGGCGGCGTGAAGGTGAAGGACTGGTGCACCTCGTGGCCCGGACCCCGCCGGCCTGGGCGGACGCCGGTCAGCGGATCAGCCTCGCGCTGTGGGACGGATCCCGGACCGAGCCCGGTGTCCGCCGCCATCCGCATCCCCGTCCCGGCCGGCGCTTCCGACTCGACCTGCACCGCCACCTGTGGGACGCGCGCAGGACCGAAGAGCTGCGGACACGGTCCGGAGCCGATCGGCCGCCCGCGCACGGCCGCCCGCCCGACGACGGCCGGCCCACGACCGCTCCGAAACCGCCGGCCACGTCGGCGCTGCCGGTGCGGGAGCGTCGCTGGGCCGTCGACCGGTGGGCGGCCGAGGCCGCGATCCTCCTCCACTCCGAAGGCCGGCCGGCCGGCGCCGTCTCCGTACGGCTGGGAAGCAGTCACCGGCTGGTCCTCGACCTGGCCGCGGACGGTGACGGCGCCGGACCGCCCGCAGTGCGGACCGCCGCGGCGTCCGAGGACGGCGGCACCGCGCTGCCGGTCCTGCCCGACGCGGCGACCTGGGTGCCGATCGACCTTGAACTGCTCGACGCCGGGGAGATCGAGGCCGACCGGCTGCACCCGCTGGTCGCCTCGGCGCTCGTACCGGATCGTTCACCGGCCGCCACGACGCGCGTTCCCCACCGGCCGGGACAACCGCGCCTCGTGGAATGCCGGGGAGCCCGGCACCGGATCGGCCTCGTCGACGGGGCGCTGGCCCCACTGGACCACGAACCCGCCGAGATCCGGCGGGAAGAACTGCTGGCCGCTCTGACCGGTACGCCGCTGCCCTGCCTCCGGGCGATCGACGAGGCGCACCGCCGGCCGGACTGTCTCACAGGCGTGCGCGAGCGCCTCGACCACGGCGACACCGCCGGTGCGCTCGCCGTCGTCGAGGGCCTGCTGGGCCCGGACGCCCTGCTGCGCAACGGCGCACTGCGGGACGAACTGGAGGCGGCCGCGCTGCGGCGGATCACCTACGGACTGTTCAGGGCGGACCTGATCGGTCCGGCACCCGGCCGCCTCGTCGAGGACCGGCGCAGTCCCCGTGACCGCCGCTCGCGTGACCGCCGCTCCCGCCCCCGCCACGCCAACTCCCTCTGACTCGGGGCCCCCGCCCCGCCTCCATGCTTCTTTCCTCACGAACCCACAGGTGATCGAACATGCTCACATCCACGCGCCTCGCCGCGGCCGGCACCCCCTCCGACCCGGCACACGCCTCCCGGCTCGACGTCGCCGGAGAGTTGCTGACCCTGCTGCGCGACACGACCACCGAGCCGCGCCCCGACACACAACTCGAGGCCCTGACACTGGCGGTGGCCGCGGACCTGCCCGTACTTCTGTGGGGTGAGCCGGGGATCGGCAAGACCGCCGCCCTGACACAGCTCGCCGACGCCCTGGACCTGCCGCTGACGACAGTGATCGCCAGTGTGCACGAGCCGTCCGACTTCTCCGGGCTGCCCATCATCGGAGACGATCCCGCGGTGCACGGCGTTCCGATGGCCCCGCCGGACTGGGCGGTACGACTGGTACGGGCGGGCAAGGGGCTGCTGTTCCTGGACGAGCTGTCCACAGCTCCGCCGGCCGTTCAGGCCGCCCTCCTGCGTCTGGTGCTCGAGCGGCGCATCGGCACCCTCCAACTGCCGCCGGGCGTGCGGATCGTGGCCGCCGCCAACCCGCGTTCCTCCGCGGCCGACGGCTGGGAGCTGAGCCCGCCGCTCGCCAACCGGTTCGTCCACCTCCACTGGGCGCACGACAACGAGGTCGTCGTGCGCGGTCTCGGCGGGACCTGGCCCCGGGCGACACTGCCTCGGCTCGACCCCGTGAAACTGCCGGAGGCCGTGGACTTCGCCCGCCGGGCGGTGTGCGGGCTGCTCACCGCCCGGCCCAAGCTCGTGCACCAGCTTCCCAACAGCGAAGCGCGCCGTGGTGGCGCATGGCCGTCGCCCCGGAGCTGGGAGACGGCCCTGTGCCTGATCGCCTTCGCGACAGCGGCCGACTCCTCCCGGGAGGTGCTTGCGCTGCTGGTGCGGGGCGCCGTCGGGGACGGGCCGGGGCTGGAACTGCTGGCCTGCCTGGACCGGATGGACCTCCCGGACCCCGAGGTGCTGCTCGCCGACCCCGCCGGCGCTGTTCTGCCCGAACGAGGGGATCAGCGCCAGGCCGCGCTGGACGGCGTGGTGGCGGCCGTACGTCAGCGACCGGACAGGTCCCGGTGGGACGCCGCGTGGTCGCTCCTGGTCCGGGCCTTGGAGACAGGAGCCCCTGACCTGGTGGTCGTCCCGGCGACCACACTCGCCACACTGCGTCAGGAGGACTGGGACGTGCCGGCGTCGATCGAGCGGCTCGCCGGAGTGGTGTCCCTGTCCCGCCGAGCGGACCGCGCGGCGGCCCGCACCGCGGCAGCGACGAAGACCGGCCGATGACCGGCGAGACCATGACGGCCGGTACCGAGGACGCGCCCTCAACCCTCGACCTCGACAAGCTGTACGCCGCCCGGCTGCACGCCGCCCGGGTCCGCCCCTACCTGGCGACGGCCCTGTTCGCCCTGCACACCGTGGAGTCGAGGCAGGTGCCGACGATGGCCGTCGACCGGTACTGGCGGTGCTACGTGTCACCGGCGTTCGTCGACCGGATGCCCGTGGAGGAACTCGCCGGGGTGTGGGTCCACGAGGTGTCGCACCTGTTGCGAGACCACCACGGGCGCAGCGACCGCGTCGCGCGGGAGCGCGGGCTGACCGGGCCGGGGGAGCGGCTGCGGATGAACATCGCCGCGGACTGCGAGATCAACGACGACGTGTACGGCGAGGGCTTGGCGCGGCCCGAAGGGGCGGTCGTCCCGGCGTCCCTGGGGCTGCCCGAAGGCGAGCTCATGGAGGACTACCTGCGCCAGTTCCGGCTCGGGTCGCATACGCAGAGCCTGGCCTGGCTGGACTGCGGCAGCGGCGCCGACGGCTCGGAACGCGAGTGGGACCTCGGGGCGGACGGCGCCCACGGCCTGAGCGACCAGGAGCAGGACGCGGTCCGGTTCCGGGTCGCACAAGGCATCACCGGCCGCCCGGGGAGCGTCTCGAAGGCGTGGAAGCGGTGGGCGGAGCAGGCGTTCCATCCCCCGCAGCCGTGGCGGGAACTGCTGGGAGCGGCGGTCCGCTCCGCTGCCTCGGGACCGGGCGCGGGCGAGGACTACAGCTACGGCCGGCCGTCACGGCGTTCGGCCGGGGTGCCCGGCACCGTGCTGCCCAGTCTGCGGCGCAGGCCGCCCCGGGTATCGGTGGTCATCGACACGTCCGGCTCGGTCAGCGACGCCGAACTGGGCAGCGCGCTCCTCGAGGTCGCGGCGATCTCCCGTGCCGTGGGCGGCCGTCGCGACATGGTCACGGTGGTGCCGTGCGACTCGGCGGCCCGGATCGTGCACCCGCTGTGCCGTGGCGAGGGCATTCCACTGTTGGGCGGTGGGGGCACGGATCTGCGTACGGGCTTCGCCAAGGCGCTCCGGACGGGTCCCCGCCCCGATGTCATCGTGGTCCTGACCGACGGTCAGACGCCGTGGCCGGGCACGCGACCACCGTGCCGGACGGTGGTGGGTCTGTTCCCCAGGCAGGGCAGGGCCCGGTCGTGGAACGAGGACGATCCCGACTACGTGCCGGACACGCCGCCCGCGTGGGCGCGGGTGGTGGAGATCGGGTAGATCGCGTCCCACGACCGGGCGGCGTCGTCACCGCTCCAGTCGCTTGTGCGCGCTCTCCGGCAGCCGCAGGTACACGGCCGACGAGACGAGGCAGAGCACCGCCACGTACCAGGGGAACAGACCGGGACGGTCCAGGTCCTTGAACAGCGTGCCCACGTACGGGGCGGTGCCGCCGAAGACGGCGACCGTCAGCGAGTACGGGAAGCCGATGCCGGCGGCCCGTACCCGCGCCGGGAACACCTCCGCGTTCACGGCCGCCGAGATCGACGTGAAGCCGGTCAGCAGCACCATGCCCGCGCACTGCACGAGCAGCAGGGAGAGGAACGAGCCGTTGACCGCCCGCAGCAGGGGCACGCTCAGCACCGCGAAACCGATCCCGAAGAACAGCAGCGACGGCTTGCGCCCGAAGCGGTCGGAGAGGAGACCGCCGACCGGCTGGAGGAGTGTGAAGAACGCCAGCGACAGGGTGCCGGCGAGCAGTGCGTCGGCCTTCTCGATGTCGGTGTTGAGCTCCGCGTAAGTCGGGAGGTAGGACGTCCACGTGTAGTACGCGAGCGTGCCGCCGGCCGTGATGCCGCAGATCAGCAGCGACTCGCGCGGATGGTGCCGCAGCGCGTCGAACAGGCCGGGCCGCTCACCCTGTTGCTGCTCCGCGCTGCGGGTCTCGTGGGCGCTGCGCCTGATCCAGAAGCCGACGAGACTGAGCAGCGCGCCGACGACGAACGGCACGCGCCAGCCCCAGCCGTTCATCTGTCCTTCCGCGAGCGTGCTCACCAGCAGCGCGGCGATGCCGGAGGCGGCGAGCTGTCCGATTGAGGTGGAGACGTACTGGAACGACGAGAACAGTCCACGCCGTCCCGGCCCCGCCGACTCCACCAGGAACGTCGTCGAGGCGGCGAACTCCCCACCCACGGACAGACCCTGGAGCAACCGCGCCAGCACGAGCACCACGGGGGCGAGGATCCCGGCGGCGGCGTAGGTCGGGGTGAGGCCGACCAGCAGGCTGCTGCCGCCCATGAGGAGGATCGTGACGGTGAGCGCGGAGCGCCGGCCGTGCCGGTCGGCGACCGCGCCCATGAGGAGCCCGCCCACCGGGCGCATGAAGAAGCCGACGGCGAACACGGCGAACGTCGACAGCAGCGGCACCAGGGAGTTGTCCGTGCTCCTGGGGAACACCTGGTCGGCGATGTAGGCGGCGAGGAAGGTGTACGCGTACCAGTCGTACCACTCCACCGCGTTGCCGACGGACGCCGCGAGCAACTGCCGTACGGGGTGCCGGGCGGCGGCCGGGTTCGTCGAGGCGGGGGACGTCTCTGTCGGTGGCGTTCCTGGCGGAGGGATCTTCGGCATGGACACGGCATCCCCAACTTCGGCCTGCCGTACGCATGTCGGGCGGACGGCCGGTGACCCCCTAAGGACCGTCGTGCACGAAGGGGACCCAGACCGTCGGGTCGGTGAGGCAGCCCTCCCGGAGTTCGGCCACGGCACGGTGCAGGGCGGTGGCGGCGCCGGCCGAGTCCATCGCGTCCGACACGCCCAGTCGCCGGTAGAACGACGCGGCGACCAGCGGAGCCGCCCGGTCGGAGACGGTCCACAGCGACGCCACCACATGCCTGAAGCCCGCCATCCGTAGCGCGGCGGCGGTGTGGATGGCCTCGTCCGGGAGCTGCCCGCCGCCCAGGCGGGTGTGACAGGCCGACAGGACGGCCAGGTCCGCGTGCTCCAGTCGCAGATCGGCGAAGTCGAGCACGTTCATGTCGCCGTCGGCCAGGCACAGTCCGGACGCCGTGGGGGAGTGCATGTCCAGCGTGCCATGGCAGGCGAAGTGCGCCCAGAGGTGCCCCGGCAGGTGCTTGCGCACCGCGTCGACACTGGCCTCGCCGCCGGACAGCACCTTCAGCCGGCGGTCGCCGAAGAGCTCACCCAGCGCACGGATCTCCTCGCCCACCCCGTCCAGAGGCGGGTGCCCGCGTCCCGTGACGGGCACGGCGACGGCGAGCAGGCGGGGATCGGAGACCGTGGTCCGCCGGCGGGCGTCGACGAGCGCGGCGAGTGTGGTCGTGTAGGACGAGACCGCCGCGTACGGCATGCCGACCGGCTTCGACCGGTCACCCGTCGTACGGGGGTAACGCCCCGCCGCGTGCAGCGGCAACGGCAGGAGGGACGCGGTCGGACACCACCACAGCCGTGGCGGCGTCCGGCCGGCGCAGTCGTACGGCAGGCCGAGCCGGTCGAGCACCGGGCGGGCGATGCGATCCCACAGCCACTCGAGCGTGTCGTGGACGGTGTGCCGCGCGCGTTCCCTGTCCAGCCCACTCGCTCGTGGCGCCGCAGCCTGCCCCAGGTGGTTCAGATAGGTGTTGCACACCCGGTCGGCTTCGGGCGCGGTGACCCGCGGCAGCGGCACCACCTCGACCCGTCCGCCCGGCAGGACGAGGAGCGCGTCACAACGGATCGTGCTGATGTTGACGATGACGACGGGACCCTTCGCCGCCGCGGGGGCGAGCGCGCCGAAGGCCGCCGGCGCGAGGAAGTCCTCGAATCCGGGCACCTTCCTCGCGCGGGTGAGCAACCGCGTCCACTGCCGCGCCAGTCGCATACGGGTCTCGGTGTCGAGCTGCCGATCGCCGTCGAGGGCCGAACGGACCTGCTCCAGCTCGGCGGCCAGCGACGGCTCCCGCGCGGCCAGGGAGGCGAGGTCGCTGCGCAGGTGCAACGACGAACGCCACAGCACCGAGCGCCCCTGTTCCAGCAGTTCGACGGCCAGCTCAGGATCTTTGGCGGTGACCGCCAGAGCCGCCGCGTCCCTCGGCATCGCCGCCCCGCCCCGAAGACCCTCCTCCTGGTCGGCCCGCTCGAGACCGGTCCAGCCGATCTCCTGCAGCAGAGCCACCGCGACCCGGGCGCCCGCCAGGGCATCCGCCGTGTCACCGGTTCCCAGCGCCGTCCCGGCCCACGCACGGGCGGCGACCAGACGGTCCTGAGGCGACGAACCGACCGCCCGCGCCGCAGCCCGCAGGGCCGCGCACGCCGCCTCACGGTCCGAGGCGTTCGCGGTGCGCTCGGCGCGGACATCCAGCGCCGCCGCCAGCCGGGCCAGCAGCCGCGCGTACGACAGGTCGCTCTCGTCGCAGGCCGAGACAGCCGCCCCGAGCGCCTCCACGGCCTGCGCCAGCGCCTCGTCGGAAGGGCCGTCCCCCTCGCCACCGCTCAGCAGCAACTGCCCGAGCGTGTGCCCGGCGTCGACCCGGTTCTGCCGGCTCACCGCCGTGGCCGCTGCCTCCCGCGCCGCGGCGACGGCCTCGTCGCGCTCTCCCGTCTCCGCGAGCGCCTGAGCGAGGTGGACGAGCAGGAGCGGTCGGGTGGCGTGCCCCACCGGGACCGCGGCAAGGGCCCGACGAGCCGCGTCGACGGCGGCGGGACCCTCGGCGGAGTACGCGCTGTGGATCAGAGTGCGCGGATGATGCCCCGGTGCCGTCTCAAGGTACGCCCGTGCCTGCTCGGAAACCGTCCCGGCCTCACGCAAGTCCTCCGACCGGCCGGTGAGATGCGCGCGGCTGCGCAGGGCCGACTCGAGGTTCGTGGCGATCTGCGCGCGCAACCGCGGACTGTCGGCCTCCGCCACCGCTGTGCGCAGTTCCCGCACCGCCCTGTCCAGATCGTCGGGCGAACCGCGCCCGGTGCCCCGCACACACAGGGCTCCTCCCAGATCGGTCCGCCCCTCGGCCGAGGGCAGGCGCTGCACCGCCGCCGTACCCAGCTCGACCGCCTCGTCCAGGTCCGCGTCCGTGGCCGTGTGGAACAGCGACAACGAGGTCAGAGCCGCGCACAGGCTCCCCTCGAGTCCCGCCCGGTCCTCCGTACCGCCGCCGGACTCCCCGAGCACCTGCCTGCCCGCGTCCACCACGGAACGCAGCGCCGCCGCGTCGCCGGTCGCCTCCGACCGGGTGCGGACCAGGGTCACGGCGGCCCGGGCCGCGTCCATACGTCCCCTCTGGCCCGGTGACAGTGCTGCCAGGGCCTCCAGCGCGACGGTGACCGACTCGTTGAGGTCGGCGGAATGGCCGCGCAGGTCGTACCGGAAGCGGAGGATGTCGCGGAGCTCGGCCAGCAGCAGAGCCCGTGCCGGATGGTCGGCGGGCGCCGACCGCACCGCCCGCCGGGCGAGGTTCACCGACAGCACCAGGGCCGCGTCGTTGCCCGTGTCGTCGAACTGCCGGTACGCCGACTCGGCCTGGGCGCGCAGCACCATCGGCTGAAGCACCGGCTCCACGGCGGGCCCGGGCCGGGCGGACCGGAACAGTCGCACATTGGCGGCCGCCTGCGGGTGCCCGTTGGCGGCGGCGACCAGGAACCAGGTCAGCGCGGCCGGGTCGCCCTCGTTGTTGAGCAGCACACCGAGGTTGTTGGCCGCCTCCGGGTGCCCGGCCCGGTGCGCCACGGCATAACAGCGCCTTGCCTCCTCGGTGTGGCCCTGGCGCTCGAGCAACAAGCCCAAGTTGTACGGGGCGTTGAAATCCCCGAGCTCGGCAGCCTCGCGGAAGGCCTGCGCGGCTTCCTCCGAGCGGCCGTGCCGGTCCAGTTCGAGGCCACGGAGGTTCGCCTGCCGCCCACGCTCCTTCCCGCGCTCCTCCTTCCCGCGTTGCTCGTCGCCGCGTTGCTCGTCGCCGTGCTGCCTGTTGCCCCCGCCGACCGGCATGAACGACCCCCCGGTTACCTGAATGGTCCGTTCCGGAGCCCAGCGTAATCGCCGTTCACTACAGTGTCGCCATGCCGGCAGCCGCATCCCTCGCCTATCTCCCCACGACCGCCTACGAATGGACCGAACGAGCCTTCCGGTTGCTGGAGACCGAACGGCTCACCGTCTCGCCGCACGGCACGGACGACGCCCCGGTCTTCGTCGTGGCCGGTCCGTGCCCGCGCTGCGACCACCACTTCGTCGACCGGCAGGTCACCGTCGCACTGACCGGAATGGGCGGAGTCAGCCGCGGCGACGACTCCGACGCCTCGCGGAGCGTGGTGCTGGACGTGACCTGCGGCTGCGGCGCTGCCCACGAGGACGCGCCGGAGGGCGCGACAGGATGCGGCGTCAGCTTCCGGATAGAACTGGCCGCCGAATGAGCACCCGTGTGCTCCGCCCCCGGTTGCCGCAACAGCCCCCCAGCGCGACGGACCTGGCCGAGCGGGACCGGTTCAGGGACCTCGTGCGTGAGTCGCTGCCCGGCGTGCGGGCGAGCGCGGAGGCATGGCGGAACGGGCTCGCCGCGTTCATCACCCTGCTCGGCGCGGCAATCGTGATCAAAGGCCGGTCCACCACCGCCGAACTGCCCGTCGAATGGCGGCTCGCCGTCACCCTGCTCGTCGGCGGAGGGCTGGCGCTCGCCGTGGCCGGACTCTGGCACGCACTCGCCGCCCAGGCGGGGACCCGGCCGCTCGCGGTGACCCTGGCGGACATCCACCGCGACCACGGCAGTGTGGACGGCTTCGAGGTCGCGACCGCGATCCGGGCGGCCCGCAGGCTCACCCTCGCCCGCCGTGCCGTGGCGACCGCGCTCCTGTGCCTGTTCGCCGGCACGGCGCTCACCTGGTGGGCCCCCGGCGCGAAACCCGCGTCCGTGGTCCAGGTGACCCACGGCGCGACAACCACCTGCGGCACGCTGCTCTCGGCGGAACAGGGCAGGCTGCGTATCTCGGTGACCGGGCACACCGGCCCCGTGGAGATCCCGCTCGCGGAGGTCGGCGCGATGTCGGTGACGACCGCCTGCGGCTGACCGCCCCTTCACGGCTCGGCGGTGGTACGTGCCCTTCTGCCGAAGGCACGCATGGCGAGCGCGCCGGCGAGGGGCCCGGGCCCGAGGAGCAGGAAGGCGTAACGCCATCCGACAGCCTCGGCCAGGAGAGGGGTGAGCTGGATGCTGACGACGGTGAGGGCGAACCCGATCGCGGTCTGGCCGGTGAGCGCCGTGCCGATGTAGCGCTGGTCGGCGACCTCGCTCAGCGATGTGGAGAACACCCCCGAGTCCGCGATCACGGCAGCGCCCCAGACCAGGCAGAAGACGAACAGGAGCAGCGGCGGAGCGTGGAAGAGGAGCGGGGAGAGCAGACAGCACAGGCCGCTGAGGAGAAGCGCGGCCATGGCGGCGGGAGAGCGGCCGAATCGGTCCGCGCCCCAGCCGCCGACGAGGCAGCCGACCGCCCCGCCGATGCCCATGGTGAGGAAGACCGTGATCCCCACCGAGCCCGGGAGCCCCTCCGCGGTGCCGGTCGCCAGCAGGAAGGTCGGGATCCAGGTCCACAGGGCGTAGAGCTCCCACATGTGCCCGAAGTAGCCGAGGTTGGCCAGCCGCGGGCCGCGCTCGGTGAACATGGCCAGCGCGTACCGGGCGTTGCGGGCGGGCGCGGTCGGTGCCGCGTGGGGGCCGGGCCGGATGAAGACCAGTGAAACGACGGCACCCAGGCCCCCGGCCGCCGCCGCGGTGAGCAGAACACCCCGCCAGGGCAGTGAGGCGGCCCCGGCGATGAGATGGGGAAGAGTGGAGCCGAGGGTGAGGGCGGCGATCAGAACGCCCATGGTCCTGCCCCGTCCGGCGCTGCCGGACCAGGAGGCCATGAGTTTCATGCCCGTCGGATAGACCCCCGCCAGGAACATCCCGGTCATGAAACGCAGCGGCACGGCCGCCGCCGGCCCGTCGACGAACAGGGCCAGCACGACGGTACAGGCGGCGGCCGCCGCGGCACCGGCGGCGAGCAGACGCTGGGGCGGGACGCGGTCGGCCAGGTTCAGGGCGGTCGAGGCCACGGCCCCGGCGACGAAGCCGACCTGTACGGAGGCCGTCAGCCACACAGCGCCGCCGGCCGTGAGGCCCCAGTCGTTCCGCAGGCTCGGCACCACCGCCGACATGGAGAACCACACGGCGAGGCCCAGTACCTGCACGGCGGCGATCGCACCGCGCTGCACACCGACGTTCACAGACGCCCCCTCGACCGGACTCTTTTCCCTGACCGCGCACGCGGTGCTCGAATGCCCGACCCTAATGGCCCCGGGATCGGGAGCACAGGGAGCCCCTCACCCGGCGGACAGCGCCCGGAACGCGGCGCTCCGGAATGCGGTGCCCCGGAACGCGACGTCGGAACACGGCCCCGGAACGTGGCCCGGAAAGCGGCGTCGGAACGTCGCTCCGGAATGCGGCATCGGCGGGGCCGGCGTCCCCCGTCACAGCCAGCCGGAGCGCTGCGCCTGCAGAGCCATCTGGAAACGGTTCGCGGCACCGAGACGGGCCATCAGGATCTGAAGGCGGCGGAACAGCGTCCGGCGGCTGATGCCCAGCTCACGGGCGATGACTTCGTCGGTCGCACCGCCTGCGAGAAGGCGCAGCAGCCGCCGGTCGGCGGGTGGGAGACCGGCGGGGCGGATGGTCTGCCCGTGGATGGGGAGGGCGCTGCTCCACGACTGCTCGAACAGGGCGGCCAGCGCGGAGAGCAGTCCGCACGGCTGCACCACCAGCATGGTGTTGTGCACGTCCGCCTCCCTGATCGACAACGACACCAGCGCGTACGCCTCGTCGATGATCACCAGCTTGACCGGCACCGACGGCAGCACCCTGGCCTGCTCGCCCGCCTCGATGCAGGGCTCGATGACATCCGTCAGCTGGCCGGGATGCTCCAGCGACTCCCGTGAGTAGACGACTCGCTGCGTCACCCCCCGGGCCAGCGTCGCCAGGGCGTCATCGGTGGCGCCGGCCAGCGGGAAGTACGGCGGCGAGTCGAACTGGCGGATCTGCTCGCGGGCACTGGCCCAGGCATGGCGCATCCTGGGCCCGATGGCGTCGCCGGTGACGACCTCGACGAGATTGTCGTTGTACGCGACGAGCCGCTGGCGCCGGAACGACTCGAACGCGCCTCCCACGGCGATCCGCGACCTCTCGAGCTCGCCCGCCCGCTGCCGGGCCAGGATCTCCAGCCCGGCGGCGGGCGGCACCGGGGCCACCACGTCCCCGTCCTCACCGGCGGCACTGGCCAGACCGGAGTGGACCAGTTCGCCGTACGCCGCGGTCAGCTCGGCCCCGCCGAGCCCGGCTGCCGCGCCGATCGCGCTCAGTGGAGCGGGGGCCAGCTCCAGCAGGGCCAGGTAGACCCGCCCCGCCGTGTGATCGATCCCCAGCAGTCGGAGAGCCTCGCCGAGTTCCGCGTTCGTCATGGCCGCATTATCGACCGCACACACCCGTCCGTGGCCGATTCGTGCCACTGGCACTACTCGGCCCCACCGTCCGCCCCGCGGGGGTACCGTCCGGGAGCCGCCACGGAACGGCGGCAGCGAGGAGGCCCGGAACGCACCGGGCGGGGCGCACTCCGCCTGTACGGTGCGCACGCCCGCCCTCCTCGTCCGTACGGGGAACCAGAAGACGGATCCCCGTGGAAACCCAATGGAAGAAGGTGCACGACGTGGCGAAGCGTCGGAAGAACGGCCTCTACTCGGGGATTTCCGCGGAGCTGTCCGCCCTGATGCGGACCGGATGGGCGGACACCGAACGGCACGATCTCCAGCTCGCCGAGCAGGCCCCGTACGCGGCCCGCCGCCGCGCCGCGCTCTCCGCGCGATTCCCCGGCGAACGCCTCGTGATCCCCTCCGGGAATCTCAAGGTCCGCTCGAACGACGACACCTACCCCTTCCGGCCGTACACGGGCTACGTGCACATGGCCGGCGACCAGGTCCGGGACGGCGCGCTCGTCCTCGAACCCCGCGCGGACGGCGGCCACGACGCCTACTGCTACCAGCTGCCGCGGGACAGCAGGGACGACGACGAGTTCTGGACGGGCCCCCACGCGGAGCTGTGGACGGGCCGGCGCCGCTCACTCGCCGAATCGGAACGCGTACTCGGTCTGCCCTGCCGCGACGTGCGCACCGCGGCCGCCGACCTGGCCGCCGCCTCCGGGACGCCGACCCGGATCGTGCGCGGCATCGACCCCTCCCTCGAGGCCGCCGTCACCACCGACGCGGAGCGGGACGCCGAACTGGAGGAGGCGCTCAGCGACCTGCGCCTCGTGAAGGACGCCTGGGAGCTCGGGGAGCTGCGCAAGGCCGTGGACTCGACCGTCCGCGGCTTCACCGATGTCGTCGGTGAGCTGTCCCGGGCGGTCGCCTCGTCGGAACGGTGGATCGAGGGCACGTTCTTCCGACGGGCACGCCTCGAGGGCAACGCGGTGGGCTACGGCTCGATCTGCGCCGCCGGCGAGCACGCCACGATCATGCACTGGACCGACAATGACGGCCCGGTGCGCCCGGGGGACCTGCTGCTGCTCGACGCCGGCGTCGAGACGAAGTCCCTCTACACCGCCGACGTCACCCGCACATTGCCGATCAGCGGCACCTTCACGCCCCTGCAGCGCGAGATCTACGACGCGGTGTACGAGGCCCAGGAGGCCGGCATGGCAGCGGTCAAGCCGGGCGCCCCGTACCGCGCCTTCCACGAGGCGGCCCAGCGCCACCTGACGGCGCGGCTGGTCGAGTGGGGTTTCATCGACGGCCCCGTCGACCGCGCGTACGAACTCGGCCTGCAGCGCCGCTTCACCATGGCCGGCACCGGCCACATGCTGGGCCTGGACGTCCACGACTGTGCGCAGGCCCGCACGGAGGAGTACGCCGAGGGCGTGCTGGTGCCGGGCATGTGCCTGACCGTCGAGCCGGGACTGTACTTCCAGGCGGACGACCTGACGGTGCCCGAGGAGTGGCGCGGCATCGGCGTCCGCATCGAGGACGACCTCGTCGTCACCGACGACGGCAACGAGAACCTGTCGGCGGGCCTGCCGCGCACCGCGGACGAGGTCGAGGCGTGGATGGCGCGCTTCGCGGGCTGAACGCGGCGTCGGCCGGGGGCGGCCCGCAGCGCCCAGACGCATCCGCCCCCTGGCCGGCCGGAGCCACGAAGACACCGCGGGTGCACCTCCGGGTCCTGGCCGGCACGGTCGCCGGCACCGCTGTCTGTGCCACGCGGCACCCTTGATCCATGCGAACACTCTTCAGCGGCGAAACGCACGTGGACTACGGGCAGTTCCACGTCTCCAGCGGCGAAGACGGCCACGACCTCGGCGCCGCCTTCGCCGGGCAGCGGGCCGGGTTGTGCGGCGGGGCACATGCTGTCCGTGAGGGGACGGCGCGCCCCCGCGGTCGCGGAGGGCGGATTCGGCTTCGGATGCCTGCAATGCCGCCTCACGGCAGAAGTGGTGCGACCGGTGTCGTCCGGCGCTTGTACGGTGGGCGCGACGGCACCGATGTGAGAGGACGACAATGCCCGGTCTGAACCGCGCTGCCAGACGGGGGAGTTGGGTGCACGCGCACGGGTGCGGCCGGTGAACCCACGCCGTCCGGCCCACCGGTGGGCTGCCGCAGCGGCCTTCCTCGCCCTCTGCGGATACGCTGCCACCGAGCTCATCGAGCGCAGCGCCCCGCCAGTGACGCCACCTTCTCCTTACTCCGCACCGAAACCCCCCGCCGACTGCAGCACTCCGGAACGTGACCCGGTGCGTTGCCCCGTTCACGGCGACGGATGCCCCACGCCGTCACCCGGCAGCCCCACGGCCGCGCCGCCGGCCCGTACCACCGAGGACACCGAGGCCGTCGTGGGGACCGTACCCACCCCCGCACGGAGAGGTCCGGGCCAGGAACCCCGGCTGGATCAGTTGCTCACCGACTGCGTGGAGACCCGGGCGGTGCCTGCCGGCTGACCGGCTCGCGTCCCGGGGAGCAGAAGGCCCGAACCGGGCTCACACAAGCTCACGGCCGGTTCACTCAAGTTGTGCCGCAGCAAGCCCGCATGCCCAACCCACCCATGGGGGAACGCTCGACGCCGGCCCCCCTGCGGTGCGAGGAGCCCGAAGGGCTGCCGGGCCTGCGTGCTCCACCGCTGTCAGCCGGTCATCGCCGCGCCCAGCAGCAGCGCGAACAGCACCGGAAGAAGCGCACAGCCGAGTCCCGTTCCGGCGGTGGCCATGCGCAGGCCTCGCATGGACCGGCGGTGGGGGAGGACCCAGGCGATCAGCAGAAGGACCATGCCCCCGAGGATCGCCGTCTCGATGCCGCTGGTGTATCCGTCGGCCCGGAAGAGGCTGTACTCCCAGAGGAGCAGCGGTACACCGGGTACGGAGGCCACGAGGGGCGCCCTCCACCAGGTCGGGTGAGCGGTCCCGAGCGGTGCCACGTCGTCGCTGTTCATACGCACATCCCATCGGACGACGGGACTGAGAACATCGGGCGGCGTACTCATCCTGCGCGCGGGACAGTACTCATACCGGACCACCCGGGGCACCTTGTGTGCGGGACTCCGCCGCAAGGGAAGGCCGGAACGGGCCCCGGCCGGACAGGACTTGGGCAACGTCCCGACCGGCCAGGGCTCGTCAACCGATCCCGTGACGCGCAGCCGCGCTCAGCCCAGGAAGTCGGTGATCGCGCGGACGAAGCCCTCCGGGGCGTCGTGCCAGGGGAAGTGGCCGGCGCCCGGCAGTACGACGGTCTCGGCGCGGGGAAAGGCGTCGGCCGACGCGACCACGGTGCGCGGCGGGGCGGCGACGTCGAACTCCGCCGCCAGCAGCAGGGTCCGGCCCTCGAATCCCGCCAGCGCATCGCGCGTCGCCGCAGGGGTGAAGGCACCCTCCGCGTCGTACACCGCCGCGGCGTCCTGGTTGCGCTGGTCCGCGCCCGCCGTCCGGTGGGCGCGGGCCGCCTCGTCCCACCGTCCGTGGGTGAACGGAGCGACGGCGGCCCAGTGGGCGTCGGTCGCCCTGCCCTCGGTGACCGCCTTCAGCGCCTCGAAAGCCTCCGGGAACCACTCCTCGTCACGCCGGAGCCGCGCGATCTCCAGCCGGTCCTCGGCGGTGACCTCACCGCCGACGGCCCGGGAGGAGGGCGTCACGAGCACCAGGTCGGACACCTGCTTCGGGTACCGGGCCGTGTAGAGCGTCGCCAACTCCGCCCCGGCCGAGTGCCCGAGGAGCCGCATCCGGTCGAGACCGAGACGCAGCCGCAGCGCCTCGACGTCGTCCACCAGCCGGTCGCAGCGGTACGAGGCGGGATCGGTGGCGACCGCGGAGGAACCCGTCCCGCGCAGGTCGAGCATCACCACGCGGTGGCCGGCCGCTGCCAGGCCGCCGAGGTCGCCGAAGTAGGCCGATGCCCGCATGGGGCCGCCCGGCAGACAGATCAACGGCGGGCCGTCACCGGAGTCGTGGCAGGCGAGAAGGGTGCCGTCGGGGGCGGGGAACGTGAGCATGATCCGACCCTTTCAGCGCCTCCCGCGAGGGTCAAGCGGGACGGAGCCCCAGCGCCCCGTCGTCGCGGGCGGCCAGTACCAGGGCCTCGAGAGCGGCGGTCACCGTGCCTACAGGCGGGTGCCCCAGGGCCTGGGTACGGGCCCCTCGACCGCGCCCTCGCTGACCCGGCGGACCGCACCCCCCCAACCCCGCGGGGAGGGTCACCTGACCACCGCATCGGCCGAGGCCCCCGCCCCCAATGGCTTCGGCCTGTGGTCTACAACAGTGGCTGGAGGAACTGGCTGGGGGTGCCGTGCCAGAAGATGTCCAGGCTGTCGCGGGCCCTCGTAGCGGCGACGAACAGCAGCGAGCGGGCCCGCTGCATCTCTCTGCGGTGGCGCAGGGCGTCGACCGACCGCAACCGCAGGATGTCCGAACGCGGTACGAGACCCTGCGATGCACCAGCGATGATCATCCGCTGGTATTCGAGCCCTTTGAAGCGGAACATCGTGCCGATGTGCACGCCCTCGTCGCCCCGAGGTCCGTCCGGGCCGATCTCAATGGCGCGGATGCCGAACTGTGCCAGCGAGTAGGCCGCTTCCTGTGCCATTGCGTTGGTGGGGACGCAGATGCCGATCTGCTCCAGCGGGATCTCGTCCCACCCGGCGATCAGCGCCGCGACGCCCTCCCGCTCGGCTTCCCAGTCGACATGCTGATGCAGGGCCGGCAGGCCGCCGCTCAGCACCGACCGGTAGCCCGCCAGGTTCTCCTCGTTGCCGTCCAGGTCGTCGAATGCCTCGCCGCTCAGTACGCCGAGTGCGGAGCCCAGAATCTGCCGCGTCGTGCGGTAGCTGAGCGACAACTTGGCACTACGGCCACGAATGTTGACACCGAGACTGCCGAGAGTGACCTGACTGCTGTAGATCCGCTGATGGGTGTCACCGACGACGAAGATGTCGTTGCGGTCCCGGCGGACCCCGCCAGTTGACCGACCGCCTCCTGACTCCTCACGACCCGAAGGACCTTCGAGAACCCGACCGCCGCGTCGGGCCCTCGCCATGCCCACCAGCCCATACGACTCCGAACGGCCCGCTCAGCCGCCCAGCAGCCCCAACTGAAACGGCGAGGGAAGAATCGAGGCTGTTGCCTCAACAGCGACCAGGAGCCAGCCGAACACCAGCGCCTCGCCGACACGCTGCCCGGGACCGGTTGTCTGCAAAGAGGCTTGTACGAGCCTGCGGCCCCGCCGAAGCGGGGCCGCAGCTGTGTCGGGTCCGACTCAGCGGACCACCGTTCCTAGGTACGTGTCTCGACAGAGCTCACACTTCTCGACGTGCAGAGAGGCATTCGTGCCGACGTACAGTCGCCCGCTCGGGCTTCTCGCAGAGCTGGAGGGACGAACTCAGAAGCGTCCCTTCCACTTGATGCGCCTGTAGCGGGGGGTAGGGAGACATACCGTTCACCAGGTCCGCTTTGAAGTTCTTGTAGAAGCGGTTCACGTGACGAAGGCTGTTCCGGCCATACCATTACGTGCTCTTCACCTCGGACAGCGCGAGTCCCCCTCCGACACAGCGCGCAACTGCCCAACGGCTGCCCCGACAGGCACCCCGGATATTCCGCCACCTGCTGACATTGCGCACAGTGCGAACAGCACGGAAGGGCGTGAACCCAACTGCGAACATTCCGACCGAGTGCACGAAGTCGGCACTGGCGTGACGCTTTCTGACACCCCTCCACTTCCGCCAGTAGCGAGCCGGATTCCACCGAAACACCCACCAGCCTCGTCCTCATGGGCGTCCGCCTCTACAACCCCACCACCGGACGATTCCTCACCACCGACCCCATCTACGGCGGCGGCGCCAACACCTACGCCTACCCCACCGACCCCATCAACCAATACGACCTCGACGGAAAACGATGGGGCTGGGCGAAGAAGGCTTGGCGATGGGGCAAGCGGGCGTATCACGGAACCCGGAAGTTCTTCCGGTACACGCCCACCAAGTGGATGATGTTCGACAAGAGGAACAAGTACCTCGTGATGCGGCGCGGTCGCCCTGGCATCCACTGGGGCAATCACCAGAACCGCATCGAGTGGGACCCAGTGAACCGCTGGCACTACAATCCAGCCGGCAGCAAGAAGCACCTCAGCGTTAGGCGGGGCTTCTGGAACCTCGGCAAGGCCGGCCTTCGCAAGGCATGGAGGAGTTGGCGCCGCTAAGTCGCCCCCTCAAAGGTGTGCCCCGGGCTCGGGCCCGGGGCACACCCGCCAGACACATCCACGCGCTAGAAGTAGGTAGCAACTTTGCAGATAACCGCTGGCACCGACGCCGACATGGAGACGTTCCTGGCGACACTGGGACCGCATCTCGGCTTGATGGGGGCGTCCGTCACAATCGACCTCTACAGCGACGACGAGATCACGGCCCCCACGCCCAAGCGTCTGTTCGAGGAAATGCGCCAGGCCGCTCGAGCCCGGCACAAGGGTGGCCGCGGGAGCGACCCGTTCATGGGGGTCGATCTCGATCTGACGTCGGACACCGATGTTCAGTGCTTCGCCCTGCTAGCCCACCGCACGATCGGCTGTGAGGGGTTCATCGGGACCAAACTGGTCTTCACAACTGTCGAGAACGAGCGGAAAGCTTGGCTGGATCTTCCAGCAGGCGCTGTCGAAAAGATGAGGGCCGAGGCTCAGCAGGCAGGCGCGACGACGCTATCGATCAAGCCATAGGCATATGCCGTAGGCGTGTCTCACTGGGCCGCTCATCGCGGTTCGGGGGGCATGCTGCATGGATGGGGAGTCGGCCAAGGGCATTCAGCCCGGATCCACCGGGTGAGGTCTGTGGACAACTTCTCCGGGAATGAGGAAGAGCCCTGTGACCTGCGATGATGGGAGTTCTTGAGGCTACCGGCACGCAGAGATGACAAGGCTCTTCCGAGATGCAATCTTCCCATGCCGCCGTCCATGTGTCCGCGATCGCCGAACGGGTCGGCCTGCCCGCTCTGGCCACCCAGGTCCGCATCGAGGCGGCCGGTAACAGCGGCGGCGCGCATCCGGCGGCCAGGGTGATGTCGCTGCTGGGCGCGATGTGCTCGGGGGCCGACTCCATCGATGATGCCGACCGGTTGCGGCACGGCGCGATGGACCGGGCCTTCGCCGGGATACGCGCCCCGTCCACACTGCGCACGCCGGTTCGCCGCCGAGCAGGACGCCCTCCCCGAAGCCGACGAACCGTAGTTGATGCGGCGCGCCGACCCGGGCCGTCCCGTTCGGGTGCAACATCCATACGCCGGGTCGTGGTTCTTCGAAGCGAATGGATGGCCGCCTCGCTCGTGGAAGCCCACGCCGAGGCGTGGCGGGGCATCGCGACCCGCTACGACAAGACTCCGGAAAGCTACCTCGCTGGGCTTCACCTGCATGCCCCGGTGATCTGTATCAAAGACCTCACCCGAACCGGAGCCGAGAGCCGCGCAGGTCATCGAACGTGACTTGTCGGGATCGCAGTTGAGGTCTCTCAGCGGCAGCTGCATTCCCGGGTGTCGGGGTTCGATGGCCAGCTGCCGCCCAGGGGGTAGGGATCGTGCGCCACCGGCGCGGTGTCGGCCCGCAGGCTCAGGCGAGGGCGGCGACCAGCAGGGCGAAGGCGGCGATGATGACGGCGACGCGGACGGAAATGGAAGCGGTCCCAGCGGTTCATCTGCTCCTTAGTTGCGGCAGTACACCGCGGGCAGCGAGGCCACGGCCGGACGCGGCGCCGTGTCCGCTGATGCCCTGGCGCAGCGTGACCCTGCTGGCGGGCGCGTTCCCAGAACACGACCCGGCCCGCGAACCGGCGCTCATTACGCCGCCCCGGCTCGACCGGGCCCTTCACGCGCAGGTCCGCGCCGCACGGCCCCGGCAGCGACTGCGCTACGGCGACTACTCGGTCGAACACGTCCGCAGTGCGTACCGGCCCGCCGACTCCGGCCGGTACGGGCCCGTGGAGCCTGCTGCGCTACACCCACCCCGACCGGTTCCTCGTTTCCCGCGCACCCACCCGCGGCCCCGAACGCGCCGACCGGGTCCGCTCTGCGGCCCGCCGCATCGTCGAGCACGAGTCGTACCGCCGCGAGCCGTCAGCTCACCGGGGAGTCGCCGAGGACTGGCTCGAGTCCTGCGCGCACGGCACCGGGCCCACCGGTACCGGCTCCCCCGAGACTTGGGCGCGGATCGGCCACGCCCAGCACCTCACGAGCTGGTGGAACTACTGCGTGATCCGCTGCTGCACGGTCGGCCCGTGCGGGTGCTGCTGATCGGCCGGACCGTGCAGTGGTGGGCTGCGTTACGGGGTGAACTGCGGTCGCTCGGGACGGAGGATCGCCTACGTGGAGGCGTACAAGCACAGCCGTCTCTACACGGACCGGAGGACTGTGCGGGAGCTCGAAGAGCAGTACGGTCTACTTCGGGCGCAGGCGCTCACACCGCGCGAATCGCTGGCCTTCATCGAGAAGTTGCTTGGAGAGACATGAACGTCGATAAGTCTGTACCGGCTGCCCCTGAGCCGGCCTGGCACAAGAGCAGCTACAGCAGCGGCGAAGGTGGCCAGTGCGTGGAGGTCGCGGCCCGCCGTAGTGCGGTTCATGTCCGCGACTCCAAGGACACCACCGTTCCGATGCTCACCGTGCAGACTGGTGCCTGGCACGCCTTCGTCGGGTTCGCCGCGAGGAGCGACGTCGTGTAGGCAGGTGGTCGGCTTGGCGTGGGGCGGTTCCCGAGACAAGGCGTGATCGACGCGGCTTCGATCCGGCGCCGTTGAGCGAATCGACAGAGGTACCGCGCGGCCGTCAGCGGGGTCGGGGTGACCCCGTCGTGCCGTGCGGACCTCGTCTGTCCGAGGACGCGGCTCCCGTCGCAAGGGACACGGTCGGCTCCGCCCAAGAAGTCGGTGGCGGCGGGCGCGGTTCGCCGAGTGCAAAGGCCCTGGCGTGGCAGGCCTTCGTCTCATTCGCCGTGCGGCAGGCTCCACAAGTGAAGAGTGGTCAGGTCCTTGGAGACCGTGTACCAGGCGCCCTGCCCTGCCGATCGGGGCGGTCCCGAAACAGGGAAGGGGTAGACGATCCGGCCGCGCAGGGCCATGGTGTGCGGGTCGACAGACCAGTGGTGGGGATCCTCCGCGGAGTACTCGGTGCCGACCACGGCGGCGCCGTCATAGGGGAACGCCGCCGCCTCGTAGTCCCATCGAACACGGTCGTCGTCCGCGCCCGCGGAATCGGGCACGGCTGCCGAGGCGTCCAGGCTGCGCAGTTCCAGGCCGTCCTGGGCCCCGTGGAGGTAGAGGGCCCACTGCCCCGTATCCATGGTGACGAAGTACTCCCCGGACGGGCTCACGGCGAGGAGGACCTCTTCGACGAACCGCTGGACGGTGAGGTTCGCGCCATCCCAGTGCCCCCACAGCACGGCCGAGTTCTCCTCGTCCACGAGAACAGTCAGCCCCATGTACGCCGGGTTCGGATGGGGGAAATGGGCGGAGCCCGCTCCCACGGTCATCGTCTCGACCCGGGTCAGCACCGTGCCGTCGGCGGGATCGAGGATCAGCCATTCCTCATCGCTGTCGCTCCCCGCGCGGTTGCGGACGTGTGCCCAAAGGAATCTGCCGTCCGAGGAGAAGGCCGCAGAGCCGCTGTCCGCGTGGCCGTGGTGGTAGTCGTCGGCGTACTCGGCGAACGAGGCATGGGCCCTGGTGCACACGGCGGCGGACCAACAGCCGTGCCGGATCTCCCACCGCACGGCGCCGGTGGAATCCACGGCTCGCAACGCGTGCACGCCGGCGAACACGGCAACGTCACCCGTGGGCGAGACCGTCACCGAGCCGTACCGGCGAGGCCAGGGCGCGGGGAAGCGGATCTCCGCCCCCTCCCCGTTGAGGTCGCGGACGGCCAACTCGGTGTCCCCGCGCTGCAGCAGCAGCCTGCGCCCGGGCCAGTGCAGCACCTGGGGGGCGTCCGCCGATGCGGGGTCGAGCGGGGCTGCGGCGGTGGCTACGAGACGGGCAGCGACCTGGGCGGGGCCCTCGTGCAGAGCATCGTTCGGCATCGTCGCATGCTTTCACATTCGTCGGATGACGCAGCCGGCACCGTCACGGACTCCGCCCGGAACGGGACGTGTCGACGGCGATGCTGTCCGGCAGCGCCAGGCTCGGCGACGCGCCGTCGCACGCCACAGCGTCCCGGTCGGCCAGAGGGCTTCCCCCGGCCTGGTCGAGCACGAAACCCGGGCAGTGTTCGTGGAGCAGATCGAATGGCCGGACGAGCGCCGCTTCCACCTGCTCGCTTTCCGCCTCCTGAAGGCCGGTGAGGGAGTGGACGACGGCCGCTGTCGTTCCCCCGAGTCTGGGGACGGTGAGTGTCGTGAAGGTGTCCGACGCGAACCAGAGGTGGAGGGCGGCTCGACGGCCGCTGGGTGCGCCAGGACCTGGGCGGTGGGCCGACCGTCGCGTACAGGTCGTGGACGCTGTCTTCCTCACCGGTGACGAAGAGAGAGATGTCGTCGGTGAGGAGACGGCGCGCTGTTCACGCGTGCGCTTCCTCAGTCGCCGGTGACGTGCACGTCCCGCCCGGCCTGGAACACCCGGCTGCCACCGGACGCGGTCGCGTTCAACGTGATGGCAGAGCCGGCCGAAGCGGCCTCCTGGGGCGAGAACTCGTCAAGCAGGGCTCGGAGTTCATCGGCCAGGCTCGGATCCGCGGCAAGGAGTCTGCGAAGTCGTGACTGCCACTCCACGACCAGTCCTTGTTCAGCTTCGGTGTCCTCGGCCTGCCGGGCGGCGATCACGTCCTCGCGGGTCTCCTCGAGTTCGGCCTCGACGATGCCGGCGCGGTCCGGGTGCACACGACGCCACAGGGTGCCGAGGGACGTCTGCACCCTTTCCCAACCGGTGGTAGCCAGTTGCTGCACCACGACGGTCGCTGCTGACGAGGCGAGTGCCACCAACTCCGCTTCCATGCCTTCTCCTTGTCGGGCCGGGCTGACGACCGGAACCGTGTGCTGCCCCCTGCGCTCCCTTGTCCACTCGCCGACCACGCGCCGGGATCTGCGGCGTTAAGTGACGACCGGAGGCGGCAAGGGGGCGATTTTCCGGTCGAAGAAGTCGTGAAAGGGCTCGGCCTGATCGTACAGCGCAGCGAAATCGGTCAGTGTTTCCCTGATCAGGGCAGCGTCAGTGAACCGCCTTGCCCCGGCCGCGTTCCCGTCGTCGTAGACGACCTCGTACATCGCCACGTCGCCCAGAACGACCACTTCGGGAACGGGGCGCTGCCTTTCGTGGTCTGCGATCTCACGGGCGTCGACGATCCTGATGTCGTCGCCCAGGTCGACACGCAGACGCAGTACGAACAGCTCCCACTGCACGTACGGTGTGATCGGGAACTCCACGACTCGAAGCCGTCGTTCGGCGATGCCGAGGCGGGCCGCCTTCTCGAACTGCCGGGAATAGACGTCGCGCTTCTCATCGATGAGGGACAGCGATTCGGTCCACTGGCCGGCGGCGAAGGCCTCCCAGCTGGGGAAGCCCTTCTCCTGGAAATGCTGGCCGCGCTCCAGCTTGTTCAGGGACCGGATGCCGCTCTCGTACACACGGCGGAAATCCTGATGGTACTCAGGGCGCATCAAGCGCTCGGAGCGGGCGCTGGGGAACGAGTCAAACACTGGGAATGTCCGGCTTCGCGGCGACGAGCATGCTTCGGGGGATCACGACCAGGCGCTCGTCCGCGCCCACGGAGACACCAGGGGGCAGCGATCGGCCGAGCGAGTCGGTGAGGTCTCTGCCGATGACGGCCACGTCTCCGTTCTCCAGCTCCCAGATGTCGGGACAGTCCGGATTGTCGGTCGTCGTCCCCAACTCCTGAGGGGATTTGCCCAGCCGCCGCTTGAAGGTCGTCGTCGGGTCGGCTTCCCAGGGTCTGGCCACAGCCACAGCTCCCTCACCACATCCAGGTCCGGCCACCGTATCGCGATGCCGACGTGCCCACCAGGCCGATCTGAGCAGGCGTGTTGCTTGGCCGAAAGGAGTAGGCGCAGGGCTTGTGGGCAAAGGCCCCAGCGGGGGTTCCTTGGTGTGTGAGTGAGGGGATGAAAGCATGAGGAGCCGTCAGACGGTATCGGGCGAAACGCGACGCGCAGTGGGGGAGCGGTGCTGAGCAAGACCTCGAGCAAGCGGGCCATGGAGACCGCCGCACTCAGGAGCGACGGCGACCGGCAGTCGCCGCGGAGCAGAGCGGCCCACGGTGCACCCGGCCGATGCCGGCCCGGTGCGGCCCGATGAGCGGCATCGACGGCCATGCCGAGGACGGCGGTCGCGTCTACCAGGCAGCCGGCGACCTGCACATCAGGGAGTTCCACCACCACGGCACTGACCCAGCCGCCCTCACCGGACCGGACTCCGTGCGTCGCCCCGCGATCGGACGAGCACCCGCCGTCCTGCGTGACCGCACCGAGGTCGTGGAGCGCTTACGGGCAGGCCTGACAGAAGGACGCGCCGGTGAGGTCTACGTGCTCCACGGCATGGGCGGCTGCGGGAAGACTGCCGTGGCGTACGCCCTGTTCCAGTTCGCCACCCAGGCGGGCCGGCGCATCGGCCTGTGGGTCAACGCCGCCGACCGCGCGAGCCTGCGCGCCGGCATGCTCGCCGTCGCTGCCGACCGCGGTGCCCGGGACGGTGAACTCCTGGCCGCGCGCAACGGTCTCCGCCCGGCGGCCGACCTGGTGTGGGCCCGTCTCGACAGGTCCGCCGAACCGTGGCTGCTGGTGCTGGACAACGCCGACGACCCGGAAATCCTCCGGGAGGGCAGCTGGCTCCGCAGCAGTCCGCGAGGCACCACCCTGGTCACCACGCGCCGCGCTGCCGCGCGCTGGTGGCCGGGTGCCCAGCTGCAGCACATCGGCGTACTGCCGCGCGACGACGCGGCCCTGATCCTGTGCGACCTCGCCCCGCAGAGCGGCACGGTGGAGCAGGCTGCCGCCATCGCGGACAGACTCGGGCGACTGCCACTGGCACTCACGCTCGCGGGCGGCTTCCTCTCCCACCAGATACTCGACCCATGGACGATGAACACCTACGGGCATCATCTGGACGAAGGCGAGGGGGTCGAACTCATAGACCAAGGAGCCGACGACTTGTCCGACGAGGATCCACGCCACCTGGTCGGCCGCACGTGGCAACTGACACTCGACGCGTTCGAAGCCCGCGGGCTGCCGGAGGCGGCTTCCCTGCTGAGGCTCATGGCGCGCTTCGCTCCCGAGCCACTGCCGCTGTCATTGCTCAACTGCCCCGACATCAGCGGCGTTCTGCCCCGCGCGCGCTGTGAGACTGCGCTGCGAGCGCTGCTCGACCACTCGCTGACCGAACTGGTCGACGTGGGTGAGCGCTGTGTCCAGAGCCACGGCGTCCTGCTCGACAGCGTCGCCGCCTCCACACCTCGTGACCGCCTCCCCTCCCTTGACGCGACGGCGGCCCGCCTGCTCGACGCCGTCGTCCCCGACGTCCCCGACGCCGGCCCCGACAATCCGAAGCTGCGCCTGCTCGCCCCTCACTCGGTCGCGTTGGTGCGACGTGCCGCACAGCCCTCCGCCGTCGCCGACGCACTGGCGGTGGCCCACCGCCTGTCCACAGCGCTTCACCGCACGGGGGATTACGTGTCCGCCTGGGACACGGCGAACACCGCCGCGGATGCCGCGGGCCAGTCACTCGGCACCGAGCACCGACTGGTGCTGGCTGCCCGGTCGCGAGCAGGGCGGGCGCTGTTCCGACTCGGGAGATACACCGATGCCGAGCAGTTGCTGCGCAGCGTGCGCACTGCTCAGGAGCATCATCTCGGGCGGCACGATCCGGACACCTTGGACACGGGCCACGGACTCCAACTCGTCCTCGGAAACCTGGGCAGGCGTGACGAAGCGCTGTCCCTGCTGAGGTCGGTGGTGGCCGGGCGCCAGGAGGCGCACGGGGCGGCACACCCGCTGACCCTGCGCTCTCGGGCGAGCCTGTTGACGATGCTGTCGGCCGACGAGCTCGCCGCCGATCCCGAACCGCTTTCGCTGCCCGCGGACTGTGTCCGGCACCTCGGCCCCCGATCATACGGTCACCCTCGGCGCCCGGCACAACCACGCCTGGGCGCTGTACCTGCTGGGGCGGCTCGAGTCGGCGGACGACGAGATCAGAGCCGTCTGCCGGGCGTATCAGGACCGTTTCGGCCCTGACTACCCCATCGCGCTCGCGGCCCAGCAGTTGCTCGCCCGGATCCAGTTCGCACGCGGTCGCACCCCATCGGCAGTCGAGCTCATGGCCGATGTCGTCGCACGCAGAGGGCGCAGCCTGGGGGCCGACCATCCGTTCACGGCCGCGAGCCGGGACCTCTTGGGGCAGTTCGGAGAGGGGCGGTCGTGACACCCGGGACCGGGGCGGCGCTGCGTGACACCCGGGCGGGTCACGCTCTTCCGGGTCCGGCCGACGCGTCACGTTCGGACCGAGAGGGACCGCTCCGCACGCAGCAGCAGCCAGGGTCACGACCAGTAGAACGCCGTTGCCGCTTCAGCGTCGGCGGCGGTTGAGCACCCCGATGAGAGAGGCAAGGTCGGCGGCGCCGGCCGGGTCATCCGCGTAGCGGGTGGTCTGGAGCGGGCCGACCTCAGGAAGGACGATGTCTTCCCGGCCAAGGACATGGACCAAGGCCAGCAGCGCGGCACGGGCATTCCCATCGTCGAAGGGGTGGAAGAACGCCACATCGAGGTATGCGCGGGCCGCGCGGGCCGACAGCGGAATGTCCGGGTCGGTCGTCTCGCGCAGGCAGGAATCGAGATCGGCCCGCGTGTCAGGGGTCAGGCCGTAGCGCTCGCGGCCCGCCTTCGCGAAGGCGTCGCTCACACGAAAAAGGTGTCCCTGTCACAGCCAGGACTTCGCGCTGCCAACCGGCCAGGAGAGCGAAGTTCAATGGTGTGCGGCGTGCCGCATCCTCCTGGACCAGTGAGTGTGCGGCGAGCAGACGTTCGGCGCGAATCGGGTCCCGTCGGCGCACCGGTCCCTCGCACCAGGTTCGGAACCCGTCACGGCCGGGCGGAACCCGCTGCAGGGCAGGTGCACGCTGCCACTCGACCTCGCGGCGCACTCGCAGCCAGACCGAAAGGCTGTCAGCAGCGGTCATGGAAATCCTCCAGCGCTGCCCTTTCACGATGGTCCTGGTACGGGGCGTGGCCGGTGACGCCAACGGCAAGGTCGTCGCCGACGGATTCGATCAGGGACCGTTCCGGGGTGACCCAGCTCTGGAACCTGCCGCCGATCGCGCGCTCCACCGCTCGCGCGGCTTCGGCTCGGTCCATGCCGGTGCTGGTGAGGAACCAGCCCAGCACGATCGAGGCCTGGCCGTGCCAGCCGCCCTCAGCGCCCGAGTCCAGCGTGTGGGTCACGAGCCGGACACAGGCCCGTTCCAAGTGCCAGCTGCGATCCTGGGGTGAGGCGTCCGGCGGCGGCACAAGCTCGGCGAAGCGCTGGGCCGTCCGCTCCAGCCACTCCCGCCATTCCAGCAGTGCGGCTACGACGCGTGCCGCGGTCTCGTCGGGGGTTGTCACCGAGCTCGACCCGCTGACCCAGTTGCCGATGGGCCCGCCGTAGCGGTAGCTCCAGCTCCATCCCCAGGCCCAGGTGCCGTATCGCTCCCGGATGATCGCTTCCACCTGGCTCTCGCACCAGCGTTCGCCCTCCCACCACCCGGCCATTCCGGAGAGCACGGGTGGCACCCACTCGCGGACCAGCGAGCAGAAGTGAGCTTCCTCGTCCTCGTCCCAGACGAACGAATGACGGGCCGGGTCGAGTCGATCCCAGTTCCGAATGTCCTCGTGGGTGACGAGAGGCACACGGTTCTCCGGGAAGGGCAGGGTGTCACGGTTGTACGTCAGCGCCGACCACGCTTCCTGTCCGATCTCATCGACCCGTCAGTCTCGGCTCGAAGCCTCTGGGATCGCGAATGGTTTTCGCCCCACGCCCGTGCCGTCGGCGGCGAGCTGCTCGGCGTCCCGGTCGAGGCAGAGGCTGCTCCGCAGCAGCCGGATGAGGCCGCGCACCGGGCCGTACCGGGAGGCGAGCACGGCCCGCCACTCGACGTCCTCGCCTCGTCGCGTCTTCTCCGGTCCCGCAGGGTCGGCGCCGTCGCTCCGTGAGGCCGTTGGGCCGGGCCCCGGCCCGCCCGACCGGCGTCACAGGCGCACGGGCACGGCTCAGGCCGAGACAGGCGTACGGGACAGGGCCGTGCGCAGCGCGAAGACGCCGAGCAACCCGCCCGACGTGAACCGCTGAGCGGTCATCACACGGGGCCGGGCGGTCAGGAACCCCGACACCCGCGCTGCGCCCAGCATGATCAGAGCATTCACGGAGATCCCCACGATGATCTGCACACCACCGAGCTGGAGCAGTTGCGCCCAGTCCCGGCCCGCACGCGGATCCATGAACTGGGGCAGAAGAGCGGCGTACATGAGAGCGATCTTGGGGTTGAGCAGGTTGGTCAGGAGCCCCATCGAGAACAGGCGGGCGTCAGAGACCGGAGGCAGGTCCCGGGCCGGGGCGAAGGGCGAGCGGCCACCTGGCCTGAGCATGTCCCAGGCCAGGTAGGCCAGGTAGGCGGCCCCGGCGAGCTTGACCACCGTGCACGCCAGCGGCACGGCGGCGAACAACGCGGACAGGCCCGCGGCCGCGGCCAGCAGGTAGCACAGGAATCCCACGGCGGTCCCGCTCAGGCTGACCAGGCCCGCCCTGCGGCCTTGGGTGATCGCGCGAGACGCGAGGTGGATCATGTTCGGTCCCGGCGTCAGGGCCATTCCCAGTTCGACCAGGGCCACTCCGCCTGCTGCGGCCAGACTGATCACCCGTCAACTCCTGATCGTCTCCCGGGTAGCTGGTACCCGGAGTGGGGCGATGCCCGACTGCGACGGGCGGCTGCGACGGCAGCTGTGATGCATCGGCAATGCCTGCATCACCCGCGTCGGCCGCCCCAGGATACGGGCCCCGCCGTTAGGTGTCTTCGCGCCCCCTGACTCCAGCCGTCCGGCGACATCGACGACTGCGGCCGGATCGCCCACGATCGCGTTGCCGCTTGCGCGCATGACGTGACGCCGGACCGGGACGGGTACGAACCCGAGAGGAGCGACCGGCGGACCAGGTGGGCACGCGCGACCACTGTTCGCGCAAACGTAAGTACGCGTTTCACTCCGGCGGTTGTGTGCCCTCCGGCCGAGACGGGATGCTCCCTCGCGCCTGGCTCACACGATGAGTGAGGAGTAGCAGGAGAGCTCAGCAGCACAACCGACACGGAAAGGGTTGTTGTCGATGAGACGCAGTATCCGCGCACTCATATGCGCGCTCGCCTCCGCCGCGGCACTGGCATCCTTCAGTGCCGTTCCGGCGGCGGGAGCCGCCACCACCACTGTCCCGTCCCAGGGATCACCGACGCAGCTCGACGTGGGCAACTGGAACGTCGAGTGGTTCGGTGCGCCGGACTTCGGCCCGACCGACGAGGCGCTGCAGCAGGAGAACGTCCGCGACGTCATGTCGGGGGTCGACATGGACGTGTGGGGCCTGTCCGAAGTCGTCAGCACCTCGGCGTTCGACCAGCTCGTCGCGGGGATGCCCGGCTACACCGGCGTCGTGGCGAACGACCCGGTCGTGACGAACGGCGCGCAGTACTACTCCGACTTCGGCAACACCGAGCAGAAGGTCGCCCTCGTCTGGCGCTCGAGCATGGCCACGCTGGTGAGCGCGAAGGTCATCCTGACGGACCAGAACAGCAACTTCGCGGGCCGCCCGCCGGTGGAGTTCAAGCTGCGGGGAACCTTCGACGGTGCGACCCGGGACCTCACCTTCATCGTCCTGCACGCGAAGGCCGGGGCCACCACGGACGCGTGGAACCTTCGCAACCCGGCGTCGCAGGCGCTCAAGTCCTATCTGGACACCACGTACCCGACGCAGAACGTCTTCGTCATCGGCGACTGGAACGACGACGTCGACACGTCGATCGTGTCCGGCAAGCCGTCGCCCTACGCCAACTTCGTGAACGACTCGGCCCGCTACACCTTCCCGACGCGTGCCCTGTCGCTGGCCGGAGTGGCGTCCACGACCGGCTACCCGGACTTCGTGGACCACCAGCTCACCACCGACGAGGTCCAGGCGAAGTACGTCTCGGACTCGGCGACCGCCTTCCGGCCCGAACCGTACATCTCGAACTACGCCACCACGACCAGCGATCACTACCCGGTGCTCTCGCGCTACGACTTCGTCACCGGCGGCGGCAGCGGGACGAACCAGCCGCCCACCGCGTCGTTCACGAACTCCTGCACCAACCTCACCTGCTCCTTCACGGACGGCAGCAGCGACGCTGACGGCACGATCGTGAGCCGCGGCTGGGACTTCGGCAACGGACAGAAGTCGAGCGCGACGAACCCGAGTATCACGTACGCGTCGGCGGGCACGTATCCGGTGTCGCTGACCGTGACGGACGACGTCGGCGCCACGCACACCACGACCGAGAACGTCACCGTCACCGCGGGCGGCGGCAGCCCGGCCGACGTCATCGTCAACGAGGTGCTGGCCAACGAGCCCGGCAGCAGCACCGCGGGCGAGGGTGTCGAGATCGTGAACACGGGCGGCACGGCGATCGACATCGGGGGCTGGACCCTCCGGGACGGGACGGCACTGCGCCACACCTTCGCGTCCGGGACGACCTTGCAGCCCGGCAAGGCGATCACCGTGTTCGGCGGAGCCTCCGCCGTCCCCGGCGGCATCGCGGCCGTGGCCGCGAGCACCGGTGCCCTCAGCCTGGCCAATGGAGGTGACCAGGTGATCCTCCGGAACTCGGCCGGCACGACCGTCCAGTCGATGAGCTACACCTCGAGCCTGGCGAGCAGCGACGGCGTGTCCATCAACCGCAGCCCCGACGGCTCCGCGTCCGGGACCTGGGTCAAGCACAACACGATCAGTTCGCTGGCGCGGTCGCTGGGTCAGCGCGCCGACGGAACGGTGTACTGAGCGGTTGAGCAGGTTTCGACGGACACCGGGGATCGCGGCGGCGCCGCGATCCCCGGCTGTGTCGCAGCCGCGCGGGGGAGTGGTCACCGGCCGGCTCGCCGGTCCGGCCGGTGCTGGGTGACGTCGCCTCCGTTGCCGATTCAGGAAGTCTGCCAACGCGGATTGTGGTGCCCTTCGTCGTGAGTCGTGAGCCGTGAGTCGTGAGTCGTGAGCCGTGTGCCGTCGCCCGGCGCCGGAGAAGCGACGACGGTGTTGAGGGGGTGGCGAGAAAAGGGGAGGCGGGTGCCAACGGTTCGTTGACACGATGTCCGCGCTCAACTCCCGATGGGAAGGACCCGACGACCGTGGCTCGTGCCATCACGCTGATCCGCTCCGCCTCCCTGTCCGACGTCGCCGAGTACGCCTACGCGGCCACGGCGCCCGCAGACTCCCGCCTGATCTTCCTCGCAGGGGCATGTCCGCTCAACGACGACGGCTCGACGGCAGCGGTCGGGGACTACGCGGGTCAGGCACTGAAAGCAGTCGAGAACATGCGGGCTGCTCTCGCTGCCTCCGGCGCTTCACTCCAGGACGTCATCAGTACCAGGGTTCTCGTCGCTTCGGCGCGGCGGGAGGATTTGGTGGCTGCCTGGCAGGTGGTCCGGGACTCGTTCGCCGACCATGACGTCCCCAGCACCCTGATGGGTGTCACCGTCCTCGGCTACCAGGACCAGCTCGTCGAGATCGAGGCCGTAGCCGCCGTGCTCGACTCCTGAGGCCCGTCGACACACCGCGGCGACCGGGCTGCCGGACCGGAAATGCCTGACGGACACACCGTGCATGCGAGACCGCCAGCCGCCCACGAGGCGTCCGGCGGCGGTGCGTGCTCGGCAGATGGCGGCGGACCGGTGCCGGGACGTGCGATGTTCCGCCCTCTCGTGAAGCGGCCACGGGTTACCGCGACCGGTGGAGCCGGACGGTGACACCCTCCGCGGCGCGGGCTCCTGCTGTGTTCAGACAGCGCCGCGGAAGACGTATGCCGTCATCAGGCCGGTGACCGGACCCGGGCCCAGACGGGCCGTCATCTCCTCGATGACCGTGGCACGGGTGGCCGGCCCGCCCCCGCGCTCCTCGACGGCGGCGCGCACCGGCGTCCCGGCAAGGAACCCGGTGGCGACATCGGCGGCCGACGCGGCTCGGCCCTCCAGCGTCAGCTCCTGCTGCTCCTCGACAGCGAAACCGGCGGCGGTCAGGTCGGCGGCCACGACAGCGGGGTCGGCGTACCCGTGCGGGACCGTGGGGAGGAACCGCGGCGGGTCGACCGGAAAGGCCCGCTCCAGCCCGGCCTGCAGCGCCGCTCCGAAGGCGTGCGTGCCGAGCGGGCCCCAGGTGTTGAACAGGAACGCGCCGCCCGGGGCCAGCACCCGGCGGACCTCGGTGAACGCCGCGACCCGGTCGGGGAAGAACATCACGCCGAACTGGCAGACCACCAGGTCGAAGCCTCCGTCCGGGAAGGGCAGCCGCTGCGCGTCGGCCTGCCGCCACTTTGCGCCAGGGGACCGGGCCGACCCGAAGGCGACCATGGCCTCGTTCAGATCGGTGGCCGTCACCTCGGCCGACGGGGCCGTCTCGAGCAGTTTTGACGTCAACACGCCTGTCCCTGCCGCGATCTCGAGCACCCGCCCGGGGCGGAGTGCCGCCGCCCGGGCGGTCAGGTCTTCGGCGAAGGGCCGGAAGACCACCGGCACGAGGTACTGCTCGTAGGCGGCCGGCATGGACTCGGACCACCGCCGCTCGGCGTCGATTCCTGTCACGTTCGTCACGGTAACGCCGCCTCGGGAGATCCCTGCCGAGCCGCGCCGCCGTGCGAGCCGGAGCCGGCCGGCCGCCGCCGTTGTCGGCGAGGGGCAGCCGTGGCGCCATGGCCGACCATCAGCTGGGCAACGGCATGCGCAGGGACGCGTCCAGGGCGGTCATGAGCTGTGCCACACGGCTCTTGCCGGTCGGCGCCAGAGGGTACCTGTTCAGAACATCGATCAGGACGGGTGTGGCGCGTTGCCGGGCCTCCTCGATCATTCGGAGTCCGACGGCGAGATCTTCGTCCGCGTTCAACTCCGCAATGCGCGCGGCGCTCGCGGCGGCTCTCAGGATGTGACCCACTTGGGTGGCCTTCGCGATCGGATGGAGGTAGGCCGCAGAGGCGGCATCTCCCGCAGCGCGTGCGGCGAGCCGTGCGGTCTCCGTGGTCGCGTCCTTCGCCGCCCGGTGGGCGTCCAAGGAGGTGACGCGCTGAAGTTTGGTCCGTCTGGCGCCGCTCGCGAACTCCCGTGCGGCGTCGATGGCCGCACGAGGCCGAGGATCGCCGGGATCGGCGTCCTCGAAAACAGGAAAAACTCCTTCGGCGCTCTCCAGAACGTAGTGGGCGACGACGCGCAGTTCGTCCATGGTCAGTTCGAAGTCCCCGGATGAGATCGTCACAACCCCGATGCTCCCAGCGACCGCCGGCGGTCTTCAACGGAGTTGCGTGCTGGCAGCAACCGGACGATGCCCTGGAGGCGCAACCGCCGCTCTGGCGTGCTCCGCGACGTGAACGGGATGGCGGCCCGCGACCGCTCGGTCTCCGTCGCCCGGCTGTCCTCGCTCCGCAGGGCACCTCGAAGGCGTCGCAGGAGGACGAGAATGTGTGAGCAGTGCGGTCCGGCCGGCGTCACGGCCGATGAATCCGAGAGGTACCGGTCCGACGGGCCTGTCGCGCAGACGACTGCTGCGTGGTCGACCACGCTGAGTGGTGGCATGTGTACGGGTGGTTCGAAATCGACCAGTGGGCTCGCGGGTGAGGCCGTCCGGGCGGTTGGTCGAGGTCGACGTCGACGTCCTGGTCCGGCAGCAGAGGCTTTTGATTTAAAGTTCAAGCAATGGCGTAGGCTCGGTTGTGTGCGAGCGTCACTCCGAACCACGGCATCGCACCGGTCGGCGCTGACGAGCGCTGCCGCACGCACCCCGCACCCCGCACAAGGATCCGTTGTCATGCCGTACACCGCCGCCCCCGTGGTCAGCTGGTCCGTCGAGCCCGGGCGCAGGCCCGGCACGCCGCTCATCGTCGCCCTGCACGGGCGGGGCGCGGACGAGGCGTCGTTCGCGCAGCTCGCTCCGCATCTGCCGCAGGGGGCCACGGCGGCCTTCGTGCGCGCCCCGCTGGCCGAGGGCGGCGGATACGCGTGGTTCGCCAACCGGGGGATCGGACGCCCGCTGCCCGACTCCATCAAGGCCGGCGCCGACTGGCTGTTCGACTGGCTCGACGCCGAGGCCGCCGGGCACACGTCGGTGTCGCTGCTCGGCTTCTCCGGCGGCATGGCCATGGCGGGCGGTCTGCTGCTGGCCCGCCCCGAGCGGTTCACCGCCGCCGTACTCCTGTCCGGCACCCTGCCGTGGGACGCGGGTCTGCCGGAGGAGCAGGGACGCCTGGCCGGGGTACCGGTCTTCTGGGGGCGGGACGTCGCCGACCGGGTGATCCCCGCTGATCTTGTCGCCAGGACGGGCGAGTGGCTCCGTGAGAAGTCCGGCGCCCGCCTCGAGGAGCACCAGTACCCGGGCATGGGCCACGGCATCACCCTCCCCGTACTCGAGGACGCCTCCGCCTTCCTGTGCCGCGCCTGGGGCGACGGGGCCGAGGCCTGACGCCGACTGTTGTCGCGGCTGCTCCTGTGACCTGCCGCAACCCCAACCGCAACCGCATTCGCAGCCGTGGTCGCAGTCGCAGTCGTCGGCCGGCCGGCGCAACGCCCAGCCGCAGCGCGAACAGCAGCGAAAGCACCGCACGCCTGAGCGCGGTTCCGGCGGTCGTCGTGCGCAGAGTACGCGGCGTCGCGCGGCCCGGCCCGGCGCACACCGGCTCCCGCCGAGGCCACGGGGGCTGCGGTCGACGGATCCGGACGGTGAGGACGGTGACCGCCCACCTCTGCGGCGGGTGCCTCCCGCGCCCGGGCAGCGCCGCAGAAGACGTATGCCGTGATCAGGCCGGTGACCGACCCCCGGCCCCAGAGGTTGCCGTCACCTCCTCGACGACCGTGGCACGGGCGGCCGGCCCGCCGCCGTGCTCCGCGGCGGCAGCGCGCACCGGCGCCCGAGCCGCGCTGCCGTGCGACCTGGAGCCGGCCCTGCCTGCCGACGCGACAGGCGCACACGGCCCGACGCGGCCTCCGCCTTTCCCTGCCCGGCCGGTGGGACTCGGGCGTCGCCACGGAGCATCCGAGCGGCCGGTCCTCGAGCTCGCCCACGTACCCTCCCCGCCGAGAGCGGTACGGATGCCGCCGACGAAGATCGCGTCCGCCAACCCCGGTTCGACAGGACCTGGCCGGTCGTCAGGTGCCCTGGCAGGAACCGGACGATGCCCTGGAGACGCAACCGCCGCTCTGGCATGCTCCGCGACGTAAACGGGATGGCAGCCCGCGACCGCTCGGTCTCCGTCGCCCGGCTGTCCTCGCTCCGCAAGGCACCTCGAAGGCGTCGCAGGAGGACGAGAATGTGTGAGCAATGCGGTCCGGCCGGGGCCACGGCCGATGAATCCGAGACGTACCGGTCGGCAGGCCTGTCGCGCAGACGACTGCTGCTCGGCGCCGGCGCCGGTCTTTCCCTGGCACTGACGGCTGCGCCGGGCCTGATGGCGTCGGCGTCCGCCGCCACGCTCAAGGACGGCCGGTGGTGCAATCCGGCTCTGGGCTACTTCCCTTCCGGGGGCTACTACGGTGCCCCGCGCGGCAGTTACCCGCATGCCGGCCAGGACGTCACCAACTCGACCGGCACCGCCGTCTACGCGGCGGCCGCCGGAACCGTGATCCGCCGAGGCACGGGCGTCCTGACCGGGCGAACCGGGTACGGCCTGGTGATCTCGCACGGAAGCGGCCGGTACACCTACTACGGCCATCTCAGCGTGTTCCGGGTCGGGCTGAACGCCACGGTCGCCGCCGGGCAGCGCATCGCCGACATGGGCGCCACCGGCAACGTGACCGGCCCGCACCTCCACTTCGAGATCCACTCCGGGGGCCTGGGCGCCACGACCAACCCCGTCACCTACCTCGCCGCTCGCGGTGTCGACCTGGGCGGCGGCTGGTCCACCATCGACCCGGGCGCGGTCGGCGTGACCGTCAAGGCCGTCCAGTATCTGATGACCAGCCGGGGCTACAGCCTGACGGCCGACGGACAGTACGGTTCCGTTTCCGTCGCCGCGGTCAAGAAGTTCCAGTCGTCCAAGGGGCTCGTGGCCGACGGCCAGGTCGGCCCGAAGACCTGGCCCCACCTCGTCTTCTCGCTCCGCACGGGCCACTCGGGGTCGCATGTCCGGGGTCTGCAGACGATGTTGAACAAGCACAGTGCCGGTCTGGCCGTCGACGGCGACTTCGGCTCGGTGACCGACTCCGCCGTCCGGGGCTACCAGCGTGCCAACCGGCTCTATGTGGACGGCGTGGCCGGGCCGACGACCTGGCGGGCCCTCGTCGGCTGACCCTGCGGCACGGAGGGGACCGGAGGGCGGCCGGTCACCCTCGTACGCCTGCCCCGGGAACCATCGTGCCTCGCGCGGGCGCCCGGGGCAGGCGGACCGCCCCGCCCGCCCGGGGCAGGCGGGCCGCCCCGCGAGCCCCTCCGCTGTTCCGCCCCACCCGCTACGACAAGCGGGCCTACGTCTTCCACGGCACCGTCACCACCGCGGCTGTCCGGCTACGGCTCCGGGGCTGAGCCAGCCTGCAGTCTCAGTCCCCAAGGAACCACAGGTACAGGCCCTGTCCGTCGAGAACCACCTGACCCAGCTCGATCAATTCGTGCGCGAACGCAGCAGGCAGCACACCTGCGGGCAACCGCGGTACCTCCATCAACAGGGTGGACACCTGCCGGTGGTTGAAAACGGTGTCCGCGTACGGCAGCAGGTGTCCCAGCATGGGAAACACTGACTGATCAAGACCAGCCAGCTCAGGACCCCAGACCACACCGTGCTCCGCGCGAGCCTCGATCCTGCCGTTCTCGCCTCGGACCTGGAGGGTGAATCACGGTCAGACCCTACGGCCTCATGATCCGCCGAGGTGGCTTGCGCGGTGAGCCGGATTCGTGGCATGACGGTCCATCCCTCATCGTGGCGGCACAGTCCCCCGGCCGCCGACTGATGTGCGCGTGTGATTGCGGAGCGTCTGTCGCCGGACTCCGAGTCCCCACCGGAAAACGACCGATGGTCACGCACGACGAGCGTACGGAAATGCCTTGGTGCCGGCGTCTTCGGCTCTGCTAGCGTCACCGCATGATCACGCACTCGTTCCCGATGATGCCCCGCCGACGGGGCTGCTGAGACGGACGTGTGACGTGCCGAGGCCCCGAGGACGGGGCCTCTTTCGCGTGTACAGGCAGGAGCCCCGCCTCGGTAGAGGAGGAGATCCCCATGACCGATACGCGTACCTACGTCACCACCACCATCCCGTACGTCAACGCCCGGCCCCACCTGGGCTTCGCCCTGGAGCTGGTCCAGGCCGACGTACTCGCCCGTCACCGCCGCCAGGCCGGTGACCAGGTTCGGTTTCTCACCGGTACGGACGACAACTCCCTCAAGAACGTCCTCGCGGCGGAGGCGGCGGGCGTGGGGGTCCAGGAGCTGGTCGACCGCAACGCGGCGGCCTTCGCCGGGCTGCGCGACCCCCTGGCCCTGTCGTTCGACGACTTCATCCGCACCAGCAGCGATCCCCGCCACCGGGCCGGGGTGGAGCGGCTGTGGCAGCGGTGCGCCGACGCCGGCGACCTGTACCGCAAGCACTACGAAGGGCTCTACTGCGTCGGCTGCGAGCAGTTCTGCACCCCGGCCGACCTCGTCGACGGCCGCTGCGCGGAACACGGCACGGAACCCCAACTCGTGGCGGAGGAGAACTGGTTCTTCCGGCTCTCCCGGTACGCCGACACCCTGCGGGAACTGATCGCCGCCAACCGGCTCCGGATCGAACCCGCAGCCCGCCGCAACGAGGTCCTCGCCCTGATCGACGGCGGTCTGCACGACTTCTCGGTCTCCCGCTCCCAGCGCCGCGCCCGCGGCTGGGGCATCCCCGTCCCCGGCGATCCGGACCAGGTCGTCTACGTGTGGTGGGACGCGCTCGGCAACTACGTGACCAGCCTCGGCTACGGCACCGACGACGCCGCCTTCGGCCAGTGGTGGGCGCACAGCGGCCGACGCGTACACCTCGCCGGCAAGGGCGTGGTCCGGTTCCACGCCGTCTACTGGCCGGCCATGCTGCTCTCCGCCGGGCTGCCGCTGCCCACCGACATCCTGGTCCACGACTACCTCACGGTCGACGGCCGCAAGATCAGCAAGTCCGCCGGTCCGACCGTCGATCCCGCCGATCTGGTCGCCGACGTCGGCACGGACGCCGTCCGCTGGTGGCTGCTGCGCGACGTACCACGCGTCGGTGACGCCGACTTCACCCGCGACCGGCTCGTGGCCCGCGCCGACAGTGATCTCGCGGGCGGTCTGGGCAACCTGGTCAACCGCGTTGTCACCATGGTTCACCGCTACCGTGCCGGCCGGCTGCCCGCACCGCCCGTCACCGAGCCCGGCGCAGAGCGCGGCTCAGGCCCCGGCACCGAGCCCGGCTGCGAGCGGCTGGCCCGGGCCTGCGCCGACAGCCCGCGAGAGGTCGAGGCGGCCCTCGCCGCCTTCGACTTCCGGCGCGCGGCGGCCGCGGTGTGGACGATCGTCGAGGAGGCCAACCGCTGCATCGACGCCACGAGGCCCTGGGAGTCGGCCAAGGCGGAGAAGGCGGAGAAGGCGGAGAAGGCGGAGGAGGCGGAGAAGGCGGGGGACCGGGCGGCGGGGGACCGGCTGGAGGCGGTTCTCCATGCTCTCCTCGATGCCTGTCTGCACCTCGCCGACCGGCTGACGCCGTTCCTCCCGGGCACCGCGGCCCGTATCGCCGCACAGTGCACGGCCGTCGACGGCGTGCTGCCCGAACCGGCGCCGCTGTTCCGACGGCTCGGCGAACGTCCGGCGAAGGCCGCCGACTCATCCGCCAACGCCACGCCCGCGCAAAGGAGTTGAGACGCGCCGCCGGGTGAGACCGGAATGAGCCATGTGTGAGTTCCGCCCGCCAGCCTTTGCAGCGATCGGTCACCCGACTGCGAAGGAGCACACAGCATGCGTGAGCAAGCGGCACGTCCGTCGGCAGGTGGGCAGGGGCTGAACCGCCGGGCACTGATCGGAGGGATGGGCGCCGCGGTCGTGGCGGCGCCTTTCGCCGGAGCCTCCGTCGCACGGGCGGCTCAGGCACCGGGGCCCTCGGCGCTGCCCTCGGAGATGGAGGCGCCTCGGACGCTGGCCATGAGGACGTTCAGCCGCATCGACGGCACACCCGTCTACTACTGGCGGGGCGACCGCGGCAACACCGCCCTGCGCAACTGGCAGTGCACCGAGGCGTTCTACGACCGGCTGGTGGTGTGGATACGGGACCTCAGAGACCTGTCGGGGGACGCCGGCGCGGGCAACGTGTCCTTCCTGGTCTCGGCCGGCTTCTACGTCAACAAGCCGGGACAGCACGGCCAGGGCACCGCGATGGACCTCGACCTCGTGAGATGGGCCGGAGGTCGGCAGTCCTCCCCGCTGGACCGTCACCACGCGGCCGGCGACCGGACTCTGCGCCGCCGCTATCTGGCGGTGGACGCGGTGTGCCGCAGACGGTTCAGGTACGTGCTCGACGGCTGGTACAACTCGGCCCACGCCGACCACATCCACGCCGACTTCGGCGGGCTGCCGACGGTGTGCGAGAAGGGCTCGAGCAGCGACACCGTGTTCGTCCAGGCGATGTGCAACAACTTCATGGGGTCCGGGCTGGCCGTCGACGGCGCCTGGGGTCCGCTCACCCAGACCGCGTTCGACCGTGCCAGATCCCGGCTCAACATCACCGGCAACCCGCACACCGACTACAGCGTCTGGCGGACCATGATGGCCCGGGTGGCGCGCCACGGCTTCGCCGATCAGGCGTTCTGACCCGAAGGGGCGGACCGTCCCGAGGACTCCGCCCGCCCCGAGGACTCCACCTGGCCCGAGGACTGCGCCCGCCCCGAGGACTGCGCCCGCCTCGAGGACTCCACCCGCCCCGAGGACTCCGCGCCGCCCGGAGGTTCCGTCCGGCCCGAGTGTTCGGTCCGGACTGAAGACTCCGTGCGCACGGGGGCCAGCAGCGCGCGGACGTGTCCGGGGAGGCGCAGGCTCGCGTCCGTCAGCGATAGAGCCGCGAGCGTGCGCCGGTACGCGCCCTCGTACGCGGCTGCTGCCGGTTCCCCGGACAGCCGCAGGGCGGCAGCGAGGCGTGCCTCGACGCGGGCCGTCTCCACCGGTGCGCCCATCGGCCGGCAGGCGTCGAGGGCTTGGATCAGCCGGCGCTCCGCGACAGCCGGAACGCCCAGGCCGAGGGCCGCGTCGCCGAGGGCGCGCAGGACGTGCACGGCACCGAGCTTCTCGTGGTGTGTCTCGAGCTCGGTCAACGCGGCGTGCAGACGGTCGTTCGCCGGCTGCCAGTCACGGCGGGCGATGTCGACGAGGCCGCGGAGCCGCTCCACGTGGGCGGCTCCCACTTCGTCGCCGATGGCGGCGACGATCGACTGCGCCTCCGCCAGCAGTTCCAGTGCCCGCCCGCCCTCGGCGTCGTCCACCAGTGCTTCGGCGAAGCGCAGCAGGATGACGACTCTGGTGCGGTCCTTCGCCGGGTGGTGGGCCAGCGCGTGGCGGTAGTGGCCGGCCGCCTCCGCGGGCCGTCCCAGGTCGGCGAGGACGTTGGCCAGTCCCGTGTGCGCGTACGTCAGACTCCGCTCCGGCTGGTGCTGCCGCACGGCGTGGGCGAGGGAGCGCCGGTACAGCACGGCGGCGTCCGGCAGTCGGCCGCGCAGCGCGGTCGCCTTCGCCACCTGCCAGGTGGCGTCCGCGACGATGTCCGGGTCGCCGACCCGGACGGCGACCGCGAGGGCGTGCGTCGCCGCCTCGTCGAGTTCGGCGTAACGATCCTGCTGGTACGTCGCCCAGCACAGCGCGAAGTACAACCGTGCCAGCCTGCGATCGGGTGCGGCCCCGCCCTGCCAGCACGCGATGGCCGCGCGGAGCACAGCCAGCCGTTCGGCTTCGTCGTAGCGGATGACGAGATAACCGTCGAGCTGGAGGGCGAGGTCGCCGGCGACCGGGGCGCTGCCCAGCCGGCCCGCCAGGTGTACCGCGGCGATCAGGTTCAGGCGCTCCGCGGTGAACCAGTCGAGGGGACGCTCCCGGACGAGCGACACCACGGCCGTCGGCGCTTCGCCGTCATGCCGCACCGGGTCCAGGGCGCCCCCGTGGCCGAGGCGGCCGGCCGCCTCGGCAGCCAGGGCGCGCCAGGTCCGCAGCACCCGGCCGAGCGCGGCGTCCCGGTCACCGGGCTCGTCCTCGGCCGTGACCCGCTCGTGGGCGAAATCGTGGACCAGGTCGTGCAGGCGGTACCGCGGCTGGCCGGCCCGGTCGACGCCGACCGCCTCCAGCAGATTCCGTTCCACCAGGAAGTCGGCGTGCCGGTCGTCGGCGGTGTCCGCGCCGGCCAGCGCCCCTACGACCCAGCCGGGCACGCTTCGCGGCTCGAGCAGACCCAGCCTGCGCAGCGCACACCGGAACTCGGCCGGCAGCGCACGGTAACTGAGCGTGATGCCGGTGCGGACGTCGAGGTCGCCGGCTGTCAGCAGGTCCAGGCGTTCACGCTGCCGCGCCAGCCGGTCCCGGAACCCGCCGATCGTCCAGTCGGGACGCGAGGACAGCCTCGCGCCGGCGATGCGCAGAGCCAGCGGCAGGGAGCCGCACAGCCGTGCCACATCCGCCGTGGCGGCCGGCTCGGCGCCCGTGCGGTCTTCGCCGACGAGGCGTGTGAGCAGCCGGTGGGCGGCCGCCGGATCGAGCGTCGACACCTCGAATCCGTGTCCGCCGAGGCCCGTCAGCCGGTTGCGGGAGGTCACCAGCACCGCGCAGCCCTGGGTTCCTGGCAGCAGAGGGCGCAACTGCTTCTCGTCGGCGGCGTCGTCGAGGACGAGCAGCAGACGGCGGCCGGCCGTCCGGCTGCGGAACTCGGCGACGCGCTCTTCCGGGTCGGCGGGCACCTCCCTGCCGTCCACGCCCAGAGCGCGCAGGAAGCGGCCCAGCGTGCGGTGCGGCTCGGCCGGCCGCTCCCGCAGGCCGTGCAGGTCGGCATAGAGCTGTCCGTCCGGGAACTCGTCGGCGAGCGAGTGGGCGACGTGCAGGGCGAGCGCCGACTTGCCCACTCCGCCCGGCCCGGTCAGCGCGACGACCGGCACCACACCCGCGCGCTCGAGCAGCGCCGCCCGTACCCCGGCCGTCTCTCTCGCGCGGCCGAGGAGCGGCTCGGTCTGCGGCGGCAGTTGGCGTGGTACGGGACCGGGCCGGTGGGCCTGTGCCGCGAGCCCGGTCTGTGGCGGCAGCCGGTGTGGTACGGGACCGGAGCGGCCGGTTTGAGGCGGGGGCCCGGTCCGCGGCGGCGGACGGTGCGGCGCGGGACCGGAGTGGCGGGGCCCCGCCGCGGTCGTGGTGGCGGGGCGTGCCTCTGACGTGCTGCCGAGGATCCGCCGGTGGACGTCCTGCAGTTCCGGCCCCGGGGTGACCCCCAGATCGTCGCGCAGACGGCGGTACGCCCGCCGGTAGTCGGCCATCGCGTCCGCCTGCCGGCCCAGCGCGGCGTGGGCGAGCATCTGCCTGCCGTACAGGTCCTCGCGGTGCGGATGGCTCGCCAGCCAGGGTCCCGTCTCCGCCAGCACCTGCTCGTACCGTCCCAGGGCCAGGCGCGCGTCGAGGAGGGTGACGACGGCCCGCAGCCGCTCCTCGTCCAGTGCGCGGCGGGCGGCATCCGCGAACGGCTCCCGGCAGCCGGTGAGAGCGGTGCCCCGCCAGTGGGCGAGCGCGGCGGTCAACTCCTTCTCCGCCCGGTCATGACGGCCGCCCACGGAGAACTCGCGGCCCAGGGCCACCCCCGCCCGGAAGTCCCGCAGATCGCTGGTGCAGCCCTCGGGCCGCAGCAGGTATCCGCCGTCGACCGAGACCAGCGTGTCCTGCCGAGGCGCTGCGGGGGCCGGTGCCGCCCCGGAGCGGGCCGCGCCTTCCGGCACGGCGTCGCGCATGCGCCGCCGCAGGTCGCTGACCAGGTTGTACACCTGGGCGCGCGCGGAACCGGGCGGATCCTCCCACAGCAGGTCCACGATGCGGTCGTGCGCGAGGGGACGGCCGGAGTCGAGCGTCAGCAGGGCGAGCAGCGACCGGCCCCGCCCCGGCCGGGGGCCCAACCGCACTCCGTCGTGCCGGAGCTCCACCGGCCCCAGGATTCCGATCCACATCGGCGCCATCCTGCGCACGACGGTCCGTACGGTCAACACCCCTCGTATGAACGGAAGTTCACGGGGCCGGGCCACGGAGGTGTCCCGTGGCGGGTCACCTCGGCCGCGCCGACCCGCCGGGCCCGCACGGCGCGGACGACGACGGACGGCAGGCACCGCGGACGCGGCGTACCGAGTACGGCCCGGTGGACGGTGCCGCCGTGACCGGTCGGCTACGGCCCGGTGGACGGTGCCGCCGGTCAGCGACGGCGCGGTGGGCGCCACCGCCGCGACCGGTCAGCCGCGGCGGTACCGTCGCCCCATGTACTCGACGCGGACGTCAGGACATGTGAACGCGCCGCGTGCCGCCGTCCACCGGGCGCTGCTCGACGCGGACGCGGTCGCGCGATGGCGGGTGCCGGACGGGATGAGTGGGGTGGTGCACGAATTCGACGCGCGCCAGGGGGGGCCGGTTCCGCGTGTCCCTCACGTACGACGCGCCCGCCGGCATCGGCAAGTCGGCGGCGCACACCGACACGTACCACGGCACCTTCGCGGAGATCGTCCCCGACGAGCGGGTCGTCGAAGTGCTCGAGTTCGAGACCCGCGACCCCTCGCTGACCGGTGTCATGACGATCACGACCACGCTCACCGAGGCGGAGGGCGGCGGCACCGATGTGCTCGTCGTGCACGACGGGATCCCCGATGCGGTGCCCGCGGCCGACAACGAGACGGGAACCCGTATGGCGCTGGACAACCTCGCCCGACTCGTGGAGGCGGACCGGCGTCAGTGATGAGACGCTGAAACGATGAACCGGCCTGGGCAGGCTGCGGGCACATGGAACGCGGCGAGCGCCTGGCGGGCATGGGAGGCGACGGAGGGCGCGGACCTCCGGGGCCCGCTCGATGTCGCCGTCGCCGCCGCGGTGGTGCTCGACGCCCGGGACACGGTCGTCGGCTGGAGCCCGGCCGCCGAGAAACTGCTCGGACACACGGCCGCCGAGGTCGTGGGACAGCCCGTCGACGTCTTCCTGGGCGGTCCTCCGGCCGGGACCCTGCCCCAGGGCGCGCCCACCCAGCACCTCCACAGGCACGAGACGCGTCTCGCGCGCCACCGGGACGGCCGCAGCGTTCCCGTAGAGGCGTCCGTGTGCGACCTGGCCGCCGGCGGCAGCGCGGCGCGGATCCTCGTCCTCGCGGAGTCCGAACGGCTGCGGCTGTGGGAGTCCCGGCTCGCGATGCTCGACGGACTGGCCACCCAGTCACCGATCGGGCTGGCCATCTACGACACGGACCTGCGGCTGACCTGGGCGAACGCCGCATCGGGCCAGGAGATCGGGCGACCGTTCGCACAGTACCGGGGGATGCGCGCCGATGAGCTGTATCCCGACGGGGTGCTGGTGACGAAGGGGTGCCCGCGGACCCTGGACGGTGTCATGCGCCAGGTCATCGACACCGGGGAGCCCGTACTCGACGTGCACTTCCTGGGCCAGATGCCCAGCGACCCGGGCAAGGACCACCTGTGGTCGTGCTCGTACTACCGGCTGCAGGACGCCAACGGCCGGGTTCTGGGCGTGTGCGAGGACGCGTTCGACATCACCGATCGCCACGAGGCGCAGAACCGGCTCGCCCTGCTGGTGGAGGCGGGGCGGAGCGTGGGCACCACCCTGGACGCCACTGTCACCGCCCAGGAGATCGCGGACGTGGCGGTACCGGACTTCGCCTCCGTCGTCGAGGTCGACCTGGCGCCGTGGGTCCTGGAGGGCGGGGAGCCGGCGGACGGCCGCGCGCAGCGGGTCGGCATCCTCAGGGTCACGGGAGCCACCGGCGGCGCGGCACCCCGTGCCGTCGAGTACCCGCCCGGCTCCCCGCAACTTCGCAGCCTGTCCTCCGGCGGCCGGGTACTCGTCGAGAACGTGCTGGTCGTGCCGGTGCGCGTCGGCGGCGAGGTTCTCGGCATCGTCACCTTCACCCGGTCCGGGCCGGCGGCCGTGTTCGACAACGGCGAGGTCGCGCTCGCCGACGAACTGGTGGCCCGTGCCGCGGTGTGCATCGACAACGCCCGCCGCTACACCCGCGAGCACGCCTCGGCCCTCACCCTCCAGCGCGAGCTGCTGCCCCAGTACCTGCCGCCCCGCTCGGCGGTGGAAGTCGCCCACCGGTACCTGCCCACGGACGACGTCACGGGGGTGGGCGGAGACTGGTTCGACGTCATTCCGCTCTCCAGCGCCAGGGTCGGGCTCGTTGTCGGGGACGTGGTCGGTCACGGGCTGCCGGCCGCGGCCACGATGGGCCGGCTGCGTACCACCGTGGAGGCACTCGCCCAGCTGGACATGGCGCCGGACGAACTGCTGACGCGGCTCGACGACTTGGTGGGCCCGGCACCGGACGCACCGGCGAAGACAGGGGAGGAGGCCAGAGAGGCCAGAGAGGCCAGAGAGGCCAGAGAGGCCAGAGAGGCCAGAGAGGCCAGAGAGGCCGGCGGGGCCGGCGGGGCCGCGGAGGCCAGGGGGGCCGCGGAGACAGAGGAGAGCGCGGAGACCGGGCCCCGCGGTCCGGGGCAGGGGCCGGGTGCGGGCACGGAAGGAGTCGTGGGACCGCATCCCGACGTGACCACGGGGGCCACCTGCCTCTACGCGGTCTACGACCCGGTTTCCGGGCGCTGCACGATGGCGCGGGCCGGGCATCTGCCGCCGGCCGTGGTGAGGCCGGACGGCTCCTTCTCCTTCCTCGAACTGCCGGCCGGGCCGCCGCTCGGCCTGGGCGGCCTTCCGTTCGAGGCGATCGACCTGGAGCTGCCCGCGGGCAGCCTGCTCGCGCTCTTCACCGACGGTCTGGTCGAGGCCCGCGACCGCGACATCGGCCAGGGGCTCGACACGCTCGGGCGTGTCCTCACCGAGCATCGGAACCTACCGCTGGAGGAGCTGTGCGACCGGGTGCTGGCGGCGCTGCTGCCGGGCGGCGCGACCGCGGACGACACCGCTCTGCTCCTCGTACGCACGCGTGAGCTGGGCGCCGGGCGCGTCGCGGAGTGGGAACTGGCGGCGGAAGCGGTCGCGGCGAGCCGGGCACGGGAACTCGTCACCGCGCAGCTCGGTGCCTGGGGTCTCGAAGAGCTGGCGTTCGAGACCGAACTGGTCGTCAGCGAGCTGGTCACCAACGCGGTCCGGTACGCGGAGGGGCCCCTGCATCTGCGCCTGATCCGTGACCGGACACTGCTGTGCGAGGTGGCGGACACGGGCCACACCTCGCCGAACCTGCGGCGCAGCACGGCCGAGGACGAGGGCGGCCGGGGCCTGTTCATCGTCGCCCAGCTCGTCCAGCGGTGGGGTACGCGCTACACCCGGTCCGGCAAGACGATCTGGACCGAGCAGGCCTTCCCGGACGGCGGCGACCGGACCCCGGCCGGCCGTTGAGACAGGGCCCGCCGACGGGCCCCGCCCAGGACGGTGTTGTGCCGCCGGGGCGCCGGCAGGTTGGAGCCCCGCCGTTCGGCCCTGGCGGAGACGCTCGGGCTGCTCGGCGACACGGAGGCGAACACCGCGTCCAAGACACTGGACCACTGCCTGTGGCGGCTCGAGTGTCTGGCGCGGGGCGTGACCACGGAGGTGGAGCAGAACTGGGCACAGTCGTACCAGGAGTTCCGCGAGGCGCGCAGTCGCTATGTCGCGCATGCCCGGGCCGGCCTCGGCGTGTCGGGGGCAGTCGCCCGTGAAGTCGTCCGGCCGGCCGCATGGCGTCCTGTGTCGCGGTCGTCGTCCTCGGAGCGACGAGTGTCGAGTGGCGATTGACGGGTGGCGGTTGGCGAATGATGAGCGGGTCGGGGCGGGGCGGGAGCCCGGCCCGGCCCGAGCTCGTCACTTCCCGCTGTCCTCGGCGATGGTGTGGGCCACGAGGGCGTTGGCGTGGCCGTGCCCGAGGCCGTGATCGGTCTTGAGCCATGCGACCAGCTCCATGTGCTTGGTCAGGGGAGAGGAGCGGATCAGCTCCTTCCACTCCGTGATCGGGCGGCCGTACTTCTTCTCGATCGACGGAAAGTAGCTCGCGGGGCCCTTCACGGTTTCGGTCATGCCGGCGGTGTCCCATCAGTAGTAGCTCGGTGATCAGCGTGTGCTGACGTGGTGCAGACCGGCGGCGGAGCGAGAACTCATCGGTCGGGACGGCGCCGCGCGCAGCACACCGCCCCCGGTGCTGTGCGGTACCGGGGGCGGTGATGGGGCGGGGTGGGGCGTGACGCCCGTCAGCCGACGAGCTGTTCGTACGCGGGGAGGGTGAGGAAGTCCTCGTAGTTCTCGTCGAGAGCCACCTTCAGCAGCAGGTCGTGGGCCTGCTGCCAGTTGCCGGCCGTGAAGGCGTCCTCGCCGATCTCCTCGCGGATCGCGGCCAGTTCCTCGGCCGCGACCTTCCTGGCGAGCTCCGGGGTGGCCCGTTCGCCGTTCTCGAAGACGACGCCCGCGTTGATCCACTGCCAGATCTGGGAACGGGAGATCTCGGCCGTGGCCGCGTCCTCCATCAGGTTGAAGATGGCGACCGCGCCGAGTCCGCGCAGCCACGCCTCGATGTAACGGGTGCCGACCTGGACCGCGTTGCGCAGGCCGTCGTACGTCGGCCGGGCGTCGAGCGAGTCGATGGCGATCAGGTCACCGGGCGCCACGGAGACGTCCTCGCGAAGCCGGTCCTTCTGGTTCGGCTTCTCGCCGAGGACCGCGTCGAAGGACGCCATCGCGATAGGGACCAGGTCCGGGTGGGCGACCCAGGAGCCGTCGAACCCGTCGCCTGCCTCGCGGTCCTTGTCGGCCTTGACCTTCTCGAAGGCGACCTTGTTCACCTCGGCGTCGCGACGGGAGGGGATGAACGCGGCCATGCCGCCGATGGCGTGCGCCCCGCGCTTGTGGCAGGTGCGCACCAGCAGTTCGGTGTAGGCGCGCATGAAGGGGGCCGTCATCGTCACGGCGTTGCGGTCCGGGAGGACGAACTTCTCGCCGCCGTCACGGAAGTTCTTGACGATGGAGAACAGGTAGTCCCAGCGGCCGGCGTTCAGGCCGGAGGCGTGGTCCCGCAGTTCGTAGAGGATCTCCTCCATCTCGTACGCGGCGGTGATCGTCTCGATCAGCACGGTCGCGCGGACCGAGCCCTGCGGGACGCCCATGTACTCCTGGGCGAAGACGAAGATGTCGTTCCACAGCCGGGCCTCGAGGTGCGACTCCGTCTTGGGCAGATAGAAGTACGGGCCCTTGCCGAGGTCCAGCAGCCGCTTGGCGTTGTGGAAGAAGTAGAGACCGAAGTCGACGAGCGCACCGGGGACGGGGGTGCCGTCGAGCTGGAGGTGGCGTTCGGCGAGGTGCCAGCCGCGGGGGCGCATCACGACCGTCGCGAGTTCGCCGGCGGGCTTCAGGGCGTACGACTTGCCGGACTTCGGGTCGGCGAAGTCGATCCGGCGTTCGTAGGCGTCGATGAGATTCAGCTGGCCGAGGACGACGTTCTCCCAGGTGGGGGCGGACGCGTCCTCGAAGTCGGCGAGCCAGACCTTCGCGCCCGAGTTGAGGGCGTTGATGGTCATCTTGCGGTCGGTGGGCCCGGTGATCTCCACGCGGCGGTCGTTCAGGGCCGCGGGCGCGGGGGCGACCTTCCAGGAGTCGTCCGCGCGGATCGCGGCGGTCTCCGGGAGGAAGTCCAGCGTGGAGGTACGGGCGATCTCGGCGCGGCGCTCGCCGCGGCGGGCGAGCAGCTCGTCACGGCGCGGGGTGAAGCGCCGGTGCAGCTCGGCCACGAACGTGAGGGCCGCGTCGTTCAGGACCTCATCCTGCCGGGGCAGGGGCTCGGCATCGACGATTGCCAGCGGGGACGGCGCTGGTGCGGACATGAGCTGTCACTTCCTTCGCGAGCTTCACGGGCTGTGTGCTGCGCGGAGACGCCGTGCGGCCGCCGGGTCGCCAAATGACGGCACTGAGTGCCAGGGCTCCGAGATGCGGCCGTGGGCGCCGTCCGAGCTGTCAGGCGCTTCTGAACAGTGGATAGTAGTTATCGCATGGTGGAAGTTCAATGGTTTGTTGATGTCGAGATTCTCCGGGTCGACAGAACGTGGCGCAGCGTGCCACGCCGTTCACCGAATGCTCACGTCCGCCGAGGGCCCACGTTTCGCCGAGCACGGACGCGCGCCGGGCCTCACCGGAGGCGGTGCAGATCGTCGGGTGTGTCGATGTCGTACGCCTCGGCCACGTCGCCGCACTCGACGAGCGTGACGGCGTCGGCGTGCGTCCGCAGATACGCCCGCGCGCCCTGGTCGCCCACCGCGCTCTCGGTGATCGCGGCCCATCGGTCCGCTCCGAAGAGCACCGGGTGTCCGCGCCGGCCCTCGTACGCGGCGGCCACCAGTGACGTACGCGAACGATGGGCGGCGCGTACCCGGGCCACCGCCTCCGCGCCGATTCCGGGCTGGTCCACCAGCAGCACCAGCGCGGCGTCCACCGGACCGAAAGAGCCGGGAGAGCCGGGAGAGCCGGGAGAACCGGGAGAACCGGGAGAGCCGGGAGAACCGGCGGGGCCGGTAGGACCGGGAGTGCCTGGAGTGCTGGTAGGGCCGGAAGCCGGGGGTGAGGCCGGAGGGGTGAGCGACGCCAGGCCCACGCGCAGGGAGGAGCCCATCCCCTCTTCCCACTCCGGGTTGACGCTCACCACGCACCCCGACAGGTCCGCCTCCCGCCGCACCCGGTCCGCCGACGCGCCCAGCACCACATGCACCGGACCGCAGCCGCCCTCGCGCAGGACCCGAACCGCGTACTCGACGAGCGGTCTGCCGTGATGACGCAGCAGCGCCTTCGGCCGGCCGCCCAGACGCCTGCCACCGCCCGCCGCGAGCAACAATCCGGCGACGACCGGTCCTTGGGGTTCCGACGAGATCCGAGACGATGACATGAGGACTCCCTGTCCCAAAAGAGGGCGAATACGCGTGCGGCGCCGGCTCCCGTACTGCGCCGAACGAGGGTTGCTCCGGCGATCCTGCAACCGCCCCCGGGGTGCGGGCCGTCCGACATGGAGAGCCGGGTGACACCTTGGATAAGGTGCACCTTCAATACTGGGCTTCGCCATGGGGGATCAAGAGTCGATGAGTGGCCGCGCACACGAGGGAACGGTCTTCCAGCCGCTGGGTGAGGAAGATCCCAAGCACGTCGCCGGGTACAGGATCGCCGCTCGCCTCGGGGCGGGCGGCATGGGCAAGGTCTACCTTTCCTACACCCCCGGAGGACGCGCGGTCGCGATCAAGGTGATCCGGCCGGACTTCGGCCAGGACGCGGAGTTCCGGCGACGCTTCGCCCAGGAGGTGCAGGCCGCGCAGCGCGTGCAGGGCCTGTTCACCGCGCCGGTGATCGACGCCGACGCCGAGGCCGAGCAGCCCTGGCTGGCCACGGCCTACGTTCCGGGCCCGTCCCTCGCCGACGCGGTCGCCCAGCACGGCAAACTCCCCGTCGAGACAGTGCTGTTGCTGGTCGCCGGTGTCGCGGAGGCGCTGCAGATCATCCACGGCGCCGGAATCGTGCACCGCGACCTCAAGCCCGCCAACGTCCTGCTCGCCGCCGACGGTCCGCGGGTCATCGACTTCGGCATCGCCCGCGCCGCCGACGCCACATCCCTGACCAGCAGTGGCGTCACCATCGGCACCCCGTCCTTCATGGCCCCCGAGCAGGCGGCCGGCAGCCATGTCACCTCCGCCACCGACATCTTCGCCCTCGGCCAGATCGCGGCGTACGCGGCGACCGGCAAGGCCGCGTTCGGCGAAGGCACCTCGCACGGCGTGCTCTACCGGATCGTGCACGAGGAGCCGGACCTCACGGAACTCCCCGAGCAGCTGCGCGAACTGGTCACCCGGTGCATGGTCAAGGAGCCGGAGGGCCGGCCCTCCGTCGCCGACATCCTCTCGATCTGTCAGACGGCCAACGGCGGGACGGTCCTGCGCCGGCCCGAGGAGTGGCTGCCCAGCGTCGTCGCCGCGGAGATCACCACCCGCAAGGCCGCGCCCGCGCCGCCCGCGACTCCGCCCGCCGGGCAGTCGCCGGTCACCGCCGCCCCGGCCCACCCGCCGACCGCACACGCCGCGCACTCGACCCCGCCGCCCGGTTTCGGCCCCGCTCCGCACCAGCCCACCCAGCCGGCGTACCCGCACGCCCAGCCCCCGGTGCACGGACAGCCGACGTACAACCACCCCCAGACCGCGCCGCAGACGCCGACGGGATACGGCTACCCCCAGACCGCCGGGCACCCCCAGACCGCCGGGCACCCGCAGACCATGGGACACCCGCAGCACGGCGGACCCGCGCCGTACGTCACCGGCCCGGTCGCCCCCGCCGCCCCCAAAAAGAAGACGGGGCGCAATCTGGCGATCGCCGTCGTCGCCACGCTGGTGCTGGGTGCGGCCGTCGGCGGCGGTGCCTATCTCGCGATGTCCGGCGACGACAAGGACAAGGACAAGCAGACCCAGGGGCAGGACAAGGGCGACACCGGCAAGTCGAGCGCCACGCCGGACAGTACGCCGTCGGAGAGCGACGGCGGCGACAACGTGGACACGCCGCCGCAGGAGCCGGTGGCGGACCCGCAGCCCGCGACGTACACCGGCCTCGATGTGACGGACGACTACGGAATCAACCTCGGCGACGATCCGATCAAGCCGACCCCGGGCGACACCGGCAGCGTGGACTTCGAGTACGAGCACTTCCTCAGCACCCTCGAGGCGAGGAACGCGAAACTCATCCTGCTGCGCACCGGCCAGCCCGCCGACCTGGCGACCTGCCGCAGCGAGACCCGGTTCGCCACGCAGTTCGAGGTCGAGAACCTGTCGAAGGGCGCGAAGTTCTGCGTGCTGAGCGAGTCGGGGAACGTGGGCCTGGTGACGTTCCAGGGGAAGTCGCCCGCGTCCGACCCCAGCCACTACGTGACCCTCGATGTGACGGTCTGGCGCGGAGCGATCGACTCCGTACAGCCCACAGACTGAATTCTTGTCCTCACGCTGGCGCCTCCACGGTCACATGGCGTTTACTGTCCGGCACCCTGCGGTGGGGTCCTCCACCGCGGTGTGCCGGGCGGGCACAGGGACGGGCGAGGGGCTGGGCTTTGTTGCGGAGCGTGGGGCAGACGCGGGTGACGGGCAGAGGCAGTGGCGACGATCCGAGAGCGGCGGCGCTGTGGGCTGCCGTCGCCAGACTCCGGCGCGAACTTGCCGGCTATCCGGCCGAGTTCAGTGACCGTGGGATCGCCGAGGACGAACTGGCGGTGCTGGCGGCGATGGTGGCGGCAGGCGATCCGGAGATCCCCCGGATGAGGCGCTCCCTGCTGCTGATCGCGGGAGCGATCGGCTCCGTGAGCGCACTCTCGCCGGCTCTGATGCAGGTGCGCACCGCCGTGGACCTCTTCGGAGAGGCCCCGCCCCGGCGTCTGTGACGGCGGTGGGGTGTCACAGACGCCGCGGCAGGGAACGGCGGGGAACGGCCGGGCTGGGCCGCACCGGCAGGGAACGGCTGGGCTGGGCCGCGCCGGCAGGGGACGACGGGTGCGCGCCGAACGACAGGTCACCGGCGCCGCTTGGGACGTGCCGGTGCGCCCCACCGAACGGCGGGGCGCACCGGCACGAGCAGTGTCGGACAGGGGCTCCGCGTCACCCGGGACTGACCCGGCCGCGCCAGCCGCCCGTCTCACCGCCCTGACGTTCGATGAAGTCCTTGAAGCGGCGCATGTCGCCCTTCACCCGACGGTCGATCATGCCCGACGTCGCGGCGGTCTGTTCGGCCATGCCGTTGGGTTCGACCTCCATGACGAGCTCCACACGGGTGTGGCTCTCGTCCAGGGGCTGGAAGCGGACCATGCCCATCTGACGGGTCTCGCCACCGATCGTGCGCCAGGCGATCCGTTCGTCGGGCAGCTGGTCGACGATCTCGGTGTCGAACTCCCTGTGGACGCCACCGATCTTCGTCGTCCAGTGGTTGTGGCGGTCGTCGATCTGCCGGACCTCTTCGACGCCCTCCATGAACTGGGGGAACGCCTCGAACTGGGTCCACTGGTTGTAAGCGGTGCGAAGCGGGACGTCCACGTCCACGGACTCCTTCACCCTGCTCATCTCTTGACCTCCTTGTGCTACCGCACGGCTGCCTTCCGCCGTGCGTCGCGAACGTTCGGTCGGGTGCCGCAGCGACGGCTCCCCGAGCGCCCCGGGAACTTCCTGCTCGCTCCTCGTGACGACGGGTCAGCGTCCGAAGTGGTCCCTCGACTTCTCCTTCGTGTCGCGAGCCTTTCCGCGGGCCTCCAGAGCGGCGCCCTTGGCCGCGGTGGTCTCGTTGCCCATCGCGTGGGCGGCCTTCCGCACGGCCTTCCCGACAGCCTGCTCGGCCTTGGCCTTGGCCCTTTCTCCGGCACTCATGTCGGTCCTTTCGTAGGCTCCACACACCCGCCTGCCCGCACTCCACAGGCGGAAACAGGTCGTTCCGAGGGAAGGGCCGGACTGGACAGGGCCGGACTGGACAGGGCAGGACCGGACGGGACGGGACCGGACGGGGCAGGACCGGACAGGGGAAGGCGCCAGGAGAAAGGCGGCCGACGGCAGGGGGCCCGGGACCGCGCGCACTCAGCGGCGGATCAGACGCCGTGCCGTTGCCGCCGCCACCGCCGACGTGCGCGAGTCGACGCCCAACTTGGCGTAGATGTGCACCAGATGGGACTTCACCGTCGCCTGGCTCAGGAACAGCCTCTTGCTGATCTGCAGGTTCGACAGTCCGTCGCCCACGAGCTGGAGCACCTCCAGCTCGCGCTTGGTCAGTGCCTCCGCGGGCGTGCGCATACGGTCCATCAGACGGTGCGCCACCGCCGGGGCCAGCGCCGACTGGCCGGCCGCCGCGGTGCGGACGGCCGCGGCCAGTTCCTCGGGCGGTGCGTCCTTCAGCAGATAGCCCGCCGCTCCCGCCTCCACCGCCGCGAGGATGTCCGCGTCCGTGTCGTACGTGGTCAGGATCAGCACCCGCGGGCCACCGGTCAGTGCGCTGATCGCCGCCGTCGCCTCCGAGCCGTGCATGCCGGAGCCGAACTGGAGGTCCATCAGCACCACGTCGATGCCGCCGGCGGCCGCCCGGCGCACCGCTGCCTCCGCGGTCGCCGCCTCGTCGACCACCTCGAAGTCGGCCTCGGTGTCGAGGACGGCGCGCAGCCCCGCCCGTACGACGGGGTGGTCGTCGGCGAGCAGCAGCCGGATCGGGGCGCCGGACGTCTCGGTCGGGCTGAGGCCCGTACGGGCGTTCACGCGGCACGCTCCGCGAGGCGGGCCGGCAGCGGCAGGGTGAGTGCGATCGCCGTCCCCTGGCCGGGCGCGGACTCGACGCTGAGCGTCCCGCCCAGCGAATCCGCCCGCGAGCGCATCGCCCGCAGCCCGAAACCACCGTCCCGGCCGTCCCCGGCCGGAGCCGCGTCGGGGTCGAAGCCCCGGCCGTCGTCGACGACGTCCAGCGACACCGAGGTGTCCATGTAGCTGAGGGTGATCTCCGCACGGGAGGCCGCCGCGTGCCGCTCGGTGTTGGCGAGCGCCGACTGGGCGGTCCGCAGCAGCGCCACCTCGTACGGCGTCGGCAGCTCCACCGGCGTGCCGCTGACGCCGAACTGCACCGCCGGGCCGTGGGCGCCCGCGCACAGCCGCTCCAGCGCCGCCGCGAGCGAGCCGCGCTCCAGGTCCGGCGGTGACAGCGCCCGTACGAAACGGCGGGCCTCCGCCAGGTTGTCCTGTGCGGCCCGGCGGGCCTGCCGTACGTGCCGGGCGGCCGGGTGGTCCTCGTCGAGGGCCCGTTCGGCGGCCCTCAGCAGCAGCTGGATGCTGGACAGACCCTGGGCCAGGGTGTCGTGGATCTCGCGGGCTAGCCGTTCCCGTTCGGCGAGCGTCCCGGCGGTGCGCTCCGCGGCGGCGAGTTCGGCGCGCGTGGAGACCAGCTCCTCGATGAGACGACGCCGGCTCTCGCTCTCCCGGTACAGCGCCTGGTAGCCGAGCACGGTCGCCACCGCGACGGCCGCGCCTAGCAGCGGTCCGATGAACGTGCCCGGTGTGACGGTCTGCCCGTGCAGCAGGAAACTCCCGATCGCGGCGGCGGCGGTGACCGCCACGGCCGCCAGGCCCCACCGCATCGGCAGCAGGTGCAGCTGGAGGAAGTACAGGGGGAACGCCACCCACAGCGCGTCCGGCGACAGGACCAGCAGCGCCAGCCATGTCGCGCCGAGCGCCGCCAGCCACAGGGCGGCGGCACGAGGGGAGCGGTGCACGGCAGGGGTGAGCACCCCGGCCGCGTACACCGCGGCCGTCGTCGCGGCGGCCGCCACCACCGCGTACGCGTGGGGGTCGCCGCCGGTGACCGCCCGCACGGCGGCCAGGGCCAGCAGCCCGGCCAGCAGGGCGTGCAGGCACAGGCGCAGCACGCGCCTTACGGGAGTCGGTGTCCGGGAGTCCATGGTCACCCCAGCGTAGACAGGAAGCGGAGCGACCGGCTCAACCAAAAGGTTGACCCGGAGCCACACCCGCGTGCGATGCCCGGGCGCGCCCCGCGCACCACGCTGGGAGACATGTTCGTCGCATGGAGAGACCTTCGATTCGCCAAGGGGCGGTTCGCACTGATGGGCACGGTCGTCGTGCTGATCACCCTGCTGGTGGGGCTGCTGTCCGGCCTCACAGCCGGACTGGCCAGGGAGAACACCTCCGCCCTCACCGGCCTGCCCGCCGACCGCATCGCCTTTTCCGCACCCCCGGGCGGTGAGTCGGTCTCGTACGCCGACTCCGCCGTCACGCAGAGCCAGTGGCGCGACTGGGCGGCCCGGCCCGGGGTCACGGCCGCCGCGCCGCTCGGGATCCGCACGCTCAACGCGACCGCGGGGGACCGCAGGGCCGCGGTGTCCGCGTTCGGCAGCGAGCCGGGCTCCGGTCTCGCGCCGCGTGGGCTCCGGCCCGGTGAGGTGGTGCTGTCGGAGCCGGCCGCGGAGGAGCTCGGGCTCCGGGCCGGTGACCGGGTACGGCTCGGCGCGCTGGACGCCTCCGTCGCCGCTGTCGAGGGCGACGCCTCCTACTCCCACACCCCCGTGGTGTGGACGGCGCTCGAGGACTGGCAGCGCCTCTCGGAGGGCCAGGAGGCGACCGTGATCGCCCTGACCCTCACGGACGGCGCCGACACCGCCGCGGCCGACGAGGCCATCGGTACGAAGACCCTCACCGTCGACGAGTCGCTGACCGCCATCGGCTCCTTCCAGTCGGAGAACGGTTCGCTGCAGCTGATGCGCGGCTTCCTGTTCGCGATCTCGGCGCTCGTCATCGGCGCGTTCTTCACGGTGTGGACCATCCAGCGCAGCGGCGACGTCGCCGTGCTGAAGGCGCTCGGCGCGTCCACCCGGTACCTGCTGCGGGACGCCCTCGGGCAGGCCGTGGTGATGCTCGCGGCCGGCACCCTGCTCGGCACCGGGCTGGCGGCCGGCGCCGGGGCGCTGATCGGCGGCGGCGACGTGCCCTTCGTACTCGACGCGCCGACCGTCCTGGTCCCCGCCGCAGTGATGATCGTCCTCGGTGCCGCCGGTGCCGCCCTGTCCATCCGGCGGATCACCGCCGTCGACCCCCTGACCGCACTCGGGAGCGCCCGATGAGCCTGCTGCTCGACGACATCACCCTCACCTACCCCGACGGCCGGGGCCGGCTCACCGCGCTCGACCGGGTGTCGCTCGACGTCCCGGCCGGGTCGCTGACCGCCGTCGTCGGACCGTCCGGCTCCGGCAAGTCCAGTCTGCTGGCGGTCGCGGCGACCCTGGTCACCCCCGACAGCGGCCGGGTCGTCGTGGACGGGGTCGACACCGCAGGCCGGACCCCGGCGGCGAAGGCCGCCCTGCGTCGCGAGCGCGTCGGCATCGTCTTCCAGCAGCCGAACCTGCTGCCGTCGCTCACGGCCGTCGAACAGCTCCAGATCATGGTCCACCTGTCCGGGAGGGCCGCCCGCACCGCTCGCGCACGGGCACTGGAGCTGCTCGACGCCGTCGGACTCGCGGACGAGGCGGGCCGCCGGCCCCACCAGCTCTCCGGCGGTCAGCGGCAGCGGGTGAACATCGCCCGCGCGCTGATGAACGAGCCCGGCGTGCTCCTCGTCGACGAACCGACCAGCGCGCTCGACCACGAGCGGGGCGCGGCGGTCCTGGACCTGCTGGTGCGGCTGACCCGTGAGCGTGCGACGGCGACGGTGCTGGTGACGCACGACCGGACGCATCTGGAACGGATGGACCGCACGGTCACCATGACGGACGGTCGGCTGGCGCCGGTGCTCGCCCCGTCCCGCTGAACGGACGCACGGCGGACACGGCGGACACGGCGGACACGGCGGACACGGCGGACGTCCGGCGACCGCCCACCGCCCGCTCACCGAACGCCCTGGACCGGTTTCCCCTCGTACGGGAAATCCGTCCAGGGCGTTGACAACGATGTCAGAAGCATGGTCAAGTCTCCGCGCCGGTCCAGGAATTCAGGAGAGGGACGCCCATGCATCAACTGCTGAGGAGAATACGGGCACGCACGTCGCGGGCCGCCGCCCTGCCGCTGGCAGCCGCCATGGTGTGGGGCGGCCTGCTCGCCCCCGCGACCGCCGCACAGGCCGCCGCGCAGGCCGCCGCCCCGGTGGCCGAGGACCCCGCCGCGCTGGTCAACCCGTTCGTCGGCACACAGAACTTCGGCAACACCTTCCCCGGCGCGAGCGCCCCCTTCGGCATGGTGCAGGTCAGCCCCGACACCGGAGGCCAGGGCGGCTACGACTACCAGCAGGACAGGATCCACGGGTTCAGCCAGACCCATCTCTCCGGCGTCGGCTGCTCCGTCGCCGGTGAGCTGCCCCTCATGCCCACCACCGGCCCGGTCGACACCGTCGATCCCGACCGCTACCGCTCCACCTACTCCCACGACGACGAGAACGCCGAACCCGGCTACTACCGCGTGGGCCTGAAGTCGTACGGCATCGACGCCGAGCTGACCGCCACGCCCCGAACCGGCTGGCAGCGCTACACCTTCCCGGCCACCGGGGAGGCCAACGTCCTGTTCAACACGGGCAGGGCCAACCAGCGGGTGTACGACTCCGAGGTCCACGTCGTCGGCGACCGCACGGTCGAAGGACGCGTCGAGGCCGGGAACTTCTGCGCCGGCAAGGACCGGCACACCGTCTGGTTCACCGCCACCTTCGACCGCCCCTTCGCCTCGCACGGCACCTGGCGCGGCGACACCCGCACCCCCGGCGGCCGCGACGCCGCCGGCGAGGGAGGCAACGGCGCCTGGGTGACCTTCGACGCCGCCGACGACCGGGACGTGGTCGTCAAGGTCGGCCTGTCCTACACGGGTCCCGAGGGCGCCCGCAAGAACCTGGCCGCGGAGACCTCGGACTCGTACGACTTCGACGCCACCCGCGCGGCCCTGCGCGCCACCTGGCAGCGCCAACTGGGCTCCGTACAGGTCGGCGGCGGCACGCTCGAGCGGCAACGCGCCTTCTACACCGCGCTCTACCACGCCCAGCTGCACCCGAACATCGCCGGGGACGTGGACGGCAGGTACGCGGGCTTCGACGGCGAGACGCACACCGCGGACGGCTTCACGCCGTACCAGAACCTGTCGTTGTGGGACACGTACCGGCCGCAGAACCAGCTGCTCGAACTGCTGCGGCCGAAGGTGGCCCGCGACGTCGCGCTCTCCGTCGTCGCCGCCGGGCGCGACGGCGGCTGGCTGCCGCGCTGGGCGCTCGCCAACAGCGAGACCAACATCATGACCGGCGATCCGGTGACCCCGTTCCTCGTCGAGGCATGGTCCAAGGGACTGCTCGCCGGCCACGAGGACGAGGCGTACGCCCTGCTGCGGAAGAACGCCACCAGCACCCCGCCCGCCGACTCGCCCTACAACGGCCGCTCAGGTGTGGATCACTACACGGAACGCGGCTACGTCCCCTCCGGTCTCAAACCGGGCGAGGACTGCGCCGACAAGGGCGGAGACAACGACTGCAAGCACCCCGCGTCCGCCACCCTCGAGTACTCCGCCGCGGACGCCTCGCTGGCGCTGATGGCCCGCGGCCTCGGACACGACGCGGACGCCCGGATGTTCGCGGCGCGCGGCCAGTGGTACCGCAACCTGTGGGACGCGGAGATCGGCCAGTTCCGCCCGCGGACGGTAGCGGGGACATGGCTCACCCCGTACGACCCGGTCGAGGCCGCCCACCAGTTCCACGAGGGCGGCGCCCACCAGTACCAGTGGCTCGTCCCGCAGGACCCGGCCGGACTGGTCGGTCTGATGGGCGGAAGGGCGGCCACCGAGCAGCGGCTCGACTCGTTCTTCGCCTACGACAAGCTGCTCACCGACCCGGAGCGCACGGCCCGCGAGGACTGGATCTCCGCCCCCTACGACTACTACGGCAAGCCCACCTACAACCCCAACAACGAACCGGATCTGCACGCCCCGTACATGTACCTGTGGGCCGGGGCGCCCGCGAAGACGGCGACCGTCGTGCGCGCGGCGATGACGCTGTTCACCAACGGTCCGGACGGCATGACCGGGAACGACGACCTCGGCACGATGTCCGCCTGGTACGTCTTCTCCTCGCTCGGGCTCTACCCGACGATGAGCGGCGGCGACTTCCTCGCCGTCTCCAGCCCGCAGTTCTCCTCGGCCGTCGTCGAGGTCGGCGAGTACGGCGGGAAGCAGGGCGGCACACTGACCATCGAGGCGCCCGGCGCGAGCGACACCACCCGCTACATCCAGCGCTCCTCGTTCGACGGGGCCGACCTGCGGCGGACGTGGCTCGACTGGGACGCGGTCGCCCACGGCGGCACGCTCGCCCACGAGTTGGGCGACAAGCCGTCCGCATGGGGCACCGGCAGGGCCGCGGAACCGCCGTCGGTGAACAGCGCGAGCGCCGACTCCCGCCGGCATCTGGACGTCTCGCTGAGGGCCGGTTCCGACGTCGTGCCTCAGAGCGACGCTCCGCAGACCGCCCACCTCGCTCTCGACGTGCTCGGCCAGGCGCCGGGCGGGTTGCGGGTCGCCGCGCGGGCGACGGCGCCCGACGGATGGCGGGTGCGGATGCCGTCGGCGTTCCGGCTCGATTCCCGCCGGCTGCCGGTGCAGCGGACGGTGGAGCCCGAAGTGACCGTCCCGGCCGGTACCGCGCCGGGCTCCTACCCGGTGCGGTTCGAGATCGAGGCCACCGGCACGGGCGCCGTGGTGCGTGAGGCGACCGTGGAGGTACGCGAGCCCGGCAGGTGCGCCACCGCGGCGGACGGGCAGTGCGCGGTGGACCTCACGAAGGAGGCGAACCACGACGGAACGGCGACGGTGTCGGCGTCCGGCGAGGGCGACTTCGACGGCGGCGGCTGGAGCTACGACGCCGCGCTGCTGCCCGACGCGGGCCCGGTCACCTGGGGCGGCGTGACCTACCGGGCGCCCGACGCGTCCGGCACGGCGGCCAACTTCACCGAGGCGCGCGGGCAGTCGCTGCTGCTGCCGGCGGGCGAGCACGGCTTCCTGCGACTGGTGGCGGCCGCCCACAACGGCACGGTCCCGACGACGCTGACGGTCCGCTACACGGACGGCACCAGCGCCGAACTGCCGGTCACCGTGGGGGACTGGGCGGGCTCCGCGCCCTCGGGGAGCACCGTCGCCCTCGACATGGACCACCGGATCCGGCGAGGGCAGGGTGTCGACGGCCCGTCGGTGCGGCTGTTCGCGACGGCGGCGCGACTGGACGCGGGGAAGACGGTCCGATCGCTGAGCCTGCCGGACGACCGGCGGATCGAGGTGTACGCGATCACGCTGGACTGACAAGCACGTGAGGGGACCCGGTTCCGGGTCCCCTCACGCCAGTCTTGTGGGGCCCGGTTCCGGGTCCCCTCACGCAGGTCCTGCGGGTGCCCGGTTCCGGCACCCACGCTCAGGCCCTGTCCGGGCCGTCAGCCCTGCCCGCCGGTGTTCGCGAGCGCCGCCGACAGGTCGCGGGCGACCTCCTGGAGGAGCGGCACGATCTTCTCCGTGGCCGCTTCCGTCACGCGGCCCGCCGGACCCGAGATCGAGACGGCCGCCGCCGTGGGGGAGTCGGGCACCGACACCGCGAGGCAGCGGACGCCGATCTCCTGCTCGTTGTCGTCCACCGCGTACCCCGCCCGGCGGACCTGTTCGAGTGCCTCGAGGAAGCCCTCGGGCGTCGTGATCGTCTTCTCGGTCGCGGCCGGCATCCCGGTGCGGGCCAGCAGCGCCCGTACCTCCTCGGCCGGGGTGTACGCGAGGAGTGCCTTGCCCACGCCGGTGGAGTGCGGCAGCACCCGGCGGCCGACCTCGGTGAACATGCGCATCGAGTGCTTGGAGGGCACCTGCGCCACGTACACGATCTCGTCGCCGTCGAGCAGTGCCATGTTCGCCGTCTCGCCGGTCTCCTCGACCAGGCGGGCGAGGTAGGGGCGGGCCCAGGTGCCGAGCAGGCGGGAGGCGGACTCGCCGAGGCGGATCAGCCGGGGGCCGAGCGCATAGCGGCGGTTGGGCTGCTGCCGTACGTAACCGCAGGCGACCAATGTGCGCATCAGGCGGTGGATGGTGGGCAGGGGGAGGCCGCTGCTGGCGGACAGCTCGCTGAGACCGACCTCGCCACCGGCGTCGGCCATTCGTTCGAGCAGGTCGAAGGCGCGCTCAAGGGACTGCACGCCGCCGGCGGCGGGCTTGGCTGCGTCGGTGGCGCTGGCGCTGGACGTCGGCACTTCGGCGGTCCTTTCGGGCAGGCAGGGCGAGGCAGCAGCCTACCGGGCGCCTGTGCGGGGCACTTCGTCCGGCGAGGGGCGTCCGGGCCGGTCAGGGGGTGTTTGTCCCTGTGTCTGCGGTGTTGCGCGGGCCGGTTCCTGGGTGAAGTGACCACGCCTCGATGGAATTGTACTTCCGCTTTGTGGAAACGTACAAGGGGTCGCTCGGCTCGCGGCACTGCTCCGGCCCGCTCCCGTGTGCTCCCGTGTGGATCGGTGCGGTGGGGTGAGGAGTCCCTCGGCCACGAGCCGCACCTTGTCCACGACCTCCTCGTCGCCGAGCCGCAACGACGTGTTGGCGGCGGCGAGTGCCGGGTCCGCTGGGGCGACGCGTCCTCTTCGGCTCCGCAGGGGGGACCTTCGAGGGGGCGAGGCTGCGTGGGGAAGTGCTGCCCGGGGGAGGGGGCTGGACGCTGTTCGCAGGCCGTGTGAACGACCGCTGTGACGGCGGGGTGGGGTTCGCGAACGGCCGGCCGACGGGCTGGTGAAGCGCCGAGTCGGCGGAGGCGATGACCGCATTGCGGAAGTATGTTTTCGCTTTGTGGAAACATCCAAGCCTGCTGCGGCGCCCCCGGTGACCCTTGACGGCCGCCGTCCGGAGGGGAAGACTCCTTCAACAGTTCGTTGAATTCTGCTCAGTGGTTGACGGCCCGGCAGTGGAAGTGAGGGGAGCGGGTGTCCGACGTGTCCGAGTCCGACGTGTCCGAGTCCGATGTGGAAGTGAAGCTGGTCCTGCGCTCGACGCGCGTGGTCACCCCCGAGGGGACGCGCGCCGCGACGATCGCCGTCGCCGGCGGGCGGATCACCGCGGTGGGACCGTACGACGCCGAGGTGCCGTCCGGTGCGCGGCTCGAGGACTTCGGGGACGACGTCGTCCTGCCCGGCCTCGTCGACACCCACGTCCATGTGAACGATCCCGGCCGCGCCGAGTGGGAGGGCTTCTGGACCGCCACCCGTGCGGCCGCCGCGGGCGGCATCACCACCCTGCTCGACATGCCGCTCAACTCCCTGCCGCCCACCACCACGGTCGACCACCTCGCCACCAAGCAGGCGGTCGCCCGCAGCAAGGCGCACATCGACGTCGGCTTCTGGGGCGGCGCGATCCCGTCCAACGTCAAGGACCTGCGACCGCTGCACGACGCCGGTGTCTTCGGCTTCAAGTGCTTCCTCTCGCCGTCCGGCGTCGAGGAGTTCCCCGAACTCGACCAGGAGCAGCTCGCCCGTTCCATGGCCGAGATCACCGGATTCGGCGGACTGCTGATCGTGCACGCGGAGGACCCGCACCACCTCGCGGCCGCACCGCAGCAGGACGGTCCCAGGTACGCCGACTTCCTGGCCTCCCGGCCCAGGGACGCCGAGAACACCGCGATCGAAGGACTGATCTCGCACGCCAGGCGGCTCGGCGCCCGCGTCCACGTCCTGCACCTCTCGTCCAGTGACGCGCTGCCGCTGATCGCCGCCGCCAAGCGGGACGGCGTCGCCGTCACCGTCGAGTCCTGCCCGCACTTCCTCACGCTCACCGCGGAGGAAGTCCCCGACGGCGCGACCGAGTTCAAGTGCTGCCCGCCCATCAGGGAGGCGGCCAACCAGGACGCGCTCTGGCAGGGACTCGCGGACGGCACCATCGACTGCATCGTCTCCGACCACTCGCCCTGCACCACCGACCTCAAGACCCCGGACTTCGCATCCGCCTGGGGCGGCATCTCCTCGCTCCAGCTCGGGCTGCCCGCCATCTGGACCGAGGCCCGCAAGCGCGGCCACACCCTCGAAGACGTCGTCCGCTGGATGGCCCAGGCCCCCGCACAGCTCGCGGGCCTGAGCCGCAAGGGCGCCATCGAGGCCGGCCGCGACGCCGACTTCGCGGTCCTCGCACCCGACGAGACCTTCACGGTCGACCCCGTGGAACTGCACCACCGCAACCAGGTGACCGCCTACGCCGGCAGGACGCTGTACGGAGTCGTCAGGTCGACGTGGCTGCGCGGCGAGCGGATCGCGGAGAACGGAAACCCGACCGAGCCCACGGGCCGACTCCTCGAAAGGAACAACTGAACCAGTGTCCGCATCCTCCATTCCCTCCTTCACCGGTGACGCGAGCCCGTACCGCGGCGGCGAGCCGTACGCCGACTACCGCACCGCCGACTTCCCTTTCACCCACCTCGCCGACCTGGCCGACCGCCGCCTCGGCGCCGGTGTCGTAGCCGCCGGGGACGAGTTCTTCGCCGAGCGCGAGAACCTGCTGAAGCCCGAGCCCGCCGAGTTCGACCCCGAGCACTTCGGGCACAAGGGCAAGATCATGGACGGCTGGGAGACCCGCCGCCGCCGCGGTGTCTCCGCCGTGCGGCCGCACCCCACCGACGACGACCACGACTGGGCACTCGTACGCCTCGGCGCCCCCGGCGTCGTACGCGGCATCGTCGTCGACACCGCGCACTTCCGCGGCAACTACCCGCAGGCCGTCTCGATCGAGGGCACGTCCCTCGCCGGGTCTCCCTCGCCGGAGGAACTGCTCGCCGGTGACGTGAAGTGGACAATGCTCGTCCCGCGCACCGCCGTCGGCGGCCACGCCGCCAACGGCTTCGCCGTCGATGTCGAGCAGCGCTTCACGCACCTGCGCGTCAACCAGCACCCCGACGGCGGCATCGCCCGCCTGCGGGTGTACGGCGAGGTCGCCCCCGACCCCGCCTGGCTCGCAGCGCTCGGCACGTTCGACGTCGTCGCCCTCGAGAACGGCGGCCGGGTCGAGGACGCCTCCGACCGCTTCTACTCCCCGGCCACGAACACGATCCAGCCCGGCCGCTCCCGCAAGATGGACGACGGCTGGGAGACCCGCCGCCGCCGGGACAAGGGCAACGACTGGATCCGCTACCAGCTGGCCGGCCACAGTGAGATCCGCGCCGTCGAGATCGACACCGCCTACCTCAAGGGCAACAGCGCGGGCTGGGCCGCGCTGTCCGTACGGGACGGGGCGGAAGGCGCCGAATGGCGCGAGATCCTGCCCCGTACCCGGCTGCAGCCCGACACCAACCACCGGTTCGTACTGGACGCACCGGCCATCGGCACGCACGCGCGGATCGACATCTACCCCGACGGCGGCATCTCCCGCCTGCGGCTGTTCGGATCCCTGACCGAACAGGGCGCGGCCGAGCTCACCGCCCGCCACCAGGAGCTCGGCGGCTGACGAGTCGTCATGGCCGGGGAGGCACGACACCCTCCCCGACGCGTGGGACGCACCGGCCGACAGCAACGGCGCGCCCCCACGAGCCCGTCCGTCGGCCGGCATGCGCCTATCAGGCGCCTGCCGGCCGGCGGGTGAGCGCCAGGCGCGTGGCGTCCCGCCGGGCGCGCATCACGCGGATGCCGCCCGGCAGACGCACGTCAGGCCGCGTGGCCGCCGTCCACGGAGAACTCGGCGCCCGTGACATACGCCGCCTCGCCGCCCGCCAGGAACGCGACCATCGACGCGACCTCGTCCGCGCTGCCGTAGCGGCCCAGCGCCGTGCCCGCCTTCTGCGGCTCCGCGTACGGGCCGTCCGCCGGGTTCATGTCGGTGTCGATCGGGCCCGGGTGGACGATGTTCGCCGTGATGCCCCGGTCGCCCAACTCCCTCGCCAGGGCCTTCGTCAGGCCGATCAGCGCCGACTTGCTCATCGTGTAGAGGGTGCCACCCGGACCCGGCACCCGCTGGGTCATGCAGGTGCCGATCGTGATGATGCGTGAGCCGCTCCCCATACGGGCGGCGGCCGCACGGGAGGTGAGGTACGCGCCCCGTACGTTCACCCCGAGCACGCGGTCCACGTCCTCGACGGTGATGCTGTCCAGCGGGCCGAGCACGCCGACGCCCACGTTGTTGACGAGGACGTCCAGCCCGCCGAGGGCGTCGGCCGTGCGGGCCACCGCCTCGGCGGCCTCGGTCGCGTCACCCGAGTCGGCGCGCAGAGCCACACCACGCCGGCCCAGCGCCTCGATCTGCCGGACGACGTCCTCGGCGGCCTCCTTCCCCGCCACGTAGGTGATCGCCACGTCGGCGCCCTCACGGGCCAGTCGCAGCGCGGTCGCCGCGCCGATCCCGCGGCTGCCGCCGGTCACCAGAGCCACCTTGCCGTTCATCCCTGCCTCCAACATCCGTTAAGTGGTTGCGGGTTCAATAACAGCCTGTTGCGCGGTCCGATGCTGGCGGTGATCGGACATCGCGCTCGGAGCGCCGATGAGTTCCGGCGGACCGGACGGTCAGAACTGTGAAACCCACCGAGCTGTGCAACCCACCGAGCTGTGCAACCCACCGATTCGGATGAAGCGCGCTGAAAGGCAGAACCATGGCGAAGCTCTCCCTCACCCAGTTCCTCACGCTCGACGGCGTCCGCCAGGCCCCTGGCGGCCCGGAGGAGGACGCCCGCGGCGGCTTCGACCTCGGCGGCTGGTCCGTGCCGTACGGGGACGACGACTTCGGGCGGTTCGTCGACGAGGTCTTCGGCAGGGTCGGCGCCTTCCTGCTCGGCCGCCGCACCTACGAGATCTTCGCCTCCTACTGGCCGAAGCAGACCGACCCCGCCGACCCGGTCGCCGCCAAGCTCAACAACCTGCCCAAGTACGTCGCCTCGACCACGCTCGCGACGGCCGACTGGGCCAACACGACGATCATCGGCGGCGACCTCGTCAAGGAGGTCACCGCGCTGAAGGAGCGCACCGACGGAGAGCTCCAGATGCACGGCAGCGGTGACCTCGCGCAGTCCCTGCTCGAGCACGACCTGATCGACACGCTGCACCTCATCGTCTTCCCCGTCGTCCTCGGCAAGGGCCTGCGCCTGTTCGCGGAGGGCGCCACCCCCACCGCGTTCAAGCACATGGAGGCCCGGACCACGAGCACCGGCGCGGCGATCCACACCTACGAACTCGCGGGCCGGCCGACGTACGGCACGTACTAGGGCCGTGACCGGGCGGAGCGGTGCCGGGACGGGAACCGGGAAACGTGTAGCACTCACAGGTCCCTCGCCGGTACGGTGATCGCCCCCGCGTGTGAGCCGCCGACGTCTCCACCCGTCCGTACCCGCAGGAGACCCGGTGTCGTCGATCGCCGTACCCGCGCCCGCCCTCGCACCCCGCCGGGCGTGGCTGACCGACCTGCCGGTGCTGGTCGTCGCCGTCGTGTGGGGAGCCAGCTACCTCGCGGCGAAGGGCATCACCACCACCCACACCGTCGTCGCCGTGCTCGTCCTGCGGTTCGCGCTGGTCCTGCCGGTGCTCGCGGTGGTGGGGCGGCGCAGACTGCGGTCGCTGACCGCCGCCCAGTGGCGCGGCGCCGCTCTGCTCGGGCTGATCCTCAGCGCCGTCTTCCTGCTCGAGACGTACGGCGTCGTTCGCACCTCCGCCACCAACGCCGGGCTCATCATCAGCCTGACCATGATCCTCACCCCGCTCGCGGAGGCGGCGGTGACCAGACGCCGGCCTCCCGCCTCCTTCCTCGCGGCGGCCGCCCTCTCCGTCGGCGGTGTCGTGCTGCTGACCCAGGGCGCCGGCTTCACGACCCCTTCCGCCGGTGACCTGCTGATGCTGCTCGCCGCCGTCGTCCGCACCGTCCATGTGCTGGCCATGGCACGGATCAAGGCCGTGCGCGGTGCCGACTCCCTCTCGCTCACGACCGTCCAACTCGGTGCGGCCGTCGCGGTGTTCGCCGTGCTGGCGGCCCTGCCCGGCAGCGGGGCGTCGCCCTGGACCGTGGCGGTCGGCTTCGGACCGCGCGAATGGGCCGGGCTGGTGTTCCTGTCCGTGTTCTGCACTCTGTTCGCGTTCTTCGTGCAGATGTGGGCGGTACGGCGCACCTCGCCGTCCCGCGTCAGCCTGATGCTGGGCACCGAGCCGCTGTGGGCCGCGACCGCCGGCATCGCCATCGGCGGCGAACACCTCGGCGCGGCCGGCCTCCTGGGCGCGGCGCTCGTGCTCACCGGTACGACATGGGGCCGCCGGGCCGCGGACCGGCAGCACTGCTGGTTTCGACGGCCATGCGATCTCTCCAGTACGACATGGCCTTCCGCGCCCGCGCCAAGCGGATGCAGACTTGGGGCTTCGGCCTGCTGTCCGTGGCGGCACTGCTGTGGGTGTGGTTCGGCGCGCTGCTGCTGTTCCCGTACACCCTCGAGAGCGGCTACGGCGAGGAGCGGGAGTGCGAGTCCCGGCTGCTGACCGAACGGGGCACGGCCAACGAGGGCGGCGAGGACATGACCTGCGAGTCCGAGCGCGACTGGCCCGAACTCCTCGCCATCCTGGGCCTGTCGGTTCCGGTCGCGGTCGTCGGCACCTCGCTGTGGACCAGCGGCGGCAACAGCCACCGCATGAGCGAGCACGTCGCGGAGATGGCCAGGCTCTCCCAGTCGCAGGACGCAGCGTAGGGGCGCCCGGCTCGACACCGCACTCGTCACCGAGTCCCGGCAGGCCGGAGCGACGGTCGTCCTCGACAACCGGATCGCCGACACGGGGGCACGGTGCCCGCCGCCACAGGCCACACCGTGTGCCGGATCGCGGGGGGAAGGACTGACCGGTGCCCGCAAGCACGCACCGGGCACCGAGGTGACCGGCGCGGTGGGCGGGCGGCCCGGCGACGGGCCCTCACCGTGCGGATCGACAGGCTCGCGCCCGTGGGCGGGGCCGGAGACGCCCGGTTCCGGACATCCCGGCCGAACCGGGCCTAGGCAACCGTGTCCGGATCGCGCTGTTGACGCACGAATCCGGGCTGCGGAGCGACGACCCGCACGTACGCTGAGGCCATGAGCATCGTCGATCTGGAGGCGTACGGACCGGACTTCACCGCGAACCCGTATCCGTACTACGAGCGACTCCGCGGTGTCGGGCCGGTCCATCAGGTGCGGAGCACGGACGGGGGCCGGTTCTGGCTGATCGTCGGACATGACGAGGCACGAGCCGCCTTCTCGGACGCGCGGCTCGTCAAGTCGCCCGCCGCCGTGGGCATGACGATGCTCGACGTGGACATCGTCGGGCCGCATCTGCTGGCGGTGGACCCGCCCGACCACACGCGGCTGCGAAAGCTCGTCAGCCGGGAGTTCACGCCCCGCCGGGTGGAGGCGCTGCGACCGCGGGTCCAGGGGATCACCGACGAACTGCTGGACGAGATGCTGCCCGCCGGGCGCGCCGACCTGATCGACTCCCTGGCCTTCCCGCTGCCGATCGTCGTCATCTGCGAACTGCTCGGCATCCCGGCCGCCGACCGGGACGTTTTCCGCAAGTGGTCCAACGAGATCGTGGTCCCGACCTCCGAGGAAGCCGGGGTGGACGCGGTCCGGCAACTCGCCGCCTACCTCGACGAACTCATCGAGGACAAGCGCTGCGCGGGCCCCACCGACGACCTCCTGTCCGCGCTCGTCCGCACCAGGGCCGAGGACGGCGACCGGCTCTCCCTCGCCGAACTCCGCGCCCTGGCCTACCTCCTGCTCATCGCCGGTCATGAGACGACCGTCAACCTGATCTCCAACGGTGTGCGCGCCCTGCTCACCCATCCCGACCAACTGGCGGCCCTGCGCGCCGACCTCGGCCTGATGGGCGGAGCGATCGAGGAGATGCTCCGCTACGACGGCCCGGTGGAGGCCGCCACGCTGCGCTTCAGCACGGCGGCCGTGCCGTTCGGCGACGTGGTCGTCCCGCAGGGCGAGATGGTGCTGATCGGTCTGGCCGCGGCCGACCACGACCCGGCACGCTTCCCCGCACCCGACCGCTTCGACATCCGCCGCGCCGCCCAGGGCCACCTCGCCTTCGGCCACGGCCTGCACTTCTGCCTGGGCGCCCCGCTGGCCCGCCTGGAGGCGGCCGTCGCGATCCGCTCCCTGCTGGAGCGCTGCCCCGGTCTCGCCCTCGACGAGACGGCGGGCTCCTACGACTGGCTACCGGGCCTGCTGATGCGCGGCGTACGTCACCTGCCGGTGCGCTGGTAGGGACGCGCCGTGTTCCCGCGCCGCCCGGGTGCCCGCTGCCCCGTCCTGCCCAAGGAGCCCGACCATGAACGAACTTGACCTCGGCACGGCCCGCAAGGTGCTCGACGCGCAGCCGTTCAGCCAGCTGGTCGGGGCGCGGATCACCGCCTTCGGAGGCGGTGAGGCGGTGCTCGAGGTGGACATCCGAGAGGACCTGCGCCAGCAGAACGGATACCTGCACGGCGGTGTCGTCGCCTACGCCGCCGACAACTGCATCACCTTCGCCGCCGGTACGACCCTCGGGCCCGCCGTGCTGACCGGGGGCTTCTCGGTCCAGTACGTCCGGCCCGTCACGGGACGCACACTCGTCGCGCGGGCGGCCGTCGTGCACAGCGGGCGGCGGCAGGCGGTGGTCCGCTGCGATCTGCTCGCCGTCGACCAGGACGGCGAGGAAACGCTCTGCGCCGTCGCCCAGGGCACCGTACTCTCCGCCTCCGCCCCGCAACCCGAGAGGGAGTCGTGACCACTGACGCCACAGACACCACGGACGCCACTGAGGCCGTGGACGCCGTCGACGCCTTGGAGGCCGCCGATGCCACTGTCGTCGACCTCGCCGCGCTCGGCGAGGAGTTCACCCGCGATCCGTATCCCGTCTACGCCGCCCTGCGCGCCCGCGGACCCGTGCACCGCATCCGGATGCCGGAGGGCCACGAAGCCTGGCTGATCGTCGGCTACGAGGCGGGCCGGGCCGCTCTCGCGGACGGGTCGCTGTCGAAGGAGTGGCGCAACGCGGCACCCGACGTGGGCGCCGCACGAGTCTCCTCGGGCATCAGCATGCTCAGCTCCGACGCCCCGCGCCACACCCGGCTGCGCAAGCTGGTGGCCCGCGAGTTCACCACGCGGAGGGTCGAGCGGCTCGCCCCACGGGTACGGCAGATCACGGACGAACTGCTGGACCGGATGGAGCCCCTGGGGCGGGCCGACCTCGTCGACGCGTTCTCCTTTCCGCTGCCCATCGCCGTCATCGGCGAACTGCTGGGCGTGCCGGTCGCCGACCGGGACGTCTTCCGGCACTGGTCGAACACCGCCCTCTCCTCGCCCGACGCGGCACAGCGGGCACAGGCCGCCGGGGAGATGACGCGGTACCTGACCGGACTGCTCGACGACAAGCGCGCACATCCCGGTGCCGACCTGGTGAGCGCGCTGGTCCACCAGACCGACGACGAGGACCGGCTCTCCGCGGAGGAACTGCTGGGCATGGCCTGGCTGCTGCTCGTCGCGGGTCACGAGACGACCGTCAACCTGATCTCCAACGGTGTCCTCGCCCTGCTTACGCACCCGGACCAACTCGCGGCACTGCGAGCCGACTTCTCGCTCATCGACGGCGCCGTGGAGGAGATGCTCCGCTGGGAGGGCCCCGTCGAGACCCCGACGTACCGCTTCACCACGCGTCCCTACGAGGTCGGCGGCACGGTCGTCCCCGGGGGCGGGCAACTCGTGCTGGTCGCCTTGTCCGACGCCGACCGTGACCCGGCCAGGTTCCCGGACCCGGCTCGCTTCGACATCCGCCGCGACACGCGGGGCCATCTGGCCTTCGGCCACGGCATCCACTACTGCCTGGGCGCGCCGCTGGCCCGCCTCGAGGCGCGCGTCGCGATCCGGTCGCTGCTCGAACGCTGCCCGGGCCTCGCCCTGGACGCCCACCCGGCGGCCCTGCCGTGGCGGACCGGCATGCTCATCCGAGGACCGGAACGCCTCCCGGTCCGCTGGTAGCGGCGCTGCGTGACCGTGGCGCGGACGTGACGTGGCCGTGGCGGGCCCGGTCCGGGGCGGCCAGGTCCCGGCCCGGTCCGGTCCGGGGCGGCCCGGTCCCGGCCCGGTCCCGGTCCGGTCCGGTCCGGGGCGGCCCGGTCCCGGCCCGGTCCCGGTCCGGTCCGGCGAGGCCCCGGAGTGACATGGTTTCTCGGCGGCGCCCCTCGGGGCGGCCGCCGTCAGTCCGCCGGGATCTCCTCCAGCCGCACCGGCCGCCGCTCGCGACGGGACAGCTCGCACGCCTCCGCCACCCGCAGCGCCGTCAGCGCCTCCCGGCCGTCGCACGCGTTGTCCGCCTCGCCCCGCACCAACCGGACGAACGCGTCCAGCTCCGCCTCGTACGCCGGGGCGAAACGCTCGAGGAAACCGGGCCACGGCTTGTCGACGGGCGGCAGGCCGTGCGGCTCGGTCGAGCTGATCGGCGTACGGTCGTCGAGGCCGACGGCGACCTGGTCGAGCTCTCCGGCCAGCTCCATCCGTACGTCGTAACCGGCGCCGTTGCAGCGGGTGGCGGTCGCCGTGGCCAGCGTGCCGTCGTCGAGGGTGAGCACCGCCGCCGCCGTGTCGATGTCGCCCGCCTCCCGGAACATCGAGTGCCCCGCGTCGGAGCCGGTCGCGTACACCTCGGTGATCTCCCGGCCCGTCACCCATCGCAGGATGTCGAAGTCGTGGACCAGACAGTCCCGGTACAGACCGCCCGACAGCGGCAGATAGGCGGCGGGCGGCGGCGCGGGGTCGGACGTGATGGCCCGCACCGTGTGCAACCGGCCCAGCCGGCCGGAACGCACCAGCTCACGGGCAGCGGTGTAACCGGCGTCGAAGCGCCGCATGAAGCCGAGCTGGAGAGCGGTGCCGGCCTGCTCCACCTCGCGCAGCGCGGCCATCGTGCCCGGCAGATCGAGGGCGATCGGCTTCTCGCAGAACGCCGGGAGCCCGGCGCGCGCCGCGCGGGCGATCAGGTCGGCGTGGGCGGCGGTCGCCGAGGCGATCACCACCGCGTCCACGCCCCAGGTGAAGACCTCGTGGGCGCTGGGGGCGGCGGTGGCACCGCAGCGGTCCGCCACCTCCACGGCCCGGGCCGCGTCGGTGTCCGCCACGACCAGTGAACCCACCTCACGATGGCGGCTGAGCACGCCCGCGTGAAAGCTGCCGATACGTCCCGTCCCGATGAGTCCGATGCGCATGGCCCAAAGGTGGAGGTGGGGCTGCCGCGCTGTCAAGACTTTGTCCTGACAACCGAACCTCACGACTTCCCGTCAACATGGCGTGCGACTACGCTCCCCCACGTGCCCAAGCAGCCCAGACACGAGACGGAACCGTCCTTGTCGCTCCAGCTGAGCGTGGACCGCACCAGCCCGGTCCCGCTCTATTTCCAGCTTTCGCAGCAGCTGGAATCGGCCATCGAGAGGGGGGTCCTCACTCCGGGCAGCCTGCTCGGCAACGAGATAGAACTCGCGGGCCGCCTCGGTCTGTCCCGGCCGACCGTCCGCCAGGCCATCCAGTCGCTGGTCGACAAAGGGCTCCTGGTGCGGCGCCGCGGTGTGGGCACCCAGGTCGTGCACAGCCAGGTCCGGCGCCCGCTGGAGCTCAGCAGCCTCTACGACGACCTGGAGGCGGCCGGTCAGCGGCCCGCCACCGTCGTCCTGAACAACGTCGTCGAGCCCGCGAGCGCCGAGGTCGCCGCGGCGCTCGGTGTACCGGAGGGCAGCGACGTCCAGCTGATCGAGCGACTGCGCTACGCCCACGGCGAGCCGATGGCCCACCTGCGCAACCATCTGCCGGCCGGCCTGCTGGACTGCGACACCCGGCGGCTCGAGGCCACCGGCCTCTACCGGATGATGCGCGCGGCCGGAATCACCCTGCACAGCGCCCGCCAGTCGGTCGGCGCGCGCGCCGCGACGGCCGAGGAGGCCGAGCTGCTGGGGGAGGCCGCGGGGGCGCCGCTGCTCACCATGGAACGCGCCACCTTCGACGACACCGGCCGGGCGGTCGAGTTCGGCTCGCACGTCTACCGGGCGTCGCGCTACGCCTTCGAGTTCCAGCTCCTGGTCCGCCCCTGACACACCTCGCGTAAGAATGTTCGGACAAAGTCTTGACGAGGTCGCGGGGCCACCGTAGAAACTCACCCAGCCGCAACCGGGCGGCCGGGAGAGAAGGCGGACCCACCATGCGTACCACCCGCACGGCAGCAGCCCTGCTCGCCGCATGTGCCCTGGCCGTCGTCGCCGGATGCAGCAGCTCCGGCGGCAAGGAGGCCGACGAGAAGCCGGCCGGGGACGGCGCGGGCGGCGAAGCGGCGAAGACGCCCCGTATGAAGATCGCCATGGTGACCCACTCCGGCCAGGGCGACACGTTCTGGGACATCGTCCAGTCCGGCGCCAAGGTCGCCGCCCGCAAGGACAACGTCGACTTCCTGTACGCCGCGAACCCCGAGGGCAAGGAACAGGCCCAGCTGATCCAGACGTACATCGACCAGAAGGTCGACGGGATCATCGTCACCCTCGCCAAGCCGGAGGCCGTCGGCGACGTGGTGAAGAAGGCCGTCGCGGCCGGCATCCCGGTCGTCACCGTCAACTCCGGAGCGGAGTTCTCGAAGGGTCTCGGCGCGCTCAGCCACATCGGCCAGGACGAGTCGGTGGCCGGAGAGGCCGTCGGCGAGGAGCTGAACAGACAGGGCAGGAAGAAGGCGCTCTGCGTCATCCACGAGCAGGGCAACGTCTCCCTGGAGGCACGCTGCGCCGGAGTGAGGAAGACCTTCGAGGGCACGGTGGAGAACCTCAACGTCGAGGGCACCAACATGCCCGCCACCACCTCCTCCATCGAGGCGAAGCTGCAGAGCGGCAAGGACATCGACTCCGTCGTCACCCTCGGCGCGCCGTTCGCGGCCGCGTCGGTGAAGGCCAAGCAGGGTGCGGGCTCGGCGGCCCAGATCAGCACGTTCGACCTGAACGCCGAGGTCGTGAAGCGGCTGAAGGCCAAGGAGATCGCCTTCGCCGTCGACCAGCAGCCCTACCTCCAGGGCTACCTCGCGGTCGACGAACTGTGGCTGAACAAGGTCAACAAGAACGTCATCGGTGGCGGCAAGCCGATCCTCACCGGCCCGGCCCTGGTCACGGAGAAGGACGTCCCGGCCCTCGAGAAGCTCACGGCCGACGGCACACGGTGAATGCGCCCGCCCCGGCCCCGGCGGCCGCCTGCCCGCCCCCGATGCCGACCCCGCGACCAGCGATGACAGATACTTGGGCGGCCGGCCGGCTCCGTCCAGGAGCCGACCGCGGCAGGCAGCACAGCGAGTACGGCAAGAAGGGCACCACGTCGTGGCAAGGGCAGGGACAGGGGTACGCGCGCTGGGCGCGGTGCTGGCGGCAGTACTCGGAGCCTCCCTCGTGGGATGCAGCAGCACCGGCGGCAAGCGCGCGGAGGACGCCCGCAAGGCCGAGGCGGCGACCGGGAAGGCCGCGGTGAACACACCTCGCTGGACCTTCGCCATGGTCACCCACTCGGGCGATGGCGACACGTTCTGGGACATCGTCCAGAACGGCGCCCGGCAGGCCGCCGCCAAGGACAACATCAACTTCCTCTACGCCCACAACGACGAGGGACAGCAGCAGGCCCAGCTCGTCGACTCCTACATCTCCAAGAAGGTCGACGGCCTGATCGTCACCCTCGCCAAACCCGACGCGATGAAGTCAGTCGTCGCCAAGGCCCGCAAGGCCGGCATCCCCGTGATCACGGTGAACTCCGGCTCCGAGCAATCCAAGGCCTACGGTGCGCTCACCCACATCGGCCAGGACGAGTCGATCGCCGGCGAGGCCGTCGGCGACGAGCTCGACGCACGCGGCAGGAAGAAGGCCCTGTGCGTCCTGCACGAGCAGGGCAACGTCGGCCACGAGCAGCGCTGCGCGGGCGCAAAGAAGACCTTCGCCGGCGACATGCAGAACCTGTACGTCGACGGCACCAACATGCCCGACGTCCAGGCCTCCATCGAGGCGAAGCTGCAGGCCGACCGGTCCATCGACTCCGTCGTCACCCTCGGCGCGCCGTTCGCCGACGCGGCCGTGCAGGCCAAGGAGACCGCCGGGTCCAAGGCGGAGATCGCCACCTTCGACCTCAACGCCAAGGTCGCGAAGGCCCTCACGGCGGGCTCGCTCGGCTTCGCCGTCGACCAGCAGCCCTACCTCCAGGGCTACCAGGCAGTGGACCTGCTGTGGCTGTACAAGTACAACGCCGACGTGCTCGGCGGCGGACGCCCGGTCCTGACCGGGCCGCAGATCATCACCGAGAAGGACGCCGCAGAGCTGCAGAAATACACGGAGCGGGGGACCCGATGAGCCGGACCGCACCACCAGCGACACCCGACAGCACGCCGGACCGGTCCCGCAAGGCCGACGAGCGGCTGCTGCGGACCTCGCCGCTGCGCAAGCTGATGGGCCGGCCGGAGCTGGGCTCCGTCGTGGGCGCCGTGGCGGTCTTCATCTTCTTCTCGATCGTCGCCGACGCCTTCCTGCAGCCGTCCAGCCTCGCCACCGTCCTGTACGCGGCGTCCACGCTCGGCATCATGGCGGTGCCCGTGGCGCTGCTGATGATCGGCGGGGAGTTCGACCTCTCCGCCGGTGTGATGGTGACCAGCTCCGCGCTGATCTCCTCGATGTTCAGCTACCAGATGACCGCCAACGTGTGGGTCGGCGCGCTCGTCTCGCTGCTGCTCACTCTCGGGCTCGGCGCCTTCAACGGCCTGATGCTGACCCGTACGAAACTGCCCAGCTTCATCATCACGCTCGGCACCTTCCTGATGCTGACCGGCCTCAACCTCGGCCTGACCAAGCTGATCAGCGGCACGGTCTCCACCAAGACGATCGGCGACATGGAGGGCTTCGCCTCGGCCGAGAGCGTCTTCGGCGAGTTCGCCGTCGGCGACACCACCGTCAAGGCGACCATCGTGTGGTGGTCCGTACTGATCGCGCTCGCCACCTGGATCCTGCTGCGCACCCGCTTCGGTAACTGGATCTTCGCGGCGGGCGGCAACGCGGACGCGGCCCGCGCGGTGGGCGTCCCCGTCGCCCGGACCAAGATCCTGCTGTACATGGGCGTCGCCTTCGGCGCCTGGGTCTCCGGCCAGCACCTGCTGTTCTCCTTCGACGTGGTGCAGTCCGGCGAGGGCGTCGGCAACGAGCTGACGTACATCATCGCGGCGGTCATCGGCGGCTGCCTGATCACCGGCGGCTACGGCTCCGCGATCGGCTCGGCGATCGGCGCGCTGATCTTCGGCATGACCAGCAAGGGCATCGTCTACGCGGAGTGGAACCCGGACTGGTTCAAGTTCTTCCTCGGAGCGATGCTCCTCCTGGCCACCCTGCTCAACGCATGGGTACGCAAGCGTGCGGAGGCGACCACCTGATGAGTGCCCTTGTCGAACTCGACGACGTCAGCAAGTACTACGGCAACGTCCGGGCCCTCGAAGGCGTCTCGCTGGAGTGCCACGCCGGTGAGATCACGTGTGTGCTCGGCGACAACGGCGCAGGCAAGTCCACCCTGATCAAGATCATCGCGGGGCTGCACCGGCATGATGCGGGCACGCTGCGGATCGAGGGCGAGGAGACCTCCCTCGCCGGCCCGCGCGAGGCGCTGGACCGGGGTATCGCCACCGTCTACCAGGACCTCGCGGTCGTCCCGCTGATGCCCGTCTGGCGGAACTTCTTCCTCGGCTCTGAGCCGACCAAGGGCGTCGGGCCCTTCAAGCGCCTCGACGTGGAGACCATGCGCGGCACCACCCGCTCGGAGCTGCTCCGGATGGGCATCGACCTGCGCGACGTCGACCAGCCCATCGGAACGCTGTCCGGCGGCGAGCGGCAGTGCGTGGCGATCGCCCGCGCCGTCTACTTCGGCGCCAAGGTCCTGGTGCTGGACGAGCCCACCGCCGCACTGGGTGTGAAGCAGTCCGGCGTGGTGCTCAAGTACGTGGCCGCCGCCCGCGACGCCGGTCTGGGAGTGGTGCTCATCACCCACAACCCGCACCACGCCTATCTCGTCGGCGACCGTTTCGTACTGCTGAAGCGCGGCGTCATGTCGGCCGCCCACACCAGGCAGACCGTCACACTCGACGAGCTCACACGGCAGATGGCCGGCGGCAGCGAGCTCGAGGACCTGCGCCACGAACTGGAGCGAGCACCCGCGCCGACCCACCTCGGCGGCCATCCCTCGGGCAAGGAGCGGCCCACCGACTGACGCGAGGCTGGGGGGCGGACCCGTACGCCGACTAGCATCGAGGGGCGGACCCCCACCCGCCCCGGACCCTCCGGGCCGCACCCGACCCGGAACCCGGGCCGCAACCGACCCGGAACCCCGACCGGACGACACGACCCGCAGGGACGACTTGAGCACGTACCGCGACTTCACCAGCCGAGGCACCGCGCGCGCCGGTGCCCTCAAGACGGTCGGCCCGCGTGAGCGGCGCTCGCACCTGACCGCGCCCCGCGTACCCACGGTCGGCATCGACATCGGCGGCACCAAGGTGATGGCGGGCGTCGTGGACGCCGACGGGATCATCCTGGAGAAGATCCGCACGGAGACCCCGGACAAGTCCAAGAGCCCGAGAGTCGTCGAGGACACCATCTGCGAGCTGGTCCTCGACCTCTCCGACCGCCACGACGTGCACGCCGTGGGCATCGGCGCGGCCGGCTGGGTCGACGCCGACCGCTCGAAGGTCCTGTTCGCACCCCACCTCGCCTGGCGCAACGAACCCCTGCGCGACGCGCTCTCCGCCCGTCTCGCCGTTCCGGTCCTGGTGGACAACGACGCCAACACCGCCGCCTGGGCGGAGTGGCGCTTCGGCGCCGGGCGTGGCGAGGACCACATCGTCATGATCACGCTCGGTACCGGCATCGGCGGCGCGATCCTCGAGGACGGCCAGGTCAAGCGCGGCAAGTTCGGTGTCGCGGGTGAGTTCGGGCACATGCAGGTCGTGCCCGGCGGCCACCGCTGCCCGTGCGGCAACCGCGGCTGCTGGGAGCAGTACAGCTCGGGCAACGCCCTCGTCCGCGAGGCCCGTGAACTGGCCGCCGCGGACTCCCCGGTCGCCTACAACATCATCGACCGGGTCGGCGGCAACGTCCGCGACATCACCGGGCCGCTCATCACCGAACTCGCCCGCGAGGGCGACGCGATGTGCGTCGAACTGTTCCAGGACATCGGCCAGTGGCTCGGTGTCGGCATCGCCAACCTGGCCGCCGCCCTCGACCCCTCCTGCTTCGTCATCGGCGGCGGCGTCAGTGCCGCCGACGACCTGCTGATCGGCCCCGCCAGGGACGCCTTCCGCCGTCACCTGACCGGCCGCGGCTACCGCCCGGAGGCCCGGATCGCCAAGGCCCAGCTCGGCCCCGAAGCCGGTATGGTCGGCGCGGCCGACCTCGCACGGCTGGTGGCCCGCCGCTTCCGCCGGACCAACCGCCGCCGCGTGGAACGCCACGAGCGCTACGAGCGCTACGCACAGGCCCTGCGCAACCCGAGCTCCGCCCGTCTCACCCAGGAACCCCCTTCATGACAACGCTGACCACCCGCCAGGCCACGCCGACGCCGCCGACGCCGACCCCCGAGGGCCGGCGCCACATGATCATGCGCCGCTGGATCACCGCGATCGTCATCGTGCTTCTCATCGGCATCCCGGCCGGCTATCTGCTGATCTCCGCCGAGCAGAGCCGCGCCAGCGGCCGCGACAAGGCCGCGGACGCCGCGGCCCAGGGACTGCGCGACCTGATGCCGTCCCTCATGAAGCGCCGCATCTTCGAGGTGCCGATCCCCGAGGGTTCCAAGCGGGTCGGCTACTACGAGACCAGCAACTGGAAGACCAGCCGGTTCTACGTGCAGTTCCGTACGACCGCGACGGGCCTCGACGCCTTCCTGAAGGACATCGGCCTGAGCCGCGGCGCGCTCGAGGACGGCAAGGTCACCATCGACGACCGGAACGCGGATGTGGTCGGCTGGAACTTCGGGCTCGAGGACCGTGCCTGGGCCGGCACGGTACGCACCCAGAAGGACCCGCGCCCCAGCCAGGACATCACTGTGGATCTGACCGAACCGGACCGCCCCTGGGTGTACGTCGTCTCCACGTCGAACCCGTAGGGCCAAAAGGGCCCGGCCGGTGCCGGCCGGGCCCATTGACGACCGCTCCGGGAGCGGTCAGCCGCTGGTCCACCGTGTCTCGGTCGTGTGTGTGAGCTGGTACAGCTCGGGCACGGGGACCTTGACGGGCTCCTGAGTGGTGCGAGCGATCACGACGACCGCGGGCTCGTTCGGGTCGGGGTTCTCCTCGCGGTGCGGGACGAACGGGGGGACGAGGAAGAAGTCGCCCGGCCCGGCGGCGAGTCGTACCTCCTGGGTGCCGTCGTGGTAGACGAACACCGGGTGTCCGCTCACCACGTAGATGCCCGCCTCCGAGTCACCGTGGTGGTGGTTGTCCGTGGAGCTCGACGGCGGATTCTCCACGAGACCCATCCACAGCTTCCTCGAACCGACCGTGCCGCCGCTGATGGCGGCGTAACCGTCCAACTCCCCGGCCCGGATGTGGTGGACGCGATTGTTCGGTGGCGTCTCGCCGTCCTCGTACGCAGTCATCCCGCGGCCTCCCGTTGCCGATTGCCGATCGGTCATCAGGCTGCCGCGCCCGCAGCCGACCGGACAATCTCTTTTGCCGTTACGGCAAATCGCGGGCGGCCGGGCAGCCGCTCGCGACTCACGGGTGCCTCGGAACGGACGCATCGTGCCGGGCTGCGCGCCTCGCGGCGCGCGACCCGGCACGTCCGGCGCCGGATCAGTCCCTCGTCGTACCGCCCTTGCGGCCCTTGCCGGTGACCGCGCCGGGGGACTCCACGGCGGCCGCGGCGTCCACGACGCCCCAGCCGTAGACCGGTGAGTAGAGCCCGGTCAGGGCGGTGCCCGGCTGACGGGCCGTGTCGAGCAGCGTCCGCTCCACGTCGGCCAGCGTCCGGCCCTGGGCGAAGAGCAGCGCGGCGACGCCCGCCACGTGCGGCGTCGCCATGGACGTTCCGGCGTAGTAGTCGTAGTCCTGCCGGCCGCAGGACGCCGAGCCGGTGCCGGTCGGCACCGTGGACACGATGTCGTCCTGGCAGGACGTCAGGCCCGCGCCGCCCGGCGCGGAGACGGCCTTGAGGTCGGGCTTGTTGGGGAGTTCGGAGAACCAGCTCTTCACCTCGTTGCGGTCGGTGGACGCCACACAGACGGCTCCCGGCTCCCACGCAGGCGTGCTGCAGAACGCCGTGGTGGAGTTGCCCGCCGCCGCGATGACCGACGTGCCCCGCGCGTTGGCGTACGCGATCGCCTCGGTGACCGACGACTCCAGCCCGGTCAGCGTGAGGGCCTGCGTGCCGGCCAGCCCGCCGAGGCTCATGTTGATCACGTCGGCGCCGTGGTCGACGGACCACCGTATGCCGGCGGCTATGTCCTCGAAGGAACCGCTGCCCTCCTCGAGCACCTTGACCGGCATGATCCTGGCGTTCGGGGCGACTCCGGCGACACCGGTGCCGTTGCCGGCGACCGCGGCGACGATGCCGGCGACGTGCGTGCCGTGCTCGTCGCCGTTGTTCTCCCCGTCCGGACCGCGGAAGTCACCGTTGCCGCACGGCTGTCCGGTGCTGCCGCATCCGGTGAACGTCGCGCCGGCCACCAGGTTGCCCTTGAGGTCGGGGTGTGTGAGGTCCACTCCCGTGTCGACGACGGCGACCACGGCGCCATTGCCGGTGCTGGTGGCCCAGGCCTGTGGGGCACGGACCTGGTCCAGACCCCACTGTTCGCCTCTGAGCGGGTCACCGGCACCGGCACCGGCGTCGGCCGCACCGGCCGACGCGATCAACAGGGCAGCGGCGCCGACCACGGACGCGGCACGAGCAAGTGTTCTGCTGCGGGACATGTGTTCCTCTCTGAGGCGCTGCCTCGGGCGCCGGTACGCAGTCGGCTGCTCAGCGGTGAGGTAGCGGATGGATGGTGCGATGTGCGGGTCGAGCGGCCCACCCGGACCGCCGGCGCTGCGGTGAGCGCGGACACGACCGGTCCGCTGGGCACGCCCATGTGCGGACCCGCGGCTGGTGGAGACGTCGGGGGCGTTACCCGTCGCGGGAAATGAAAGCCTGCATTCCGCTCTCCGGGCAATGCCAAAGCACCACCGAAATGCTGCTCGCGCCGAAATTTTCGGCGCTCCGGCAGCACCAGCGGCCGCCGCAGGGCAGCGCTCATCACCACCGGGACACCGGGCCCGATCGCCGACCTGACGGTCGTGCGCGGACCCGACGTCTGCACGGCGGAGCGGACGGACCCGACGCTCCGCGGGAAGCGGCGCGCCGGGACAGCAGGAGCACCGGCCCTGTCCCCCCGCGGCATCCGGGAGGACAGGGCCGCGGCGTCAGCGCGGGCGCCGGGTCGCCAACCAGAGGCAGATGCCCGGCGGTACGGCACCGGCCAGTCCGGCCAGCAGCGCGGCGCCGGCGACCGGCTCGCTGAGCGTCGGCAGCGACGCGGTGAGGGAGCCCGAAGCGGTGGGCACCGTCACCTCGCACCCCTGCTCGGTCATGGACGTTCCGCCGCCCTCGACCAGGAGTCCGTGGCCGTCCTCCATACACTGCCTGGACCCGATGGCGTCGGCGCCGAACCACAGCAGCGCGGCCAGTACGGCGAGCATCAGCGCCCCCGCCAGACCCACGCTCCGCAGGAGGCGGCTGCGATCCGTGCCCGGGTGTCCCTGTGCGTTCATTCGCGTATCAGTCCTCGAAGGCGGCGTGTCAGCGGTTGGCGGGGCAGTCGTACGCGCCGTTCACCTTGTAGGTCGGCGAGCTGCCCCGTACCCAGTCCGCGCAGCTCGGCACGCGCCAGCCACGGGACTTGCCCACCAGGGGCTCGGTGCCGGAGCCCGGCCGGTCGTAGTTCAGGCCCGTGCAGGAGCTGCCCGGGTCCATGCCGAGGTCGTTGCAGTCGTTGCTGATCTTCTGGGCGCCCAGGTCGTAGGGGGAGCTGGACTTGGTGCCCTTCTCCGCGGCGATCCAGAAGTTGTACGCCACCCCCGCGGTGAGCTTCTTGGGGTAGCCCACCCCCACGGAGAAGTCGAGCTTCTCGCAGGAGTCGGTGGTGTCGTCCCAGTCCCAGTAGGCCACGGCGGCGCTGGGGAAGTTCCAGCCGTACTTCACGGCGTTCCACTTGAACCCGGTCGACCAGCCCGCCCAGAACTCGGTGTAGGCGCTGTCCGCGCAGTAGGGACGGGTGAGATCCCACAGATCCGTGTTGTACAGCGACATGTTGTGCTCATAGGCGAAGTCGTCGCCGAAGGCGGCGATGTCGCCGGAGGAGTACCAGCGCAGGTGGTGCCGGAACTTGCGCGGCATGTCCGTGGGGGACTCGTACGGACTGTTGTACGCCCGCATCGTCCCGTACCACGGTGCCCAGGTGTTGGAGATGCTCGCCGGGGTCGTCGTCCCGTCGGCCGAGGAGGTCGAGGACGTCGAGGACGACTCGTCCGCGTCCGCGCGGCTCTCCTCGGCGGCCGCGCGCATGGCGTCGGTGCGACCCAGGACGGCCTCCCTGGCGCGGGTGGCGTCGGCGGCCCGCTCGAGGGTGCCCAGCGGGAGGCGGTCCACCTCCTCGGCGTCCGAGTCGAAGGTCCTGGCCTCTGCTAGCACCGGGTCCAGCGCCGTGAGCCGGGCCGCCGGCACTTCGCCGTCCACGACGACGAGGAACACCAGCGGCTCCACGCCGTACTGGCCGACGACGCTCTGGCGCATGCTCTCCACGGCGCTGTCGGCGGTAACACCGGGGCCCGGCTGGTCACCGCCGCCGATCTCGCCGGTGTAACGCAGCAGGAGCGGCTGGAGCCCCGCGAGCGAGGTCTTGAGCTCGTCGAGCGTACGGGGCACGGCGAACAGCAGCCGTGTCACCGTCGGCTGGACCTGGGGCACGGTCGCTGCGACCGGCGCCGGGGACGGCTCGTCGGTGGTCTGGGCGGTCGCCGCTGCCGTGGGCAGCAGAGTGAGGGCGAGGCAGCCGGCGGTGGCCGCGGCCCACATGGTCAGAGAACGAAGTTTCATCTGCGTGTGTGCTCCGGGTGTGAGTCGGGTGCGTCAGCTCTTGGTGCGGGACAGCACGAGGCCGGTACGGGCGTCGATCTCGAGGCGTTCCACGTCCGGCACCTCGGTCCCGGGACGGCCGGTGAGCCCTCGGTCGACGGTGACCGTCCAGCGGCCGGCGTTCCAGGTGTCGGCCACGGCGGTGGCGGTGCCCCGGTCGTCGCCGATCGCGGCGCGGGCGGCCGAGATCGCCTCGTCGTGACCGACCGCGAAGGCGGCGGCCGTCCCGGCCGCGGCGCCCCGAGCGGCCGAGAGGTAGGTGACGGCTCCGGTGCGGCGGTCGACCTCCACGGTCACCTGACTCGCGCCCGAGCGTCCGGCGGCGTCCACCGGACGCCACGTCAGGAGGGTGAGGGCGTCACCCTCCAGGTGACTGACCGGCTCTTCGGTCACGAGCTGCCGGCTCGCGTCCCAACCGGCGACATTGCGCTCGACGAACCGCTCCGCGGCGGCGCGGGTCTCCTCGGCGTCGAGCCGTACGTCCCCTTCGGTCGTCGGAGTTCCCACGAGGTCGGCCAGCGAGCCGTCGGCCGCCGTCCGGTACTCGATCCCCTCGGCGGTCTCGACCGTCGTGAAGGGCTCGCCCGCCGGTCCCTGTGTGGTGGTCGTACGGACCGGCGTGAGGGCGGAGACGGTGCTGAACTGCGGGGTGGCCACGGGGCGGCTGTTCAGCGGCTCGCCCTCACCGGCCGGCTTGAGCCTGACCGATCCGGGGGCGGCTGCCGCGCCGCGGATCACGTAACGGTCCCAGCCCCCGGCGGAACCTTCCTTGGCCACGAGGTCGGAACGGGCCCGGGAGAGCGCCGTGGACACGGTGACACCCGTGGTGGCGTGATAGGAGAACCGGCTCCAGAAGTAGTTGCCGGAGTAGTTCGTCGTACTGGTCGCCGTGCCGGACGTGGTCGCCGGATACATGACCAGTCCGGTGAAGCTGACCGCCGAGTCGACGCCGCGGCTGACGGCGACGTCGTTGAAGTTCCCCAACTGCCCGGACTGGGCGGTGTAGCAGCCCGCGAGGATCAGCAGCCGCATGTCGTCGATCTCGGCGTACGGCAGGTACTCGGTGAAGAACCGCAGGTTCGCGTAGAGAGGCACCAGATCCTGCGTCCGGCCGGCCGCGAGGATCGCGTCCTGGTCGTCCGACGGCCCCTCGTCGGTCTGGAAGACGCCGCCGTTCGAGTGTCCGAACAGCGCGAAGACGCCTGAGCCCAGCGCGTCCCCCCACGCGTCGTCCGCGCTGCGCCCCGCGGTGTGGCCGGTACCCGCGTAGCCGACCGAGCGGGCCGCGTCGCGGAACACCGTGGCGCTGAGCCGGGTGTCCAGACCGTCGTTGAACCGCATCCCGATGCTGGTCTCCGCGACTTGTGCCGCGTGGACTGCCGGGGTGCTCGCGGTCACCGCGCTCAGGGCGCAGACGATCGCGATCGGTATCGCGAGCGCCGCACGCCGGCGCCGCGGTCTGCCATGGCCTGTGAGTCCCATCGACTCTCCGCTTCTTCTGCCGCACCGGTCGGTGCACCGGTGCTGTCATCTGCTCTACGCAGACGGAGGGCGGCTCCCTCGCGGAAGACGGCAGTTTTTTTCGGCGCGTCCTCGGAGGGACGCGTGACGGGACTCGGCCCGGTTCAGCCCGCCGGAAGCGCGGGCTCAGGCACCGGCTCAGAAACGCCGGGAACGTCCGGTACGTCGGCGTCCGGCGATACGACTTCCCCCGGTGCCACGTCCAGCTCCTGCGCCTTCGGTCGCAGCGCCACCCGCTGGTTCGCCGGCAGCGCGGTGCCCTTGAGAGCGAGTCGGCGTGCCTCGTCGTGGTCGCACACGACCTCCTCGTGTGGTGCGGCGCCGGGCGCGGACAGCATCGACCGGGACGCCGACGTATCCCGGCGTCCCGGTCGAGCAGCCGGTGCTGGTCGACGCACAGCCGCACGGTCACCGCGGTCAGCCACGCGCCGAGTCGGTCGCCCTCCAGGTGCGGGCGCTCGGCGGCCCCGGCCGTCGCCTCGTGCGTCGAGGCAGCCGAATCGGCCGTACGGGCCGATGAGTTGATTCGCGAGACCGTCACCCGCAACGGCGTCGTTCAAGTCCGCGCCCAGGAGCGCAGGACCCGGCGTGAGATTATTTGTTGCCTCAAGCGGTATGCCGCCCGCGAGGTCTTCAAACTGGTCAGGACGATGTCCACCGCCCCCCCGTCATAGGGGCGTCCGTGAGAGATGAGAGGGTCTGACGGGTGAGTGAGACACCGACGAATACCCTGCAGTACCGCATTGACGGGCCCGAAGACGCACCAGCTCTGGTCCTCGGGCCCTCCCTCGGCACCACCTGGCACATGTGGGACCGGCAGATCGCCGAGCTCTCGCAGCGGTGGCGTGTGATGCGGTTCGACCTGCCCGGCCACGGTGGCGCACCGGCCCACCCCGCGACCTCCGTCGGCGACCTCGCCGAGCGACTGCTCGCCACCCTGGACCAGTTGGGTGTTCAGCGGTTCGGCTACGCGGGCTGCTCGATCGGCGGCGCGGTCGGCATCGAGCTGGCGCTGCGTCATCCGCAGCGCGTGGCGACCCTGGCGCTCGTCGCGGCTTCGCCCCGATTCGGCACCGCCGACGAGTTCCGCCAGCGCGGTGTCGTCGTCCGTACGAACGGTCTCGACCCGACGGCGCGCAGCGCGCCGGAGCGCTGGTTCACCACGGCCTTCGCCGCGGCGCAGCCGGCGATCGTCGAGTGGGCCGTCCAGATGGTCCGCACCACCGACCCCGGCTGCTACATCGCCGCCTGCGAGGCGCTCGCGGCGTTCGACGCCCGTGCCGAGCTCGGCCGGATCGGCGTTCCCACCCTCGTCGTGGTCGGCTCGGAGGACCAGGTGACCGGACCCGCGGAGGCCCGCACGCTGGTCGCCGGCATTCCGGACGCCCGGCTCGCGCTCGTGCCCGGCGCCTCCCATCTGGCCCCTGTCGAGCAGCCCGCCGCGGTCACGGATCTGCTCGCCCACCACTTCGCGACCGCCTGGCACGACACCCTTTCCGGCTTCCAGGCGCCGCCCGTGCCCGCCACCTCCGTGCCCGTCGCGCCGGTGGCCGAGATCGGCCCCGCCGCCCCCGAGCAGCCGCCGGCCACCGGGGCGGGCAGGCCCGACCCGTACCAGGCGGGGATGAAGATACGGCGTGAGGTGCTCGGCGACGCGCACGTCGACGAGGTGCTCGCCGACGGCGACGACTTCACGGGCGACTTCCAGGAACTGGTCACCCGCTACGCGTGGGGCGAGGTGTGGACCCGCGAGGGCCTGGACAGACGCACCCGCAGCTGTGTGACGCTGAGCGCCCTGGTCGCGGGCGGGCACCTGGAGGAGCTGGGCTTCCACACCCGCGCGGCGCTGCGCAACGGACTGACTCCGTCGGAGATCAGGGAGGTTCTGATCCATACGGCGGTGTACTGCGGTGTCCCTGCCGCGAATGCGGCCTTCAGGGTGGCGCAGGCCGTGATCCAGGAGGAGACCACGCCTCGCGCGTAGGCGTGCGTTGCAGGATGGGGGCATGAGGCTCACCAAGAAGACCCATGCCTGCGTCCAGGTCGAGAAGGACGGGCGGCGTCTGGTCGTCGACCCCGGCGGCTTCAGCGAGGAGGACGCCGCCCTCGGGGCCGACGTCCTGCTCGTCACGCACGAGCATCCGGACCACTTCGACGAGGGCAGACTGCGTGCCGCGCTCGAGGCGAACCCCTCCGCGGGGCTGTGGACCCTGCGCAGCGTCGCGGACTGGCTCTCGGCCGCGTTCCCCGGGCGCGTCACCACGGTCGGCCACGGTGACGCGTTCACCGCGGCCGGGTTCGACGTCCAGGTGCACGGTGAGCTGCACGCGGTGATCCACCCGGACATTCCGCGGATCACCAATGTCGGCTTCCTGGTGGACGGCTCCCTCTTCCACCCGGGTGACGCGCTGACCGTGCCCGACCATGCCGTGGACACGCTGATGCTGCCGGTGCACGCCCCGTGGAACAAGATCTCCGAGGTCATCGACTATGTGCGGGAGGTGCGGCCGCGCCGCGCCCTCGACATCCACGACGCCCTGCTCACGGACCTCGCCCGGCCGATCTACGACCGGCAGATCGGCGAGCTCGGCGGGGCCGAGCACGGGCGGCTCGCGCCGGGGGAGTCGTGGGACGTGTGAGCGCCCCGGCGGCGGCCGGACCGGTGACTGTCGTACCCCGCCGTTAGGCTTTGCGGCATGCGTATCGCCACGTGGAACGTCAACTCGATCACCGCCCGGCTGCCCCGGCTGCTCGCCTGGCTGGAGAGCAGCGGCACGGATGTGCTGTGCGTCCAGGAGACCAAGTGCACCGAGGAGCAGTTCCCCGCGGAGGCGCTCCGCGAGCTCGGTTACGAGTCCGCGGTCAACGCCACCGGCAGGTGGAACGGCGTGGCGCTGCTCTCGAAGGTCGGCCTGGAGGACGTCGTGGTGGGACTGCCCGGCGGTCCTGACTACGAGGGTGTGCAGGAGCCGAGGGCGATCTCCGCGACCTGCGGCCGGGCCCGCGTCTGGTCGGTCTACGTGCCCAACGGCCGGGAGGTCGCGCACGACCACTACGGCTACAAGCTGCGCTGGCTGGAGGCGCTGTCCGTCGCGGTGACCGAGGACGCCGCCGCCGAGCGGCCGTTCGCCGTGCTCGGCGACTTCAACATCGCGCCGACGGACGACGACGTGTGGGACCCGTCCTTCTTCGAGGGCATGACCCATGTGACGCCGCCGGAGCGGGCCGCCCTGGAGGCGCTGCGCAAGCGCGGCCTGTCCGACGTGGTGCCGCGCCCGCTGAAGTACGCGCACCCCTTCACGTACTGGGACTACCGCCAGCTGTGCTTCCCCAAGAACCGCGGCATGCGCATCGACCTCGTCTACGGCAACGAACCCTTCGCCACGGCGGTCAAGGACGGTTACGTGGACCGTGAGGAGCGCAAGGGCAAGGGCGCCTCCGACCATGCACCGGTTGTTGTCGATCTGGACATCTGACGTGCGTTGACGCGCGCCCTGTGGTGCGCTCACGTGCCGGGATGCGAACCTTTGCGGTATGAACATCCCCTTCTTGGACCACTGGCTGGGGCGCCACGGCGGACGGGACGCGGGTGAGGCGGCCGCCGCGGAGGACGACCCCGAGCGCGCGGCCGCCATCGCCGAACTGCTGTCCGAGTGTGAGCTCCTGCGTGCCAGGGCCGGGCAGGCCGGACTCGAACTGGACGACTCCCCGGGTTCGTTGGCGGCGCTGGATCAGCTGCCCCCGCGCTGGCGCGACGATCCGGAGGAGCTGCCGTGGCTGGGCAACGACGCGGGTCTCTATCTGGGCACCGTGATCGTGCGCACGGTTCCCGGCGCGGCCTGGCACATCTGGCCGGGTGGTCACCCCGTGGTGCGGCTCGCCTCCGGGCGGGAGATCAGCGTGGTGGAGGCGGGCGTGGAGTGGGCGCTCAACGGTGCGCCCGAACTGTCGCAGGTCTACGGCGAGGCGGCGGAAGCCTGATCGGCCCACGCCGGCGCCGCGCGCACGGCTTCCATATTAATACGGCTTATGCCCTCTTTATGCGTGTCGGGTGCGAAGTCCCTTGGGCGGCTGGATAGTTTGCGCTGACCGTGCCGCACAGCCGAGAAGGGGCAGACCACCGTATGGCCTTCGACCCGTTGATCAGGCCGGTTGACGGCCGCGTCATCGAGGACCGCAGCCCCCACGACTTCTCCACCGACCCGCAGAGCGACCGCGCCAAGGCATTCCTGTCCGAGATTCTCAAACACTGACTGCCGGTGCGGCTCCCCGCGCCCCCTCGGGGGCGTGAGCAGGACGGCGCAACGGTTCATGGAGCACCACCCACTCCCTGTGCGAGGCACGGGGACCCGGCCGGCAGCAGCCGGTGATCACTCCTGGCGCAGCGGGACCGACAGATAGGACGGGTCGGCTGCCGGCGAGGAGAAGGTCAGCTGCGCGCCGCTCGGGTTGTGCTCCGTGTAGAGCGGGTCGACGGTGTCGACGACCACGGCGAGACGGTGGCCGGCCGGTACGTCGTAGGCGGTGGAGAACAACTCCAGGTCCACGGCGAACGGCTGTCCCGGCGTCCTGCCGTGGAAGGTGTACGGCGCGCTGGAGACCAGCTTGCCGAGGCCGAGCGGGCCCACGTCGTAGAGGTGTGCGACGAGGGTGCCGCTCTCCTCGGTGCTCGTGACGTTGGTGCGCAGCTTCGCGGTACCGCGGACCTGCTGCGCGGTGCCGTAGCGCTCGGACTGCCACACGGCGGCGTAGGAGCGCGGCAGCAGCGGGACCGACACCATCGGAGGCAGCTCGGCGAACTGGTCGAGCATGCTGGACAGGAAGACGACCCCGCCGTTCGCGCCCGAGTCGACGCCCGTGCGGATCTGCTGCGAGCCACCCAGTTCGATCTTCCGCCGGTCGGCGGCCACCGACTTCCAGTCCGGGTACGTCTCGTACGCGCCCGTGGAGCGGGTCTTGAGCCGTACGGGCTGCTCGCGGTCCACGCCGTTGTCGGCACCCTTGAGGTGGTGGTCGAACCACCGGTGGGCGCTCTCCCAGGTGTCGTTGGGCAGGCCGAGCAGGCCGGTGCCCTCCGCGGTGGCATGGTCGCCGGGGCGGAACTCGAGACGCTTGGGGACGCTGAGGCTCTCGTAGAAGTCGGCGTACTGGTTGGGCGGGAAGATCGAGTCGCCCCACGCGTTGCCGAGCATGATCGCGGCGCCGTTGGCGTTGATCTCGTCGACGTAGGTGGCGGCGGAGCGCACCTTCCCCCACTCGATCATGGCCTGCTCGGCGGCCAGGTTCGAGGTCATGAAGTCGGTCATGATCTGCTGGAGCTCGGCGCTGGGGCGGCCGGTGAGGTGTCCGAGGCCGCTGAGCACCGCGGCGGCCTGCAGATGCTGGGTGCGGCCGCTGTAGATGGAGTCGATGAGGTCGGCCCAGCCGCTGAGCGCGACGACGGCCTTGATCCGCTTGTCCTTCGCGGAGGCCAGCAGGCTGATGCCCGCGCCGTAGGAGACGCCCGCCATACCGACCCGGTCGGGGTCGGCCGGGGTGTTCGCCAGCGCCCAGTCGATCACCTTGGAGGCGTCGGCGATGTCCGGCGGTCCCGCCGTCTCGATCTCGCCGCCGGACTGCCAGAAGCCGCGGGCGTTGTAGCTCACCACCACGTAACCGGCGTCGGCGAGCTTCTGCGCCTGGGCGAGGTACTCGATCTGCGGCATGCCCCAGCTGGTGGGCAGCACGATGACCGGGTACGTCTGCCGGCCGTCGGAGCCCGCGGGTGTGACGACATTGGCCTTGAGCACGGTCCCGCCGTCGCCCTCGATGTCGACGAAGCGGACGTCGGGGGAGGCGGTGGTGTCCTGCTGGGTCAGGGCCGGGGCGGTCGCGACGACGGTGGGGGACGCGGCGGTGGCCGAGCCGGCGAGCAGCGCGGCCGAGACGGTGCCGACGGCGGTGGTGCGCAGAACCTTGCGGGGAAGTCCCACGGGTCACTCCTGACTTTTCTTCAGTGAGGGTGGCCCGACAGTAACGGCGGGGGGTCGCCGGATATAACTCCTGAGTAAGTTACGCCACCGTAACAATTATTGGACGGCTTGTCAGCAGACTTCCGGCGCCCCGGACCCGATCGGGGTCTTGTCCGTGGCGGCCGCGGCCAGCACTGTGATGACGTTCGCGACAGCCGAAGAAACGGAGACCTCGTGGCCCCCTTCCCGCTGCCCCACTCCCTGCACGGTTCCGGCGCACACCGGGTGTTCGCCGTGCACGGCTGGTTCGCGGACCGCTCCGCGTACGACCCCCTCCTTGCCGACCTGGACGGGGAGAGCTTCACCTACGCCCTCGTCGACCTGCGCGGCTACGGTGAGGCGCGTGACGTCCCCGGGTCGTACACCACCGCCGAAGGAGCCGCCGACCTCCTCGCGCTCGCGGACCGGCTCGGCTGGGAGTCGTTCTCACTCGTCGGCCACTCGATGGGCGGCGCCGTGGCACAGCGCGTCCTGGCAGCCGCCCCCCAGCGCGTACGGCGGATCGTGGGCATCTCGCCCGTCCCCGCCTGCGGCGTGAAGATGCCTCCGGAGCAGTGGCAGCTGTTCGCCTCCGCCGCGACCGACCCCGCCGGGCGTCGCGCCATCATCGACTTCACGACCGGCTCCGTCCGCCCGTCCGCCTGGCTGGAACGCATGGTCGAACGATCCCTGGCGCGCAGCGACCGCGACGCCTTCCGCGCCTGGCTCGACTCCTGGGCCGGAGAGGACTTCCACACCGAGGTGGTCGGCTCGACCGTTCCCGCACTGGCCGTCACCGGAGCGCTCGACCCGGCGATCGGCGCCGACTTCATGCGCGAGACCTGGCTGCGCTGGTACACCGAGGCCGCACTCGTCGAACTGCCGTGCGCGGGCCACTACGCCATGGACGAGACCCCGCTGCAACTCGTCACCACCATGGAGGACTTCCTGCGGGCGGACGGGAGCGGGCAGGATCTGCCGGTATGACGGTGCCCGATGTCTTCGACCCGAGGATCTACGCGGAAGGACCGCCGCACGAGTCCTTCCGGATGCTGCGCGACCACCACCCGGTCGCCTGGCAGGAGGAGTACGAGGTCCTCGGCTGGCCCTCGGGACCCGGCTTCTGGGCGGTGACCCGGCACGCCGACGTCCTCCGCGTCCTCAAGGACCCCGCGGCCTTCTCGTCCCGTCTGGGAGCCACCCAGATCCGCGACCCCGACCCCGCGGACCTGCCGTTCATCCGGCGCATGATGCTCAACCAGGACCCGGCGCCCCACGCGGCCCACAGCGCGACGCCGGGCAGCACGGGGGAGGAGCCGTCCGACCACGGCAGACTGCGGCGCCTGGTCAGCCGTGCCTTCACACCCCGGCGCGTCGACCGGTTCGCCGCCACCGCCCGCGACCGCGCCCGCCGGCTCCTCACCGCCGCCCGGGAGGGCGGCGGCACCTTCGACCTCGTCGGCACCGTCACGGACGACTACGCCCTGCTGAACCTCTCCGACCTGCTGGGCGTACCCGAGAGCGACCGGTCGCTGCTGCTGGAATGGACCGAACGCGTCATCGCCTACCAGGACCCCGACGAGCCGCCGGTGCTCGGGCCCGACGGCACACCCGTCAACCCGCGCTCGCCGGCCATGCTGCAGGAGATGTTCGACTACGCCCGTCAGCTGGCCGCCCACAAGCGCCGGCACCCCGCCGACGACGTGATGACCTCACTGGCCACCGGCGAACTCCGCGGCGACGAACTGGAGATGTTCTTCTTCCTGCTCACCGTCGCCGGCAACGACACCGTCCGCAGCGCCGCCCCCGGCGGCTTCCTCGCGCTCGCCGAGAACCCCGGGCAGCAGCGCAGGCTGCGCTCGGGAGAAGTGGACCTCCGCACGGCCGTCGAGGAACTCCTGCGCAGCCACCCGCCCGTCCTCAGCTTTCGGCGCACCGCCACCAGGGACACCCTGATCGCCGGACGGACCGTCCGGGCCGGCGACAAGGTCGTCGTGTTCCACGCCTCCGCCAACCACGACGAGCGGGTCTTCGACGCGCCGCACCGCCTGGACCTGTCCCGTGCCGCCAACCCGCACATCTCCTTCGGCGACGGACCGCACATCTGTCTGGGCGCGCACTTCGCCCGCCTCCAGCTGCGGATCCTGCACGAGGAGGCGCTCGCCGCCCTGCCTCCGTACGCACCGGCCGCCCCGCCGCGCAGACTCGTGTCCAACTTCATCAACGGCATCAAGTCCCTGCCGCTGCGGTGCGATTGAATCGGTGCCGCTCAGCTGAACCGGTGCCGTTCAGCCCGCCGTTCAGCCCGCCGTTCAGCCCGCCGCGCGGTGCGCGGCGCGGGTCGCCGGCACCGCGCTCCGGGCCGGCCTCGTCACATCGGCCACCAGCTCGACCACATCGGGGCCGTACGCAGCCGAGTTGACGACCTTGAGCAGCAGACAGAAGGAGCTGTCGCCGTGCTTGCGGGCGAGCTTCTCGTGGTGACGGGCCAGATAGCGGGTGGCGGCCTGGTTGGTGATGGCGCGCTGCCCGCAGAACAGGAAGACCGGCCTGGCGTCCTCCCCGGCGGTGAGCCGCGCCAGCAGCACGTACTCCGCCGAGCCGGGCTCCATGCGGTACCGCTCGGTGCCTATCTGGAACGCGCCCTGGTCCGGACCCGGTTCGGCGTCGGTGTTGACCTTCACGCCGGGCAGCATGGAGTGCAGGTGCGCGGCCATCCGCCGATTCGAGACCGGCCCGCCGACGCAGAACTCGGTGCGCTCGCCGAACCCCTGCTGGGCCGTGTCGTGCCAGACGATCTGGGAGTTCGCCCCGCAGTCCTTGATGAGCGCGGACAGTTCCAGCAGCGCGAAGACGTCGAAGCGGTGCACGGATCCGTCGCGTCCCGCCTCCCGGTTGACGACGAGCAGGGACTCCGAGTTCCCCGGCAGCCCGAAGAACGCCTGCTTGCGCCGCAGCCGGCGGCGCCAGAGGTAAGTGCGGGCGAGCCAGCCGATCGTGGCGCTGATCCCCGCAGCCACCACACCGAGCACGATGTTGCGTACGTCGTCTGTCATGGGCGCGCATGGTAGCGGTGTCGGGGAGGGCCGTTCGAGTCCGCTTCGTGCCGCTCCTGTCGTAGAAGGCTTCGAAAAGTTACCCTGCGCTGACACTTGTCGACTGGAGGTACGAATGCGTCGCTCCGCCGTACGGAAACTGTCGGTCGTGGCCGTGACCGCGGCCGTCGTCTCGATCGGCGCGGCGGCCCCGCCCACGCCCCACGCCGCCCCGTCCTCGGCGCCGCCCGCCAAGAGCCCGGTCGCCGTCGGACACGGCGGCGCGGTCTCGAGCGTCGACGCCGACGCGTCGGCGGCCGGGATCGAGGTACTGAGACGCGGCGGCAACGCCGTGGACGCGGCCGTCGCGACCGCGGCGGCGCTCGGCGTGACGGAGCCCTACTCCGCGGGCATCGGAGGGGGCGGCTACTTCGTCCACTACGACGCCAGGACCCGTGCCGTGCACACCATCGACGGCCGCGAGACCGCCCCGCTGAGCGCCGACTCCTCCCTCTTCCTGGAGAACGGCGAACCCATTCCGTTCGCCGAGGCCGTGACCAGCGGCCTCGGCGTCGGCACCCCCGGCACGCCCGCCACCTGGGACACGGCCCTCGACGCGTGGGGCAGCAAGCCGCTCGGCGAACTGCTGAAGCCGGCCGAGCGGTTGGCGAGGAACGGCTTCACCGTCGACGCCACCTTCCGCTCGCAGACCGCCGACAACGAGGCCCGCTTCCGGGACTTCCCCGCCTCCGCGGAGCTGTTCCTCCCCGGCGGGCAGCTCCCGGTCGTCGGCTCCGTCATCAAGAACCCCGACCTCGCCCGCACCTACAAGGAACTCGGCCGCAAGGGCGCGGGCGCTCTCTACGAGGGCGACCTCGCCCGGGACATCGTCCGCACCGTCCGCAACCCCCCGGTCGACGAGGACGCGACACGCGTCGTCCGGCCGGGCGACCTGACGGCGCGTGACCTGCGGGAGTACGAGACGCTGCGCAGCGATCCGACGAAGGTGTCGTACCGCGGTCTGAACGTGTACGGCATGCCGCCGTCCTCCTCCGGCGGCACCACCGTCGGCGAGGCGCTCAACATCCTGGAGCGCACCGACCTGTCGCGCGTCTCCGAGGAGCGGTATCTGCACCGCTTCATCGAGGCGAGTCGTATCGCCTTCGCGGACCGTGGACGGTGGGTCGGCGACCCGGCGTTCGAGGACGTGCCGACGTGGGAGCTGCTGTCGCAGCGGTTCGCCGACTCGCGCGAGTGCCTGATCAAGGACGACGCGGTGCTCACGAGCCCGTTGGCGCCGGGCGACCCGCGCCGGCCCGAGCCCTGCGGATCTTCGGGGCGCGCCGCGCCGACGACCTACGAGGGTGAGAACACCACCCATCTGACGACCGCCGACAAGTGGGGCAACGTCGTCGCCTACACGCTGACCATCGAGCAGACCGGCGGCAGCGGCATCACCGTTCCCGGACGCGGGTTCCTGCTCAACAACGAGCTGACCGACTTCTCCTTCGCGCCGGCCGATCCCGCGGTCCACGACCCGAATCTGCCCGGACCCGGCAAGCGGCCCCGTTCCTCCATGTCCCCGACGATCGTGCTCGACCACCACGGCACGCCCGTCGTGGCGCTCGGCTCACCCGGCGGGTCGACCATCATCACCACGGTCCTGCAGACCCTGACGCGGCACCTGGACCGCGGGATGCCGCTGGTGGACGCGATCGCGGCGCCGCGGGCGAGCCAGCGCAACCAGACCATGACGGATCTGGAACCGGGGCTGTGGAACAGCCCGCTGCGGTCCCGTCTCGAGGCGATCGGACACCAGTTCCGGCTGAACCGGGAGATCGGCGCGACAACCGGCATCCAGCGGCTGCCCGACGGCCGCTGGCTCGCGGCGGCCGAGACACAGCGGCGCGGCGGCGGTTCCGCGATGGTGGTGCGGCCGGCCGGCTGACCGCGTGGGCCTCGCGTCCTTGGACGGGTAGCCCGTCCGGCGGTGCGAACGAGGCGGCGCGCGCACGCAGGGGTAGGGAGCCTTTCGACAGAAAGGCTCCCCGTGCGCTTTCGAAACACCGCCCTCGCCCTGGCCGTCGGCTCCGCAGTGCTCGGTACGGCGACGCTGCCCGCGGCCGCACAGCCCGGCATGCCCCCGCCGCCCGCCCCCGGGCGCCACCGTGCCGCACCACAGACGCCTGTTGCCGCCGCCGCCCTGCTGGCCCGGGTGGAGCACTGCGCGCAGATCTCCAGAGGCAGATACGCCACCGACCGCGGCAGGCCCGCGAACATTCCCGTCTGCGAGCACGACGGTGCCGTGTTCTGGCAGGCGGACATGGACATCGACTGCGACGGCCGTCGCACCGCGCGGTGCAACCGCGCCACGGACCCCTCGTACCAGGGGACCACGGCCTTCGCCCAGTCCGACGGGCAGTATCTCGACGCGGAGAAACTGCCGTTCGTCGTCGTCCCCGCTCCGAGCCGCACCTGGGACTACCGGTCGTCGGGCGTCCGGGGCGGCTCGGCCGCCGCGATGATCCACGACGGCAAGGTCGTGTACGGGGTGGTCGGCGACACCGGGCCGAGCGGGATCATCGGTGAGGCGTCGTACGCGGCGGCCGAAGCCCTCGGGATCGACCCGGACCCGGCGAGGGGCGGGGTGTCCTCCGGGGTCACGTACATCCTGTTCAAGGACTCGAAGGTGACACCGATCGAGAGCCACGCGGCGGCGGTGGAGCGCGGCGAGGAACTCGCCCGGCGCTTCGTGGCCGCGGGGGCCGGCCGTGCCGGCGCTGCCGACCGCGCCGAAGCCCCCGCCGGCACCGGCGGGGCCACCGCGGCCGGTGGGCTGATCGGGGCGTCCGGGGGCGGTGAGGCGGAGGGGGCCGTGCCGGCGTTGCCGGCCGACCGGGCTGACGGGGCCGGGCGCTGACTTGCGCGGAGGGGGGCCGGTGGGCCGATCCGGCGACCGGGGTCGGTCGTGCCGGGGCCGGCCGCGCCGTGGGGGCCGGCGGGGCCGCCAAGGGCGGTGTGACTAGAGCGCCGTGAGGATCCGCGGGCCGTCGTCCGTGATCGCGACCGTGTGTTCGGCGTGCGAGGCGCGGCTCCCGTCCGACGTACGGATCGTCCAGCCGTCCCGCGCGGTGTACGTGTCGTCGCTGCCGCCGGCGATCAGCATCGGCTCGATCGCGATCACCATGCCGTGCCGCAGCGGCATGCCCCTGCCGGGCCGCCCCTCGTTCGGCACCCCCGGGTCCTCGTGCATGCTGCGGCCCACGCCGTGGCCCCCGAAACCGTCGGGAATCCCGTATCCCGCCGCCCGGCACACCCGGCCCACGGCGTGGGCGATGTCGCCGATGCGATTGCCGACGACGGCCGCGGCGATACCGGCGGCCAGCGCGTCCTCCGCCGTGCCGATCAGCCGCAGGTCCTCCGGGTCGGCCCGTCCCACCGTGAAGCTGACGGCGGCGTCGCCGGCCCAGCCGTCCAGGAGGGCACCGCAGTCGATGCTGACCAAATCGCCGTCCCGGAGCCGTTCGTCGCCCGGGATGCCGTGGACGACCGCGTCATTGACGGAGACGCACAGGACGGCGGGGAAGGGGACGGGTGCCCAGTCCGGCCGGTAGCCGAGGAACGGGGAGCCCGCGCCGTGCTTCGTGAGCACCGCGCGGGCCGCGGCGTCCAGATCGCGGAGGCTCACGCCCACGACCGCGGCCTTCCGGGCGGCGGCGAGTGCCTGTGCCACGACGCGGCCCGATTCGCGCATCGCCTTGATCGATGTGTCTGACTTGATCTTCACCATGACCAATTACTATACCGGTCCGACCGGTATTTCAATACCGGCATTAGAATACTGGCATGGTGCGCACCCCTCTCACCCCCGAAGAGCGCGAACGCGGCGAACGGCTCGGCCGGCTGCTCCGCGAGGCGCGTGGCGACCGCAGCATGGTCGAGGTGGCCGCGGCGGCCGGACTCTCCGCGGAGACACTGCGCAAGATCGAGACGGGCCGGGCCCCGACGCCCGCGTTCTTCACGGTGGCGGCGCTGGCCGCGACGCTCGGCCTGTCCATGGACGAACTCGTCGTCCACTGCGCCCTGGTGCCCGTGCCCGGACCCGTGCCGGTGCCGGTGGTGTGAGGCCGGCGGCCGGGGCGTAGTCTCGCGGGCGTGAGTGCCGAGATGTTCGCCAGCGCCAGGTACGTCAGTGTCACCACGTTCCGGAGGAACGGGACCGCGGTGGCCACGCCCGTGTGGTTCGCCGTGGACGGCGGCGAGTTGCTCGTCTGGACGCGGACCGATTCCTGGAAGGTCAAGCGCCTGCGGAACGACAGTCGTGTCGTCGTCACGGTGTGCGACGCGCGCGGCAGGATCGAGGAGGGCGCCCCCACCGCGGAGGGCACCGCGAGGCTGCTCGACGAACGCGGCACGGGAGCGGTGCGCAAACTGCTGGCCCGCAAGTACACCTGGCAGTTCTGGGCCGTCGACTGGCCCGCGATGATCGCGCGGCTCGGGAAGCGTCCGCACACGGGTATCGCCGTCACCTTCTGAGAACCGGCCGCACCGGCCCGTGGCACTCCTGGCGGTCGAATGGCGGTCGAATGGCGGGATCGCCTGGCCGAAAGTGTCCGGTGTCGACCGCTCGGGTGCGAAACATGATCAACTCCGCGGGTTCGCGACGATGGTCTTGCCCCACTGTGTGACGAGGCTTACGTTCTCCTCCTACGCACTGCGTCTACGTGCGTAGAAGCTCTCGGACGTCCCGTCGAAGGAGCAGCTCATGGCCACTGTCGTACGCGCCGCCCTCGTCCAGGCCAGCTGGACCGGCGACACCGAATCCATGATCGCCAAACATGAGGAACACGCCCGGGAGGCGGCCCGGCAGGGCGCGAAGGTCATCGGTTTCCAAGAGGTCTTCAACGCCCCGTACTTCTGCCAGGTGCAGGAGCCCGAGCACTACCGCTGGGCCGAGCCCGTCCCCGACGGTCCGACCGTCCGCCGGATGCAGGACCTCGCCCGCGAGACCGGCATGGTGATCGTGGTCCCGGTCTTCGAGGTCGAGGGCGCGGGCTTCTACTACAACACCGCCGCGGTGATCGACGCGGACGGCAGCTATCTCGGCAAGTACCGCAAGCACCACATCCCGCAGGTCAGGGGCTTCTGGGAGAAGTACTACTTCAGGCCGGGCAATGCCGGCTGGCCGGTCTTCGACACCGCCGTCGGCAAGGTGGGCGTCTATATCTGCTACGACCGGCACTTCCCGGAAGGGTGGCGTCAACTGGGTCTCCAGGGAGCCCAGTTGGTCTACAACCCATCAGCCACGCACCGCGGCCTCTCCTCCCACCTCTGGCAACTGGAGCAGCCCGCCGCAGCCGTCGCCAACGAGTACTTCGTCGCCGCCATCAACCGCGTCGGCATCGAGGAGTACGGCGACAACGACTTCTACGGCACCAGCTACTTCGTCGACCCGCGCGGCCAGTTCGTCGGCGACATCGCCTCCGACAAGGAGGAGGAACTCGTCGTACGGGACCTCGACTTCGACCTGATCGAGACCGTGCGGCAGCAGTGGGCGTTCTACCGCGACCGCCGCCCCGACGCGTATGAGGGGCTGGTGCGGCCATGACCGACCTGTACGAGCGGCACCGGGCCGTCATCCCCGACTGGGTGGCCCTCTACTACAAGCAGCCGATCGAGATCACCCACGGTGAGGGCCGTCACGTCTGGGACGCGGACGGCAAGCGCTACCTCGACTTCTTCGGCGGCATCCTGACCACGATGACCGCACACGCCCTCCCCGAGGTCACCAAGGCCGTCAGTGAGCAGGCCGGGCGGATCATCCACTCCTCCACCCTCTATCTCAACCGCCCCATGGTGGATCTCGCCGAGCGGATCGCGGCGCTCTCCGGCATTCCCGACGCCCGGGTCTTCTTCACCACCTCCGGCACCGAGGCCAACGACACCGCGCTGCTCCTGGCCACCGGCCACCGCCGCTCCAACCAGATTCTGGCGATGCGCAACAGCTACCACGGCCGGTCGTTCTCCGCGGTCTCCGTCACGGGCAACCATGCCTGGTCGCCGACGAGTCTCTCGCCCCTCCAGACGCTGTACGTGCACGGAGGCGTGCGCACCCGGGGTCCCTTCGCCCATCTGTCGGACGCCCGGTTCATCGAGGCGTGCGTCGCCGACCTCGAGGACCTGCTCGGGCACACCCACGACGTGGCCGCGCTGATCGCGGAGCCGGTGCAGGGCGTCGGCGGTTTCACCTCGCCGCCCGACGGGCTGTACGCGGCGTTCCGCGAGGTCCTGGACCGGCACGGCATCCTGTGGATCTCCGACGAGGTCCAGACCGGCTGGGGTCGCACCGGTGAACACTTCTGGGGCTGGCAGGCCCACGGGGAGAACGGCCCGCCGGACATCCTCACCTTCGCCAAGGGCATCGGGAACGGCATGTCGATCGGCGGGGTCGTGGCCCGCGCCGAGATCATGAACTGCCTGGACGCCAACTCCATCTCGACCTTCGGCGGCAGTCCCGTCACGATGGCCGCCGGCGTCGCCAACCTCGCGTACCTGCTGGAGCACGATCTCCAGGGCAACTCCCGCCGTGTCGGCGGTCTCCTGCTCGAGCGGCTGCGCGGCATCGCCGCGAGCGTGCCGGCCGTGCGCGAGGTACGGGGCCGCGGGCTGATGATCGGGATCGAGCTGGTGAGACCCGGCACCGAAGAGGCCGACCCGCAGGCGGCCACGGCCATCCTGGAGGCCGCCCGTGAAGGCGGGCTGCTGATCGGCAAGGGCGGCGGCCACAGCACCAGCGTCCTGCGCGTCGCGCCGCCCCTGACGCTGACGGTCGCCGAAGCCGAACAAGGCGCGGCCGTACTCGAACGGGCTCTGCGAAGCCTCTAGCCGCACGCGAGGAGACCATGAGCAACCGCACCCTGATCCGTGGCGGCCTTGTCGTCACCGCCGCCGACGAGATGCACGCCGACGTGCTCGTCGAGGACGGCCGGATCGCCGCACTCGCCTCCCACAACTCGCCCGTCTCACAGTGCTGGACCGCTGCCCGCACGATCGACGCGACCGGCAAGTACGTCGTCCCGGGCGGCGTCGACGCCCACACCCACATGGAGCTGCCGTTCGGCGGGACCTTCGCCTCCGACACCTTCGAGACCGGCACGCGGGCCGCCGCCTGGGGCGGCACCACCACCATCGTCGACTTCGCCGTCCAGTCGGTGGGACGGCCCCTGCGTGAAGGACTGGACGCCTGGTACGCCAAGGCCGACGGCAAGTGCGCCGTCGACTACGCCTTCCACATGATCCTCTCCGACGTCAACGAGCAGTCGCTGAAGGAGATGGATCTGCTGGTCGAGGAGGGCATCACCTCCTTCAAACTCTTCATGGCGTACCCCGGCGTCTTCTACAGCGACGACGGACAGATCCTGCGCGCCATGCAGCGGTCCGCCGTCAACGGCGGCCTGATCATGATGCACGCGGAGAACGGCATCGCCATCGACGTACTCGTCGAGCAGGCACTCGCGGAGGGCCGAACCGACCCGCGATACCACGGCGAGGTCCGCAAGGTCCTGCTGGAGGCGGAAGCCACCCACCGGGCCATCCAGCTCGCCCGCGTCGCGGGCGCACCGCTGTACGTCGTGCACGTCTCCGCCGAGGAGGCCGTCGCGGAGCTGGCGGCGGCCCGGGACAAGGGGCTCAACGTCTTCGGCGAGACCTGCCCCCAGTACCTCTTCCTCTCCACCGACAACCTCGCGGAGCCGGACTTCGAGGGTGCGAAGTACGTGTGCTCCACCCCGCTGCGGCCGCGCGAGCACCAGGCCGCACTGTGGCGCGGGCTGCGCACCAACGACCTCCAGGTCGTCTCCACCGACCACTGCCCGTTCTGCTTCACCGGCCAGAAGGATCTCGGCCGCGGCGACTTCTCCAAGATCCCCAACGGACTTCCGGGCGTGGAGAACCGGATGGACCTGCTCCACCAGGCCGTCGTCGACGGCCGGATCAGCCGCCGCCGCTGGATCGAGATCGCCTGCGCCACTCCTGCCAGGATGTTCGGCCTCTACCCGAAGAAGGGCACCATCGCCCCCGGCGCCGACGCCGACATCGTCGTCTACGACCCGCACGCCACACAGGTCCTGTCGGCGGAGACCCACCACATGAACGTCGACTACTCGGCGTACGAGGGCCGGCAGGTCACCGGCCAGGTGGAGACCGTCCTGTCGCGCGGCGAGGTCGTCATCGACCGGCGCACCTTCACCGGCCGGGCAGGACACGGCGTCTACACCCCCCGATCCACCTGCCAGTACCTGAACTAGGAGGCCACCGCGTGGACTTCGGACTCGTCCTGCAGACCGACCCGCCCGCGTCCGCGGTCGTGGGACTGATGCGGCGCGCGGAACGCAACGGCTTCCGCTACGGCTGGACCTTCGACTCGGCGGTCCTGTGGCAGGAGCCGTTCGTCGTCTACAGCCGCATCCTGGAACACACACAGAGGCTGACCGTCGGGCCGATGGTCACCAACCCGGGTACCAGGACCTGGGAAGTCACCGCCTCCACCTTCGCCACGCTCAACGACATGTACGGCAACCGGACCGTCTGCGGCATCGGCCGCGGCGACTCCGCGATGCGCGTCGCCGGCCGCAAACCGAACACCCTGGCCAGGCTCGGCGAGGCCATCGACGTCATCCGCGACCTCGCCGAGGGCCGCGAGGCCGAGGTCGACGGGCAGCCGCTGCGGCTCCCGTGGGTGAGGAACGGCAAGCTGCCGGTCTGGATGGCGGCCTACGGGCCGAAGGCACTCGCCCTCGCCGGACAGAAGGCCGACGGGTTCATCCTCCAGCTCGCCGACCCGTATCTGACGGAGTGGATGGTGAAGGCAGTACGCGACGCGGCAGCACAGGCGGGACGCGACCCGGCGTCCGTCACCGTCTGCGTCGCCGCCCCCGCGTACGTGGGCGACGACCTGGCGCACGCCCGTGAGCAGTGCCGCTGGTTCGGCGGCATGGTCGGCAACCATGTCGCGGACCTCGTCTCACGCTACGGCGAGCACTCCGGCATGGTCCCGGAGGCGCTGACCGCGTACATCAAGGAACGGCACGGCTACGACTACAGCCACCACGGCCGCGCCGGGAACCCGTCCACGGACTTCGTCCCCGACGAGATCGTCGACCGGTTTTGTCTGCTCGGGCCGCCCCAGGCGCACATCGAGAAGCTCCAGGCACTGCGCGACCTGGGCGTCGACCAGTTCGCCGTCTACAACATGCACGACGCGAAGGAAACGACGATCGACGCGTACGGCGCGGAGATCATCCCCGCACTCGACCGCTGATCGAAGCCCCCTGCCGAAGGGCACTCACATGACCGCGACCGTCCCGCCCCTGCCGTCCGACGGCCCCATATCCGACCCGGCGGGACGCGTCGAACTCCCGCCCGGCACGGCCCTCACCGACAACAGGTTCGTCAACGACGACCTGCTGCCCGTACCGGTCGACCGCCGCCGCTGGACCACGTACAACTTCGCCGCGCTGTGGGTCGGCATGGCCCACAACATCCCCTCCTGGCTGCTCGCCTCCGGTCTCGTCGCGCTCGGCATGGACTGGAAACAGGCGGTGTTCACCATCGCCCTCGCCAACGTCATCGTGCTGCTGCCGATGCTGCTGACCGGGCACGCCGGCCCCAAGTACGGCATCCCCTTCCCGGTCCTCGCCCGCGCCTCGTTCGGCCTGCGCGGCGCCAACCTGCCCGCGATGATCCGGGCCGGGGTGGCCTGTGCCTGGTTCGGCATCCAGACCTGGATCGGCGGCCAGGGAATCTTCGTCCTGCTCGGCAAGATCTTCGGCGGCTGGGCGGAGGCGGCGAGGGTCGGCGGGCAGCCGTGGACGCTGTGGGTCTGCTTCGTCCTCTTCTGGGCGCTCGAACTCGCCATCATCTACCGGGGAATGGAGGCGCTGCGCCGGTTCGAGAACTGGGCGGCGCCGTTCGTGATCGTCGGCGCGGTGGTGCTGCTGGTGTGGATCGGCGCGAAGGCGGGCGGACTCGGCCCGCTGCTCGACCAGCCCTCCGAGCTCGGCTGGGGCGCCGAATTCTGGCCGGTCTTCTTCCCGTCGCTGATGGGCATGATCGCCTTCTGGGCCACCCTGTCGCTGAACATCCCCGACTTCACCCGCTTCGGCGCGGGCCAGCGCGCCCAGATCTGGGGCCAGACGCTCGGCCTGCCCACCACGATGACCCTGTTCGCACTGCTCTCCGTGTTCGTCACCTCCGGATCGCAGGCGGTGTACGGCGCGGCGGTGTGGGACCCGGTCGCGCTCGCGGCCAAGACCGACAACGTCTTCGGGCTGCTCTTCGCCCTGGTGACGGTGCTGATCGCGACGATCTCGGTCAACATCGCGGCCAACGTCGTGTCACCGGCGTACGACCTGGCGAACCTGGCGCCGAAGGTCATCAACTTCCGTACGGGCGCGCTGATCACCGGCGTCGTCGGCGTGCTGATCATGCCGTGGAAGCTGACCGAGACGCCCGAGCTGTACATCTTCACCTGGCTGGGGCTCGTCGGCGGACTGCTGGGCACCGTCGCCGGCATCCTCATCGCCGACTACTGGCTCCTGCGCCGAACCGTCCTCGACCTGCCCGCCCTCTACACCCCCGGCGGTGCCTACTGGTACACCTCCGGCTGGAACCTGCGTGCCGTCGCCGCGTTCGCGGTCGGCGGGGTGCTCGCGGTGGGCGGCTCCCACTCGGCCCCCGGCAAGGGCCCGTTCCCCGAGGACGGACTGATCCCCTTCCTGAAGCCGCTCGCCGACTACGGCTGGGTCGTCGGCCTCGGAGCATCGCTCCTCGTGTACGTCGCGCTGATGCTCCGTCGGACACGGGTGGGATCGCCGTAATACCGCCCGGGAGGCAGAAGACGCGTGAACCCCGTTGCACGGACCGGAAGAGCGGGGGCCGTTCTGAGGGGGAGCGCTCAGTGGATCGGGGTCCGGCAGACCGACGCGCCGTTGAGAGAGGGGGACGGGCCCGGCCGGCACGTCTTCGACGACGGCGAGTACGTCAGCCTGGGCGCGTTGCTTTTCGGCGCCGCCGCTTCGGCCCCGCGTCCGACGACCGGAACCGGCAACGCCGCCTTCGGCGCACAGACGCGCCGAAGGTGGTCAACCGCAGGGCCCCGCTCGTGGGATTTGCCCCCGCACGCCCGGAGTTCCCGCCTCCGCCGTCGTGATGATCACTCGGCGGCCGCGGGAAAACCCATGGACAGCGGAAGTGGATCACTGGAGGCTTGCGCGCGTCTGTACCTGCCCTTGAGCTCAAGGAGTCGACAGCGTGCACAGATCCACCGGCCGGTCCCACAGACCGGCACGGCCCCGTACGGCGCAGCGCCTCGCGCTGCCCCTCGCCCTGACACTGCTCGCCGGGACGGGCTTCGCCCTGACGACGGCCCCCGGCGCGACCGCGGCCGACACCGCCGCCTTATCCTCCACCACTCGCGCCGCCGGCACCGCCGCCGACCGGGAAGCTGCGAACGCCCGCCTCACCGCCCAGGCGCAGGGCCGGCGCACCGAGGTCGTCGGCGCCCGCACCGAGAAGACGACACTGTGGGCCAATCCCGACGGCACCATGTCCGTCGAGTCGTCCGCGGGGCCCGTGCGCTACCGCGAGAACGGCGAGTGGGTCGCGGTCGACGTCTCGTTCGTCAGAAACGCCGACGGTTCGATCCGCTCCAAGGCCCACCCCCGCGGACTGAGGCTCGCCGGGGTCACCGGCACCGGGGGCGGTGACCTCCTCACACTGGGGCGCGGTGAACAGGCCGTCACCCTCGGCTGGGAGGGCGCGCTGCCCGAGCCCGAACTGGACGGCCACAGGGCCGTGTACGAGAACGTCCGACCGGGCACGGACCTGGTCGTCGAGGCCACCCGTACCGGCTTCGAGCAGTACCTCGTCGTCAAGGACCGGCAGGCCGCCGAACGCGCGGCGACCTTCACACTGCCCGTCCGCACGAAGGGCCTCAAGGCGAGCCTGAAGGCCGACGAGACCCTCGTGTTCACCGACGCCGGGACCGGCGAGGCGGTGGCCCAGTCCCCGACGCCGTTCATGTGGGACGCCTCCGCCGACCGGGCCGGCCGGGAAGGCGCCCGGCAGGCCCGCGTCGATCTCGACGTCGTCCGGCGCACCGGGGGCTTCGACCTCGAGGTCAGTGCCGACCCGGGCTTCCTCGCCGACAAGGACACGAAGTACCCCGTCACCATCGACCCCGCGGTGTACTTCGGCACCAACTTCGACACCTTCGTGCGCAACGGCGACACGGCCGACTTCTCCGCCGACCCGGGCCTGAACGTCGGCCGGGAGTGGCAGAAGGGCGAGGCCCGCTCGTTCATCAACTTCCCGCGCGACCCCTCGGTGACCGGACAGGACGTCCTCAACGCCGAGCTCAACCTGTACGCCACCTGGTCCGACTCCTGCGAGGCCCGCGCCTGGGAGATATGGGACACCGGCACCGCCTCGGCCGACACCCGATGGGGCAGCCAGCCCGCGTGGCGCTCCAAGGTCACCACGTCGACGCAGACCCACGGCCACGGCGACTGCGGCCCCCGCTGGGTGTCCGAGGACATCACCCCGCTGGTCAAGCAGTGGTCGCAGACCACCCGCAGGGTGGACACCGTCGGCCTGCGCGCCACCGACGAGGCCGACTACAAGGCGTACAAGGTCTTCGCCTCGAGCGACTCGCCGGAGGCGCCGTCGATCCTCGTGACCTACGAGACGCCGTCCGACCCGGTCACGGACCACGTCGTCTACTGGAACAACGTCCTGCAGACGACCTACAAGCAGGTCGGCGGCGCGCCCGGTCCGCTCGCCCGCGCCGGTGCGATGCTGCACGGGGCGATCTACGACGCCGCCAACTCGGCCCGCTGCGCGGCCGGCGCCCTGCAGTGTCTGGGCGACCCGTACCTGGTCAAGGCCACCGCCGCAGGCGGCGCCGTGCCGGACGTGAACAGCGCCATCGACCACGCGGCGTTCGACGTGCTCAGGTCGGTGTACCCGGAGTACAACTTCGACGACGAGATCGCCACGGCCCGCTCGACCATCCCCGCCGCCGTCACCGCCGAGCAGCGGGCCGCGGGCACCGAGGTGGGTCAGAAGGCGGCCGCCGCGATGATCGCCGCACGGCAGAACGACGGATCGGCGTCCACCGCGACGTACACGGCTCGCACCGACCCCGGCTATTGGCGCCCCACCGGCACCGGATCCGGCGACACTCCCGAATGGGGCAAGGTCAAGCCCTTCGGCATGACCTCCGGCGCGCAGTTCAGGCCGGCCGGGCCCGCCGGCCACACGCAGATGGGCAGCCTGCTCACCAGCCAGGCGTACGCCGACCAGGTCAACGAGGTCAAGAGCCTGGGAAGCGCGAACTCCACCGCCCGCACCGCCGACCAGAAGCAGGCCGCGCTGTTCTGGGCCAACGACGTCGACACCACCTACAAGCCGCCGGGCCAGCTCTTCGAGCACACCGAGATCCTCTCCCAGCAGCATGGGCTGACGGTCCTCGGCAACGCGAAGCTGTTCGCCCTCACCGCGTTCGCGATGGCGGACGCGTCGGTGGCCGCCTGGGACATGAAGTACCAGACCGACCTGGACCTGTGGCGTCCCGAGAGCGCCGTCCGCCTCGACGGCGACGGCAACGCGGCCACCTTTGCGGACCCGGACTGGCAGCCGCTGTCCCAGGACCGCAACGGCAGCCACTTCAGCCCGGCGTTCCCCGCCTACGTGTCCGGTCACGCGACCTTCGCGGGCGCCTGGTCGAAGGCCATGCGGGACTGGTTCGGCACCGACCTGATCACCTGGACGGCCACCACGGACGACCCGCACTCCGTCGGCGTCACCCGGACCTACACCTCGATCTCCGCCGCAGCCGAGGAGAACGCCCTGGCCCGCGTCTGGCTCGGCGTCCACTACCGCTTCGACGGCTCCGACGGCCTCGCCGCGGGCGACAAGCTGGCCGCGTTCATCGCGGCCAACCGCCTGGGACCCAACACCGCCGCCGACTGGACCAGGTACGAGGACCTGCACAACCTCGCCGGCTGCCAGGCGGTCGGCGAGCGCCTCGTCGCCGAACACCGCTGGACCTCCTACCAGTGCACCCAGGCGCAGGCTCCCGACCCCGACCACACGCTCTACGTCAAATAGCCGGCCATGAGGAAGAGAGACACCGTCATGCGTGTGCGCAACAGAACCCGCAAGGGCACCGGGCGCGCGGCAGTGGCACTGGTCGCGGCCCTCGCCGCCGGTGCCGTCGCCGCACCCCTGGCCATCGCCGCGGCGTCCGCGGAAACCCCCGCCCCCGCCCCCGCCCCCGCCCGGGCCGCGGACGGCGGTCCCGACGACCTGCTGCTGCGCGTCCCGGAGGTGCCCCGTATCTCCGACGGGCCCTATGCGGGATTCCAGCTCTGCGGCAGCCCCAAGGGCGACCCGCTCGTCACCAGCGGCGCGCCCACCCTCGCCGCCACCCTCGAGTCGGTCGCGCCGCCCGGAACGGTCGAGACCGACGAACCCGGACCGCGGCGCAAGGTCGTCTTCGAGGTCGGCACGGCCGCCGGCGCAGAGGTGGAGCGCAAGCAGCTCACCAGCGACAGCAGCAGTGAGGCCGCCTACCAGCTGCCCGAAGGGAAGCTGACCGACGGCGACTACCGCTGGCGGGTACGGGTGAAGGACGGGAACACCGTCTCGGAGTGGACCGCATGGTGCGCCTTCACCGTGCGGCGCGCCTGACCGGCACCCCGACTCGCCCGAGCCGCGGACTCGCGCCTGAGCTGCGCCGACGTCGCGCGACGGAGCCGAGGACGAGAGCGGCAGGCGTGTGAACGGCAGTGGCCCGCCCCGACGGGCGGGCCACTGTCGCTCCTGTGCCACGAACGCCGAAACGTGGCCCGGTGGTACGGCCTCGGGCGCCGGATGTACCGGCGACGCGGCGTCGTGGTCCGGTACGGGCAGACGCCCGGAGCGGCGGCCGGGCAGGACCGGCCGCACGGCCGCCGGCCCCGCGGCCGGGGTCCGCGGCGCCGGGCGAGCGGGGGCGGCCGGCGCCGCGAGGGGTGATCGGTGGAGCGGGCCGGTTCCGCGAGGGGTCAACCGGAGACGGCCGGTTCGGCGTTGGCGATGAGCACGTCCAGGAGGGACAGCAGCACGCCGCGCACGTCGTCCCGTGAGCGGGCGTCGAGCATGATGACGGGTGTCTGCGGGTCGCTCAGGTGCAGGGCCCCGCGGATCTGCTCAGCCGTGTACGGCTGGTCGCCGTGGAAGCAGTTCGCCCCGACGACGAACGGCAGACCGCGGTTCTCGAAGAAGTCGACGGCCGCGAAACTGCGGTCCAGCCGACGCGTGTCGACCAGGACGACTGCTCCGAGAGCCCCTTCGAGCAGGGCGTCCCACATGAACCAGAAGCGCTCCTGCCCCGGCGTGCCGAACAGGTAGAGCACGACCCCGGCGTCGGAGAGCGTGATCCGGCCGAAGTCCATCGCGACGGTCGTCGACGTCTTCGTCTCGATGCCGTCGAGGTCGTCGACGCCGACCCCCGCGGCCGTCAGCCGTTCCTCCGTGCGCAGCGGATCGATCTCGGAGATCGCCTCCACCAGCGTCGTCTTGCCGACGCCGAACCCCCCTGCGATCAGGATCTTGACGGGAGACTCCTGCTCGGCGGCGGTGTCATATTCGCGCAAGGCTGTCCCTGATTCTTGTGAGCAGATGGACGTTGGATGTCTTGGCCGCTTCCAGCGGTGGCCGCGGACGGACCAGTCCGCGGTCGGCGAGCTCGCTCAGCAGCACTGTCGCCGGGGTGAGGCGCATGTGCATGCGGGCGGCGATCTCGGCGACCGCGAGTCCCCCCGGCGGTCGGCACATTCCGAGGACGGCCCGCCACTCGGTGGGCAGGTTGCCGAGATCCTCCAGATCGAGGGCCGCGAGGATCATCGTGTCCATGGTGAGGGCCGTGCGGGGCGCGGCCGTGCGCCCGTCGGTGAGGGCGTACAGCCGCGTGCGCCGCGGGCCCTTGGGCTGCGGATCGGCCGCCATCAGGGCCGGGACTGCTGGGATCGCTCAGGGGTGCTCAGCCACTCGCCGAGGGCCTGCGAGGCCCTTACCGCCTCGCCGCCGAGTTCCCCGAGCCGCGCCTTGCGCGAGGTCACGACGATGAGGGTGCTGCCCTCCCCGCAACCCACGATGCACAGGTACCTGTCGTCCATCTCGACCAGTTGGCGGATCACCCGGCCGCCGCCGATGTCGCGGGAGATCGCCTTCATGGTGGCCGCGATGCCCGAGGAGGCCGCGGCGATGCGTTCCGCCTGGTCCCGCTCCAGCAGGTAGTCGCTGAGCCTGATCCCGTCGTTGGACAGGAGTACCGCGCCCTGGATTCCGGCGATCCTGCTGAGGTTGTTGTCCAGGATGCTGTAGATCACGTCGTTCTGCGTCGTCGTCATGGCTGTTCCCGTCGGAGCTCTTGTTCCACTGTCTCTGTGCCGTGCTCGTAGTCCGCCCAGGCGTCCGCCACTTCCTCGGGCGTCGCGGCGTCCGCGCCGCCCGGGCCCGCCGCCGGCTGCGGCTCCTGTGGCGCTCGGAGCTGTTCGACGAGGTGGCTCTGGGGCACGCGTTCGGGCAGCGGCGGCGGGCCGGAGCCGTGCGCCGTCGCGGTGACCGCCCGGGCCGCCTCGCCCGGCCTGCGCTGTGGAAGCCCCGCGGCGGTGGGCGCCGCGTCCTGCTGGGCGGTGGTGTCGGGCCGGCCCTGTGCCGGCGTCGTAAGGGGTTCGCGGACCCGCCGGGGGGCGGGGACCACGGGCTGCCGGGCGGGCTTCGGAGCCTGCTCCGGGCGCACCAGATGACTGCCGGGGACGACCACCACCGCGGACGTCCCGCCGAAGGCGGATCGGCGCAGGAGCACGCGGGCGCCGAGCTGGTCGGCGAGGTGCCCGACGACGAACAGACCGAGCCGGTGGGCGTTCTGGGCGAGGACGGAGTACGGCGGGGCGGAGTGCAGCCTCGCGTTCATCTCCTCGTACGTCTCGCGGGCCACTCGGGGGCCTCGGTCCTCGATCTCCACGGACAGTCCGTCGGTGACCAGTTCGGCCCGGATGACGACCTTCGACCTCGGCGGGGAGAAGCGGGTGGCGTTGTCGAGCAGTTCGGCCAGCAGATGGCTGATCTGGCTGATGACCCGGGGCTCCACGCTGACTTCGTCGAGCGGCTGCCGTTCGATCCGCCGGAAGTCCTCGACCTCGGCGGCGGCCTCGCGCAGCAGGTCGGCGATGCGCATCGGCTCGGTGTGCGGGTCGGGGATCTCGCCGCCCGCGAGGATGAGCAGGTTCTCGATCTGCCGCCGCATGCCGACCGTGAGCTGGTCGGACCGCATCAGATGGGGCAGCAGCGTCTCGTCGTGGCCGAAGGTGTCCTGCAGTTCCTCGGTGAGACTGAGCTGGCGGCTGACCAGGTTGCCCGTGCGGGAGGCGATGCCGGCGGCGAACAGGCCGAAGCCGTCGCGCTCGTCGGCGAGTTGACGGTGACCCTCCACGGACACCGCGACGGCACGGGCGAACGCGTCGCTGACGCGGCCGACCTCGTCCGTCTCGCCCGTCACCCTCGGCAGCGCCTCGGCGTCCACGGGCTGCCCGCGCTGCAGGCGCGACACCACGTCCGGCAGCGTCTGCTCGGCCACGGTCACCGTGCGCTCGTGCAGGCTGTGCAGACGCCGCAGGACCGAGCGGGTGGTGAACACGACGACGGCGACGACGATCAGGAGCGCGGCGGCGCCGGCGGCGACCAGCCAGGCCACCTCCCTCTCGAGCTGCCCGGCCTTGGCGTCGGCGTGCGCCAGCACGTCGCGCAGCCGGTCGTCGTTGAGCCCGTCGAGCTGTTCGGTGAACCGCTGGTGCGCGGCGGGCCAGGCGTCGACCTCCTCCGGCAGCACCACGCCGCCGTCGGTGTCCTCGTGGTGGGACAGCACGGCCTCTTCCACACGGGCCTTGGTGCGCCACGCGGCGGAGCCGGTGATCCGTTCGTACGCCTCTTTGTCGGCCTCCGGCAGGTAGGGGACGATCCATGTCTCGTACAGGAACGTGTGGGCGCCGACGGCATGGGTGAACTCGGCGAACCGGGCGGCGTCCAGCGTCCGCGAGGGCCCGGCCGACGCGAGGATCGCGTCTTCCTGGGCGACCAGCTCCGAGGCGGAGAGCATGGCGACCGCGGGCCGGCTCTCGTAGGAGATGTCGGCGTCGTTCATGTGACTGAACTCTTGGTAGTTGCGGATCATCTGGCTGATCGCGCCGCTGTAGTAGGCGAACGACTGCTTCGCGGTGCCGCTGCGCGCGTCCACCTCGTCGCGGTGGGCGTCCAGTTCGTCGAGGAGGTCCTCGAGTTCATGGAGGTGGCGGTGCGTCCGCTCGGACTCGGGGCCGGGGTCGACGGACTGCCGGAAGGCGGCTTCCGCCCGGTCCGTCGCCTCTCGCCGGCTGCGCAGATCGCCCGGCGGCACACGGGATCCTCCCCGTACCGCGGCCGTCACCGTGCGCTCCGCCTGCAGCGCCTTCATCAGTTCGTGCAGGCGCAGGCCGGTCCGCTCGCCGGTCGCCACGTCCGTCCGCAGCTGCCCGGACTGCTCCAGCAGCCGCTCGGCGGTCACCGCCGCCTGGGCGCCCATGGCCACGGTCGGCACCACCGCGAGCCACACGAGGAGGGTGCGCAGGCGCGGGGGGCGCCGTCCCGGTCGTCTCGCGGGCGTGACCGGTCCGGCGGGTTCTGTGCGATTCATCAGTCCTCATGGGCGGATGGGCAGGACGGACCGACGGCCGTCGGCGGCCCTCACGGGTGCCGGGGTCGGGGTACGGGTCCGTTCGGACCTGAAGGGCGCCGATCATATCCAGCCACGGCGGAGATTGGACCCCTTGCCTCCGTTTTTCTCCGGGGCCTCCCGGGCGCGACCCCCGCCCCGTTTGCGGGCGTTTCCGTTCGCCATTTATTTACAGGTGAAACACCTGCTAAAGTATTTGAGTGAGTGATGCATCTACCTTGTCGCGAAGGGCCCTGGTCCGCTCCCTCCCAGTGGCAGGCGCGCTGCGCCTCAACCGCCCCTCGGATCAATGGTTCAAACCCGCGACGAGCGTGGTGGCAGCGGCCGCCGTGCCGAATCTGGCGCTCCTCACGCTCGGGCGGCTCGACCTGATCATGTACACGATGGCCGGATCTCTCTGCGCCCTGTACGGCCACAGCCTTCCCTACGCCCGCCGCGCCCGGGTCGTGGCCCGAGTGGTGCTCGGCATGACCGCCGGCCTGGCCCTGTCCCTGGTCACCGCCTCGCTCACCGACGCGGTCGGCGTGCTTGTCCTCGTCGGCGCCCTGCTCGCGGCCGTCCAGAAGGCGCTCTGCGACGCCGGCCGGATCGGGCCGCCCGGCAACGTCATCTTCACCTTCGTCGCCACCGCCGCGCTGTTCGTCCCGCAGCGGCTCTCCGACGTCCCCGGCCACATCGCCCTCGCCCTGGGCGCGGGCGCCGTCTCCTGGCTGGTCACCGTCTCACCCGCCCTGCTCAGGCGGGAGGGCCCCGAGCGGCGCGCCACCGCCCGGGCCCTGGACGCCGCGGCCGCCTACGCGGCCGACCCCGGCCACCGCACCCGGCACGCCGCGGCGGCGGCCGTGCACGCCGGCCGTCGGACGCTGCTCGACGCCGGCCGCTCCACGCCCGTACGCGTGGAACTCGAACGCCTGCTTATCCACGCGGAGTCGGCCCTCGCCGCCACGACCCTCCGGAGGCCGGCGCACGCGGCGGACCCCGGCAGGCTGCGCGCCTGGGCCGCCCTGACCCGTGCCCGCGGCCCCGTCCCCGCCGTACCGCCCGTCCCCGGAGAGGACCGTGAACCGGCCGGCGTCCGAGCCGAGCGGTCCGTACGCGGAGAACGCCGCCGCGCCGCACGGCGGACGCTGCTGCTCGGCCTCGCCCCCGGCTCACCGCACATGCCGATCGCGGTCCGCACCCTCGTCGGCTGCGCGCTCGCCGGGTACGCCGCCGTGGCACTCGGCGTCGACCGGCCGTACTGGGCGATCGTCACCGCGTCGTCCGTCTTCCAGCTCAACGTCACGCTCAGCTGGCACCGGACCCTGCAGCGCACGCTGGGCAACCTGCTCGGCGTCCTGGCCTTCGCCGCCGTCGTCCCGCTGATCAGGACCGGGCCGGTTGCCCTGGTGCTGTGCCTGATGTGCTTCAGCTTCGCCGCCGAGGCGCTGATCACGCGCAACTACTGGCTCGGCTCTGTCGCCGTCACCCCCATGGCGCTGCTGCTCGTCGAATCGACCGGCACCCACCCCGCCGGCGGCCTGATCGGCGAGCGCGTACTGGACACCCTGACAGGAGCCGCCCTCGGCCTCCTCGCCGCGATCGCCGTCACCAACCGCAGGGCGGCGGGCCGCCTGGAGAAGGCCCTCGCCGCCACCGGACGAGCCCGCGCCGACGCCGAGCGCACGCTCGCCGACCCGGCGGCCGCGCCGCCCGCCCTCGACGGAGCCGGGCGCCGGCTGGCCGCCGAGCTCGTCGCGCTGCGCGAGGCCCAGGACGCCGCGGCGGGCGAATGGTGGCCTCGCGCCCTGCCCGAGGAGCGGGTGCTCGCGGCGGAGCAGGCGGCACACCGTACGCTCGCGGAAACAGCAGAGCGGCGGAGGCTGCCCGGACCGGGCTCCACCCCCGCCCCTTCGATCGGAGTGGTGTGACAGACGACGTCGTCGCCTCGGTGGTACGGCAGTGGCAGGCGGTCGATCCCGGCCTGGACACCGCGCCCATGGAGCTCATCGGACGCATCAACCGCTGCGCGGCGCTGCTGCAGCAGGCGGAGGACGCGCCGCTGCGCTCCGAGGGGCTGACCCGTGCCGAGTTCGACCTCCTCGGGGCGGTCCGGCGCAACGCCCGGGAACTGACTCCGGGCGAGCTCGCCCGCGAGACGTTCTCCTCCGGGGCGGCGGTCACGAAACGGCTGCGCGCCCTCCAGGAACGCGGCCTCGTCGACCGGCGCGGTGACGAGCGCGACCGCCGGGTCGCGCATGTACGGCTCACCGATGCCGGACAGGACCTCGTCGACCGGCTGCTGCCCCAGCAACTCGCCTACGAGAGCGCCGTGCTGTCCGGCCTCGACGAGAAGACCCGTATCCGCCTCGCCGCACACCTCGGCGAGCTCCTGGTGCAGCTCGAAGGCCGGCTCGGCGCCGCCCGGCCCTGACCCTTCCAGGCACGGCTCGCCGGGCTGCCCTGACCCTTCCAGGAACGGCCCGCCGGGCTGCCCTGTACCTTCCAGGCACGGCCCGCCGGGCCCTGACACGGGGGAGGGGCACCGGACCGCGACCGCCGCCCGCGGGCCGGTGCGGGTGAAGCGGCCGACGAGCCGCCGAGTCCTTAACCTGGAGGGGTGAACGTCGTGCGCCGGGCCGCCGCGCCCGCCCTGGCCCTCGGGCTCACGCTCGGCACCCTGCCCGCACATGCCGCGGGTGCCGTGCCGCGACTGTCCGCCACCGTCAGCGACGTCGCGCGGTCGGAACTCGGCGCGAGCCATGAACCGGGCTGCCCGGTCCCGCCGTCCCGGCTGCGGCTGATCACCATGAACCACTGGGGTTTCGACGGCCGGATCCACCGCGGGAAGCTGATCGTCCACCAGGACGCGGTCCGGCCGCTGCTGCGCGTCTTCGGCAGGATCTTCGACGAACGCTTCCCCATCCGCCGTATGCACGTCATGGCCGAGTTCGGCGGGGACGACGCCAGGGCCATGGCGGCGGACAACACCTCCGCGTACAACTGCCGCCGGGTGACAGGCGACGCCCGCCACCTGTCGCGCCACTCCTACGGCGACGCTGTCGACATCAACCCCGTCGAGAACCCGTATGTGGACCGCTCGGGCCAGGTGCATCCCCCGGCCGCCGAGGCCCACCTCGACCGCGACCGGCCCGCGAAGGGCACGATCACACCCGGCGACGCCGTCACCACGGCGATGAACGACGCCGGCTGGGAGTGGGGCGGCCAGTGGTCGCCCCCGGACTACCAGCACTTCTCCGCCGACGGCACCTGACCGGGCCGCGGGCGTCTTTGACCGCGACTGACCGCGACTGACCGCGACCGACCGCGACTGCAATCGCGTCACCGACCGCGTCACCGACCCCGACCGCGTCTTCCGGCTCGCGCCGGTCAGGAGCTGCGTGGGGCGACCACCAGGCCCGACTCGTAGGCCAGGACCACCAGTTGAGCGCGGTCGCGGGCGTGAAGCTTGGCCATGGCCCGGTTGACATGTGTCTTCGCGGTCAGCGGGCTGATCACCATGTGTTCGGCGATCTCGTCGTTGGAAAGGCCCTGAGCCACGAGGGCGACGGCCTCGCGCTCACGGTTGGTCAGTTCCTTCAACCCCGCTTCGCTGCCGGGGTTGAGCGGCTGGGTCACGTACCTGTCGATGAGTTTGCGGGTGATCGACGGTGCGAGGAGCGCGTCGCCGCGCGCGGCGACGCGGACGGAGTGAAGGAAGTCCTCCGGCCGGATGTCCTTGACGATGAACCCGGCGGCGCCGGCCCGCAGCGCGTTGAAGACGTATTCGTCGAAGCAGTAGTTGGTCAGGATGACGACGTGCACCCGGGCCAGGGCCGGATCCGCGGCGATGCGCCGGGTCGCCTCGATGCCGTCCATGACCGGCATCTGGACGTCGACGATCGCGACGTCGGGCAGATGCTCGCGGGCGCGGGCCAGCGCCTCGGCCCCGTCGGAGGCCTCGGCCACCACCTCGATGTCGTCCTCGGCCTCCAGCAGCGCGCGGAACCCGCTGCGCAGGAGCGGCTGGTCGTCGACCAGCAGGACCCGGATCACGAGGTCCGGTCCACGGGAATCTCGGCCTGGACGGTGAAGCCGCCCTCCCCGCGCGGCTCGGCCCGCAGCCGGCCGCCGAGGGCCGTGACCCGTTCGCGCATCCCGAGCAGCCCGACACCGAAAGCCTGAGCGGGGCCCGGCGTGGCGCTGCCGTCGTCATCGACCCGGATCGCGAGGACGTCCGGGCCGTAGCCGATCCGGACCGACGCGGTCGCGCCCGCCGCGTGGCGGGCGATGTTGGTGAGCGACTCCTGAACGATCCGGTAGGCGGTCCGGTCCACCGCGGCCGGAACGTCGTGCCGTTGCCCCTCGATCGTCAGCGTCGCCTCCAGACCCGTCGTACGGGCACGTTCCACCAGGTCCGGAACGTGGGCGAGGCCATGCGACGGCGCCTTGCGGTCGTCACGCAGCGCCTCCAGGGTCGCCCGCAGCTCCCGGGCCGCCTCACCACCGGCCTGCCGGATCGCCAGCAGCGACTCCGGCACGACCTCGCCGCGCTTGCGGGCCAGATGGACGGCGACCTCGGCCTGCACCTTGATGACCGAGATCTGGTGGGTGAGTGAGTCGTGCAACTCCCGCGCGATGTGCAGCCGTTCCTCGTCCGCGCGGTGCCGCGCGGCCTCCTCGCGGGTGCGCTCGGCCTCGTCCGCCCGCCGCTCGGCCTGCCGAAGGGCTTCCCCCGCGGCACCGGCGGCGACCAGCCAGGCGATCTCGAGTGCGCCCCGGGCCTGCGCGAACGCCTCGCCCGTGTCGTGCAGACCCGATGCCAGGGCCGCGAGCGGGAGCGAGGCCAGCAGGGCCACGCTCGCCACCACCGTGACGACGCGGTGCCCCGCCCGCACGGCCGCGTACACCGCGAACAGATACGCGACGGCGGGCACGTCGAAACCGGCCGCCTGGTGGCCCGCCGCGCACAGCCCGGTGACGGCCAGGACGGCAACCGGAGCACGACGGCGTGCGGCCAACGCCAGCCCGCCGCCCGTCAGAAGCGCGTAGCCGAGCAGGTCGAGGCGCGTCGCCGTGTGCTGCGCCGACAGTCCGGAGACCAGCAGCGTCGCCGCCACGCAGGCGGCGATTGCCCAGTTCATGACATCGGCCCGGATCCCGGACCGTCCTGTACTCATGCGCGCACCTTAGCCAGATGCCGGCGTGGGCGAGTCCTCCGCGCGGACGACCGCCCGCGGTGACGCGGTTCCCGTACGCACGGCGGGCCTTGCCCCGGGTGTGGTCGGTCGAGGCCCGCTCGTGGATCGGGTTCGCCACCGAGGGCACCTTCCCCGGGCCCGCGGTCGGAGGCCGCCCTTGAACTTCTTCACGGTGAGGTGGGCGGAGGACTGCGACCAGGCCCGCGGGACCTGCCGGCCCGCATGCTCGGCGCAGCCGGCGGCCCCGAGGCCGGCTACCGCACACGCGGTACATCGGCGGTTTCCTGCGGCGTCCGCGGCAGCGCCGATTGACTGCGTCCGCCGGACGACCGGCGGTGGGTCCGGAAGCCATGATCGGGCGACGTCGGGTCGTGAGAACGACGTCGAGTAGTAGGCAACGACGTCCAGTCGTAGGAGTGAGGAGCACCTCATGAGAATCCGCTGTGCGCCTGTCGTGGCCGGGGCCGCCCTGATCGGAGGTCTCGGGCTCGCCGCACCGGCGGCCGCGCACGCGTCGGCCGGGCCGGCCGTCGCTGCCGTCCACACCATGAGCGCCGGGCGGCTCTGGGCCCTCGCGGCGGGCCTGTTGGCCCTGATCGGCGCAGTCGTCGGCGGGCTGGCTCTGGCTCCCGCGACCGGCCGCACCGGCCGCATCGGCACCCGGTGGTCGGGACGGAACGGGGCCAGAGTGGCCCTGGTGGCGGCGCCGGCCGGCATCGTCCTCGGCGGCGTGGTCGTGGCCACCTCCTCCGGCGGTGTCGGCACCGGCAACGGGCTGGGCGGAGCCGTCGTGGCCCTGGTGCTGGGGCTGGTCGGCACTGTCCTGGGCGGGCTCGCCCTCGCCCGCTCCCGTCGCACCGGCTGAGGTCCGCCGGCCGCGAACGGCGGAGGCCTCGCGGCCCGGCGAGTGCCGGGCCGCGAGGCACCGCCACGTCTGACGTGCGCGGACCGGGGTACGTGAGCGGGACCACCACCCCAGCGACTCGAGGAGCCGATATGCCGTCAGCGACCGACGACGTCGTCGAGCTGATCCTGCGGGACCACCGCAGGATGGAGGAACTCTTCCGAACGATGCGCAGTGCCGAAGCCGACCGCGCCGCCGCACTGCGCGAGTTCTCCGCCCTTCTCGTCGCCCACTCGGAGGCCGAGGAGGACGAGGTCTACCCCGCTCTGCGCCGCTACAAGAACGTGGACGGGGACGACGTCGACCACGGTGTCCACGAGCACGAGGAGGCCAACGAGGCACTGCTCGCACTGCTCGAGGTGAAGGACACCGGTTCCGAGGAGTGGGAGGAGAAGTTCGAAGCGCTCGTCACATCGGTCAACCACCATGTGGACGAGGAGGAACGGACGCTGCTGGGCGACACGCGCGAGAACGTCGCAGAGGACCGGCGGGCCGAGCTCGGCCAGGCGTTTCGCGAGGCACGAGCCAAGCACCTGGACGCCGACTGCGGCAGCGTCGGCCACGTACGCGAACTGATCACCTGACGCACCGGGTTCGGCGGTCCGCACCGCCCGGGCCCGTCCGGTGAAAGCCCGCAGGCGGGGCATACGGCCTGCATGAGTGATCTTGTCGCAGCAGCCAAGGGCGGTGACCGCCGGATATGACCGCTCCCTTCAGGCGCCCGGCACGCGGGCAGCGGAAACAGGCTTTCAGTGTCCGGCAGTTGGTTCTCTTCTTCGGTCTCGTCGCCGTCGTCCTGTCCGCGGTGGGGCTCACACTGAAGGTGGTCGTCAGGGCGGCGGAGCAGCGGCCCGCGGCGGCGGTCGCCGCCGTGGCCGTGCTCGTCCTGGCAGCGGCCGGACTGCGCAGCGCCCGCCGTCGCCGCGCGGCCGGCCGGCTCGTCGGCGGCCTCTCGGACCTCACGCGGCACGCCGCAGGGCATTCCGCCGCCACGACCACGGTGGAACAGGGGCGGACGACTGCCCCGGTGCCCGAGGCCGAGGAGGTTCCCGGGGCGTTCGAAGCGGACGACCTCGCGGCCATGGACCCCGACGGCTTCGAGCAGGCGGTCGCCGCGCTGTGCGAACGCGACGGCTGCCGGGACGTCCAGGTCGTCGGAGGCGCGGGCGATCTGGGCGCCGACGTGATCGCCACCACGCCCGACGGGAGGCGTGTCGTCATGCAGTGCAAGCGCTACGGCCCCATGAACAAGGTCGGGTCCCAGGAAGTGCAGCGGTTCGGCGGCACATGCTTCGCCGTGCACGGGGCCGATGTGGCGGCCGTCGTGACCACGGGCGAGTTCACACAGCCGGCGGCGGAGTACGCCGCGCAGTGCGGAATCCGGTGCTTCGACCACCGCGGCCTCGTCGCCTGGACCGAAGGCGGCGGGCCCGCCCCGTGGGAGGCCGAAACGGCCTTGCCGTCCGCCGGCCCCGGTCACGGACAGGGAACGCGGGACGGCATCGACGGCGGTTGACGCGACGCGTGCCGTCCGCCGCCGCGGGCAAACGGCAGAAGAACCACAACTCTGGAGTACCCATGATGATCGTAGGAATCATTGCCGTATGTGTCGTCCTCGCCGTGCTGGCGTTCCTCGTGCCGCGCCTGTCGCGCCACCCCGAGCGCGGCACGCAGCGCACCCTCGGCCTCGGAGCGCGTGCGGGCGGAAAGGCCCCCGGTTTCCTCGGGCGTATATTCAGCAAACCGTTCCGCAGCAGCTCCGGTGCCGTGAGCCGCAGCGGTTCCGCCGGCCGCCGTGCCCGCGGACGCATGCCCTTCTAGAACGAGGTGACGACGAACGTGTTCACCACCCGGCCGACGCTCCAGGGCACCTTCGGAATGGTGTCCTCCACGCACTGGCTCGCCTCCCAGTCGGCGATGGCCGTCCTCGAACGGGACGGCAACGCCTATGACGCCGCCGTCGCCGCCGGGTTCGTGCTCCACGTCGTCGAACCGCATCTGTGCGGACCCGCGGGCGAGGTCCCGGTGATCGTCGCACCGGCCGGCGGCGAGGTGCGCGTGCTGTGCGGCCAGGGCGTCGCGCCCGCCGGGGCCACCATCGGGCACTACCGCTCGCTGGGTCTCGAACTCGTCCCCGGCACCGGGCCGTTGGCCGCCGCCGTACCGGGCGCCTTCGACGCGTGGATGGTCCTGCTGCGCGACCACGGCACCAAGTCGCTCGCCGAGGTGCTCTCCTACGCCGTCGGCTACGCCGAGCACGGGCACCCTCCCGTCGAGCGGCTCTGCGAGACGGTGGAGACCGTGCGCCTACTCTTCGAGACCGAGTGGACCTCGTCCGCGGAGGTGTACCTTTCCGGCGGCCGCGCCCCGGTCCCCGGTGAGCCGCTGCGCAACCCGGCGCTCGCAGCCACCTGGCGGCGGCTGATCGCGGAGGCGGAAGCGGCGGCGCCCGACCGGATCGGACAGATCGAGGCCGCCCGGCAGGTGTGGCGTACCGGCTTCGTCGCCCGGGCGCTCCTCCGCCAGTCCGACCGCCCCACCATGGACACCAGCGGCGAACGCCACACCGGCACCCTCGCCGCCGCGGACCTGGCCGGCTGGTCGGCCACGTACGAGGCACCCGTGACCTACGACTGGAACGGCTGGACCCTGTGCAAGGCCGGTGCCTGGAGCCAGGGGCCGGCCTTCCTGCAGCAGCTCGCGCTGCTGCCGCCGGAACTGCCCGCGTACGGCTCCGCCGACTACGTCCACCTCCTCGTAGAGGGCTGCAAACTGGCCATGGCGGACCGGGAGGCCTGGTACGGCGACGCCGCCGCCGTACCCCTCGACGACCTGCTGTCAGAGCCGTACAACGCGGCCCGCCGCGCGCTCATCGGCGACAAGGCCTCGTACGAACTGCGCCCCGGCAGCCCCGGCGGCCGCACCCCTGTGCTGAGCCCCCGTGCCGCGGACGTCGTCACCGGCGAACCCGTCCCCGGCCCCATGGGGGCGGGGGAGCCCACCGTGGCACGGGACGGCGCCGTGCGGGGCGACACCTGCCACGTCGACGTCGTCGACCGGTGGGGCAACATGGTCGCGGCCACCCCCAGCGGTGGCTGGCTCCAGTCCAACCCCGTCGTACCCGAACTGGGCTTCCCGCTCGGCACCCGGCTGCAGATGACATGGCTCGAACCCGGCCTGCCGAACTCACTCACCCCTGGCCGCCGCCCCCGCACCACCTTGACCCCCTCCCTGGCACTGCGCGACGGCGTGCCCGTGATGGCCTTCGGCACGCCCGGCGGCGACCAGCAGGACCAGTGGCAGCTCCACTTCTTCCTCGCCGTCGCCCTGCGCGGCAGCGTCCGCGGCGGATACGACCTCCAGGGCGCGGTCGACGCCCCCAACTGGCACAACGACGCCTTCCCCGGGTCGTTCTACCCGCGCGGCATGCGGCCCGGCAGCGTCACCGTCGAGTCCCGTATGGACGGTGACGTCGTGGCCGCGCTGCGTGACCGCGGACACGACGTCACCGTCGGCGGGCCCTGGTCGGAGGGCCGGCTCTGCGCCGTCGCCCGGGACCCGCGGACGGGCGTCCTCTCCGCCGCGGCGAACCCCAGGGGAATGCAGGGTTACGCGGTGGGACGCTGAGCGCATCCCGCGATGTCAGCCGGACGTGATTGTCTGGAGGCATGATCGATGACTTTCTGACCGGTGACCTGTCCGACGTCGAGGAGGCCCTCCGCAAGGCGGCGGCCGCCGAGATCATGCCGCGCTACCGCAGGCTCGCCGCGCACGAGGTCGACGAGAAGACCGGCCCGCACGACCTCGTCACGATCGCCGACCGCAATGCTGAGGAGCACCTCACCGCATCGCTGACCGCGCTGCTGCCGGGCTCCGTCGTCGTGGGGGAGGAGTCCGTCCACGCGGATCCCGCAGTGGCCGACGCGCTGCACGGCGAAGCGCCCGTGTGGATCGTCGACCCGGTCGACGGCACCCGGCAGTTCGTGCGGGGCGAGCCCGGCTTCTGCACGCTCGTCGCGCTCGCCCTGCGCGGCGAGGTACTGGCGTCCTGGACGTACGCGCCGGTGCTGGAGGAGCTCGCTGTCGCGGTCCGCGGCGAGGGCGCCCGCCTGGGCGGCGCGCCGCTGCGCTCCGGTTCACCCGCCGCCGGCGCGGCGCTGAGGGTCGCGATGTCCCACCCGGACTACACCACGCCGGAGCAGAAGCGCGCGCTCCTCGGCCTCGACGTCCCGGGCGTCGAGGCCCGGCCGTGCGGCTCCGCGGGCCTCGAGTACCTTGACGTGGCGCGCGGTGACCTGGACGCGGTGGCGTTCTCCTGGGACCTTCCCTGGGACCACGCGGCGGGCCTGCTGCTGGTGACGGAGGCGGGCGGCGCCCATCTCACCGTCACGGGCGAGCCGTTCCGAATCGCCGGCCCCAACACGCTGCCGTTCACGGCCGCGCGCGACGAGGCCACGGCCCGCACGATCCGGGAACTGCTGATCTGACGGCTCCGCGAGGGCCCGGGAGGAGCCGGACGGCGTCGGAGGGCCGGACGGCAGACGGGCACGGGGGAGCCGGACGGCGGCGGGGCGGGTGCCGCCGCCGGCGGATCACTCGCCCGGGGCCGCGTTCCGGGCGATGCGCGTCATGGCGTGTACGGGGCGTCGCTGTGGTGGAGTTCGACCATGGCGGGCTCCGTCACCCGGTAGACGGCGGTCCGCCTGAGCGTGACCACGGCCGCCGGATCGGAGTCACGCCGGGTGAGGTAGACGACGGTCGCCTGCCGCGCCGGCGCCGACGAGATGTCGATCGAAACCACAGGTGTGCGGTCGCCGAGCGAGGCCGCGGCGGCCGGCTCCGGCGTGCCGGCGTCGTTGCGCCATGTGACGAGGCCGTAGAACCTGCCGGTGCCCCCGGTGCTGACCTTGATGACGCCCACGGCGTCGGCCGCCGCGTCCCCCGTCATGTCGCCGATGCCGCACTGCGGTTGCAGTTCGATCAGCACACCGTCGCCTTCCCAGCGTCCGTCCGTGAGGGCGATCGTCCCCTCCGGTGCGTCGGGCAGCCGCAGAGAGGAGTTCTGCAGCTCGGCGTTCCGCAGCTGATCACAGGTCAGAGCGCTCGAACGGCCGCCCGGCTTCCCGGAGGCATCCGGCGACGGCTTGGCCGATTCCTTTCCGCGCCCCTTGCCCGAGTCCCCACCGGGTGCGTCGGACGAAGCGGCGGGCTCAGGCGACTTCGATGCCGAACTGTTCCCGCCGTCGGCCCGTTCCTGACACCCCACCGTGGCCGAAGCCAGGGCGAAGGCGGCGATCAGCCACGTCGCCCGTCTCGACAGCCTCCTGGTTCCGTTCATCGAAGGTCCCCCCTTTGTCCGCTTCGCCGGGCCGCAGGCGCGGTCGGCACCGTCGAAGACGCGCCACTTTGCACCACGGTTGCGGCTCCCGGGCGAGCGGCTGCGTCGGGCGGCTGCCGGGCGAGCGGCTGCGTCGGGCGGATGCGTGGGGCGGATGCGTGGGGCGGCTGCGGCGGGCGGTTGGCGGTGGCCGGTCACGCCAGCCGCGCCCGTACCTCCCGGACCAGCTCGCCGGCGTCCGCCACCGCCGCCGCGTCCAGACCGCCGAGCGTCGCCGACACCCGGGCCGTGAAGTCCGCGGGCACTCCCGGCAGCGCAGCGGCCGCGGCCAGCGCGCCCTTCTCGTTCAGGCACCACACCCGATGGTGGGCGTGCAGCGCCTGCGCCAGCACTCCGAACGCCCGTGACAGGCACAGCGACACATGCAGGGTGTCCCCGGCCCCGACCGACTTGGCCGCCGCGGCCACAGAGAACTCCGCCTCCCAGGCGGCCCCGACCAGCGCACGCCGCAACGGCTCCGGGTACCGACGCGTGCGTTCCCGCAGCGCCGTCAACTCGCCCGCAGGGTCGGCCAGTACCCGGCACAGCGCCACCTCGCCCGCGTACGCCGGGGACCAGAACCCCAGCGGATGACCGGGCTGCGTCCCCGTCTCGTACCGCCCGTCCAGGCAGTCCGCCCAGACCCGCTCGACGCGGTCCAGGTCGCGCAGGATCCAGTCCACCGGCACACCGTCGAGCGACAGCCACGCACCGCCGTTGACCCACGGCCCCCATCCGCCGGGCCCCGCGACCTCCACCGGTCCGCCGGTCACCTCCGCCGCCAGTGCGGCCAGCGCGGAGACATCCACCTCGCCCCGGTAGTAGAGGCCCAGGTCCCAGTCGGAGTCCGGCCTGTGCGTGCCCCGTGCCCGACTGCCGCCGAGCGCGACCGCGCGCACGCCTGGCACGCGCGCGAGCCGCTCCGCCATGGATTCGATCGTGTCGTTCATCGCGACCGGACAGTACCGGGCCACGCGATGTCATCGCCCGGGAATATCCTTGGGTCCCCTGGCCGTCGGCTGACAAAGGAGTCCGAAGGTGCCGTCGATGCTCGATGCCGTCGTCGTGGGGGCGGGCCCCAACGGGCTGACCGCCGCGGTCGAACTGGCCCGCCGAGGCTTCTCGGTCGCCGTCCACGAGGCCATGGACACCGTCGGAGGCGGTGCACGGACCGAGGAGCTCACCCTCCCCGGCTTCCGCCACGACCCCTGTTCCGCCGTCCATCCGCTGGGCATCGGCTCGCCCGCCTTCGCCGACCTGCCCCTCGCCCGGCACGGCCTCGAGTGGCTGCATCCCGAACTGCCGCTCGCCCACCCGTTTCCCGACGGGAGCGCCGCGGTGCTCAGCCGTTCGGTCGGCGAGAGCGCCATGTCCTTCGGCGCGGCCGACGCCGGCGCGTACCGCAGACTCGTCGCGCCCTACCTCGGCCACTGGGACGACCTCGCCGCGGACTTCCTGCGCACTCCCTGGGACGGCCTGCCCCGCGACCCCTACCGATACGTCCGCTTCGGCCTCGACGCCATCCGGCCCGCGAGCATGCTGGCGCGCCGTTTCCACGGCGAGAAGGCCAAGGGCCTGCTCGCCGGGCTCGCCGCGCACGCCATCGCCCCCACCAGCGGCCTGGCCACCGGCGGCATCGCCCTCCTCTTCGCGCTCGCCGCGCACGAGGTCGGCTGGCCCGTCCCACGGGGCGGCTCGCAGTCGATCTCCGACGCCCTCGCCTCCTGCCTGCGGGAACACGGCGGCACCATCCACACCGGCACCACCGTCAAGCGGCTCGACGAGCTGCCCCCGGCCCGGTCGTACATCTTCGACACCTCACCGACCGCGCTCGCCCGGATCGCCGGCCTCGGCCAGGCGTACTGGCGTTACAAGTACGGCGCGTCCGCCTTCAAGCTCGACTACGCGCTGTCGGGTCCGATGCCCTGGACGGCCAAGGAGGCCCGGTCCGCCGGGACCGTGCACATCGGCCCCACCGCCGCCGAGATCGAGAGCGCGCTCGCCGCGGCGGTCTCCGGCCGCGCTCCCGAGGCCCCCTTCCTCATCACCGCCCAGCCGAGCGTGATCGATCCGTCCAGAGCACCGGAGGGCAAGCACGTCCTGTGGGCGTACGGCCATGTGCCGGCCGGCTGGGAGGGTGACGCGACCGAGGCCGTCGAACGCCAACTGGAGCGCTTCGCACCCGGCTTCCGCGATCTGGTCCTGGCCCGGGCCGTCGCCGGCCCACCCCAACTCGCCGCGCGCAACGCCAACTACGTCGGCGGCGACATCGCCTGCGGCGCGTTCGCCGGCCTCCAGACGGTCATCCGCCCGAGGCTCGCACGCGTCCCCTACGCCACCGCCCACCCCGCGGTCTTCATCTGCTCCTCCGCGACCCCGCCGGGCCCGGGCGTCCACGGCATGTCCGGCCACCACGCGGCGAAGGCGGTGTGGCGCCACCTGCGCCGGCGCTGATCCGGACCGGAACGGGCTGGTCAGCGCGGCGGGCGGTGGACGGTCAACCGGGAGACACGTCGTACGCGGAGACGTGGCGCGGACTCTGGGAGCGACTGGCGGCCCACATCGACTCGACACCGGGCAGTGAGCTCGAACGGCAGCGTCGAGTGAGTGTGCTGCGCGGCCACACCGTCGACGCCACCCATCCGCCGACGCACCTGCGGCGCGCCTGCCTGCTCACCGGTGAGCCGCTCGCGGCGCGCGTCGAGCCCGACGACGCGCGCCTCGCCGCGGTCGCCGACGAGCCGGCTGGGCCGCGTGAGCGGATCGCGCGCCTGATCGTGCAGGGCGGGCGACGGGAGGAATGATGGAGCCCATGAAGCAGACCGCACCGACCATCACCCTCGTCCGCGGTGACATCACCGAGCAGGACGCCGACGCGATCGTCAACGCGGCCAACTCCTCCCTGCTCGGCGGCGGCGGGGTCGACGGTGCCATTCACCGCAGGGGCGGACCCGAGATCCTCGCGGAGTGCCGGGCCCTGCGCGCCTCCCACTACGGCAAGGGGCTGGCCACCGGACAGGCCGTCGCCACCACTGCCGGGCGGCTCGACGCGGCGCACGTCATCCACACCGTCGGCCCGGTCCACAGCACATCGGAGGACCGCTCCGAGCTGCTGGCCTCCTGCTACCGGGAGTCGTTGCGCGTCGCGGCCGAACTCGGGGCGCGGACCGTGGCGTTCCCCGCGATCTCGACCGGCGTCTACGGCTGGCCCATCGACGACGGCGCCCGGATCGCGGTCCGCACGGCCTTGGAGGCGGCGCGCGAGCCGGTCACCGAGGTGCGTTTCGTCCTGTTCGACGAGACGGCGTACGCGGCCTTCGAGACCGCTCTCGCGTCCAGCACCTGACCTGGACGGCCCTCACCCGGGCCCGGCCGCCGGGACCGCATGCCCGCGCACCGGTCCGTGCGGTCGGTCCCGTCCGACGCCTCGCCCCGTCCGTCGCGAGCATGTCCGAGGCGGTCAATGAGCCCCGACACGCTCGGCGACCTCCGCCGGAAGCGGATACACCCGCTCCGGCGGAAGCAGCGCACGAGCCGCGCCGAGGTCCCCGTCCGCCACCGTCCCGCGGACCTCGCGGGCCAGAGCCGTCACGTCACGGACTCCGGTGATCCACTCGTCCACGTACAGTTCGACGGCCGGCCCCGACAACCCGATCTGGATCGCCCGGTGCGGCAGCGGGTTCAGCCCGAGATCCCGCTCCGGGTCCCACTGGACCCGCACCGGACTGGACTTCAGCGCGGCGCGCCACTTGGCCCCGGTGGCGAAACGGGACCGGTCGAAGTGGCTCGGGCAGGAGTGGGAGAGCGCCCACTCGAACCCCCGCCGGGTGATGTCGATCGCCAGAACGCGTTCCTGGCCGGGCTTCGCGCCCCAGCCGCAGCGGTACATCATCCACAGGAACGACGGCTTGATCCACGTCATCCGGCCGCGCTTGAACGGGTCGACGAAAGTCCCGGCCTCGAGCGCGGGGTCCGCGATCGACGCGGCGTACGCCTGGTACACGGTGATCGTCTCGTCCGTGAAGACCGCACGGACCTCGTGCGTGGGGCTCTGCGACATGGAGCGAACCCAACCAGCACCCGAGGAGACATGGAACTGGTTTTCGCCCTGGCAGTGCGAGGCTGATGTCGGATTCCCGCCAGCCCTCGCGGGGCGAAGGCATCATTCTGGACGCATGCACACCGACATCGAGCGCTGCGTACGCGCCGTCCGGTCGAAGGACGCGCGGTTCGACGGATGGTTCTTCACCGCCGTGCTGACCACGCGGATCTACTGCCGCCCCAGCTGCCCGGTCGTGCCGCCGAAGGTCGAGAACATGACCTTCTACCCGAGCGCCGCCGCCTGCCAGCAGGCCGGTTTCCGGGCCTGCAAGCGGTGCCGGCCCGACACCAGCCCCGGCTCGCCCGAGTGGAACGCCCGAGCCGACTCCGTCGCGCGGGCCATGCGCCTGATCGCGGACGGCGTCGTCGACCGTGAGGGCGTGCCGGGCCTCGCCGCGCGGCTCGGCTACTCGGCCCGGCAGGTCGAGCGCCAACTGCTGGCCGAACTGGGCGCGGGGCCGCTCGCCCTGGCCAGGGCACAGCGCGCGCAGACGGCGCGGCTGCTCATCGAGACGACCACGCTGCCCATGGCCGAGGTCGCGTTCGCGGCCGGCTTCTCCTCCATCCGTACCTTCAACGACACCGTGCGCGAGGTCTTCGCACTCGCCCCGAGCGAGCTGCGCGAGCGGGCCGGACGCGCCCGCACCGCGCCCTCGCCCACCCCCGGAGTGATCGCGCTCAGGCTTCCGTACCGGGCACCGCTCAACCCGAGCAACCTCTTCGGCCACCTCGCGGCGACCGGTGTGCCGGGCGTGGAGGAGTGGCGGGACGGGGCGTACCGGCGCACGCTCTCCCTGCCGTACGGGCACGGGATCGTCGCCCTCACCCCGCACCCGGACCACATCGCCTGCCGGCTGTCCCTCACCGATCCGCGGGACCTGACCATCGCCATCAGCAGATGCCGCCGGCTGCTCGACCTCGACGCCGACCCGGCCGCCGTCGACGACCAGCTGCGAAACGATCCGCTGCTGGCCCCGCTGGTCGACAAGGCGCCGGGCCGGCGCGTGCCGCGCACCGTCGACGCGGCCGAGTTCGCCGTACGGGCCGTCCTCGGCCAGCAGGTCTCGACGGCCGCGGCCCGCACCCACGCGGGCCGGCTGGTCCGGACGCACGGTGTGCCGGTGGACGACCCGGAGGGCGGTCTCACCCACCTCTTCCCGACGTCCGAGGCGCTCGCGGCCCTCGACCCTCAGTCCCTGGCACTGCCCCGCAGTCGCCGTACGACCCTGACCACGCTGGTCGCCGCCCTCGCCGACGGGACGCTGAAGCTGGACCCCGGCAGCGACTGGGACCGGGCACGCGCCCAGCTCGCCGGCCTGCCCGGCTTCGGGCCGTGGACCGTCGAGGTCATCGCGATGCGCGCCCTCGGCGACCCGGACGCCTTCCTGCCCACCGACCTCGGCATGCGGCGCGCCGCCGCCGAACTGGGCCTGCCGGCCACGCCCGCGGCCCTCACCGCACGCGCGGCGGCCTGGCGCCCCTGGCGGGCGTACGCGGTCCAGTACCTGTGGGCGTCGGACGACCACCCCATCAACCACCTTCCCGCCTAAGGAAGTCCAGCCATGACCAGCCCCACCACCACGACCAGGCGCCACACTGTCGTCGACAGCCCCTACGGCCCGCTCACCCTGGTTGCCACCGACGGCGTGCTCAGCGGTCTCTACATGACCGACCAGCGGCACCGGCCCGCGGAGGAGACCTTCGGGGACCACGACGAGACGCCCTTCGGCGCGGCGATCGACCAGCTCGACGCGTACTTCGCGGGCCGGCTCACCCGCTTCGACCTGCCGATGCACTTCGAGGGCACGCCCTTCCAGCACCGGGTCTGGGAGCGGCTGCGGGAGATCCCGTACGGCGAGACCCGCACCTACGGCGAGCTGGCGGAGGAACTCGGCAACCGGGGCGCCTCCCGTGCGGTCGGCCTCGCCAACGGCAAGAACCCGATCGGCATCATCGTGCCCTGCCACCGCGTCGTCGGCTCCTCCGGTGGCCTCGTCGGCTACGGCGGGGGCCTCGACCGCAAGCGGCGGCTGCTCGCCTTCGAGCGCGGCGCGGGCGACGAAGCGCTGTTCTAGTCAGTGCCCGTCCCGGCAAGTTCTGCCCTGTCGCGCCGCCCAGCACGCGCCTTCGCACGCACAGGGCGACGCTCCTTCACGGGCAGACATTGCCGGTCGCGGCACCAGTCAGGACTTGGCGCCGTCTGCGAGCCGCTCCAGCAGCGCGGGAAGCGCCGTCCCGATCGGCTCCCGCACGACCTCCTCGGCCAGTTCGTCGTACGGCGTCGGCTCGGCGTTCACGATGATCAGCCGTGCGCCGTGCTCGGCCGCGACGCCGGCGAGCGACGCCGCAGGCTGGACCTTGAGCGTCGTGCCGACCGCGACGAGCACCTCGCACGCCTTGGCGACGGCCATGGCCTGACCGAGGACTGCCGGGTCGAGCCGTTCGCCGAACATGACCGTCGCCGACTTCAGGATCCCGCCGCACGCCGTGCACGCGGGGTCATCCTCACCGGCGACCACCCGCGCCAGCGCGTCCGCCATCGGCGTCCTGACGTGGCAGCGGGTGCAGGTCACCGTGCGTGCCGTGCCGTGGAGTTCGAGCACTTTGCGGTCGGGCATACCGCCGCGCTGGTGCAGCCCGTCCACGTTCTGGGTGATGACCCGAACCGCGACCCCCGCACGCCGGTCGAGCTCGGCCACGGCGCGGTGCGCGACGTTCGGCTCCGCGTTCCAGGTGGAACTCTCGCGCCGCATGATCCAGGAGCGGCGCCGGATGTCGGGGTCGGACATGTAGCAGTCGTACGTGACCAGCTTCTCGGCTTCCGGATCACGCCGCCAAAGGCCCTGCGGGCCACGGTAGTCGGGGATGCCGGAGTCCGTGGAGATGCCGGCGCCGCTGAGGATCGCGACGAGAGTCATACGATCGAGCCTACGCAGCCCGCCCGGGCGTTCGCGAGATCTTTTGCCCGGCCCCCGGCCCCCGGAGCGTGGACGGGCGTGCGCAGCCCGCTCGTCCGTTCGCCCACCTCGCGGGCACCGCCGGTGCTACCGTCCGCCCATGGCGAAGGTCTCGGTCAGTCTGGATGCGGAACTCGTTGTCGAGGTCATGGTGCTCGCGGGCGTGGGCAACCCGCAGGACGCCGTCGAACTGGTCGTACGCGACTACATCGAGCGCGGTCACCGGACGGAGGCGCGGGTGGCGGCACGCGACGAGGCCCGCACCGAGCGTGATCTCACGCCTCCCGATCACCAGGGCTGACCGCGCGGTCGACACGCGGCACGCGTTCGTGTTTCACCACCATCCGGCCCCTGCGATGTCGGACGATGAGGGGTGGCACGCCCTCCGGCGCTGCCGATAGGGTCGTGGCGGCGCGACTGCCTGTTCGATAGCAAGGGATGCAAGGTGACGGACGGAGCAGTTACTCAGCCCGCGTGTGTGCTCGTCGCGGCTGACAAGTTCAAGGGCTCGCTCACGGCCGTGCAGGTCGCGGAGCGGGTGACGGCCGGCCTCCGGCGTGTGGTGCCCGGCCTGGCCGTGGAGGCCCTGCCCGTGGCCGACGGCGGCGACGGCACGGTCGCCGCGGCGGTGGCCGCGGGGTTCGAACGCCGCGAGGTCCGGGTCACGGGGCCGCGCGGCGAGGCCCTCACCGCGGCGTTCGCCCTGCGGGACGGCACCGCCGTGGTCGAGATGGCGGAGGCGTCCGGCCTCCAGCACCTGCCGGCGGGCGTCTTCGCACCGCTGACGGCGACCACGTACGGCTCGGGAGAGCTGCTGCGCGCCGCGCTCGACGCGGGCGCGCGCACGATCGTCTTCGGCGTCGGCGGCAGCGCGACCACCGACGGCGGGGCCGGGATGCTGACCGCGCTCGGCGCGCGCTTCCTCGACGCCTCTGGAGCGCCGGTGCCGCCCGGTGGGGGAGGACTGCGCGAACTCGCCACGGCCGACCTGTCCGGACTCGACGCCCGTCTCGAGGACGTGGACCTGATCCTCGCCAGCGACGTCGACAACCCGCTCACCGGCCCGAAGGGCGCCCCGGCCGTCTACGGTCCCCAGAAGGGCGCCACGCCGGAGGACGTCGCCGTCCTCGACGCGGCGCTCGCGCACTACGCCTCCGTCCTCGGCCCCGGCCCGGCGGACTCGCCCGGCGCGGGCGCGGCCGGCGGCATCGGCTACGGGGCCCTCGTCGCCCTCGGCGCGAGCTTCCGCCCCGGCATCGAGGTCATGCTCGACGTACTGGGCTTCGCCCCCGCGCTGGACCGGGCCACGCTCGTCATCACCGGCGAGGGCTCACTCGACGAGCAGACCCTGCACGGCAAGGCTCCCGCGGGCGTCGCGGCGGCCGCCCGTGCCCGCGGCATCGAGGTCATCGCGGTGTGCGGCCGGCTGGCCCTCCCTCCGGAGGCCCTGGGCCACGCGGGCATCCGGCGCGCGTACGCCCTGACCGCGATCGAACCCGACCCGGCGAAGTGCATGGCTGAGGCCGGACCGCTGCTGGAACGGGTCGCGGAGTCGATCGCACGCGACTTCCTGTCCTGACGTCCGGCCGCTCGGGGGACGGCGGCCCTTCCCCCGCCTGACGCCCCCTGCCCCGAACACCGCGCCCGACGCGGTGTTCGGGCGCCCCGGCGCTCGACGCCGGAGACTCTCAGGCCTTCACGCCGAATCGGCCGAAGCCCGGTTGTCCTCGACATGGACGACGCTCAGCTCGGTGCCGTCCCGATGACGCTTGGACCGCCCGCACAGCCCGACGGCGATCTCCGACCGGTCACCGGGCTCGTCAGGGCCGACATAGGTGAGAACGTCGTTGTGATGCCCGGTGACGACCCAGCCCTCGGCATCCTCGGGGTCGATCACCCCGAAGTCCCCTGCCGAGGATCCGGCCCGCGCCGGGCCGAACTGCCCGAGGATCTCGGTGGCCTGCTCGGCGAGCTCTCCCTCCGGAGCGGTCAGCACGACACAGGTGCCGTGCTCGAACAGCACCCACGACTTGTGAGGGTCGGCGAGGAGCCGCTTCCAGACGTCCACGAGTATCCCGGTGTCCATGGCGGTCATCATGCCGCAGGGCACCGACACCGGGTGACGGCCGCCCGGCGTCCGTGGGGTGCGTACGCGACCCGGCGGGGAACACGCCCCGCGGCGGCGGAGGCCGCCCTGTGCACGGCGCCCGCCTGCCCCGTTCCGCACTCGCTGTGCGCACGCACAACGTGACCCCGGCGCCGCTGGTCGGACGCAGCGAACCCGGCCGCGGGCCTCGACCCCGCCGCCCGTCCGGTGCTGATGTTGGCCCCCGACAGGCGAGCCGACGACCGGCGAGCCGGACAAGGGGTTGCGTATGGCCGCCGCGCTGGAGGTGCGGGCGCTGTCCGTGGGGTACGGGCCCGTACGGGCGTTGCGGGACGTCTCCGTCGAGGTGCCCGAGGGTGCCGTCGTCGCCGTGCTCGGCGGCAACGGCGCCGGCAAGTCCACCCTGCTGCGAGCGGTGTCACGCACACTGCCGTTCCAGCGAGGGCAGGTCACCGCCGGGAGCATCAGTTTCGAGGGCTGCCCGCTGGACGGCCTCAGCGCCGCCCGGGTCGTGGCGGCCGGGGTCGTCCAGGTACCGGAAGGCCGCCAGGTCTTCGCCCGGATGACCGTGGCGGACAATCTGCGGGCCGGCACGCTCGGCGTGCGCGGGCGGCGGGAGTCCGCCGCCGCGCTCGCCCGCGTCCACGAACTGTTCCCCGTGCTCTCCGACCGGGCCCATCAGAAGGCGGGACTCCTGTCCGGCGGCGAGCAGCAGATGCTCGCCATGGGGCGGGCGTTGATGGCCAGGCCCCGGCTGCTCCTCCTCGACGAGCCCTCGCTCGGTCTCGCGCCGCTGATGGCGGCGCGGATCGCGGAGACGGTCCAGGAGATCAACGCGGCCGGCACACCGGTCCTGCTCGTCGAGCAGAACGCGGCGATCGCGCTGCGCCTCGCCTCCACCGCATACGTCCTGGACGTCGGCGAGGTCGCGCTCGCCGGCCCGGCCGACGAGCTGGCCGCCTCCGACGAGGTCCGTCGCCGCTACCTCGGTGTCGTCGACGAGACGGCCGCGCAGGACGCCGACCGGGCCGAGCGCGCCGCGCCCGCACTGCGGAGGTGGTCGGCGTGACCACGACGACGACCCCCGCGGACGCGACGCTCGCCGTCGAGGACGTGACCGTCCGTTTCGCCGGCCTCACCGCGCTCGACGGGGTGTCCTTCACCGTCGAGCCGGGCAGTGTGCACGCCGTCATCGGCCCGAACGGCGCCGGCAAGTCGACCACGTTCAACGTGCTCTCCGGTGTCTACCGGGCGACATCCGGCAGCGTCCGCTTCGGTGACGACGAGCTCACCGGACTCCCGCCCCACCGCATCGCGGCGCTCGGCGTGGCCCGTACGTTCCAGAACCTCGCCCTCCCGCCGCACGCCACCGTCGCCGACAGCCTGCTGCTCGGCCGCCACCGGCTCACCCGTACCGGGTTCGTGGCCGCGGGACTGCGGCTGCCGTCGGCGGCTCGCGAGGAGCGGCGGCACCGCGAACGCGTGGCGGAGATCGCCGAGTTCGTCGGTCTCGCGGACGACCTCGACCGTCCCGCCGGCGAACTCCCCTACGGAAAACAGAAACTCGTGGAGCTGGCCCGTGCCCTGTGCATGGAGCCCCGGATCCTGCTCCTCGACGAGCCTGTCGCGGGCATGACCGCCGACGAGCGGCGGCAGACCGCCGCTGTCGTGGCCGGCGTGCGCGACAGCCTCGGTATATCGATCGTGCTCGTGGAACATGACATGGGGGTTGTGATGCGGCTCGCGGACACCGTGACCGTGCTCGACTTCGGACGCCGTATCGCGGGCGGCACACCCGCCCGGGTGCAGAGCGATCCGGCAGTCGTACAGGCGTACCTCGGTACGGAGGCCACGCCGTGACCACGTTCACCGAACTCCTCCTCGGCGGGCTGTCGATCGGCTCCGTCTACGCCCTGATCGCGCTCGGCTTCGTCGTCATCTTCAAGGCGACGGAGGTGGTCAACTTCGCCCACGCCTCGCTGCTTCTCGCGGGCGGCTACATCACCGCCGTCCTCCACGACGACCTCGGCTTCTGGCCGGCGCTCGCCGTCGGGATCGCGGGTGCCGCGGTCGTCGGCTCCGCCGTCGACTTCCTGGTGATGCGCCGTTACCGGGGCTCCGACCACAGCGTCCTCGCCATCGTCACCATCGGCGTCGACATCCTGCTCACCACCGAGCTCACCCGGCTGATCGGCACCGACGTGCTGGCGCTCGGCGACCCGTGGGGCGACCGGGTGGTGAGCCTCGGAGAGATCACCATCGCCCAGACCCGGATCGCGGCGTTCGTCGCGGCGGCCCTGCTCATCACGGCGTTCCTCCTCGCCTTCCGATACACGTCGTGGGGCGTGGCCATGCGTGCCGCGGCCGAGAACCCGCAGACGGCCGCGCTGATGGGGGTACGTCTCGGCCGGGTGTCCATGTCGGCCTGGGCGGTCGCCGGCGCGCTCGCCGCGGTCGCGGCACTGTTCCTGACCGTCTTCCCGACACCCGGCCTGGAACGGGCCACCTCCCTCGCCGCCCTCAAGGCGTTCCCCGCCGCGATCCTCGGCGGCCTGGACTCGACCACGGGTGCGCTGGCCGGGGGTCTGATCGTCGGGGTCACCGAGTCGTTCGCGACGGGCTACCAGAGCGAACTGACCTTCCTCGGCGGAGGCATCGGTGACCTCGCCCCGTACCTGGTGATGCTGCTCGTGCTGCTCGCGCGGCCGGCCGGCCTCTTCGGCACGAAGGAGCTCGCCCGTGTCTGACACCCCACGCCCGGCCCCCGCCGTGCCCCCGTCCCCGCACGCATCGGCCGACAGCGGCTCCGACAGCGGCGCCGACTCCCGCTCCGGCACCGACAGCGGCACCGGCACAGGCACCGACTCCCGCACCGGCACCGGCACCGGCTCCGGCACCGGGACACCCACCGGCACCGGCACCGGCTCCGGCACCGGGACACCCACCGGCACCGGTTCCGGGACCGGGGCGCCCACCGGCGGCACGACCCCGGCGGGCGCACCGCCCGAGCCCCCGGCTGCGGCACGACCGGGCCGCCGCGGCCTGCCCCGCCCCCGTGCCCACGTCTGGGCCGGCCTCTCGCTCCTCCTCCTCGCGCTGCCCTTCTACCTCGACCGGTTCTGGCTCCAGGCGGGCCTGTTCGCGATGGCCGCGGCCATCGGCGCCATCGGCATCAACCTGCTGACCGGCGCGACCGGCCAGCTCTCCATGGGTCACGCCTTCTTCCTGGCCGTCGGTGCGTACGGCTACTGCGTCATGGCCGGCGGCAACGACGTGGAGAGCGGTCACGAACTGGTCGGTCTGGGTCTGCCGACGTGGCTGGCGGCCGTGCTCGCGGTGCTTCTCGCGGGTCTGGCGGGCGGGGTGTTCAGTCCCATCGCCGGCCGGCTGCGCGGGGCGTACCTCGGTATCGCCACGCTCGCGCTGATCTTCGTCGGCCAGCATGTGCTGTTCAACGCCCGTGACCTGACCGGCGGTTTCAACGGCCGCTCGGTTCCTCCGCTCTCCCTCTTCGGATTCGAGTTCGACGACAGCGAGCTCCTCGTCGCCGCCGTGCCCTTCCAGTCCATGGAGAAGCTCTGGTACGTCGCGCTCGTCGCGCTCCTGCTGTGCGGCCTCTTCGCCCGCGGAGTGCTCCGTGGCCGGCCCGGCAGGGCGATGAACGCTTTGCGGGACCACCGCATCGCCGCCGGCGTGATGGGCGTTCCGGTCGCCCGCTACCGCGCCGCGGTCTTCGTGCTGTCCTCGATGTACGCGGGTCTCGCCGGCGTCCTGCTGGCCCTGATCTTCCAGCGGACCGTGCCCGAGTACTTCGGCATGATCCTTTCCCTCGAGTATCTGGCCATGATCGTCATCGGCGGTCTCGGCTCGGTCGCGGGAGCCGTCGTCGGCGCGGTCTTCGTCTCGCTGCTTCCCCAGATCCTCACCCGCTGGAGCGACGCCCTGCCCCTGGTCTCCGCACCGGGCACCGGCGGCGTCTCACCGGGAGAGGCGTCCCGCTATCTGTACGGCGCGGCGGTCGTCGCGGTCGTGCTGTTCCTGCCCGGCGGACTCACCCGCCTCGTTCCGTCCCCTCGGGAGAAGAAATGAAGTCAAGAACGTACGCGGCGGTCCTCGCCGTCCTCGCGCTGACGGTGACGGCCGGTTGCAGCAGCAAGGCCACCGGCGGCGACGGCGACACCAAGGGCGCCGGGGGAGTCAGGACCGACAAGGGGGTCACCGACAAGGCGATCACGCTCGGTGTGCTCACCGACATGACGGGCGTCTACGCCTCCCTCGGCAAGTCCGTCACCCAGGCGCAGCAGCTGTGGGCGAAGCAGACCAACGCGGCCGGCGGCATCTGCGACCGGAAGATCGAGCTGACGGTCCGCGACCACGGCTACGACCCGCAGAAGGCCGTCGCCGGATACACCGAACTCGAGCCGCAGGTGCTCGGCTTCGCGCAGTTCATCGGCTCGCCGTTCGTCGCGGCCGTCAAGGAACGCGTCGACGGCCGGGACAAGGGCCTCGTTCTGCCCCAGGCCTGGTCCGCGAACCTGCTGGGCAGCCCGTACGTCCGGGTCCTCGGTGCCACGTACGACGTCGAGACGATCAACGCCGTCGACTTCCTCCTCGCCGAGAAGCGCATCGCCGAGGGAGACACGATCGGTCACGTCTTCTTCGAGGGCGACTACGGAGAGAACGCGCTCGCCGGTTCCGAGTACGCCGCCCAGCAGGCGGGCCTCACGGTCGTCGAGCAGAAGATCAAACCGACGGACAACGACATGTCGGCGCAGGTCGCGGCCCTGAAGAAGGCGGGCGTCAAGGCGATCCTGCTCAGCGCGGGTCCGCGGCAGGCGGCGTCCCTGGCGGGGGTGGCGGCGGCGGGCGGCTTCGACGTGCCGATCGTCGGCAACAACTCGGCGTTCGCGCCGCAGCTGCTGGCGACGCCGGCGGGACCGGCGCTCGCCAAGGACTTCTACATCGCCTCGTCCACACTCCCGATCGGCGCGCCGGAGCCCGGACCGTCGAAGCTGGCCAAGGAGTACGCCGCCGAGTATCCGAAGGACGGCCTCGACAACGGTGTGATCGCCGGCTACACGGCGGCCACGGTCTTCGGCGAGGCGCTGAAGAAGGCGTGCGCCGACAAGGACCTGACGCGGGAGGGCGTCGACAAGGCGCTGCTGACGCTCAACGCGTACAAGAGCGACTTCGGCATCACCCACGACCTGTCGGACCCGGCGGCGCCGTCCACCCGCGAGAGCTTCATCATGAAGCCGGACAAGTCGGTGCCCGGCGGCCTGAAGGTGGTCCGTCCGGGGACGGCGTCACAGGCGGCGAAGTCCTTCCGGCCGTCGGCGTCGTAGCCGCCGCAGCGCCCCTCGCCGCTCGCCGCTCGCCGCTCGCCCCTCGTCCCCCGGCTCATGGGGGCGAGGGGCGAGGGCGTCCCGTCGCGAGGGCCCTCGGCCGCCACGACGGGGAGTTCTCGCCGGGGGGAGACGACCGTCCCCACCTTGATCGTCCCCACCCTGATCGGCGCCGCGCACGGCGCCGCACCCGACGACGACACCGGAGGCGGCGATACGCACACCTCCGGTCGCGGGGGCAAGGTCCGCCGCCTTCGGTCCGAACCCCCGTGGCGGACCGCCGGCGCGCCGACCCCGCCTGAACTATCGCCGAGCCCGATCACCCCCCGCCATGGGGACAACTGCGTATTGACGGCCGGACACCCGCTGGCCACGGTCGGCTCCGCTGCGGCAAGCTGCTCCGTACGCCGCGCTCATCGTTGCGCGGTGCTCTCTGAACAGGCAGGGGGACGCGAAAGGCAGAGGAATGTCCGACCTGGCAGGAAACGACTACGCACGCATGCTGGAGCTCGCCGTGAGTCTCCTGGAGACCAGGGATCCGGACCATCTGTGGCGTGCCGTGGCGGAGGAACTGATGCGCGCGCTCGGCGGTGACGTGGTGGTCGCCAAGGACGGCGAGTGGGCCGCCGACGGCGGGCCCGTGCGGGCGTGGCGAAGAGGGGCGGGCAGCGCCGCGGAAGTGCCCTCGCGACGGGCCGTACGCCTGATCCGGGAGGGCTACCCCTTCGCCGGGCACTACGGCACCTGCCAGGACCGCGCACCGCGCACCGCGGACCAGCTCACCGGCGCCCGGTGGCGGAACAGCGAGACCGCGAGCGTCCTGCGCCGGCACTTCGGGACCGACCACATGCTGGGCCTGCCCCTGCCGGGCCCCGGCGACCCGGTGCTGGGCTTTCTGATCCACCGCGCCGGCCCCGACTTCGACGAGCGGGCCCTGCGGTACGCGGCGGCCGTTCAGCCGCTGCTGCGCGCGGCCGCGGCCCAGTACGAGCTGCTGACCGGTTACGCGTCGTCGGGACTCGGGGCAGGAGAGCGCCGTGCGGCATGCCCGTCCGGAGCGCGGACGTCCGCCCTCGGCCTCACCCCGCGCGAGACCGCGGTCCTGCGGCTGCTCGCCGAGGGCCTGCCCGCGCAGACCATAGGACGTCGGCTGCACGTGTCGGTGCGGACCGTCCACAAGCATCTGCAGAGCGTGTACCGGAAGCTGGACGCCCCGGACCGCCTCACCGCCGTGCTGCACGCGCAGCGGCTCGGCCTGCTCGACCTGGACGCCCCGCGCCACGCACCGGCGCCCGACGTGCGACAGACGAGGGCACGAGAGGACCTCACCGCGATCGGGCCGGCCATGAGCGCACCGGCGACCTCGTGTCACGGCAACGAGCGCGTGAGCCACGCCACTTCGCCGTTGTCCTCCGTGGAAACGTGATCCCGCTCGAACCCGAGCTTCTCGAGGACACGGAGTGACGCCGTGTTCCACGTGCCGACGGTCGACCAGAGCCGTTTGCGCCCGGTGGCGACAGCGGCATCGAGCACCGCGCCGGCCGCCTCGGTGGCGTAGCCGCGTCCGTGCGCGCGCCGGAACAACTCGTACGCGATTTCCGGCTCCTCCAGGGTGGAGCGGCCGATGATCAACCCGCAGTAGCCGATGAAGTCGCCTTCCACACGGCGCTGGACGGGCAGCAGGGCGATCCCCGTGGTCCTTGTCGCGGCGAGCAGCTTCGCGATGGCGGTCCGGATGTGCTCGACCGTGGGCGTCCCGTCGCCGCGTTCGGAGAGAAGGGCGCTGAACTCGGCGGCGTCCGACTCGGCCCACGGCCGCAGTATCAGGCGCTCGGTCTCGAGGTGGAACGGCATCGTCTCGTATGTGGTCATGCCCCCACCCTGCCCCACGGGAGATCGGTACTTGTCGCCTTCGCGGCGCAATGTGATTGCGCCGCGGGTAAGTTGGTCGCCTTTTTCTTTGTCCGATGATCACCTTGGCCTACGATCGGCACCTATCGCGAGGGGCTGACCTCTCTCGCGCACAGTGGGGACGATTCACGGGGGCGTTGTCTCATGATCACCGGGAAAGCCTGTCATCCGCGGGACAGTTGGGCGCCTCTGCCCTGCCGCGCCACCGCGGCGTCACGTGGTGACGCGGCAGCGGCTGCCCGAGGGCACATCACATGAGCAACTCCGACACCGAGCCCGCGCCCGTGCCCGTGCTCCGTGTTCGGGACCTGAACCACCCGGTCCGGGGCCGGGCCCCGTTCAAGGGCCTGCGGCTCGGTGCCGGCCGGGGCGAGCCGGTGGCGATCACGGATGAGAGCGGCTCGGGGAACCCGGACGGCTCCGGGAACCGCCGCCCGAACGTCCTGCGGCGCCGCCCGCCCCTGTGGCCGATACCGTTGCTGTGGACCCTCGCCCTGGGCCTGTGGGGGCTGTCCCGGCAGCACAGCGTGTGGCGGGACGAGGCCGCGACCTGGCAGGTCGCCCGGCGGCCCGTCGCCGGCATCTGGCACATGCTGGGGGACGTCGATGCCGTGCACGGTCTGTACTACCTGCTGATGCACGGGCTCTTCGAATGCTTCGGGCCCGGCATCACGACCCTGCGTCTGCCCTCCGTGCTGGCCATGGCGGTGGCGGCGGCGTGTGTGACGGTCATCGGCCACCGGCTGGCCGGTACCTGGGCGGGACTGGGCGGAGGGCTGGCGTTCGGGCTGATCCCGGCCGTGCAGTTCTACCTCCAGGAGGGACGCCCGTACGCACTGGTCGCGGCGGGCGCCGGCATCGCCACGCTGCTGCTGGTGACCGCGTTGCAGGGACGCGACCGGAAGGCGCACTGGGCGGCCTACGGTGGCACGGTCCTGCTGTGCGCGCTGCTCAACTGGCTGTCGCTGCTGATACTGTCCGCGCACGCGGTGACCCTGGCCTGGACGAGAACCGGGCGCCGGACATGGATCCGCTGGGCAGCGGCTGTCACGGCCGCCGTGGCCGCCGCCCTGCCGATGATCCTTTTCACCATGACCCAGTCCCGGCAGGTGTCCTGGATTCCCCCGCTGACCTGGCACATGCTGATCGGCCCGGCGGTCCTGCTGGCAATCGGCGCTCTCGGGGCCCTGCTGGACCGGCCAGGGGTGGGCAGACCGTCACTGGCCTCCGTCGCCCTGCCGTTGCTGGCGGTGCCGCAGATCGGCCTGATCGGCGTCTCCCTGGTCAAGCCGCTCTTCCTCGACCGCTATGTCCTGTTCAGCATGCTGGGCCTGGCCCTGCTGATCGGCGCTGCACTGGGTGCGGTGGCACGGAGGGCCGAGCCGCGGTTCCCCCGAGGGTCACGGTGGCTGGTGCCGGCCGTGGTCGCCGTGGCCGTGGTAGCGCTGTGGCCGCAGTCGCTGGCCAAGCGGTCCCCGGCCAGCCGCGTGGACGACGTCCTGGCGGTGGCGGCGGATGTGCGACAGCTCAAGAAGGACGGCGACGCGGTTGTCTTCGTTCCGGCGGCCCGGCGCGACACCGCGCTGGTTTCCCCCGCCGCGTTCGCCGGTCTGCGGGACATAGCGCTGGCGGTGAGTCCTGTGGCGTCCGGGACGCTGAAGGGCGAGGAGGCGAGCCCGGAGCGCATACGGGCCGCGATGCTGGCGCAGCAGCGGATCATGCTCGTCACCGATACGCCCGAGGTGGCCCGGCCGGTGTCGGCGGCCAGGGACAAGGCGAAGATGGCCGTCCTGGAGAAGTCCTTCACGGTGGTGGCGGACCAGCAGGTCCGCGGGCGTCGGGTGACGGTGTACGAGCGGCTGTGACCGGCCCGGCAGAACATCGGGAGGATGGCGGAGAGAACGCGAGGGGAGAACGCGAGGGGCCCGGACCGAATCGAGATTCGGTCCGGGCCCCTCGGGCTCACGCAAGAGGCGGGCTACGGGATCTGCGCCGCCCGTGCCTCGCGGCTCTCGCGCCGGTTGTCACGGAAGGTGTTCACCCTGCGTGCCGTGGCGAACAGCGGGATGGTCGCCGCCATCACGATCTGCAGCGCGCAGCCCATCTGCAGCAGCACCTGGCCGCCCGGCGCGTCGAAGGCCCACGCCGCCAGCATGCCCATGGCCGCCACGATCCAGCAGAGCACCGCCACCGCGAGGACGCCCCGCGGCTTCGGGTACTCGACCCGGCTCACCATCAGCCATGCGGTACCGACGACCGCAAGCAGCGTCGCCTCGAACGGCAGCTCGAGCAGCACGATCGAGACGACCGTGAGTGCGCCGAACGGCGACGGCATGCCCTGGAAGGTGCCGTCCTTCACGGTGACGCACGAGAAGCGGGCAAGCCGCAGCACCACCGCCAGAAGCACAACGATCGCGCCCACCGCCGCGACCCGCTCATGCGCGTCGCTCGCGACCATGCCGTACACGAGCACGAAGTACGCGGGCGCCAGACCGAAGCTGATCAGGTCGGAGAGATTGTCCAGCTCCGCACCCATCGGTGACGACCGCAGCTTGCGGGCGACCAGGCCGTCGAACAGGTCGAACACGGCCGCGCACAGCATCAGTATCACGGCCGTGGCCGCGCTGTTGCGGGCCATGCCCGACTCGTCGCCGGAGAGGTGCGGGATGAGGATCCCGGTGGTGGTGAAGTACACCGCCATGAATCCGCACGTCGCGTTACCGAGCGTGAGGGTGTCCGCTATCGACAGCCTCAGTGACAGCGGCATTTCCTCCGCGTCGCCGTCCTCGGCGTCGTCGACCCAGTTCGTCGCCTGTGTCTCGGGATCAACCACGGTCAATTCGAGTCACCCCCGCGGTCGTGGTCTGACCGACCTCGACGGCGACGTCCACACCTTCCGGGAGGTAGATGTCGACGCGCGATCCGAAGCGGATCAGGCCGATGCGCTCACCCTGCTCGACCTTGGTGCCCTGCGGGATGTACGGGACGATCCGCCGCGCGACGGCGCCGGCGATCTGGATCATCTCGATGTCACCGAGTTCGGTGTCGAAGTGCCAGACAACGCGCTCGTTGTTCTCGCTCTCCTTGTTGAACGCCGGGACGAAGCCGCCGGGGACGTGCTCGACCGACGTCACCGTGCCGGCCAGCGGCGCGCGGTTGACGTGGACGTTGAGCGGGCTCATGAAGATCGCGACGCGGGTGCGTCCGTCCTTCCACGGCATGATGCTCTGCACCACACCGTCGGCGGGCGAGATGACCCGGCCCTGTGCGATCTCGCGCTCGGGGTCGCGGAAGAACCACAGCATGCCCGCCGCGAGCGCGGTGGTGGGCACGGCTACGGCCGCGGCCCGCCGGGAGCGGCGGGACCGGAGCAGGCTGAGTGCGGCGGTGGCGACGGTCGGCAGAAGCCACGGCGATGCTCCGCGAGCGATACGTACGCCACGGAGGCTGTCGCGAGGTGCAGAGGTTTGGCTGTGGGGCATGGATGACCTTCGTAGCGGATGATGCCGCGCTGGCAACGGGGGACGGCGGCTTTCCCGCGATCGTATCGGTTACGACCCGCAACTGGGAAAGCCAGAAGCCGAGTCGGCGGCCGGAAGATGATGACAGGGTGTGATCATCTTCCGGCCGTAACCGACTCAAAAGCGACAATCAACCCTGGTATCGGTACTCCTCGAGCAGCCGACGACCAATGATCATTTTCTGGATCTCGGCGGTACCCTCGCCGATCAGCAGCATCGGGGCCTCGCGGTAGAGGCGCTCGATCTCGTACTCCTTGGAGAAGCCGTAGCCGCCGTGGATACGGAAGGCGTCCTCGACGACTTCCTTGCAGTACTCGGAGGCGAGGTACTTCGCCATCCCTGCCTCCAGGTCGTTTCGCTCCCCGGAGTCCTTTTTGCGTGCTGCGTTCACCATCATCGCATGCGCGGCTTCGACCTTGGTGGCCATTTCGGCCAGCTTGAACTGAATGGCCTGGTGGGAGGCGATCGGTTTGCCGAAAGTGTGACGCTGCTGGGCATAGGAGACACCCAGTTCGAAGGCACGCTGTGCGACACCGCAACCACGCGCCGCGACGTTCACGCGGCCGACCTCGACGCCGTCCATCATTTGGTAAAACCCTCGGCCGGTGGTCCCGCCGAGGACCCGATTGGCCGGAATGCGCAGTCCGTCCATGATGAGCTCGGTCGTGTCGACGCCCTTGTAGCCCATCTTGTCGATCTTCCCGGGGATGGTGAGGCCGGGGCGGACCTCACCGAAACCGGGCTCCTTCTCCACGAGGAAGGTCGTCATCGACTTGTGCGGCGCGGTGCCCTCCGGGTGTCCTTCGTCACTCCGGCACAGAACGGCGACCAGAGTCGACGTGCCGCCGTTCGTCAGCCACATCTTCTGGCCGTTCAGGACGTACTCGTCGCCGTCCTTGACGCCCTTGGACGTGATGGCCGACACGTCGGAGCCGAGACCCGGCTCCGACATCGAGAACGCGCCGCGCACCTCGCCGAGCGCCATGCGCGGCAGGAAGGTGTCCTTCTGCTCCTGCGTGCCGTGCTGCTTGAGCATGTACGCCACGATGAAGTGCGTGTTGATGATGCCGGAGACGGACATCCAGCCGCGGGCGATCTCCTCGACGCACAGCGCGTACGTGAGAAGGGACTCGCCCAGGCCGCCGTACTCCTCCGGGATCATCAGGCCGAACAGACCGAGTTCCTTGAGACCGTCGACGATCTCCTGCGGGTACTCGTCCTTGTGCTCCAGCTCGGTCGCGACAGGGATGATCTCCTTGTCGACGAAATCCCGGACGGTGGACAGGATCTCCTGCTGGACGTCGGTCAGACCTGCGGTCCGGGCGAGTCGCGCCATGACTACTTCTCCGCCTTCTTCGAGGGCTCGATCAGCACCGGCCGGCCGGGCTGCTCACCGCCGCGCTCCTTGATGTACGTCTCGGTCGGAACCATCACCTTGCGCCGGAAGACGCAGACCATGGTGCCGTCCTGCTTGTAGCCCTTGGTCTCCACGTAGACGATCCCGCGGTCGTTCTTCGACTTCGAGGGGGTCTTGTCGAGGACCGTCGTCTCGCCGTAGATCGTGTCGCCGTGGAACGTCGGCGCCACATGGCGCAGGGACTCGATCTCCAGGTTGGCGATCGCCTTGCCGGAGACGTCCGGCACGGACATGCCGAGCAGCAGGGAGTAGATGTAGTTCCCCACGACGACGTTCTTGCCGAAGTCCGTCGTGTTCTCCGCATAGTTGACGTCCATGTGGAGGGGGTGGTGGTTCATCGTCAGAAGACAGAAGAGATGGTCGTCGTACTCGGTGACCGTCTTCCCGGGCCAGTGCTTGTAGACCGCCCCGACCTCGAACTCCTCGTAGGTGCGTCCGAACTGCATCTCGCTCACGCCTCCGTCTTCTTTTCCGAATCGGGCAGTTCGAACTTGCTGGTCCGCTGCATGCCGGCCGCACGCCCCTTGCCGGAGACGACCAGTGCCATCTTGCGGCTGGCCTCGTCGATCATCTCGTCGCCGAGCATCGCCGAGCCCTTCTTGCCGCCGGCCTCGGACGTGTAGTAGTCGTACGCGTCGAGGATCAGCTCGGCGTGGTCGTAGTCCTCCTGGGAGGGCGAGAAGATCTCGTTGGACGCCTCGACCTGGCCCGGGTGCAGCACCCACTTGCCGTCGAAGCCGAGCGCCGCGGCGCGCTGCGCGACCGCGCGGTAGCCGTCGATGTTGCGGATCTGCAGGTAGGGACCGTCGATCGCCTGGAGGTTGTTGGCCCGGGCGGCCATCAGGATCTTCATCAGGATGTAGTGGTACGCGTCGGCGTCGTAACCGGGCGGCTGCTCGCCGACGACCAGCGACTTCATGTTGATCGAGGCCATGAAGTCGGCCGGGCCGAAGATGATGGTCTCGACGCGCGGGGAGGCCTGCGCGATCTCGTTGACGTTGTTGAGACCCCGGGCGTTCTCGATCTGCGCCTCGATGCCGATCTTGCCGACCTCGAAGCCCATGGTCTTCTCGATCTGCGTGAGCAGCAGGTCCAGCGCGACGACCTGCTGGGCGTCCTGCACCTTCGGCAGCATGATGCAGTCGAGGTTCTGGCCGGCGCCCTCGACGACGGTGACGACGTCACGGTACGTCCAGTGAGTGGTCCAGTCGTTGACCCGCACCACACGCGTCTTGCCGGTCCAGTCGCCCTCGTTGAGGAACTTCACGATGGTGTGGCGCGCGTCCGGCTTGGCGAGCGGCGCACAGGCGTCCTCCAGGTCCAGGAAGACCTGGTCGGCCGGCAGACCCTGGGCCTTCTCCAGGAAGCGCGGGTTCGAGCCCGGCACGGCCAGGCAGGAACGGCGCGGACGGAGACGGTTCACCGGGTGCACAGGCGTGGTCATGCGGGGACCTCCAGAGGGTCGAGCTTGTTCGCTGTACGGATCTCGTCGACGATACGGCCGATGATCTCCGTGATACCGAAGTCCTTCGGGGTGAAGACGGCGGCCACTCCCGCCGCCTTCAGCTCTGCGGCATCGGCGTTCGGGATGATCCCGCCGACGATCACCGGTACAGGGGTGTCTCCCGGGCCGCCGGGCCCGGGGGAAGTGGCCGCGCCGGCCTCTCGCAGCCGCCGCAGCACGTCCGGCACCAGCTCGGCGTGCGAGCCGGACAGGATGGACAGGCCCACGCAGTGCACGTCCTCCGCGAGGGCGGCGGAGACGATCTGCTCGGGCGTGAGCCGGATGCCCTGGTAGACCACCTCGAACCCGGCGTCACGGGCGCGTACGGCGATCTGCTCGGCGCCGTTGGAGTGCCCGTCCAGGCCCGGCTTTCCGACCAGCAGCCGCAGCCGGCCGACGCCCAGCTCGTCCGCGGTGCGCGACACCTTCTCGCGTACGACGGCGAGCGGGGTGCCCGCCTCCGCGGTGACCGCCACCGGGGCGCTGCTGACGCCCGTCGGCGCACGGAACTCGCCGAAGACGTCACGCAGCGCCCAGGCCCACTCGCCGGTCGTGACGCCCGCACGCGCACACTCGACGGTGGCCGCCATCAGGTTCTCGGTCCCCGCGGCCGCCTTCTTCAGGGCGGCGAGCGACTCGGCGGCGCGGGACTCGTCCCGGTCCGCGCGCCACTCGTGCAGCTTCGCGACGACCCGCGCCTCGTTCGCCGGGTCGACCGTCATGATCGCCGTGTCGAGATCCGCGGTGAGCGGGTTCTCCTCTGTCGTCTCGTAGATGTTGACGCCGACGATCTTCTCGTCGCCCGCCTCGATCCGAGCCCGCCGCTCGGCGTGCGAGGAGACCAGCCGCGACTTGAGGTAGCCGGACTCGACGGCCGCCATCGCGCCGCCCATCTCCTGGATCCGGTCGATCTCCGCCAGGCACTCGTCGACGAGGGCGCCGACCTTGGCCTCGACGACGTGCGAACCGGCGAAGATGTCCTCGTACTCCAGGAGGTCGGACTCGTGCGCCAGCACCTGCTGGATGCGCAGCGACCACTGCTGGTCCCAGGGCCGGGGCAGACCCAGCGCCTCGTTCCAGGCGGGCAGCTGAACGGCACGGGCCCGGGCGTCCTTGGACAGTGTCACGGCCAGCATCTCGAGGACGATGCGCTGGACGTTGTTCTCCGGCTGCGCCTCCGTCAGGCCCAGGGAGTTGACCTGCACGCCGTAGCGGAAGCGGCGCTGCTTCTCGTTCTCGATGCCGTACCGCTCGCGGGTGACCTTGTCCCAGATGCGGCCGAAGGCCCGCATCTTGCACATCTCCTCGACGAACCGGACGCCCGCGTTCACGAAGAACGAGATACGGGCGACCACGTCACCGAACTTCTCGGTCGGCACCTGGCCCGAGTCACGGACGGCGTCGAGCACGGCGATCGCGGTGGACATCGCGTACGCGATCTCCTGGACCGGCGTGGCGCCGGCCTCCTGCAGGTGGTAGCTGCAGATGTTGATCGGGTTCCACTTGGGGATGTTGGCCACCGTGTACGTGATCATGTCGGTGGTCAGGCGCAGCGAAGGACCGGGCGGGAAGACGTGCGTCCCGCGCGACAGGTACTCCTTGACGATGTCGTTCTGCGTCGTGCCCTGGAGCAGGCGGATGTCCGCTCCCTGCTCCTCGGCGACCACCTGGTACATCGCCAGCAGCCACATCGCGGTGGCGTTGATGGTCATCGAGGTGTTCATCTGCTCCAGGGGGATGTCCTGGAACAGCCTGCGCATGTCGCCGAGGTGGGACACCGGCACGCCGACCCGGCCGACCTCGCCGCGGGCGAGGATGTGGTCGGGGTCGTAACCGGTCTGGGTCGGCAGGTCGAAGGCGACCGACAGACCCGTCTGGCCCTTGGCGAGGTTGCGCCGGTACAGCTCGTTGGACGCCTCGGCCGTGGAGTGACCGGCGTACGTCCGCATGAGCCAGGGCCGGTCCTTCTTGCGCTGCTCCGTCATGTCGTCACACGTTCCGGAAGCGGTTGATCGCGTCGATGTGCTTCTCGCGCATCTCCGGGTCCTTGACGCCCAGGCCCTCCTGCGGCGCCAGCGCGAGGACGCCGACCTTGCCCTGGTGGAGGTTGCGGTGCACGTCGTACGCGGCCTGGCCGGTGTCCTCGAGGGAGTAGACCTTGGACAGCGTCGGGTGGATCTTGCCCTTGGCGATCAGGCGGTTGGCCTCCCACGCCTCGCGGTAGTTGGCGAAGTGCGAGCCGATGATCCGCTTGAGCGACATCCACAGGTAGCGGTTGTCGTACTCGTGCATGTAGCCAGAGGTCGACGCGCAGGTGGTGATGGTGCCGCCCTTGCGGGTGACGTAGACGGAGGCGCCGAAGGTCTCGCGGCCCGGGTGCTCGAAGACGATGTCGATGTCCTCGCCGCCGGTGAACTCGCGGATGCGCTTGCCGAACCGCTTCCACTCCTTCGGGTCCTGGGTCCGCTCGTCCTTCCAGAACTTGTAGCCCTCCGCGTTGCGGTCGATGATCGCCTCGGCGCCCATGGAGCGGCAGATGTCCGCCTTCTGGTCGCTGGAGACGACACAGATCGGGTTGGCGCCGCCGGCCAGCGCGAACTGGGTGGCGTAGGAGCCGAGTCCGCCGCTCGCTCCCCAGATCAGGACGTTGTCGCCCTGCTTCATGCCGGCGCCGTTGCGGGAGACCAGCTGGCGGTACGCGGTGGAGTTGACCAGGCCCGGGGCCGCGGCTTCCTCCCAGCTGAGGTGCTTGGGCTTGGGCATCAGCTGGTTCGACTTGACCAGCGCGATCTCCGCGAGGCCGCCGAAGTTGGTCTCGAAGCCCCAGATGCGCTGCTCGGGGTCGAGCATCGTGTCGTTGTGGCCGTCGGAGGACTCCAGTTCGACCGAGAGGCAGTGTGCGACGACCTCGTCGCCCGGGTTCCAGGCGTTCACGCCGGGGCCGGTGCGCAGCACGACGCCCGCGAGGTCGGAGCCGATGACGTGGTACGGCAGGTCGTGGCGCTTGGTCAGCTCCGACAGGCGGCCGTAGCGCTCGAGGAACCCGAAGGTGGACAGCGGCTCGAAGATCGAGGTCCACACGGAGTTGTAGTTGACCGAGGAAGCCATCACGGCCACCAGAGCCTCGCCCGGGCCGAGTTCGGGCACCGGCACGTCGTCCAGGTGGATCGACTTGCGGGGGTCCTTCTCCCGGGTCTCGAGACCGGCGAACATCTCGGTCTCGTCCTTGTGCACGGTGATCGCGCGGTACGACTCCGGGAGCTTCAGTGCGGCGAAGTCGGCCGACGTCGATTCCGTCGACTGGATCGCGTCCAGGATTTCCTTCACGGTGTTGCCTCCAGGGGGTCCCCCGGGCGGAGTCCGGGGGAGAAGAGCGTCCGTGCGCGGACACTGAGGGGAACGTCGGGATGGTGGTGCTGCTGTGGAGGTGTGCCGTCGGTTCGGCGGTGGTGCTGCTGGCGGCGCGGGTGAGCGCTTGAAGGTGCCTGTGACGCAGGCGTCCGGGCGGGCGACCGTGGACGGTTGCTGGGACAGCCGGCGTACGAGAGGTCTCTGCACGCCGGCCGCCCGGACACCATCAACGTATGGCACGGCGTGCCAGGTCGCAAGACACTCCGTGCCAAGAATTTCTCTCAGATGCAATCTGTGCGACACATATGAGCGATGATCGATCGAATGCGGGTGCAAAAAGGCCGATGGCCGCCCGAATCGGGCGGCCATCGGCCGGGTGTCCGCGAGGGGTCAGGGCTGCCTGAGTGCCCTCTCGATGGTCCGCATGACCTCGCTCAGCGGGGCGTCCGTACGCGCGACCGTGACCAGCACCTCGCCGTGGGCGCGGGCGGTGACCGCCGGCTCCTGCGCCGCCGGACCGTCGGTCATGACCGACGTGCTCCTGCGGCCCGCTCCTATGCCGGTGCCGAACGTGTCACGGACGATGGCGAACGCGTGGTCCAGCTGGGTCTCCACATCGCCCTGCCCGCCCGCCCGCAGCCAGCGGCGCAGCACATGGTTGTGCGCGGTGACCACGGCGGACGCGGCCACCTCCGCCAGCAGGGGGTCGTCGTTTCCGTCGTGGTGGTCGCGCTCGTCGAAGTGGCCCAGCAGATAGCGCGTGAACAGCCGCTCGTAACGGGCCACCGAGGCGATCTCACGCTCCCGCAGCGTCGGCACCTCACGCGTGAGGCGGTAGCGCTCGACGGAGACCGCGGGGGAGGCGGCGTACATCCGCATGACCTCCTTGATGCCCCGGCAGACGGTGTCCAGCGGATGCTCGTGGGGCGGCGCGGCGTTCAGCACCGCCTCGGCGCGGACCAGGGTGTCGTCGTGGTCGGGGAAGATCGCCTCTTCCTTGGAGCGGAAGTGGCGGAAGAAGGTCCGCCGTGCCACCCCCGCGGTGGCGGCGATCTCGTCGACGGTCGTCGCCTCGTACCCCTTCGTCGCGAACAACTCCATGGCCGCCGTCGCCAGTTCGCGGCGCATCTTCAGGCGTTGCGCGGCGGCGCGGGATCCCGCGGCGCTCTCCGGAGCGTCGGTCGTGGCGCCGGCGCGGCCGGGGCGGCGGGGGGAGTCAGCGGGCTGGGGCATGATCTGAACGTACTGCATCCGGGCAGCCGGATGCGCCTGCGGGGCCGCCCCCTCGCCCGGAGCCGGGGGCGGGCCGCCCGGACCGAGCAGCCCGCCCCAGCCGGCGTCGAACTCAGCGCCGGGCATATTCGCGGAAGCCGCGGCCCGTCTTGCGGCCGAGGCATCCCGCGGCGACCAGGTGCTCCAGCAGCGGCGCCGGGGCGAGGCCGGGGTCGCGGAACTCGCTGTGCAGCACCTTCTCGATGGCGAGCGAGACATCGAGGCCGACCACGTCGAGCAGTTCGAACGGGCCCATCGGGTAGCCGCCGCCGAGCTTCATCGCGGCGTCGATGTCGTCGAGCGAGGCGTAGTGCTGCTCGACCATCTTGATCGCGTTGTTCAGGTACGGGAAGAGCAGCGCGTTCACGATGAAGCCGGCTCGGTCGCCGCAGTCCACCGGGTGCTTCCTGATCTTCGTGGTGACCTCGCGCACCGTGGCGTGCACATCGTCGGAGGTCAGCACCGTGCGGACCACCTCGACGAGCTTCATCGCCGGGGCCGGGTTGAAGAAGTGCATGCCGATGACGTCCTGCGGGCGCGAGGTGGCGCGGGCGCAGGCGACGACCGGCAGCGAGGAGGTGGTGGTGGCGAGCACCGCGCCCGGCTTGCAGATCTTGTCGAGGGCGGCGAACAGCTGCTGCTTGATCTCCAGGTCCTCCGCCACCGCCTCCAGCGCCAGGTCCACGTCGGCGAAGGCGTCCAGCGAACCGGCCGGGGAGATGCGGCCGAGGGTGGCCTCGCGGGCCTCCTCTGTCATCCGGCCCTTGGAGACGGATCGGGCGAGCGACTTGCCGATGCGGCCCTTGGCGACCTCCGCCTTCTCCAGGCTGCGGGCCGCGAGCACGACGTCGTAACCGGCCTTGGCGAAGACCTCCGCGATGCCGCTCGCCATGGTGCCGGAGCCGGCCACGCCGACCGAGCGGACCTCACGGCCCGCGGCGGCGTCGGCGGACGGCCGCGGGGTCAGGGCGTCCGCCACGACCTCCGCGGTGCCGGCCGCGGCGTAGGTGTAGAAACCGCGGCCCGTCTTACGGCCGGTCAGTCCCGCCTCGCTGAGCTGCTTGAGGATCGGCGCCGGCGCGTGCAGCCGGTCGTGCGACTCCGCGTACATCGCGTCCAGGACGGTGCGGGCGGTGTCGATGCCGATCAGGTCGAGCAGCGCGAGCGGTCCCATCGGCAGGCCGCAGCCCAGCTTCATCGCCGCGTCGATGTCCTCGCGGGAGGCGTAGCGCGACTCGTACATCGCGGCCGCCTGGTTGAGGTAGCCGAACAGCAGGCCGTCCGCGACGAATCCCGGACGGTCGCCGACCGCGACGGGCTCCTTGCCGAGCTCGCGGGCGAGCGCCGTGACACTCTCCACGGCCGTCGGGGCGGTCAGCACGGAGGAGACGACCTCGACGAGCTTCATCGCCGGGGCCGGGTTGAAGAAGTGCAGACCGAGCACGCGCTCCGGGTGCTCGGAGTCGGCGGCGAGGCGCGTCACGGAGAGGGCGTTGGTGCCGGTCGCGATGATCGCGTCCGGGCGGACGACGCCGTCGAGTTCGCGGAAGACCTGCTGCTTGGCCTCGTACGACTCGGGCACGACCTCGATCACGAGGTCGGCCTCCGCGGCGGCCTGCAGGTCGGAGAAGGTGCGGAAGCGGGCGAGGGTGTTGCGGCGCTCCTCCTCGGTGATCCGCTCGCGTTCCACGGCGCGGGCGGTGGACGCCTCGAGGGCGGCGACGGCCCTGCGGGCGGCGGCGTCGCTGATGTCGATGCCGACGACCTCACGGCCGGCACGGGCAAGGACCTCGGCGATGCCGGTGCCCATGGTGCCGAGACCGACGACGGCAATGGTGTGGAGAGGGGTGTCCATCACGGGACTCCAGGGATGAGTGACGACTGATGAGGAGCGCGCGTGGGCGGAACATGAAGGGTCCGCGGGCGCGAGAACCGGACACCGAGGAGGCGTACGGCGCGCGGGAGGCGCGTGTCGTGGTGCTGGATCGACGGGCCTGTCCCGGGCCGCGCCGTACTGCGTGCTTCGCGAGGCTCGAAAACGCTGGAAAACGCTCGAAACGCTCGAAACCTCGAAGCCGAACCGACAACCTCTCGGCGGCTGCGTCACCAGGCCACCGGGAGTCGCGGGGTTGACCCGCTCACCTGAGATTAACTCGCGGGTAACGAGCGCGCCAGCCCTCGATCCGGACGCATCCGTGTGATCTGGATCGCGCCCTGCCGCGTGGATACGCTTCGTCCATGGACGAGGAGTTGCGGTCGCTCGCGAGCCGGATACGGGACGAGGCGGGCGGCGGGGCGGACTTCGAGCGCCTGCTCGCCACCACCGATCAGGACGAACTCGCCGCGGTCCTCACCGAACACGAACGCCCGCTGTGGGCCCGTGAACTCGCCGCGTTCCGCCTCGGCTGCGCCGGCGACCGCCGGGCCTTCGAGTCGCTGGTCCTCCTGCTCAACCACCGCGACCCCGAGCGCTGCGTGTCCGCCGCCCACGCGCTGTACGCGCTGCGCGACCCCCGTACACCCCGCGCCGCGGCCGCGCTGGCCACCAACGAACTGCGCGTCGCCTACGCCCTGTTGCCGGTGCGGCTGCTGACCCGGCTGCGCGCCCCCGAGTCCGCCCCGGCACTCGTCACGGTCCTGCGGCGCCGCCTCGGCCCCGGTGATCCGCACTGGCGCGTGGCGCTTGCGTGCGTGGAGGGCCTGGGCGCGCTCGGCGACAGGCGCGCCGCCGAGGTCGTGCGCGCCGCGCTGCCCCATCCCCGTCTGACGGCGGCGGCGTCGGCGGCGCTGGCGAGACTGGAGGCGTGACGACAGCGGGATACGGCGCGCTCGTGACCATGCCCATCGGTGTGCGGTTGGAGTCCGCGCCGCCTTCTGGATGCTGACCGGGGACGCCGGGTTCCCGTACGCCGCCATGCGGCCGCCGTTCTTTGCGCCGCCCGGTCTGGGTGTCGGCCTGGTGATGGCCGCGTCCTTCGGCGCGATCCCCGGGCGGCCGCTCGCCGAGGGCGACTGGAAGCTGTCAGAGCAGTGTGAGCTGGGTCGGCTCCGGTGCCATCGGCTCGGGGCGCACCGGCACACGGCGGTGCCCGTCCCGGCCGGAGGGGCCGATGCCGAACTCGGTGGCCAGTTCGTGCACATGGCGGGTGATCCGGCGCTGGTACCACTTGGGCGCGTACGCCCCCTCCGCGTAGAGGCGCTCGTACCGCCCGACCAGATGCGGATGGTGTTGGCGCAGCCAGGCCATGAACCACTCGCGGGCCCCGGGCCGCAGGTGCAGTACGAGCGGGGTGACGGACGTCGCGCCCGCCGCCGCGATCGCCCGGACCGTGGCGCGCAGTTGATCCGGGTGATCGCCGAGGAACGGGACGACGGGCGCCATCAGTACGCCGCAGCCGATGCCGTGTTCCGTGAGGGTGCGCACGACGTCGAGGCGGCGCTCGGGGGAGGGGGTGCCGGGTTCGACCGTGCGCCACAGCTCGCGGTCGATGAAGCCGACGGATACGGAGATGCCCACCTCGGTGACCTGCGCGGCCTGGACCAGCAGGTCCAGGTCGCGCAGGATCAGCGTGCCCTTGGTCAGGACGGAGAACGGGTTGGCGTGGTCGCGCAGGGCGGAGATGATGCCGGGCATCAGCCGGTACCTGCCCTCCGCCCGCTGGTAGCAGTCGACGTTGGTGCCCATGGCGACGTGCGCGCCCTGCCACTGGCGCGAGGCCAGCTGGCGGCGCAGCAGTTCGGGGGCGTTGACCTTGACGACGATCTGGGAGTCGAAGCCGAGGCCGGTGTCGAGGTCCAGATAGCTGTGCGTCTTGCGGGCGAAGCAGTAGACGCAGGCGTGCGTACAGCCGCGGTACGGATTGACCGTCCATTCGAACGGCATCCGTGACGCCCCCGGCACCCTGTTCAGGATCGAACGCGCTCGGACCTCGTGGAAGGTGATGCCCTTGAACTCGGGCGTGTCGAAGGTCCGGGTGACGACCGCCGACGTCCCGAACAGGGCGGAGTCCCCGGACGTGGCGGGGCCTTCGACCAGATTGTCCCAGCGCATGGGTGCCTCCTCGTTCGCACTGACCTCAGAATAGAACATCTGTTCCCATGATCGCCGCAACCCGGATTTGGGGGGCCGGGCACGAGGTGGTTGGCTAGCGGCATCCCGCTGGAGCGAGTGCTGGAGGAGTAACGAAATGGCGCAGGTCGAAGCCACCACGGAACGGATCGTCGCGGCGGACGCGGAGACGGTGTTCGATGCCGTGGCCGACTACGAGAACACCCGCGCGAAGCTCCTGCCCGAGCACTTCAGCGAGTACGAGGTCCGCGAGGGCGGCGACGGTGAGGGCACTCTCGTCCACTGGAAGCTCCAGGCGACCAGCAAGCGGGTCCGCGACTGCCTGCTCGAGGTGACCGAGCCCAGCGACGGACGGCTCGTCGAGAAGGACCGCAACTCCTCCATGGTCACCACCTGGGCCGTCACCCCGGCCGGTGAGGGCAGGTGCAAGGTCGTCGTGAGCACCGTGTGGAACGGTGCCGGCGGCATCGGCGGCTTCTTCGAGAGGACCTTCGCGCCCAAGGGGCTCGGTCGCATCTACGACGCGTTGCTCGCCAACCTCGCCGCGAACGTGGAGAAGTAACCTCACCGGTTCGAGTGGACTTCCTCCCGGCCCGGCCGTGCGCCCCCCGCGCCCCCGCGCGCGCCGGGTCGGGGGAAATCCGCTGGTGGGCACCCCAAATGCGCCACCCCCAGGGCCTGTTGAGCGTGCCCTCGAACGCCGGGCCGGACCCTTGCCCGACTTGCTCCCCCTTCGCATGCAATGCGAAGAATGACGCCGCAGAGTGCGACGAGCAGTGCGGCGAGGGGAGACGGACGTGGGCGGCATCACTCTGGTGAAGGACGAGCTGGCCGCACCGGGCACCACCGGCAGCCCTGCCGACCCGCCACCGCCACCGCCCGTCGCCGAGACGGCCCCCGCGCCCCTCAGCCCCCGCCGCGTACGGCTCGTCTTCATGAGCCTGATGCTCGCCCTGCTGCTCGCCGCCCTCGAGCAGATGATCGTCGCCACCGCCCTCCCGAAGATCGTCGGCGAGCTGCAGGGCCTCGACCGGATGCCGTGGGCGATCACCGCCTACCTGCTGACCGCCACGATCGGCCTGCCGGTCTACGGCAAACTCGGCGACCTCTACGGCCGCAAGGGCGTCTTCCAGTTCGCCATCGTCGTCTTCGTCGTCGGATCCGCCCTCGCCGGGTGGTCACGCACCATGAACGAACTGATCGCGTTCCGCGCCGTCCAGGGCATCGGCGCCGGCGGACTCATGATCGGCGTGCAGGCGATCATCGCGGACATCGTCCCGCCCCGCGAACGCGGCCGCTTCATGGGCCTCATCGGCGCCGCCTTCGGACTCGCCTCCGTCGCCGGCCCCCTGCTCGGCGGGTTCTTCACCGACCACGCCTCCTGGCGCTGGTGCTTCTACTTCAACGTGCCCTTCGGCCTGCTCACCCTGATCGTGGTCAGCGCGGTGCTGCGGCTCCCCAGGCCGGCGACCCGGGGCCGTCTCGACGTCCTCGGCGTGCTGTTCCTGGCCGCCGCCTCCACCTGCCTGGTGCTGCTGACCAGTTGGGGCGGCACGGAGTACGAGTGGGACTCGCGCGTGATCATCGGCCTCGGCGCCGGGGCGGCCGCCAGTACCGTGCTCTTCCTGCTGGTCGAGCACTTCGCGCCGGAACCGCTCATCCCGCTGCGCCTGTTCCGCGACTCCGTCTTCAACATCACCTCACTCGTCGGCGCGGTCGTCGGCGTCGCCCTCTTCGGTGCCGCGAGCTACCTGCCGACCTTCCTGCAGATGGTCGACGGAGCCAGCGCCACCGAGTCGGGGCTGCTGATGCTCCCGATGACGGGCGGGATCGTGATCGCCTCGGTCGTCTCCGGCCAACTCATCAGCCGCACCGGCCGCTACAAGGTCTACCCGGTGCTCGGCGGCGCGCTCTCCGCCGTCGGCATGTGGTTGCTGTCCCGCCTCGAAGCGGACACGCCACGCCTGGAGTACAGCGTCTGGCAGGCCGTGCTCGGCGTGGGCATCGGTCTGGTGATGCCGGTCCTGATCCTGGCGGTGCAGAACGCCGTCCCGCCCGCCGACCTCGGCACCGCGACCAGCGCCAACAACTACTTCCGGCAGATCGGCGGCAGCGTCGGCGCCGCCGTCTTCGGCACCCTCTTCGCCGACCGGCTCACCGACGCGCTCGCGGGCCGCCTCCCGGCCGGCGCGGGCCTGCCCGACCCGGCCTCCATCACCCCGCAGCTGGTGCACGCCATGCCGCCCGCCCTGCGCGACGGCTACGTCCAGGCCTACGCCGACGCGATGCCCCGGATCTTCCTCTACCTCGTGCCGGTGCTCCTGGTCGGCCTGTTCATCGCCTTCTTCCTCAAGGAGAGACCACTGGTGTCCCACAACGTGTCCGCCGAGCCGACCGCCGTCCCGCACGCCCGCACCGCCCCTGCGCACGCCTTCGCACAGCCCGCGGCCGTGTCGCACCCCTCCGGTGTCCCCGTCTGCGGCACCGTCCAGCACCACGACGGCAGCAGCGTCCCGCGCGCCGCCCTCACCCTCATCGATGTGCAGGGGACGCAGATCGGGCGGGGCGCGAGCGGCGAGGACGGGCGGTACGCGCTGAGCGTCCCCGGTCCCGGTGCCTACGTGATGATCGCGGCGGCCGGCGGGCACCAGCCCCAGGCCGTCACCGTGACCGTCGGCGAGCGGCCCGTCGACCTCGATGTCGTCCTAGGCGGTGCGGGCCGCCTCGCGGGTGTCGTCGTCACCGCGGACGGCAGCCCCGTACGGGACGCCGCCGTCACCCTCACCGACGTACGCGGCGAGGTCGTGGCGACCACCCGCAGCGGACGGGAGGGCGGCTATGTGATGACCGAACTGGTGGCCGGGGAGTACACCCTCGCCGCGAGCGCCCCCGCCTTCCGGCCCGCCGCGCACCCCGTGAGCGTGCAGCCGTCCCGCGAGACCCGGCAGGACATCGAACTGGCCGGGGGAGCCGTGCTGCGGGGCACCGTACGGGCCGGGGACGGGCGGGCGGTCGACGACGCGCGCGTCACCCTGCTCGACGCGGCGGGCAACGTGGTCGACACGCTCACCACCGGCTCGGACGGCACATTCCGGTTCGTGGACCTGTCGTCCGGCGAGTACACGGTCATCGCCTCGGGTTACCCGCCGGTCGCCACCGTCCTCCAGGTCGCCGGCGGCGGACGGACCGAGCGCGACCTGCAACTCGGCCACGCGGACTGACGGCCGGGACGGCGCGGCACCGGGCCGGGCAGGGGCCGCGGGCGTCATCAGCGGTGCCGGACAGGACGATTGACCATTTGTCAGTTTCGCGCGGGCGCACAACCTGTTCCACCAATGCCCGGCGCACGACCCCGAACTGCCCGTAACGTGGTGACCAAGGCCGCAGATCCCGGCGGCGGGGAAGGAGCCCTCCATCCATGGACAGTGGTGTTCCGCCGACGCCGCCCCATCAGAACGCCGTGCCCGGCCGGATTCCGCTTGCCGTGGTCGTCGTGGACGGCGACGGCCTCGTCTCGCACTGGTCCACCGGCGCCCGCCGGCTGTTCGGGCCCGCCAGGCACGAGGCGGTCGGCCGGCCCGCGGTCGAACTGCTGCCGGTCTCCGGTGCCCTGGCCGACGACGACAGCGCCTATGACCCGTACGACGCGTACAGCGGACTCGGGCGCGGCCTGGACGCCTGCCTGGGCGGGCTGACCGCCTACCCCACCGCCGGCCGTGCCCGTCTCTCGGAACCGGGGCGGGACCGGGTGGACGTGCTGTGGTGGGCCTATCCCATGGTCGGCCCGGGCGAGGAGCGTCTGCTCGTGCTGGCGGCGGACGCAGGACGGTTCGGCGGCGGCGAGAGCGACGAGAGCGCCGAACGGATCGCGCCGGGCTTCGCCCTGCACACCGAGTTCCCCGGCGCCGACGAACTGGCGCGCGGACTGCCCGAGATCCTGCCCAGCATGAGCGTCCAGCAGTCGACGCGGATCGTCTCCCAGGTCCTCGACCTCGGCTACCCCGTACTGGAGTTCAGCCACCACGACCGGGTGCCCGTCACTCCCGACTGGGGTGTGCCGCGGCGTGCCGAGCGCCGGGCCCGGCAGCAGGCGGCGCAGCAGGCCGTGGCGGCCGGGCGTCCCGTCGACGCGGCCGATCTCGCACAGGACATCGAGTACGCGGCGGTGCGCGAGCGGCTGGAATTCCTGAACGAGGTCAGCGGACACATCGGCTCCTCCCTCGACCTCGCCCGTACGATCCAGGAGATCAGCGGCGCCGTCGTGCCGCGGTTCAGCGACATCGCCTGCACGTACCTCCGCGAGGAGGTCGTCGCGGGTGAGGGGTTCTCCGACGGCGACCCCGACGCGACCACGATGTGGCACCGCGTCGCCTTCGAGCACGTCGACGAGCCGGGCCGCTGGGACGACGTCGTACCGGTCGGCGAATCCATGCCCTTCCCCGCTCACACGCCCTTCTTCCAGTGCATGATCACGGGTGAGCCGGTGCTCGTTCCCCGCATCAGCGAGGAGATGGGCAACGCCATGGCCGAGCAGTTCGACAAGCGGGACATGCGCCCCATGATCAACGGCCGGTCCATGCTGATCGCGCCGCTCAAGGCCCGCAACGTCGTCCTCGGCTGCATGATCCTGCTGCGCCACCCCGAGCGGGCCGAGTTCAACGACATGGACCAGGTCACCGGCGCCGAACTGGCGGCGCGGGCCGGGCTCGTGATCGACAACGCCCGGATGTACACGTACCAGGAGAACGTCGCCGAGACGCTCCAGGACTCGATGCTGCCGCACGTCACCCCACGCATGGCCGGTTGCGACACCGCCACCCGGTATCTGCCCGGCACCCTGCTGGGCAGGGTCGGCGGCGACTGGTTCGACACCGTCAAGCTGCCGGGCTCGCGCACCGCGCTGGTCGTCGGCGACGTGATGGGTCACGGACTCAACTCGGCCGCGATGATGGGCCAGTTGCGCACCGCCGTGCAGACGATGGCGGCGCTCGACCTGCCGCCCGCACAGCTTCTCCGCAACCTCGACGACCTCGCCCAGCGCCTCGGCGAGCACTACCTGGCCACCTGCCTCTACGCGGTGTACGACCCGGTCGCCGGTGAACTGCACCTCGCGAACGCGGGCCATGTGCCGCCCGTGGTCGTCCGAGCCGCCGACGGGCGCAGCGATCTGCTGGACCTGCCCACCGGCGCGCCCATCGGCGTCGGTGGGGTGCCCTTCGAGAGCGTCCGTGTGCCCGTGTCGCCCGGCGACCGGCTCGTCATGTGCACCGACGGACTGGTCGAGATGCGCGGCGAGGACATCGGTGTGGGACTGGCCACGCTCTGCGAGTCCGCCGCCCATCCGGCCGCCTCGATGGACGACGCCTGCGACACCATCATCCGCGCGCTGGGCACCAAGGGCGGGCGCAAGGACGACGTGGCGCTGCTGATGGCCAGACTCAACGGCATCGACGCCGACTCCGTCGCGGCCTGGGAACTGTCCCTGGACCCGCGGGAGTCGGCGAGGGCGCGCCGGCTGGTGCGGGAGCAGCTCGCCGCCTGGGACCTGAGCGCCCTGGCGGAGACCGCGGAGCTGCTGGTGGGTGAGGTCGTGGCCAACGCCGTACGGCACTCGGACGGTCGGCGCGCCGAACTGCGGCTCGTACGCGCCGAGTCGTTGCTGTGCGAGGTGGCGGACGACGACCACACGCTGCCGACGCTGCTGGACGCCCGCCCGGACGCGGAGAAGGGGCGGGGGCTGCGCGTGGTGAGCAGCCTCTCCAAGGAGTGGGGCACGAGCCGCACGGCCGACGGCAAGACGGTGTGGTTCGAACTCGCCCTGCCCTGAGGCGTTTCGGGGCACCGCATAGGGTTGCTGCACATGTGGCCAGGACAGCAGCAGCCCTCCGACGGCGGGCAGCAACCGCAGCAACCTCAGCAACCTCCGCACCAGGCGCCGCCGCCCGGACCCTACGGTCCACAGCCCGGACCCTACGGTCCACAGCCCGATCCCTACGCCCCGGCGGCGGGCCGGCAGCAGCCGTGGGACATGCCCACCGAGCCCGCCGGGACGCCGGCCGCCAGGGCCGGGCGGCGCAGCACCGCGACGGTCGTCGCCGTGCTCGTGGCCGCCGCGGCTGTCGTGGCCGCCGCGGTGACCGGATATCTGGTCCTCGGCGGCGACAGCGGCGACGACGCCCAGCCGCCGGCGCCGACCGGCTCTCCGGCGCCGGCCACCGACGACGCCCGCACGGACGGCGGTGAGCAGCCGACCGTGCCCGGCTGGCGCACCGTGACGAACCCGAAGACCGGCATTGTCTTCGACGTACCGCCCGAGTGGGGACTCAAGTCGACGTCCTGGGCGACCTACGTCACGGAGCACGGTGACCCGGAGGACACACCGCTCGTCGGCTTCTCGGCCCCGGCGATCCTCAAGGAGAAGTGGTGCGTGTCCGACGGGGACCTCGACGGCTCCTCGGACGAGACCTGGCTCGCCGCCGCCGGTTCCCGTACCGAGCGCGCGGCGAGGACTGTGCAGGACGCCGCCCGCGACAACGCCTCCCTGTGGGTGTACGGCGGCTACACGCAGCCGGACAGGGGCAAGGTCACCAAGGGCGCGGCCGAACCCTTCACCACCGCGTCGGGCATCCGGGGCAGCGTGGCGACCGCCTCCTCCGCGGGCGTCGCGCCCGAGGGCAAGTGCGACAGCGACGGCAAGGCGACCACGTTCGCCTTCAAGAGCCCGAAGGGCGACATCCTCTCCTGGACGTTCGTCGGCGCGAAGGGAGTGGGGGAGGAGGTGCCGGACGCGACCGTGCGCAGGATCCTCGGCACCGTGCGCCTCGCCGGCGGCTGAACGGTCCCCTCCGCCAACAGAACGGCGTACGGGGGGAGTTGTTCACCGATTGTTGGCCGGGTGGCCGGATGCGAATCCAGTCGGAAGGGTAAAGCTCCTCCTTGGTGACACGGGGACGAAGGGGGAGCGCCCGTGACTGTCGGGGAGAGACGGGCCGCCGCGGAACCACGACTGGGCATCAGGCGGGAGTCGGGCTCGTCGTGGTCGAGGCGCGGCTTCCTCGTCGTCGTGCTGCCGCTGCTGGCCGCCGTACTGACGGGGGTCGGCGTGCTCGCCGTCTCCGGGAACATCCTGCTGCCCTTCCAGGGCGTCATCACCCTGGAGGGCAAGATGGCGTCCAAGCGGGACTTCTTCGAGGACGAGGAGGTCCAGCGGATCCTGATGAAGCATCACATACGGGTGCACATCACCGCTTCGGGTTCGCGCGAGGTCGCCGTCCGGGACATCTCCTCCTACGACTTCGTCTTTCCCTCCGGCCAGCCCGCCGGGGACCTGATCACCTCCGAACGGGCCAAGAGCAACCAGTACGCCAAAGTGCACCGCCCGTTCGTCAGCCCCATCGTGCTCGCCACCTACCGGGAGTACGCGGAGACCCTCGAGGACGCCGGCGTGGCCAAGGCCCACCGGGGGACGGGCCCGGTCGCGGACCAGCCGCACTACTACGTCCTGGACATGGCCGAGTTCCTGCGCCACATCCACGACAAGCGGCGCTGGGACGACCTCGGCATCAAGCGGCACGGCATCACCAACGCCAACCGGATCGTCGCGCAGACCCCCGATGTCTGCGGGTCCAACTCGGCGGGCACCTACCTCGCCCTGGTGGCCTTCACGTGGCACGGTGACGGTGACGAGGTGCCCGACACCGACCAGGAGGCCGACGCGCGCGGGCGAGAGATCAGGCACCTCATGGAACAGGGGCTGCCCGCCGCGGACGTGTTCCGCACCTACATCTCGCCGGAGGGCAAGAACATCGCCCCCGTGGTGGTGGCCTACGAGCACCAGTACCTCGCCTACCAGCTCAACCACAAGGCCAGGTCGAAGAAGCTCGACGGGGAGCGGGTCCTGCTCTACCCCTCAGGGCAGTTCGTCACCCAGCCCCAGTTCATCGCCCTCAACAGGGAGGGGGACCGGCTCGGTGAGCTGATCACACACGATCCGGAGCTCCGGCAGCGCGCCATGGAGCTGGGCTTCAGGATCCTCGACCCGACGGGGCAGGTCTCCGGTGACCAGCTGACGCGGTTCCTCGAGGGGCGCGGCATGCCCGCCCCCGCCACGGAGGGCGACGACACACGGACCGCCATGCCGAGGCTGCGGTACCTGGAGAGGATGATCTCCGTCGTGGGCGACTGCCCGACGGTCGACGCGCTGCCGGGACGGCCCTGATGAAGCCGCGGCGCCGGGCAACCGGCCTGATGGAGCCGCGGCGGGGGACGGCCGTGACGAAGCGGCGGCGCCTGGCGACCGGCCTGACGGCCGTGACGAAGCGGCGGCGCCTTGCGACCGCCCTGACGGAGCCGCGGCGCCGGGGAACCACCCTGATCGCCCTGTGCACGGCGGTCCTCTGGTTCGCCACGGCCACGGCCTGCGCCCCCGGTCGCCCCGGACCGGTCACCCTGCGGGTGCTGGCCAGTTCCGAACTCGCCGACCTGGCCCCCCTGCTCGACGATCTGCGCCGTGACACCGGCATCACGCTCGACATGGACCACCGCGGCACCGTGGACGCCAGCAACGAACTCGCGGCGCGCGAGGACCGCCCCGGACACGACCTCGCCTGGCTCTCCTCCGACCGCTACTTCCTGCTCAAGTCCAAGGCGAACGGCGGGCACGGGGAGAAGCCGCTGGCCACCAACATCATGCGCTCACCCGTCGTCCTCGGCGTGAAGCGGGCCATGGCCGACCGGCTGCGCAAGGCCGCGACGGGCGGCCAGATCTCCTGGGCGGACGCCGCCGACGCCGCGGCGGACGGATCGCTGCGTTTCGGCATGGCCGACCCGCGCCACACCAACAGCGGCCTCGCGGCTCTCGTGGGAGTGGCGACGGCCGCCGCGGGCACGGGCACCGCCCTGCGCCCGGAGGACGTCTCCTGCGAGCGGCTGCACGGCTTCTTCGCCGGACACGTCCTCACCGGCGACGCCTCCGGGAAGCTCGCCGACGGCTACGCCGCGCGGCAGGACGAGCTGAACGGCCTGATCACCTACGAGTCCGAACTGCTGGCGCTCAACGACAGCGGCAGGCTCCGTGAACCGCTGGAGATCGTCTACCCCAGGGACGGCATGGTGCTCTCCGACTATCCGCTGCTCCTGCTCGACCCGGCGAAACGGGCCGCCTACGACAGGCTGGTCGACTGGTTGCGCAGCGAACCCGTCCAGAAGAAGATCATGGAGCGTACGCTGCGCAGGCCGATCGACCCCGGCGTGCAGCGGATCGACCGGCTGCGGGAGCCGGTCGGCAACGCCCTGTACTTCCCCGACGACCAGAAGGTCGTCGACCGGCTCCTCGCCGACTACGGCGACCCGGAGCGGGACCGGGCGGCCCAGGTGGTCTTCCTCCTCGACTTCTCCACCTCGATGCGCGGCGAACGCATCGCGCGGCTGCGGGAGACCATGGACGCCCTCGCCGGGGGAGACGACTCGCCCTCGGGAAAGTTCGTCCGTTTCTACCGGGGCGAGTCGCTCACCGTGATGCGGTTCGGCGGCCGCGTGCTCGAGGAGCGGCACATCACCTACGAGGGGCAGCGGGACCTGGACCGGTTGCGCGGCGTCGTCGCGGCCGACGACTTCGACGGCTCCACAGCCATCTGGTCCTCGCTCGACCACGCCTACCGCACGGTGGCCCGTGATCTGCGGGAACGGCCGGGGCGGCAGGTGTCCATCGTCCTCATGACGGACGGCGAGAACAACGCCGGCATGGACGTGGACTCCTTCGTCCGCGCCCACGCCCGGCTGCCGGAGGACGTCCGCCGGGTGCGCACGTACACGATCCGCTACGGCGAGGCGGACACGAGGGAACTCGGCCGAGGGGCACGGGCGACGGGCGGCCGCATGGTCGACGCCACGGACCGGTCCCTCCTCAGCGCGTTCAAGGAGATCCGTGGGTGTGTTCAGTGAGGCGTGGTGGGGCGTCTGGTGGCCGTGGATGCTGCTGTGGACCCTGACGGTGGCAGGGGCGGCGGCACTGCTCGTCCTCGCCGTCGGGCGACTGGCGGCCAACCGGCGCGGCGGCGCCCGGAACCTCACCTACAGCATGTGCTTCTACCTGCACGACCGGTCCGTCATGGACCACTACCAGATGCGCGGCTACGCGGCGGCGCTGCGCAGGGAGGTCGAGCAGCGGACCAGCGACAGCAAGGACGGCACCATCAGAGCCACCGTCTTCGGCCTGAGCGCCGGCGGCGGCAGACGGGACAACAGCGAGATCGTCAGCAAGTACATGGAGGTCGCGGAACCCATCTCGGTGATCGGGATCATCATGGACGTGCTCGAGGAGAACGACGTCATCGTCCATGTCGACCTCGCGGGCGGCACGGTCAGACGGAACGCGGCACTCACCCGGGCACTGGCGAACCGGCCCGGTGGAACGGGCCGGTCCTCGCAGCAGGACGTACGGCTGCGTGACATCGAGGATTTTGTGCTCATCCGCGCCCGCTTCCGCAAGATCGACGAGTCACCCGAGTCCACGGTGTTCCTCGCGCCCTACGGCGACCCCGACGACCCGGCCGCCGGACCGCGGGTACGGGTCACCTGCGCCACCGAAGGGCTGCGCAACGAGGTGCCGGACGGCACCTTCTCGGCCCGCTGCCTCGGCAAGGTCCAGGACTGGAACAGTGAGGACGCCGTACTGGAAGTGCAGGCCATGGCCATCTTCCGATAAGGTCCGCCCGCGACAGGGCCGTCCTAAGGAACATCGACATGACGAACAAATCCGCGCCGTTCGACGAACTGGACCGGAAGATCGTCGCCGCTCTGGTGGCGAACGCGCGGACGAGTTTCACGGAGATCGGCGCGGCGATCGGCCTCTCCGCCACGGCGGTCAAACGTCGCGTCGACCGGATGCGCGAGAACGACATCATCACCGGCTTCACCACGACGGTGCGCCCGGCCGCGCTGGGCTGGGCCACCGAGGCGTACGTGGAGGTGTACTGCGACAGCGCCGCCCCGCCCCGGCGGCTCGCACAGGTCGTGCGCAACCATCCCGAGATCACCGCCGCGATGACGGTGACCGGCGGGGCCGACGCGCTCCTGCACGTACGGGCCACGGACGTCGAGCACTTCGAGGAGGTGCTCGAACGCATCAGGGCCGAACCGTTCATCCGCAAGACGATCAGCTACATGGTCCTGTCGCACCTGCTCACCAGCAGCCCCGAAGCCGGTGCCGGCCGGGCCGCGACCTCCGGCTGAACCGGTCTGCGGCCTCCGCCCGGCAGCCGCCGGGACGGAGGCGGTTACCGTTCCCGCATGCAGCGATCAGAAGAGGCGCAGCGCCCGCCCGTCACCGCCGACGACCTCGACCGGGCCGTGCGGCTCGCCGTCGCCACGCTCCGCGACGCGCCCCCGGAGGCCTGGGACGGCAACGCAGGAACGCTCGAGTGGACGTGCTGGGAGACCGTCGAGCATCTCGCGGACGACCTCTTCGCGTACGCCGTCCAGCTCGGCCCCCGCACCCCGCCGCAGGACCGCGAGGTGCCCTTCGTCTACGAGAGCCGCCGGCCGGGCGGCCCCGCGAACTCGGTCCACGCGAACCGCGCCGCCGGGCCCGACGGACTGCTCCAGGTCCTGGAGGCGAGCGGCGCGCTGCTCGTCGCGATGGTGCGCACCACCCCGCCGCATGTGCGCTCCCACCATGTCTTCGGGGCGTCGGACGCCGAGGGCTTCGCCGCCATGGGCATCGTGGAGACCCTGGTGCACACCCACGATCTGGCCGAAGGGCTCGGTCTGTCGTGGGACCCGCCCGCCGGCATCTGCTCCCGGGTGCTCGCCCGGCTCTTCCCCGGCGCCCCCGCGGACGCCCCGCCGTGGCCCTCCCTGCTGTGGTCCACCGGCCGTGCCGACCTCCCCGGACGTCCCCGTCCCGCCACCTGGCGCTGGTACGGAGCGCCGCTCGGTTAGCCCGAAAGGGTGGTGTGAGCCGACGGGCGACGTGAAATGCCGCGAAGCGGCCTCACGACGCAGCATCGCTGCGTATACACGCAGCAGATGTTCCTTGTCGCCCGAACCTCCTGATTCCTACCGTTGAGGGGTCGCCGGTCGTCACCGGTTGTCACCGGTCATCTCAAGAATCGGGAGGAAACCCGGGTGCCACCCAGCCGTGTGCCTCGCCCCAGGCGTTACCTGGTCTGCGAACCTCGTTACTTCGACGTGAAGTACGCCATCAATCCGTGGATGAGCGGGGAGGCCGAGGTCGATCCCGACCTCGCCAGGTCCCAGTGGACCGCGCTCACCGACGCCTACCGCGCGCTCGGCCACCGGGTCGACTCCGTCGAACCGCACGCCGAACTGCCCGACATGGTCTTCGCCGCCAACTCGGCGCTCGTCCTCGAGAGCAAGGTCTTCGGCTCCCGGTTCCACGCGCCGGAGCGCCGGCCGGAGGAGGAGCCGTACGCCGCCTGGTTCAAGGTCGCCGGGTTCGACGTCCACCGGTCGGAGAAGGTGTGCGAGGGCGAGGGCGACCTCGTGCCCGTCGGCGGGTACATCCTGGCCGGCACGGGCTACCGCACGAGCGTCGAGGCCCACCGCGACGTGCAGGAGTTCTTCGGAGTACCGGTCATCGGCCTCCAGCTGGTCGACCCGTACTTCTACCACCTCGACACCGCCCTGTTCGTCCTGGAGGACGGGCACGACGGGCGCGAGGCGAACATCGCCTACTACCCGGAGGCGTTCTCGCCGGGCAGCCTCGCGGTGCTCCGGCGGCTGTTCCCCGACGCGGTGATCGCCACCCGTGAGGACGCCACGGCCTTCGGCCTCAACTCCGTCTCCGACGGCCGCAACGTCTTCGTCGCCCCGCAGGCGAAGGCCCTCGTCGAACAGCTCGCCGCACACGGCTACGAGCCCGTTCCCGTCGACATGTCCGAATTCCACAAGTCCGGCGGCGGCATCAAGTGCTGCACCCAGGAGATCCGCGCATGACTCTCACCCCCGTACGCACCCAGCGCTCCTCCGAGGAGCTCATCCGCGCCGAGGAAACCTCGCTGGCGCACAACTACCACCCGCTGCCCGTCGTCGTCGCCCGCGCCGAGGGCGTCTGGGTCGAGGACGTCGAGGGCCGCCGCTACCTCGACATGCTGGCCGGCTACTCGGCACTGAACTTCGGCCACCGCCACCCCGGCCTGATCGCCGCCGCGCACCGCCAGCTCGACGAGGTCACGCTCACCTCGCGCGCCTTCCACAACGACAAGCTGGCCGGCTTCGCCGAGGGCCTCGCCGAGCTCACCGGCCTCGAGATGACCCTGCCGATGAACACCGGCGCCGAGGCCGTCGAGAGCGCGATCAAGGTCGCCCGCAAGTGGGCCTACGAGGTCAAGGGCGTCGCCCCGGAGAAGGCCACGATCATCGTGGCCGACGGCAACTTCCACGGCCGCACCACCACCATCGTCAGCTTCTCCACCGACGAGACCGCGCGCGCCGGCTTCGGCCCCTTCACGCCCGGCTTCCGTGTCGTGCCCTACAACGACCTCGCCGCCATCGAGAACGCCATCGACGAGACCACGGCCGCCGTGCTCATCGAGCCCATCCAGGGCGAGGCGGGCGTCCTCATCCCCGACGACGGCTACCTCGCCGGGGTGCGCGACCTGACCCGCCGGGCCGGCTGCCTGTTCATCGCGGACGAGATCCAGTCCGGCCTCGGCCGCACCGGCACCACCCTCGCCCTCGACCACGAGTCCGTCGTCCCCGACATGCTGCTGCTCGGCAAGGCACTCGGCGGCGGCATCGTCCCCGTCTCCGCGGTCGTCGCCCGCCGCGACGTCCTCGGCGTGCTGCGGCCGGGCGAGCACGGCTCGACGTTCGGCGGCAACCCGCTGTCCGCCGCCGTCGGTTCCGCCGTGGTCGACCTGCTCGCCACCGGCGACTTCCAGCGCCGGGCGACCGAGCTGGGAGCGGTCCTGCGCGACGGCCTCGCCGGGCTCGTCGGCAAGGGCGTCGTCGGCTTCCGTGCCAGGGGCCTGTGGGCGGGCGTCGACATCGACCCCGCCATCGGCACCGGCCGGGACATCAGCGAACGCCTGATGGCGGCGGGAGTCCTCGTCAAGGACACCCACGGCTCCACGATCCGCATCGCGCCGCCGCTGACCATCACTCGCGACGAACTCGAGTCGGCCCTCGCCTCCTTGGAGAAGGTGCTCGGCTGACTCCGGCCGCGTCCCGGGAACGTCCGGGACGCGGGTGACCAGCCCCTCCGCTCCACGGCCACGCTGTCGTAAGGTGCACTTCTGGCAGCGTGGCCGAAGCGGAACGGAGACAGTGTGAAGATCCTCATCAGTGCCGACATGGAGGGCGCCACGGGGGTGACCTGGCCTGCTGACGTACTGCCGGGGACACCTCAATGGGAACGCTGCCGCTCCCTGTTCACCTCCGACGTGAACGCGGCCGTCCTCGGGTTCCTCGACGGCGGCGCTGACGAGGTGCTGATCAACGAGGCGCACTGGACCATGCGCAATCTCCTCCTCGAACAACTCGACGAGCGCGCCCAGATGCTCACCGGCCGTCACAAGTCCCTCTCCATGGTCGAGGGCGTGCAGTACGGCGACGTCGACGGCATCGCCTTCGTCGGCTACCACACCGGCGCGGGCACCGAGGGCGTCCTCGCCCACACCTACCTCGCCAACTCCATCACCGGCGTCTGGCTGAACGGCGTCCGCGCGAGCGAGGGCCACCTCAACGCGCATGTCGTCGCCGAGTACGGCGTCCCGGTCGTCCTCGTCACCGGTGACGACCTCACCTGCGAGGACGCCCTCGGCTACGCCCCCGGCGCGCTCAAGGTCGCCGTCAAGGACCATGTCTCGCGGTACGCGGCCGTCTGCCGCACCCCGGCCCGCACCGCTGCCGACATCCGCGCCGCGGCCAAGGAGGCGGCCGCCCTCGCCGTACGCCACGAGCCCGTGGACGGCGGGCCGTTCACGGTCGAGATCGAGTTCGACGCCGAGCACCTCGCCGCCGCGGCCACCGTCGTCCCCGGCGTGGCCAGGGCACGCGGCGAGAGGCGCGTGGAGTACACCAGCGGGACGATGTACGAGGGCATTCGCACATTCAAGGCGGTCACGACGATCGTCTCCGCCGCCGTGGAGGAGCAGTATGGCTGACGTGAACGACACCCCCATCGACGCCCGGGCCCTCGACGAAGTGGTGACGTTCACCTCCGAACTCATCCGCATCGACACGACCAACCGGGGCGGCGGCGACTGCCGGGAACGGCCCGCCGCCGAGTACGTCGCCGAGCGGCTGGTCAATGCCGGTCTCGACCCGGTGCTGCTGGAGCGCACGCCCGGCCGCACGAACGTGGTGGCCCGCTACGAGGGTTGGGACCCCGGGGCCGACGCCCTGCTCGTCCACGGCCACCTCGACGTCGTCCCCGCCGAGCCCGCCGACTGGAGCGTCCACCCCTTCTCCGGGGAGGTCCGCGACGGAGTGGTCTGGGGCCGCGGCGCCGTCGACATGAAGAACATGGACGCGATGATCCTCTCGGTCGTGCGCGCCTGGGCGCGGCACGGCATCCGGCCCCGCCGCGACATCGTCATCGCGTACACCGCCGACGAGGAGGCCAGCGCCGCGGACGGCTCCGGCTTCCTCGCCGCGGAGCACGCGGACCTCTTCGACGGCTGCACCGAGGGCATCAGCGAGTCGGGCGCCTACACCTTCCACGCAGGGCCGGGCCTCGCGCTCTACCCCGTCGCGGCCGGCGAACGCGGCACGGCCTGGATGAAACTCACCGCCGACGGCAGGGCCGGACACGGTTCCAAGGTCAACCGCGAGAACGCCGTCACCAGGCTCGCCTCCGCCATCTCCCGTATCGGTGAACACCGCTGGCCGGTGCGGCTCACGCCCACCGTGAAGGCCGCCCTGCTCGAACTGGCCGCGCTGCACGGCATCTCGCTGACCGCGGCCGACCTGGAGGCCACCGGCTTCGACGTCGACGAACTGCTCGCCAAGCTGGGCCCGGCCGCCAAACTCGTCGAGGCGACCGTGCGCAACAGCACCAACCCGACGATGCTGTCCGCCGGTTACAAGGTCAACGTCATCCCCGGCACCGCCACGGCCCTCGTCGACGGACGGATCCTGCCCGGCACCGACGCCGAGTTCCACGCCACCATGGACGCGCTGACGGGCCCAGACGTCGACTGGGAGTTCGACCACAACGAGATCGCCCTCCAGGCCCCCGTGGACTCCCCGACGTTCGCCAAGCTCCGCGCCGCCGTCGAGGCGTTCGACCCCGACGCCCATGTGGTGCCGTTCTGTATGTCCGGCGGCACCGACGCCAAGCAGTTCGCCCGGCTCGGCATCACCGGCTACGGCTTCTCACCGCTGAAACTGCCGCCGGGCTTCGACTACCAGGCGCTCTTCCACGGGGTCGACGAACGCGTCCCCGTCGACGCCCTGCACTTCGGCGTCCGGGTCCTCGACCACTATCTGCAGACCGCTTAGGGGGTTCGGACATGGTGCCCACCGGGGCCTACGGAACCTGGCCGTCACCGATCGACGCCGCGCTCGCCGCCTCGCACGACGGGCGCCCCGAGTATCTCGGCGTCGTCGGCGACGAGGTGTGGTGGACCGCGCCGCGTCCCACGGAGGGCGGCAGACGGGCACTGGTGCGCCGCCGGCCCGACGGCAGGGAGGACTCGGTGCTCCCCGCTCCCTGGAACGTCCGCAGCCGCGTCATCGAGTACGGCGGCATCCCGTGGGCCGGCACCGCACGGGAAGAGGCGGGCCCCCTCGTCGTCTTCGTCCACTTCCCCGACCAGCGCCTCTACGCCTACGAGCCCGACGTTCCCGGCGCGGAGCCACGGCCGCTGACCCCGCTGTCCCAGGTCGGTGGCGGACTCCGCTGGGCCGACCCGCGGCTGCGCCCGGAGCGCGGCGAGGTCTGGTGCGTCCTCGAGGAGTTCACCGGCCCCTCGCCCACCGACGTGCGCCGGGTGATCGCCTCCGTACCGCTGGACGGCTCGGCGGCCGCCGACCGGTCCGCCGTACGGGAGCTCAGCGACGACCGGCACCGTTTCGTCACCGGCCCGCGGCTGTCGCCGGACGGACGGCACGCGGCCTGGATCGCCTGGGACCATCCGCAGATGCCGTGGGACCGCACCGTGGTCATGCTCGGCGAGGTGACGGCGGACGGGGCGTTCGCCGGTATCCGCCCCGTGACCGGCGAGGACACGGACGAGTCGGTCGCACAGGTCGAATGGGCCCCCGACGGTTCACTGCTGCTCACCGCGGACGGCACCGGCTGGTGGGATCTGCAGCGCGTCCGCCCGCAGGAGACGGGGCCCGGCCGTGACCGGACCCTGCTCTGCCCGGGCCGCGGCGAGGAGTTCGGCGGGCCGCTGTGGAAGATCGGCTCCCAGTGGTTCCAGCCGCTGGAGAGCGGACTCGTCGCCGTCATCCACGGCAGGGGTGCCACGGCGCTCGGCATACTGGATCCGGAGACCGGCGAACTCGTCGACGCCGCGGGGCCGTGGAGCGAATGGGCGCCGACCCTCGCCGTGCACGGCGACCGGGTGTTCGGCGTCGCGGCCAGCCCACGCAGCGCCTACGAGGTGGTGGAGCTCGACACCAGCACCGGCCGCACGCGTGTCGTCGGCAGCCCGCACGACGACCCGGTCGACCCGGCGTACTACCCGGAGCCGCAGATCCGCACCTTCGCCGGCCCGGACAGCCGCGACATCCACGCCCACATCTACCCGCCGCAGAGCCCCGACCGGGTCGCGCCCGACGACGAACTCCCTCCGTACGTGGTGTGGGCGCACGGCGGCCCGACCGGCCGGGCCCCACTCGTACTCGACCTGGAGATCGCGTACTTCACCTCCCGCGGCATCGGCGTGGCGGAGGTCGACTACGGCGGCTCCACCGGCTACGGCCGCGAGTACCGCAACCGGCTGCGTGAACAGTGGGGCGTCGTCGACGTCGAGGACTGCGCGGCGGTCGCCCGTGCCCTCGCCGACGAGGGCACCGCCGACCCGGCCAGGCTCGCGATCCGCGGCGGCAGCGCGGGTGGCTGGACCACGGCCGCGTCTCTGACCTGCACCGACGTGTACGCCTGCGGCACGATCATCTACCCCATCCTGGACCTGCGTTCATGGGCCACCGGCGAGACCCACGACTTTGAGTCGCGATATCTGGAATCGCTGGTCGGCCCGCTCGCCGAGGTCCCCGGGCGCTACGACGAACGCTCGCCCGTGCGGCATGTGGACCGGCTCACCGCCCCCTTCCTGCTCCTTCAGGGCCTGGACGACGTGATCTGCCCACCCGCGCAGTGCGAACGCTTCCTGGAGCGGGTGGCGGAGCGCCAGATCCCGCACGCCTACATCGCCTTCGAGGGCGAGGGCCACGGATTCCGCAGGGCCGACACGATGATTCACGCACTCGAGGCGGAACTGTCCCTGTACGCCCAGACGTTCGGCGTCACCCGCACCGACGTCCCGCTGCTGGAGCTGAGGAAATGACCCTGTTCGCCCGTGCGCCGCGACTGCGTCCGGGGGACCGGGTCGCCGTCGTCGCGCCCAGCGGTCCCGTACCCGACGAGCGTCTCGACGACGGTCTGGACATCCTGCGCGGATGGGACCTCGACCCCGTCGTCATGCCCCACGTCCGCGAGACCCACGCCGCGCTGGCGTATCTCGCGGGGGAGGACGAGGCACGGGCCCGCGACCTGACCGAGGCCTGGTGCGACCCGTCGTTCTCCGCCGTGATCTGCGCACGCGGCGGCTACGGCGTCCAGCGCATGGTCGACCTGGTCGACTGGACGGCCATGCGCGCGGCACGCCCCAAGGCGTTCGTCGGGTACAGCGACGTCACCGCGCTGCACGAGGCGTTCGCCACGCGGATGGGGCTCGCGACCCTGCACGGCCCGATGACCGGCACCGACGTCTTCCTCAAGGACGCCCGCACCCAGGAGTCGCTGCGGGCCACGCTCTTCGAACCCGAGTCGGTGCAGACCCTGCACGCCCTGGACGGCGCCGGGACGATGGTCCCCGGCCGGGCCCGCGGCGTCACCCTCGGCGGCTGCGTCTCGCTGCTCGCCGCCGATCTCGGCACACCGCACGCCCGCGCGTCGGCGCGGGGCGGGCTGCTGCTGATCGAGGACATCGAGGAGGAGGACTACCGACTGGACCGCATCCTCACCCAACTCCTGCGGGCCGGCCTGCTCGACGGCGTCACGGGTGTGGTGCTCGGCTCCTGGGCGGGGTGCGGACCGTACGAGAAGATCCGCGCGGTGCTCGCCGACCGGCTCGGCGGCCTCGGTGTCCCGGTCGTCGAGGAGTTCGGCTTCGGCCACGGCCCGACCAACCTCACGATGCCGCTCGGTGTGCCGGCCGTACTCGACGCGGACGCCCGCAGCCTGACGCTGGACGTGCCGGCACTGATCTGACCGCGCGCAGCTGAATCGCTGTCAAGAAGGTCGTGTCGAGAGCGTTGACGTGCTTCCGGCATCTGCCACACGATGGGCACCCCTACTGACTGGTCGGTACGGCGCCCCCGCCGTGGAGGTCCATCGTGTCCCGTGCCCTGCCCGGAATCCGCACGTCGCTCGCCCTGGCCGCGGCAGCCGCGCTGCTCGCGCCGCTCGCGGTCGCCTCCCCGGCGGCTGCCGACGACGAGTCCGGCCGGTTCTCGGTGTCCGCGCTGCAGTTCACCGTCGAGGCGGGTGGCAGGACGTGCGTGGTCGACGCGGACCTCTACCGGCCGGCCGGGACGGACGCGAACCGGCCCGCCCCCGCCGTGCTCACCACCAACGGCTTCGGCGGCAGCAAGGCGGACGGCTCCACGGACGCCACCGCAGCGGCGTTCGCCGCCCGCGGCTATGTCACCCTGGCCTACTCGGGCCTCGGCTTCGGCAAGTCGGGCTGCCTCATCTCCCTCGACGACCCGCGGATCGACGGCCGCGCGGCGTCCCGGCTGATCGACTTCCTGGCAGGGACGCACGCCGCCGACGACGGCACCGTCATCGACTTCGTGACCGGGGACGGGGCCGGTGATCCGCGCGTCGGCATGATCGGCGGCTCGTACGGCGGTGCCGTCCAGATGGCGACCGCCGCCGTGGACCAGCGGGTCGACGCGCTCGTCCCGCTGATCACCTGGCACGACCTCAACCACTCCCTCGACCCGAACAACGCGGAGGGGACGACGGTCCCCGGTGCCTTCAAGTGGCAGTGGACGAACGGCTTCTTCCTCGTCGGCGAGGGGCAGCCGCTGCTCGACCCCGGCCTCGACCCGTCCCGTCTCGGATCGCCGACCTGCCTGCACTTCGTGGCCCGCGCCTGCGAGACGCAGCGCCTGCTGGTCTCCGGGCGGTACCCGGCGGACGGCACCGAGGCGATGCGGCGCTTCGCGAGCAGCGTCTCGCCCGTCTCCTACCTGTCCCGGGTCAAGGCGCCGACCCTGCTCGTCCAGGGGCAGGCCGACAGCCTGTTCACCCTCAACGAGGCGCAGGACACCTACGAGACGCTCAAGGCCCAGGGCACCCCGACCAAGATGATCTGGCAGTCCTGGGGACACAGCGGCGGGATGACCGACCCCGCCTCCGGAGAGCTCGACCTCGGCGCGGGCAACCTCGAGTCCGCCTACGTCGGCAGGCGCATCCTCGCCTGGTTCGACCGGTACCTGCACGGGAACGCGAGCACGGACACCGGCCCCGCATTCGCCTACTACCGCGACTGGCAGGCCGGTTACGGGGAGGCGGGCGCCGTCCCCTCCCCGTCCCGGAGGATGTACCTCTCCGGTGACGGCGAACTCGTCGGCAGCCGGGCCGAGGTCGCGCGGGGCAGCCGGACCTACACCAACTGGCTCGTGCCGACGAGCCACTCCGAGTCGTCCCTGTCCGGACTGCTCGGCATCCCCGACCCCGAGCCGTACGACATGCCGGGAACACACCTGGGCTGGCGCAGCCGGCCGCTCACCGCGCCCCTCGACGTCGTCGGCGCGCCGAGGGCCCGGCTGAAGGTGGTCTCACCCGGCACGGAACGCGTCCAGGACTCCGGCGACGCCGCCGACAGGCTGGTCCTCTTCGCCAAGGTGTACGACGTGGCACCCGACGGCTCCAGGACCCTGGTCAACCGGCTGGTCGCGCCGGTCAGGGTGCCGGACGTGACCAGGCCGTTCACGGTGGAGCTGCCGGGCATCGTGCACCGCTACGAGACCGGGCACCGGCTCGAGTTCGTGATCGCGGCGAGCGACACCGCGTACTACGGCAACCGGGGCGTCAAAACGGTGACCGTCGTCAGCGCCCCGGAGGACACCGGCGTCCTCGAACTCCCCGTGGTGCCCGGCTCCGGCTCCTGACCGGCCGGCTGCGCGCCGAGCGGCGTACCCCGGGCGGATGGCCCGCCGAGCGGCGTACCCCGGGCGGATGGCCCGCCGAGTACGGCCGGGTCCGGCGTCCTTCGCCGGCTCTCACACGGGTCGAGGGGTGGCGACGCGCAGATCGAGGAGCTGTTGCGTGTGCACGGGCACATGGTGCTCGGCGAGGCCGTCGACGAGGGCTGCCAGTGGAATCGGCTGGTCCAGCACGAGCGCGTCGTTGGACAGCAGCAGCGTCGGCACCGACACGGAGGCGGCTTCCTCGCCGAGCCGGTCGGCGATGTCGCACAGGACCGTGGCCTGGCTTCGGACATGGGCGATCAGGTCCGCCCGGCCTGTGTGCTCGGTGATGATCCGGTCGAGATTCCAGGTGTCCAGGGCGATCCGGTTGTCGAAGGCGGGCCGGGCGCCGGCGACGACACCCAGCGCAACCGCTGCTGTCGAGGCGTCGACACTGAGGACATGGGCCAGGATCTGGTCGGCGTTCCATCCTCCGTCGACGGCGTCGCCGAGGCCGGGGAGGGCCGCCGCGTCGAGCAGCCTGTCGTAGGCGCTCCGCAGTGCTGTCGTGTCCATGGTGTTCCCTTCGGTTCGATTCCCGAGCTGCAACCTCAGAGTTGCACGTTGAAGGGGTGAGGTGCAACCCGAAAGTTGCGCCAGTTGGGCAGTCGTGGATCGGACGCGGGGCCGTGGAGTCGACTCGGCCCCGCCGGGCTCCGTGCGGGAACGGCCGGGGCGCCGTCCCGTAATCTGACGCGATGTCCGAGACATTGTCGCCTCGCGGCGCCTACCTGGCCGCCGGTGAACGCGTCGGCCTGCGCCGCTTCACGTACGACGACGCCGCCGAATTCACCGCGTGCGCCCGGCGGAGCACCGCGCTTCACCGGCCCTGGCTCTTTCCGCCCCTCACCGAGGACGACTACGTCGGCTATGCCCGGCGTCTCTTCGAGGATCCGGCCAAGGAGGGCTTCCTGATCTGCGAGCTCGCCACCGGAGGTATCGCCGGCTTCGTCAACGTCAACAACATCGTGCGTGGCGCCCTTCAGGGCGGCGCGATCGGTTACGGTGCCTTCTCGCACGCCGCCGGTCGCGGGCTCATGGGTGAAGGGCTGCGGCTGCTGCTCGCCCATGCCTTCGCCCGGAGCGGCCTTGATCTGCATCGCGTCGAGGCCGCCGTGCAGCCCCTCAACGCGGCCTCCATCGGGCTCGTCCGCTCGGCCGGCTTCCGGCTGGAGGGCTACTCACCGGACTTCCTCTTCATCGACGGCGCCTGGCGCGACCACGAGCGCTGGGCGATCACCCGCGAGATGGCGGACCGCCTCCACCGGCACGGCCGCCACCCCTGACGCAACCGTTCGGTTGCACCTCGGGTTCTGATGTGCAACCCTGAAGTTGCATCCAAGCATGGCATCGAACCAGGAGTTCCCTCATGAACGAGGACCGGATCGAAAGCGAAACTCTCATCGCGGCACCGCTGGAGCGGGTCTGGTCGCTGGTCGCGCAACCCGGTTTCTGGGTCGCCGACAAGGCGAGCCTGCCCGGCACCGTGGCCAAGGAAGGCGAGTCGATGGTGGCCAGGAACCCCGAGCACGGCGACTTCCCGGTACGGGTGGAGAAGGTCGATCCGCCCACGTACCTCGCCTACCGCTGGACCAGCGCGTTCCCCGGCGAGGAACTGCGCGAGAACAACAGCACGCTCGTGGAGTTCACGCTGACCCAGGAAGGTGAGCAGACGCGGCTGCGCGTCGTCGAGAGCGGGTTCGCGGCGCTGGCCGGGCCCGAGGATCTGCGCACCCAGAACCGGAAGGACCACAGCCAGGGCTGGCCGCTGGAGCTCGGCGCGCTCAAGGCGCGCGCAGAGCAGCCATCCGCGTGACGGACGAACACCGCGGCGCCGACTCGGCCGTCGACAGCGTGCTCGTCGCGCTGGCCGAACCGACGCGGCGCCGACTGCTCGAGCTCCTGGCCGTCGGCGGCGAGGCCACCGCGACGACACTCGCCGGGCAACTCCCCGTGTCCCGGCAGGCGGTGGTCAAGCACCTCGCCGTGCTGGACGCCGCCGGCCTGGTCACCGGCAGCCGCGTCGGACGTGAAGTGCGGTACGCGGTGCGTCCCGTGGCCCTGGACGCGACGGCACGGTGGATGGCGGCGCTCGCGGCCGACTGGGACCGGCGACTGGCGAACATCAAGCGCGTCGCCGAGGCGGCGGAGGAAGCCGAACGCGATGCGCGCCGAGGCGGCTGAGGCACCTGCCGGACCGACGAGCCGCCGGCCCTCGCAGCCGGCGCGACGAGCCGCGGCGGCGCGCACCGAACCGTGCGCGCCGCCCACCCGCGACGTGGCCGGGGTCAGGCGGCGGCCGGTTTGCGGTCGACGTACTCGAAGACCGACCCGTCGGGGTGCACTGCGATCAGGTTGCGGCCCACGGGGGTCTCCACCGGACCGGCCAGGACCCTGGCGCCGACCTCGTTGAGCGTGGCGTGTGCGTCGTCCACGTCCTTGACGGCGATCGTCGCCGACACCTTGCGCAGGATCTCCAGTTCCGGCTCCGGGCCGCTCATCAGCAGGAAGCAGCCCACGGCCGCCACGGAGACCCCGCCGCGCTCGAAGCGGAGCGGCGGGGCGCCGGTGAGCCGTTCGTAGAAGGCCGCGGAGGCTTCCAGATCGTCGACGCAGATGCGCAGGGTGGTTCCGAGGATCTCCATACGGACGAGGGTAGTTGGCACCCGGGTGCCACGGCGGCGATTGCGGGTGGGAAGCGGATCAGACCCGGCAGAGCACCTCGCCGTGCGGAACCATGAACCACGCGTCGCCGTGCTCGCCCCAGGCGCGCCACGCCGCGGAGATCGCTTCGAGCTGCTCCCGTGAAGCGTGGCCGCCGTCCACGGCGAGCCGTGCGTATCCCGAAGCGACCGTGCGGTCGGCCCACAGCCCGCTCCACCACGCGCGGTCGGCCGGTGTGCCGAAGCACCACGCGGCCGCGCTCGGTGTGATGTCGGTGAAACCGGCGGCGCGGGCCCAGGAGAGCAGCCGGCGGCCGGCGTCGGGCTCGCCGCCGTTGGACCGGGCCACGCGTCCGTACAGCTCCAGCCACTCGTCCAGTGCCGGGCTCTCGGGGTACCAGGTGAACGAGGCGTAGTCGCTGTCGCGCGCCGCGACGACCCCGCCGGGCCGGCACACCCGCCGCATCTCGCGCAGTGCCCGCACGGGGTCCCCGACGTGCTGGAGCACCTGGTGGGCATGGACCACGTCGAAGGAGTCGTCGGGGAAGTCCAGCCGGTGGACGTCGGCGACCGCGAAGCGGATGTTGTCCAGACCGCGCCCCGCCGCGTGTTCGCGTGCCCTGCCGAGTACGTCCTCCGCCGCGTCGACGGCGGTGACCTGCCCCGGCGCGACCAGTTCGGCGAGGTCGGCGGAGATCGTGCCGGGCCCGCAGCCCACGTCCAGGACGTCGAGCCCGGGCCGGAGTTCGCCGGTCAGGTACGCCGCGGAGTTGGCCGCGGTGCGCCATGTGTGGGAGCGCAGTACGGATTCGTGGTGCCCGTGGGTGTAGACGGCGGTCTCCTGCGGCATCGGCGTCTCCTTCGGCTGAGGTGAGTGACCCCGACCGTACTCCGGTATCCCGTAATACGAGACCCGTTTCTCGCTGTATGGACACCGCATCGGCTTCGGCCGACCTGCGGGAACGGGGCCTACAGCAGGGCCTGCGGACGGTAGACGGTGAGAGCCTCCGTGACCTTGTCCAGCACCAACTCCTCGGGGGCGGCGGCGACTTCGCCGTCGTAGGCCAGCAGCGTGCCCGGCGCCAGGCCGCCGATGCGCAGCCGGCGCAGACGCTGGGTCGCGTGGACGGGCGACCGGTTCAGCTTGCCCGCCAGAGCCGCGCCCAGCAGTCGCCGGCCCGGCGCCCGGCCGCCGTGCACCACCCGGACGTCCAGCAGGCCGTCCACCAGGTTGTGCCGGTGGCCAGGTGTCGGGCCGACGCCCTTGTAGACGCCGTTGCCGGCGAACAGCAGCCACATCGGGCGCCGCCTGCCCTGGACTTCGGCCTCGAGCGGCTGCTCGTCACGCAGTACGCGCGTCGCCGCCAGCACCCCGGCGGGCCAGCCGCCGATCCGCGGCGACCATCGCTCCCTGACGCGCACGAGTTCCGGGTACACGCCGAGGCTGAAGGTGTTGAGGAAGTGGCCCGGCTCCCCGCTGCCGTCCGGGCCGGGCGTGAACCGCCCCAGGTCCACCCGGACCGCGTCACCGGCGGCCAGCGCGCGCGAGGTGTCGTGGACGGACTCTATGCCCAGGTCGTACGCGAAGTGGTTGAGCGTGCCGCCGGGAAAGACCGCCAGCGGTACGCCGCGCTCCGCCGCGACCACCGCGGCCCGGTTGACCGTTCCGTCCCCGCCGACGATGCCCAGCGCGCGTCCCCGTCCCGCGGCCTTCTCCAACTCTCCGCGCAGTTCGTCCGGGGCGCACTCCACCACCTCGGCGAGCGGCAGCGCCTCCCGTACCAGTCGTGCCGTGTCGGCGGAGCCGGACTCCCGGTTGACGATCACCACCAGGCCTTCGCCGCCGGGCAGCGCAGGCGCGTCGGCGTGGGGCGTGCCCGGCGACGGCAGCTGCGACCTCGTCGGCACGGCGCCCCGCACCGCGAGCGCGGCACCCACGCCGAGCGCCGCGCCGGCGAGCACGTCGCTCGGATAGTGCACGCCCGTGTAGACACGTGAGAACGCGACGGACGCGGCGACGGGCGCGACGACCGCGCCCCACCCCTTCGACTCCAGGGCGACACCGGTCGCGAACGCCGCGGCGGAAGCGGCGTGCCCGGAGGGGAACGACGTGGTGAACGGCTGCCGCTTCAACTGCCGTATCACCGGCACGGCGTCGAGGAGCGGCCGCGCCCTGCGCACGGACCGCTTGCCGACGGTGTTGATCACGGCGGAGGCGACGGCGAGGGAGGCGACGCCCCGGACGGCCGCCCGGCGCGAGCGGGCGCCCCGTCCCAGCACGGCGATACCGGCGGCCGTACCGAACCAGAGCAGCCCGTGGTTGGCGCTGCGGCTCAGCTTCGGCAGCACCGGCTCCGCTCCCGGCCACTCCCTCGTCGCCACGGTGTGATGGAGCTGCCGGTCCCAGGCGCCGAACAGCGCGGTGAGCCGGCCGTGGAGCGACTGTTTTGCTTGCACATGGGCGTCAGACATGGTCCGCGCCTACCCTCTGCCACGTCCGGCCACGCCGCCCGTCGGGGCGTGGGGTGTTCGCGGCGGGGGACCCGGACACGGGAGTCGCCCGGCCCGGCACGGGACGTCCTCCACGGCCGCCGGGCCGCAGGGGAGGGGCGGGGGAGCGGCCCCGCGCAGCGGTGGCCGTCCCGCGTGGTGCGCCCCTGTCCCGTGGCGGCGCCGTGCGGTGCGACCCGCGCGGCGGGGCGCGGCGATCCTTCGTATAAAGGGCTTGTGACCGGGCACACGACCCGGCATGCGAGCGGCGGAGGTGGGCGGTATGGCGGGGAGCGACGCGGAGGGCCGCGGACCAGTGCGGTACGGGCCGCCGGCCCCCGAAGCGGGACTGCCCGTGCTGCCCGTGCTGAGCGACATCCTCGCCGCGGCCGCCGGGGTCTCGGCGGGCGAGCCGCCCGGCGGTGGACCCCTGCTGCGCGAGGCGGCGGTCGGCTACTGGTGGCGGCGCGGGCTGCGCACCCACCCCGAAGAGGTCGTCGCCGCGTCGGGCGCCCAGTCGCTGCTGTTCGCGCTGCTCGGCGCGTACGACGGCGACGTGCTGATGCCCCGTCCGTGCCCCGCCTGGTGGACCCCGCAGGTGCGGCTGCTGGGCCGGCCCGCCTACCACGTGCCGGTTCCCGCGGAGTGCGGTGGCGTCCCCGACCCGTTCGCTCTGCTGGAGACCGTGCGCCGGGTCCGCGCGGAGGGCGGACGGCCGCGACTGCTGCTGCTGTCCGTAGCCGACGATCCGACCGCGACCGTCGCCCCGCCGGAGACCGTGCGCGAGGCGTGCGAGGCGGCGCTCGGCGAGGGTTTGCACATCGTCAGCGACGAGACCTGGCGCGACACGGTGCACGAGCCGCACGAGACGGTGCTGGTCAGCCCCGCCGAGATGTACCCGCAGGACGTCACCGTCATCAGCGATCTGGCGGGCGCGCTCACCCCCACCTCCTGGCCGATCGCGATCGCGCGCTTCCCGGAGAGCGAGCAGGGCGAGGCAAGGCGCGCCCGGACCCTGGACATCCTCACCGCCCTGGGCGCCGTCGTCCCCGTTCCGGTCGCCGCGGCCGCGGCGCACGCGCTCGACGAGCCGCCGGACGTCGCCGAGCGGGCGGCGGGCGCCGCCGCGCTCCACGCGCAGGTCGCGGCCGCCGTGCACCATCTGGTGCTGAAGGCCGGCGCGGTCTCCCGGCCCCCGCAGGCGGGCCGTCATCTGTACGCGGACCTGGGGCCGCTGCGCGGCCGTCTCGCCGAGCTCGGCGTCGGTGACTCCATGGAACTCGAGGACCATCTGACCGAGCGCCTGGACATGCCGGTGCCCGGCGGCCACCGGTTCGGCGACGAACTGGGGGCCCTGCACGTACGGCTGGACACCGCTCCCTTCCTGGGGGCCACGGCGGAGGAGCGGCTCGAGTCGCTCACCTCACCCGCACCGCTGGAACTGCCCCATGTGGCGGGTGCCTTGGAGCGGCTCGGATCGGTCTTCGACGACCTGCGCTGAGGCGCCCCGAGACGGATGCCAGGGACGGGACGACGTCACGACGGATCGGAGGCCCCGATGACGGAACAGACGCAGCGACCGCCAGAGACCACCTCACGGGCGGCGGCAGGCCCCCCGCGGTCCGGATCGCGTACCCGTCCGCTGAACGGGCAGCGCACCTGGCCCCGGTCCTTCGCCGACCGCCTGACCGCCCCGCTCCCCGGGGTGCGCGCCATGGCCAGGTTCGCCACGGAAGGCGCGGTGCGGCCGGGACCGGACGGCCTGCGGGACATCCCCGCCCTGCCGTTCGAACCCGGCCCGCTGCCCGAGGTGGACGCGCGGACCGTCGCGGTGACCTGGGCCGGCCACGCGAGCTGGATCCTGCGCGTCGGCGGGCTGACCGTCCTGACCGACCCCGTCTGGTCGCGCCGTATCCTCGGCACCCCGGTTCGGGTCACCCCCGTCGGTGTCCGCTGGGAGGACCTGCCGCCCGTCGACGCGGTGGTCATCAGCCACAACCACTTCGACCATCTGGACGCGCCCACCCTTCGGCGGCTGCCCCGGCACACACCGCTGTTCGTCCCGGCGGGCCTGGGGCGCTGGTTCAAGCGCCGCAGGTTCGCGCACGTCACCGAACTCGACTGGTGGGAGGGCGCGGAACTCGGCGGCGTACGGTTCGACTTCGTGCCGGCGCACCACTGGTCCAGGCGCACCCTGCTCGACACCTGCCGCTCACTGTGGGGCGGCTGGGTGCTCACCGACGGCGGAGGCCGGTCCGTCCACTTCGCGGGCGACACCGGCTACGGCCACTGGTTCGGGGAGATCGGCCGCCGGCACCCCGGCCTCGACGTCGCGCTGCTCCCCATCGGCGCGTACGCCCCGCGCTGGTGGCTCAGGGACGTGCACACCGACCCCGAGGAGGCGGTGCGTGCCTTCACCGACCTGGGGGCGAGGAACATGGCGCCGATGCACTGGGCGACGTTCGTGCTCTCGGCGGAGCCGGTGATGGAGCCGCTGCGACGGCTCCACACCGCGTGGGAGCGCACCGGACGTCCCCGCGAGGAACTGTGGGACCTGCCGGTCGGCGGGTCACGCGTGCTGGCCGCCTGAGCCGCCGAGCGCGCGGACCCTGCGCCACACGGCCGGTGCCCCGCTGATGAGCACGGTCAGTACGACCGCCGCGACGACGCCCTGCCACGGCTCGGCGAACAGCGAGCCGCCCAGGATGCCGATCAGCCCGTACGTCGCGGCCCAGGCCAGGCAGGCCGGGACGTCGCCGCGTACGAAGCGGCGCAGCGGCATCCTCGCCAGCAGACACGCCAGCATGACCGGGATGCGCCCGGCCGGCACCAGCCGGGAGAGCACCAGCACCGTCACTCCGTGCTCGTCGAGTCTGTGCTGCGCCTGGGCGAGCCGGTCCGGTGCGGCGCGTTCGCGCAGGGCGGCGAGCCAGCGGGAGCCGTTCCTGGACCTGACACCGCGCCGCCCCAGCCAGTAGAGGGCCACGTCGCCGGCGAACGCGGCCGCAGAGGAGACGAGGAAGACGAACAGCAACGCGAGCGGCGCCGTCTGATGGAAGGCCACCACGGCGGCGGAACTCACCACCGCGCCGGTCGGCACCACCGGCACCAGCGCCCCGAGGGCCACCAGCAGGAACAGCGACGGGTAGCCGACCGCCTGCTGGGTCGACTCCGGTGGGAGCTGCCGGACCAGCTCGGACAACTGGCCGAGCGCGTCGGCGGGCTGTGCCCTCACAGGGTGTCCTCCGGTCCGATCCGCTCGCAGTGCCCGAGCCGGTGCACCGTCACCTCGGGTGCCAGCCGGGCCGCCTTGCGCGCGAACTCGTCGCCGGGCGCGTAGAACTCGTGAGGCCGCACGCCGTCCATCCCGATCGGCCAGTACGTGCCGTAGTGCACGGGCACCGCGGCCCGCGGGGCGAGAGCGGCCGCCGCCTGCGCCGCGCGGCCCGCGTCCAGATGGCCGTGCCCCAGGAAGGGGCCCCAGCCGCCGACCGGCAGCAGCGCCATGTCGACGGGGCCGACCTCGTCGGCCATCGAGTCGAACAGCCCGGTGTCGCCCGCGAAATACGTGTGCGACTCGCCGCTGACGACGAAGCCGAGGGCCGGCGAGCGGTGCGGTCCGATCGGCAGCCGCCGTCCGTCGTGCTTCGCGGGCACGGCCCGTACGAGGAGCTCCCGTACCCGCACCCGGTCTCCCGGCACGACCTCTGTGATCCGCAGCCCGGCCGTGCGCGCCAGCCGGGCGAGACCGGGCACCGAACGCACGGCGCCGCGCGGCACGATCAGCTGTGTGCCGGGCGCGAGCCGGGCGAGGGACGCCAGGTGCAGATGGTCGGAGTGCAGGTGGGAGACGAGTACTGCATCGGCGACGGCGGCCTGCGCGGGCGGCAGTTCACCCCGGCGCCTGCGCAGATGGGCGAGCCGCCGCACGAACAGCGGGTCGGTCAGCACCCGCACCCCGGAGTCCTCGATCGTGCAGGTGGCATGACCCCACCAGGTGACCTCCACCGGCACGCGACGCCTCCTCGCTGTGGATCCCCGTACCGTACGAGCCTAAGGGCCGGCACACGGTCCCGGGCCTGACCGATCGGATCGATCGGGCGGACCCGGGTGCTGTGCCACGCTGGAGACCGGCTCACAGGTGAGGTGAGGGAAGCGTGGTCGAAGGCCGGTGGCGCAGGGCCGGCGGAGCTCTGGTGCGCGTGGCCGTCGTGTGGGCGGTGTCGACGCTGACGATGCTCGCGCTGGCCGGGCTGCTGCCGGACTTCCGGCTCCAGTCGGACGACGGCGACAGCGTCACACGGACCGGGATCACGGCGGCGTGGGGCGCGGGAGCGTTCGGACTGCTCACCGGCCTGGTCTGGCCGGTCGTCGTGCGTGCCCTGCTGCTCGTACCCGCGCTCGTACTGGGCCTGCTGGTGTTCTTTCTCAACGGTTCGCTGCTGCTCATCGCGCTGTGGCTCATTCCCGACGGACGCGGTACGGCCGACCCGGAGACGGCGGTGGTGGTCGCCGCCGTGATGTCCGCGGTCGCCTCCGCCACGTCCACCGCGCTCGCCGTCCGCGACGACAACGCCTACCGGCGCAGGCTCTCCCGGCTGGCCCACCGCCGCGGCGGGGTGGCCGGTGACGGGACGGGTACGCCGGGAACGGTCTTCCTGCAGCTCGACGGCGTCGGCCACCGGGTGCTGCGCGACGCCGCCGACCGCGGGGTGATGCCGACCGTCGCCGGCTGGACCGGCGCCACGCACCGGCTCACGCCCTGGCGGACCGACTGGTCGAGCCAGACCGGCGCGAGTCAGCTCGGCATCCTGCACGGTTCCAACCACGACGTGCCGGCGTTCCGCTGGTACGAGAAGGACACCCGCCGGATCGTGGTCAGCAACCGCCCGGCGAGCGCCGCCCGGCTGCAGCGGCGGGCCGTCGAGTACACCGGTGACGGCGGACTGCTGACCGTCGACGGCGCGAGCCGGGGCAACCTGTTCAGCGGCGGGGCGGACCAGCTGGCTCTGGTGCTGTCGATGGCAGCGAGGCGCGGCAGGGCCAACCGCTCCCGGGCGGGCTATTTCGCGTACTTCTCCGATCCCGCCAACGCCGTCCGCACCGCACTGTCGTTCGTCGCGGAGGTGTGCCGCGAGATCGGCCAGTCGACCCGTGCCAGGCTCCGCGGGGACACGCCGCGCGTCGGCCGCGGCGGCCTGTACCCGTTCATCCGGGCCTTCGCGACGGTCGTGGAGCGGGACGTGGTGGTCGCCGCGGTGCTGGGGGACATGCTCGCCGGTCGCCGGACCGTGTACGCGGACCTGGTCGCGTACGACGAGGTGGCGCACCACTCGGGGCCGCACAGCGCGGACGCGCAGGCGGTGCTGGAGCGCCTGGACCGTTCGATCGCGCTGATCGCCAAGGTCGCGGAGCACGCGCCCCGCACCTACCGGATCGTGCTGCTCTCCGACCACGGCCAGAGCCCGGGCGACACCTTCGAGGGGGCGTACGGGCTCACGCTGAAGGACCTGGTGCGCGCGGGATGCGGTCTGCCGGTGTCGCGGCGGGCGGAGCGGTCCAGGAGCGGCGCCGAGGCTCGTGACGCGGCGCGCGACGCGCTGCGGACGGCGCTGCACCGGCCGCCGGCCGGAGACGGCGAGGAGGAGCGCCCGGTGCCGGGCTCCGACCCGATCGTGCTGGCTTCCGGGAACCTCGCCCTGATCTCGTTCCCCGACGTGCCGTACCGCATGAGCCGCGAGGAGATCCGGCGCCGGCACCCGGCGCTGCTCGGCACGCTCGCCAACCACCCCGGTATCGGCTTCCTGCTGGTGCGCAGTGAGGAGCACGGCTCCGTGGTGCTCGGCGCCGACGGGGCGGAGCTGCCCGTCGACGCCCTGAAGGACGACGACGGACCGCTGGCCGGCTTCGGTCCCGGCGCGGCCGACGCGGTGCGCCGCACCGACTCGTTCCCGCACGTCGCCGACATCATGGTCAACTCGATGTACGACCCGACGACGGGTGTGGTGCACGCCTTCGAGGAGCAGATCGGCTCGCACGGCGGCCTCGGCGGGGAGCAGTCGCAGGCGTTCCTGCTCTCACCGTTCGAACTGTCGCCGCCGGTCGCCTTCGGCGACGAGCTGATCGGCGCGGAACGGGTGCATCAGGTGCTGCGACGGTGGCTGCGGGAGGGCGAGGGGCCGCAGGTGCCGATCGGGCCGGTGGACGTTTCCCGGCCCGAAGGCGAAACGGAAGAAGAAATTCCGGTTGACGGGGGTGCCGTGCCGGACAAAAACATGTGATTTTGTACCGCTTCCGCCGTGCCGGAACATGTCCCGGTCCCCCACATCGCCACGCACGCGGAAGAGGCAGCACACCCCATGACCACGCAACAGGAACAGAGCAGGCATGCCCGCAGTTTCGGGCTGCCGATCGCGACAGCTCTGGTCATGGGCAACATCATCGGCGGGGGCATCTTCCTGCTCCCCGCGTCGGTCGCCCCCTTCGGCACGATCAGCCTCGTCGCGTTCGCGGTGCTCACCGTCGGGGCGATCGCCCTCGCGCTGGTCTTCGGCCGGCTCGCGCAGAGGCACCCGAAGACCGGAGGGCCCTACGTCTACGCCCGCGAGGCGTTCGGCGACTTCGCCGGCTTCCTCGCCGCCTGGTCGTACTGGATCACCACCTGGGTCTCCAACGCGGCCCTCGCCGTCGCCGCCGTCGGCTACCTGGACGTGCTGATACCGGTCCACGACTCCAAGACGGCCACCATCACCGCCGCGCTGGTCCTGCAGTGGCTGCCCGCGCTCGCCAACCTGGCCGGCACCCGTTACGTCGGTGCCGTACAGCTCGTCTCCACCGTGCTCAAGTTCGTACCACTGCTGCTCGTCGCCGTCGGCGGGCTCTTCTTCTTCGACACCGCCAATCTCGGACCCTTCCACGCCGGTGACCAGAGCATGACGGGCGCGGTCTCCGCGTCGGCCGCGATCCTGCTCTTCAGCTACCTCGGCGTCGAGTCCGCGGCCGTGAGCGCCGGCGAGGTCCGCGACCCCGCGCGCAACGTCGGCCGGGCCACCGTCCTCGGCACCTCCGCGGCGGCGGGCCTCTACCTCCTGTGCACGCTCGCCGTCTTCGGCACCGTCGCCCACGACGACCTGGTCGGCTCCACGGCCCCGTTCAGCGACGCGGTCGACTCGATGTTCGGCGGCGCCTGGGGCGGTACGGCCGTGGCCTGCGCGGCCCTGGTCTCCATGGTCGGCGCGCTGAACGGCTGGACACTGCTCAGCGCGCAGACCCCCTACGCGGCGGCGAAGGACGGACTGTTCCCCCAGGTGTTCGCCACCAAGCGGCGCGGTGTGCCCACCGTGGGCGTGCTCGTGACCGTCGTCCTCGCCTCACTGCTGACCGTCTACAACTACACGGCCGGCACCCAGCGGGTCTTCGAGATCCTCGTCCTCGTCACGACCTTCACCGCCACCGTGCCGTATCTGCTCGCCACCGCCGCGCAGATCTATTACCTGCTGTCCGGGCAGGCGCACCGTGTGCACCGCGGTCGCCTCGTACGCGACGCGGTCCTCGCCTTCGCCGCCTTCGCGTTCTCCATGTGGCTGGTCGCGGGCTCCGGCTACGCCGCGGTGTACCAGGGCGTGCTCTTCCTCTTCGCCGGTGTCCTGGTGTACGCCTGGATGTCGGCCAGAAGGACCAGGGCCGCCTAGGACAGGGAGAGCGGAACGTGCGCGCGGTGGTTTTCGACGATTTCGGCAAGCGGCCCGAGGTACGCGAGGTCCCGGACCCCCGGCCGTCGCGGGACGGCGTCGTCGTCCGGGTCGAGGCGACCGGCCTGTGCCGCAGCGACTGGCACGGCTGGATGGGCCACGACTCCGGCATCACCACGCCGCACGTCCCCGGCCACGAACTCGCGGGCGTCGTCCACGAGGTGGGCGCGGACGTGACCCGCTGGAACCCCGGCGACCGCGTCACCGTGCCGTTCATCTGCGCCTGCGGGCGCTGCGCCGCCTGCGTCCGGGGCGCACAGCAGGTGTGCGAACGCCAGGAGCAGCCCGGCTTCACCCACTGGGGCTCCTTCGCCGAGTACGTCCCCCTGCGCCATGCCGACACCAACCTCGTGGCCCTGCCGGACGCCATGCGGTTCACCACCGCCGCCGGACTCGGCTGCCGCTTCGCCACCGCCTTCCGTGCCGTCGTCGGCCAGGGACGGGTGCGGCCGGGGGAGTGGGTCGCCGTGCACGGCTGCGGGGGAGTGGGCCTCTCCGCGGTGATGATCGCCGCCGCCTGCGGGGCACGGGTCGTCGCCGTGGACGTGTCACCAGGCGCGCTGGAGCTCGCCCGCGCCTTCGGCGCGGAGGTCTGCCTGGACGCCTCTGCGCTCGGCGACGGCGAGGGCGAGGGCGAGGGCAGGGCCGGGGTCGGGGTCGGGGCAACCGTGCGCGATGCGACCGACGGCGGCGCCCACCTCTCGCTGGACGCCCTGGGAGCGCCCGTGACGTGCGCCAACTCCGTGCGGAGTCTGCGCCGGCAGGGCCGCCACGTACAGGTCGGGCTGCTTCCCGCCGGGGCCCATCTGCCGATGGACCGGGTCGTCGCACTCGAACTGGAGATCCTCGGCAGCCACGGCATGGCCGCACACGCCTACCCGGAGATGATGGCCATGGTCGCGTCCGGGATGCTGCGGCCGGATCTGCTGGTCACGAAGGAGATCGGCCTGGACGACGTGCCGGACGCCCTGATGGCGCTCGGCACCGCACCGGGCACCGGGGTCACCGTGATCACCCCGGGCGCCTGACGGTCATTACGTCAGGCGTAATCGACGGCCCGCGGGCCACGCGGCAGTCTGTGCGTACCGGGCCCCGGGCGGCGCACTCCGTCCGGGTTCCGGGTCCACGACCGGCCCGCCCCTCGACGGAGGTTGATCCGCCATGTCCACGACGCTACTCGCAGGAATCTCCCGCACCACCGAGCCGCAGACCATGCTGCGCCGCTTCCTCGCGGCCGACGCCGTCGTCACCGGAGCCAACGGCCTGGCGTACGCCGCGGTGTCGGGACCGCTGGGCCGGCTGCTCGGCATCGACAGCACGCTTCTGGTCGGCCTCGGCGTGTTCCTCGTCGTCTACGCGCTGGCCGTCGGCCTTCTCGCCGGCCGTGCCCGGCCCCCGCGGGCCGGTGTCACGCTCGTCGTCGACATCAACATCGCCTGGTCCCTCGTCAGCGTCGCCGCGCCGGTGCTGTGGCTCGACCCGACCGCCGTCGGCGCGGTCTGGACGGTCCTGCAGGCACTGACCGTCGCCGGCTTCGCCGCCCTGCAGTGGTCGGCCCTGCGCTCCGTCACTACGGCATGAGGGACTGCAGGTACTTCACCGTCGCCGGGTCGGCCGGGAGGAGCGTCTCGATGGCCATCTCGGCGACGGTCACGTCCATGGGCGTGTTGAAGGTCGAGATCGACGACACGAAGGACAGCGTCCGGCCCGCGTGCTCGATCCTCAGCGGCAGGGCGAAGTACGGGTACGGGGCTCCGTCCGCCGCCACGCTCCCGTCGTCGACCGCGTTGTGCGGCAGCGGGTAGGCGGCGACCTCGTCGTACAGCCTGCGCAGCGCCTCGGAACGGGCCAGCGCGATCTGCCGTTCCATCTGCTCCAGCAGATGGCCCCGCCACTCCCGCAGATTGCGGATCCGGGGGGCGAGGCCCTCGGGGTGCAGGGTGATCCGCATGGCGTTCAGCGGCGGCTCGAGCAGATGCTCGGGCAGCCCGTCGAGCAGCATCGCGAGGCCGCGGTTGGCGGCGAGCACGTGATAGGTGCCGTCGACGACGAGGGCCGGATAGGGCTCATAGCCCTGCAGCAGCCGCTCCATGCCCTCGCGCAGGCCGTCCATCGCCGGGTCGTCCAGCGGGGTCTCGGCATACCGGGGCGCGTAACCCGCCGCCAGCAGCAGGGAGTTGCGTTCCCTCACCGGGACGTCGAGATGGTCGGCGAGCCGCAGGACCATGTCCTCGCTGGGGCGCGATCGGCCCGTCTCGACAAAGCTGATGTGGCGGGCGGAGGAGCCGGCCCGCAGGGACAGTTCGAGCTGGCTGATCCGCCGCCGCTCGCGCCACTCGCGCAGCAGTGGCCCAACCCCGTTACCGAACGCGACAGTTGTCATAGCCAGACCGTAATACGGCCCCGTGCGCTCCAGTTCCCGCCCCGGCCCGGCCGTCACCCTCTCGCATTGCCCAGCAGTGCCGCCAGCGCCCGGTCGATGTCCAGGGCGGCCGCCTCGTTGCCGGCCGGCACGGTCGCGTAGGACCGGACGAGGAACCGGCGCAGGCTCGCCGTGTCGAGCTGGAGCAGCGCGACCCCCTCCGGGGACCGCAGCTCGACCATGGTCTGCACACGCCCGCAGGGCCAGATGTGCACGTCGCCGTCGCCGGACGGCGAGCGCAGACCGGCGTCGAGGAGGCCGCGGGCGAAGGTCCAGGTCACGCCGGTGTCGTTCAGGCAGGCCTCCGGGGGGAACGCCATGCGGACGGCGAACGGGTCGGTGTCGCTGTAGAGCAGGACGACCGGCACGGCCATGGAGTGGGGCGAATCGCTGATGAGGCGCGCCCGTACGGATTGCTCGATGGTCGATGACATCGCTCGCTCCTCTGCTGCTGTGCGGTTCCGCTCCTCGTGCACGTACGTCGGCGGGGCAGGCAGAGGCCTGCACGAGCGACGCCGATGGCGCGTGTGACCTGCATCACCAAGACTGAAACGATTGCGCCAGGATGGCTAGAGTTTTGCGCCCACACATATGCGCGCAAATGGGATGCGGGCCTGGTTACGGATGGGTAGCGGCGAAGCGGGTGCGCGCACGGCGGCCGCGCGCGACGCACTGGGAGTGTGCGTGTCGGCCACGGAGGGTGCCCCGGCCGGACGGGGGTTTCCGGCCGGGGCGGTCAAGGGGTGTGGGCGCGGATGACGGTCGCCTCTCGGCGGAGCGCTCCCACGGGGCTTCAGTCGGACGATCTCTCCTGAGGGCGAAATATGCGGCTCAGGGGTGCCGTCCCATCCACGACCACGTATAGATGAACGATAAACCATCGTTGGGGGTTCCGCGGAATCCCCGGTGCCCGCTGTGACACGCGTTACTCCGGGTCACGGGCCCCGGAGGCGCGGTGTCCGCCCGTGCGGACTACTGACCGCCCCGCACGACCACTGAGCCCAGCACCGACGGCAGGGGATACCAGTCGGCCGACACCACGCTCGCGTGCCTGCCCGCCAGTAGCGAGACCCGATCACGGGCCTGCTGCTCCGTCGGGTTCGTCCCGTCGATCGCCGGCGCGACGCCGTGCGCGTCGGTCATGACGACGAGGTAGTGGTTCCGGTCGTACCAGGCGGTGTCGATCGAGCCGCTCGCGTAGGCCCCCGCGTCGCCGTCGAACACGACGAACCAGGGCCTGATCGAGGCGTCCGCGTACCGGCCGCGCGGGTCACCGGCCGCCGCGTGGTGCACCGCCGGGAACGCTCCCGCCTCGCCGAGACGGCCCGCCGCCCCGAGGTCGCGCAGATGCGTCGCGTACTCCCGGTCGGTCCACAGGGAATCGAACGGGTTGTCCTCCTCGACCGTGCCCGGTATCAGCTCGACCACGAACTTCCCCGCCAGCGCCGACCGGGCCGGCCAGCCGTCCGCCCGTACGGCCGTGTCCAGGTCCCCATGGCCACCGGCCAGGTCCGCCGGACGGTACAGGGCGTCGCCGAGCCGCGCGGTCAGCAGTGCGTCCAGCCCCGCCGGACCGCGGCCGCGGGCCCCCTGGAAGCCGTCCTTGAGCTCCATCTTGATCAGGATCGGCCGGTGGCCGGGATGCGCGTCGTGCCAGGCCCGCATGTCGGCCAGACAGCCCGCGAGATCCTGGTCGCGCGCCTTGGCGCGCAGCTCGGCGGCGCTCGCGGCGTTCACGCAGTTGTTGTCGTTCCCCAGCGGATTGCTGTGCGAGACCCGCCACGACCTGCCGAAGGCGTTGGTCCACACGTCGATCTCGAGCATGCCCGCGCCCGAGTCGAGCGCGTCCGCGAAGTACGGGTACTTCGACTTCTCGTAGGCGTTGTGGACGCCCACCCCGGTCGTGGCGGAGTAGGGCAGCTGCCCCGTGTCCGCCCCGGTGGTGGACGCCCGCGCCGGAGCGAGTGCGACACAGAGCAGTCCGGCTGCGACGATCGCCGTCGCGGCGGCGCGTGAAAACCTGCCCATGGGGGCCCCTGTCTTGGCGTCGGGTGGTCAAGTCGACGGAAGATTAGGAAAGTTGAATGAACCGTGGGAAGACTGCACCCGGCCGTTGCGAACCGGCGGTACACGCGGGAAACGCCGCCGGCAGGCGGCCCCTCACGACCTGGGCCGGGGTGCGCGGGCCGCCCGGCCGGGGCACGATGGCCGCATGCTGCTCGCCCGAGTCGCCGAAGTGTCCCGCGAGGTGGCCGCCACCTCGGCCCGCTCGCGGAAGATCGCCGCGCTGGCGGAACTGTTCGCGGAGGCCTGGGCCGAGGACGTGGCCCTCGTCATCTCCTACCTCGCCGGACGCGTGCCCCAGGGCCGCATCGGAATCGGCTGGAGCCTGCTGAGGGAACCCGTACCGCCCGCCGACACACCCGCCCTCACCGTCGGTGAGACCGACGCCGCGCTCACGGCCCTCGCCGCGGTCTCGGGCCCCGGCTCCCAGGCCGAACGCCGCGACCGGCTGCACCGGCTGATGTCCGCCGCCACCGCGCCGGAGCAGCAGTTCCTGCTGCGGCTCCTCACCGGCGAGGTGCGCCAGGGAGCCCTGGACGCCGTCGCGCTGGAAGCCGTCGCGAAGGCCGCGGGCGCGCCCGCCGCGGATGTACGCCGCGCCGTCATGCTCGAGGGCTCGTTGCCGCGCGTCGCGGCGGCGCTCCTCGCGGCGGGTCCGGCAGCGCTCGAACAGTTCGGGCTGCGTGTCGGCAGCCCGGTGCAGCCGATGCTCGCCCACACCGCCAAGTCCGTGACCGAAGCCGTCCGGGCGCTCGGCGTCGCCTGCGTCGTCGAGGAGAAGCTCGACGGCATCCGCGTGCAGGTGCACCGCGCCGGAACCGATGTCCGGATCTACACCAGGTCCCTCGCCGACATCACCGACCGGCTGCCGGAAGTCGCCCAGCGGACACGGGAGATGGCCGGCGACCGGTTCATCCTCGACGGCGAGGTCATCGCGATGGCCGCCGACGGCAGACCCGTCCCGTTCCAGGACATCGCCTCGCGCGTCGGATCCCGCCTCGACGTCGATGCGGCCGGAGCCGCTCTGCCCCTGTACCCCGTGTACTTCGACGTCCTCGCCGCCGACGGGGAACCCGTCCTCGACCGGCCCGGCCACGAACGGCACGCGATCCTCGCCCGGCTCGTGCCCGAGCCGACCAGGGTACGGCGCGCCGTGGTCGACGACCCGTCCTCGCCCGAACAGGTGGCCGCCGCGGAGGAGTTCTTCACCGCGACCCTGGAACGCGGCCACGAGGGCGTCCTGGTCAAAGCACTGGAGGCGCCGTACAGCGCGGGGCGCCGCGGCCGCTCATGGCTGAAGGTCAAACCCGTGCACACCCTCGACCTCGTGGTACTGGCCGTCGAATGGGGACACGGCCGGCGCACCGGACTGCTCTCCAACCTCCACCTCGGCGCCCGCGCGGACGACGGCGGTTTCGTGATGCTCGGCAAGACCTTCAAGGGACTCACCGACGAGATGCTGCGCCGGCAGACCGACATGCTTCAAGAGCTCGCCGTCGACGACGACGGCTTCACGGTGCGGGTCCGGCCGGAACTCGTCGTGGAGATCGCCTACGACGGGCTCCAGCGCTCCAGCCGTTACCCGGCCGGTGTCGCTCTGCGCTTCGCGCGGGTGCTGCGCCACCGGCCGGACAAGTCCGCCGCGGAGGCCGACACCATCGAGCAGGTACTGGCCGCCGCCGGACGCTGACCCCGCGCGGCCGGTGCCGCTCAGCGCAGGCCCAGCACCTTGTCCGCGAAGGCCGACAGGTTCTCCGTCAGCCGGACGATCCGGTCCTCGGGCGTGAGGTTCTCCTCGGGGCGACCGTGCCGCAGCTTCGGCTGCCGCATGCCCCGGACGTACAGCGAGCAGGCCAGATCCGCGCACAGGTACGTGCCGACCGTGTTGCCCTCCCGGCCCGCCGAACCCGCCAGCGGGGCGGCGAACAGCTTCACCCCGGAGGAGGCGTGCGCGGTGAGACACACCTGGCACATGCTCGACTTCACGGCACTGGTCCGCCCGACGGACGGGACCCGCAGGGTGATGCCGACCGGACCGTCCTCCCGCGGCAGCACCAGATGCGCCTTGAGCGGGGCTCCCGGATCGACCCAGCCGAGGAAGTCCAGGTCCTCCCAGGGAAGGTCGGCGAAGTCGGCGGGCAGGCGCATGCGTGTGGCGTCGCCCTTCGAGCAGTTCACGAAGCACGCGCGGATCTGTTTGTCGGTCAGTGGTTCCACTTGGTGGAACGTACACAGCGCCACCCGGTGCAGGCACCCGATTTAAGGGCATCGGTTCTATGGTGTCCCCGTCCGCCGCCCCCTCCCCGGAAGGATCGACCATGCCCACAGAGCCGCTGTCGCAGAAGGAGATCGAGGACCGGCTCCGGGAGCTTCCCGGCTGGTCCCTCGAGGGCGACAGGATCGCCCGCTCCTACCGCCTCGACTCGCATTTCGCGGCGACCGCGATGGTCGTGCACATCGCCCAGGTCCAGGAGGAACTGAACCACCACTCCGAGCTGACCCTCGGCTACAACACGGTCGCCCTGACCGTTCAGTCCCACGACGTGAACGCCCTCACGGAAAGGGACTTCCGGCTGGCCGAGCGCGTCGAGCAGCTCGCTGCCGGGCACGGGGCGGGCTGACCGGGCCCGCACGGCTCGGGCATGCTCCGCACATGCTCGACCATGTGCCGCCGGGCCCGGTCGCGGGCGCCGCCCGCAACGTGGCGCCCGCATCGTCGAGGCCGGCCCGCCCGTGGACTGCCCCCTGACGGCTTCTCAGCCCCGACCGGCTGGTCGTACAACCCTTCGGCAGCAGCGGAAGTCGAAAGGGATACATGCCCAGTTGGGGGGGAACTCGTCTTGCGTACTGCTTTGTCACGTCGACAGCTCTCGGTGTCGGTGGGGATCGCGCTCGCCGCCCTTGCGGCCTCGCCGCTCACCGCCCCGGCCGCGTCCGCCGCCCCGGCCGCGTCCGCCGTCCCGGCCGCAGCGGCACCTGCCGCCGTGGCCCGGCCCGCCGCGTCCGACCCGCCGGTCCCGGTGCCCTTCCTGGCCTCGGGGGGCGAGCTCCTCGGCGCGGGAGCCACCGGCTTCCTGTCCCGGGACAACGACGGCACGAGTCGCTGGAGCCGGCACGCGGACGGGGTCTCCACGGTCATCGGGACGGGCGAATACGAGCAGGTCCACGGCTCCGGACCCGGCTCGGACATCGTGGTGGTCGCGAGGAACGCGGCCCAGCGTCCCTACACCGAGTCGGTGAAGCTCTACGACATGGCGACCGGCGCCGCACCTGTCACCGTGGATCTGCTCGCGACGCCCGAGACCTACGGCTATGTGTCGGGCGCCGTGGGTTCGACGCTCCTGGTGTGGAGCGACGGCGGTGCCACGCTCAAGCTGGTCGACGTGGACGGAGGGAAGGCTTCCGTCCGCAAGGTGGTCAGTGACACCACCGCGACCTACGGCTGGCAGAAGTCCCAAAACCTGCCGGATGCCGCCCTCGCGGGCCTCGGCTCCCACGACCTCGAGGCACTGGGGGTCGTCGACCTCGCCACCGCCCGGGTCGTCGAGAGCTACCAGAGGGCTGCCGGCGCCCCTTCCCATCCGTCGTACTCGTTCCTCTCCGCGAACCGTGTCGCGTGGACGGAGGCGACGGACGGCGTGACCGTGCTCGCCACGGCGGTACGCGGCCAGGCAGAGGTCACGCGGACCCCGCTCGGCCCCGACGGCCAGGCGCAGCTCGTCGGCGGTCTGCTGGGCGACTGGTTCGCCTTCGGAGCCACGACGGGCAACGCCACCCCCTGGCACGAGTTCACGGCCCGCTCGCTCACGGACGGGACGAGCGTCAAGCTTCTCGACCACGCCAAGAGCGTGACCACGGGCACCGACGGGAACCTCCTCGTCCTCGGCGTCACCGCCGCCCACGGCGAAGGCGTCTACCGGGTCGCGATCGGCGCGGACGGCAGGCCGGCCGCCGAGCTGATCGCGTCCACCGGCGAGCCCGCCGACGGCGTCACCCCCATCTCGTACGTGAGCAGCGGCACTCCGGCCGTCGTCAACCTCGACGGTGTCGCGCGGACCCCGCTGACGTGGAAGTTCTCCACGACCGAGACGGACCTGTGGGCCGAACTCACGAGCACGGCGACGGGGGAGACGTTCCGCCGGCTCGTCCACCCCTCGGCCGAGCCCGGCGGCACCGGAACCTACCCGGACGGCCACATCGGCCTCGACTGGGCCGCCGAGGTCGGGGAGCAGGAAGCCAAGGCCGCCCCCAACGGCGCCTACGAGTGGAAGGTGACCGCCACGCCGTGGAACGGGATGCCCTCCGCCACCGCCACCGGCACCTTCACGGTGGCCCGCACCCCCAAGGCGCACGACGACTCCGACAACGGCTCGCCCGACCTCTTCGCACGGGACGCGAACGGCTACCTCGACCGGATCGACACGCGCTGGGACGACGCGTCGGGGCAGCTCGTCCCCCTGGACGTCAACATCACCGGTCAGCGGGGCTGGGACACCTACGATCTCATCGAGTCCGTCGGCGACTTCGCGGGCTCGAACGCGGCCGACACGATCGCCCGCGACAAGAACGGTGACCTGTGGCTCCACCAGGGCACGGGAGACCCGAGCCGGCCGCCGTTCGAGTCGCGCGTGAAGATCGGCTTCCGCTGGGAGGTCTACCCGCAGATCACGGGCGGCAGCGACCTGACCGGCGACGGCCGGCCGGACCTGGTCGCCGTCGACAAGGCCGGTGACCTGTACCTGTACAAGGGCACGGGCGTCGTCACCACTCCCTACGAGGCCCGCAGGAAGATCGGCTGGGGCTGGGACGTCTACGACCGGCTCACCGCCACCGGCAACATCGCGGGCCTGCCCGCCGGTGACCTCGTCGCCCGTGACGAGGAAGGCGCCCTCTGGCTCTACCTCGGCTACGGCGACGGCACCTACGCGCCCCGCGTCAAGGTCGGCGCGGGCTGGAACGTGTACGCCGACCTCGTCGGCATCGACGACGGCAACAAGGACGGCCGCCCCGACCTGTACGTCCGGACGTCGTCGAACACCGCGTACTTCTACGCGGGTACGGGCGACTGGCGGGCCCCGTTCAAGCCCCGCGTCTCCACCCGGGCAGGCGTCGGGACCGGCACGGTGTCGTACAACCACGTCTCCTGACCATGACCGGCCGGCTCCCGAACGGGGTCCGGCCGGGGGCCGCAGTGGGCGGCCCGGTGGCCGGGGAGGTCTGTGCGGTCCGCGTGTTCCGGGTGGTCATCAGCGGTCTCCGGTGGTGCCGTCGGGAAGCGAATCGGCGAGATAGGCGTCGAGATCGGGCCGCTCACCGGCGAGCATGTGGCGCACCCACGCCTCGCGCTCGTGCCGAATCGGCGGCAGCTCCCACACGCAGCCGATCCATGACCGCTCCAGGCGCACGAAGTGCGACGGGTCGCGGTCAAGGCACCCGAGCACGGGCTGCCCGGCCGCCGCCCCGCCGAAGTGCAGCACGTTGTCCCACACCCAGCTGTACGCGTTGAGGTAGGCGCCGTCGTCTCCTCCCCTGTGGAGGACGACGAACGTCGCAGGCGGCGTGCCGTCCGGCTCCGGCAGCAGCTCGGGCAGGATCGCGTACGCCGCCTTCTCGACGTCCGGCGCGATGCCGGCCGGGTCGGCCGTGACGTGGTAGCGCTTGACCCACCGACCGCCCAGCTCGACGGACGGCAGCGACCACAGGTACTTCTCCTTGAAAGCCATGCGTGCACGCTAGGACCGCTTCACTGACATCCTGTGTCAGTGAAAGCCGGCCGACTCGTCTCGATCCTGCTGCTCCTGCAGACGCGGGGGCGGATGACCGCCGCACAGCTCGCGGAGGAGCTCGAGGTCTCGGTACGCACCGTCTACCGCGACGTCGAGGCGCTGCATTCCGCGGGTGTGCCGCTCTACGGGGACGCGGGCCACGCCGGCGGGTACCAACTGCTCGCCGGCTACCGCACCCGGCTGACGGGACTGTCGGCCGGAGAGGCGGAGGCGCTGTTCCTCTCCGGCGTCCCGGGACCCGCCGCCGAACTCGGACTGGGCTCCGCCCTCGCCGCCGCGCAGCTCAAACTGCGCGCCGCGCTCCCCGAGCGCCTGCGCGACCAGGCGGACCGGATGCGCTCGCGCTTCCACCTGGACGCGCCGGGCTGGTACGCCGCCGCTGATGAGGTCCCGCATCTGACCGCTGTCGCGGACGCGGTGTGGCACAGCAGGGTGCTCGAGATCCGCTACCGCCGCTGGAAGGAGCCGACCGATGTCGACCGGCGCCTGGAGCCGTACGGTCTGGTGCTCAAGGCGGGCCGCTGGTACGTGGTCGCCGGGCCCGGCCCACGGACGTTCCGTGTCGACCAGATCCTGGAACTGACGGCCGCGCCGGAGGAGTTCGAGGCGCCGGAGGACTTCGACCTCGCCGCCTACTGGAAGGAATACCAGGCCGACTTCCACGCCCGGCTGCACCGGGAGGAGGCGCTGGTGCGGCTCTCGCCGGTCGCCGTGGCACGGCTCACCGGACGGGCCGCCGCCGCACTCGCCGAGACCGGATCGCCGGAGGCCGACGGCTGGACGCGCGCCGTACTGCCGATCGAGTCGCGGGAACGCGCGTACGCCGAGTTCCTCGCGCTGGGGGACGAGGCGGAGGTGCTGGGACCGCCCGCCCTCCGTGCCCGCATCGCGGCCACCGTCCGTGCGCTGGCCGCCCGTTACACCGACACGCCGGAGGAAGCCGACGCGATGGAAGAAGGCGCCGCCACCGCCGCCCCGGAGGCCGCAGGGGACCCGGAGGCGTGACTCCCGCAGGTGTACGGCCGCGCCGCATACGCGTCCGTCTACGCTGGTGGTCATGGACGCTCTCGCCGGACTACTGGACGGGCCGCGGGCCAGGGGGGCTTTTCTGCTGCGCATGGTGATGGAGCCGCCGTGGTCCGTGCACATCGACGACGAGGCCCCGCTCTGCCTGATGTGCGTGACCGCCGGGGAGTCGTGGATCGTCCCGGTCTCCGGGGACGCGCTGCTGCTGCGTCCCGGTGACGTGGCCGTGGCACGCGGCCCGCAGCCGTACACCGTGGCCCACGAACCCGGCGCGGAGCCGCAGGCCCGGATCGGCCCCGGCGGCACCTGCCACACCCTCCAGGGCGAACCGCTCGCCCGGTCCATGCGGCTCGGCGTACGGACCTGGGGCAACGCGCCGGACGGTTCGACGTCCATGCTCATCGGGACGTACCAGATGAAGGGCGAGGTGAGCGGCCGGCTGCTGGACGCGCTGCCGCCCCTGCTGCATCTGTCGGCCGACGTCTGGAACCACCCGCTCATGACCGTGCTCGACGAGGAGATCGCGCGCGTGGACCCCGGCCAGAGCGTCGTGCTCGACCGGGTGCTGGACCTGCTGCTGATCGCCGTGCTGCGTACGTGGTTCTCCCGGCCGGACGCCGAGGCCCCCGCCTGGTACCTGGCCATGGGCGACCCGGTCGTGGGGCAGGCTCTGCGGCTGATCCAGGACGGTCCGGCCCGCCCTTGGACCGTCGCGTCGCTCGCCGCCGAGTGCGGTGTCTCCAGGGCGGCGCTCGCCCGGCGCTTCAACGACCTGGTCGGCGAACCGCCCATGGCCTACCTCACCGGCTGGCGGCTCGCGCTCGCCGCCGACCTGCTGCGCGAGAGCGACGCGACGGTCGACACGGTGGCCAGGAAGGTGGGCTACAGCGGCTCGTTCGCCCTGAGCGCCGCTTTCAAGCGGGTGAGGGGTGTCAGTCCGCAGGAGCACCGAACGGGTGGCGCTTTGCCGGAACGGCAACGAGATTCGCCATGACGACGGCCGTCGCGCCACTCTGACGCCATGAGCCATCACCACGACTCCACCCACATCGACTGGAACGAGCAGGCGCAACTGCTCGAGCACGGCGCGGAGGTGCAGAACCCCGTCCACCGGCAGACGGCGGACTGGCTGTGCGAACTGGTGCCCGTCGGCGGCGTCCGCCGCATCCTCGACATCGGAAGCGGCCCCGGCGTGATCAGCGGGGTGCTCGCAGAGGCCTTCCCGTACGCCGAGGTCGTCGCCGTGGACGCCACCGCGCCGCTGCTGGAGCGGGCCGAGGCCCGCGCGGCCCGTCACGGCTGGTCCGACCGCCTGCACACCCGGCGTGTGGACCTGCCGGACGGGATCGAGGGCCTGGGCGAGGCGGACCTCATCTGGGCGTCCGGATTCGTGCACCACCTCGGCGACCAGCGGGCAGCGGTCGGCTCGCTGGCCGGACTGCTGCGGCCCGGCGGCGTGCTCGCCCTCCTCGAGGGCGGTCTGCCGTCGCGGCACCTGCCGCGCGACATCGGGATCGGCAGGCCCGGTCTGGAAAGCAGGATCGGCGCGGCCGTCGACGAGTGGTTCACGCGGATGCGCACCGAACTGCCGGACGCCAAGGACGAGGTCGAGGACTGGCGCGCGCTGCTGGCCGACTCGGGACTCACCCCGAGCGGCACGCGCTCCTTCCTCCTCGACATCCCCGCGCCCGCGCCGATGGCGGTGCGCGAGCAACTGGTGCACGTCTTCGCCTGGCAGCGCCGGCTGGTCGAGGGCCTGCTGCCGGACGAGGACCTCGCGGTGATCGACCGGCTGCTGGACCCCGAGGACTCGGAGAGCCTGCTGAGGCGCTCCGACGCGTACTTCCTGACCGCGCGCACCGTGTACACGGCCCGCAAGGGCTGAACCGGGCGGGCGCCGACGGGGCCGGGCGCCCGGCCCCGTCAGTTGCCCGGCGTGTCAGGGGCGACGGGCTCCAACTGCCACCACTGGCCGGGGGAGTCGGTGTCCTCCCACTGCCGCACGTTCGCCCCGTCGGCGGCGGAGGCGTCGGCCACCTCGAGCAGCAGTCCGCTGATGAAGCTCACGACCGTCACCGTCCCCGGTGACTCGAGATGACGCTCGACGATCCACTCCTGGGCGCCGAAGTTGTTGGCCTTCCACTGCTGGACGTTGGCGCCGTTCTCCGTCGAGGCGCCCGCCACGTCGAGACGCTTGCCGCTGCCCGCGTTGACGAAGTGGTACAGGCCGTTGCCGTTGGGCACGGGGTCGATGCGCCACTGCTGTGCGGGCGCGCCCGTCTCCTTGCCCTGCTGGACGTTGACGCCGCTGCCCCTGCCCCCGCCGTACACCTCCAGCAGCAGTCCGCTGCCGATGTTCCGCACCAGATAGAGACCTGGCTCAAGTGGCCCGTTCAACTGTCCCCGCCTCCCGCCCGCCTTCGGGTGATGACCGCGATCATCGTCGCACCCGCCACTGACAACGGGTGCCGGCCAGGGGCACCCCGGCACGGGAACGGGGCCGCCCGAACGGCGCGGGCGCCGGGACGCGTTCGGCGTCCCGGCGCCCGCGCCGTGCTCCGGGTGTCTCCCGGTGCCGTCGGTTCAGGAGTTGACGTTCGCCGGGTCCGGGCCGAGCCGCTTGTTCTCGTCCAGTGCCGCGAGGGCGGCCATGTCGTCGGTGTCGAGTTCGAAGTCGAACACGTCGATGTTCTCCCGGATGCGTGACGGCGTCACGGACTTGGGGATCACCACGTTGCCCACCTGGAGGTGCCAGCGCAGCACCACCTGGGCCGGCGTGCGGCCGTGCTTGTGGGCGACCGCGACAACCGCCGGCGCCTGGAGCAGGTCCTTGCCCTGTCCGAGCGGGGACCAGGCCTCCGTGGCGATGCCGTGCTTCGCGTGGAACTCCCGGAGCCCGGTCTGCTGGAGCTGCGGATGCAGTTCGACCTGGTTCACGGCGGGGACGACCGAGGTCTCGCCGATCAGGCGCTCGAGGTGCTCGGGCTTGAAGTTCGAGACGCCGATGGACTTGGCGCGCCCGTCGGCGAGGATCTTCTCCAGGGCGCGGTACGTGTCCACGTACATGTCCTTGGCGGGCATCGGCCAGTGGATCAGGTACAGGTCGACGTAGTCGAGGCCGAGCTTGCCGAGGGACGTGTCGAACGCGCGCAGGGCATTGTCGTGACCCTGGTCGGAGTTCCACACCTTTGTGGTGACGAACAGCTCTTCGCGGGGGATCCCGGAGCCGGCGACGGCCTTCCCGGTGCCCGCTTCGTTCCCGTAGATGGCAGCGGTGTCGATGCTGCGGTAACCGGCATCGAGGGCCGTGGCGACCGTCTGCTCCGCCTCGTCGTCGGGCACCTGCCAGACACCGAAGCCGAGCTGCGGCATCGCGACGCCGTTGTGGAGGGTGGTGAAGGGGACCTTGCTCACGAGCGGTCGATCCTTACGTCGTCGGTTGTGTACTCCCATCTTCAACGATCATCCGGATGGACGCATTCCCGTCGGGATTCCGTTTCAGCTTTCTGAACGACGCGCACCCACATGAACTTTCGGCGGCGTGCGGACCTTTGAGCTGAAGGTGATGCGACGGATCCCGGCCGGGGATCGAGACTTCCCTCGCCGACCGGGTGCGCGGGGCCCCGTCCCCCGTCCCCCGCCCCCCGTCCGGCTCGAGGGCGGCCCGGGGCCGGGCCGGTCAGGCGTCGATGATCACGGGAATGATCAGCGGCTTGCGGCGGTAGGTGCGGAACGCCCAGTTCGCGACCGCGCGGGCGATGAGCTGTTCGAGCTGGTGCGCGTCGCCGACGCCTTCCTCCGCGGCCTTGGCCAGGGTCTTCTCGATCACCGGGACGACGGGCTCGAACGTGGTCTCGTCGTGGACGAATCCACGGGCCAGGAAGTCGGGCGCCTCCGCGAGCGCTCCCGTGTCGGCGTCCACGATGGCGACCACCGTCACCACGCCCTCTTCCGCGAGGGTGACACGGTCCTTCAGGGACGCCTCTGTGGCACCGCCGACCGTCATGCCGTCGACGTAGACGTTGCCCGCGGGCACCTTGCCGGTGATCGAGGCGCGGCCGTCGACCAGGTCGACGACGACACCGTCCTCGGCGATCACCACACGGTCCGGGTCCACGCCGGTACGGATCGCCAGGTCGGCGTTGGCCCGCAGATGCTTCCACTCCCCGTGCACGGGCATGACGTTGCGGGGCTTGACGATGTTGTAGCAGTAGACGAGTTCGCCGGCACTGGCGTGCCCGGAGACGTGCACCTTGGCGTTGCCCTTGTGGACGACGTTCGCGCCCCACCTGGTCAGCCCGTTGATGACGCGGTAGATCGCGCTCTCGTTGCCGGGGATCAGGGAACTGGCGAGCAGCACCGTGTCGCCCTTGCCGATCCGGATCATGTGGTCGCGGTTGGCCATCCGGGACAGCGCGGCCATCGGCTCGCCCTGCGAACCCGTGCACACCAGGGTGATCTGATGGTCCGGCAGCTTCTCCAGTTCCTTCATGCCGACCACGAGACCCGACGGCACCTTGAGATAGCCGAGTTCGCGGGCGATGCCCATGTTGCGGACCATCGACCGGCCCACGAAGGCGACCTTCCGCCCGTGCTCGTGGGCGGCGTCGAGCACCTGCTGGATGCGGTGCACATGACTCGCGAAGCTGGAGACGATGACCCGCTTCGGAGAGGTGCGCAGGACCTGCTCGATCGCGGGGTTCAGTTCGCGTTCGGAGGTGGTGAAGCCGGGGACCTCGGCGTTCGTGGAGTCGGTGAGGAACAGGTCCACACCCTCCTCGCCGAGCCGGGCGAAGGCGCGCAGGTCGGTGATGCGGTCGTCCAGCGGGAACTGGTCCATCTTGAAGTCGCCGGTGTGCAGCACCATGCCGGCACCGGTGCGGATGGCGACCGCGAGGCCGTCCGGGATGGAGTGGTTGACGGCGACGAACTCGCAGTCGAACGGGCCGAATCCCCGCCGGTCGCCCTCGCGGACCCGCACCGTCCGGGGCTTGATGTTGTGCTCCTTGAGCTTGGCCTCCAAAAAGGCCAGCGTCAGCTTCGAGCCGACGACCGGAATGTCCCTGCGCTCACGCAGCAGATAGGGCACGCCGCCGATGTGGTCCTCGTGCCCGTGGGTCAGGACGATGGCCGCGATGTCGTCCAGGCGGTCCCTGATCGAGGTGAAGTCGGGAAGGATCACGTCCACCCCGGGCTGTGTCTCCTCGGGGAACAGCACACCGCAGTCGACGATCAGCAGCTTGCCCGCGTGCTCGAACACCGTCATGTTGCGGCCGATCTCGCCCAGTCCTCCCAGGGCGACGACCCTCAGTCCTCCTGCGGGCAGCGGAGGGGCGGCTTTCAATTCGGGATGCGGATGACTCATACCCGGACGCTACCGGAGGGCCCGCCGGATGTGATCCACTGCGCGTCCTGCCGGGCGGTCACCGCACTGTACGGCGTAAGCGCATGCCGGATGCCGCCCGGCCCGCCGCGCGGACAAGGCGGGGGTGCGGGGATCCGGTGGAACATGCCCGATCGCGAGCCGTGCGCGTCTCGCCGGGGGCAGTGCCCCCTGGACGCGGTGGGCGGTGCGGCCGCTCGACCCGGCCGGTTCGCAGTGCCCCTGGACGCGGTGCGGCGGGCGATGCCCCCATCGGCGCGGCAGGCGGAGCGCCCTTCGACGACCCCGGCCCGCCGGGCACGGCCACAGCACACCCCACGCCCGTGCGAGACCGGTCGTCGCAGCCTTTCCCGCGCGCGTCCGTCAGTCGCCGAGCCTGCGGCGCAGCGTGGCGGCGAAGTCCTCGGCCGCCGTCAGCTGGGCGCGCAGCTTCTCGCAGCGGGCCTCGGCCACCTTGCGGTACGAGTCGAGTCGCTCACGCAGGCGGTCCTTCTCGTCGGCGGGCACCGACGCGTCGGCAGCGGCGATCCTGTCGGTGATCTCCAGCAGGTCCCGCATCTCCTCCAGGGAGAAGTCCAGCGGCTTCATGCGGCGGATGACCATCAGCCGCTCGACGTCCGCTTCGGTGTAGAGACGGAATCCGCCCTTGCTGCGGGCGGAAGGCGCCACGAGGCCGACCTCTTCGTAGTGACGAATGGTGCGCAACGACAAACCGGTTCGCTCGGCGACCTCGCCGATCTGCATCTGCCGCTCTGTCATCGTCACGCCTTCTCCTCCTGCGTCGTCTCTTCCGTGTTCGGACATGTGTAGCGCTCCAGCCCATGTGTCTGGAATCACATGATCCGACTGCGTGTTCACCTGCATTTCACAAGGCGCAACTCGCACTCTGCCCTCACGTCAGGGTAGAGTCTTCCGCGAGGGAACCGTGCTGTACGGATGCAGCCGGACCCCCGCCGGAGCCGGGCCCGAAACGGCCCCCCGGCACCCGAACACTTCCGGGCAATGATGCCCGATCGGCGGCCGCGACGGCTGCCGCACCCACCGGCAGGGCCCCGTCGAGGCCGGGCCGCAGGGGACTTCGCCCCAGGGCGGGGCCGATCACGTCGCGCGGGCATCCAACTGGTGGGTGTGTGCGCCCGAACAGGAACGGTTGCATGTCGTCACCGCTGTCCCAAGCACCCAAGCTGCGCGCCCGTTTTTCAAAGAATGCAGTCAAGCCTGACTGGCTCGCCTCCCCGAAGGTCTTCCGTACCGAGGTGCTGGCCGGCCTCGTGGTCGCGCTGGCGCTGATCCCCGAGGCGATCTCCTTCTCGATCATCGCCGGTGTGGACCCCGCCATCGGCCTGTTCGCCAGCTTCACCATGGCCGTGGTGATCTCCGTCGTCGGCGGCCGCAAAGCGATGATCTCCGCGGCCACCGGTGCCATCGCGCTGATCATCGCGCCCCTGAACCACGAGCACGGACTGGGCCACCTGATCGCCGCCGTCATCCTCGGCGGCCTGTTCCAGGTCGTGCTCGGTGCCCTGGGCGTCGCGAAGCTGATGCGTTTCGTGCCGCGCTCCGTCATGGTCGGTTTCGTCAACGCCCTCGCGATCCTGATCTTCATGGCCCAGGTGCCCGAGATGCGCGACGTGCCATGGGCCGTCTACCCGCTGGTCATCGGCGGCCTGGCCCTCATGGTGCTCTTCCCTAAGATCACCAAGGCCGTTCCCGCGCCGCTGGTCTCGATCGTCATCCTGACCGTCATCACCGTCGCCGCCGGCATCGCGGTGCCGACCGTGGGTGACAAGGGCGACCTTCCGTCGTCCCTCCCGGTCCCCGGCCTGCCGGACGTGCCGTTCACGATGGACACGCTGACCACCATCGCCCCGTACGCCTTCGCCTTCGCGCTCGTCGGGCTGATGGAGTCGCTGATGACCGCCAAGCTCGTCGACGACATCACCGACACCCACTCCAACAAGACCCGCGAGTCGATCGGCCAGGGCGTCGCCAACATCGTCACCGGCTTCTTCGGAGGCATGGGCGGCTGCGCCATGATCGGCCAGACCATGATCAACGTGAAGACGTCCGGCGCCCGTACCCGGCTGTCCACGTTCCTGGCCGGATCGTTCCTGATGGTCCTGTGCATCGTCTTCGGCCCGGTCGTCTCCGACATCCCCATGGCCGCGCTGGTCGCCGTGATGATCCTGGTCTCGGTCGCCACCTTCGACTGGCACTCCATCCAGCCGAAGACGCTGAGGCGCATGCCGATCGGCGAGACCACCGTCATGGTCGTCACCGTCGCCGCCGTCGTCGCCACCCACAACCTCGCCATCGGTGTCGTCCTCGGCTCGATCACCGCCATGGTCATCTTCGCCAAGCGTGTCGCCCACCTCGCCCAGGTGTCCGGGGTCGTCGACCCCGACGGCAACCAGGTCGTCTACGCGGTCACCGGCGAACTGTTCTTCGCCTCGTCGAACGACCTCGTCTACCAGTTCAACTACGCCGACGACCCCGACGACGTCGTCATCGATCTCACCGACGCCCACATCTGGGACGCCTCCTCGGTCGCCGCGCTCGACGCCATCGAGACCAAGTACGCCCAGCGCGGCAAGAAGGTCACCATCGTCGGACTGAACAAGCCCAGTGCCGACATGCACGAGAAGCTCGCCGGGCAGCTCACCGCCGGCCACTGAACGAGACGGAGCCGCCGCCCGCCGGGCCCCGACCACGGGCGCACGGCGGGCGGCTTCGCGCGTGCGGGCCCGAGCGGGCCTCGCGTGAGCGCGGCCGGTGGGGGAGCCCCGGCGGCCGCGGGAGCCCCGGCGGCCGCGGATCACCGCCGCGACTTAACGGTAGAGGGCCTCGACCTCGACCGAGTAGGCGTTCTCGATCGCCCTCCGCTTCAGCTTCAGGGACGGCGTCAGCAGCCCGTGCTCCTCGCTGAAGGGGTGCGCCAGTATCCGGAACGTACGGATCGACTCGGCCTTGGAGACCAGGGTGTTCGCGGCGACCACGGCGCGCCGGATCTCCAGCTCAAGGTCCCGGTCGCGCACCATCTCCGCGGGCGGCATGGGCGGCCTGCCCTGGATGGCGAGCCAGTGGTCGACGGACTCCTTGTCGAGGGTGACGAGCGCCGCGATGTAGGGCCGGTCGTTGCCGACGACGATGCACTGCGCCACCAGGGGGTGCGCGCGCACCCGCTCCTCCAGACCCGCGGGGGAGACGCTCTTGCCGCTGGAGGTCACCAGGATCTCCTTCTTGCGCCCGGTGATCGTCAGGTAGCCGTCCTCGTCGAGGGAGCCGAGGTCGCCCGTGGCCAGCCAGCCGTCGTTCAGCACGGCGTCGGTGGCCTTCGGATCGCCCAGGTACCCCTGGAAGATGTGCCCGCCGTGCAGCCACACCTCGCCGTCCTCCGCGATGTGCACGGTGGTCCCGGGGATCGGGAGGCCCACGGTGCCGTAGCGGGTGCGCTCGGGCGGGTTCGCGGTGGCGGCGGCGGTCGATTCGGTCAGCCCGTAGCCCTCGTAGACGGTGACGCCCGCGCCCTCGAAGAACAGGCCGAGCCGCCGGTCCATGCCGGACCCGCCGGACATCGCGTGGCGCACCCGGCCGCCCATCGCGTCACGGACCTTCCCGTACACCAGCTTCTCGAAGAGCTGGTGCTGCATCCGCAGACCGGCGGACGGGCCGGGTCCGAGCCCGAAGGCGCGGTGCTCCAGGGCCTCCGCGTACTTCACGGCCACCTCGACCGCCTTGTCGAAGGGGCCCGCCTTTCCCGCGAGTTCGGCCTTGCGGCGGGCGGCGTTGAAGACCTTCTCGAAGACATGCGGCACGGCCAGGATGAACGTCGGCCGGAAGGCCGCCAGATCGGGCAGCAGCGCGCTCGCCTGCAGCGCCGGCTGGTGGCCGATCTTGACCCGCCCGCGGATCGCGGCGACCTCGACCATCCGGCCGAAGACGTGCGACAGCGGCAGGAAGAGCAGGGTCGACGGCTCGTCACCGGCCTTGTAGCGGAAGACCGGCTCCCACCGGCCCACCATCGTGTCCGCCTCGAACATGAAGTTCGAGTGGGTGATCACACAGCCCTTGGGACGGCCCGTGGTGCCCGAGGTGTAGATGATCGTGGCCACCGAGTCCGGGGTCACCGCGCGCCGGTGCCGGTGCACCATCTCGTCGTCGATGTGCTCGCCCGCCTCGACCAGCTGCTCCACGGCCCCGGTGTCCAGCTGCCACAGACGTTTCATCAGCGGCAGCCGGTCGATCACGGAGCCGATCGTCATGGCGTGGTCCTCGTGCTCCACCATGCACGCGGAGACCTCGGCGTCGTGCAGCATCCAGAAGACCTGGTCCGCGGAGGAGGTCGGATACAGCGGCACGGACTGGGCGCCGACCGTCCACAGCGCGAAGTCGAACAGCGTCCACTCGTAGCGCGTACGGCACATCAGGGCGACCCGGTCCCCGAACCGGACGCCGTGCGCGAGAAGTCCCTTGGCCAGCGCCAGTACCTCGTCACGGAACTGCGCCGACGTCACTTCCTGCCATTGGCCCTCGGCGTCCTTGCGACCGAGCGCGACGCGGTCGGGATCGTCGAGGGCATGGTCGAAGACCGCGTCCGCAAGTCCGCCGACCTGAGGCGCCGCGGCCATGGGTGGGACAGTGAACTCGCGCAATGGCTGCTCCTTGTGGCGCTCCGCACAGCGCCGTGACCGTACCCCACGAATTCATCAGGCGGGAGGGTCCTTGTGAACTGGGGGTGAATGACGTAGGCACAGGTCAGCGACGGTGAGCGGGTCGATCATGGCCGCCTCGGAGCAAATGCCTGACCCATGAGTAAGTAGGCGGGCCGGGAATCTCCACCGAATCTGTACGTCCCGATCACCCCCGCTCTACCGGCGGCCTCCAGGTCCGTACCAAACGGCGCTCCGGGCGGAGGCGTGCCCTGACCGCCCGTGCAGGCGGTATTGGGGCCGCCCGGCGACGCGACCGGATTCGTCATGGTCGACGACATGGGGGCGCACGCGGACGCACCGACTGACGACCCGGCCGGCGTCGCGGTCAGCGCGGCACCGGGCCGTGCAGCCGGTCGCCCGCCGCCAGCAGCGCGTCCGCCAGCGCTCCGGCGGCCTCCCTGGCCGCCTCCCGGCGCCGGTCCTGCAGCAGAACGAAGTCGACGCCGCCCAGTTCGGGCAGCCCGGCCCGCTCCGGCACGGGGACGAGACCGGGCGGGATCAGCCCCCGCGTGTGAGCCATCACGCCGAGCCCGGCGCGGGCGGCGGCCGCCAGCCCGCTGAGGCTGCCACTGGTGCAGGCGATCCGCCAGGACCGGCCCGCCTGCTCCAGCACCTCCAAAGCCCGCGCCCGCGTCAGCGCGGGCGGCGGGAAGACGATGAGCGGCAGCGGACGCTCCGGATCGATCCGCAGGCCGTCCGCCGAGATCCACACCATCCGGTCCCGCCACACCAGTTCGCCGCGTGTCGCGCCCGGTACCCGCTTCGCGAGCACCAGGTCCAGCCGGCCCGCCTCCAGTCGCTTGTGGAGGGTGCCCGACAGCTCCACGGTGAGTTCCAGATCCACCTCGGGATGGTCACGGCGGAACGCTTCGAGGATCTCCGGCAACCGCGTCAGCACGAAGTCCTCCGACGCCCCGAACCTCAGCCGCCCGCGCAGTCGTGTGCCCGTGAAGTACGCGGACGCGCGCTCATGGGCCTGGAGGATGGTGCGGGCGAACCCGAGCATCGCCTCGCCGTCCTGAGTCAGTTCCACGGTGTGCGTGTCACGGCTGAACAGCGGCCGGCCGGTGGCGTCCTCGAGCCGGCGCACATGCTGGCTGACCGTCGACTGCCGCAGCCCGAGCCGGCGGGCGGCCTGCGTGAAGTTCAGCGTCTGCGCCACGGCCAGGAACGTGCGGAGCTGGGCTGGGTCGTACACGCCGTCGATCCTAGGCGGTGCCTGCCACAGAGCCTTGTCATCATGAAACGTGATGACAGTCAGTTCGGCGTGCGGGATTCCCGATCAAGGGCGCGAAGAGGACCATGGAGAGGGCACGTCCTGAACCGAGAGCAAGTGGAGCACATGAACCGCCGCCGCACCCCACGCCTGCCGTCCTGGCTGCCGATCGACCCGTACATCCTGGCGCTGCTCGGGACCGTGGGGCTCGCGGCGCTGCTGCCCGCCTCGGGGGCGGCCGCCGACGTGGCCGGCGGCGCGTCCACCGGAGCCGTGGCACTGCTGTTCTTCCTCTACGGCGCCCGCCTGTCGACGCGCGAGGCACTCGACGGGCTCAAGCACTGGCGGCTGCATCTGACCGTGCTCGTGGCCACGTTCGCCGTGTTCCCGCTGCTGGGGCTCGCGGGGCGTGTCCTCGAACCGGCGGTGCTGACGCCCGAGCTCTACAGCGGACTCCTGTTCCTGTGCCTGGTGCCCTCGACCATCCAGTCGTCCATCGCCTTCACCTCGATCGCGCGCGGCAACGTACCCGCGGCGATCTGCGCGGGTTCCTTCTCCAGCCTCGCCGGCATCCTGCTCACTCCCTTGCTCGCGGCCCTGCTGCTGGGCGGAACGGCGGGTGGCTTCACGGCGGACTCACTGACGCGGATCGTGCTCCAGCTCCTCGCGCCGTTCCTGGCCGGCCAGCTGCTGCGCCGCTGGGTCGCCGGTTTCCTCGCCCGGCACAGGCAGGTGCTGGGATACGTCGACCGCGGCTCGATCCTGCTCGTCGTCTACACGGCCTTCAGCGAAGGCATGACCGCCGGAGTCTGGCACCAGGTCACCCCCGCCCGGCTCGGTGCGCTGCTCGCCGTCGAGGCGGTACTGCTCGCGGCCATGCTGACGCTCACCTGGTACGGCGCGAAGCGCCTCGGCTTCGGCAGGGCGGACCGGGTCGCGATCCAGTTCGCCGGCTCGAAGAAGAGTCTGGCGGCGGGGCTGCCGATGGCGACCGTGCTGTTCGGCGCGCAGGCGAGCCTCGCGGTGCTGCCGCTCATGCTCTTCCACCAGATGCAGCTGATGGTGTGCGCGGTGATCGCGAAGCGCCGCGCGGGGGAGCCGGAAGGTGAGGCACCGGCCGAGCGGCGCGTGCCGGCGCAGCCATCCGGTCACAGCACGACTAGCGCGCTGCGAAGCCGATGAACGTGGTCCAGTGGGCAGCGCCGACGGTGAGGTGCGCCCGGGCCGGCTCCTTGGAGTCCCGTACGCGCACGGCCTCCTGGGCCACGGCGACCTCTACGCAGTCGCCTCCCTCGGGGCCGCTGCGGCTGCTCTTGAACCAGGTCAGGTCGACCGGCCCCGTGGCGTGATCGCTGCTCATAGCTCTCCCGCGATGCGTTCGATGAAGCGTGCCGACTCCTCGGTGTTGAGAGCCTGCGAACGCAGCTTGCCATACCTCTGCGCGAAGACGCTCACCTTGTCAGGGGCAGAGACGATGAGGCTCTCACCATGGGACTCGAAGTAGGCAACTCGCGTGTGGTCGAGGGTCTCCAGCAGCACCATGGGGCCGTGCAGACCCGCGTGCGCCCCGTGGGCCAGTGGAACGACCTGGATCTCCACATTGCGCCGCTGCTGGTGCTCCAGCAGGCGGTTGAGTTGCTCTACGAGTACGGGAACGCCCCCGACGGGGCATCTGAGGGCGGCCTCGTTGATGACGAACGCGAGGTCGACCATGGGCTTTCGGCACAGCAGCGCCTGTCGCTGGATCCGTGCGTCCACCCGGTGATCGATGGTCTCGTCGTCGAGGGGTGGACTGTGGGCGGCGAGCAGGGCGCGGGCGTACTCCTCGGTCTGGAGCAGGCCCGGAACGACAACGGTCTCGTAGGCGAAGCGGATCGAGGCCTCCGCCTCGAGCAGCGCGAAGTCCTGGAAGAACACGGGGAGTTTCGCCCGATCCACCTCGTCCTGCAACGCCGTCAGCACCCCACCCGCCCCCAGCGCCCTGTCCGCCGCGTCCGTGAAGGCGAACTTCGCCGGCGGCGGCCCTGTTCGATGGAGGCGACCTGCTCATAGGAATAGCCCACGGCGTCGGCCAGGGCCTGTTGCGTGAAACCGGACCTGTCACGGAAGAGCTTCACGAGCTTTCCGTACGCGGCCCAGATCGCGGGCTTGTCGTCGTTGCAGGTCTTCTTCTGCCGGCCGGCTGCCATGCGCTCCACGTCCCGCGTCCCCACGTCGCTCAGCCAACCGGCCCGACGCCCGGCAGGTCACGGGACCCCACCCGTACAAGCGCGTACGCGACCCGTACATCGCCCCCTGGGCCGGGACCGCCGGCGCGTAGACTCCAGGACTCATGAAGGTGCTGATCTCTGTCGACATGGAGGGCATCTCGGGGATCGTGCATGCCGCCGAGACGAATCCGGATCGCCACGACTACGCGCGTGGGCGGGCGTTGATGACGGCCGAGGCCAACGCCGTGATCGCCGGTGTTCTGGATGCCGAACCCACCGCCGTCGTTCTCGTCGCCGACGCGCACGGGACCTACCGCAATCTGCTGCCGGAGGAACTCGACCGGCGGGCGCACCTGGTCCGCGGCAAACCGCGACCGCTGGGCATGCTCGGCGGGCTCGACGAGAACACCGACGCCGTGATGCTGATCGGCTACCACGCCCGTGCCGGTGGCGGGCCGGCCGTTCTGGCGCACACCATGAGCGGCGAGATCCTCGACGTACGCGTGGGCGGGCGCTCCATGGGCGAGATCGGGCTCAACGCGGCCATGGCCGGGGAGTCGGGCGTGCCGGTCGTGCTGCTCAGCGGCGACGACACCGCCTGTGCCGAACTGTCCGACCTGGTCCCCTCCGCGGCCACCGTCGCGGTCAAGCAGGCCCTCGGTCAGGCCGCGGCTGTCGCTCTGCACCCCGAAGTGGCGAGGGAGCGTCTGCGCCGGGCGGCTGCGGAGGCCATCACGCGGCGAACGACGGTGCCGCCGCTGACCGTTGCGGGACCGGTCGACGTCGAGGTCGACCTCGCCGGCCCGTACACGGTGGATCTGGCGACCCTCGTGCCGGGAGTCTCACGGGCCGAAGGCGGCCGGACGGTCGCCTTCACCGCCGACGCCTTCTCCGACGCCTACCGGCTGGTTCTTCTCCTCGTGCAGCTCGCCTCCATCAAGCCCGCCTGAGGCACACGTACACGGAGGCGATCGGCGTCATCAACCAGGGCAAAGGAGCAGGCTGACCACGGCGGACCTCAGAGTCACCTACGACAAAACGGCGAACGCGGCGTATCTGTACCTTCACGGAGCCACAAGTCCAGGCGGTGGTGGCTCACATGTACCCCTGTGATCCGGTGAAGGTCGACGGCATGATCAACCTCGACTTCGACGAGCAGGGTGCCTGATCGGCATCGAGGTGTTGGGGCCAGGTCGAAACTGCCGAAGCATCTGCTCGAGTCGGCGGAGCGTCTGGACACCGAGCACGCGTGAAGCAGTTTGACGAGAAGGTCCGCGTCCACCTGGCATGATTCTCAAGTGATTGTTCCGATACCCGCCGTTGTGGCTCCCGGCCGGATGAGCCGGACCGAACAGCCCGTGTTCGGCCTGGCCGGCGGCTTTGAGCTGCGACCGTGGTCCCTCGACGACGCCGAAGTGCTGGCGGGCTCATGCCAGGACCCGGACGTCCAGCAATGGAACCGGCCGGGACACTTGACCGTGGACGATGCCCGCGACCGCATCTCGCGGTGGCAGAAGCGCTGGCAGGCAGAGGAAGCGGCGATCTGGGCGATTACAGATCCCGGCGGCAACCCTGTCGGCCTGATCGGTCTGGCCGACTTCGATCTCGTCGGGGGCAGCGCGGAGTTCCTGTACTGGCTGCTTCCCGCCGGCAGAGGGCGCGGGACCATGGCCGACGCGGTAGTCCGTGTCAGCCGCTGGGCAGTGGACGACTTGGGCCTGCACCGCCTGCGGATCACCCACTCCATCGCCAACACCGCTTCCTGCCGAGTGGCAGAGAAGGCGGGATTCCCTCTGGAGGGCACGATGCGAAGTGCTCTGCTGCACTCCGACGGCTGGCACGACGAACATCTGCATGCGCGCGTCGAAGGTGATGCCTGGCCGGTATGACGACCTCCTCGTTCCTCGGTGATGTTCGCGGCGGATCGCGTTGTGCCAGTCGACGGCGGCGAGCGAGGCGGCAGGCGCGGGACTTCGCGGCCGGGACAGGGCATTGTCCGAACCCGCTGATAGCGTGCCGCGTCCGGCCGGGAAGAGCATGAGAGGACGACATCCGTGCAGGAAGTGACGCACCACGAGGTCAGCGGGCACCGTATGGCCCAGGCACTCGACGACATCAGCCGACGGACCCGGCGGCGGTGGCATCGGATGCGCTACGACGACCCGTCCTCCGAGAACCTGCAGGAGATGCGTGACGAACTCCTCGACCACGTCGCCGCCCGCACCGTGGAGGCCCCCGAGCTCGACAAGTCCTCCCACTCGGCACTGCTGACCGCGGCGGAGTGCTCCCTGGGGGTGCTGAGCGTCGGTTGCTTCCCCGACGGCGACCAGGAGATCGTTTTCCCGCTCATCGGCGAGAAGCTCAGCAGTGACGACATCGCCTTCGGTGACGTCGTCGAGCAGGCCCCAACGGCCAGGACGTGGGCCGACGCCTTTGCGATGTGCGTGGTCAGCGGCCTGGTGTGGGAATGGCAGCGAGTTGTCGGGCTGCTCCTGCGGGGCGATTACGCTCCTGCAATCCGTGACGGAGTGCCGTACTCAGGGCATGCATCGACGTCCGATCCGGCGGACCTCGCTGTGATGGACGCACTGTGCGGCTACCTGACCCGGGCGAACGGGCACCTGCCCCGCGACTGGCCCACCGTGCCCCTGTGCAAGCCGGGACCCGACGAGCGTGCCGAGGCAGCCCGGCAACTGGACGCAGTCGGCTCCCTGACAGCGGACCAGCGCCTCGTTCGGGTGCTCCTCGATGACGACCGACCCGCCTTCGCTCAAGCTCTCGTCGCCCGACTCGTCGAGCACCGGGAGAGCCTGGGATCCGATCCCGCCCCCAGGACTCTGCTGCCCCTCGCCGCCCTTGCCCTGGCCGCCCTTGCGGTCCAAGTGCACGGGTGGGAGCTGGACGTTCGGTCCGCCTATCTGCCGCACGGCATGTTGGGTTCCCCGGAGGCGCTGCGGCGAGCGGCGGACGGCCGTCGGAATGATCTGGGCGTTTGGGCCGCCAAGTAGTCAGATCGAGAGGTGCGCCCGCCGCATGGGTCGCGCCGAGGTTCGGTCCGTGAGTCCGTAGACGGTGTCACGGGCGAGGATCCGCAGAGCGGGCCCGCTGTTGAAGCGCGCGGGGGACCTTGGGTCAGGCGGAACCGGAATATCCGGCAGCCTTGCGCATTGCCCTTCCGATCAGAACGAGGTTCGGCTCGGAGATCTGGTCGCATGTATGGCGAAGCGAAACAGGGGAATTGCCGTAAAGGCTCATCGCGAAGCGGAGAACGGCAATGTCCTCACCGTCTCCCAATTCGTCGGCGTCCAGCGCTTCATTCAGGCGCTGGATCTCGAGTCCCGTCCAGAGCTCTTCGTTCTCGTCCGGTCCGCCGGTCACGTACTTCCGCAGTCGCGGGTCCTCCAGCCAGGTACCGTGCTGCTCCAGCAGCCAGACGGCGGCCTCCAGGGGCCACAGTCCGTCGGTACCGCGCCGCAGCGTTTCAAGGAATTCGGCGGGCGACAGCTCTGTAAAATCAGTCACTTCAGCAGTGTAGCCGGTCGAGGAAGGCGAACTTCCCCGACCGGCCACTTCGATTGACGCCTATCGCGTCACTGTCACCGCTTTATCGGCGTCGCGTCTTCATGAGGAAGTCCGCAATGCGCTGAGCGGTGGTTGTGGGAACGCGTCCGCCCTCACGCGGGTGCGGGTTTCCGGAGAGCGGCACCCGGACGGCTCCGTCCTTGCCCTCGCCCCGGATCTGGTACTTCACGTACGGGCCCTGATGGACCTTGTCCTTCACGTTCGGGTCACCGACTTCGTAGAACAGCATGACGTCGGGATCGCCCGGTACGAAGAACCTGGTTCCCTTGCCGCCCGTCGCCGAGGTCGGCTTCATGGGCGCCGAGGACATGCCGGCCTTCTCCGCGAGGTCGTGGATGTACTGCGACGTCTGGCCCCGCACGTGCTCCGGGTCCATGAGCAGCTTCATCGCCGCCGCGGCGGTGATGCCCACGAGGCCCGCGGAGGCGGCCTGCGGCTCGAGGCGCATGCCCCAGCCCGTGTCGTGCTGCTTGAGGCCGAAGTCACCCAACGAGGTCGCCACCGGGCGGTCCTTGGGACACTCGGCCTTGGCCTTGCTGCAGAACGTGTTCCAGAACAGCTCGCTCATCGCGGCGAGACCGTCCGCCGTCTCGGCGCCGTTGCCGAACCAGGTGCCCTTCGACTCGATCTTCTTGAGCGCCGCCTTCCAGGCCTTCTTGGCCGCCTCCGACATACCGACCGGAGGCTTGGTCTTGATGGTGACCTTCGTCCTCGGGTAGTCCGGGTACTTCTGCTCCCAGGTCTCGCCCGACCACAGGCTCGGCGCGAGGTGCTCCTCCTGGAACTTGATCTGCTCGCTGCAGTCGCTGCTGCAGGTGAACGAGCCCATGCCCGTGGGGTCGGTCAGGGTGGCGGGGTTGTTCTCCGCGTAGCCGTAACCGTTGAGCGACTGCGGCTTCGACGTCTCGAGCAGTGGGTCGACGCTGATGAACCGGCCGAGGACCGGGTCGTACTCGCGGGCGCCCAGATGCGTGAGTCCGGTGGTCTCGTCGGCGGTCTTGCCGAGGAAACCCTTGTCGTCGGGCCAGGGGGCGCCGGTCGGCGTCCCCCGCTCGGCTCCGAACGGGGTCGTGTACCGCTTGGAGTAGGTCTGGGCACTGTCGGCGGCGATCGCCAGGCTCTGCGTTCCGTGGCGGTCGCCCGCCAGGTACGCCAGCCGGTTGGTGCCCGACTCGTTGGACCGCACCGCGACGGTGAGGTCACCGGAGCTGTAGTACCGCTGTGCCCAGAGCGTGCCGTCGGCCCTCAGATGCAGTTCGGTGGCACCGGCGTACAGGACCCGCTCACCGCCCGCGGTGGCGCGTTCCAGCAGGACGCCGGCCGCGTCGTACAGGTAGTCGGTGGCCTTGCCGCCCTCGGTGAGCTTGGCGAGCTGTCCTTCCGGTGACCAGTCGAGGTCCTGCGGGCCACTGGCGCCGTGACGGGCGGTGGTGTTGCCGGTCGGGTCGTAGCCGTAGGAACGGTCGGGGGCCGTGCAGTCGCCCTTGGTGCTGGTGCCGGTCAGTGCGTGCGGCTTGGCGGCGGTGTAGCAGTAGGTCGTCCTGGTGTCCCCGCCGCCGGTGTGGGCGGTCTCCGAGGTCCGCTGGCCCGCGGTGTTGTAGGTGTACGACTTCCAGTACGGCGCCGGGCCCGACAGGGCGGTGGCGCTGCGCGGGTCGGCGCAGTTCTGCGAGGACGGCGTCCACGCCTCTGTCACGCGGCGGTGGCCGTCGTGGGCGAAGCACTGGGTCTCGGCTTTGCCGCTGCCGCCGAGCGTCGTCGGGTCAGCGATGGAGGTGACGTTCCCGGCGTCGTCGTAGGAGTAGTTGAGGTCCTGCAGCATGTACGGGTGCGTCTGGTCCGTGACATGGCTGCGGGTCAGGCGGCCGGTGCCCTGCTCGTAGGTGTTGGTGACGTAGGCCTTCTTCACCGCCTCGGTGTTCGCCGTGCCCAGCACGAGCTGCTGGGCCTGGCCGAGGGCCGAGTAGTCGGTGTCGAGCAGGTAGCCGGTGGAGCCGCCGACGGAGGTGACGTTGCCCAGGGCGTCGTAGCCGTACGAGATGGTTTCGGACCCCAGGCCGCCCAGGGCGGGTTCCTGGCTGTTCTGCAGGGTGCCGTCGAGGTTGAAGTAGCTGGTGTACTCCAGCGAGGCGGGTGCCCCCGCCTTGACGAACGGGTCGTCGGCGGGCAGGTCGAGCCTGGTGGCCGTCGGTCGTGACAGGCTGTCGTACGCCGTGAACGACTTGGTGTACGCCTGACCGGCCTTGCCGCCGACGTAGCGGGTGGACGCGGTGGGCAGGCCCTTGAGGATGGTGTCGTACGTGATGCCGGTGAGCTGGTTGGCGTCTGTCTTCGACCCGTTCCAGGTGCCGGTGACGCGGCCGATCTCGTCGTAGCCGGTCACGAGCGTGGTGCCGCGCGCGTCGGTCACCTTGACGACCTGGTCGAGATTGTTGAAGCCGGTGGTGACGAGGCCCTTGTCGGGGTCCGTCGAGCTCGACCGGCGGCCGAACAGGTCGTAGCCGTACGTCCACCGTGCGCCGTCGGGGCCGGTGACGGACGTCTGCCGGCCGTCGAGACCGGACGTGAACTTCGTGGAGGCGTACGTCGCTCCGAGCGAGCCGCCGTACTCCGTGTCCGTCGGCTGGTTCCCGGCGTACGAGCGGGTCTCGACCGTGCGTCCCAGGGCGTCGGTGATCGTGCGGGTCGCGGACCCACCGGTGGGCGCGGTGCCGGCCGTCGAGTCACCGGTGTAGCTGGTGGACGTCGTCCAGCGCGATACGCCGAAGACCATCAGCTCCGTGCTGACGGGCCGGCCGGCACCGTCGAACGTCGTGTTGGTCTGGGTGGGTGCCTCTCCGAACTCGGCGCGCGTGTACGTGCCGTTCGGAGCCGAGGTGTTGTCGAAGATGTCGGCGTACGTCTCGTACACCAGGCCACGCGAGTCGTAGCGCATGTCGTTGAGCAGCCGGCCGCCGTCGGGGGTCGGCGACTGCGTCTGGAGCGGACGCATCAGCGCGTCGTAGATCGCGTAACTGGTGTTGTAGCTCGTGCCGTCCTTCTTCAGCGTCGACGTCGACACCCAGGACTGCTTGGTGTTGCTCAGGTTGTAGGCGAAGGTCTGGTTCGCGCCGTCCCCGGCCGCCTTGTTCCGGTTGGGCAGCCACACACCGGTCAGCCGGCCCAGAGCGTCGTGGGCGAACTCGGACTTCTTCAGGTTCGCGTCATAGCTGCGCACGCTCAGACCGCGGCGTGCGTCCAGGAAGTCGACCTCGGTGTGGCCCTTGGCGTCGGTGACGGCGGTCCTGGTCAGCGGCCCGGCCGTCGCGGGCGTGTAGGCGGTGGTCAGGGACTTGCCGTCGGCGTTGGACACAGTGAGCGGGCGGCCCAGGACGTCGTGCGTGCTGGAGACCGTCTTCTGCCAGACGGGCGCGTTCGCGGTGTCGTAGCCGGCGGCCCGTCCTCCCCAGGTGGTGAGGCCCTTGACCGGCTTCATCGACGCCGACCAGGTGGTGGCGCCGTCGTAGCCGACAGCCGTGTCGGAGAGCACGTCCCCGGCCTGGGACGAGTCGGCCGGCAGGTTCAGGTCGGCGTCGGAGACCGAGCACGCCTTGCCCACCACCCTGGTGCGCGAGGGCAGACTCGTCAGACCCGTGGTGGTGTCCCGGGCGTACCAGGTGCGGGTGCAGGTCTCGTCACCGCTCTTGGCGTCGTCGCCCCGGTCGTCCGCCCGGTACGGCATGCCGAGGTCGTCGTAGTCGGTCGTGACCGTCCGGGTCCGCCAGTTCTTCGCGGCGGTCAGATAGGTGTACGACGTCGACGCCCGCGTCCGCACGAAGCGTGCGACATGGTCACCGGCGCCGGGCACGGTCTGCCGCGCGGTCTCCTTCGACCACGGTTCGTTCACGACCGCGCTGATCGCGGTCGCACCGTCGTAGGTGACCTGCTGGCGCAGCTGCCCGGCGTACTGGTCGCTGTCCTTGATGCTGCCGGCGCCGAGCGCCGGAGCGGCCAGCGGGGCCAGGGTGACGGACTTGGTGGTGCCGTCCTTCTTCTTGTCGCCGTCCATGCCCTGCATGTACAGGGAGACGGCCTTGGACCGGGTGGTGTTCAGCGCTCCGGTGTGGGTGGTCACCTGCCGGTAGCCGCGCCAGGCGGACCAGGTGCGCTCGCCGCTCGGGGTGAACGGCTCGTCGTTGTGGTGCCAGGCGGCACCCGCGTAGTCGTACGAGTTCTCGACGACGTCGTTCTGACCGGCCGGGTCGGAGACGGTGACGGCGAGCACCCGGTACTTGTGGAACCAGTCCACGGAAGCGTCCGCGGAGCCGTTGATGTTCCAGAACTGCGGGTAGCAGCTACGGGTGTTGGTGTCCTCTGCCGCGCCGGTGACAGCGCTGCGCACGCACTCGGGGGCCGAGAGCGTCACGGTGGTGATGGCTCCGGTCTCCGAGGTGATCGTGGAAACACGGGGGCGGGTCAGGGGCAGGATGTCGTCCGTGCCGTCCACCCGGTTGGGCCGCATCTGGTAGGTGAAGGAGACCGGCTTCGTCTCGATCGCGGTGCCCGCCTTGCCGGTCCGCTTGACCGACTGGAGCGTCAGGCTCTGGTCGGAGGTGTCACCGATGTCACCGCCGTCCAGGTACTGCTGCGTGAGCGTCCAGGAGTCGACCGGGTCGAAGGCACTCGTGGCGGCGTTCCAGGAGAAGGTGTTGACGCCGGTCAGCCGCTTGCGGGTGAAGAACGTCGGCCCGTAGCCGTCGCAGTCGGCGTCGCCGTCGGTGCAGATGACGTCGAAGGGAACGTCCGGCCAGTTGTCGGAGGTGCTCTCGGTCAGCGAGGTGCAGTCCGCCGCGGTGCACCGCTCGGCGTACCCGAAGGTGACCTTGGCGTCGGCGCTGTCGGTGAACAGGGCGCCCTTGCGCAGACCGTAGGTGATCTCGTCGAGATGGCCGCCGCGGGTGTAACCGGCCTCCGCCTTGGTGGCGTTGTTCTTCCGGTAGTGGTTGGTCTCCTTCGTGTACCAGTAGGTGGCGGCGTTCCCGGAGGTGTCCTCCACCAGGTCGAGGTTCCAGCGCCACGCCTGCGTCTTGGCGCGGCCGGCGAAGTCCGTGCCGTCGGCGTAGCCGGGCTCGCCCGTGTCGTCGCCGAAGACCGGCACGGTCCAGGTGGAGTTCGTGCGCTGGGTGGTGGCGCCGTCGAGCTTGTTCCTGCCGAAGGTGTACGTCACACCCTCGCCGGTCACGACCGTCCAGTACTCACCGTTGTCGTCACCGTTGTCCGCGCCGGTGGAGCGGGTCACCTGCGAGGCGTCGTCGCCCTCGAGCCGCCACGCGCCCGAGGTCGTGTCCTTGACCAGACGGTTCGACTTGCCGTTCAGGACCAGCCGGGCGTTGTCGTACTTCCAGCAGCGGTCGAAGACGTCCTTGTGGCCGTCGTCGTCGCAACTGCCGTACGAACGCTCGATGTAGGACTCCGTGAACTCGAAGCCCTCGCCGACCGTCGTGCCCTGGTTGTTGGTGGTGGCCGTGCGGCCGTCGACGCTGCCCGAGTCGTAGGCGAGCGACAGGATCGGCGTCGGGCCGGCCGCCGCGGGGGGCATGCTGAAGTCGTAGTTCCAGGAGAAGGCGCCCGAGCCGGCGCCGGCGCTCCACGACGAGGATTCGGCGAGCGACGTCGCCGTGTAGTCGCCGGAGCCCTTGGGGGACTGGCCGGAGCCGCCCGTGGCGGTCACCGCCAGTACGGTCGCCCCGGACGACGCGGTGGCGCCGGACAGCAGCTGCGTCTCCGGGCCACCGGCCGCCGCGGGAATCGTGAGCTCCGCGGACACGGTCTGCTCACCGTGGTCGTTCCGCGACTTCACGGGAGTCCGGGTCCGGCACTCCGCCTTCTCGGGCGTCGTGAGCGCACACGCCGGAAGTTTCACCACGCGCAGCCGCTGGGACCAGCCGCCGCCGATCGCGGAGGCGAACGCACCGTAGCCGACGCTCAGTTCGGCCGGGCCGGCGGTGTCGGACGCGGCGGTCAGTACGACGCCGGTGACACCCGCGCGCCGGGCCGCGCTCTGGTCCAGCACCGTCACCCGCACCTCGCCGGGCGTCTCGCCGCCCTTGACGGGCAGGGGATCGACGCTGATGGGCACCCCGGCGGGCGAGGCCCTGCCGGCCCTGCCGCCCGGGACGGCGACGGTCGCCGTGCCCTTGCCGGGCCAGCGGGCCTGCTGCTCCGTCCGGGCCCTGCGTGCCTGATCGGCGTTGGTTCCACGGTCCGCGGCGACCTTCCGGCGGGACTTGTCCGCACCGGGTGTGTCGATCGCCCTGACCTTGCTCACCCGCTGGCCGGGCGGCTTCTGGCGCCCGAGGCCGCCGTCCGCGGCCTGTGCCACGGGCGCCAGTCCGACCGGCAACGACAGTGCCAGTGCCAGGAGCGATATGAGCGCCCGCTTCTCTCTGCGCCACGTCGCACCGCGACTTCGGCGTGACGTGCCTGTGAATCTCATCTGCTGAACCCACCAGTCAGTAGGAGTGCCCTTGTTGCTCGCACGGCCCGACACGGCCGCGCGAACGGGCGGCGCTCGACGAGCGCCGCCCGTGGTGTGTCCTCGGTTCGGGGACCGGCCCGCTGTCGGCCGTCAGTCGCCCACCGTGGTGTCGATCTGCTCCGGGCTCGCCATCGCACCCGCCCACAACCGGACTTCGGACAGCCGGCCGGGCAGATGGTGCTTCCAGACCCCGGAGGTGAAGCCCTTGCCGACGGCGAAGTCGCCCGAGCCGGCCTTGGCGGTGAACGCTGTCGCGGCACCGTTCTGGTTGTGGCCCAGGTAGAGGCTGATCGTTCCGGCCTGCGCGTCGAAGACTCCGGTCATCCGCACCGGTGCGTCTGCTGCCGCCACCTCGTCCGAGACGACGGACGAGAACGTCCCGTCGGCGTTCAGCCGGCCGAAGTGCCACTTGCCGACCGGGACGGTCCGCTCCTCGAAGGTCGTCTCGTCCAGCACGGTGTCCTTGCCCGTGAGCTGGTACCACAGGCCCCAGGCCGAGCCGTCGGCGGTGCGCTGTCCGAGGATCTGCGCGGTGTGCCCGACCGGCTTGGCCGCCAACGCGGCCCCGTCCACGGCGGCCAGGGCGGTCACCGTGAAGGAGCCCGTGTCGTCGACCAGCGGCCCGGCCGCGGTCGCCGCGCCGTCCGTGCCGTCGAGGACGATCTCGCCGTTGGCGAGGGTCGCCCCGCCGGCCAGTGCGAGGGCGCGTCCGTAGCCGGAGGCGGAGTCGGGGACGGTGGTACCGGTGCCGTACGCGGTGTTCCACTCCGCCACCAGTTCCGTGCCCGCGAAGGACTCGGACGTCAGGAGCCTCGCCTCGTCGGCGATCTCCGTGCCGGACAGCGCCCGCTGCCAGGTCGTGACCTCGTCGATCGAACCGCCGAAGGGCTGGTAGTAACCGCTGTTGGCCTGGACGAGCCCGACGCGGAACCGGCCGGCCGGCTCGATCGCCGCCTCGACCCCCTCCTCGGTGCCGATGGAGACACCGTTGACGAAGAGCTCCACCCGGTCGGCCGCGGCGTCGTACGTGCCGGCGACATGGGTCCACACATTGGCGCGGGCGGGGGTCTCGGAGATCTCGCCCCCGTACAGGCCGTTGGCCTTCTTCACGCCGAAGAACCAGCTCGTGTAGCCCTCGGCGATCTGGTACGAGAGCATGAACGCGCTGTTCGCGGTGCCGTCCTGGGAGAGGATGGCCTGACTCTTGGTCAGATCGTCGAGCCGTACCCAGGCGGAGACCGTGTAGCTGGAGCGCGGCTCCAGCACCGCGGAGTCGGTGCCCGCATGGCTGCTCGTGCCGTTCAGCACGAGTCCCCGGTCGGTGACGGGGGTCGCCAGCGGCACACCGGACGCGTCGTGGGTCATCAGCCCGCGCCTGCCCCGGTCGTCGCGGACGGCGCTGCTGCTCAGCGTCATGTTGTGCTTGGTCACGCCCGCGGCGGTCGCCGAGTCGATCGCCGCACCACTGGCCTCGCCGAAGTGCCAGCGGCCGTTGGGGCCTTCACCGGCCGCGACGAGAAAGTCGACGGCGTGCTGGGCGCCCCAGCGGCCCACGGAGTCCTTGGCCCGCACGTACACGCTGTGCGTGCCCGACTTCTGCGGCGTGATCTCCCGGCTCACCGTCGAGCCCTTGATCTCGGCCGACCAGGCGTCCTGCGACGACATCTTGTACTGGTACGACACGATGTTCGCGTCACCCACCGCCGGAGCGAACGTGAACGCCGCCTTCTGTCCCGGACCGCCGGCCGCCGCGCAGGCGTTGGGCGTGCACTCGGTGTACGGGGCTCCGACGGTGATCCGCGGCGCCTTCGGCGCGGTCGGGTCGACCTTGAAGTGGCACCATCCCGTCGTCGACGCGTTCGACGGCCCGGCCAGGTGACTCGCGCCGCCGTTGTAGTAGGAGCGCGTCCAGGCACGGAGCCGGTACAGCTTGCCCTCGGTCAGTGTCGACCAGGACATCGTCACCTTCGTGCCGTCACCCACGTAGCCACTCGTCGGGCGCTCGTCCCCGCTACCGGCCGAGGTGTCCGACCAGGTGCCGTCACTGTTCTTGTGGTCCACGTCGTACGCGATGCGCAGCTGGGCGCCCGACTCACCGCCGGATGCCGTCTGCGCGGTGGCCGTGAGGGCCGGTGTGGGGTCGGAGACCACGGCGGGGTCGCTCTCGGTGGTCTCGCAGGAGGTGCCGGAGCCGGTCACCAGGCCGATGGTCGTGGGCTTGGCGGGCAGCCCCACGAAGTCCACCGCCAGGACGGCGTCGTTGCGGAACCGCTTCCACGCCGACGTGTCCGACTCGTCGTGCGCCCGGATCTCCAGGGTCAGCCGGGAGAACTTGCCCGCCGCGAAGTCACGCACGGTCGGAGTCAGGTTCTCGTTCGTCTCCTCCGGGTTGTCGTTGAACTCGATCGGCGCGTCCGGCGCGTCCGGGTCGCACAGCGAGCCGCGCCCGGCCGACACGTGCCGGTCCACCATCCAGTCCAGCTCCTTGGGACGGCTGGACCACGTCGTGGACGAGGAGATGTTGTTCGTACGCACCAGGTCCACCCAGCGCGGGTCGCACTGGAACGCCCAGGGCTCGGTGACCCGGAACGTCGCGTCGAGGACCTTCTTGCCCTTCAGACTCGCCGGTGAGAACTCGAAGTACAGCCGCTGCACATAGCCGGGACCGCAGTAGTAGCCGTTCCAGGTACCGCACTTGCCGGCGCCCATGCCGCGGTTGTCGTCACCGTTGCCCCAGCCGTACGACTCGTAGCCGTCACTGCGCAGCAGCGTCCGCTCCGACTCGCCCCACGTCACCGTCGGGTCGATGAACAACGGAAACGCCGCCGTCGCCGTCTTCGTGAGCATCTCGGCGTCCGGTACCACCGACAGCGAGCCCTTGCCGAGCTTCACGTCCATCCGGGACACGTTGTCGCCCTGGCCCGGGGCGCGCCCCGTACCCGACGGCGCGGCCTCGGAGGAATCCGCCGGCACCCGGCTCGACGGTGCCGCCAGGCTCCTCGCGCTCTTGGTGGTCGCGTCCGCCACGGCCGGGGACTGCTGCTCGCCGCCCTTGGCGGCCGCCTTGCCGGCCGAGTCCCACATCTGGGCCGGCGGCGCCTTGAACACCGTGCGGCCGTCCGAGTCGACCGCGGCGAGGTTCCCCGCCGCTCCCTTGCGGACGGTCAGCCCCTTGGTCTTCAGGCCGAACGTCAGCTCTCGCAGCTTCTTGTCCGCCGCGGCCTTTTGCGTCTTGACCACCAGGACGTGCTGGAAGCTCTCGACCGTCGCCGTGACCCTCAGGTCGACGTCCGGCAGCACGTTCGGGTAGACCGCGCTCGTGCCCTCGAGCTTCGGTTCCGGCAGCTTTCCGGGCCAACCGAGCTCCAGGGAACGGCCCTTGTCCTCGATCGACACCAGCGGCTCGCCGCTCCCGCCGCGCGAGAACGTCATCCGTGCCGCGGCCGCCCGGGGAGCCACCGACCCGTCCGCCCGGCGCACCAGGGTGGCGTCGGGCTTCTGCCACCCGCCTCCCGGCTTGGCGACCCTCACCGGGACCGCCGACTCCTCCAGTGTGAAGGTCGAGCCGTCCGGGTTGGCGAACACCGACGTCCGCTCGGACCGCAGGCCCGTCACCTCGACCCGATGGCCCGTCCTCTTCGCCTCGGCCGATGCCCGGTGCTCCTCGGACAGCTCCGGGGAGTCCACCGCTGTCCGGGCCGCGGCGGCGGCCTGCTGGACAGGTACAACCAATGTGGCCATCAGGGCCACCAACGCGGCTCCGGCCGCACCCACCGCTCCGCGCGAGCGTCTTGCGCCCGCGCGTACGGCGGAAGTCCCCCGCTCCATGACTTCCTCACCCCAACGTCGAATTTCGACAAACGAGGGGGAGTTAACGCTTCACCAGGTCCTTACGTCAACTTTATGATGACGGCGGGTATGTGAAGATCGGATCAAAGGATTGAATCACCGTTCAGGCGTCTGAGCTGCCCGAACGACACCTGGCCGTCTCCCGGTTCGCGGCACGCCATGACGCCGGCCGGGATGTCCCGCCGCTCCGTGTGCGATGCGGAGCCCCTGCTTCCCGACGGCGGCACCGGGTGCGAAGATCAATCGGTGACGACTCATCCGATACGACGCTTCGGCGCCCGCCCCTGCACCCTGGTCGTCTGCCGCGGCTGCTGCTGCGGTGACAAGCGCAAGAACCCGGGCACCGACCACGCCGGTCAACTCGCGAGACTGCGGGACGCGGCCGCCGCGTCCGGTGGGCGGTTCACGGTGCGCACGAGTGACTGCCTGGGCCCGTGCGGGCAGGCCAATGTGATCGTCGTGCAGCCCTCGACCGAGGCGCGCGGCCGGGGTGCGCGGGCCGCCTGGATCGGGTGGGCGCTCGACGACGACGCCACCGACGACGTTCTGGCATGGGTCGCGGCCGGTGGCCCCGGCATCGCGGAGCCCCCGGCCACGCTGACGCTCCAGATGATCCCGGCACCGTCCGGCGCCGTCCGCGTCCGGTAGGGCGGGGCAGGCCGCTCCGGGCCGGGGGCGAGCACGTGAAGCGCCGCCCGGCCGTGCCCGGAGCCGTCCCGGACCCGTGCCCCGAGCCGTCCCGGACCCGTACCCGCCGTGCCCGTCAGTCGGTGCCGGACTCCATCGCGGCGCGGTCGAGCATCTGCTCGTCGTCGCCCTCGACCCTGCCGCGGGAGGCGATGACCTCGGCGCCGCCTTCCGGCATCGCGCCGATCAGTCCCGTGGAGGCGGCCTGGGCGGCGCCGATGAGCTTCTCGTGCGTGTTGCCCACGATGCCGAGACCCGCGTACTGCTCCAGCTTGGCGCGGGAGTCGGCGATGTCGAGGTTGCGCATGGTGAGTTGGCCGATCCGGTCCACCGGGCCGAACGCCGAGTCCTCGGTGCGCTCCATGGAGAGCTTGTCCGGGTGGTAGCTGAACGCCGGGCCGGAGGTGTTCATGACCGAGTAGTCCTCGCCGCGCCGCAGCCGCAGCGTCACCTCTCCGGTGACCGCCGTGCCCACCCAGCGCTGGAGCGACTCGCGGATCATCAGCGCCTGCGGGTCGAGCCAGCGGCCCTCGTACATCAGACGGCCGAGGCGCCGGCCCTCGTTGTAGTACTGCGCGAGGGTGTCCTCGTTGTGGATCGCGTTGACCAGGCGCTCGTACACGGCGTGCAGCAGCGCCATGCCGGGGGCCTCGTAGATGCCGCGGCTCTTGGCCTCGATCACCCGGTTCTCGATCTGGTCGGACATGCCCATGCCGTGGCGGCCGCCGATGGCGTTCGCCTCCATCACCAGGTCGACGGCGGAGGCGAACTCCTTGCCGTTGATCGTCACCGGGCGGCCCTGGTCGAAGCCGATCGTCACGTCCTCGACGGGGATCTCGACCTCGGGGTCCCAGAACCGCACGCCCATGATCGGATCGACGGTCTCCACGCCGGTGTCGAGGTGCTCCAGGGTCTTGGCCTCGTGGGTGGCGCCCCAGATGTTGGCGTCGGTGGAGTACGCCTTCTCCGTGCTGTCCCGGTAGGGGAGGTCGTGGGCGAGCAGCCACTCCGACATCTCCTTGCGGCCGCCCAGCTCGGTGACGAAGTCGGCGTCGAGCCACGGCTTGTAGATCCGCAGGTGCGGGTTGGCGAGCAGGCCGTAGCGGTAGAACCGCTCGATGTCGTTGCCCTTGAACGTCGAGCCGTCGCCCCAGATCTGCACGTCGTCCTCGAGCATCGCCCGGACCAGCAGGGTGCCGGTGACGGCACGGCCGAGCGGCGTCGTGTTGAAGTAGGCGCGCCCGCCGGAGCGGATGTGGAACGCGCCGCAGGTGAGCGCGGCCAGGCCCTCCTCGACCAGTGCCGCGCGGCAGTCGACGAGGCGCGCGATCTCGGCGCCGTACGCCGACGCCCGGCCGGGCACCGACGCGATGTCGGGCTCGTCGTACTGGCCGATGTCGGCGGTGTAGGTGCACGGGACTGCACCCTTGTCGCGCATCCACGCGACGGCGACGGAGGTGTCGAGGCCGCCGGAGAAGGCGATGCCGACGCGTTCGCCGATGGGCAGGGAGGTGAGAACCTTAGACATAGGAAGAGTATGCGCTATTACGCATGGCCATGCAATAACGGCCGCGGAAAGGATCGGGCGGAGTCGTGTCAGTGCTCTCCTGCGGCGCCCGGGGCGGGCGTCGCGGCGGTCGCCGGGCGGCCCGGCCGTGTCACGGAAGGGCCCGGCCGGCGCAGGGGGCGCTCCCCGCCGGCCGGGCCGTATCCCGTGCAGCGGGGCGCGTCACACCCCAGTGCCGAGGGCGATGCGCTCGTCGCCCGCGTACACGTTCATATTGGCCCCGCGCAGGAAGCCGACCAGCGTGAGACCGGTCTCCGCGGCGAGGTCCACCGCCAGCGACGAAGGGGCGGAGACGGCAGCCAGGACCGGGATTCCCGCCATCACCGCCTTCTGCGCCAGTTCGAAGGACGCCCGCCCGGAGACCAGGAGGATCGACCGGGAAAGCGGCAGCCGGTCGTCCTGGAGCGCGCGGCCCACGAGCTTGTCGACCGCGTTGTGCCGGCCCACGTCCTCCCGTACGTCCATCAGCTCGCCCTCCGGCGAGAACAGCGCCGCCGCGTGCAGGCCCCCGGTCCGGTCGAACACCCGCTGAGCCGCCCGTAGCCGGTCGGGGAGGCCGGCGAGCAGAGCGGGCTCGACACGGACCGGGGGAGTGTCGGCGATGGGGAAGTGCGCGGTGGTGCGCACGGCGTCCAGGCTGGCCTTGCCGCACAGTCCGCAGGACGACGTCGTGTAGACGTTGCGCTCCAGGGTGATGTCAGGGAGTTCGACGCCGGGCGCGAGTGCCACGTCCACCACGTTGTAGGTGTTCGCGCCGTCCTCGGTGGCGCCCGCGCAGTAGACGATCGAGCGGACCTGCGCAGCGGAGTGGATCACGCCCTCGCTGACCAGGAATCCGACGGCAAGCGCGAAGTCGTCACCCGGGGTGCGCATCGTGACGGCGAGCGGCTTGCCGTTGAGCCGGATCTCCATGGGCTCCTCGGCGACCAGTGTGTCGGGACGGGTCGACACCGCCCCGTCCCGGATGCGGATGGTGCGGCGGCGCTCGGTGACCCGGCCCATGAGATCAAACCCGATTCTGTACGTGTTGGTAGCCGAAACGGCCCTTGATGCAGAGGTTGCCGTGGGTCACCGGGTTGTCGTGCGGCGAGGTGACCTTGACGATCTCATTCTCCTGCACGTGCAGGGTCAGGTTGCAGCCGACGCCGCAGTACGCGCACACGGTCGTGGTCCGCGTCTGCGCCGGTTCGTCCCAGGTGCCGGCCGCCCGCATGTCGAACTCCGACTTGAAGGAGAGCGCCCCCGTGGGGCACACCTCGATGCAGTTGCCGCAGTACACGCACGCCGAGTCGGTCAGCGGCGCGTCGTGCTCCGCGGAGATGCGGGAGTCGAAGCCGCGGCCCGCGACGGCGATGGCGAACGTGTTCTGCCACTGCTCGCCGCAGGCGTCCACGCACTTGTAGCAGAGGATGCACTTGTCGTAGTCACGGACGTACAGATCGTTGTCGATCCTCGGTTCCTCGTTGACGCGGGCCGCGTCGGTGCCGAAGCGTTCGGGCTTCGCCTCGTACTCCTTGATCCACTCCGCGGCGCGGGGTGTCGTGGACAGGTCGGTGGACGAGGCGAGCAGTTCCAGCACGACCTTGCGGCTGTGCCGGGCACGCTCGGTGTCGGTCCGCACGGTCATGCCGGGCTCCGCGCGGCGCGAGCACGCCGGGGCGAGGGTCCGCGCCCCCTCCACCTCCACGACACACACGCGGCAGGCGTTCTTGGGCGTGAGCGTGTCCCCCTCGCAGAGCGTCGGTATGTCCTTGCCCGCGGACCGGCACGCGTCGAGGATCGTGTCCCCTTCCGGGACCCGTACCTCCTGCCCGTCGAGGGTGAACTCGACGAGCCTGCGCGGCATGTGGAGATCGATGGCGGTCATTCGTAGGCTCCCAGCCGGTCGATGGCGGATTCGACGGCGTTCCAGGCGGTCTGCCCGAGGCCGCAGATCGAGGCGTCCCGCATGGTCCGGCCGACCTCGCGCAGAAGGGCGATGTCGTCCGCGGCGGCCGCGCCGGTGCGGTCCTTGATGCGGTGCAGCGCCTCCTCCTGGCGGACCGTGCCGACCCGGCAGGGCACGCACTGGCCGCAGGACTCGTCGCGGAAGAACTCCGCGATGCGCAGCAGGACGCGCGGCAGCTCCACCGTCTCGTCGAGGACGAGGACCACGCCCGACCCGAGGGTGGTGCCGGCGTCGCGCGTGCCCTCGAAGGTGAGCGGGATGTCCAGCTCGTCGGGGCGTACGAAGCTGCCGGCGGCGCCGCCGAGGAGGACCGCACGCATGGTCTCCGGGGGCCCGGCGAGGTCGATCAGGTCGTTCAGGGTGGCACTCGTGCCGCCGAACGGGAGCTCGTAGACGCCGGGGCGGTCGACGTTGCCGGAGACGCAGAACAGCTTGGTCTCCTCGGACCGGTCCCTGCCGGTGAGGATGGGCAGGACGTTGACGAGCGTCTCGACGTTGTTGACGGCGGTGGGTTTGCCGAAGAGACCCTTCTCCACGGGGAACGGCGGCTTGGTGCGGGGCTCGCCCCGGTAGCCCTCGATGGAGTTGAAGATCGCGGTCTCCTCGCCGCAGATGTAGGCGCCCGCACCGCGCCGGATCTCGATGTCGAAGGAGTAGCCCTGGCCGAGGACGTCGTCGCCGAGGAGGCCGCGGGCGCGGGCGGAGTCGATGGCGTTCCGCAGCAGGGCGAGGGCCCGCGGGTATTCGCCGCGCAGGTAGAGGAAGCCCTTGTGGGCGCCGATGGCGTAGCCCGCGACGGTCATCGCCTCGATGAGCGCGTACGGGTCGCCCTCCATCAGGACACGGTCCTTGAACGTGCCCGGCTCGCTCTCGTCGGCGTTGCAGACGAGGTAGTGGGGGCGGTCCGGCTGTGACGCGGTCGCCTGCCACTTGCGCCCCGTGGGGAACGCGGCGCCGCCGCGACCGACCAGGTTCGCGTCGGTGACCTCGCGGATGACTCCGGCGGGGCCCAGGGCGAAGGCGCGGCGGAGAGCGGCGTAGCCGCCGTTCGCCCGGTAGTCGTCGAGGGAGGCGGGGTCCACGACGCCGACGCGTCGCAGCAGCACGAGTCCCGGCTGCCCGGCCTGCGGCACGGCCACGCGGGCATCCGGCTCCGGGGGAGCGGACCGCGGGGCGGTGGTGGCGGAGGCGAGGGCGGTGGGGGTGAAGGGGGCGATGACGGCGGTGGCGTACGCGGCTTCTTCCCCGCCCCGCCCGTTCCCGTGACCGGGGGCTTCGACTCCGTCGTCGTGTTCGGCCTGTCCGGTGATTGAGGACACCGCCGGAGGCGGTACGGGGTCCGGGGCGGAGTCCCGTTTCCGGGAAGGGGCGGGGTGGGGGACGGCCCCGTGCAGCGGCCCCGCCCCTGGCCCCGCCGCGCCCGCGCGGATCAGCAGCGCCGCCGGGGCGCGCTCGCACAGGCCGAGGCACGGGCTCGGCTGGACGGACACGTCCGGACCGAGGGCGTCCGCCGCGGACAGTGAGCCGCCGCGCGCCGCGCACGCCAGGTCCGTGCAGACGTGCAGCACCTTCGCCGGGCGGGGCCGTACGGAGAACATGGCGTAGAACGTCGCCACCCCGTACGCCTCCGCCGGCGGCACCGTCAGCCGCCGGCAGATGTAGTCCAGCGCGCCCTCGCTCAGCCACCCCACCCGGTCGTTGACCGCGTGCAGCGCCGGCAGCAGCAGGTCGCGGCGGTCGCGCGCCGCCGCTCCGCCCCGTGCCCAGCGCAGTTCGTCGGACGAGCGCCCGGTGCCGCCCTCCCAGCCGGTCTCCGGCGGCCCCAGCAGCGCGTCGACCGCCTCCCGCTCCTCGTCCGTCGCCTTCGCCGCGTCCGTGAATCTCAGGTCCATGCCGGCACCAGCTTCTCGATGCGCACCGCGGACGCCTTGAACTCGGCGGTGCCCGCGATCGGACAGTTCGCCTCGATCGTCAGGGAGTTGGTGTCGACCTCGTCGGGGAAGTGCATCGTCATGAACGCGAGCCCGGGGCGCAGCCCAGGATCGACCCACACCGGGGCCGTCACGGAGCCGCGCCGCGAGGAGACGCGCACCTCCTCGCCGACCCGCACCCCGTACGCCTCCGCGTCCTCGGGACAGAGCTCGATGTACTCGCCGCGCCGCAGCGGAGAGGCGAAACCGCCGCTCTGCACACCGGTGTTGTACGAGTCGAGCCGCCGCCCGGTCGTCAGCCGCAGCGGATACGCCTCGTCGGTGAGGTCGACCGGCGGGTCGTGCCGTACGAGACCGAACGCGGCCGGCGCACCGCGCCGGTCCGGGTCCTTCTCCCACAGCCTGCCGTGCAGGAAGCTCGACGGGAGTTCCTCGACGTCGGGGCACGGCCACTGCAGGCCCTGGTGCTCGTCCAGCCGCTCGTACGTCATGCCGAAGTGGTCGGGCGACAGCGAGCGCAGCTCGTCCCAGACGGCCTCGGAGTCGGCGAACTTCCAGTCGTGGCCGAGGCGTTCGGCGACGTCGCAGATGATGGCGATGTCCTCGCGGGCCTCGCCCGGAGGGGTGAGCGCGGCCCGTACCCGCTGCACCCGCCGTTCGCTGTTGGTGGTCGTGCCGTCGGTCTCCGCCCAGCCCGCCGTCGCGGGAAGCACCACGTCGGCCAGCTCGGCGGTCCTGGTGAGGAAGATGTCCTGTACCACCAGGTGGTCGAGGGACTCGAGCCGCCGCACGGCCTGGCCGGTGTCGGCCTCCGACTGGGCCGGGTTCTCGCCGATGCAGTACACCGCGCGCAGGTCGCCGCTCTCCATCGCCTCGAACATCTCGGTCAGGGTCTTGCCGTAGCGCGGCTGGATGGCGGCGCCCCAGGCGCGTTCGAACTTCTCGCGCGTCCCGGGGTGGAGGATGTCCTGGAAGCCGGGCAGCCGGTTGGGGATCGCGCCCATGTCGCCGCCGCCCTGCACGTTGTTCTGGCCGCGCAGCGGCTGCACCCCGGCGCCGTACCGGCCGACGTGGCCGGTGAGCAGGGCCAGGTTGATGAGCGCGCGGACGTTGTCGGTGCCGTTGTGGTGCTCGGTGATGCCGAGCGTCCAGCACAACTGGGCGCGCTCCGCGGTCGCGTAGGCGTGCGCCAGCTCGCGGATCGCCTCTGCGGGCACTCCGGTGACCTTCTGCGCGGCGCTCGGCGTCCAGGGCTCCACCAGCTCGGCGTACTCCTCGAAACCGGTCGTGGCACGGTCGACGAACGCGCGGTTGACGAGGCCCGCGTGGATGATCTCCCGCCCGACCGCGTGGGCGAGCGGGATGTCGGTGCCGACGTTGAGTCCGAGCCAGCCCTCCGCCCATTCGGCGGTCGAGGTGCGGCGCGGGTCGACGGCGTACATTCTCGCCCCGTTCCGTATCCCCTTCAGTACGTGCTGGAAGAAGATCGGGTGCGCGAAGCGGGCGTTGGAGCCCCACATCACGATCAGATCGGTGTGGTCGACCTCCTCGTACGAGGAGGTGCCGCCGCCTGAGCCGAAGACCGCCGACAGGCCGGCCACGCTGGGGGCGTGGCAGGTGCGGTTGCACGAGTCGACGTTGTTGGTGCCCATGACGACACGGGTGAACTTCTGTGCCACGTAGTTCATCTCGTTGGTGGCGCGGGCGCAGGAGAGCATCGCGAAGGCGTCGGGGCCGTACGTCTCACGCGTTCGCCGGAAGCCTGCGGCGGCCCGCTCCAGCGCCTCGTCCCAGCTCGCCCTGCGCAGCTGCCCGTCGTCGTCGCGGACCAGTGGATGGGTGAGCCTCGGATACCGCTTCTGCGGCTTCTTCTTCATGCTGCGCTCCCTGTTGAGGGCGTCGAGGTCGTTGCGGTGGTCGCGGTTGTTGCGGTGGTCGAGGTCGTCGCCGTCGTCGCGAGGAGGTCGGCCAGCGCGTGCACGGCGCACAGCTTCGGTACGGGGGTCTTCGTCAGTGCGGCCAGTTCGACGACGGCCGCGAGCAGCACGTCCAGTTCGAGCGGCTTGCCCTTCTCCAGGTCCTGGAGGGTGGACGTCTTGTGGTCGCCGACGCGCTCGGCGCCCGCGAGGCGCCGTTCGACGGAGATCCTGGGGCGGCAGCCGACGGCGGCCGCGACCTCCAGCGTCTCGTGCATCATCGTCTCGACCAGCGCCTTGGTGTCCCGGTGGCGGCAGATCTGCGCCATGGTCGCCCGGGACAGGGCGCTGATCGGGTTGAACGAGATGTTGCCGAGCAGCTTGATCCAGATGTCGTCGCGCAGGTCCGGTTCCACCGGGCACTTGAGTCCGCCGGCGGTCATCGCGTCGCTGAATTCGACGCAGCGCCGCGACACGGTCCGGTCGGGTTCGCCGATGGAGAAGCGGGTGCCTTCCAGGTGCCGTACGACGCCCGGTGCCTCGAGTTCGGTCGCCGCGTAGACGACGCATCCGATGGCCCGCTCGGGCGGCAGCGTGGCGCTGACCGCGCCGCCCGGGTCGACGCTCTCGATGCGGCGGCCGGTGTAGGGGCCGGGCAGACCGTGGAAGTACCACCACGGGATGCCGTTCTGCGCGGCGATGACGGACGTGCCCGCGTGCAGCAGCGGATGCACCAACGGCCCCGACCGCGCGTAGGAGTTGGCCTTGAGGCCGAGGAAGACATGGTCGACGGGCCCGACGGACGCGGGGTCGTCGGTGGCGTGCGGGCGGGCGGTGAAGTCACCGCGGGGGCTGAGCACCCGGACGCCGTCGCGGCGCATGGCCTCGAGGTGTGCGCCGCGGGCGATGAGATGGACCTCGGCGCCGGCGCGATGGAGCGCGGCCCCGACATACGCGCCGATGGCTCCGGCGCCGACAACTGCGACTTTCACGGGGCTCTCCGTTCGGTTGACGACCGAGCGAGGGCGGATTGTGAGGAGGGTGAGTCGACAGAATATTGTCTACAGTATGCTTTCAAGGTGGTCAAGGGTCGTGCCCGCGGCGCTTCGCCGCAACCCCGCCACCCTTCGGGAAGCTCCAAAGTCCGGGCCCGGAAGCTGTGGGAACACTTGCCGTCGTACCGGGCGGTAGCAGCCAAGACTGGGTGGTTCCTGCCTTCTGATCGAGGAGAACGTCATCCATGACCGGCTCACGTGTCGTCGCGCTCGGGCACTACCAGCCCGCCAAGGTGCTCACCAACGACGACCTGGCGGCCATGGTCGACACGAGTGACGAGTGGATCCGCAGCCGCGTCGGCATCACGAGCCGGCACGTGGGCGGCCCCGACGAGCCGGTCGACGAGATGGCCGCGCACGCCGCGGCCAAGGCGCTGGCGGCCGCCGGGCTCACGCCGGCCGACATCGACCTGGTCCTGGTCGCCACGTCCACCGCCGTCGACCGTTCGCCCAACACCGCCGCGCGGGTCGCGGCACGACTGGGCATGGGCTCGCCCGCGGTGATGGATCTCAACGTCGTCTGCGCGGGATTCACCCACGCGCTGGCCACCGCCGACCACACCCTGCGGGCGGGAGCGGCGACCCGGGCGCTGGTCATCGGGGCGGACAAGATGGCCGACATCGTCGACTGGACCGACCGCTCGACGTGCGTACTGGTCGGCGACGGTGCCGGTGCGGCGGTCGTGGAGAGCGTCCCCGAGGGGCAGGAGCCGGGGATCGGCCCGGTGCTGTGGGGCTCGGTTCCCGAGATGGGGCACGCCGTGCGCATCGAGGGCACCCCGTCGCGCTTCGCGCAGGAGGGCCAGTCCGTCTACCGCTGGGCCACCACCCAGCTGCCGCCGATCGCCCGCAAGGTCTGCGAGCGGGCGGGCTTCACGCCGGAGGAGCTCGCCGCGGTGGTGCTGCACCAGGCCAACCTGCGGATCATCGAGCCGGTCGCGCAGAAGATCGGCGCGGTCAACGCGGTCGTCGCCCGCGATGTGGTCGACTCCGGCAACACCTCGGCCGCGTCGATCCCGATGGCCCTGTCCAAGCTGGTCGAGCGCGGCGAGATCCGGTCCGGCGACCCGGTGCTGCTGTTCGGCTTCGGCGGAAACCTGTCGTACGCGGGCCAGGTCATCCGCTGCCCCTGACGTGCCGCGGCGGCACACTGAACCGCATGGTGACGAAGCGAAGCGCCGGGCTGCTGCTGTGGCGCCGGCGGCCGGCCGGCGTCGAGGTCCTCATCGGGCACATGGGTGGCCCGTTCTGGAAGGCGCGGGACGAGGCGGCCTGGTCGATCCCCAAGGGTGAGTACACCCCCGACGAGGAGCCGATGGCCGCCGCGCGGCGGGAGTTCGAGGAGGAACTGGGGCTCCAGGCGCCGGTCGGCGACTGGCATCCGCTCGGCGAGGCGCGGCAGCCGGGCGGCAAGGTCGTGACGGTGTGGGCGCTGGAGGGCGACCTCGACACGGCCCTCGTCGTGCCCGGCACCTTCACCATGGAATGGCCGAGGGGCTCCGGCGAGATGCGCGAGTTCCCCGAGATCGACCGGGCGGAATGGCACGGGGTGCGGGACGCGCGGCCGAAGCTGGTGAGCGGTCAGCGGGTCTTCCTGGAGCGGCTCGCTCCGCTCGTGTGACGTGACGGGCGTCTCGGTGTGGCCGGGGATCGCGCTCGGTAGACTGTAGACGATAGCCAATTGACCACAGGGCTGTTCGCCGTTCGCCGCTTGCCGTCCACCGTTGCCGTTTCGCCCGCCTCATCGCCCGGAAGGGGACCGCCGATGCTGTCCGCAGGACTGCCGCAGGGAACCGTGCCCAAGCTGGAACGACCGGGACCGCTGCGTGAGCGCGTGTACGAGGCTCTGCTGGAACTGATCACGACCCGTGCGCTGCGGCCGGGGCAGCACCTGGTCGAGAGTGAACTCGCCGGACATCTCGGCGTGTCCCGCCAGCCCGTCCGCGAGGCGCTGCAGCGGCTCAACACCGAGGGGTGGGTCGACCTGCGACCCGCCCAGGGAGCGTTCGTCCACGAGCCGACCGAGTCGGAGGCCGATCACCTCCTGTCCGTGCGCACTCTGCTGGAGGCGGAGGCCGCCAGACTCGCCGCCGCGAACTCGGGCACGGCCGGCATCGAGGCCCTCGAGGAGCTGTGCGCCAAGGGTGAGCAGGCCGTCGCGGACGACGACGTCGACCTGGCGGTCGCCACCAATGCCGCCTTCCACGCCAAGGTGATGGAACTGGCCGGCAACCCGGTCCTCGCGGAGCTCGCGGGCCAGGTCGACCGGCGTGTCCGCTGGTACTACACGCCCGTCGCCCGGCAGCGCGGACGCCAGTCGTGGATCGAGCACCGCGAACTGATCGCCGCCATCTCCGGCCGCGACGAGAAGCGTGCGACGGAGGTCATGCGGGCGCACACGGAGCACACCCGCAGGACCTACCACCAGCGCGAACAGGCCTGATCGACGGCCGTGTTCAGGCGGGCGGCCGCCCGAACGCGAGCATGAGCCGCATCGCGGTGTCGCGCACCGGCGCGATGCCGGGCGTGTGCACCATCCTGTTCATCAGGCGAGCCACACGCGCCATGCGCTGGGTCGGGACACGACGCTGCGCGTCGTACGAGGCGAGCGCGTCCTCGACCCTTGGGTGCGCGGTCAGTTCACCGGCCAGCGTCACCCCGTCGATCAGCGCCTCGCAGGCGCCCCGCCCCAGGTCGGGAGTCATCGCGTGGGCCGCGTCGCCGACGAGGGCGGTGCGCCCGCTGACGTAACTCGGCAGCGGCAGTGCGAGATCGTGCAGGTCATGACGGAGCACGCCCGCGCCACCCTCTTCGCGCACCCTGTCCAGGACCCGCCGGACGTCGGCATGCCAGTGCCCGAAGTGGCGCTCGAGCTCGGCGAGTTCACCCTCGGGAGCCGTGGCCCGCTCGGGTGCCCGGACGCAGGCGAACCAGTTCGTGCGGCCCTCGGTGTGCGGCGTTATGCCGAAACGGGCGGCGGCCCCCCACGTCTCGACCACCTGGTCCGTGTCGCCCTCGACGATCCCTCGCCAGCAGGTCACGCCCGTGTAGCGGGTGCCGTACGAACTGCCGAACAGGGCTTTGCGCGCACGGCTGTTCAGGCCGTCCGCGGCGATCACCACGTCGTACCCGTCCAGTTCGCGTACGTCTTCGACGGTCTCCCCGAACCGGATCACCCCGTCGTCGAGCGGTGCCGCGAGGGTGTGCAGCAGCGGAACGCGGGAGATCAGGTACACGGGGTCGCCGGTGCGGCGCTTCAGTCCCGCCACGTCGACGTCCCCGATGCGGCTGCCGTCCGCCCGTGCGAAACCGCCGCCGGCCTGGGCGCGGGCCTGGGCGCGGATCGCGGCGCCGAGGCCGATGGCGTCGAGCGCCTGCAGGGCGCTCGGCCACATGCCGAGTGCCGTGCCCGTCTCCGGCAGGCCCGGGGCCCGCTCCCGCACCTCCACGTCCCAGCCGTCGGCGCGCAGACCGACGGCGGCGGCAAGGCCGCCGACACCGGCTCCGATGATGATCGCTTTTCTGGCCATGCCTCCACGGTACTATGTTTGTAGTAGTTGCGAGGAAGGTGGCTGGTTCTCCATGGCGGGCAGGCGGGACGAGGTCCTGGACGCGGCGATCTCGGTACTGGCGGCCGGAGGGCTGCGCCGGTTGACGTACCAGGCGGTCGACGGCGCGGCGGGCGTACCCGCGGGCACCACTTCCAATCACTTCCGCACCCGTGACGCACTGGTCGACGGGGTCGTCGCACATCTGGAGCAACTCGACCGCCGCGACTGGGAGTCCTTCGCGGGACTGCCGCTGCCCCAGGGGATCGACGCGCTCGCGTTGGCGCTCGCCCGCATGGTCGAGCACCTGCTCGGCCCGGCCAGGGACCGGACCGGGGCGCGCTATGCCCTCCTGCTGGAGGGCATCGCCCGCCCCTCGGTGCGCGAGCCGCTGGTGCGCGGCCGTGAGTCGCTGGTGCGATGGAGTGCGCAGTGGCTGCGCGCCGCGGGGTCACCGGAGCCGGAGGAGCACTGCCGCGTGCTCTTCGACCTCCTCGACGGGATGATGTTCCACCAGATCACCCTGCCCGCCGACGACTTCCGCGCCGAGCCGGCCATCCGCAGGGTCCTGCCGGCATTCCTGCCACGAGGGTGACCTCCGGGCGGCGAGGGGTCCGGCGGGGTCCGCTTCCGCGACCTCGGCCACGAGGGCGGCCGGACCCCGTGGCGACGACGCCCTCCGGCTCAGGGCACCCGGTGGGTAACGTGTCAGGGCGGCGCTCGACGGGTCACATGTCAGGGCAGCACCCGGTAGGTCACATGCGTGACCAGGCTCGCCGACCGTGACGTCACCTGCTCCATCCTCAGCGGCGGGACGCCCTCGAACACCCGGGTGCCGGCCCCGAGCGTGAGCGGCACGATGTGCAGCCGCAGCTCGTCGACCAGCCCGGCGCTGAGGTACTGGTTGATGGTGGTCGCGCCCCCGAGGACCGAGACGTCGCCGCCGCCGGCCGCCGCGCGGGCGTTCGCCAGTGCCGACTCGATTCCGCCGGTGACGAAGTGGAACGTGGTGCCGCCGTCCATCGGCTGCGGCTCACGCGCGTGGTGGGTGAGCACGAACACCGGTGCGTGAAAAGGGGGTTCGTCGCCCCACCAGCCGTTCCACCGTCGTTCCCACCCGCCACGCACCGGGCCGAACATGTTGCGGCCCATGATGAACGCGCCGGCGGCGGTCATCCCGTCGACCTCGGCCCGGTTCTCTTCGGGAGTGTCGAACATCCAGGCGTGCAGCCTGTCGCCCGAGCCGTCCCCGCCGTCGTCGCCGAAGGGCCGTTCCTCGGTCTGGTTGTGCCCGGCGGAGTACCCGTCGGCCGAGATCGTGATGTCGCAGATCACCTTGCCCATGGTTTTGGTCATGGCCCCATCCTCCTCTTGGGTGAGCGGCGGGTCATCGAGCAACGCCGCCGACGCGCTCGGCCGCCGCCCGACCGCACACGATCACGCCAGGACATGCTCGAACCGGGCTTTGTCCCGAGTGTGGAGAAAGTTGGGTCGGATCTGTGCGCAAGTTCTTCCCAGTTCGGTAAAGCGCTGCTACGTTCCCCTCCAAAGCCCGACGGACACAGCCGACCGGGTCCCCAGCCGAAGGCCAGGGGAGGGAGGGGTACGTGAGACGGATGACCGCTCGACCAGCGAACGCGCACCAGGCGCGACTGCTCCGGCTGCTGCGTGACGGTGGGCCCAACTCCCGTGCACAGCTGGGCGACCAGGTGGACCTGTCCCGTTCCAAGCTCGCCGTCGAGGTCGACCGGCTGCTCGAGACCGGGCTCGTCGTCGCCGACGGACTCGCCGCCTCGCGGGGCGGCAGGCGCTCGCACAACATCCGCCTCGCGCCCGCGCTCCGTTTCCTCGGCGTGGACATCGGCGCCACCTCGATCGACGTGGCCGTCACGAACGCGGAGCTGGAGGTCCTGGGACACCTCAACCACCCCATGGACGTCCGCGAAGGCCCCGTCGCCGTGTTCGAGCAGGTGCTGGCGATGGCCGCGAAGCTCAGGGCCTCCGGTCTGGCCGAGGGCTTCGACGGCGCCGGCATCGGAGTCCCCGGCCCGGTGCGCTACCCGGAGGGCGTGCCCGTCGCGCCTCCGATCATGCCCGGCTGGGACGGCTTCCCGGTGCGGGAGGCGCTCAGCCAGGACCTCGGCTGCCCGGTCATGGTCGACAACGACGTGAACCTGATGGCCATGGGGGAGCAGCACGCGGGCGTCGCACGCTCCGTGGGCGACTTCCTCTGCGTCAAGATCGGCACCGGTATCGGCTGCGGCATCGTGGTCGGCGGCGACGTCTACCGGGGCACGACCGGCAGCGCCGGCGACATCGGCCACATCCAGGTGGAGCCCGAGGGCCGCGCCTGCGCCTGTGGCAACCGTGGCTGTCTGGAGGCACACTTCAGCGGTGCCGCGCTGGCCCGTGACGCGGAGGACGCGGCGCGCGCCGGACGCTCGGCGGAGCTGGCCGCCCGTCTGGAGGCGGCCGGGCAGCTCACCGCGGTGGACGTGTCGGCCGCCGCCGCGGCCGGTGACGCCACCGCCCTCGACCTCATCAGGGAAGGAGGCAACCGGCTCGGCCAGGTCATCGCCGGACTCGTCAGCTTCTTCAACCCCGGTCTCGTCGTCATCGGCGGCGGTGTGACCGGACTTGGCCACACCCTGCTGGCCAGCGTGCGCACCCAGGTCTACCGGCAGTCCCTTCCGCTGGCGACCGGCAACCTTCCCATCGTGCTGGGCGAGTTGGGACCGACCGCGGGGGTCATCGGCGCGGCCCGCCTCATCAGCGACCACCTGTTCTCGCCGGCCTGACCCGGGCCGGACGGCACCACGAGCACGACCCGCACCACTCGTACACGGCTGCACCGCACTGGTCGCGTGGCTCCTACGCCATGCCTGTTCCACCCGCACCGCACTGGTCGCGTGGCCCCTACGCCACGCCTGTTCCACCCGCACCGCACTGGTCGCGTGGCCCCTACGCCACGCCTGTTCCACCCAACACCGCACGCCCCGGCACGCACGCGCGACGCCAGGGGCGTCCGAGAGCCGCCCGTACCCGCACACCTGTACCGATCCGCCCTGCCCGCTCACCGGCCGCACCCGCCGAGGGGATTCGTCATGGCACCACAACCACCCCTGCTCACCATGTCCGGCATCACCAAGTCGTTTCCGGGCGTCCGTGCCCTGGACGGCGTGGACCTGGAGGTCCAGGCCGGCGAGGTCCACTGCCTCCTCGGCCAGAACGGCGCCGGCAAGTCCACCCTGATCAAGGTGCTCGCCGGAGCCCACCAGCCCGACGGCGGCGAGATCACCTGGCGCGGCGAGGCCGTCTCCCTGAAGTCGCCCATCGCCGCCATGCGCCTCGGAATCGCCACCATCTACCAGGAACTCGACCTGGTGGAGGGGCTGTCCGTGGCGGAGAACGTCTTCCTGGGGCACGAGCCCACCGCCGCCGGCTTCGTCGTACGCGGCGCCGCCGCCCGCACGGCCGCCGCCGGACTCCTGAAGCGGCTCGGCCACGGTGAGATAGACCCCGCGCGACTCGTCGGCGACCTGTCCGCCGCCCAGCAGCAGATCGTCTCCATGGCCCGGGCGCTCTCCCACGAGGTCCGCCTGATCGTCATGGACGAGCCGTCGGCCGCGCTGGACCCCGACGAGGTCGACAACCTCTTCCGGATCGTCGGAGACCTGACCGCCGACGGGGTGGCCGTCGTCTACATCTCCCACCGCCTCGAGGAGATCCGCCGCATCGGCGACCGGGTCACCGTCCTCAAGGACGGCAGGGCGGTCGCCGTCGGCCTGCCGGCCGAGTCCACCCCGACCCGCGACGTCGTCGCCCTGATGACGGGCCGAAACGTCGAGTACGTCTTCCCCGAGCGCCCCGACAACGCTGTCGCCGCCGCGAGGGAGCCCGTACTGAGGGTCGAAGGGCTCACCCGGCACGGTGAGTTCGCCCCCGTCGACCTGGAGTTGCGCCCCGGCGAGATCGTCGGCCTGGCCGGGCTCGTCGGTTCCGGACGCAGCGAGATCCTGGAGACGATCTACGGGGCGCGCAGGGCCCACGCCGGCCGCGTGTCCGTCGACGGCACCGCGCTGCGGCCCGGCAGCGTACGGTCCGCCGTCCGTGCGGGAATCGGACTCGCCCCCGAGGAACGCAAGGCGCAGGGGCTGCTGATGCTCGAATCCGTCAGCAGCAACGTCTCCGTCTCCACCCTGTCCCGCTTCTCCCGCGCCGGCTGGCTCGACCGCCGCTCCGAGCGGGCCGCCGCACACCAGGCCGTCAAGGAACTGTCCCTGCGCCCCGACAACCCCGACGCCGCCATCCGGACCCTGTCCGGCGGCAACCAGCAGAAGGCCGTGCTCGCCCGCTGGCTGCTGCGCGGCTGCAAGGTGCTGCTTCTGGACGAGCCGACCCGGGGCGTCGACGTCGGCGCCAGGGCCGAACTCTACGCAGTGATCCGCCGGCTGGCCGACGAAGGCCTCGCCGTACTTCTCGTATCCAGCGAGGTGCCCGAAGTCCTGGGCCTCGCCGACCGGGTGCTGGTGCTCCGCGAGGGCAGCGTCGTGCACACGGCGGACGCCCGGGAGCTCGACGAGCACCGCGTACTCGATCTTGTGATGGAAGGGAGCTGAGACGGCATGACGCAGCCGGCCACCCCGGCGCAGCAGGACGCGCCGATGCCCGCCGCCAAGTCCGCACCGGACAAGGGAGGTGCCCGCCGTCCGCTGGGACTGCGCGCGGATGTCCGCAACCTGTCGCTGCTCGGCGTACTCGCCGTGCTCGTCGCGGTCGGTGGTTTCACCAAACCCGACGAGTTCCTCGCCACGAGCAATCTGCAGCTCGTCCTCACCCAGGCATCCGTGATCGGTGTCGTCACCGTCGGCATGACCTTCGTCATCATCGGCGGTGGGATCGACCTGTCCGTCGGGGCGATCGTGGCGCTCGCCTCCGTGTGGGCGACGACCCTGGCGACACAGGAGTTCGGCTTCGCCGGCATCCTGTTCACGGCCGTGATCGTCGGTGTGGGCTGCGGACTCGTGAACGGCATGCTCATCGCCTACGGGCGGATGGTGCCCTTCATCGCCACCCTCGCGATGCTCGCCTCCGCCCGCGGTCTCGCCCTGCAGATCACGGACGGCAGGACACAGATCGTCACCGTCGACTCGGTGCTCGACCTCGGCATCAGGGACGCCTACATCCTCGGCATCCCGCCGCTGGTCCTGGTCTTCGCCGCGGTCACCGTCATCGGCTGGCTGATCCTGGGCCGCACCACGTTCGGCCGCCGCACCGTCGCCGTCGGCGGCAACGCGGAGGCGGCCCGGCTCGCCGGCATCGACGTCCGCCGGCAGCGGCTCTACCTCTATCTGCTGTCCGGGCTGTGCTGCGGCATCGCCGCCTTCATGCTGATCGTCCTCGCCGGCTCCGGCCAGAACACCAACGGCAACCTCTACGAACTCGACGCCATCGCCGCGGCCATCATCGGCGGCACTCTGCTCAGCGGCGGCCGCGGCACCATCGTCGGCTCCGTCCTCGGCGTCCTCGTCTTCACCACGATCACCAACATCTTCGCCCTCAACAACCTCGAGAGCGCGGTCCAGCAGATCGCCAAGGGCGCCATCATCGTCGCCGCCGTACTCGTCCAGCACCGCACGCTGCGCGGCTCGGGCGAGGCCTGACGCCCGGCTTCGCACCTCTTCCCACCTTGTCGCACCGCCCAGTCGAAGGGTTGATCCGCCATGCCAGAAATCCCAACCACCAGCCGCAGAGGACTGCTTTTCGGCACCGCCGCGATCTCCGCCGGTGCCCTGCTCACCGCCTGCACCAGCAACGAGCCCAAGAAGTCGGAGACGGCCACCGGCAACGCCCCCGTCGCCGACGACAAGCCCGGCAAGGCCGTCACCATCGGATTCGCCGGCCCGCAGGCCGACCACGGATGGCTGAACGCCATCAACCAGAACGCCAAGACCCGTGCCGAGCGCTACTCGGACGTCACCCTGGAGATCACCGAGGGCTCCAACGACACGGCCGCCCAGATCGGCCAGGTCCAGACCCTGATCAACAAGAAGGTCGACGTCCTCGTCATCCTGCCTGCCGACGGCAAGGCGCTCACCCAGATCGGGCTGCAGGCCATGAAGGCGGGCATCCCCGTCGTCAACCTGGACCGGATCTTCGCCTCCCCGCAGGCGTACCGGTGCTGGATCGGCGGCGACAACTACGGCATGGGCCTCAACGCCGGCAACTACATCGGCGAGCAGCTCAAGGACAAGCCGAACGCGAAGGTCATCGAGCTCGCCGGGCTCGACAACCTCGAACTCACCAAGCAGCGCACCCAGGGCTTCGACGACGCCCTGAAGAACTACCCGAACATCAGGAAGGTCGCCCGTCAGGCCGCCGACTTCACCGTCGAGTCCGGCCAGGCCAAGATGGCGCAGCTGCTGCAGGCCCAGTCGCAGTTCGACGCGCTGTGGAACCACGACGACGACCAGGGTGTGGGCGCCCTGCGCGCCATCGCCCAGGCGGGCCGTGACGACTTCCTGATGGTCGGCGGCGCCGGAGCAAAGTCTGCGATGGACGCCATCAAGGCCGACAACAGCGTGCTCAAGGCCACCGTCCTGTACCCGCCGACCATGGCGGCCTCCGCCATCGACCTGGCCCGCGCGCTCGGGCAGGGCAAGGGCGTCAGCGGCATGGCGGAACTGGAGATCCCCGCCTCCCTGACCCTCTACTCGGCCGTCGTCACCAAGGACAACGTCGACGAGTACCTGCCCACGGGCTTCAACTGACCGGCGGCGCGAGGGGGCCCGCCGAGGGCCCCGCCCCCACCGAGCACGACGACGAGTCAGCGCCTTTGACGAGGAGGAATCCGTATGGAACTTCAAGGCAGTGAGGCCGCACCGCCGACACTCGGCGTCGGCATGGTCGGTTACGCGTTCATGGGCGCCGCACACTCCCAGGGGTGGCGCACCGTGGGCCGCGTGTTCGACCTGCCGCTGCGGCCGGTCCTCGCCGCGATCGGCGGCCGTGACGCCACGGCCGTGCGGGCGGCCGCCGACAAACACGGCTGGGCGGCGGCGGAGACCGACTGGCGCGACCTCGTGGCCCGCGACGACGTACAGCTCGTCGACGTCTGCACACCGGGCGACAGCCATGCGGAGATCGCGATAGCGGCGCTGGAGGCGGGTAAGCACGTCCTGTGCGAGAAGCCCCTCGCCAACTCGGTCGCGGAGGCGGAGGCCATGGTCGCCGCCGCCGAACTGGCGAGGGCGAACGGGCAGTTGGCGATGGTCGGTTTCAACTACCGCCGGGTGCCGGCGCTCGCCTACGCCCGCCGGCTGATCGCCGAGGGCAGGCTCGGCACCCTGCGCCACGTACGGGTGACGTATCTGCAGGACTGGCTGGTCGACCCGGACTTCCCGCTGACCTGGCGGCTCGAGCGTGAGCACGCGGGGTCCGGGGCGCTCGGTGACCTGGGCGCCCACATCGTCGATCTCGCGCAGTACCTCGCGGGCGAGCCGCTCGTCGGCGTCTCGGCCCAGCTGGAGACCTTCGTCAGGGAGCGGCCCCTGCTCGAGGGGGCGTCAGCCGGCCTGAGCGCGTCAGGTGGGACGCGGCGCGGACCGGTCACGGTCGACGACGCGGCCGTCTTCACCGGCCGGCTCGCGTCGGGGGCGCTCGCCACCTTCGAGGCGACCCGGATGGCGACCGGCCGCAAGAACGCCCTGCGACTGGAGATCAACGGCGAGCACGGGTCGCTCGCCTTCGACCTGGAGCGGCTCAACGAGCTGTCCTTCCACGACCACCACGAGCCGGCCGCGACCGCCGGTTTCCGCAGGATCCTCGTCACCGAGTCGGAGCATCCGTACCTGGAGGCATGGTGGCCACCGGGCCACGGGCTCGGCTACGAGCACACCTTCGCCCACCAGGCCCGCGACCTGGTGGAGGCCATCGCCTCCGGCACCGACCCGGCGCCGTCGTTCGCCGACGGTCTCCAGGTGCAGCGGGTGCTCGCCGCCGTGGAGGAGAGCGCGCAGAAGAACGCCGTGTACACCCCCGTCCAGGCAGTACAGGCCGAAGTCAGGTAGAGACCCGGCAGAATCCGGTTTGGAGGCGCCATGCCACGCCCGTTCACACTGTTCACCGGCCAGTGGGCCGATCTGCCGCTCGAGGAGGTCTGTTCGCTCGCCCGCGACTTCGGTTACGACGGCCTGGAACTCGCCTGCTGGGGCGATCACTTCGAGGTCGACAAGGCCCTCGCCGACCCGTCCTACCTGGACGGGCGGCACGCGCTGCTGGAGAAGTACGGCCTCAAGTGCTGGGCCGTCTCCAACCACCTGGTGGGACAGGCTGTCTGCGACAACCCGATCGACGAGCGCCATCAGGGCATCCTTCCCGCCCGGATCTGGGGCGACGGCGAGCCTGAGGGCGTACGGCAGCGGGCGGCGGCCGAGATGAAGGACACCGCGCGTGCCGCGGCGGCCTTCGGTGTCGACACCGTCATCGGCTTCACCGGGTCGTCGATCTGGCACCTCGTGGCGATGTTCCCGCCGGTGCCGGAGCGGATGATCGAGCGCGGCTACGAGGACTTCGCGGAGCGCTGGAACCCCGTCCTGGACGTCTTCGACGCCGAGGGCGTCCGGTTCGCCCACGAGGTCCATCCCAGCGAGATCGCCTACGACTACTGGACCACCAAACGCGCCCTGGAGGCGGTGGACAACCGGCCGGCGTTCGGGCTGAACTTCGACCCGAGCCACTTCGTCTGGCAGGACCTGGACCCGGTCGGTTTCCTCTACGACTTCCGGGACCGGATCTACCACGTCGACTGCAAGGAGGCCCGTAAGCGTCTCGACGGGCGCAACGGGCGGCTCGGTTCGCATCTGCCGTGGGGCGATCCCCGGCGCGGCTGGGACTTCGTCTCGGCCGGGCACGGCGACGTGCCGTGGGAGGACGTATTCCGGATGCTGCGCTCCATCGGCTACGACGGTCCCATCTCGGTCGAGTGGGAGGACGCCGGCATGGACCGGCTGATGGGAGCTCCACAAGCGCTTGCTGATCTCAAGCGCTTCGACTTCGACCCGCCCACCGCTTCCTTCGACGCCGCCTTCGGAGGCGGCGACAACTAGTGCCCCTCCCGGCAAGCTTTGCCCTGTCGCGCCGCCCAGACGCACCCTCTCCCCCATAGCCCTTCGGGCATGGGAGGTGCCCCCACCGTTGGCCAAAAGCCCTGGTAGCTCCGCTACAAGGACTTCCGGCCGCCTTGCGATCGCACGCACTGGACGACGCTCCTGCACGGGCAAACATTGCCGGTCACGGCACTAGAACCAGCCAGGTCCGGGCCCGGTGGCGGCTGTGCCGCCGGGCCGGTCCTGCCTGCCCGGGCACGTCTTTGTCCTGAGCTGGGAAAAAGTTCAACTTCTTCGCTGCACAAGGGCTTTCCGTACAGGACGAACCCGGCTACGGTCCCATCTCGTGTACACGACATAGGTGGTTCGGGAGTGACGGCGCACTCCGGTTCCACGGCACACCGCCCGTTCGACCGGCGTTACCGGAGGACATTCGTGCACAGAACAAGGCCCAGAGGCCGCAAGGCACTCGCACTTCTCACCGGCGGCCTGCTCGCCGCCACTTCGCTCGCTCTCACCGCGCCGACCACCGCGTCCGCCGCCGACCCCGAAGCGGCCGTCTCCGCGGCAGCCGAGGAATTCCAGCAGATCACCCTCGCCAAGGGCGGTGAGGAGACCGGCGAGCCGATGTCGCTGGCCGTACTGCCCGACCGCAGCGTGCTGCACACCTCGCGCAGCGGCGAGCTGCGTATGACGGACGCCGCCGGCAACACCCGCGTCGTCGGCACCGTCCCCGTCTACTCGCACGACGAAGAGGGTCTCCAAGGCGTGGGCCTGGACCCGAACTTCGCGCAGAACCGTTTCATTTACCTCTACTACGCACCCCCGATGGACACCCCCGCGGGTGACGCCCCCAATGAGGGCACCGCGGCGGACTTCGCCGAGTTCGACGGCGTCAACCGGCTCTCCCGGTTCGTTCTCAACCAGGACGGCACGCTCGACAACGCCAGCGAGAAGAAGATCATCGACATCCCGGCGACCCGCGGCATCTGCTGCCACGTCGGAGGTGACATCGACTTCGACGCCGAGGGCAATCTCTACCTGTCGACCGGAGACGACTCCAACCCCTTCGCCTCCGACGGGTACACGCCCATCGACGACCGGCCCGGTCGCAACCCCGCGTACGACGCGCGCCGCACCTCCGGCAACACCAACGACCTGCGCGGCAAGATCCTGCGCATCAAGGTGAACGAGGACGGCTCGTACTCCGTCCCCGAGGGCAACCTGTTCGCCCCCGGCACGGAGAAGACCCGGCCCGAGATCTACGCCATGGGCTTCCGCAACCCGTTCCGCTTCAGTGTCGACAAGAAGACCGGCGTCCTCTATGTCGGCGACTACGGTCCCGACGCCGGCACCGCCGACCCGAAGCGCGGTCCCGGCGGCCAGGTCGAGTTCGCCCGGGTCACCGGTCCCGGCAACTTCGGCTGGCCGTTCTGCACCGGAGACAACGACCCGTACGTCGAGTACGACTTCGCCACCAAGACCTCCGGCGCCACCTTCGACTGCGCCAACCTGAAGAACACCTCGCCGCACAACACGGGACTCGTCGACCTGCCGCCCGCGCAGCCGGCCTGGATCCCGTACGACGGCGGCTCCGTCCCCGAGTTCGGCAGCGGTTCCGAGTCCCCGATGGGCGGCCCGGTCTACCACTACGACGCCGAGCTCGACTCGCCGGTGAAGTTCCCCGAGGCGTACGACGGCGACTTCTTCGCCGGTGAGTTCGGCCGGCGCTGGATCAAGCGCATCGACACGGCGGAGGACGGCACCGTCCGCTCCATCAACCCCGTCCCGTGGACCGGCACCCAGGTCATGGACATGGCCTTCGGCCCGGACGGCGCGCTGTACGTCCTCGACTACGGCACCGCCTGGTTCGGCGGCGACGAGAACGCGGGCCTGTACCGCATCGAGAACGCCACCGGCGGACGCTCCCCGGTCGCGGAAGCCTCCTCGAACGTGACCTCCGGGCAGGCCCCGCTGGGCGTCACCTTCTCCTCCGCCGGCACCACCGACGCCGACGGCGACACGCTCACCTACTCCTGGGACTTCGGCGACGGCGCCACCTCCACGGAGGCGAACCCGACGCACACCTACACCGAGAACGGCACCTACACGGCGACGGTGACCGCGAAGGACACGACGGGCCGCACCGGCTCCGCCGGCGTCCACGTCGTCGTCGGCAACACGGCGCCCCAGGTCGAGGTCGAACTGCCCAAGGACGGCGCGCTGTTCGAGTTCGGCGACGACATTCCGTTCAAGGTCACGGTGAGCGACCCCGAGGACGGCACCATCGACTGCTCCAAGGTCAAGGTCAACTACATCCTCGGCCACGACAGCCACGGTCACCCGATCACCTCGGCCACCGGCTGCGAGGGCACCCTCAAGACGTCGGCCGACGGCGGTCACGACCCCAACGCCAACATATTCGGCGTCCTCGACGCCGAATACACGGACGGCGGAGGCGGCGGCCAGGCCGCACTGACCACGCACGACCAGGCGCAGCTGCAGCCGCGCACCCGCCAGGCGGAGCACTTCGACAACTCCGCCGGCATCAACACCTTCGACAAGGGCACCGCACACGGCGGCAAGACCGTCGGCGACATCCACAACGGTGACTGGATCTCCTTCAAGCCGTACAACCTCGGCGGATCCACCAAGCTCACCGCCCGGATCTCCTCCGCCGGCTCCGGCGGCCTCCTCGAAGTGCGCACCGGCTCCGTGAACGGCAAGCTCCTCGGCTCCACCCCCGTACCGGTCACCGGCGGCTGGGACACCTTCCAGAATGTCGACATCCCGCTCAAGGGCGTGTCCGGCAGGACGACCGAGCTGTTCCTCGTCTTCAAGGGCGGTGCGGGAGCGCTGTACGACGTGGACGACTTCACCATCTCCGACGCCCCCGTCGACAAGAAGGACAAGAGGGTCCTGGTCTTCTCCAGGACCGCCGGCTTCCGCCACGACTCCATCCCGGCCGGCGTCGCCGCACTGAAGGAACTCGGCACGACTGCCGGCATCGTCGTCGACTCCACGGAGGCGCCCGGCCAGTTCACGGCCGACAACCTCGCCCGCTACGACGCCGTCGTCTTCCTGTCCACCACCGGTGACGTCCTGAACGCCGACCAGCAGAAGGCCTTCGAGGACTACGTCGCCGCGGGCGGCGGCTACATGGGCGTCCACGCCGCTGCCGACACCGAATACGAGTGGGAGTTCTACGGCGGCCTCGTCGGCGCCTACTTCCACTCCCACCCGCAGATCCAGTCCGCCACCGTCCGTGTCGAGGACGACGCCCACCCGGCCACCGAGCACATCGAAGGCCCCTGGGAGCGCACCGACGAGTGGTACAACTACCGCAGCAACCCGCGTGAGCAGGCCCGCGTGCTGGCCACCCTCGACGAGACGACGTACGAGGGCGGCAACATGTCGGGCGACCACCCGATCGCCTGGTGCCAGACGTACGAGGGCGGCCGCGCCTTCTACACCGGCGGCGGCCACACCAAGGAGTCGTACGCGGAGCCGGCCTTCCGGCAGCATCTGCTCGGCGGCCTCCGGTACGCGACCGGCCAGGTCAAGGCCGACTGCTCACCGCGCACCGGCTACCGCACCATCTTCAACGGCGAGACGCTGGAAGGCTGGAAGCAGGCCGGTCCGGGCAAGTTCAACGTCGTCGACGGCGAACTGCGCACCGAGGGCGGCATGGGCATGCTCTGGTACCAGGCCAAGGAACTCGGCTCGTACTCGCTCAAGCTCGACTGGAAGATGGACGGCGACGACAACTCGGGCGTCTTCGTCGGCTTCCCGGCCTCCGACGACCCCTGGTCCGCGGTCAACAACGGCTACGAGATCCAGATCGACGCCACCGACGCCGCCGACCGCACCACCGGCGCGGTCTACGGCTTCAAGTCGGCGGACATCGAGGCCAGGGACAAGGCCCTGCGGCCGCCCGGCCAGTGGAACAGCTACGAGATCCGGGTCCAGGGCGAACGTCTGCAGATCTTCCTCAACGGAGAGAAGATCAACGACTTCACCAACACCGACGCGGCCCGCAGCCTGAAGGACGGCTACATCGGCATCCAGAACCACGGCGCCGACGACCAGGTGTCCTTCCGGAACATCCAGTTGAAGGAGCTGCCCGCGTAGCCCTGCCGGGCCACGCGGCCGCCATGACCGGGCGGCGGGCGGGGAGGCGCCGTACCCCCCGCCCGCCGTCCTTCCACCACCGCACCACACGACACGGCAGGGAGGCCGCCCATGGACAGCGACGGGAACGCACGCACCGGGGTCTGGTTCGTCGGAGCACGGGGTTCAGTGGCCACCACGGCCGTCGCCGGATGCGCGGCGGTCACGGCCGGACTCCACCCGCCGACCGGCATGGTCACGGAGACACCCCCGTTCACCGAAGCCGGGCTGCCGGCCCTGCCGTCGCTCGTCTTCGGCGGGCACGACACCATGCACTGCCCGCTGCCCAAACGGGCCGAACGCCTCACCGACGCGGGCGTCCTGCCGCACGGACTCGTCACCGCGGTCCGTGCCGAACTGGAGGCCGCCGACCGTGAGATACGGCCCGGTGGGCCGGGCGCGGGCGACACCCGCGACGACGAGGAACTGATCACGGCCTTCGCCGCCGACATGACCTCGTTCCGCGAACGACTCGGACTCGCCCGCGTCGTCGTCGTCAACGTCTCCTCCACCGAACCGCTCCCCGAGCCCGGCGCCGAACGGCTGCCCCCCAGCTCCCTCTACGCGGCCGCCGCGGTGCGCGCAGGCTGCCCGCACGTCAACTTCACCCCCTCCACAGGGCTGCGCACCGCGGCCCTCACCGACGCCGTCGCGGCCAGTGGACTTCCCCACGCGGGCCGCGACGGCAAGACCGGTCAGACGCTGCTGCGGTCCGTTCTCGCGCCGATGTTCCTGCAACGCGCCCTTTCCGTGCGGGCGTGGTCGGGCACGAACCTCCTGGGCGGCGGAGACGGAGCGGCGCTGGCCGACCCGGCCGCCGCCGCGGCCAAGAACGCCGGCAAGGAGCGCGTCCTGGCCGACGTACTGGGCAGCACGCCGGAGGGCGAGGTCCACATCGACGACGTGCCCGCGCTCGGCGACTGGAAGACCGCCTGGGACCACATCGCCTTCGAGGGCTTCCTCGGCTCGCGGATGATCCTCCAGACCATCTGGCAGGGCTGCGACTCAGCCCTCGCGGCACCTCTCGTCCTCGACCTCGCCCGACTGCTGGCCCGAGCCCACGAGGCGGGACTGTCCGGGCCGCTGCCCGAACTCGGCTTCTACTTCAAGGACCCCGACGGCGGTCCGTCCGGCCTGCCGGAGCAGTTCACCGCCCTGCTCTCCTTCGCGGACCGCCTGCGGGAGGCACGGTGATCCGCCTGCTGACGGCGCGCCTCGCGCCGCCGGCCACCGCCCCGGCGCCCGCACGGGGCGACCGCGTCCCCGCCGCCCTGGCACCCGAGCCGCCGCGGCGCACACCACGGGCGCGGCTGCGGGACTGGGCCGAACTGCTCCGTGTCTCCGCGCTGTTCACCGTGCCCGGTGACGCCCTCGCGGGCGCGGCGGCGGCCGGTCTGCGCCCCAACCGGGGCACGGCGTACGCCGTGGGCGCGTCCCTGTGCCTGTACGAGGCGGGCATGGCGCTCAACGACTGGTCCGACCGCGAGGAGGACGGGATCGACCGCCCGCACCGCCCCATCCCCTCCGGCCGCATCACCCCGCGCGCCGCCCTGACCGCGGCCGGGGTCCTGACCGTGACGGGCCTCGCCCTCGCCGCCCGCGCCGGCCGTCCCGCGCTCGCGGTGGCGACGGCCCTGTCCGCGACGGTCTGGGCCTACGACCTCCGCCTCAAGCACACCCCGGCCGCCCCGGCCGCGATGGCCGCCGCCCGCGGCCTGGACCTCCTCCTGGGCACCACGGCAACCCTCTCCGCCGCCCGCCACCCGGTCGCGCCCGCACCGGGCACCTCGTCCCGCGCGTCACGGCGCGCGGCTGCCGTGTCCGAGGGGGGTGCGTTCGGTCCGGCGCCCGCTCCGGATGCCTCGTCCCGTCGGTCGCCGCGCGCAACTGCCGTCTCCCGACCGGGTGCGCCCGCTTCCGCTTCCGCGCCGCGCGGTGCGGTTACCGCCTCCCGGTCGGCCGTCTCCGCTCCTGCGCTCGCGACGGGCGGTGCGGCCGCCGCCGGCCGGTCGGCCGGGTCTGTTCCTGCGCCCGCCGCCGCGTCCGCGCCGGGCGCACCGGCCAGCGCGTCGCGGCGCGCGGCTGCCGTGGGGGTTCGGGGGGCTCGGCCCCTCTGGTCCCGTCAGGGTTTCGGGAAGGGGTGGGGTGGGGGACTTTCCACCCCCGGAGGAGCCGCCCGCACGGCCACCACGGCCCCACCCGTTGCCGCACCGCCTCGCCCGCTCTCGTCGCGGCGCGGAACGGCTGCCGCCGTCCCGCCCGTGGCAGTCCAGCCTCCGGCAGCTTCCCCTGCGTCGTGGCGCGCGGCTGCCGTGGGGGTTCGGGGGGCTCGGCCCCTCTGGTCCCGTCAGGGTTTCGGGAAGGGGCGGGGTGGGGGACCTCCCACCCCGGCCGGAGCCGGCCGCGCCGCCCGCGCCGCCACCGTGCTCGCCGCGCACACCTACGCCGTCACCGCCGTGTCCCGTCACGAGGCGCAGGGCGGCTCGACCGTCACCCCCCTCGCCGCGCTGGCGGCCACCGCCGCGCTGGGCGCAGCCGTGGCGTGGCCACCCGCCGGCGCCCACCCCGCGAGCCCGGCGAGCCCCGCGAGCCCCGCCCGCTCCGGCGCCGCCCTGCTCGCCGCCGTGTATCTCCGCACCGCCGCGGTCCCCTATCTCCACGCCGCCCTCAACCCCTCCGCGCCCCTCACCCAGCGCGCCGTCGGCGGTGGCATCCGCGCCATGATCCCGCTCCAGGCCGCTCTCGCCGCCCGCTCCGGGGCGGGCGTCACGGGGCTCGCGGTGATGGGCCTCGTACCGATCGCCCGCAGGCTCGCACGGAAAGTGAGCGTCACATGAGCCCCGAGACGACGAGCCCCGAGACGACGAGCACCGAGACGACGAGCACGGAGACGACGGGCACCGAGACGAACTCGCGGAACCTCAGACTCGGTTACGGCACCAACGGGCTCACCGACCTCCGTCTCGACGACGCCCTGAACCTCCTCGCCGACCTCGGCTACGACGGCGTCGGGCTGACGCTCGACCACATGCACCTCGACCCGCTCGCCCCCGACCTCGCCGCCCGTACCTCCCGCGTGGCCCGCCGCCTCGGCGACCTCGGCCTGACCGCCACCGTCGAGACCGGTGCCCGGTACGTCCTCGATCCGCGCCGCAAGCACGGCCCGTCGCTGCTCGACCCGGACCCGGACGGCCGCGCGGCCCGAACCCGGCTGCTGACCACCGCGGTCAGGGTCGCCGCCGACCTCGGCGCGCACGCCGTGCACTGCTTCAGCGGCATCACTCCGCCCGGCACCGACGACGACACCGCGTGGAAGCGCCTGGAGGAATCGCTTCTGCCCGTGCTCGACGCGGCCGCCCACGCCGGCGTGCCGATCGCGATCGAACCCGAACCGGGCCACCTCCTGGAGAGCGTCGCCGACTTCCACCACCTGCGCACCTCCCTCGGCAATCCCGCACCGCTCGGCCTCACCCTCGACATCGGGCACTGCCAGTGCCTGGAGCCCGACCCGCCCGCCGACTGCATCCGCGCGGCAGCTCCCTGGCTGCGCCATGTGCAGATCGAGGACATGCGACGCGGCGTGCACGAGCATCTGCCGTTCGGCAACGGCGAGATCGACTTCCCGCCCGTTCTCGACGCCCTCGCCGCCACCGGCTACCAGGGCCTGACCGTCGTCGAACTGCCCCGCCATTCCCACGCGGGGCCCGACCTCGCCCGCTCGTCCATCGACTTCCTGCGCGCCGCAGGCGCAGGCGGCCAGAAGGGAGCACCGGCACAGTGACGCACACACCTCCAGGCACCCCGACCCGCGGCACCCCGACCCGCAAGGAAGTCGACGCCCGGCTCGCCGACGACACGGCCCGCGCCTGGCTCGACGAGGCACTCGCCGACGCCGCGCGCTCGGCACAGGCGCCGCCGTCCGTCTCCTCCCCGTACACCGCGCACACCTGGGAACTGCGTTTCGCCGCCGCCGGGCGGTACTGCGGCCAGGACAACGCCGACGCCGTACGCACGCTGCTGCTGGTCGAGGCCCGGGCCGGCATCGAGACGCTGACCCGGCTCTACCAGCAGGGCAGCGCGGCCGAACGCCGTGCCGTGCTCCAGGCACTGCCCGCCCTGGTCGAAGGACCGCACGCCGTGCACCTGCTCGACGACGCCCTGCGGACCAACGACACCCGGCTCGTCTCCGCCGCCGTCGGCCCCTACGCCGCCGCCCACCTCGACCCGCACGCCTGGCGGCACGCCGTCCTCAAGTGCCTGTTCACCGGAGTGCCGCTCGACGACGTCGCGGACCTGCCACGGCGCGCCGCCGGTGACGCCGAACTCGCCCGCATGCTCACCGACTACGCCGCCGAGCGCACCGCCGCCGGCCGTGACATCCCCCACGATCTCGATCGCGTGCTCACCCTGACCGGCGCGAACCCCCAGCTGCCCCAGGAGCTGTAATGCGTATCTTCGACCCCCACATCCACATGACGTCCCGCACCACCGACGACTACCAGGCGATGTACGCGGCAGGTGTGCGCGCTCTCGTCGAACCGTCCTTCTGGCTCGGCCAGCCCCGCACCTCCCCGGCCAGCTTCTTCGACTACTTCGACGCCCTCCTCGGATGGGAGCCGTACCGGGCCGCCCAGTACGGCATAGCCCACCACTGCACCATCGCGCTCAACCCGAAGGAGGCGAACGACCCCCGCTGCACACCCGTCCTGGACGCGCTGCCCCGCTATCTCGTCAAGGACTCGGTCGTCGCCGTCGGCGAGATCGGCTACGACTCCATGACCCCGGCGGAGGACACCGCGCTCGCCGCGCAGCTGCAACTCGCCGCCGAGCACGGGCTGCCCGCCCTCGTGCACACCCCGCACCGCGACAAGCTGGCCGGCCTGCACCGCACCGTCGACGTCGTCCGCGAGTCGAACCTGTCCATGGACCGGGTCCTGCTCGACCACCTCAACGAGACGACCGTCGATGCAGCCGCCGACAGCGGCTGCTGGCTCGGGTTCTCCATCTACCCGGACACCAAGATGGACGAGGACCGCATGGTGAAGATCCTGCGGACCCACGGAACCGAGCGGGTCCTCGTCAACTCGGCCGCCGACTGGGGCAGGAGCGACCCGCTCAAGACCCGCAAGGTCGGCGACGCCATGCTCGCGGCCGGCTTCTCGGACGACGACGTCGACCAGGTCCTGTGGCGCAACCCGGTCGCCTTCTACGGGCTCAGCGGCCGCCTCCAGCTCGACGTACCGGAACCGGAGAGCCTGCACGAGGGCAACTCCATCCTCCGCGGCGGGGAATGAGAGGAGTCACGGATGCGCTTCCGTCACCCCGACGGCTCCACCGTCCACCTCTCCTACTGCACGAACGTCCACCCCGCGGAGACCCTCGACGGTGTCCTCGCCCAGCTCCGTGACCACTGCGAGCCGGTACGCAAACGCCTCGGGCGCGACCGTCTCGGTATCGGCCTGTGGCTCGCCAGGGACGCCGCCCACGTCCTGACCACCGACCCGGCGGCACTGCGCGGACTGCGCGCGGAGCTGGACCGGCGGGGCCTCGAAGTCGTCACGCTCAACGGCTTCCCCTACGAGGGCTTCGGCGCGGACGAGGTCAAGTACCGCGTCTACAAACCCGACTGGGCCGATCCCGAACGCCTCGCCCACACCACCGACCTCGCCCGCCTCCTCGCGGCCCTGCTGCCCGACGACGTCACAGAGGGCACCATCTCGACGCTGCCGCTCGCCTGGCGCACCGACTTCGACGAGCGGGCCGCCGACACCGCCCGCACCGCCCTCACCACCCTCTCCGAGCGGCTGGACGCACTCGAGGAGCTCACCGCCAAGTCGATCCGTGTCGCCCTCGAACCCGAACCGGGCTGCGTCGTGGAGACCACGGCCGACGCGATCGCACCGCTCGCCGACCTCCCCGGCGACCGCATCGGCGTCTGCGTCGACACCTGTCACCTCGCCACCTCCTTCGAGGACCCGGAGACCGCCCTCGCAGCCCTGGCCGCCGCGGGAGTCCGCGTACCCAAGGCGCAGCTCTCCGCCGCGCTGCACGCCGAGCACCCCCATCTGCCGGAAGTACGCGAGGCGCTGGCCGCCTTCGCCGAACCCCGCTTCCTGCACCAGACCCGCACCCTCACGTCCGCCGGGCTGCGCGGCACCGACGACCTCGACCAGGCCGTCGCCGGCGACACGCTCCCCGACGGCGGGCCCTGGCGCGCCCACTTCCACGTCCCGCTGCACGCCCCGCCCGCCGAGCCGCTGACCTCGACCCTGCCCGTGCTGCAGGACACCCTGGCCCGGCTCGTGGGCGCCCCCGAACCCCGCACCCGTCACCTCGAGGTCGAGACGTACACCTGGCAGGCCCTCCCGGCCGAGCTGCGCCCCCGGTCCCGGACCCAGCTCGCCGACGGGATCGCCGCCGAACTCACCCTGGCCCGCGACCTGCTCACCGACCTCGGCCTGAAGGAACTGCCATGAGCGACAAGCGCCCCACCCCGCTTCTGGTCCTGGACGTCGTCGGCCTCACCCCCCGGCTCCTCGACCACATGCCCCGTCTCAAGGCCTTCGCGGCGGCCGGGTCACAGGCGAACCTCTCCACCGTCCTGCCGGCCGTCACCTGCGCCGCCCAGTCGACCTTCCTCACCGGCGCCCTCCCGGCCGAGCACGGCATCGTCGCCAACGGCTGGTACTTCCGGGAGCTCGGCGACGTACTGCTGTGGCGGCAGCACAACGGTCTCGTGTCCGGTGACAAGATCTGGGACGCCGCCCGTCGCGCCCACCCCGGCTACACCGTCGCCAACATCTGCTGGTGGTACGCGATGGGCGCCGACACCGACATCACCGTCACCCCCCGGCCCGTCTACTACGCCGACGGCCGCAAGGAACCCGACTGCTACACCCGTCCACCGGCGCTCCACGACGAACTCACCGAGAAGTTCGGCACGTTCCCGCTGTTCCACTTCTGGGGCCCGGGCGCCGACATCGTGTCCAGCCGGTGGATCGCCGACGCGACCCGCCACATCATGCGCACCCGTCACCCCGACCTGACCCTGTGCTACCTGCCGCACCTCGACTACGACCTCCAGCGCTACGGCCCCGACGACCCCCGCTCGCACCGTGCCGCCGCCGACCTCGACGCCGTCATCGGGCCGCTGCTCGACGACGCGCGGAAGGAGGGCCGCACCGTCGTGGCCCTGTCCGAGTACGGCATCACCCGCGTCAGCCGCCCGGTCGACATCAACCGCGCCCTGCGCCGCGCCGGCCTTCTCGAGGTCCACACTCAGGACGGCATGGAGTACCTCGACCCGATGACCTCCCGTGCCTTCGCGGTCGCCGACCACCAGCTCGCGCACGTCTACGTCCGCCGACCGGAGGACCTCGAGGCCACCCGCGACGCGCTGGCCGGACTGCCCGGAATCGACGAACTCCTCGACGACGAGGGCAAGAAGGCGCACGGTCTCGACCACCCCCGCTCCGGCGAGCTCGTCGCAGTCGCCGAACCCGACGCCTGGTTCACGTACTACTACTGGCTCGACGACGACCGCGCTCCCGACTTCGCGCAGCTCGTCGAGATCCACCGCAAGCCCGGCTACGACCCCGTCGAGCTGTTCATGGACCCGCACGACCCCTACGTACGGCTGAAGGCCGCAGGTGCCGTGGCCCGCAAGAAACTCGGCATGCGCTACCGCCTGGCGGTCGTGCCGCTGGACCCGTCACCGATCCGCGGCAGCCATGGCCGCCTTCCCCCGAGCGACGAAGAAGGTCCGCTCGTCCTGTGCTCCACCCCCCGCGCCGTGTCGGGCCGCGTCGAGGCCACCGAAGTGAAGTCCCTGCTCCTCAGGCTGGCCGGCCTCGACCGACAAGGGCCGCGAGAAGGCAGCGCGCCCGGCACAAGTGTTCAATCGAAGTGAGAGAGGCAATCATCGTGACCGCGTATCCCGAAGAGACCGCCACCGACGAATCGCTGCGCCGCTCCCTCGGCGTCAGCCGCCGACGTTTCCTCAGCACCTGCACGGCCGCCGCGGCGGCGGCCGTCGCCGCCCCGGTGATCGGTGCCTCACCGGCCCTCGCACAGAGCGAGCCGGACGACAGAGGCGACCACGGCCGCTCCGCCCTGGTCCCACCGCACAAGCGCGGACTGATCCTCTACACCGTCCGTGACGCGACGGGCCGTGACCCGCTGACGACCGACCTGCCCTCCGGATTCCGCGAGGTCTTCAAGCAGCTGTCCCGCTACGGGTACAAGCAGGTCGAGTTCGCCGGTTACCGCCAGCACGCCAACGCGCCGGGCGGCGCGAACCTGGAGACCGTCGAGGGCGCGAAGCTCATGCGGTCCTGGCTGGACGAGTACGGGCTGCGCGCGCAGGGCAACCACGGCTTCATACCGGGTTCCTGGCCGCTTTCCCCCTCCGACCTCGACACCTTCAAGCGGCACCTGGAGATCGCCAACATCCTCGGCCTGCCCCACATGGGAACCGGCGGCGACCCCACCGGCAGCTCCTACCGCGCGGACTGGGACGTGGCCGCCGACAAGTGGAACGCCCTCGGTGCCATCGCCCGCCGCGAAGGCATCAAGCTCTACACCCACAACCACGACTCGGCGTACGGCTTCCTGCTCGACGGCGGCCCGCTCGACGCCTTGGGCCGGCCGACCCGCAGCTCCGGAATCCGCAAGCTGGAGTACTTCCTCGAGGCGACCGACCCGAGCCTCGTCTGGCTGGAGATGGACATCTACTGGGCGCACGTGGCCCAGTACAAGTTCCACACGTACACCGCCCACGACGGCTCCGCGGTGGAGCAGGTCTTCGACCCGGCGGGGCTCGTGGCCCGCCACAACCGGCGCTACCCGCTGTTCCACGCCAAGGACGGCACGGTCAACACCCAGAACGGCCAGGGCTACGACATGGTGACGTTCGGCGAGGGCGACATCGACTACCGGACGTTCTTCAGGCGGGTCGGCGCGAAGAACTACCACAACCCGATGATCGAGCACGACGGCGCGCCCAGTGCCACGGATCCGGGGCAGTCCCTCGAGGTCGCCCGCAAGAGCTACCTCAACCTCGCGGCACTGCGCGCCCGCCACTGAACCGGCGGCGGCCCTCCCGGTGGCCTGGGGTCCACCGGGCGGGCCGCCCGTCCGCCGTGTGACCGGGGCGTGGCGACCAAGGCGCCCACCGACGGCGCAGCGCCCCCTCACGCGACGGCCTGACGACTCATCAGCCCCGAACCCGCCGGCCCGCGCTCCCGTCGGCTCTCGCTCCCCGCCGGGCTCGTTCACCGACCGTGCCGGAACCCTGCGCGACAGCGTCAGGAGGCCGGGTCCGTCGGCGGTGGAGGTGGTGGGGGCGGAAACGGGGGCGGTGGCGGAACCCGGGGCCGGGCCGGTGCCGCGGGCGGCGGCGGGGGCTCCGCAGGAGGCCGGCTCGACCGCCGAGGCCGGGGATGTGCCGGGGCCTGAGGCGGCGGACCCGGGGGTGGCGGCGGAGGCGGCTCGATCCCCGTCAGCAGAGGTCCGTCCGCGCGCAGTCGCGCAATGGTGAGCTCCCTGCGGCGGCATGCCTGCGGCTCGTCGTCGCGTTCGAAGACGAGCTGGACGCCGGCGGGCCACAGACTGTGCACGGCGGACAGGCGGTAGCCGAGTGCGTGAGCGATCTCATCGGCCCGGCGCTGCTTCGCGGCGGTGATACGGCCGGGCGTCAGCTCGACGCGCGGGCGGCCGTCGAACCGCGCGCGTATCTCGTCGTCCTCCACCTGGCTCCGCTCCCCGGGCGTCAGCTTCGTGGCCTGCGTGATGCGATCGTCGCACACCACCTGTCGCTCGCGAGCACACGTGAGCACACCTGCCCGAGCACATCGCATCCGCCCGGAGGGCGCCGTGCTCGTGCGGCCGGAAGTCCACCACCAGGGGCTTGCCGGTCTCCTCCTTCCAGCCCAGCCCGGCCCGGCCCAGCCCGGCCCGGCCCGGCCCGGCCCGGCCCAGCCCGGCCCAGCCCGGCCCAGCCCGGCCCAGCCCGGCCCAGCCCGGCCCGGCCCAGCCCGGCCCCCAGCACCGCGCGGGCCTGCTCCATCGCATCGTCCACTGTGAGCCGGCCCAGCCGCGTGCACCTGCCTCGCCGGGTTCGCCCAGTCCCCGGCGCCGCGAACACGGCGGTGGCTTCGGCGGCAGGCCCCCGGAACGCGGCATCTGCCGAGCCGTCCACGGGCTCGTCGTGCTGCCGGACGCCGAGGGCATTCGCATCGCCGAACAGGACCCGGGCCCAGTCGACGCCGAGGCACCCAGCGGCACGGACGACTCCGTCGGGGCGTCGCTCATCCGACCCGAGATCGCCGACCCGGTGCGGCCGAGGACGTCGTCGCCGTCGATCGGTGAAGCCGGCACCGGCAGACGCCGGTCATGCGGCATGTCGCCGACCGGTGAAATACCCCCGTGGGTATTTTGCTAGTGTGGATGGCCGGATACCCCCAGGGGTACATTGGGCGAGAAAGGAGTCACAGTCGTGTTCTTCGTCGACACTCTGGAAGTCGAGGGCCTGGGCAACCGCAGCTACCTGGCCGGCGGGCCGAGCGCCGCGCTGGTCATCGACCCGCCTCGCGACATCGACCGGATCATCGCCGCAGCGGCCCGTCGCGGTGTGCGCATCGCGTACGTGGCCGAGACCCATGTGCACAACGACTACGTCACCGGCGGCCTGGAACTGGCACGGGTGACCGGTGCCGCCTACCTGGTGCCGGCCGGGGCGCAAGCCTCCTTCGCCCATGTCCCGGTTGCCGACGGTGACACCGTGACAGTGGATGGAGGCCTGGTGCTGCGGGCGATCGCCACCCCCGGGCACACCCCGCACCACACCTCCTACGTCCTGGAGGAGGGCGGGCGCGATGTGGCGGCGTTCACCGGCGGGTCGCTGCTGATCGGCAGCGTGGGCCGCCCCGACCTGGTCGAACCGCGGCTGACCGAGCAGCTGGCCCGCGCCCAGTACGCCTCCGCGCACCGGCTGGCCGACGAGCTCGCCGACGACGTGCCGGTACTGCCCACGCACGGTTTCGGCAGCTTCTGCTCCTCCTCCCAGGCCGAAGGGGACACGACCACGATCGGCCGGCAGCGCAGGACCAACGAGGCGCTGACCCTGGACGTGGACACCTTCGTCGCACAGATGCTCGCCGGGCTGGACGACGTGCCCGCCTACTACGCGCACATGGGCCCGGCCAACGCCGCAGGTCCCGCGCCGGTCGACCTCACCCCGCCGATGCGTGCGGACGCCGAGGAGATCGCCGCCCGGCTGGCCGCGGGCGAGTGGGTGGTGGACCTGCGCAGCCGGGTGGCTTTCGCCGAGGGGCACGTGGCCGGGTCGTTCAACTTCGAGGGTGAGGGCAAGCTCGCCACCTACCTGGCCTGGCTGATCCCGTGGGGCAAGCCCGTCACCCTGCTCGCCGACACCCCGGAGCAGATCACCGACGCGCAGCGTGAGCTCGCCCGGGTCGGCATCGACCGCCCGGCCGCCGCCGCCACCGGCGACCCGGCCACCTGGATCCGCGCCGGCGAGCAGCTCGCCTCCTTCTCCCGCGCCCGTTTCGCCGACCTCGCCCAGCTGCGCGAGCGCGGCGAGGACGTGGTCGTGCTGGACGTGCGGCGGGACTCGGAGCGCGCGGACGGGTACGTCGACGGCTCGGTCCACATCCCGATCCACGAACTGCACCGCCGCCTCGGCGAGGTACCGGACGGGACGGTGTGGGTGCACTGCGCCGGCGGGATGCGCGCGGCGATCGGCGCCTCTCTGCTGGACGCCGCCGGCCGTGACGTGGTCGCCGTCGACGACGGCTTCGATGCCGCGGTGGACGCCGGGCTGTCCCTGACCTCCGGCTGATTCCGGCCGTTGCCCCTGTAAGAAAGGAAGCGTGTGATGTTCCTGTTCCGCCGAAGCGGGCCCCGCGTCACGGTCGACGAGGCGCGTGGCCGCACGAGCGGCGAGCAGCCAGAGGCGGTCCTGCTGGACGTCCGTGAGCAGTGCGAATGGACCGCGGGGCACGTCCCGGGCGCCCTCCACGTACCGCTGACGAGACTGGTCGTCGGCGGTGCCCTGCCGGCCGAGGCACACGGGCGTCCGCTGGTGGTGATCTGCCGCAGCGGGCACCGCTCCCAGCAGGCGGCGAAGCTCCTCGGCGAACGGGGAGCGGACGCAGTGGACGTCGAGGGCGGCATGAACGCGTGGGCCGCGGCCGGGCACCCCGTCGTCGACGAACACGGGAACAGCGGCCGGATCACATGACCCTGCTGGTTCTCTCCCTCATCGCCGGGGCCGTCGTCGGTCTCGCCCTCGGATCCCTCGGCGGCGGTGGCAGCGTCCTCGCCGTACCAGCGCTGATCTACCTGCTCGGATTCACTCCGGCGGCGGCCACCACTGCCGGTTTGATCATCGTCGTGGCCACCTCCGCAACCGCCCTGTACGCCCACACCCGCGACGGCAACGTGGCATGGAGGACAGGGGCGCTGTTCGCCGCGGCCGGCGTCGTCCCCGCCTTTCTCGCCGGGGCCGCCGCCGGGCGCCTGCCCGCAGCGGCGCTGACGGCGGCATTCGCGGTCATCGCCGCGCTCGCGGCGCTGCGCATGCTGCGCCCCTCCGGCTGCGAGCCACCGGACCGGGCCCGTCCCGGCAAGGCAGCCGCCACTGGTGCCGGGCTGGGCACCGTCACGGGCTTCCTGGGGGTGGGCGGGGGCTTTCTCGCCGTACCCGCCCTGGTAGGCGTTCTGGGGCTGCGGATGCGGCAGGCCGTCGGAACCAGCCTGCTCGTCATCACGGTGAACTCACTTACCGCGCTCGCCGCCCGCACCGGCACCGGAACGGGCGCCGGGCTCCACTGGGAAGTCATCGCGCCTTTCACCGGAGCCGCGGTCCTCGGTGCCTGGGACGGCAAACGGCTCGCCACGAAGATCTCCGGAACCGCCCTCCAGAAGGTCTTCGCGGGTGTCCTGCTGGCGGTTGCCGCCTTCATGCTCGTCGACGTGATCGCCTGAACACGAGGCACGAGCCGCCAACCGCGCATGTCGTCCTGGTCCCCAGCCCGTTGGCGGCCGTTCGCGATGCCGCCCCACCCGTACGAGTTCGGCTCCCGCCGGATCAAGCGCCCCTGGAACTCCTCATCGCGGTACCCCCGTCGGGGGCACCCTCGACACGTAAGGATCACATCTGCCATGACCACGCCCACGGCCCTCACAACTGACCAGGCGAGCACCCGGCTGCACGAGTTGACCGTCATCGACGTGCGCACCCCGGGCGAGTACGCCGGCGGTCATCTCCCTGGCGCCCTCAACGTCCCCCTCGACCAGATCCGGCGCGCCCTGCCCGACATCCGGCACGCCGCCGACCGTGGTGACGTCCTGGTCGTGTGCGCCTCGGGCGCCCGTTCCGAGAACGCCTGCAGGACGCTCGCCGAGAACGGCGTCACCGCCGCCACGCTGTCGGGAGGTACGGGGGCCTGGGCGGCCGACGGCCACGAACTGAACCGTCCCCAGGGCGCTTCGCGTGCCACCTGGGGCATGGAGCGGCAGGTACGGCTCACCGCGGGAGCGGCGGTGCTGCTCGGTCTGCTGCTCGGCCTCGTCGTGCACCCCGCGTTCCAGCTCGTCTCCGCGGGCATCGCGGGCGGTCTGGTCTTCTCCGCCCTCACCAACACCTGCGGCATGGCCGCCATGCTGGCCAAGCTGCCCCACAACCGTCCCCGCGCCGCCGACCTCGAGCACACGCTGATCGCACTGCGCAACCGCTGAGCGACGCGGTGAGGGAGGGACCCGGGAGCCGGGCCCCTCCCTCACCGCCGTGTCAGGCGTACGACCGCAGGCCGCGGAACCGGCCGCGGGTCATGCTCCGGCCGCGACCGTGCACGCGGTCTGGGCGGACAGACGGCGCAGCGCGGCTTCCGCCAGCAGGCCCGCCGACACGACGGCCAGCAGCGGCTGCAGGGGAGCCCAATAGCTGAGGGCACCGGAAGCTCCGAGGAGCACAAGGACGAGCTTGTTGCAGACCGGGCAGCCGACGGCGAAAAAGGACAGCACGCCGCCGACCGCTCCGAGACGGCCGCCGTCCGCGGCTTCCGGTTGCTCCGGAGAGGGCGAGGGCGGACGCACGTACGTGCTCAGGACGATGCCGGCCAGCACGGCTGTGACGGCGAGGGCCGGGTAGTTCCACCACTGCACGGGGACCGACCGGCCGAACAACGGATTGGGCACCACGTCGGTGGGCGCGCCGACCAGGACCGCCGTGGCCAGGGCACCTGCGCCCGCCACGGTCCACTGGCGGGTCCGCCAACCACGCAGTGCCGTACCGGCCCGGCGCCATGAGCGCGAGGAAGAAGACATGCCGAGGAACTCCGTTCTCGAGGATTCAGGGACGCGGCCAACGGGCCGGTCTAGATCCGCAGAACCGAGTGGAGTGATGTCGGCGGCGGCGCCGGGCTTCCCGCCGGCGCCCCGGAGTGCTGTGAAAGGTTCGACGCCGGGGCGGTGTGCGGGGACAGGGGAGCGGGGCACGAAGCGGACGGCGGAGCGCTGCCGGCCCGCTTCACGCGCTGATCGGCAGTCGCCTTCTTGCCGCACGGCGCCGCCGCACCGTCCGACGAGTCGGTCACGGCAGGGGCGTGCGCACGCTCCGCGAGGACCGGGGGTGTTCCCGATGCGTCCCGTTCCGCGTGCCCGAAGACGCACAGCAGCGCCACCACGGCCACGAGCAGAGCCGGCACAGCACGAAAGCGAAGATGTGCCCGCTCGTGCACTGCTGCCCGCCTCATCGCCGCTCTGGAGCGCTGCCCGTTCACCACGCCAACTCTAGGTCACCCGGACCGTCGGGCGGCTTCGTCGCGGTCGGCCGGACAAGGATGCCGATGGAGCAGGTGGGGTCCGCCGACAAATGTCTCGACATCCGTCGCGGTGATCGGGGACGCTTCGCCCAATGACCAGAATCGACGACACGCCGCCCGCGTGGGACGAGCGCACCCAGCTCACCACGTTCCTCGACTACACACGCGACATCGCCCGTGCCAAGTGCGACGGCGTCTCTGCGGAGAACGCCCGCAAGCCGCTCCTGCCGGGCTCACCGCTGATGACCGTGAACGGAGTGATCAACCACCTCCGCTGGGTCGAGTACTACTGGTTCCAGGTGGTCTTCCTCGGCGAGGAGGACCAGGGCCCGTGGACCGATGAGGACCCCGACCGCGAGATGCGTGTCGCCGTCGACTTCCCGCTCACGCAACTGCTCGACGAATACGCCGAACAGAGCGCCCGCTACCGCGAACTGGTCGCCGGGACCGACCTGGACAAGCAGGCCCTGCGGGCCGTCCGTGACGGCCTCCACGTCGACCTGCGCTGGATCCTCCTCCACCTCACGGAGGAGACGGCCCGACACAACGGCCACCTGGACATCCTGCGCGAGATGCTCGACGGCACGACCGGCGACCAGCCGGTTCAGTTCGGATCAACAGGTGGGTGATGACGGTGGTTCGGGGTGAGTCCGGGGCGTCGGGGTGAGTCCGGGGCGATGAGACCCTGGAACACCTCCACCGAGGACGACCTGCGGCTTCTGCTCAACGAGTGGGATCCGCTGGGTGTCGCCGACGATGTGCAGGACGAGTACGACTGCGTGCTCGCCCCCCTCCTCCAGCGGCTCGGCTCCGGCGCCGGCCGGACCGAGATCGGTGACTTCCTGCGCGACGTGTTGGAAGATCACTTCGGTCTCGACCCTCCGGGTTCGCGGCCGGAAGCGATGGCCGGCCGGGTGTTGGGCTGGTGGACGTCGACCGGCCCGGCTGATGTGCGTTCTTGAGCGCAGTCCGCTGGTCGCTCGTCCAGAACGTCGGGGCCGCGTTCCCCTTTTCGGAGACCGTCCGGTCCCGCAGGAGGCGGTCAGCCGGGAGGCTGACGCGAGTCCTCGCGGAGCTGGGACGGGGTGGCACCCACGTCCCCGTCATCACCGGGTACGGAACCTGCCCCGGCATGTGGGGGCCCGGCCGCGGTCCGTACGGCGACTGCGGGGGACCGGAGGGGAAGGGCTGCCGCGGAGGAAACGGTGGAGGCGTGGACCTGATCACTACGCTACGCGGTGCCCGGCTGCCGGCGCCCGGCCCTGCGTGCGAACACACCACGACGGCGGTGGGGGCGGGCCCGCCTCACACCACGACGACGGTGGGGGCGGGCCCGCCTCACACCACGACGACGGCGGGGGGACACGCAGTTGACGGCCGACGCACCCGCCCAAGGGCGGGGTGCTCGCCCGCCGAGCTCGGAGAACAAAGTCGCTACCGGCCGGTAGTAAGAACGTCGCCTTCCGTCCATGATTAAGCGCGAGCATGTCAACCCGTTCGGTCGATCACGGCCGGACGGGCTCCCTGAGCTGCCTCCACACCCAGGAGAACCCCCCATGCACGCACGCACATGGACGGTCCGCGCGACAGCGACCGGCGCCGCCCTCACCGTTGTCGCAGCCTTTCCCGTCGCCTCCGCCCACGCGGACACCGCACGGGCCCGGGCGACCGCGCAGACGGCGAGCGTCGACTACGACACCTGGCTGCGGGACGTCGACGCCGTCGTCGCCCAGGCGCGCCCGTACATCGAGCAGCGCTCCGCCGGCGCGTCCGGTGAGAAGCAGGCGATCGTCCTCGACATCGACAACACGTCGCTGGAGACGCACTTCCACCCGTTCTGGGAGCTGCCCACCCCGGCCATCGCCACGATGCGCGACCTCGCCCGATACGCCGACTCCCGCGGCGTCGACGTCTTCTTCGTCACCGCGCGCCCCGGCATCATCCACTCCCTGACCGACTGGAACCTGAAGAAGACCGGCTACCCGGTCGACGGGCTGTACGTGCGCGACCTGCCCGACCTGTTCGGTGAGGTCAGCGCGTACAAGACCGAGAAGCGCGCCGAGATCGAGGCCAAGGGCTACACGATCATCGCCAACATCGGCAACAACACCACGGACCTCGTCGGCGGCCACGCCGAGCGGACGTTCAAACTTCCCGACTACGACGGTCAGTTGTCCTAGACGGCCGGAGACGGCCGGGTGGCCGCGGTGACCGGTCTCCCGGCCGCCGCGGCCACCCGTGGCCCCGTTGTGAACGCAGGCTCAGCCCATGTCCCGGCTGATCGGCTGCGGATTGGCCGCGATCCGGCCCTTCCGCGGTCGCCCCGGCGGGTGCAGGAACGTCGCCACACAGCCGGCGAACAGCGAGATCGAACCGGCGAGGATGAACGCGCCCGCGTAGTCCCAGGCGCCCACCACGACGGCGCCCATACCCGAACCCAGCAGCCCGGACACCAGCTTGGAGCTGTAGACCAGCCCGTAGTTGGAGGCGTTGTTGTTCTCGCCGAAGTAGTCCGCGGTCATTGCCGCGAACATCGGGAAGATGGCGCCGCCGCCGAACCCGGAGATGCTGGAGAAGAGCAGGAACAGCGGCAGGTTCTGGATGTTGCCCGACCACAGGATGCCGTACTGCGACAGGCCCAGCACGATGCAGACGAAGATCAGGCACTGCTTGCGGCCGTAGCGGTCGGAGAGCCAGCCGATCACACCGCGGCCCGTGCCGTTCACGATCGCCTTGAGCGACATCGCCGTCGCGACGATCCCGCCCGCGAAGCCGGCCTCGTCACCGAACGGCACCTGGAACGCGATGCCGAAGATGTTCACGCCCGACGTGCACAGCAGACAGAACCACATCAGCGCGACGCGGCCGGTCTGCCACGCCTCCCTCGGCGTGTACTGCTTCACCGCCGGGGGGTTCTTCTCCAGCGCGCGGCGCGCCCTGGGGTCGTCCGGCTTGCGCAGCGGGTCGACCTCCGCCGGCCACCAGTTCTTCGGCGGATCCTGGAAGAAGTAACCGGCGACGGCGACCGTGGCGGCGAGGAAGACGCCGACGCTCACCAGCACCCACCGGAAGTTGGTCAGGTCCATGTAGCCGGTGAAGATGAAGACGAACGGCACCGAGCCGTAGGCGAAACCGCCGTTGACGAAGCCCGTCTTGCCGCCCTTGCGCTCCGGATACCACTTGCCGACCATGTTGACGCAGGTCGCGTACACCATGCCGGCGCCCATGCCGCTGAACATGCCGAAGCCGAGGTAGGCGACCACCACGTGCGGCGCGTAGGCGAGGGAGAGATAGCCCAGCAGGGTGCCGACGGCACCGCACATCATCGCCCAGCGGGCCGGCAGCCGGCCGCTCTCACGCAGCTTTCCGGCCGGGAAGGCCACGGCCGCCTGGAAGAACACCCAGACGCCCAGCATCCAGAAGATGTGCTGACTGCTCCAGCTGTGCGCGGTGTGCAGGGTCTCCTCGGCGGACGCGAAGGCGTACTCCGCCGAGCTGATGCCCATCATGCCCACCCACGGCAGGATGACCATCCACTTGCGCTTGCGGCCCATGATGTCGATGTCGGACTCGCCGACCCGGTACATGCGCCCGTTCGCATCCGTCACCTCCCGGAAGGGGACGGTGGTGGAGATGTCGGTTGTCGTCATGGTGATCGAACCCCTCGCGTGGAAGAAGTCTGGCCAGCGCCCCCTGTCCGTTCCCTTCGCACCGGGGTCCGCGGCGAGCGGTCACCGCGGACCCCGTGGTTCGAGCCGTCGCTCAGCTCATCGACCGCCCCCCAACAGCCCCGCGGCCCGCGCCCAGGCGTACTTCGCGCCGAGCACCGCCACCGGCTTCTCCGTCGTGTACGGGTACGCCACGACACCGCGCTCGAAGAGGTACTGGCACGCCTCCTCGACCTCCACGTCCCCCGCCAGTGACGCCACCACCGGCTTCTCGACGCCGCGGACCCGGAACTCCTCCACCACCCGGGCGGTGAGCTCCGCGAACACCATCGGCGGCGTCACGATCGTGTGCCAGTAGCCCAGCACCAGCGCGTGGATCCGGGGATCCTCCAGACCGAGCCGGATCGTCGCCTCGTACGTCGAGGGCGGCTCGCCGCCGGTGATGTCGATGGGGTTGCCGGCCGCGCCGAACGGCGGGATGAACGCCTTGAACGCCGCGTCCAGGTCCGGCGGGATCTCCATCAGCGACAGCCCGTTGTCGGAGATCGCGTCCGACAGCAGCACCCCCGAACCGCCGGCACCGGTGATGATCACGACGTTGTCGCCCTGCGGCGCGGGGAGCACCGGCAGTGCGCGCGCGTACTCCAGCATCTCGTTCAGACCCGGCGCCCGGATCACCCCGGCCTGCCGCAGCACGTCGTCGTAGACTGCGTCGTCACCGGCCAGCGCGCCCGTGTGCGAGCCGGCCGCCTTGGCGCCCGCTGCCGTACGGCCCGCCTTGAGGACCACCACCGGCTTCTTCGGCACGGTCTCGCGCGCCGCCTCGACGAACGCCCGCCCGTCCTTCAGGTCCTCCAGATGCATCGCGATGCACTCGGTGTTGGGGTCCTCGCCGAACCAGGTGAGCAGGTCGTCCTCGTCCAGGTCCGACTTGTTGCCGAGCCCGACGATCGCCGAGACACCCGTACGCGTGGTCCGCGCGAATCCGAGGATCGCCATGCCGATGCCGCCCGACTGGGACGTGAGCGCCACTTTGCCCTTGACGTCGTAGGGCGTGCAGAAGGTGGCACAGAGGTCGTGCCAGGTGGAGTAGTAGCCGTAGATGTTCGGCCCCAGCAGCCGTACCCCGTGCCGTTCGGCGATCGCCACGATCTCGTCCTGGAGTTCGTGCTCCCCGGTCTCCGCGAAACCGGACGGGATCAGCACCGCGTTGGGAATGCCCCTGCGGCCGACCTCCTCGAGCGCGGCGGCGACGAACTTCGCCGGGATGGCGAAAACCGCCACATCGGGCTCGCCGGGAACATCCATCACGCTCTTGTACGCCTTACGGCCGAGTATGTCATCGGCCTTGGGATTCACCGGATGGATCTCGCCGGGGAAGCCGCCGTCGATCAGGTTCCTCATGACCGAATTGCCGATCTTGCCCCGCTCGTTGGAGGCGCCGATCACCGTCACCGAACGCGGCTGCATCAGCCGGCGCATCGACGCGAGCATCTCCTCGCGGGAGTACTTCCGGCGCCCCGCCGGAACATCCGCGCTGAGCAGGATCCGTACGTCGGCGGCCATCGCCCCGTCCGCGGAGGCGAACACCGGGTTGAGGTCGACCTCCGCGATCTCGGGGAAGTCCGCGGCCAGTTCGGAGGCGCGGACGATCACGTCGGCGAGCGCGTCGCGGTCCACGGCCGCACCGCCGCGCACCCCGCGCAGGATCTGTGCCGCGCGGATCCCGTCCATCATCGACAGCGCGTCGTCCCGCGAGGCGGGCGCCAGCCGGAAGGTGACGTCCTTCAGCACCTCGACGAGCACCCCGCCGAGACCGAACGCCACCACCTTCCCGAACGTCGGATCGGTGACCGTGCCGACCAGCACCTCGGTACCGGCCGGCACCATCTGCTGCACCTGCACACCGAGGATGCGGGCCTCGGGGGCGTACGCCTTCGCGTTGGACACGATGGCCGTGAACGCGCCGCGCACCTCCGCGCAGGACTTCAGCCCGACCTGTACGCCGCCCGCGTCCGTCTTGTGCAGGATGCCGGGGGACACGATCTTCATGGCGACCGGGAAGCCGATCCGGTCCGCCAGGGCGACCGCCTCGTCCGCCGTCTCCGCGAGTCCCTCGGCCGGCGTCGGGATGCCGTACGCGTCGGTGACCGCCTTGCCCTCCGGGGCCGTCAGCGCGGTCCGGCCCTCGGCGAGCGCTGTCGCCAGGATCGCCCGGACCGCCTGCTGCCGCTCTTCGTGCTGTGTCACTAGACGACTCCGTTCGACTTGAGCAGGCGCAGCTCCTCGTCGCCGAGCCCCAGTTCGCCGACGTACACCTCTTCGTTGTGCTGGCCGAGCAGCGGTGAGGTGACGACGTCGACGGGGGAGTCGGAGAGCTTGAGCGGGCTGCCGACGGTGGTGAAGGTTCCGCGCTCCGGGTGCTCGACCTGGACGACCATCTCGTTGGCGACCAGCGACGGGTCCTCGATGATCTCCCTGGTCGAAAGGATCGGGCCGCACGGGATGTTGCGGGCGTTGAGCCTCTCCAGCACCTCCCACTTGGGGAGTGTCGAGGTCCACTCCTCGATCAGCTGGAACATCTTGCCGAGTTTCGGCAGCCGCGCCTCCGGCGTCGCCCACTCGGGGTCGTCCGCGAGTTCGGGCCGGCCGATCAGCTCCGAGACCGGCTGCCAGCCGACCGGCTGGACGATGACGTACACGTAGTCGTTCGGGCCGCCGGGCGCGCACTTGACCGCCCAGCCCGGCTGGCCGCCGCCGGACGCGTTGCCCGAGCGGGGGACCTCGTCGCCGAAGTCCTTGTTCGGGTACTCGGCGAGCGGGCCGTGCGCGAGCCGCTGCTGGTCGCGCAGCTTCACCCGGCAGAGGTTGAGCACCGCGTGCTGCATGGCCACGTTGACCCGCTGTCCGCGCCCGGTGCTCTCCCGCTGGAACAGCGCCGCCAGGATCCCGGCCACGGCATGAATGCCGGTGCCCGAGTCGCCGATCTGGGCGCCGGTCGCGAGCGGCGGTCCGTCCTCGAAGCCGGTGGTCGACATGGAGCCGCCCATCGCCTGTGCGACCACCTCGTACGCCTTGAAGTTGGTGTACGGGCCGTCACCGAAGCCCTTGATGGACGCGTAGACGATCCGGGGGTTGATCTCCTGGATCCGTTCCCAGGTGAAGCCCATCCGGTCGACCGCGCCCGGGCCGAAGTTCTCCACCATCACGTCGCTGCGGCGGATCAGCTCGGTTAGGATCTCCTTGCCCCGCTCCGACTTGGTGTTGAGCGTGATGCTCCGCTTGTTGCAGTTGAGCATCGTGAAGTACAGCGAGTCGACGTCCGGGATGTCGCGCAGTTGCTTGCGCGTGATGTCACCGCTCGGGGCCTCCAGCTTCACCACGTCCGCGCCGAGCCAGCCGAGCAGCTGGGTGGCGGACGGGCCCGACTGGACATGCGTCATGTCGAGGACGCGGATGCCCTCAAGAGCCTTGGTCATGGTCTGGGTCATGGCCCGTGCTCCTCACTTGTACATGGTCTGGTTCATGGTTCCGGGGGCGTACGCGTCCGGGTCCACCCAGACGTTGATCAGCGAGGGCAGCCCGGACTCGCGGGCGCGGCGCAGAGCCGGGCCGATGTCGGCCGGGTCGCGCACCTCCTCGCCGTAACCGCCCAGCATCTGGGCGAACTTGTCGTAGTGGACGTCGCCGAGGGTGTTGCCGACCCGCTCGCGCTCCAAGCCGTACTTCTGGGCCTGGCCGTAACGGATCTGGTTCATCGAGGAGTTGTTGCCGACGATGCCGACGAACGGCAGGTTGTAGCGGACGAGCGTCTCGAAGTCCCAGCCGGTGAGGGAGAACGCGCCGTCACCGAACAGGGCCACGACCTCCTTGTCGGGCCGTGCCTTCTTGGCCGCCAGTACGAAGGGGACGCCTACGCCGAGGGTGCCGAGCGGACCCGGGTCCATCCAGTGGCCGGGGGACTTGGGCTGCACGACCTGACCGGAGAAGGTGACGATGTCGCCGCCGTCACCGATGTAGATCGAGTCCTCGGTGAGGAAGTCGTTGATCTCGCTGACCAGCCGGTACGGGTGGATGGGGGAGGCGTCGGAACGCAGCTGCGGGAGCCGCTTGTCGAGCGCCGTCTGCTCGGCGGCGCGCAGCTCCTCCAGCCATGCCTTGCGCTTGACCGCGCCGCCGTTCAGCCGCCCCGACACGGCCTCCGTCACCGACTTGAGGATCAGACCGGCGTCGCCGACGATCCCGAGGTCGACGTCCCGGTTCTTGCCCACGGTCCGGTAGTCGAGGTCGATCTGGACGACGGTCGCGTCGGGGGACAGCCGCTTGCCGTAGCCCATGCGGAAGTCGAAGGGCGTGCCGACGATGACGATGACGTCGGCATTGGAGAAGGCGTAGCGGCGCGAGAGCTGGAAGTGGTTCGGGTCGCCGGGCGGCAGGGTGCCGCGGCCCGCGCCGTTCATGTACGCGGGCATGTTCAGGGTGCGCACCAACTCGATCGCCGCGTCGGTGCCGCGTGTGGTCCACACCTGGCTGCCCAGCAGGATCGCCGGCTTCTCGGCGTGCACCAGGAGGTCGGCCAGCTTCTCCACGGCCTCCGGGTCGCCGGCGCTGCGGGTCGAGGCCCGGTAGTGACCGGCCTGCGGGACCCGCGCCTTCTCGACCGGCACCTTGGCGTCCAGCACGTCGCGCGGGATCTCCAGGAAGGAGGGACCCGGCGCGCCGTGGTAGCACTCGCGGAAGGCCATTGACACCATGTCGGCGGCGCGGGCCGTGTCCGGCACGGTGGCGGCGAACTTGGTGATCGGCGTCATCATGTCGACGTGCGGCAGGTCCTGCAACGAACCCATCTTGTGCTGTGTGTGAGCCCCCTGACCGCCTATCAGCAGCATCGGCGACTCGGCGCGGAAGGCGTTGGCGACGCCGGTCACGGCGTCGGTGGTGCCCGGTCCCGCGGTGACGACCGCGCAGCCGGGCTTGCCGGTGATACGGGCGTACCCGTCGGCGGCGTGGGCGGCGACCTGCTCGTGGCGTACGTCGACGACTTCGATGCCTTCGTCCACGCAGCCGTCGTAGATGTCGATGATGTGGCCGCCGCACAGGGTGTAGACGACCTCCACACCCTCCGCTTTGAGTGCCTTGGCGACCAGGTGTCCACCCGAGATGAGTTGCTGGCTGTTGTCGTCGGGCATGGCGAAGTCCTGTCCCTTCGTTTTGTGGCTCGGTTCGCCTCCGGGGCGCCTAAGACGGCGTCGACGGTCGATCGTGCTCGGCCCCTCGTCCCTCGGGGCCTGTGCGCGTTCTCCCTTTCGACGCCGCCGCGCCCCCTTCGGCTCACTCGCCTTGTGTCGTTTTGTGGCTCGGTTGGCTTGCGGGGCGACTAAGACGGCGTCGACGGTCGATCGTGCTCGGCCCCTCGTCCTTCGGGGCCTGTGCGCGTTCTCCCTTTCGGCGCCGCCGCGTCCCTTCGGCTCACTCGCCATGTGTGCTTCACGGTAGATTGCATACAGTCGACGAATACTGTATGAAGCTTGTTATCCCGCATCCGGTGGGTGGTGTCCAGGGGGCGTGCGCCACTTTCATCCGTTCACTTCATTCGTCTCGGACGAAGCACTGGGAGCCCGGCATGGATCTGTACGAGCACCAAGCAAGGGAACTCTTCGAGGAGTACGGCATCCCCGTACCAGAAGCAGAGACCGCCGACACCGCCCCGCAGGCCCGCGCGGCCGCGGAGCGACTCGGCGGCCGCGTCGTCGTCAAGGCCCAGGTGAAGACGGGCGGCCGGGGCAAGGCCGGCGGCGTGAAGCTCGCCGCCGACGCGGCGGCGGCAGAGGTGACGGCCCGCCAGATCCTCGGCATGGACATCAAGGGCCACACCGTGCGCAAGGTGATGCTCGCGCGGCCCGTCGACATCGACACGGAGTACTACGTCTCCTACGTCCTGGACCGGACGGCGGGCACCTTCCTCGCCATCGCCTCCGCCGACGGCGGCATGGACATCGAGGAGGTCGCGGCCACCCGCCCCGAAGCGGTCGCACGCATCCCCATAGCGCCGGCGGAAGGAGTCACCGAGGCCAAGGCCGCCGAGATCGCGGCCGCCGCGGGACTGCCGACCGGCGTCGCACCCGTTCTCCGGTCCCTGTGGCAGGTCCTCGTCCGCGAGGACGCCCTCCTGGTCGAGGTCAATCCGCTCGTCCGCACCGCGTCCGGCGACATCCTCGCCCTCGACGGCAAAGTCACCCTCGACGACAACGCCCGCTTCCGTCAGTCCCGTTGGGGTACGGACGAGAGCACCCTGCACGACGACCCGCTGGAGGCGGTGGCCGCCGCCAAGGGCCTCAACTACGTCAAGCTCGACGGCACGGTCGGCGTCATAGGCAATGGCGCCGGCCTCGTGATGTCCACCCTCGACGTCGTCGCCGGCTGCGGCGCCCGCCCCGCCAACTTCCTCGACATCGGCGGCGGGGCCTCCGCCCAGGTGATGGCCGACGGGCTCTCCGTCATCCTCTCCGACCGAGACGTGGGCAGTGTGCTCGTGAACGTGTTCGGCGGCATCACCGCCTGCGACGCCGTCGCCGAGGGCATCGTGCGGGCACTCGACTCCGTACGCCTCACCAAGCCCCTCGTCGTACGGCTCGACGGCAACAACGCCGCCCGCGGCCGCGCCGTCCTCGAGGAGCGCGCCCACCCGCTCGTCCAGCAGGCCACCACCATGGACGGCGCCGCCCGCCGCGCCGCCGACCTCGCGATCTGAAGGGAACGGGAACCATGGCGATCTTCCTCACCAAGGAAAGCAAGGTCCTCGTCCAGGGCATGACCGGCGCGGAGGGCATGAAGCACACCCGCCGGATGCTGGCGTCAGGGACCGATGTCGTCGCCGGCGTCAACCCCCGCAAGGCGGGACGGGTCGTCGACTTCGACGAGCGGGCCGTCCCGGTCTTCGGCACCGTCGGCGAAGCCATGGCCGCCACCGGGGCGGACGTGACCGTCGTCTTCGTGCCACCGCCGTTCGCGAAGGCGGCAGTCGTCGAGGCCGCCGACGCCGGCATCGGGCTCGCCGTCGTCATCACCGAGGGCATCCCCGTCCACGACGCGGTCGCCTTCCACGCGTACGCCGCCGAGCGCGGCACTCGGATCGTCGGCCCCAACTGCCCCGGCCTCATCAGCCCCGGCCAGTCCAACGCGGGCATCATCCCCGCCGACATCGCACCCGAACCCGGCCGCGTCGGGCTCGTCTCCAAGTCCGGCACACTCACCTACCAGCTCATGCACGAGCTGCGCGACATCGGCTTCTCCTCCGCGGTCGGCATCGGCGGCGACCCCGTCGTCGGCACCAGCCACATCGACTGCCTCGCCGCCTTCGAGCAGGACCCCGACACCGAACTCATCGTGCTCATCGGCGAGATCGGCGGCGACGCCGAGGAACGCGCCGCCGCCTACATCGCCGAGCACGTCACCAAACCCGTCGTCGGCTACATCGCCGGCTTCACCGCACCCGAGGGCAGGACCATGGGGCACGCCGGAGCGATCGTCTCCGGCTCGACCGGCACCGCCCGGGCCAAGAAGGAAGCCCTGGAAGCGGCCGGCGTACGGGTCGGCTCCACGCCCACCGAGACATCACGGCTGGTACTCGAGCGGCTCGCCGAGTCCGAGCGCTGAGACGTGCCCCTTCCCCAACGGGCCTTCGAGGCGGCCGGCGTGTGCGAGCCGGCCGCCCCCGCATGAAGACCGGCCGCCCCCTCACAAAAGACCCGCCCGCCGCTCCTTCATGAAAAAGACCCTCCCGCCCCGTACGACACGTCACGAGCGGAGTCCACCTTCATGGCACCCACCCTCACCCTCAAGCCCGGCACCGCCTGGACCGACGCCTGGCAGCGCTGCCTCGCCGTCGCCCCCGAGGCCTTCCAAAGCGACCGCGTCCTCAACCTCTGGGGCGCGGCCTGGCACGCCGACGGCCGCGCGCTGCCCGCCACCAGCCCCGTCGACCTCAGCCCGATCGCCGGCCCGCCGCGCCTCGACGAGGCCACCGCCCGGCAGGCCGTACGCGCCTCGCTCGACCAGCACCGCGCCTGGCGCCACGTACCGCTGCCCGAACGGCGCGCCCGCATCGGCGCCACGCTCGACGCCCTCACCGAACACCGTGAACTGCTCGCCCTCCTGCTGGTGTGGGAGATCGGCAAACCTTGGCGGCTCGCCCAGGCCGACGTGGACCGGGCCATCGACGGGGTGCGCTGGTACGTCGACGGCATCGAGCCCATGCTGGACGGCCGCTCACCGCTGGACGGCCCGGTCTCCGACATCGCCAGCTGGAACTACCCGATGTCCGTCCTCGTGCACGCCATGCTCGTCCAGGCGCTGGCCGGCAACGCGGTCATCGCCAAGGCCCCGACCGACGGCGGTGTCGCCTGCCTCACGCTCGCCTGCGCACTCGCCGCCCGCGAAGGCGTCCCGCTCAGCCTGGTCAGCGGCAGCGGCGGCGAGCTCTCCGAGGCGCTGGTGCGCTCCCCGGAGATCGGCTGCGTCTCGTTCGTCGGCGGTCGCGACACCGGCGCCCGCATCGCCACCGCCGTGGCCGACCTCGGCAAGCGCCACATCCTCGAACAGGAGGGCCTCAACACCTGGGGCATCTGGAACTTCACCGACTGGTCCGCCCTCACCGCCGTCGTCCCCAAACTCTTCGACTACGGCAAGCAGCGCTGCACCGCCTACCCCCGGTTCGTCGTCCAACGGGAGGCGTTCGCCGACTTCCTCGCCGCCTACCTGCCCGCCGTACGCTCCGTCCGCACCGGTCACCCGCTCGCCGTCGAAGGCCCCGGCGACGCGCTGCCCGCCCTCGACTTCGGCCCGCTCATCAACGCGGCCAAGGCCAAGGAACTCGCCGACCACGTCGCGGAGGCGATCGACCGCGGGGCCGTGCCCCTGCACCGCGGCTCCCTCGCCGACGGCCACTTCCTGCCCGGCCAGGACACCTCCGCCTACCTCCCGCCCGTCACCCTGCTGAACCCGCCCCCGTCCTCCCCGCTGCACCACGCCGAACCCTTCGGGCCGGTCGACACGATCGTCCTCGTCGACACGGAGGCGGAACTCCTCGCCGCGATGAACGCCTCCGGCGGAGCGCTCGTCGCGACCCTGTCCACCGACGACCCGGCGACCTTCGAACGCCTCGCCCCCCAGATCCGCGCCTTCAAGACCGGCCACAACAAGCCGCGTTCGCGCGGCGACCGGGACGAACTGTTCGGTGGCTTCGGCGCCTCCTGGCGCGGGGCGTTCGTCGGCGGCGAACTGCTGGTGCGGGCGGTGACCGACGGCCCGGCGGGGGAGCGGCTGCCGGGCAACTTCCCCGAGTACCAGCTCAACGCCTGAACTCCGGGGCCGAACCCGGAACGGCGCCGGGCCGTCCGCTTCTCACTCCGCTGTCGTGTGTCCCCCGCGGTGCGCTGCCGCGGCGACCTGCGACGACGGTGGAGAAGGGGCGGCCCCGCGTCTCGCGGCGATCGTCCACGCAGACGCCTTCGTCCGCCCGCGCCCGTACGGCCCCGTGCGTATCCGCGCCCGTATGCCAGCGCCCGTACTCCTGTGCCCGTACTCCTGCGCCCGTAGGCCCCTTGCCTGCGCCTGCGGGCTGTGCGATCCGGGCGCTCAGCCGATGCCCTGCCGGTCGGGCCGCAGCGCGAACGCCCGCCCGGCCGCTTCCGGCACAGTCGTCTCCACCGCCCGCACCAGCAAGGCCCGGGGCCGGGCGACGGGCTCGCCGCGCTCCGCGGGCACCAGGCGCAACAGGTCGTCGAACGCGGCCATCAGGCGCCGCGACACCTGCGCGTCGCGCACCGCGTGACCGCGGATCTCCGCGAAGCCGAGATCCACCAGATCCCCCCACCCGGGGCCCTCCTGCACCAGCCGCACCACTCCGTCGCGGTCCCGGTGGTGCACGGATCCCAGCGGCCGGTGCGCGGCCGCCGCCAGGAACTGCACGATCCGGTCGACGCACTGCACGGCGGTCGTCGGATCGTTCACGGCAGGCGACATGGCCCGCAGCCCGATGTCGGACAGCTGCCGCAGACCGAACCCGAGATCCTGATGGAACGTCCGCTCCACCCCGACGGACACCGCCGCCTGCAGAACCTGCGGCGCCGGCAGGCCCTTTCCGGCACCGTGCACGGCGATCACCGGCGTCCCCGGCACCACGAAGTCCCCGATCCGGGGGACGAGCCGCAGCACCACGTCCTTGCGGCGGGCGGCGCGCACCAGCCGGGACACGTGCACGTCCCGCAGGGTCCCCGACCGCCCCGCGTGCGGCACGGACGCCACCTGCTCGGGCAGCGGCGCACCGTCGGAGGCGTGAGCCGTCATCCGCTCCAGTACCCGCAACGACTCCCTCGTCACCCGATCGACCACGGGCCCGACCTTCATCAGTTGCAGCGTCTGCGTCACATAGGCGATGAACAGCAGCAGGCTGAGCCCCACCATCAGCAGCGTCAGCGCGCTCTGCACCAGCGGCACGGACACCACCTTCGCCGGATCCCTCTCGCTGTCGTACGAGGTCAACACCAGCAGCGACAGCAGGAACGCGGCCAGGAACACCGAGAACGTGGCCTTGCTGATCCGGCTCCGGATGAAGATCCGTACGACGCGGGGGCTGAAGTTCCCCGCAGCCATCTGTACGGCGACCAGCGAGATGCTGAAGACGACGCCGATGAACGTCATCATCGCGGAGGCGATCGTGGTCACGATGATCTTGGCGTCCTCGGCCCAGTTGATCACCGCTCGCACCGCGTCGTGGTCCCGGTCGGCCCGGAGGGCCTCCAGCAGCGCCGTGTCGAGGGCGTCGGCCGACACCCACACCACGAGGACCACTGCGAGTGCCGCGGTGGGAGCGAACCAGAAGGTGTCGCGCAGATGCTCACGCAGCGGGGAGAGCGGCCGCGGCTGTCGGTGGGGGCGAGGGCTCACGCTGCCGACCGTAGTCTCACGTCCCGCGTCCGCACGGATACACGCTGTACCCGGACCTCATTTGGGGCCGCGGACGTGCCTGACCACGCAATATGCGGGTGAGAGACACCTGAAACCCCTGGTATTGTTGTCCTTGTCGCCGCGGGAGACCGGGGCGAATCACCTGAGTCCGGGTGGCGGAATGGCAGACGCGCTAGCTTGAGGTGCTAGTGCCCTTTATCGGGCGTGGGGGTTCAAGTCCCCCCTCGGACACCAGTAGGACCCCAGTTCATCTGGGGTCCTTCTTCTTTTGTGCCGGTACGGGACGACGCCTTCACGCCCGCTCGGGCACTCTGCGGATCAAGCGCATCCGGGGTCTCCCGCCCGCTGTCGTTCAGTGGCGCCCTTCTTCGAGGCTGCGCCGCGAAGTCCCGGGCATCACTTTGATGTCGACTCGTGGGCGACGCGGGGCGAGCCGGCGCAGCATCGTCGAACCGTTCAGGCAGCAATGACCGCATCGCAGGGAGCCGCCGTGATCGCGACCGCCGTCCCGTCCCCGAGAGCCCGTCTCCTGCTCGTCCTCGCCGTACTGCTTGCCACCCTCGTCCCGGCCGGCCCGGCTCTCGCCACCCCGGCTCTCGCCGCCCCGGCGCCCGCCACCTCGTCCGCGGCGGCCGTCGTGGGGGAGCAGACGGCCGACACGGCCCGTTCGTCGTCGCCGCGCGGCGCCGAGGTCGTCGCGGTGACCCGGATCGCGGAACGGCAGGTCGACCTGACGGTACGGTCACAGGCCCTCGGCGGCCGGTCGGTCAAGGTCCGCCTCCTGACCCCCGACGGCTGGGACCCGGGCGACCGGCACCGGCACTGGCCGACCTTCTGGCTGCTGCACGGCTGCTGCGGCGACTACACCTCGTGGACCGGCCGGACCGACGTCGCGGAGATCGAGAGCCTGCGCGACGTACTCGTGGTGATGCCGGAGGCCGGCTGGAACGGCTGGTACAGCGACTGGTGGAACCACGGCCAGGGCGGCGACCCCGCATGGGAGACGTTCCACACCGTGGAACTGCGGCACCTCCTGGAACGCGAGTGGGGCGCCGGCAGCAACCGCGTCGTGGCCGGCCTGTCGATGGGAGGGCAGGGCGCCCTCCAGTACGCCGCCCGGCACCCGGGAAGGTTCAAGGCGGTCGCCGCATACTCCGGTTCGGCGCACCCGCTGCTGAACGACGAGTCCGTCGACCGGATCATGGGGTTCTTCGCGGGCCGGGGCGACGATCCCCTGCGGGTCTGGGGCGACCCCGTCGCGCAGCGCCACATCTGGCGTTCCCACGACCCGTTCCACCTCGCCGAGCGGCTCAAGTCGCTGCCCGTGTACCTGTCGTGCGGCGACGGCACCACGGGCCCCTTGGACCCGCCGGGCCGTACGAGTGACCTCGAGGCCGACTTCAACCGGCAGAACCACGCCCTGGCCGCCGAGTTGGAGCGGGTGGGCGCGAAGCACGTCACCACCAACTTCTACGGACCGGGAACCCACGGCTGGGCGTACTGGGAGCGCGAGTTGCACGCCTCGCTGCCGATGCTGCTCGGTGCCCTGCGGGTCGACGCCTGAACACTCCTCCGCGGCACGAACCACCACGATGCACGGGGTGACACGGCCGGCGATCCACGGCCGGATGGGCGAACTCGAGGGGACCGCCGTCGCGTTGTGTGACCTCGCCGCCGCCGCCGCTGCCGCGTGCTCGCGCCGACCGGGCCCGGCCGGCGACCGGCGGTGAGGCGCTACGCCCTAGTGTGATCGCCATGGCCGTTCAGAGAGCAGGGGGAGCGCGGCGCACCCGGCTGGTCGCGGGCGCCGCCGCGGTCGGGACGGTCGCGGCGGGGCTCGGGGTGAGGGCGCTGGTGTCCGGCAGCGTCGCGAAGTACGCCGGGGACGCGCTGTACACTGTCCTGATCCTCGCGCTGGTCGTGCTCGTGGCACCTCGGCTGCGGCCCCTCCCGGCGGCCGGCGCGGCACTGGCGTTCAGCTGGGCCGTCGAGCTCCTGCAGCTCACCGGTGTGCCGGCGGATCTCTCCCGGGAGAGTGTCGTGGCCCGCCTCGTCCTCGGCTCGACGTTCAACGCGCCCGACCTCCTCTGGTACGCCGTGGGCGCGGCCCTGGGGTGGTGCGCCCACGGACAGCTCGTCCGCCGGTCGGGGCGGCCGTCCGTCCCGCCCGGCGCCCGCGTGTAGCGACGCCCGGCAGGGCCCCGGACCCGCCTCGCTCGTATGAGCGCTCTCGTCACGATCTGATCTCGCCCGCGTCGGGGGTCTTGCCTTCCTGGCCGTGTAAACGTTTCCATCTCCTCGTGTAAACGTTTCCATGGGTTCATCGGCCCATGGCGCGAAGGCTCACGGAAACCACAAGGAGGTGGTCCGTACATGGCCGGCATCAAGGATGTCGCCGCCGCGGCAGGGCTGTCCGTCGCCACGGTCTCGCGGGCGCTCAACAACCACCCCTCCGTCAGCCCCGACGCCCGGGCCCGCGTCCTCGCCGCCGTCGAAGCGCTCGGTTACCGGCCCAACGCCGTCGCCCGGTCCCTGCGCACCGACCAGACGCGCACCATCGGGCTCGTCATCAGCGACGTCCTCAACCCGTACTTCACCGAGCTGGCCCGCTTCGTCGAGGAAGAGGCCCGCACCCTCGGCTACAGCGTCATCATCGGCAACGCCAACGAGGAGCCCGACCTCCAGGACCACCACGTCCGCACGCTCCTCGAGCGCAGGATCGACGGCCTCCTCGTCTCGCCCGCCGACGGACGCTCCCCGCTGATGCTGGACGCGGCCGGCGGTGACACACCCATGGTCTTCGTCGACCGCTGGATCCCCGGCGTCGACGTCCCCGTCGTCCGTGCCGACGGCGGGCAGGCGATCCGCGACCTCGTCGCCCACCTGTACGGCCTCGGCCACCGCAGGCTCGCCATCATCGCCGGCCCGGCCGCCACCACGACCGGCCACGAACGCGTCGAAGCCTTCCGCGAGGCACTTCGCGAGTACGGGCTGCCGCTGCCCGACGGGTACATCGGCCAGGGCGACTTCCAGGCCGACAGCGGACGCCGCGCCACCGAGCAGTTCCTCGCGCTGCCCGAACCGCCCGACGTCGTCTTCGCGGCCGACAACCTGATGGCCCTCGGCGCCCTCGACGCCATCCGCGCCCGCGGCCTGAGCGTCCCGCGGGACATCGCCCTGGCCGCGTTCGACGACATCCCCTGGTTCGTGCACACGGACCCGCCGATCACGGCGATCGCACAGCCGGTCGCCGACCTCGCGAGAGCCGCCGTACGGGCACTCGTCGACGTGATCGAAGGCAGACCCCCGCAGTCCGTGACCCTCCCCGCCCGCCTGGTCGTACGCCGCTCGTGCGGCGAGACGCCCGCCACCCCCTCCCGGAACAGGAGCAACTTGTGAGCAGCCCGGACGAGTTGCTGCGCATCGAAGGAATCCGCAAGACGTTCCCCGGCGTGGTCGCCCTCGACTCCGTCGACTTCGACCTGCGCCGCGGCGAAGTGCACGTCCTCCTCGGGGAGAACGGAGCCGGCAAGAGCACCCTCATCAAGATGCTCTCCGGCGCCTACCGCCCCGACAGCGGGCGCATCCTCGCCGAAGGACGCGAAGTCCGCATCCACGGTGCGCAGGACGCGGAACGCCTCGGTATCGCCACCATCTACCAGGAGTTCAACCTGGTGCCCGACCTGACGGTCGCCGAGAACATCTTCCTCGGCCGCCAGCCGCGGCGCTTCGGCATGATCGACCGCAGGAAGATGGAGGCCGACGCCGCCGAACTGCTCGCGCGCGTCGGCGTCCGGGTCTCCCCGCGCACCAGGGTCCGCGAACTCGGCATCGCACGCCTTCAGATGGTGGAGATCGCCAAGGCGCTGAGCCTCGACGCACGCGTCCTGATCATGGACGAGCCGACCGCCGTCCTCACCTCGGAGGAGGTCGACAAGCTCTTCCGGATCGTGCGACAGCTGCGCGCGGACGGTGTCGGCATCGTCTTCATCACCCACCACCTGGAGGAGATCGCCGCCCTCGGCGACCGCGTCACCGTCCTTCGCGACGGCCGCTCGGTCGACCAGGTGCCCGCCTCCACCCCCGAGGACGAGCTCGTACGGCTCATGGTCGGCCGCTCCATCGAGCAGCAGTATCCGCGCGAACGCCCGGAGGCCGGCGATCCGTTGCTCGCCGTCCGCGGCCTGACCAGGGACGGCGTCTTCCACGACGTCAGCTTCGAGGTGCGGTCCGGAGAGGTCGTCGGCCTCGCCGGGCTGGTGGGCGCGGGCCGTACCGAGGTCGCCCGCGCCGTGTTCGGCGCCGACCCGTACGACACCGGCAGCGTCGACGTGCTCGGCCGCACGCTGCCCACGCACGACGTCACCGCCGCCATGGGCGCCGGCCTCGGTCTCGTACCGGAGGACCGCAAGGGCCAGGGTCTGGTCCTGGACGCGTCCGTGCAGGAGAACCTCGGCCTGGTCACCCTGCGGTCCGCGACCCGCGGCGGGCTCGTCGACCTCAAGGGGCAGCGGACCGCCGCGGCGCGGATCGCCGAGCAGCTCGGCGTACGGATGGCGGGTCTCCGCCAGCACGTACGGACACTGTCCGGCGGCAACCAGCAGAAGGTCGTCATCGGCAAGTGGCTGCTCGCGGACACCCGCGTGCTGATCCTGGACGAACCGACCCGCGGCATCGACGTCGGCGCCAAGGTCGAGATCTACCAGCTCATCAACGAACTCACCGCCTCCGGCCACGCCGTCCTGATGATCTCCAGCGATCTGCCGGAAGTACTCGGCATGAGCGACCGGGTGCTGGTCATGGCACAGGGCCGGATCGCCGGTGAACTCGACGCGGCAGAAGCAACCCAGGACGCGGTGATGGCCCTCGCCGTCACCGCTCAGGCACCGAAGAACGACGCAGGGAACGAAGAGGAGGGCCCCCGTGGCCACTGACACGCATGTGAACGACACGGGCGCGAGCGGCGCCTCGGCGGGAGGTTCCGCACTTCGCCGCATCCTCCTCGACAACGGCGCGCTCACCGCCCTGGTGGTGCTGCTCGTCGCGATGTCGCTGCTCTCCGGCGACTTCCTGACCACGCAGAACCTGCTCAACGTCGGCGTGCAGGCCGCCGTGACCGCGATCCTCGCGTTCGGCGTCACGTTCGTCATCGTCGCGGCCGGCATCGACCTCTCCGTCGGCTCCATCGCCGCGCTCTCCGCGACCGTGCTCGCCTGGACCGCGACCAGCGAAGGCGTACCGGTGTGGCTGGCCGTCATACTCGCCATCGCGACCGGCGTGGCCTGCGGGTTCGTCAACGGCGCGCTCGTCTCCTACGGCAAGCTCCCGCCGTTCATCGCCACGCTCGCCATGCTGTCGATCGGCCGTGGCCTGTCCCTCGTCATCTCGCAGGGCAGCCCGATCGCCTTCCCCGAGTCGGTCTCCTCGCTCGGCGACACCCTCGGCGGCTGGCTGCCGGTGCCCGTCCTCGTGATGATCGCGATGGGCCTGATCACGGCGCTGATCCTCGGCCGCACCTACATCGGCCGCTCCATGTACGCCATCGGCGGCAACGAGGAGGCCGCGCGACTGTCCGGTCTGCGCGTCAAGCGGCAGAAGCTCGTCATCTACGCGCTGTCCGGCCTGTTCGCCGCCGTCGCCGGTATCGTCCTCGCCTCCCGGCTCGCCTCCGCACAGCCGCAGGCCGCGCAGGGCTACGAACTCGACGCCATCGCCGCGGTCGTCATCGGCGGCGCCAGCCTCGCCGGCGGCGTCGGCAAGGCGTCCGGCACCCTGATCGGCGCGCTGATCCTCGCCGTGCTCCGCAACGGCCTCAACCTCCTCTCCGTGTCCGCCTTCTGGCAGCAGGTCGTCATCGGCGTCGTCATCGCGCTCGCCGTACTGCTGGACACACTGCGGCGCCGTGCCGGCTCCACGGGCGGCGGCTCCGCGGCGGCCGGGACGGGAAGCCCCGGCGGGAAGAAGAAGGACGCGGCGAAGTTCGCGATCGCCGCGGTCGTCGTCGCGGCAGTGGTCGGCGCGGTCTCCCTCCTCAACCCCGGCTCGTCGTCCACCACGCCCCGGATCGGCATGTCGCTGTCCACCCTCAACAACCCGTTCTTCGTGCAGATGAAGGATGGCGCGCAGGCGGAGGCGAAGGCCGCCGGTGTCGAGCTCACCGTCACCGACGCCCAGAACGACGCCTCCCAGCAGGCCAACCAACTGCAGAACTTCACCAGCTCCGGAGTGAAGTCGGTCATCGTCAACCCGGTGGACTCCGACGCGGTGGGTCCGGTCGTACGCGGCGCCAACAAGGCCGACATCCCGGTCATCGCGGCCGACCGCGGCGTCAACAACGCGGAGACCGCCGCTCTCGTGGCCTCCGACAACGTCGCAGGCGGCAGGCTCGCCGCGAAGACGCTCGCCGACAAGCTCGGCGGCAGCGGCAGGATCGTGATCCTCCAGGGCACGGCCGGCACCTCCGCCAGCCGCGAGCGAGGCGCGGGCTTCGCGGAGGGGCTCGAGAAGTACCCCGGCATCAAGGTCCTCGCCAAGCAGCCCGCGGACTTCGACCGCACCAAGGGCCTCGACGTCATGACGAACCTGCTCCAGGCCAACCCCGACATCGACGGCGTCTTCGCGGAGAACGACGAGATGGCGCTGGGCGCGGTCAAGGCGCTGGGCAGCAAGGCCGGCAAGTCGGTGTCCGTCGTCGGCTTCGACGGCACCCCGGACGGCCTGAAGGCGGTCGAAGCGGGCACGCTGTACGCGTCGATCGCCCAGCAGCCGGCGGAACTCGGCAGGATCGCCGTGCAGAACGCGGTCAAGGCGGCACGGGGCGAGAAGATCGAGAACACGGTGAAGGTGCCGGTCAAGGTCGTCACCCGCGAGAACGTGGCGGACTTCTCATGACGCCCGACAACGCCCATGTACGTGATGCGGCCGGTACGCACGACACGGCGGCCGACACGTACGACACGGCGGCCGGTACGCACGACACGGCGGCCGGCACGTACGACACGGCCGGCACGTACGACACGGCCGGCACGCATGACACGGCAGGCACGCACGACTACGACCTACTGGTCGTCGGCTCCGCCAACGCCGATCTGGTGATCGGGGTCGAGCGCCGCCCCGCCGCCGGGGAGACCGTCCTCGGCTCGGACCTCTCCGTCCACCCCGGCGGCAAGGGCGCCAACCAGGCGGTCGCCGCCGCCCGCCTCGGAGCCCGTACCGCGCTCCTCGCCAGAGTCGGCGACGACGCCCACGGGCGGCTGCTGCTCGACTCCCAACGGGCGGCGGGCGTCGACACGGCCGGCGTGCTGACAGGCGGAGCGCCCACCGGGGTCGCGCTGATCACCGTCGACCCCTCGGGCGACAACAGCATCGTCGTGTCGCCCGGCGCCAACGCCCGGCTCGTACCGGGGGACATCACGGCCGCGGGAGAGCTGTTCGCCCGCGCACGGGTGATCTCCCTCCAGCTGGAGATCCCGCTCGACACGGTCGCAGAAGTGGCCCGTACGCTGCGCTCCGGCGCCCGCCTCGTCCTCAACCCGTCCCCGCCGGCGCCACTGCCCGCGGACGTGCTCACCGTATGCGACCCGCTGGTCGTCAACGAGCACGAGGCGCGGTACATCCTGGGGGAGCCGGCCGGTCCGACGCCCGAGGAGTGGGCGCGGGACCTGCTCGCGCTCGGCCCCCGCTCGGTCGTCATCACCATGGGCGCGCAGGGAGCGCTCGTCGCCGACGGCTCCGGCACGGCCCGCGTACCGAGCCCGAAGGTCGACGCCGTGGACACCACGGGCGCCGGGGACGCGTTCACGGCGGCCCTGGCGTGGCGGCTCGGCCTCGGCGAAGCGCTCGAGGCCGCCGCCGGTTTCGCCGTCCGCGTGGGTGCGGCGGCCGTCACACGCAGGGGAGCCCAGGAGTCCTTCCCGACGGCGGAGGAGGTCGACGCGCTGTGAAGCGGTCCGGCATCCTCAACCGTCATCTGGCCGGTGCACTGGCCGAACTGGGGCACGGCGACACGCTCCTGGTGTGCGACGTGGGCATGCCTCTGCCGCCTGCCGGACCGCGCGTCGTGGACCTGGCCTTCCGTGCCGGGATCCCGTCCTTCGCGGACGTCCTCGACGGGCTGCTCGACGAGCTGGTGGTCGAGACGGCGACCGCGGCCCACGAGGTGCGCGACGCCAACGTGCCGGCCGCGCGTCTCCTCGAGGAGCGGCTCCCGGGGCTCCGGTTCGTCCCGCACGACGAACTGAAGGCGCTCACCGCCGGGGCACGCCTGGTGGTGCGGACGGGGGAGGCCCGCCCGTACGCCAACGTGCTGCTGCGCTGCGGCGTCTTCTTCTGACGGGGCCGGTCACGGCGGGGCGACATGATGGGCCGATCACGACGGGGGACCGGCCACTCGCCCTGGGACGGCCCCCGCCGCCCGGCCGGTGTCCCGCTGTCCTGGACCCGCGCGCGACAAGCGGGCACCGGTCCGGGGCGGGGCCCGGTGAGCGCGTGCCGCGCGTGCGGTGCGCGCCCCGTGACCGCTCCGGGAGAAATAGGGGTGCGTGCCGGCAGCCGGTCGTGGCACTCTCCGCCGGTGAACCGAGAACTGATCTCACGACGTGCCCACGCGGATCATCCGATCGCCGCTCCGCTCCACGACGACTCCGTACGCCGCTTGCTCGAACGTGCCGTCCCGCAGGGCGAGGGCCGGGTGCTGGACCTCGGCTGCGGCGGCGGGGAGTGGCTGCTGCGCGCCCTCGCCGCCCATCCGCACCTGAAGGCCGAGGGCGTCGACATCTCCGAGGCGGCGCTCGCCCATGCCCGCGAGGCCGCACGCGGCCTCGGTGTGGAGGAGCGGCTCGCCCTGCACCACGAGGACGCCACGGCGTTCGTCGCCCCTCACCGGTTCGACCTGGTGATCAGCGTCGGGGCGGCGCATGCCTTCGGCGGTCTGCTCGGCACTCTCGCGGCGGCCCGCAAGCACCTGGCCCCTGGAGGACGCGTTCTCGTGGGTGACGGCTTCTGGATGCAGGAGCCGTCGCCGGAGGCCGTGGAGATGCTCGGGGAGTTCACCGACCTGCGGGCCACGGTGGACCGCGTCGTCGCCGACGGCTGGACACCCGTCCACGGGCACGTCAGCACACGCGACGAGCTCGACGACTACGAGTGGTCCTGGACGGGCTCCCTTGCCTCATGGGCGCTGGACAACCCGGCGGACCCGGACAGTGCCGAGGCGCTCGCGGCCTCCACCGTGCACCGTGACGAATGGCTGGGTGTCTACCGGGACGCGTTCGGCTTCGTGTGCCTGACACTTCGACGGGACGCCGACTGACGGGCGCCGTGCGACGGCCCACTGCCGGGCCGGACGGCGACTGCTCGCGCCACCGGCGCGACGGCCTCGTCCAGCCGGCTCGGGTGGGGGCGGCTCAACGGCTCAGTGGCGGGGCCTGTCCCGGCGTGCGGTCCGTCAGGCCGGGTAGCCGATGGCCTTCGCCGTCTCGACGACATCCGAGAGGGTGACGTCAGGGTTGAGCCGCGCCACCACGTCCCGCGTCAACGGGCCCTGATCGTAAATGTGGCGCACGGCCTCGAGGTCGACGGTCCGCTCGTAGTAGTCCTCGGCGAAGGAGCGGAACGCGTCCGGGGTCGGATCGACGAGGCATCTCAGCATCCAACCGGATCCGTCGGGATCCGCATGGTCGTCAGGGAAGTCGATCCGGCCCGTGTGCCAGCGGTCGTCGCCCGGCTCGCGCCACAGGCAGAACGTCACACGGGGTATGCCGTCGTCCGTGAACGCCGGCCCTTCCACACACGACCGGAAGACCTCGGGCACATGGTCGAGCACACCCGGCCAGACGGTGTCGTCGGCGTACGGACTCATCGGCGACTCGTGGTCGAAGCCGCGAAGGCAGGCGCCCGCCGGGGAGAAGACGACGTCGAACTCGCCCCCGCTGCCGTCCCGCATGGAGAAGACCTCCTCCGCCTCGGTCCAGCCGGCGCCAAAGGAGTAGTACCGGTAATCGCCACGGTTCAGCACTGCCTCCGCCATGGCGATCGATTGGCACAGCTTCCGCAGGTCAGGTATGCCGGGCAGCTTGCCGGCGACATCGTGAGCAGTCATGCGCCCATCCAAGCCCAACCCACTGACAGCACATGCGGGGGGCGGCCGGCTCCGACGCGGTGACGGTCCGCCCCGCGTCGACCGCGGTGGCGCCCCGCGTCCGTGATTATTCAACTTCCTTGTTTTATGCAGCAGTTGAAGGGCAACGTTGTCATCCCGGGCTGAAGGCGGGCCCGGCACGCCCAAGCGGACACGAGAACGGGAGACACACAGTGAGACATGGTGTGAGGACGACCCTGCGGAGACTCGCCGCGGCCGCGAGCGCGGTACTGACAGTGGCGGGGCTGGGCCTGGCCGCGGCCCCACCGGCCGCCGCGGCCGACTACTACTACGAACTCCCCTACCCGGCGGGTGAGTCCTACATGGTCACCCAGGGACCGGAGGGCACCTACTCGCACACCGGCCCCTACAACGAGTACGCCTGGGACTTCGGCCTCCCCGCGAACTACGAGGTCTCCGCCGCCCAGGGCGGCACCGTCCTGATCTCCGACTGGTCGCCGTACTGGCAGAACGGCATCGAGGTGATCATCCGCCACTCCAACGGACGCTGCACCCACTACGCCCACCTCAACCGTGCCATCTACAACACGGGTGACTGGGTCCCGCAGGGCCGCGTCATCGGCTGGTCGGGCGCCACGGGCGCGGCCAGCGGGGCCCATCTGCACTTCCAGGTCATCGACTGCAACAGCCGCGTCGGCATCCCCGCCACGTTGCAGGGCTGGACGCCACCGACCGGATCCTGGCCGGTGAGCGTCAACTCGCGCGCCTGACGTACCCGAAAGCGGCCCCCGCCTCTTTGTCGCGGTCGGCGATCCGAACGCCGACCGCTTCCCGGCGCGGGTGCCAACTGGGAGCGGTTTCAGCCGGGCAGAGCGGCGAGCCAGTCGATCAGCAGCCGGTTGATCTCGGCGGGGCGCTCCTGCTGGATCCAGTGTCCGCAGCCGTCGAGGATGTGCGAGGAGACCAGCCCCGGCAGGGTGGCTGGGTACGCCTCGATCGCGTCGGCCATCCAGGTGGTTGAGGCGTCCAGGCTGCCGCCGACGAACAAGGACGGCTGGGGGAGGGGCTCGCCGTCGAAGCCGGTGAGCTCCTCCCAGTCCCGGTCCATGTTCCGGTAACGGGCCAGCGCCCCGCTCATGCCCGTCCGCTCGAACTCGCCCGCGTACACGTCGAGATCCTGCTCGCTCAGCCAGGCCGGCAGCGGCCCGGCGGGGAACCGGTCACGCAGCGACCCGCCCCTGCCGACGAAGTGCGGGCCCGGTGCGCCGGGCGCGGCCATGGTGTCGGCGGACAGGGCCGAGTAGAAGCCCGCGAGCCAGCCCCGCACGTCGGGCTCGATCTCGGCCTCCGCCCGGCCGGGCTGCTGGAAGTAGGAGACGTAGAACTCCTCGTCCCCGCCCATCTGCGCGAAGACCTGGGTGGGCCTCGGCCCGCCCCGGGGCGCGTAGGGGACACTGAGCAGTCCCACCGCGCGGAAGACGTCCGGCTCGACAAGGGCCGAGTCGGCGGCGATCGTGGCTCCCCAGTCATGGCCGACGATCACCGCGGACCGTTCGCCCAGGGCGCGCACCACCGCCACGTTGTCCTCGACCAGCTCCAGCATTCGGTAGGCCGCCGCGTCCATGGGCTTCGAGGAACGGCCGTAACCGCGGACGTCGACGGCGACCGCGCGGTACCCGGCCGCGGCCAGGGCCGGCAGCTGGTGGCGCCAGGAGTACCAGGACTCGGGGAAGCCGTGCACGAGCAGCACCAGCGGTCCGGTGCCCTGTTCCACCAGGTGGATCCTCCCGGCGGGAGTGGGGACAAGGCGGTGCGTGACGTCCCTGACCTGCTGTGACATGGCTCCTCCAAGGGGCTCTCGATCAGCCGTACGTCAAGATCGGCTTCCCAGGGTGCGGGAGCGACGTGGGGCAGGGCGAGGCCAGTTGCCGTTCCGGCAAAAACATCGCAGCCTCACCGGCCGCGCGGCCTCTGTTGGTGCCCGTGCCCGTGCCCGTGCTCATGCCCGTGCCCGTGCTCATGCCCGCGCCTGTGCCCGTGCCCGTGAGCGTTCAGCGGTACATCGGCGCGGTCGAGGAGCGCCGTCATCTCCGTCGTCGGCAGCACCGGATTCGCCGCCGCGGCAGCGGCCACCTCAGGGTCGTCCAGCAGCTCCACCAGCCTCCCCACCGGCAGCCGCCGGTCACGGGCAGCGGCCTCCCGCACCCTCGCGACCGGGTCCCGGCTCAGCCGCTCGCACGAGTGCGGGCGTCGCGCAAGGGCCACGCAGGACCAGTGCTCGGGCTCGTGGGTCCGCCGCATCCGCGAATCGCGTCGCGAGGCCCGCCGACGGGAACCGCGGCTTGGACAGCAGCATGCCGACGGCCCGGTGGGTGCCGTGCAGATACAGGTCGAGCAGCAGCTCGGCCGGGGCCTGCGGGTGGTGCTCGGCAAGCAGCAGGCGTACGGCGAAGTCCTTGTCATCGGCCAGCAGTTCGACGCAGTCGTCCGGCAGCCCCGGACACACCGCCGCGCTGCGCCGCAGCCAGATGTCCGCCGGCTGGGGCCGGCCGCGTGCCGTTCGCCCGTGGTCCGGGGCGGCCCGTCATCCTCCTTCGTCGCCCGGAGTTTCGGGAGGCCGCTGGGCGAGTCCGGTGAAGGGGATGGGGCAGTGGTCCGTCGAGGCGCAGACGGTCAGGTCGTCGCAGCCGGCGTCGAGGGCCGCGGCCAATGTGGTGCGCATGGTGGTCAGGTCCGCGATCCTCGCGTCGACCTCGGCCAGCTTGTCAGCCGCGCGATCCCGCAAGCCGGCGACGGGGCGCCCGTGGCGGTGACGGCCCGCCGCCATCAGCTCGGCGACCTCCTCCAGAGTGAACCCCAGGCGCTGGGCAGCCTTGATGACCCGCAGCTCGGTCACCGCCTTGTCGTCGTACAGGCGGTGACCGCCGCTGCTGCGTCGCGGTTCGGCGAGCAGCCCGCGCCGCTCGTAGTAGCGCAGGGTCTGGATGTTCACTCCCGCCGCCTCGGCGACCTGGCCGCTGCGCAGGCCGACGCTCACCGCGACACCTCTGCGGCACCGGTCCGTACGGCGGCACCGGTCCGTACGGCGAGGGCATCCAGAACCGCCTCGTGCGCCGCGTCCACTGAGACGTCCAGATGGATCCGGTCCTCGGCCGGGGCGACGGTGAAGGAGAAGAACGAGCAGCAGCCGCTCTCACGCTCCACCAGGTCACGAAGCTCCTCCTCGACGTCCGGCCCGTCGGCCAGTTCGAGGCGGAGCCGGAGCGGCTCGGGCCGGGACAGTGCGGTCAGCCGCCCGGCCAGCAGCGCGTCCCACTCGGCGACCCGCAGGGCCCGTTCCTCCGTGGGCAGCGTGCAGGACCGGGGCACCCACGCGAGATCACGCATCGTGCTCACTCCCGTCATCGTGTCCCCCGCATCCGGGGAACACCTCCGACGGTAAACCCGTACCCGGGTACCGCTTGCAACATCGGTCACACAGCCGCACCGGCTCCGGACCCGGTCGCACCGCCGGCGGGGCCGGCTCGCCGGGCAAAGGGGACGGCCGGTGTCAGACCAGGCAGAACTCGTTGCCCTCCGGGTCGGCCATCAGTACGTGATCGGGCTTGCCCCGCAGTTCGTCCTCACGGACCACGGTCGCCCCTGCGGCGGTCAGCCGCCCAACCGCCTCGACCACGCGCGGCCATCGCACCTCCCACGGTGTCCCGCGGCCGCCACCGGCCTGTATGTCCAGGTGCAGGCGGTTCTTCACGACCTTCGCCTCCGGCACCTTCAGGATGGACAGGTCGGGTCCCACCCCGTCCGGATCGCAGAGGTACGCTCCGTCGTCCCACTCGTCCTCGGGGACGTCGTGGTGAGCAAACCATTCGTCCCAACTCCCGAAACCCTCTGGGGCGGGTTTCTTCGTATAGCCCAGTGCCAGCGCCCAGAATTCGGCCGGCCTCGCCGGGTGCGAGCAGTCGATCGTCAAGCTCCGCCTGGTCGCCATGGGACCTCCTCTGCCGGATGCGTGGACACTACCGCGCACCTCTGACACTCCCGGGCGGCTGCCTGCGGCTGCGTGCGCCTGCCTACGACTGCCTACGGCTGACTATGAGGGCCGCCGTTCTTCCCGGAGTTCACCGCGGCTCTCGGTCCGGGACAGCCGATCGGCGTCGGTGTGCACATGCGCACGCACCCCTTGGAGGCCGAACAGGATGAGCAGCTCGACCACGCCGCCGTCGGCACTGCCCAGCCAGTGCGGCAAGGACGTGTCGAACTCGGCCGCCTCACCGGTCGGCAGCGTCATGTCGCGCTCGCCGACCACGAGCCGCAGGCGTCCGTCGAGCACGTAGAGCCATTCGAAGCCCTCGTGGGTCTGCGGGGTCGGTTCGAGTGGTCTCGGCCGGGCGGGGATGATCATTTTGAACGCATGCACTCCGCCCGGCCGCCGGGACAGGGGGACGAAGGTCATGCCGAAGCGTGTGATCGGTTTGAGATGGATCCTGGGGTCGCCGGTGCGCGGGGCGCCGACGAGGTCGTCCAGCGGGACGTCGTACATACGGGCCAGCGGCAGCAGCAGTTCAAGGCTCGGCCGTCGCTGCCCGCTCTCCAGCCGGGACAAGGTGCTCTCCGACACGCCGGTCGTCGCGGCGAGGGAGGCGAGGGTGATGCCGCGGTCACGGCGCAGCGCACGCAACCGCGGACCGACAGCGTCGAGCACGTCGTCGTCCGTCCGGTGATCCATGAGGCCATCTTGCCATTACCGCAAGATTTCGTGCCGGATCGCGATGGTGCCGACAAGACTGTGCGCATCCACCGACACAAGGAGTCCTGATGAGCACCACGGATGCGGTCGAGTTCTGGGACGGCGTCTACGCGGCCCGGCAGGCAGCCGACGGCCCGCAGCCGAATGCCCGTCTCACCGAGGCGGTGACGGGCCTGGCACCCGGTTGTGCGCTGGACCTCGGTTGCGGCGAGGGCGGCGACGCCCTGTGGCTCGCCGGCCAGGGGTGGCACGTCACCGCCGCCGACATCTCGGCCGTGGCGGTCGAGCGGCTCGCCGTCCTCGCCCGCTCGCGAGGCCTGGGCGACCGCGTCAGCGCCGTGCGGCACGACCTGCACAAGACCTTTCCGCCCGGCGAATTCGACCTGATCTGCGCCCATTACCTGCACACCCCCTTCGACCTGGACCGGGCAGCCGTCCTGCGCGCGGCCGCGCACGCACTGCGCGCGGGCGGGCGGCTGCTGGTCGTCGACCACGGTTCGACCGCGCCCTGGTCGTGGAACCAGGACCCCGACACCCGGTACCCGAGCCCCCGGGAAGTCGCCGCGGACATCGGGCTGGACCCGGAGACATGGACGGTCGAGCGGGCCGACGCACCCCGCCGGATCGCCACCGGACCGGGCGGGCGCACCGCCGAGGTCACCGACCACGTCCTTCTCATCCGCCGTGCCGCCTGACGCGACGACCGGCCCCCGCGAACGTCAGGAGACTCCTGCGCCCGGCACCGGGCGCCATGACCGCCGTCGTGACACCCCGCCGCCCCGGACCGGAAACAGCGAGACCGAGGTCCTGCGCGGATTCCTCGACCACCTCCGGGTGTCGATCGCCGCGAAGGTCGACGGCACCCCCGAACCGCTGGTGCGCACAGGCGCGGTGCCGTCGGGCACCAACCTGCTCGGCCTGCTCACCCACCTGACTTTCGTCGAGCGCTCGCTGTTCCTCGGGGACGAGGTCACCGACTGGCAGGCGACGTTCCGTGCCGCACGGACGGACAGCGTGGCCGATGTCCTGGCCCGCTACCGCGATGCCGTCGAGCGCGCGAACGGTGTTCTCGACGGGTGCACCGATCTCGGCGCACCGGTCCCTCGACCGCGAAGGGGCCGCCCTGCTCCCAGCATCCGCTGGGCACTCACGCACATGATCGAGGAAACCGGCCGTCACGCGGGCCACGCGGACATCCTCCGCGAACTCGTCGACGGCTCGACCGGCCGCTGATCCCCTTCCCCAGCCCCTTCCCCTTCCCCTTCCCCTTCCCCTTCCCCTTCCCCGGCTCGGCCTCGGGTCCGGCCTGCCGACGGACCATGCAGCCGGGGCAGTCAGGGGACTCCGGACACGGCGTGGCGACTCGCGCCAGGAAATCGAACAGGAGTATGGTTTCGGGCATGGCCGAGACCGAGTTCCCCGACGACCTGCGCGCCGCGCAGATCCGCCTGCATCAGGCCACCTCAGAGCTGGCCGCCCTCTGCCGCGCCTTGCCGTGGAGCGTTGAGCCCATGCCCGGCTGGCCCGGAACCGAGCATCCGCACACCGGGGAGATCACGGGCGGGCGCGAGGACAGTCCCGGCTGGAGCGAAGAGCAGAAGCGAGCGGTGAAGCGGCTGCGGATGGAGTGCACCGACCTGTCGGTCCGTATCGCGGCGCACCCCTACTGGGAGTCCGTCGAGAGCGGGAAGCGGGTCGAGGCCCGTCAGGAACTGAAGAGCGGGACGAGGTCGACCGTGACGCCGAAGATCGACGTCACCCGGGCCGCGTAGTCCGCTGTCGCTCGCCCAGTCGCTCGCCCGCTCGCCCGGTCCGCGACCGCGCGCGTCCCCGTGTCCGCCGCCGAAGCGGCGGCATCCGGCCTCGAGGACTTCGTCGACCATCTCGTGGCGCGGGACGGCGACTTCGCGTACTGGCGCTCGTCGGCCGGCACGAGAACAAGCAGGGCAACGGCTGGGCGCTGCTCCAATGGGACTCCGCCGGCCGTCGTATCGCGCCTTCGACGGCGACGACTGGCGGGCGGGCGCATGGGGCCGGCTGATCGGGGCGCAGGGCCGGACCCGCCCCGTCCCTCCCGCCGACCGCTGGTCCGTGCTCGGGCCCAGACCACGGCGACTTCGCCGGCCGCTCGTGTGATCAGGCTGAACGGGCTGAACGGGCTGAACAGGCCCGCGGTCAGCGAAGGGCCTTGACGCGACTCAGCGCGGCCACACCGGCCGCGGCGAGGGCGATCTGGATCAGCCACTGGATCCAGTCGACACCGTCGGTGTCCGCCACGCCGAGTGCCGTGGCGAGAGCCGTACCGATGAGGGCGGCGACGATTCCGACGACGATCGTCCACAGGACGCCGATGTGCTGGCGTCCTGGTACGACCAGCCGCCCGAGTGCTCCGATGACGATGCCGATCACGAGTGCGCTGACGAGGCCGGATATCTCCATGGGACGTCCCCTTAGGGTCGGTTGAACGTGTGGTCGGCCTACGAGTGCCCTCCGCGCCCGGCTTGACGCCTGCGGTACGCGCGACGGCCCAAGCCGACGTTCAGGCACACGTTGGCGCACACGTCCACGCACACGTCCACGCACACGTCCACGCAGCGGGGTGAGCACGGCGGTACGCGCGGTCGTGGACGGTCCACGAGCGCCGACGATATGACGATGCGCCAGTCGTGGTTCGCCTCGAAGGTGAACGCAAAGGGAGCGCGGCGGACGGCGAGTGCGCCGGGGCGGCGACCTGGCGTGGATTGTGAGCCCCCTTCCTCCGCACGGGTTCGTGCACGAAAGGGAATGCAGCTCTAAACGTTTCTTCTTGCCGACGTGCCGTGTGCTTCCATGAGGGTCCGTCTTCATGTTTGAGTCGTGATGACTGCATTTTGTTCCATCGCTTTCGAGTTAGTCATAAAATCTCGCTTTCCCTTGTGGTCTTGCGCACCCCAATCCCCTCGCCGTTAACGTCCTCGTATCGCTTCGCTTCCTGTTCCCGGCTCCCGAAGAGCCTGGACGCAGGTGGCCGGCAGGCGGCTCGCCGCCCGTCGGCCACCAGGGAAGACGAGACGAAACCCGCATCAAGGAGAAGCTGTGAAGAAGGCTTACGAGGCGCCGACTCTTGTCCGGCTGGGATCGTTCCGCAAGAAGACCGGACTTCTGCAGCGGTCCGGAAACGACCGCCTCATCCTCAGCAAGAACTGACGGCCCACGGTTCGCTGAATCGAAGCCATGACTGAACTGCACGAAAGTGCGGGTCCGGGCCCCGGCGACGCGCATTTCGCAGTCCTTTCGGACTGCGCGGATGCCGCCGCCGTGGCCCGCTCCTTCCTCCGCCAGGGAAGCCGGACCCTTGCACACGCATCGGGCCGCCCCTGGCTGGTCGGCACCTGGCACGACTCCGAGGTCGTCACCGCCCGAGCCGGCTCGGCCGCCATCGCCGTCGTCGGCTGCTGTCCCGTGAGCGCCGCCGAACTGGAACGCCACGCCGGCCGACTGCGTGATCTCGCGGAACTCGACGCACTGGCGCGAGAACTTCCCGGCAGCTTCCACCTGGTGGCCGAGCTCGACGGCCGGATGAGGGTCCAGGGCACCGCGTCGGGTCTCCGGCTGGTCTTCCACGCCACCGTGGACGGTGTGGAGGTGGCGGCCACCAGTGCCGACATGCTCGCCGCGGCCATCGGCGCCGATCCCGACGAGGAGCAACTGGCCCTGCGGCTGCTGTGGCCGGTTCCCCACCCGCTGGCAGAGGCATCGGTATGGCGCGGTGTCACGGCCGTGCCCCCCGAGGACGCACTCGTCGTCGCCCCGGACGGACGGACCGTCCGCCGGTCACGATGGTGGACACCGCCGGAACCGGTGCAGGCGCTCTCCGACGGTGCCCCCGTCGTGCGCAGCGCCCTCGTCGAAGCCGTCGGGGCTCGAACGGACCAGGGAGGCGTCGTCAGTTGTGACCTCTCCGGAGGGCTCGACTCCACGTCGCTCCTCTTCCTGGCCTCTGGGTCGAAGACGAAGCTGGTCGCCAGCACCTGGCCCGGGCGCGATCCGGCCGACACCGATCTTCAATGGGCACGGAAGGCCGCCGGGTTCCTCCCCGACGTCGACCACGTCGTCTGGGACGCCGACGCCTCACCGCTGGTCTACGAGGATCTCCTCGGCATCGACGACCTGCTGGACGAACCGACGATCGGCGTCATGGACCGATCAAGGGTCCTGCATCATCTGCCCGGACTGGCGGCGCGCGGCAGCAGACTGCACATGACCGGCATCGGCGGCGACCACGTCGCCTGGTGCTCCGAGGCGTACTACCACCGCCTGGCACGTACCCGGCCGCTGTTCGCCATGCGGCAACTGCGCGGGTTCCGAGCCCTGTGGCAGTGGCCGCTCGGCGGCATGCTGCGCGCCCTGGCCGACTCCCGGCCGTACGGGGCGTGGCTGGCGGACTCGGCGCACCGCCTGCGGGACCCGCTGCCACCGTCCGTCGGCAGCGGCCTCGGCTGGGGGATGCCGCCACGTCTGTTCGACTGGGTGACCCCGGAGGCCGAGCGGATGACCCAACGGGCGCTGCGCGAGGCGGCGGCGACAGCGCTGCCCCTGCACCGGGACCGCGGGCTGCACGCCGACCTGGAACAGATCCGGTCCTGTACCCGCATCATCCGCCAGTGGGACCGCATGGCGGCCCGTGCCGGGCTGCCGATGGCCTCGCCGTTCCTCGACGACCGTGTGATCGAGGCGTGCCTGGCGGTCCGTCCCGCGGAGCGGGTGACGCCCTGGCAGTACAAGCCCCTTCTGACCACCGCCATGCGGGGGATCGTGCCGGACGTGTGCCTCGGGCGCACCAACAAGGCCGCCGCCTCCATGGACGCCTCGAACGGGCTGCGCGAGCACCGCGGCGACCTGATGGCCCTGTGGGAGGACTCGCGACTGGAGAGCCTCGGCCTGGTGGACGGTGCGGCGCTGCGCCGACTCGCCCAGCGACCCTCGACGCCTGGACTGCGCGACGCGATCCTCTACTCGACGATCGCCTGCGAGGTGTGGCTCCGTGGGCTGCCCCGAACCACGGCGACACCGGTACGGGCCGGCCCGTGACCCGGATTCCGGGGGTGGTCCCTTGCCGGACCGCCCCTCCCGGCCCGGCCTCTCCGTCTCCTCCCCGTTTTCCCTACTCGTTTCCCGTCCCTCACGCAGTCAGGCACTCAGGCCCTCAAGCACTCAGGCTCAGGAAGGTACGTACCCCATGGCACTGCGGTTCGGCGCCGACGTCTCCACCGCGGAGACCGACTACGGCACGGTACTCCTGGACGAACGCAGCGGTACCTACTGGGAGTTGAACCCCAGCGGCACCGTGGTGATCAAGACGCTGCTCAATGGCGGCGACGAGGCCGCCGCCATCGACGCCCTCGTCGGCGAGTTCGACATCGACAGGGACCAGGCCGCGAACGACGTCGCCGCCCTCGTACAGGACCTGCGCACGACCGGGCTGGCCGCATGACGACACCGAGCGCGCTGGAGCGTCCGGCGGGAGTGCCCTTCACCCGACGGATCGCCGCCAGGCTCGTCCTCCTCCCGGCCGTCCTGCTGTCCCTCCTCCCGCCACGCAGGGTCCGCACCGTGCTCGGCGTCCTGTGCCGTGGAGCGACCCCCGCCACCGCGGAACAGGCCAAGAACGCGCGGGACGCGATGTGCGCGGTGAGCCTTCGCTGTGCGGGGCCGCGCGGCTGTCTGCCGCGCTCCCTGGGCGCCGCGCTGCTGTGCCGACTGGGCGGGCACTGGCCGACATGGTGCACCGGCGTCCGCGTCGTACCCCCCTTCACCGCCCACGCCTGGATCGAGGCGGACGGCCGGCCCGTGGACGAAGGTGTGCCGGACGACTACTTCACCCGGCTCATCGCTGTCGCCCCGTCGAGGACACCGAACTCATGAAGGTCACTGTGCCCGGCACCGAGTCGGACGCGAAGGGACATCCGCCCCCGCGGAACCCACCCGCGGACGCACAGCCGGACGGAGACGTGCACAAAGCCGCAGGCGTGCGGCCGGGCACGAGCGCCGACGGGAGCCCCGAGGCCGAGGAGAAGGCCCGCGGGGCCGCCAACGGTTCCGCGGACGGTTCCGCTGACGCGCCCGAGCGCACAACCGGAGGGGCGCGCAGGACGGCCCGACACGCTCGGAGACCCGCCGGGCGCGAGCGGTCCACCCGTGCCGCCGTCGCCACCATGTACCGGCTCACCGCCGAGCACAGGGCCTCCATCGTCGTCGCGACGGTCCTCACCCTGGGCGGTTCCGCCCTCGGGCTCGCCCAGCCCCTCGTCGCCAAGCACATCGTGGACGCGAGCGCCCACGGCCAGGCGTTCTGGCCCCTGTTGCTGCTCCTGGGCGGACTGTTCGTCGCCGAGGCGGCCACCGGCGCGTTCGGGCGGTTCGTCCTCGAGCGCATGGGAGAGGGGGTGGTGCGAGGGCTGCGCCACAGCCTCGTGTCGAGGCTGCTGCGACTGGAGATGAGCGAGTACCAGCGGCACCGGAGCGGTGACCTCGTCTCCCGTGTGACCGCCGACACCACTCTGCTGAGGGAAGTGGTCGCCCAGGCACTGGTCGATCTCGTGACCGGCGCTCTCGTCGCGGCAGGGGCGATCGTGCTCATGCTGTGGATCGACCCGCTGCTGCTGCTCCTGATCACCCTGACCGTGGCGGCGGCGGCCGCGGTCGTCGCCTCGCTCCTCAAGGGAATCCGCGCCGCCTCCGAACACATGCAGAACTCCGTCGGTGCGATCGCGGCCGATCTGGAACGGGCGATCGGAGCGCTGCCGATGGTCCGTGTTCATCGCGCGGAGCAAAGAGAGGCGGCGCGCATCGGCGAGCGTGTCGAAGCGGCGTACGGCGCGGGCGTACGGACCGCGAGACTCGCGTCCGTGATGAGCCCCGCCGTGGAGCTCGCCGTCCAGGGATCCTTCCTGCTCGTCCTGGTCATCGGCGGCCTGCGGGTCAACGGGAACGCCAACTCCCTCGGCGATCTGGTCGCCTTCCTGCTGTACGCCTCCTATCTGGTGCTGCCGCTGTCCTCGGTCTTCCGCGCAGTGGGCTTGATCCAGCGGGGCATGGGCGCCTACCAGCGCATCGAGGAGGTACTGGGTCTACCCGCCGAACCCGCATCGCCGGCGCAGGTGCCCACGGCCGGTGCGGTCCGAACCTCCCCGCCAGTCCTGCGTCCTCCCGGCACCGCCGCCATGTCCAAGGCCCCGCCCCCATCCCCGTCCCCGGCCCTGGCATTCCGCAACGTCCGCTTCGCCTACACACCCGACCGGCCGGTACTGCACGGAGTCTCGCTCACCGTTCCCCACCGGCAGCAGGTCGCTCTCGTCGGCCGGTCGGGCGCGGGCAAGAGCACGGTCTTCGCCCTGGTGGCCAGGTTCTACGAGCCGGACTCCGGATGTCTGCTGTTCGACGGGCGTCCGGCGACGGGGATGAGCCGCGCGGAATGCCGGGCTCGCATCGCGATGGTCGACCAGAACACCCATGTGGTGGACGGCTCGTTGTGGGACAACATCACGTACGCGGTCCCGGACGCCACCGAGGCAGAGGTCCGGCGGGTCGTCGAACTCGCCCAGCTGGACACCCTGGTGCGGCGTCTGCCCGGCGGACTGGCCTGCCTGCTCGGCGAACGCGGCGGGACCCTGTCCGCCGGTGAGCGGCAACGGGTGGCCCTGGCCCGCGCCCTGCTCGCCCGCCCCGCGCTGCTCCTGCTCGACGAGCCCACCTCGCACCTGGACGCCGTCAACGAGAAGGCGCTCACCACGGTGATGAACGACATCACCGAGGAGTGCTCCGTACTCGTGATCGCGCACCGGCTCTCCACGGTGCAGCACGCCGACAGGATCGTCGTGCTGGAGGACGGGCGCAGCGTGGCCTGCGGACGTCACGAGGAACTCCTGTCGACGAGCCGCGCCTATCGCGAACTGGCTTCCGGCCAGATGCTCCGTCCCCCCGGCCGGGGCCGGGGGGAGGACGAAGGTGCCGGTGCGCCGTGACCTTCTCCGGGTCGGCGGCAACCCGCACGGGGGCGGTCGGAGACCGGCCGTCGGAAAGAAGGCGGGGTACGAAGGCGGGGTACGAAGGCGGGGTACGAAGGCAGGGTACGAAGGCGGGGTACGAAGGCAGGGTACGAAGGCGGTGGTAGGGCGTCGGCCGAGCCCGCGCTCGAGTGGCCGGGGCCGTGGTGCGGGCCCGCACCGGCGGGTCAGCCGGCCACAGCGGTGAACCGGTCCAGGGTGCCTGCCCAGCCGCCTGGAGATCCGAAGACCTGCCGCATCATGGCTGCCTGGTCCCCGTACTGCTCGAGGTGACGGTGCGTCAGCTCGACCCGTGTGCCCTCGCCCTCCGGGACGAAGTCGATCTCGACCTCCGTGACCAGGGACGGATCGTGCTGCCACTCGGCGTTGATCTGCCACACCAGTACCACGCGTCCCGGCGGCTCCCACCTGGCCACCTCTCCCCAGACACATTCGCTTCCGTCGACGCCACGCTCGAACCAGCGCCCGCCCTCTCGCGGCTCGACGACGACCTCGGCGATGTCGGCCTGTCCGATGGAGTGCTCGGGCGGCCAGAACTCCGTCATGCGACCGGTGAACAGCTCGAAGGCCTTGACGGGGCCGAGCGGGACGATCACCGAGCGGCGGACGACGACCTCGTCGGTGGACTGGGATGTCATGTCGGTTCTCCTTCGGACGATGCCGCCTCCGATGCCGCTTTCAATGCTGTCTCCGAGGCGGCTTCCGAGGCGGCTTCCGCCTCGGCGAGGGTGGTGAAGTTGTGCAGCGTGGTGGACCACAGGCTGTCGAGGTATCCCCGCAGCGCGTCGACGCCGGCCGGATTGATCCGGTAGAGCCGGCGTGTGCCCGAGACGGACTCCACGACGAGCTCGGCCCGCTTCAGTACCCGCAGATGCTGTGAGACCGCGGGACGCGAGATGGGCAGCTGCTCCGCGAGCACGCCCACGGCCAGTGGTCCGTCCATGAGCCGTTCGAGAACGGCGCGCCGTGAGGCGTCGCCCAGGGCGTCGAGCACATCAGCAGCGGAAGCCATACCCGTAAGTCTCCGCTTACGGTAAGCGTAAGTCAACCGTAAGCTGTTACTTACGGTCTGCCCGGTTGTGCCGGGTCGCTTCCTTGTGCGGTCGCCTTTCGGCGGGGTGACGATGAGAGAACGACACCGGCGGCCGAAGTCTCCGGCGCGCGCGGATCAGGAACGGGGCGGCCACATGGTCAAGGGCCCGGCAGACCGGCAGCAGAGGGGTCACGGGAACCCGGAGGGCATGCTCGACGAGCTCACGATCCGTAGAGTGCTGCGCAGCGAAGACCCGGATGGCCTACTGCGAGAAGTGATGCGGGCCGTGGATCCCGGCCCCGGCAACCGTGTCGTGCGCGGCTCCCTCTACCGCACCGAGAGCTCGGGCGTGCTCCGGCTGGTGGCATCGGCGGGGATGAGCGAGGCGTGGAGGGAGCGGAACCACGTCGTCCCGCTGGACGCCGATCTGCCCGTGGCGCGGGCCGTGCGGCACCACGAGCCGGTGCACTCCGCGACGGCACCGGCCGACGCGTCGGTGGCGGCCGTCATCCCCTTCGTCGTGTATCCACTGCTGCTCGGCTCCCGCTGCCTCGGTGTCGTGTCGTTCAACGTCGTGGACCTCGTGGACGACTCCGCCGCGGAGGACCCTGCGGCGGCCGCCGGTGCGGCGGACGGCCTCGCCGCGGCCCTCGGCATGACGGACGAGGCCGGGCGCCGGGCCCTGTTCACGCTGGTGTCCCTGTGTGCCCACCGGTTCGACGAACTGGTGCCGCAGAACGGGACCGCGGCGCACGACGAGAGCCGGCGCGCGTTGCGTCCCAGGCCACTGCCACCCCTGCCACCGCTGGCCGGCAGCCGTACCACCATGCTCGAGATGGCCATGTCCAACGCCGGTATCGGATCCTATGACTGGGACTTCGACTCGCACAAAGTGTTCTGGGACGAACGCCTGTGCCATATGTTCGGCATCCCGCCCAGCGAGTTCGACCACCGGATCGAGACGTTCTACGCGGCCGTCCATCCCGCCGACCGCCACCGGGTCGACTCGGCCCTGGCCGACAGCCGCCGGACCGGCCGGTACGCGGTGCGCTACCGATTCATGCGCCGAAACGACGGCGCCGTGCGATGGCTCGACACGGAGAGCCGGATCATCTTCGACACCGAGGGCGAGCCGCGGGGCATGGTCGGTATCGCCCGTGACTGCACCGAGGAGCAGACCCGCGACGAACAGCGCCAGGCCCGCGACGACTTCACGACCAACGTCACCCGGGCTCTGACCGCCGCGTCTTCCACCGACGACATCGTCGAGGCCGTGGCCGGCACCGTACTGCCCGCGCTCTCCGCCGACCGTATGGCGATCTTCCTGCGCTCCGATGCCGACGTGATGCAACTCGTCGGCTATCAGGGGTTCGACGACGAGCAGGTCATGAGGTTGCGCCAGGCGGGCAGGATCACTCCGGACATTCTGGCCGTCGCGTCGCTGATCGCGGGCGAACCGCTCTTCATCGGTTCGCGGGAGGAGTTCCACGCCCGCTTCGGGGCGGTGTGGCCGACGCTGAGCCCCGGCCTGCACGCCATGGTCCTCCTGCCGCTGTCGACCCGCGACGGGCTCGTCGGCGTCTGCGTGATCGTCTTCGACCGGCCCCGGGCCTTCACGTCCGACGAGAAGGTCCTGGTCACCGGCTTCGCCGGCACCCTCGCGCAATCACTGGCCCGAGCCCGGCACTTCGACGAACGCCGTGCCCAACTGCGCGAGCTCCAGAGCCTGATGCTGCCGAGCAGCCTGCCCCCGCTGCCGGGCCTCGACGTCCTGGTGCGCTACTGGCCCGGCTCGAACGGCCTTGCCGTCGGCGGCGACTGGTACGACGTTCTCCCGATGCCCGACGGCCGTGTCGCGCTCGCCATCGGCGACGTACAGGGGCACAGCGCACGCGCGGCGGCGGTCATGGGCCAGCTGCGGGTCGCAATGCGCACCCACGCGGCCGACGGCCACGAGTTGTCGGCGCTGATGTCCGCGGCCAACCAGAGCCTGTGCGACATGGACACGGACCTGTTCGCCACCTGCTGCCTGGTCGACATCGACCCCGGGAGCGGCATGCTGCGCATGGTGCGCGCAGGTCACACCCACCCCATGGTGCTCAGCCCCGAGGGCCTGATCTCCAGCCTGACCGGACCCGGAAGCCCACCGCTCGGCCTGTTCGCCTACGAGGACGACGACTATCCCGTCACCGAGGCGGTCCTGCCCGCGGGTGCCACCCTGCTTCTCTACACCGACGGCCTGGTCGAGGTCCCCGGCATGGACTACGACGACGGCGTGGCGGAACTCGCCGAACACCTCGCCTTCTGTGCCGGTACCGCCGACGCCCCCGGTGGTCTGCTGGATCTGGACGAGCTCGCCGAGCGGGTCATCGCCCCCGTGGCCGTCAGCCCCTCGCACACCGACGACATCGCGGCTTTGCTGGTCCGCCGGCGGCCGGAACCGACCGGATCGGGGACCGTGGCCGGGTCCGACTCCGAGCCCTGGACCGGGACCGGGACCACGGGCTGAATGCCCGAGCGCCGGGCCACGGCCGAGCCTCAGAGCACGGGGCCGCCGGTGGCCCCTGTCGCCGACCGCGTCGAGACGGCCGAGCGGTCTGCGGACGTACCGAACGTGCGGCGGTAGGCGTGCGGGCTGACCCCGGTGGTGCGCTTGAAGCGGTCGCGGAACGCGGTGGGTGAACCGAAACCGACCTGGGACGCGACGCGTTCGACGGAGTGGCGTGTGGTCTCCAGGAGGTGCTGCGCCTGCCGGACCCGGGCACGGTGCAGCCACTGGAGCGGAGTGGTGCCGGTCTGCTCGCGGAAGCGACGCATCAGGGTCCGGGTGCTGACACCCGCGTGGGCGGCGATGTCGGCGAGGGTGAGTTCACGGGACAGGTTGTCCTGCAGCCAGTCGAGCAGGGGTTCGAGGGTGGAGCCCCGGGGTGCGGGGGCGTAGTCGTGGACGATGAACTGCGCCTGCCCGCCCTCGCGTTCAAGGGGCATGACGGACAGGCGGGCGGCGTCGGCGGCGACCGCCGAGCCGTAGTCCCGGCGGATCATGTGCAGACACAGGTCCAGGCCGGCGGCGGCACCGGCGGAGGTGAGGAACTGGCCGTTGTCGACGTACAGGACGTCGGGGTCGACCTCGATGTCCGGACAGGTGGCGGCCAGCAGGTCCGCCGCGATCCAGTGGGTGGTGGCCCGCATCCCGTCCAGAAGGCCGGTGGCTGCCAGCGGGAAGGTACCGGTGCAGATGGAGGCGATGCGCGTGCCGTCGGCGGCGGCCGCTCGTAGCGCGTCGCCGACGGCGGGCGGCAGCGGGGCGGTGGGTGCCGAAGTGCCCGGCACGATGATCGTGTCCGCGCCCCGTAGTCCGTCCAGACCCCACGGTGCGCGCAGGACGAACGTCCCCGTGTCGATCTCCCCACGCTCGGCGCACACACGGATCTGATAACCGGGCCGCCCGTCCGGGAGACGGGTACGGGTGAAGACCTCGATCGGCGTGGACAGGTCGAACGGGATCACCCGGTCCAGCGCGAGAACGGCGATGGTGTGCATGGCAGGAAAATACCCTCCCACAGGGGTGGGGTCCGGGCCAGTCTGTCGAATTCCTCCCTCCTTCTCCAGGTCAGAGGTGTGATGGAGAGCCTGGCGAGGGCTTGGCGAGATCCCGTTGAAAGGTGTCACCAATGCCACTGTGAGGTGAGGGCGACAGCTGGTTGGCTTCGGGATGTCCCCGGCTCGAGCCGGACTTCCCACACTTCTGAGGAACCGCTGATGCACGCTCAGATCGTTCTGTTCGACGGCTTCGATCCGCTCGACGCCATCGCCCCGTACGAAGTCCTGCACGCCGGCGGCGCGGCCACCGGCGGCGCTGTGAGCGTGGAACTGGTCTCCGCCGAGGGTCCTCGAGAGGTGGTCAGCGGAACCGGGGGCGTCAGCCTGCGGGCCACGGCCGCTCTCAACCCGGGGCGGGCGGGCCTGATCGTGGTGCCCGGCGCCTCGGGCCGCGTCGGCGAACCCGGCGAGGTCCCGGACCAGGACGCGACTGCCGGGCAGTGGCAGCCGGACGAGCTCATCGCGGTGACGCTGGGCCGCACCCTGACCACTGAACTGCCCGCACTGCTGAAGACGGCGATGGAGGATCCGGAGGTGACGGTCGGCACGGTGTGCGGCGGCTCGCTCGTCCTCGCCATGGCAGGCCTGCTGGAGGGCCGCCACGCCACCACGCACCACCTGGGCCAGGACATGCTCCACGCCACCGGCGTACGGGCGGTCGGCGCCCGCGTAGTCGACGACGGAGACCTCGTCACCGGCGCCGGGGTCACCTCCGGACTCGATGTCGGCCTGTACCTGCTCGAGCGCGAGGTCGGCCCCCGGATCGCCCACGCCGTCGAGGAACTGTTCGCCCACGAGCGCCGCGGCACCGTCTGGCGCGCTCACGGCCCCGTACCCGCGGGCCTCTGACCACGCTCCCTCTGCCCGCGCCCCTGATGACGTGCCGCTCGCGCGTCGCGTCTCCCCGCCCGCACCACACCGTGAGGAAGAACTGAAGCATGTCCGTCGAAGGCATCTGGGACCTGTGCGTCGCCACCCCCATAGGCAGGATCAAGGCCGTGATCGATCTACGCCGGGAGAAAGGCGTTCTGACCGGCACGGCCCACGGGACGGACGAGGACGTGGCGCTCGACGACGTCGTCCTCACTGGTGACCGCCTCACCTGGAACCAGTCCGTCACCCAACCCCTGCGGCTGAACCTCGCCTTCGCCGTCACGGTCGACGGCGACAGTCTGTCCGGGACCTCCAAGGCCGGACGCCTGCCGGCCTTACGGGTCACCGGCGAACGCCGCGTCGGCCGAGCGGCCGGGGAGCGCCGGCAGTGACGAAACTCTTCCTCTCGCTGCACGTCCTGGCCGCAGTCGTGGCCATCGGTCCCGTCACCGTCGCCGCGAGCATGTTCCCCGCAGCCCTGCGCCGTGCCGACGGCGACCCGGATGACCACGAGTCGCTCTCGACGCTGCGGCTGCTGCACCGCATCTGCCGGGTCTACGCGGGGGTAGGCGCGGCGGTCCCCGTCTTCGGGTTCGCCACGGCGAGCAGCCTCGGGGTGCTCGGCGACGCATGGCTGATCGTCTCGATCCTCCTGACCGCCGTGGCCGCGGCCGTCCTGACGCTCCGGATCCTGCCCGCCCAGGGCAGAGCACTGGTGGCGGCACAGGCTGCCGGCCCGGTCAGGGGCACCGTCCCAGAACCCGGCGTCGGGCCAGCCCTGGGCGTCGGCACGGGCACCGGCACCGGCACCGGCACGGGCACCGGGACCGGTTCTCGCACCGGCACCGGGACTGATTCCCGCCCCGGTTCGACGACGGCCACACGCCAGGCCGGCCGCCTCGCGATGCTCACCGGCGTCTTCAACCTGCTGTGGGCCACGGTCACCGTACTGATGATCATCCGTCCCGGCTCCACCACAGGAGTCTGACCGTGGATCCGCGGCCGCTGCGCATCGCCGCACACACCGAACTCGTCTCACTGGTCGTCATGCTGGCGAACATCGCCACGGCCCACCTCCGCCCTGTCTCCGCCTTGATGGGCCCCGTCCATGGCTGCGCCTACCTGGTCGTCGTCGTCGCGACATGGCGCCTTCAGCAGGCCACCGCCTCCGTCAAAACCGTGTCCCTCGTCCCGGGCATCGGTGGTCTCCTCGCGCTGCGGAGACTCGACCGCGCTGACTCGGCCCACTCGCGCCCCGCCGCTGCCGACGGGCCCTGCGGCCCGCCACCATGAGCGCGACGGCGGCAAATGCCTCGCCGTCCCGGGACAGCCCTTAGGCTCTGCGGACCGGGACCGCGCGGTCCCGCAGGTTGCGGAGCCGTGGCAGAGCGGCCCATTGCGCTCGGTGTGGGGGAGGTCCCCCTCATGCCGATTGACGGGGATCCGGGCGGACCGGCCCCACCCCGCCCGCGGGTTCGAATCCCGCCGGTGCCGCAGCCGCCCCCGTGCCATACCCCGCACCCGACCGGTGCGTGGACAACGCTCAAGAAAGGCGGGTGCGTTGATGCGGTCGATCCGGTAACGCTCACATCATGGAACCTGCCGTACGCATCAGACCGATGCGGGTCGATGATCTCGCCTCGGCCGAACGAGCCGCCGCCGTGACCTTCCTGGAGGGCGACCGGCTGACCAGACGAGTGAGCGAACCGGAACCGGAACCGCGCTCCACCGCCACCTCCGAGCAGTGGATCGAGCGTATGGGCTTCTTCCTGGCGACGGATCCCGGCGGTTGCCTGGTGGCGGTCGAGGGGGACGGCGACGAGGTCACCGGGTTCGCGATCTCGCAGAACCGTGACCACGTCTGGTTCCTCGCCACATACGGCGTGCTGCCCGGCCGGCAGGGCACGGGCATCGGCAGGCGCCTGATGGACGCCGTCCTCGCGCATGCCGACGGCCGCCCGGGTCTGTTCTTGTCCACCGTGCATCCGGCGGCGACCCGGCGCTACCGGTTGGCCGGCTTCTCGCTGCACCCGCAGATGCGCATGGTCGGAACGGTGGACCGCGCAGTCCTCCCCGCCGTGACCGGCCTGGAGGAGGGGACCGCCGACGACTTCGAGTGGATGGACCGTCTCGACCGCGAACTTCGCGGCGCCGGGCACGGACCCGACCACCCGTACATGCTGCGCACCCTGCCCCGCCTGGTTGTCCGCAGGACCAAGGGGCGTGCGGGGTACGTATGGATCGACGACCGCGGGCGTGTGGCGCTGCTGGGAGCCGAACGCACCGAAACCGCACAGCAGTTGCTGTGGGAGGCACTTGCCGCCTCGAAGGGGCGCACTCTGGTCAACTGCATCACCACCGCCAACCAGTGGGCGGTCGACGTCGGCCTGGCCGCCCGCCTCGACATCGGCCAGGAGGGCTATCTCGCCCTGCGCGGCATGCCCGACCCGGCTCCCTACCTCGCGAGCAGCCACTTCCTCTGACCGGTGTGACCAGTTGGCTCGGCGGGCCGTCGGCCGGGTGCCGCCCGCCCGACGGCGCGACGACGTGGCCCGTACCGCCAGGAGAAGCCGCCGTGAGCCGTGAGGGCCGTCAGGGCGGACCGGTGAGTCGACCGTGCCGATCCGTGGACGGGACCCGGAGCCGGGACCCGGAGCCGGGACCCGTTCTGATCCGAGGTCGACCAGCCGGCCGTCGTCGCTCTACATCGACCCGTCCAACGGCGGCATCCGCTGGAGGACCGCAGCGGGCAGCGACAACGGGCGGGGTGTGGCCGGCGACATCTGGGCGGGCAACGAGGGGGCCGAGATGTGGTCGGCCGCCGACTCCGCCGTCCGTGACACGAACGGCACCACCCGTGGCCGCGAGCCGTCGTCCGCCAACTTCCTTGCCTGGTGGGACGGGGACACCACACGCGAACTGCTGGACGGCACACGCATCGACAAGTACGGACCCGGTGGTGACAGCAGATTGCTGACCGGCTCCGGCGTGCACTCCAACAACGGCACCAAGGCCAACCCGTCGCTCTCGGGCGACATCCTCGGCGACTGGCGCGAGGAGGTCCTCTGGCCGAGGAGCGACGACAACGCGCTACGGATCTACTCCACGCCCATCGTCACGGACCACCGGTTCGTGACCCGGCTTCAGGACCGGATGTACCTCACGGGCCTGGCATGGCAGAACACCGCGTACAACCAGCCACCGCACCCGGGCTTCTTCCTCGGCAGTGGCAGTGGCAGTGGCAGTGGCAGCGGCAATGGCAATGGCAATGGCACCGGCACCGGCACCGGCATCGGCACCGGCGTCGGTGACTGACCGACGCGGCGGGCACCCGCCCCGCCCGGTCGGCCGTCGGAAGGGCCGTGCCCGCGGCCCGTTCGTGAAGGGCCGTGCCCACGGTCCGCGCGCCTTCCCCCGGGCGAGCGGACCGCGAAACCGGCCGGGACCGGGACCGTCAGCTCCCCGCCGTCGTCCCGCCGCTCACCGCGTCCACCAGTTCGGCCAGGGCCTCCGCGAGTGCGCCCAGACCGGGGCCGGCCGGGCCGCCGGGTTCGGACATGTAGACGTCGCGGCGTATCTCGATCATGAGCGCGCTCACCCGCGGGTCCTTGCCGTAGTGCTTCATCGGTACGTACGCGCCCGCGAACGGGCTGTCCAGGCCCGTCCCGCCGAAGCCCGCGAACGCCTTCCGGGCGGCGGCGAGCAGTTCCGGCGGAGTGTGGAATGCGTCCGTGCCCAGGCAGATCGGGGGCCGGGGACCCTCGCCGTGCAGTTCGTACGGCAGGCGCTCCGTCGGGTACGAGTGGACATCGATGACGACGGCCCGCCCCAAGGCGTCGAGCCGCTCGTCCACGGCGGCCGTCATGGCCGCCGCGTACGGGTGGAAGTAGCGCTCGATCAGTGCCCGTCCGTCGAAGTCCGCCGGACGCAGGTCGGCACGATGCGTGGTCCGTGTGTAGACCGCGCCCATGCCGACCGCGAGCATCTCCTCCCGCTCGTCGGGAAAGCGCTCCGGGTCGACGACCAGCCGGGACAGCTGGTTGACGAACTGCCACGGCGCGACACCGGAGACGGCGGCGGCAGCCGCTGCCCCGGCGGCTATCTCGGCGGTGTGCGAGTCGGTGATGTGGTCCTTCTCCGACTCGAGCGCGCGGTCGTCGAGCAGGATGCCGGAACGCGCGTCCGCGGGTACGGCACGCGAGGAGTGCGGGACGTGCAGGACGACCGGGGAGTCGGGAGCGCCGGGGAGGAGCCGGAAGGACGCTGTCGTGTCGTTCACGCGGGGTTCCTTGCTGTTGTCGTCGTGGATCGAGCTCGGAGAGGCAAGCGCGCCTCTCCACCAGGGGTTGGGCCTGCCCAGCAAGGTGCGGGGCGGCCTGGGAAAGACTCTAACGGGACGGTCTGACAAACCGGTCGGGCCCGGTGCGGCCCGGTCCGGCGGTACGCGGCCGTCTCCCCGGAAGCCGGTACGGCGGCCCCGGGGTCCCCGTCTCCCGCCGGGATCGCCCCGGGCGCCGTGCCGGCATGGCACGCACGCACGGCGTCCTGCAGGGGCCGGCCACAGCTCGAGCCGGTGTTCATCATTATGAATAATAATCATGTACATGGCTATTGACGACATCATGGCGGGCTTCTAGATTCCGGAGAAAGCGCTTACCCCACCGCTCAGTGCCGTACTTGAGCGGGACCTCTTTCCGGTCGACCGTGTTCATAATGCTGAACCAGCCGCATTGTCGCGCCCGAGCCGGTCGAACGTCAGCCCCGCGCAGTTGCTCGCCCCGACACACCGACCCTCCGGTCGGACGAGCCGACGAACCTGGAGACGAACGATGCAATTACGCCCCGCCATCGCGTGCGCCGGACTGCTTGCCGGTGCGCTCGTCGCACTGTCCGGCAACCCGGCGCAGGCCGCGTCCGTCCGCTACGAGGCCGAGAGCTCCCCGTCGGTCTGTACCGGCACCATCGACTCCGACTGGGCCGGATACTCCGGCAGCGGATTCTGCAACGGCACCAACGCCACCGGCTCCTATGCCCAGTTCACCGTGAACGCGCCCGTCGCGGGCACGGCGACACTGACGGTCCGCTTCGCCAACGGCACCGGCACCGCACGGCCCGCGAGCGTCAGCGTGAACGGTTCGACGGCCACGTCGGCGTCGTTCGAGAGCACCGGCGCATGGGACACCTGGGCAACAAGGACCTTCACGGTGCCGGTGCGTTCGGGCAGCAACACCGTCCGCCTCACCCCCACTTCCTCGGCCGGCCTGCCGAACATCGACCACCTCGACGTCGAGACGAGCGGCGACACCACCACCCCGCCGCCGTCCGGCTCGGCGCTCTACGTCGCGCCGAACGGCAGTGACAGCGCCGCCGGAACCCAGTCCGACCCGACGACACTGACCTCGGCCATCAGCCGTGTCACGCCCGGCGGGACGATCCACCTGCGTGGCGGGACCTACCGCTTCTCGCAGACGGTCACCATTGCGCAGGGCAACGACGGCACCGCGGGCGACCGTACGCAACTGTCCGCCTACCCGGGCGAGACCCCGGTCCTCGACTTCTCGGCCCAGACCGAGAACTCGGCGAACCGCGGGCTCGCCGTGCACGGATCGTACTGGCACGTCAAAGGCATCGTCGTCGAGCGTGCCGGTGACAACGGGATCTTCGTCGGCGGCAGCAACAACATCTTCGAACGCACCGTGACCCGCTTCAACCGTGACACCGGCCTGCAGCTCTCGCGGATGCTCTCCAGCACCCCGCGCGATCAGTGGCCGTCCAACAACCTCATCCTGAGCGCGGAGTCGCACGACAACGCCGACTCCGACGGCGAGGACGCCGACGGCTTCGCCGCGAAACTCACCTCCGGCCCCGGCAACGTCTTCCGCTACGCCGTCGCCCACAACAACATCGACGACGGCTGGGACCTCTACACCAAGTCGGAGACCGGCCCCATCGGCGCGGTGACCATCGAGGACTCCCTCGCCTACGGGAACGGCACCCTCTCCGACGGCACCCAGAACTCGAGCGGCGACCGCAACGGCTACAAGCTCGGTGGCGAGGACATCGGGGTCGACCACGTCGTACGGCGCAGCATCGCCCACGACAACGGCAAGCACGGGTTCACCTACAACAGGAACCCGGGCGCCATGACGGTCTCCGACAACATCAGCATCGACAACGCCGAACGCAACTTCTCGTTCGACGCAGGCGGTTCGGTGTTCCGGAACAACGTCTCGTGTCGCAGCGGTGACGGCTCCAACGACAAGACCGTTGGAAACGCCGACGGTTCGAACCAGTTCTGGACCGGCACCAACGGCTCCCGGTGCTCCTCGTACACCGGCGCCCTGAACTGGTCCTTCGCCTCGGACGGCCGCCTTGCGGTCACTTTCGGCGGCCGAGCCGCCACGCCGTAACCGGCACAGCGACGCCTGCCCCGCACTCGTCACGGCCCAGCCGGGCCCGTCCGGTTCGTTCTTCCGGACGGGCCCGGCCCGGCGCCGGTCCGACCCCGCCGAGTCACGCGGACGCCCTCGCCGACCGCGGCGGACAGCACCTGAAGAGGCCTCTCCCGGCCCCTGCCCGCCGCGTGGTGGCGCGGTCAGATACCGACGTAGGTCGCGAGATGCTCGCCGGTCACGGTGGAGCGGGCGGCGACGAGGTCGGCGGGGGTGCCCTCGAAGACGACTCGGCCGCCGTCGTGGCCGGCGCCGGGGCCGAGATCGATGATCCAGTCGGCGTGCGCCATGACCGCCTGGTGGTGCTCGATGACGATCACCGACTTGCCGGCGTCCACGAGCCGGTCGAGAAGCCCGAGCAACTGCTCGACATCGGCGAGGTGGAGACCCGTGGTCGGCTCGTCGAGTACGTATACACCGCCCTTGCCGGCCATGTTGGTCGCCAGCTTGAGCCGCTGCCGCTCGCCACCGGACAGCGTTGTGAGCGGCTGCCCGATGGTGAGGTAACCGAGCCCGACGTCGGCGAGCCGCTGGAGGATCCTGTGCGCCGCCGGTGTGTGCGCCTCGCCGCCACCGAGAAACTCCTCCGCCTCGGTCACCGACATCGCCAGCACCTCGCTGATGTCACGGCCGCCGAGACGGTATTCGAGCACCGAGGCATCGAACCGCTTTCCTTCGCAGTCCTCACAGGTCGTGGCGACTCCCGCCATGATCGCCAGATCGCTGTAGATGACGCCTGCGCCGTTGCAGGTCGGGCAGGCCCCCTCGGAGTTGGCACTGAACAGCGCGGGCTTCACCCCGTTGGCCTTGGCGAACGCCTTGCGGATCGGGTCGAGCAGACCGGTGTACGTCGCCGGGTTGCTGCGCCTGGAGCCGCGGATCGGACTCTGGTCGATCGACACGACGGCCTCACCGGCCGGGATCGATCCGTGCACGAGTGAACTCTTGCCGGAGCCGGCGACGCCGGTGACGACGGTGAGCACCCCGAGCGGAATGTCGACGTCGACTCCCCGCAGGTTGTTCGCCGTCGCGTCGCGGATCTCCAGCGCGCCGGTGGGCTTGCGAACCTCCGCCTTGAGTGAGGCCCGGTCACCGAGGTGGCGGCCGGTGATGGTGTAACCGGCCCTCAGCCCTTCCACGGTGCCTTCGAAGCAGACGGTGCCGCCCTCGGCACCGGCCCCGGGGCCGAGGTCGACGACGTGGTCGGCGATCGCGATCGTCTCCGGCTTGTGCTCCACGACGAGCACCGTGTTGCCCTTGTCCCGCAACTGCAGCAGCAGGTCGTTCATCCGCTGGATGTCGTGCGGGTGCAGGCCCACGGTGGGCTCGTCGAAGACGTAGGTGACGTCGGTGAGCGAGGACCCCAGGTGGCGGATCATCTTGACGCGCTGCGCCTCGCCGCCGGACAGCGTGCCCGCCGCCCGGTCCAGCGACAGGTAGCCGAGACCGATCTCGACGAACGAGTCGAGGGTCTGCCGCAGCGCGGTGAGCAGAGGTGCCACCGAGGGCTCCTCGAGGCCGCGGATCCACTCGGCCAGGTCCCGGATCTCCATGGCGCAGGCGTCGGCGATGCTGATCTTCCCGATCTTCGACGACCTGGCACCCTCGCTCAGCCGGGTGCCGTCGCACTCGGGGCAGGTGGTGAAGGTGACCGCCCGCTCCACGAACGCCCGGATGTGCGGCTGCATCGCCTCCTTGTCCTTGGACAGGAACGACTTCTGGATCTTGGGGATCAGCCCTTCGTAGGTGAGGTTCACGCCGTCGACCTTCACCTTGGTCGGCTCGCGGTACAGGAAGTCCCGCATCTCCTTCTTGGTGTACTCGCGGATCGGCTTGTTCGGGTCGACGAAGCCGGACTCGGCGTAGACGCGCACCGTCCAGAAGCTGTCCGACTTCCAGCCGGGGATGGTGAACGCGCCCTCGGCGAGCGACTTGGAGTCGTCGTAGAGCTGGGTGAGGTCGATGTCGGAGACCGTGCCCCGGCCCTCGCAGCGGGTACACATGCCGCCGGTGCGGTTGAACGTGGCCTTCACGGTCTTCGTCTTCGCGTCACCGCGTTCGACGGTGATCCCACCGCTCGCCCGGACCGAGGCGACGTTGAAGGCGTACGCGCTCGGCGGGCCGATGTGCGGCTCGCCGAGCCGGCTGAAGAGGATGCGCAGCATGGCGTTGGCATCGGTGGCGGTGCCGACCGTGGAGCGGGGGTCACCGCCCATCCGCTGCTGGTCCACGGTGATCGCGGTCGTCAGCCCGTCGAGCACGTCGACCTCGGGTCGTGCCATCGACGGCATGAAGCCCTGCACGAACGTGCTGTAGGTCTCGTTGATCAGCCGCTTCGACTCAGCGGCGATCGTGTCGAACACCAGCGAGCTCTTGCCCGAACCGGAGACCCCGGTGAACACCGTCAGGCGGCGCTTGGGGATCTCGATGGTGATGTCCTTCAGGTTGTTCTCCCGCGCGCCGTGCACACGGATCAGATCGTGGCTGTCCGCGACGTGCGGTGCAGGCGACTGCGCGTCCGCCCCCGTGGTCCTGCTCATCGTGTCTCCATCTGTCGGGCGGAGGCCGCCTGCGCGGTCTCCGTCGTCGTCGCCCGGCTCGGTACGTCCCGTTCCGAGTAGTACGGCCGGTCCCATTTCGTCGCGGCGTGCACGGTAGTCGCCGCGTGCACGGCAACGGTCCCCGTCGGTTGCCGTGGCCGACCAGGGCGCGGTCGTGTCTCTCGTCCGTCCGGAACCGGACCTGAAACCGGGACCGGGGCCGGACCGGGAACCCGGCTCGGCCCCGGACCCAGACCCGGCGCCGCGACCTGGTCCGGCCCGTCGGGCGGGGGGAGGATCGAGCGACCGGTGAGGTTCATGGCGTCACGCTAGCGGCGGCCCTGAGCTCGCGCTTCTCTATTCCTGATCGGTTTCGCCACTTGATCCCCCGCCCCCACGACGCGGCCGCCGGACACGCCCCGTGCATGGCCGTGCGGGTTTGTTCGTACTGGTCTGCTGGGGGAGCGGCGTGACGGCGAGGCGGTCTTGCAGCCGGTGAGCAGCGCACAGGTCTGCGCGCCCTGCGTACGAAGGGCGCGCCGCGACCCGTGAAGGTCCCGGCGCGCCCTCGGTCGTGTGCGCTACAGCGCGCCGTACTCGCCGACGCGGTGACCGGCCACCCAGGTCTGCAGGACCTCCGTCTGCCACAGGGCGCGCCCGCCCGGCAGATCGAACGGGTCGCTGTCGACGAGGACGAAGTCGGCCCACTTGCCCGGCTCGAGGCCGCCCAGCACCTTCTCCTGGTGCGCGGCGTACGCGGCGTCCACGGTGAAGGAGCGCAGGGCCTCGACGGGGGTCATGGCCTGTCCGGGGTACCAGCCGCCGGCCGGCTTCCCCTCACGGTCCGTGCGGGTGACGGCTGCGTGGAGCCCGTCGAACGGGTTCTCGGACGAGACGGGGAAGTCCGAACCGGACGCGACGACGGAGCCCTGGTCGAGCAGACTGCGCCAGGCGTAGCCGCCCTTGATGCGGTCCGGCCCGACCCTGGTCTCGGCCATGTTCATGTCGTCCGTGGCGTGCACCGGCTGCATCGAGGCGATGATGCCGAGCCGCTTGAAGCGCGGGATGTCGTCGAGGGAGATGATCTGGGCGTGTTCGATGCGGTGCCGCAGCCCCTGGTCGCCGACGGTGCTGAAGCCGCGCTCGTACGCGTCGAGGACGACGCGGTTGCCGAGGTCGCCGATCGCGTGCACGGCGGCCTGGTAGCCGCCCCGCAGGATCTCCTGGACCCGGCGGTTGAGCTCGGCCGGCTCCATCTGGAGCAACCCCTTGGTCGACGGCCGGTCGCTGTACGGCTCGATGAGGGCCGCTCCGTGGCTGCCGAGCGCCCCGTCGACATAGAGCTTCACCGTGCGGACGCGCAGCATGTCGTCGGCGTAGGAATCGGTCCGGGCATCCGCACCGATCTCGGTGAACGCCTCGTAGTCCAGGAAGGCGTTGAGGCGCAGCGTCAGTTCCCCGGACGACGCGAGCTCGCGCAGAACGACGACGCCGTCCGCGCTGGTGCCGGCGTCGGACACGGACGTCAGACCGACGGCGTTGAGCCGGGTCTGCGCGGCCAGCGCCCGGGCCCGTACGTCCTCGAGGGTCGGTTCGGGCAGCTTGGAGGTGACGAACGTCTTCGCGGTGTCGACGAAGACACCGGTCGGTGCGCCGGAGGCATCGCGCACGATCTGGCCGCCCGCCGGGTCGGGCGTGTCGGCCGTCACTCCGGACAGCTGGAGCGCCTTGGAGTTCGCCACCCCCGCGTGTCCGTCGACGCGCACGAGCCAGACCGGGCGGTCGGACACGACGGTGTCCAGGTCCTGTGCGGTGGGCAGCCGCCCCAGCCCCCAGACGACCTCGTTCCAGCCGCGGCCCTGGATCCAGGTCTGTTCCGGGTGCGCGGCGGCGTATGCGGCGAGCCGGTCCAGCGCTTCCTGGAGCGACTTGGTCCCGGTGAGATCCAGTCGGACGGCGAGCGCGCCGATGCCCCAGAGGTGCCCGTGGGCGTCGTGCAGTCCTGGCAGCAGGACGCGCCCGCGCCCGTCCAGGCGCTGGACACCCTTCACCGCGCCCGGGTCGAGGGCGGCGACCTTGCCGCCGGGGGTGACCAACATGCGGGAGAAGCGGCGCAGCCGCCCGTCGCGGGCGACGGTGTAACCGCGGACGTTGTCCACGAGGAGCGGAGCCTCCCCGGCACCCGCCGCGCTGCGGGGCGCGGCTGCGGCGGTTCTCGCGAACGCCGTGCCGGACAGGGCTGTCGCGGCGGCGCCGGCCCCGATCAGCTTGAGGAACTGGGCTCGTCCTATTCGGGGGCCGGGTGGAATGGTGCAGCAGGCATCGCACATGGATGTGACTCCGTGAAAGGTGAGGTACCGAGAGGCCGCGGCGGAAGGGCAGTCAATCGTCCCGGAGACCGCGCCGACCGGTGGGGCCGACGGATCTGACGGGGTCACACATTCGGTGATCGAACGCTATCGACCGCAAAGTAGGCGGTCAAGGTCCGTGCATACCGAAAGAATCTCGCGTTCCTGACGTCATGGCTGCGAGATCCACCGGTCGCGACAGGCGGTGCCGGGCGACTGGCAGCGGCCCGCCATCAGTCGGCCGAGCGCCCACCGCCGAGCGCCTTCCGCCGCACGACGGCGCTCCCGCCCGTCCCTCGGTCCCCACCGCGGGCGAACGATTCCCCGGGACCGGGAGCACGGCGCCCCGTTGGTGGGTCCGGTCGGCCCGGACTCACTCCCGGCCGGGCGCGACGGGGCATCGGCCCGGCATCAGACCGAACTCCACATGCCTGCGCCCCGTCGCACCGCAGGGGCCGTCCGTCGAAGGGCCGTTGGCGTTCCGAGTCACACGACCACCGGTAAATTCCTCGACCATGCGATCACGCGAATACGATCTCGACTTCCGCGCCCGGTCCCAGCGGATCCGTACGTGGGGTATCGGCCTGCTGGCCCTGGCCGCTGTCCTGTGGGGATGGTGCGCCGTGCTGCTGCTCACCTCCTACCAGGCGGACGGGAGGCCCGGCGCTCCCACCAGGGATTGCGAGGCGCGGCTGCTCACCGACTTGGGAACCGCCAACGAGGGTTACTACAAGGACGACCACTGCGACAACGAACGTGACTGGCCCGAGGCCTTGGCCGTGCTCGGACTGTCCATACCCGTCTTCGCGGCCGGTACGACGCTGCTGACCGTCGCCATCGTGAGCACGCGCATGAGCGCCCACTCCGAGGCGATGCGCGAACTCGACCGGCTCGCCGACTCGTAGAACCCGTGTCCTGCACTCCCCGTCTCCGGTCCCGAGCAGAACAAGAAGTTCCAGGACATGCTCACCAAGCGTGGTCGGCCACCGGTACAACATTCTCAACCGGGAAGGCGAAGGGATGCCGTGGACATCGTCCTGGACCCGCCGCACGGGGTCGGGCCCGTGCGGCTGGGCATGTCGCTCGAGGAGGCCGTCGCAGCGGTGGCGGTGTGGGGCCCGTACGATGTCGAGCACGACGAAGACGACAGGTCGAAGACGATCTGTACGGCGTGCCGGGAGATCCGCGTCAACGTTCTTCTGGAGGAACCCGGCGAGGCGGTCACCGCCGTCGAGCTGTGGTGGCCGGGTGAGGCGAGCCGTACCGACGCGCGGGTGTTGCTCAACGGCGACGACGTGTTCACCACACCGGCTGCGGACCTGTTCCGGCGTGCGGCGGAGCGCGGCTGGACGGTCGAGCGACCTGACGAGGAGTACTCGTTCGTTCCGGGAGCCTCACTCGGCTTCACCCGTCAGACCTCTCAAGAAGTCCCCCGCACCAGCAGCGGACTACCCCTGCGCGCAACATCGGTCCTGGTAGCGGGCACGCACTACTACGACGATCTTTTCAAGGACGACTACTTCTGAGCGGAGCGACGGCGGGCCGGCACGGCCACCAGCCTTGCCGGTACAGCGCCGACACCGGAGTCGGAGACCTCCTCGAGTGCGGTGCGCGCACGCCTCGGCTCCCTCTCGTTCCAGCACCGGCGTGGTGCTGAAGTCCGTGAATGTGCGGCCCCCGGCAATGTTGCCCAAGGTTTCCAATCTTTTCCAAGAAGAACCAAGAAGTGCGCTACGGTAAGGGTACGCCGTTGCCGCTCCTCGACCTCCGGCGTTCCATCCCGCGCTGCCCTAACGGGGGTTCCCATGACGTCTGTTGCCGCAAGCCACCCCGTCCCGCATTCACCCGCCGCCCCCACGCCGCATGACAGCAGCCGTGCTCTGCCCGAGAGCGTCGCCACCCCCGGAAGCCTCGCCCGGCTCATCGCCGACCGCCTGGCCGACTCCGGTCTCGACGCCGAGACCTCCGCGCTGATCCGCTCCGTCGTGGGCGACTCGGCCCCCGCCGGAAGCGGAGTGCCGCACGCCTACCTGCAGTCCGTCACTGTCGGCGGCTTCCGCGGCATCGGCCGGACCACCCGGCTGCCGCTCACCCCCGGCCCCGGCCTGACCCTCGTCACCGGCCGCAACGGGTCGGGCAAATCCAGCTTCGCCGAGGCCGTCGAAATCGCGCTCACCGGCGACAACGCCCGCTGGTCCGGCCGCAGTGACATCTGGCGCAAGAGCTGGCGCAATCTGCACGACGGTGAAGACCCGCAGATCGCCGTCGAGATGCTCGTCGAGGGGGAGACCGAGCCCGTCACCGTGCTGCGCACCTGGCACGGCGACGACGTCGCCGCATCCTCCGCCGTCCTCGACCGGCCGACTCAGGAGCCCGTTCCGTTCCACGAACTCGGCTGGGGCGAGGGCCTGTCGGCCTACCGGCCCTTCCTGTCCTACTCGGAACTCGGCCAGATGATCGGCGGCAGGCCGTGCGACATGTACGACGCGGTCGCCGGGATCCTGGGCCTGGAACAGCTCGCGGAGGCCGACAAGCGGCTGCGCGACCTTGCCCGCGAGTACAACGCGCCCGTCAAGGACGCCAAGGACGAACTCCCGGACGTCCTGACCGTGCTGCAGCGCACCGACGATCCACGCGCGAGGGCCGCCGAAGCCGCGATCCGCGGGCGCAGGCCGGACCTCGCCCGCGCCGCCGAACTCGCCGCGGGCATCGGCGAGGCGGACGACGAACTCCTCTTCGACCTGCGCCGCCGTACGACCCTGACGGGCCCCGACCGGACCGCCGTCGCATCCGCGGTCGCCCGACTGCGCGAGGCCCTCGCCGCCGTCGACGACGTACGGGGCACCTCGACCGACGACGCCCTGCAGCGTGCCGAACTCCTCGCCCGAGCCCTGATCCACCACCGCGCCCGCCCCGACCACGACGCCTGCCCCGTGTGCGGCACCGCGGACACACTCGACGACGCCTGGGCAGAGCGGGCCGCCGAACAGGAGACACTGCTGCGCGCCGAGGCCGACCGCGCCCTCGCCGTACGCCGTGAACTCGACTCCGCCGCCGCGGCACTGAGACACCTGGCCGTTCCGCCGCCCGCATGGCTGCCCCAGCCCCTCGCCGCCGCCTGGGACGACTGGCTCGCCTGCCGCAGCGTCACCGACCCCGCCGCGCTTGCCGAGCGAGCCGAGGCGGCGGCCCGGATCGCCGCCGACGCGGCACGCGTGACCCGTGACGAGGCGGCGAAGAACCTTGCCGACCAGGACGACACCTGGCGCGAGACCGCGGGAGTGCTCGCGGCCTGGCTGGACAAGGCACGCACCGCCGAAGTCGCCGCCCCGCTGCTGGCACGCGTGAAGTCCGCACAGAAATGGTTCAAGTCGGCCCACGACGAGATCCGCGCCGAACGCATGCGCCCGATCGCACAGGACGCTCAGCACGTGTGGGCCGGCCTCCGCCAGCAGTCGAACGTCGCCCTCGGGCCCGTCCGCCTCGGCGGCTCCGGCAACCAGCGCCGCATGGATCTGGACGTCACCGTCGACGACATCGACGCCCCGGCGCTCGGCGTCATGAGCCAGGGCGAACTCCACTCCCTCGCGCTCTCACTCTTCCTGCCCCGCACGCTGCTGACCGAGAACCCGTTCCGCTTCCTGGTCATCGACGACCCGGTGCAGTCCATGGACCCGGCGAAGGTCGACGGACTCGCCAGGGTGCTGTCGATGCTCGCCGAACGACGCCAGGTGGTGGTCTTCACGCACGACACCCGGCTGCGGCAGGCACTGAAGTACCTTCGGCTGCCCGCCACCGTGCTCACCGTCGACCGCCGCGAAGGCTCCGTCGTACGGGTACGCTCCGGCGACGACCCGGTGAAGCAGGCGCTGAACGACGCCAAGGCGCTGGCCAAGAACCGTGACATGCCCGCCGACGTCGTGGGCCGCGTCCTGCCCGGCCTGTGCCGTACCGCGCTGGAGGCGGCACTCCTCGATCCGGCCCGCCGTACCCTCCTCGCGGCAGGCCTCGCCCACCCCGAGGTCGAGCGCCGTATCGAGCGGGCCCACAAGCTCACCGAACTGGCCTCCCTCGCCCTCTACGGCGACTCCGACCGGCCCCGCGAGGCAGTGGACGCTCTGGTCCGGCTGCACGGCCAGGACGCCTCCGCCCTCGTCCACTGGTGCAACAAGGGTTCCCATGAAGCCGTGCCCGTCTCCGACGTCGACGACATCATCCGGCGCGTGTCCGACCTGGCGAAGGTGGTGCGCGCACTGTGACCACCACCCGCCCGCCCGTACCCCTCCCGCGCACCGCCGACTCCACCCCGCAGGACCTGCTCGCCGCCGCCGACCGGCTCCTGGGCACCGCGCCCACGTCCACGACAGGCATCTGGCCACGGGCCGCCGCGCTGCTGCTGCGCCACGCCCTGGAGGAGGGCCTCCGGCGCTACTGGACCCGTCGGCGGCCGGAAGTCGCCCGCTGCTCCATGCACGCCCAGGCACTGTGCCTCGCCGTCTACACGAATCCGGACACGGCCCGCCGATGGTCGGCCGTCTGGTCCAACCTCAGCCGCGCCTGCCACTACCACGGCTACGAACTCGCGCCCACGGCCGCCGAACTGCACCAGTGGCGCGACGACGTCGCAGGAGCCCTGCGCGAGTTGGACGACCGCATGGGCCCACCCTGCGCACCCTGATTCCTCCGGCCGCGGAACCTTCCCCACTCGCCCGCATTCGACAGAGAGAGCGGATCGCCTTGTCCGTACAGTCCACCCGCCCCGACGTGCAAGCAGCCGTCACTGCCCTCAAGGGCGCCCACTTCGCGGTCAGAAGCTCCGTGAAGAGCCTCCCCGAGGTGCTGACGCCGGACGAGACCGTCCAGGCGCTCGCCGTCGCTCAGCACGAAGGTGCCATGGGCGTCCTCGTGCTCACCGACCGCCGAGTGCTCTTCAGCGCCCAGGGCTGGGGAGGCCGACGCCACGTGACATACGGGTTCGGCGAGGTCACCGACGCGCGCTGGTCGGAGACATGGGCCGGCGGCACCCTCACCGTACTGACCGCAGGCTTCACCAACGAGTTCAGCGGCATGGACAAGCGGGACGGGCAGATTTTCAGCGACCGCCTGCGGCACTGGCGTGGCTGGTACGCGCAGCAGGTGGGGCAGCCGACCGGCGGGTGGGCCGCGCCGCCGGTGCCGCCGCAGCCGTACGTACCCCATCAGGCGACAGCGCCCGCCGACATCGGTTCGCAGCAGCAGCCCACCGGACCGGCCACAAGCACAAGCACAAGCACAGGCTCCGGCACAGGTACAGGCTCCGGCACCGGCTCCGGCGGGATCTTCGGTCGTCGCCGCAAGCAGGCCGAGGCAGAGGCAGCACGGCTCGCCGGTGATCTCGCAGCGGCAGCGGCCGACGCCGCCGCCGTGCAGGCCGAGAACCAGCGGCTCGTCGCCGAACTGACGTCCCTCGCCGGCGCCGACGCCGCCCGGCTCGTCCAGGAGACGGAGCGCCTGCGCCGTACCCACGCCGAGCGCCTCGCCGAAGTCGAGCGGATCGACGCCCTGCTCGACACCAAGGTGGAGGCAGCCGCCCGGCGAGCCGAATCCGAACTCCAGGGGGTCCGACAGCGCCACCACGAGCTGGAGACCCAGGCTCAGGAGGCCGAGCGCCGCCTCGACGCCGCGCGCAGCGGCCTGGTCGTCACCGACGAACTGGCCCTGCTCCAGGAGGCCGGCGTCTACGAGTACCGCCATCCGCTCGCCGACGCCGTCGCCTACAAGGCGGAGCTGGACCGGATCAAAGACAAGTACAAGCTGCTCACCAAGAACGGCCGTGCCGTCGTCGGTGTGACCGAATGGACGGTGAACGGCTCCGCCGCCGAGGGCCGCCGCATGGTGCGCGACTTCTCCAAGCTGATGCTGCGTGCCTACAACGCCGAGGCCGACGCCGCCGTGCGCGGCATGAGGCCGCACCGGCTGGCCTCGCTCGTCGACCGGCTCGACAAGTCCCGAGAGACCATCGCCCGCCTCGGCAAGACGATGCAGATCCGGGTCACCGACGAGTACCACCGATCCCGGGTGCGCGAGCTGGAGCTGACCGCGGACCACCTGGCGAAGCAGGAGTACGAGAAGGAACAGCGCCGCGAACAGCGCGCGCAGCAGCGGGAGGAGGAGCGCCTGGAGCGCGAGATCGCCCGTGAACGGGAGCGCCTCGACAAGGAGCGCAACCGCCTGGTCCTGGCGCTGAACCGGGCGCGGGCCGCGGGCCAGTCCGACCCGGCCCAGATCGCGGAGCTGGAGCGAAAGCTCGGGGACCTCGAAGCGGCGGAGGAGGTGATCAACCAGCGCGAGGCCAACCGCCGGGCCGGCTACGTCTACGTCATCTCCAACATCGGAGCCTTCGGCGAATCCATGGTCAAGATCGGCCTCACCCGCCGCCTCGACCCCATGGACCGCGTCAACGAACTCGGCGACGCCTCCGTCCCGTTCCGCTTCGATGTGCACGTGCTGATCTACAGCGACGACGCGGTGAGCCTCGAACGGGCCCTCCATCAGGACTTCGAGTCCCGCCGCGTCAACCGGGTCAACGCCCGCCGCGAGTTCTTCCACGCCACCCCGGCCGAAGTGCGCGACGCCCTCGCCCGCCACGCCGGCCAGCACCTCCTGGAGTTCCACGAGGAGCCGGACGCACCGGAGTGGCGGGCGAGCACCCGAGCTTCCTGACGCCTCACGGGGCCGCCTCCAGCCCGAGGCGAGAAGCGGCCCCGCCGAATCCTCGGCTCATCACCTGTCGCACAGCTATTCTTGATCACATCGTCATCGCGGCCCGACGGGCTTCCGCTCCACCCCGGTGGAGTCACGAAGGACATGCCCCCACCCGCACGAGTCACTTCGTGCTGCCTGGGGGAAGTCCTTGTTGTTCCGTGGGTCTGCCACATCGGTCGCGGCCAGGGCAATGGACAGTTCGCTGTTCCTGCACCTGACCGAGCGGTTCGTCCATATGCACGGCTACCGACCCGGCGCCTCCGAAGTGCGCTCCTGGGAGCGCAGCATTCCTGTCCTGGCCGCCGCGCTCAACGACGCGGGTCTGGGCGATGTGGAGATGATGCTGGAATACGCGCTCCCGCTGAACAGCAAGCGCGCCGACGTCGTGCTCGCCGGGGTGCATCCGGTCACGGGGGAACCGTCGTACGTGGTGGTGGAGCTGAAGCAGTGGAGCCAGGCGCTCCCGCACGAGGACGATCCGACCCTGTGCCATGTCGATGCCTACGCCCACCCCGTCCTCAACCCGATCGAACAGGTGCGCCGCTACTGCGAGTACCTGGTCAACTTCAACGGCGCGGTGGCCGACCACAGTGGGCGAGTCAACGGTGTGGCCTTCCTGCACAACGCCACCGAGTTCGGGGTGAGCGGACTTCGCGAGATCGAGCGCGACATCCGAGGCCTGCTCTTCACCGGTGAGCGCCGCGGTGCCTTCATCGACCACCTCCGCACTCTGCTGAGCGCCGAACACCCCGGGGCGCGGGCGGCGGACGAACTGTGCGACGGAGTGGCGGTGCCGTCGAAGCAGCTGATGTCCGTGGCCGCCGAAGAGGTGCGCGAGCGCACGCAGTTCGTGCTTCTCGACGAGCAGCAGGTGGCGTATCGCATGGTGCTCAACGCCGTCCAGAAGGCGAAGAGCGCCGACCGCAAGGAAGTCGTCATCGTCACGGGCGGCCCCGGCACAGGCAAGAGCGTCATCGCCCTCCAACTGCTCGGCGAGCTCTACCGCCGTGGCGTACCGGCGCTGCACGCCACCGGATCGCAGTCCTTCACCAAGACGATGCGGAAGGTCGCCGGGGCTCGCAAGCGCGAAGTGCAGGACCTCTTCAAGTACTTCAACAGCTTCATGACGGCCGAGAAGAACACCCTGGGCGCCCTGATCTGCGACGAGGCCCACCGCATCAGGGAGACCTCGGCCAACCGATTCACCCGCGCCGGACTGCGCACCGGCAGGGCGCAGATCGACGAACTCATCGACGTCGCCTACGTGCCCGTCTTCTTCCTCGACGAGCACCAGGTCGTGCGACCCGGCGAAATGGGCACCGTCGCCGACATCAAGGAGGCGGCGACGAGGCGGGGCATCCCGTGCCACGTCGTCCCGCTGGACAGCCAGTTCCGCTGCGGCGGCAGCGACGCGTATCTGCGCTGGGTGGTCCGGCTTCTCGGCCTCGAGTCCGGAGGGCCGGTCACCTGGGAACCGGACGGCCGCATGCAACTGCTGGTCGCCGACAGTCCGCAGGAGATGGAGGCGTTCCTCGAAGCCCGTCGCACTCAGGGCTACGGAGCCCGTATGTCCGCCGGCTACTGCTGGCGCTGGTCCCCGGAGCCCAAGCCCGGAGAACCGCTGCCGCCCGACGTCGTCATCGGTGACTGGGCCCGCCCCTGGAACCTGCGCGGCGACCGTGCCGTCTCGGGAGCCCCGCCGTCGGCCCTGTGGGCCACCGACCCGACCGGCTTCGGCCAGGTCGGCTGCGTCTACACGGCGCAGGGCTTCGAGTACGACTGGTCCGGTGTGATCCTCGGCCCGGACCTGGTGTGGCGCGGCGACAAGTGGGTTACCGACCGGACGGAGTCCAAGGACCCGGTCTTCAAAAGGTCCACCTCGGACGACGACGTCGACCGCCTGATCCGCAACACCTACAAGGTCCTGCTCACCCGCGGTATGGTCGGCACCGTCGTCTACTCGACCGACGCGGAGACACGGGCGAAACTGCACGAGCTGATGGGGGACCGGCAGCGGCAGCCGGCGGCGGTGTGACGGGCTGCCGACACGGTCAGCGGCTGGGTGCGGAGGCGGTCACTACACGGCCCCCGACCCATACCGCCAGACGGCATGCTCGAAGCACGCTGCTGTCATGCCCGAGAAGTGCTGCGGCCAGCGCGTATGCGGCTCGTAGTTGCTCGTGGGTGAGGCCCGGGACGCGGGCATTTGCAGCGAAGGTGCGCAGATGTACGTCGACGGCGACGTGCGAACGGCCGACGAGGCTGCTGATGTAGTCGATGGTCTTCGGCCCGACTCCCTTCACCGTACGTCGTAGAGGGCAGCGCTGTGGCGACATCGTGAACTGCTGTGTTGCCCATGGAAGCTCACGCCGCTGACAAGCGGGTGATCGCACCAGGCCTGCACCGACTGCCGTGAGCCGCTGACGGACTGGCCCCGTACCAGGGCGGCCTGCATCTCGAGGTGACATGATGCGCCGTCATGGGAACGAGAGAGGACAGCGACGAGTTGTACGTCGTCGGTCTGTGCAACCGGATACTTCGAGAGTCCGCCCTGACGCAGCACAGGTTCGACTGGTTGCTGGGAGACCCTGGGGGAAGTGGTCGGCGCGCCAAGCTGCCCGTCGACGCCTACTGGCCGGAGCACCAGCTCGTGGTCGAGTACCGGGAGTTGCAGCACGACCGGCCCGTGCCCCACTTCGACAAGCCGGACAGACTCACGATCAGCGGCGTCCCGAGGCGAGCAGCGGGCACTCTACGACGCCCGGCGTGAGACGGAGATCCCCGCGCACGGGCTGCGGCTGATCGTGATCCGCCCGGCCGACCTCGATGCTGATGGCCGTGGACGGCTGCGCCGCAACGAGGAGGCCGATCTGGTGGCGCTACGGAAGATCCTCGCGCGCGCCAGGGACGAGGACCGGATCGTCGATACCTTCCGTACGTGGCTGCTCGGTGAGGGCTGGACGCCGGTCGACCCCACCGCCCCCTGGACCGACCTAGAAGCTGTGCGAGGTGAGCAACGGCTGATCTGCGAAGCCAAGGGCCGCACCAGCGAGAAGGGCATCGACGCCGACATCGCCTACGGCCAACTGCTCCGCCGTATGACAACTCAGGACCCGACGACCCGCTATGCGTTGGTGGTGCCGACCTCGTCCGTCAAGGCGGCGGAACGAGTGCCGGCGCATGTCCGCAGGCTCCTGCGCATAGATGTGTACGAGGTCATGGACGACGACGGCGTGCGGCAATTGCCGGCGTAGGTGTCGCCGCCCCTGCTCAACATCTTGTTCGGGTACACGCCGTGGACTGCACGAGCGTGCCCCCTGAGGCCGGTCCGCAGGTTTTGAGCATTGGTCGCCGTCGGGGTTCTCGGCACGGCATCCGTGTTGCTATCGTGCCGTCGCGGCAGCCGAACGGGCTTGCCGAGCGCCAGCGATCTCTACGGTTCGGCCGAGGGGTCCCGACGGGAGTCAAGGGATTCCGGAGACGCGGCCCATGCCTGCACAGAGAACAGACTCGACGGCTGCACCGGCAGTGCAAACGGAACACATTCGTGTCCACAGGTCCTACACGGCGGACGGGGACCGCACGTTCCTGCTCAAGACCGAGGCAGAGCAGTGGGGGGTCGTGCGTGCCAACGACTTTCCCACCGACCCGGTCTCCCTCAGCACCGAACCGGGGCAGATCGCGCAGCTGATCTCGATGGCTGTCGAGGAAATTCTGGAGTCCGGCCATTTTGTCTCCGTCGGCCATTCCGCCGTCGACTGGGAGTCGATGGCGCTCACCGTTGTCCCGGGGCTCGAGTCCGACGGACATCCCGGGCCGCAGAACGAGCCGTGCCTATACGGCCATCCTGGTAGTGCTGACGTGTTCGAGGTGCAACTGCGCCTGCCTTGCGGCGTTGTACAACACTGGACGTTCGACGACGTTCATGTGCTTTACATCGGCGATGACGACGACAGCCAGGACGACTACCCCAGGTTGGAGAACGAGGACCTTCACGGCCCGGGGTGGGAGTGGTTCCTGGAGCCGCCGGAGTGAGGTCGGCCACCCGGGCGACGTCGGACGATGGGGCCGCCGCGCCCACTAGTTCCCCCGGGCCCAAGCAGGCGGACCGCATCCTGGCCGCCGTACGAGCCTCCGTCGCACAGAGCTACCGCCTGTCGACCGGACTGCGCCCGACAGAGGCACTCCGGCCCGAGCTTTCAGGCGGCATTCGCAGGCAGCCAGCCTATATGGCGGAGGACTGGGGTAACGCGGAGGTGAGTGAAGGCGATCACGGGTATGTCGCCGTCGTCGGCCGGGAAGCGGATGCGGTGCTGAAGGCGTTGCTCAGTCTGGGGATCCTCCAGATCGCAGCGCACGAAGGCGCCTGACCGGCCGACCTCTCCCTCGATGGTGACACCGCTGCGCGCCACGAGCACCCGCAGTCCGGGGAGGCCGCAGCGGGCCGCAAGGTCCGCGGTCGTCAGGGACTTCTTGATCCGTGGCCGGTCGCCGTCCGTCCACACGGGGTAGGCCATGACGCGCAGTGCGGCGGGCGACGCACCGGCGACCGGCTCCACTCCTACGCGGAGGCGGTTGTGCAGATTGGACAGCACAGCGGGGATCTCCGGCACCAGCGTGGGCTGATAGAGGACGATGTCCCGTTCACCGTTGTCCCATTGAGTGTCGCGAATGGTCAGTCGAGGCCGTCCCGGGACGCATATGACCCACTCGACGGCGGATCCGTCGGCAGCCTCGCCTTTGCATGTCGTACCCGACGTCGAGGTCAGCGCAGAGTCCTGCTTCAGTGTCAGGTCGTCCATGAGTCGCAAAATTTTCAGGAACCTCCGGATGTGGTGTCGCAAACCGGGTATGTCAGCTTCCGGGCGCACAGTACCGCGTGCTCGGGTGACCTATGGGGCCGATGATCAAAGGCCAACCGGACGTGCCTGAACCCGGGTTGGTCGCTGCGTCTGATGCCTCGTGTCGATCCGCTGCTGCGGGAGCGGGTTCACATCGGTCGAATCCCTGGAGGCTTGCGGCGGAGGTCTACGGAGGCCGACGCGCGCGGACAGGAGCGGCCTGCTCGAGGCAATGCGCAGTCGTCCCGGTGCACCGTGAAGCACCGGAGGGTGCATAACCCGACGTCCACAATGGAATATGTGTTTGACGTTGCTTTCGCTCAAGTTGATCCTCATACTTGAGGTCATCGGGTGATCGGCATGTGGGGTTCGGCTGGTCCTGTTGCCCGACAGACAGGCGCGGGCGCACAACGCGCGTTGTGGGGGAGGGGCCTTGGACGGAGAGTGGCACGTCTCTGAAGCCGGATGGTCGGTCCCCGACCCTGCCGGCGATTTCACCGCCGGTGTCGAGCCGCGGCACCTGAGCACCCCAGAAGCCGACGTCTGGCGGCCGTACGAGGACGATCCTGTGCTCACTCCGGCCATGACGGGCGGCCACCGAGCCGTACCGCCGGCGGAGATCGACCGGCTTCGCCTGTACCTGGAGGCGGTCGTCAGCGACCGTCTGGGACCGGTGCACACGGCAGTCGCGTTCAACGCTGCCTACTTCGGGTACGAGATAGGCGGCGAGGGCTACGGAAACGGCCCCTTCGACCTCGATGCCTTCCCGACGCTGGCATTTGGCGGCGAGTCAGCGGCCCTCCCGGTCGGATCGCTGGCCCGCATTGAAACCGGATCCGACCCGCTGTACGCCGAGATCGTCTACAAGGAGGGGCGGCATCGTGCCGACGAGGACATCGAGGTCCCGCCCTGGGTGTCTGGAGTGCCTGCGATGGCGGGCGGATCGGACGAGAGCAATGGGAATCCAGGCACACTGCGCAGTGAACTTCTCGTCCCCGATCTAACCGCCTTCGGCCCCGCGCTTCAGCTCAGCGACGCCAAACTGAAGAGGTTCCGTGCGCGCCGGAAGTGGCTGAACGAAGACGGGCACGTCGTCGTGGACGCCCGGTACGTCACGCCGAAGGAAGCAGGGCATTCCGGCACAGCGGCCTTCGTCATCCATCTGCTCACAAGCCAGCGGGACTCCCTCCTCAGCCCACTCGTACCCGTGTCCGTCGTCCAGCTCGCGGGCGGCACCGAACGGGAGCGTCTGCAGGCGGCATTGACCGGACTGCTCGACACGGTGGACCACACCCTGCGCACCAGCGAAGCGCTCCGGCACTGGGGCCCCTACGCGCTGACGCGCACGCGCATCGGGAACGCGCTTCGCGACGACGGTCCGCTGGGCGGAGCGGACCTGCATGCCCTCACCGGGTCGTTGGAACGCTGCGTGGCGCCGGCCGCACGCCGCCGTCACGGCTTGTCGACCTCACGGACCGCGTACACGGCGATCGGCCCTTGGCTGCGCTGTGTGCAAGGCTCCGGACCCCTGCTGACCGGCGTGGGCTACGCAGTCGCTGTATGCCGGGCCAACCTCGCGGTGGCGGACGTGGTGCGAGGAGAATCGGACAACGGCGTGCGCACCGGGAACGGCGTACAGATCACCCTCGATGACGACTTCGAGAACGGTGGCATCTGGCGATCCCACCACCCCGGCTCCGATGAGGCGGACGGCAGCGATCCGCTCAGCCGGGCGGGCAGAGGCGGGCGGGACACCGTCGCCCCGCCCCCAGCAGCCCCGGCCGCCGAATCCGCACAGTCCGTACTCGACGCCGAGCCCGTTGACGCCCCGCTCGCCGACGACGATCGGATTGGCGGGGCACACAGCCTGCGCATCGACGACAGTGAGATCTCCTGGCAGGTGCCGCTCCGCCTCACGCATCTCATGTATGGCCGTCTGCCCTTGCACCGCGTGGTTCGTGACGGTCTCCGGCGGAACGGGAAGGACTCCATCATGGCGCGGCTGGAACTCAGCCACCCCGGTGGCCTCACGGACCCGAGCGAGGAGATCCAGCAGGTCGTCCTCGACCTGGCTCAGGAAGTCGGCATGTTCACGGGCGTCCGATGGCCCACCGACGTCTTCCCCGGGCTGCGCGTCCAAGTCCAATGGCCGCGAGGCGGAACGACCTTCCGGCTCTCCACGGTCGAGCTCGAGGACCCCGTCGAGATCGACGGACAACTCGTCGGCCACCGCTACGACCCCCAGGTCCTCACCCGCGAGAGCGCCCCCGGCAGCAGCCGGAACGGCGACTCGTCCGAAGGGCTCGACACCAGTCGCCTCGTCCTGCGTACCGTTCGACGCTTCGGCCTGCTCACCACCGATGGGCACGCCCTGTTCGACAGAGGCGCACTGCCGAGGGGCGTTTACGGAACTGTTCCGGCAGCACATCAGGTCGTCGCGCTCGAGCAGGCTGTGGCCCGGCTCCTCGCCGAGAACCAGCTGTATGCCGCGACCGGAAGCCGCGGTGCGGACGGTGAACCGCACCACCCGCCGCGCGACGGCGAGCCCCCGATTCCTTTGCTCGGCTACGAACCGAACCCGGTGGTCGTGTCGCGCCCCGGGGTGGCAGGCGGCCTTGGCACGTACGGCACGGGCGTCGAGCACTTCGTCAACGGCTTCCTCCGGCGGCTGCCCGCCGGCTCGGAACCGAACGACCTGCAGCGGGAGCTCTACCGAGAACACTGCCGCCATGTGGGCAAGGCGGACGGCTGGGACCTGCCCGCCGGCTACACCTTCGTCACCCCCCACTCACGCCGACGCTGACCTTTTCCCGATTTCCGAAGACCCCGTCGTCTTCCGCAGACCCCACATCACACCGCACGCGCACCGACAGAAGGCCGGTACGAATGACACTCAGTTATCAGGTGGTCGCAGGGCCACCGCTGTCGCCGCCGGGCACCCCGATCGAAGGGCTCAAGGAGCTGGCAGCCGCACTCCAGGCACTCGGTCCGGTCCTGGACACCACGATGGACGCGCTCACCGTCGAAGAGACGGAACTGGCGCTCAACTCCCTCGGTCCCAAGGATCGCCAGGCCATCATGCGAGCCCTCGGCTTCCGCAAGATCGAGCCGCGCAACTTCGGCAGAGTGCTGAGCGAGCAGGTCCTCAAGCGGGCGCAGCGGCAGGAGTCGGGCGCAGGCCGTCGGCACGCCGGCGCTCATCTCACCGCCCGGATCATGGACGATCTCGTGCGTGAGGCTGCCGAGGACACGACCGGACGAGTCGAGAAGAGGGCCGCCGATCGATGGGGCGCGCGTCTTCTGCGCTTGGCCCTGTTCTCCAATCTCCAGGCTTCCGTGTTCGACGCACACCTGTTGGTCCGGGCCGCGGAGCAGGACTGGTTCGGGGTCGAAGCGGACCCTCGGGCCCGTGACGCGGCGTATGCGACCGCCCGGGCGGTGACAGCGGCGAGCCCTGGTTTCACCCTCGGTCTCGCCCTCCGTCCGCACACGGCGGCGGCCGAGAAGGAAGCGGAGCGCTCGGCGGCCGTTCCGCTACCGCGGCAGTCCCAGGACGCTTCACGCCAGAAGGCCGCCGCGGACCGACAGGAACAGGGCGGCGAGCAGGACACACTCGCCGTGCTCACCGCCGCCGAGGAGGAGTTGCAGCGCTTCGTCGACGAGGCACGGGACGCTGTCGAACGTGTGAGGATCTGCCTGGAGGACGGGAGCCCGCCCGCCGCGACCGACCTGGCATCGCTTGCCGCGGTCGCCCCGGCCTTCGCTCATGCGCAGCACGCGCTCACGGGTGCCGGTGTGACGGGCGTCGCCGACCGACTGTCCGAACTGTCCGCGGCGATCGAGACGTACCGCTCTGTCACCCGGAAGAACGAGGAGAACGATCGCGCTCGCCGAGCGGTTGCGACGGTGCTCACGTTCGACTGTCCGCCGGACAGCGCGATCGCCGCTGTCGTCGCGGACGCGAGAGCGCGCGCCGAAGGGCTTCTCGCGAAGGGCGAGTGGGGCGAACCCGAAGCCGCCTGCGCGCACTTCCTCTCGCTACTGGTGCGCCTCGTCGAACTGCGGTCGTCTCCTGATGAGTTGCAGACGATCGTCGACGTCCAGCAGCAACTGTCGATGGCGCATCCTCCCTACGCGCTGGCGGCGGTCCTGTACGACCAGATCACGACGAAGACGCCGGACAGCACCGCCAGCGCGAAGACCGAGACACCGGCCGGGAGACCGGACCCGCGGGAAGGCGTGTCGGCCCAGGACTCGTCGGAAGAGCTTCACCCCCGCGTGCCGGACGGTGAAGCCGACGAGCCGGCGAGCGAGAGCCGGTGCACGACCTCGGAAGCCACCCACGAGGACCAACGGGTCTCGTCCGTCGTCGAGGTGGCAGAACCGCGGTCCGAACCGTCCGCCGCGTTCGAGGATTCCGGTACGGACGTCGATGCTGAGATCGGCACGGACTCCGGGACGGGCGCCGCGCCGAACGACATCGAGACGACACTTGCCCGCCTCGTCGTCGAGAACCGCTTCGGGCTTGCCGCACACATGTCGACGGCCGCCGGCCGGCCCGAGACCGAGACCGCCGCGCTGCGCCTGGGCGCCGCGTCCCTGCTGCTCACCCCGCAGTCCGAGCGAGCAGCACGGTTCGTCGAGGAAACCCTGCGTGAGTGGGACACAAAGAAGGGCACCGCCGCCGGCGGTCTCGAAGTGCTCCAGCTGTCCGTCCTGGTGAAGGCGGCGCTGGCGACCGGGGCGCCCGTCGTCGGTGCGCACCTGCGAGCACTGGCCCAGCACCTGCCGGAGACCTTGCAGCAGGTGGCGGCCGAGGTGGCGGAGCGCACCCTGAACAGTGCGCTGCTCCTCGCACCGCTGCACACCGTGGTCGCGGACGCCTCGGAGACCGAGGGCCGTCTGCTGGAGGCGGTCGAGGCATGCCGGTCCCAACTCGTCGCGCCGAGAATGCGCTTCCAGCGCGCTTCCCGGATGGCGAAGCAGTGGCTGATGCCGAACGGTCTCTTCGGCGGTGTGCTGACAGCAGTCGTGAACGGTGCCGCGGACGCGGAGGAACGCGCGGACGTCCTGCTGAAGCAGCTCGACCGCCCCACGGAGATCGAGGCCGAGATCGACCGGATGGACGCAGTACTGCGCGGCACCGGCGGGCAGGCCATCCACGGTTCCGGACGAAACAACGTCCGGCAGTTCGTGGTGCGCGTGCGTACTGCCGTGTGGGACTGGCGCACCGCCAAACGGGAGCTGGGAGCCACCCGCTCCCAGGAGACCGCCTGGGCCGCGGAATCGGTGGCCGACCTGCGGCAGTCCCTCCTGGCACTGCGCAAGGGGGCCATGAACGACCTGACGTCCGCCGGCGGCAGCACCCGCCCCTTGGCGAGGGCGGCCGCCCACGCGTCCGGCGCCATGTTCCGAACGATCTTCGACGAGCTGGAATCCGGAGCCCCTTCCACGGGTCACGGGGCGGACGCCGACGTCCTCGCGCTGCTGGACGTCGAGCTCTACAAGTCGCCCGACTGGCCCGACAGCGCCCCGACGGCGGCCGCACTACGGGACACGGTCGACCGGACGTGGGAGGACGCGATCGGATTCCAGATCGCGCGGGACGGATTCGCGGCCGTGCGGAGCATCCTGTCCCTGGCCGAACAGGGTGTACTCCCAGCGGCCCACGGACTCGATCTCTCCGGCGACCGGCTTTCCCGCCTCGCACGCATGGAACAGGAACGACACGGTCTGCTCGCCGAGCAGGCCCGGTCGCTCGGGGCGGACCTGCGCCGCGCTCAGGCGGACGGCGCACTGACCGATGAACAGGACGTCAACCTCCAGGAGCTTCTCGCGGACGCCGCGCCGCGGACCGAGAGCGGCCATCCCCGCGAGTTGTCGGTGATCCGGGGCAACCTGGACCGGTTGGCCGAACTCCTGCCGTACTACCGCAAGGAGGCCGCGGACCAGCTGCGGGCCCGGCTCGCGGCGCTGACCGACGTCAGCGGCGACGACCGCGAGCGCGTCCTGCGCAATCTGGACACCGACAGCCTCGCGACGGCGGCCGAGCTGGTCTACTTCCTCGAACTCGGAGAACCGGTACCCGAGATCAGGTCCGAGGACTCGCACCTGGAGTCGTTCTTCCCGACCGTGCCCGACGCTCTGCCCGGCGGTATCACTCCGGAGCTGATCCGGGCCGTCCGCTCCCGCACCCGGCACGGCGCCGCCGCGGTACTGGACTACTCAACCCTGTCGGAAGGCGAGGCCGACCGTGCCGCCGACGCCCTCGAACGGTGGACCAAGCTCGCTTCCGCCCGCGACCGGGTCAACATCAACCCGCGAGAGGACCTGACCCCGGCGCTCTCCCTGCTCGGCTTCGAGGCACGGCGGGCCCGTCCCCTGAACGACCTGCCGCGCAGCAAGGACTTCCGGTTCTTCGAGCTCACCGAGACACAGGTCACCGGGCGGGCCTGGGCCCCCGCCTTCGGATCGCAGATCAAGGACCGCGGCAACAAACTGCGCGCGCTGCTGATCTGGGACAGCCCGGCGGCGCAACTGCTGATCAGCCGCATCCAACAGGACTCCTACGAGTCCAGTCTGCTCGTCGTGCACTTCGGTACGCTCGACAGCCGGACGCGCACCGAACTCGCCGCCGCCTCACAGGGCACCAAACCCATTTTGATCGTCGACGACGCCGCGCTCGCCTACCTCGCCGCGCACGGCAACCGCCGGGTGGACGCCGCGACCGAGACGCTGCTGCCGTTCTCCGGGGTGAACCCCTACATCAAGGAGAAGCGGGGCCAGATCGGCCGTGAGATGTTCTACGGGCGCGACCGGGAACGCAAGAGCATCCTCGACCCGGCCGGCACGCAGATCCTCTACGGCGGCCGGGGCCTGGGCAAGTCGGCGCTGCTGGCCGACGCCGGCGACCGGTTCGTGGACCAGCGGCCCGGAGCGCACCGCAAGCTGTACCTGAACCTCGACACGATCGGCATCGGCAAGGGAACAGCGCTCGGGGCCGCAGCGATCTGGACCACCCTGGACCAGGAGCTGACGAGGGAAGGCGTGCTGGCGGAGCCCCGCCGCAAGGGTCCGCGTCCGGAACCCTGGCAGCGAGTCACAAACGGCATCGCCGAGTGGCTGGCCCAGGACCCCGACCGGCGACTGCTCATCCTCCTCGACGAGTGCGACCGCTTCTTCGAGGCCGATGTGCCCGACTGCACGGAAACCCGCCGACTGCGCGGCCTGGGCGAGGACTCTCGCGGCCGGGCGAAGGTCGTGTTCGCCGGTCTGCACTCCGTGCAGAGGTTCACCCGCCTGGCCAGGAACAGCCCGTTCAGCCACCTCGCGCAGACACCGACAGTCGTGGGGCCGCTCACCCCGCAGTTCGCCGCGGACCTGATCACCCATCCGATGCGGGCTCTCGGCTTCGAGTTCGCCGATGTCGACCTCGTTAACCGGGTGCTGGGATTCTGCTCGTACCAGCCCTTCCTCCTGCAGATTTTCGGAAGCCGGATGGTGCAGGTCATGCAGCACAAGCGGGAGCGGCAGCCGCTCGCGCCTCCCCCGTACACGATCGAGGCGGGCGATGTGGAGGCCGTGGAGCAGGACGCCTCGCTCCGCTCGGACATCACTGCCGCGTTCAAGGACACCCTTGCCCTGGACGACCGCTACAACGTCGTCGCCAACGTGCTTGCCCAGCACGCCAGGGACAACGGCCTGGAGACCCGGCTGAGCGACCGGGAACTGCGTGACGAGTGCGCCGGCTGGTGGCCGCAGGGCTTCGACAAGCTGGACACCGAAGGGTTCCGCGCCTACCTGCAGGAGATGGTCGGCCTCGGGGTCCTGGCACCGAACCATGACGGCCAGGGCTGGCATCTGCGGGGCCCGAACGCCCTGCGCATGATCGGGACCGCCCAGGAGATCGAGGCACGGCTGCTCGGCGCCGAGCGGGAGTCGCGTCTGGAGGAGGCGGCCGTACAGGAGAGCCGCCCGGGGCTCGACGACGGCAGGCGCTCCGCACCCCTCACCATCAGCCAGATCGACCGTCTGCTCGGTGACGGCGGCAACCAGGTGCGGGTCGTGCTCGGTACGCGGGCGACGGGCATCGGCGACGTGGAACGCACTCTCCGCGACGCCACCGGCCGTGTGGCGGGCTGGACGCTGCCGCCGATCGGCAACGCGAACACCTTCCGCAGGGAGCTCGCCGCCGGGCGGGCCGGCGAGCGCCGGCTGCTCATCAGCGACCTCACGTGCAGCAGCGACAAGTCCTGCCGCGAGTCCCTGGAACAGGCCACGGCCGTCGAGCCCTCCGCTGCCGAGGCCGGCCGGTCGGTGGTCCTGGTGTCGGGCGTCGGCCAGCTCGGCTTCTGGCGAGACCTGCTGAACGTTCCCGAGACGGGCCGGACCGGTGAAGTGGACACCGCGGTGGTGCTGCGCCGCTACGACCAGCGGGCGCTGCGGGACTGGACCCAGTACCACAGCGCTTACGAGGCCGAGGCGAGGCTGGCCCGACTGGCGGGGCTCACCGGTGGCTGGCCGGTCCTGCTGGACAAGGCTCTCGAACTGCGCAGCCGCCACCAGGACCAGGAGCGGGCACTGGACGAGCTGGAGCAGTGGCTCGAGCGCAAGGAGGGAGCCCAGGACTTCGTGGATGCGGTGGGAGTCCTCGAGGACGACGCGGCGGGGACCGGCTACCGGGCGGTCGTCGAACAGCTGGGCACCGGCTGGAATCCGGACGCCGACTGCGTGGCCGCCGTAGAACTCGCGGGCTGCGACGCGGACGACGCGCGATGGGCGGTGGTGTGCCTGGAGACACTGCAGGCGCTTGACCGGGACGGTGGCCGGCTGCGCGTCGAACCGGTCCTGCACCGGGCGTTGGGTGTGATCGGCTGAAGCGTCCTTCGGGGCCGCGCCGAGGCGCGGCCCCGAAGGATCAGCGACAGCACCTGCCCGGAGGGATCGATCCGGCCGGTTCCCGCAGTGGCGGCCGCATCGACGTTCCCCACCACGATGGTCGCCCCACTGGCCGCGGCGGTCGGGGCCGGCTTGTGGGTAGTGCCGGCGCTATCGAGCTATGGGCCTGCCAGTGCCGTGGTGCTCCACAGACCTGCCAGCACACGTGCCACCCTGCTCCCACTCGCGATCAGCACCGGCGAGTCGAAGGAGAACGCGCGGCCGTCCGCGCCGAGCACCTCGCGGCCGCGCACGCGGCACAGCGCGACCCCGGCCGCGACGTCCCACGGCTTGGGCGCGATGCACACGCAGGCGTCCAGCCAGCCCTCGGCCACGCCGACCAGATCGAGGGCCATGGAGCCCTGCATCCGAACCCGGTAGGCCTCGTCGTGGACGCGGTCCAGAAAACGGTGCGTGCCGCTGCTGCTCGAGCCGGTGCCGGAGACGCCCACGACCGCGCGACGCAGGTCCTCGGCCACCGGACGAACCGTCTCTGGGCGTCTTTCCGACGTCGTCCACCTGAGGCTGAGGGCCGGCGCGTGGACCACACCCACCTCCGGTTCGCCGTCCTGCACGTAGGCGAGGGACACGGCGTACAGCGGCGCGCCCCGCGTGAAGTTCATCGTTCCGTCGATCGGATCCAGCAGCCAGCACCGCGCCGGCAGCGGCCGATGCCCCGTCGACGACTCCTCACCGATGACCGGGATCTCCGGTGTCCGCGCCGCCAGCAACCGCGTCACCCGGGCCTCGACCTCGACATCGGCCGCTGTGACTTCCTCACCCGAGTCCTTGAACCGCATGGCCGACCATTCCCCGCCGGCCGTCGACAACCAGGAGACCGCCTCGTCCACAGCCGCTTCGGCGACCGCCGACAGCTGTCCCGCGCCCTTCACGTGCGCGCCAGTGGGCGTTCCAGCAGTGTCTGTGCGTGGGCGCCGTGCTGTCCCATGACGTAGAAACTGAGCCGGTCGAACACCCACTCCTTGGGCACGCTGACCCGTTCCGGCACTCGCCGTACCAACTCCAGGGCGGTCTCCTCCTCGGCCCGGCCCACGGTGATGTGCGGGGCGTACGCGTCCCCGGTGTAGCGGTAGCCGTAGCGGCGGAAGCTTGCCCGCTCGCTCTCGGTGAAGCGGGAGACGTCCTTGTCGCTGTCGAAGGCAGCACGGTCCAGGTGGGGATCCAGCGCGGCCAGCGAGGCCTCCTGCAGGGCTTCGAGCAGAGGCGGGCGTTCCAGGGAGAGGAACAGCCAGCCGGTGGGCTGGTAGACCACGCCGGTGCTGGACAAGGACACTTCGCCCTTCGGGCCGCCCTCGTCGGCCGACGTGCCGATGATCTCCAGCGCGCACGCCGGATCGAGGGACTCGGCGAACGGGCCCTGGAAGACCGTGACATGAGGCAGGTTGCCGTGCGGGTCCAGTGGAGGCTGCAGGGCGATGTCGCCGCCTATGTCCCGCTGCAGCTGTACGGCGGCGCGCAGATGATCCGCCCGCGGCAGCAGTGCGACTCCGAGCCATCTCGTCACGGGTGAGCCCCCACTTTCTTGATCACATGCAGTGCCGCGTCGAGTCCCCGCCGCATACAGGCCGCCGGCTGCTCACCGTGCAGCCACCCCGCGACGACGCCCGCGTCGAACGCGTCCCCGCCACCGGTCCTGTCCACCGGCACCACCGGCACGGTGGGCTCGTGGAACAGTTCCCCGTCGGAGGCGGCCCACACGGCGCCCCCGGCGCCCATGGTCACTATCACATCACCCTCGACCGCCGCGGCGGTTCGCCGCGCAGTCGCGGCGGGATCGGACGTGCCCTCGGCATACGGCAGGCGAGCCGCCTCGTCGGCGTTCATGAAGTTGAGCGAAGCCCGACGCGCGAGCGTGCTCATGTCCCTGCCGTTCCACTCGACGGATACGCTGCGCCCCACCCGGTGGGCGAGTTCCACGACTCGTGCGAGGGCAGTCGTCGGCTCGCCCACGACGTGGACGTGATCGGCTCCCCGTACGTCGTCCTCGGTGACGGCGTCGAACGCGAGCCCGCGGTCAGCGCCCGCGAAGGTCAGCATCCGCTTGCCGCCCGCCGACGACAGGACGACGGCCGTGCTCGTCCGGGCCCCTGCCTGCACCTGCACCAGCGAGGTGTCGACGCCGCACGCCCGCAACACCTCCAGGCACATCGAGCCCGCCGTGTCGTCGCCGACCGCGGACACCAGCCGGACCGAGCAGCCCTGCCGCACGAGCCCCACAGCCGTGTTCGACGCCGCGCCTCCCGGCAGCACGCGGCATTCGCTGCCGCGCAGCTTCTCGTGCTCCGTGGGCAGCCGATCAGCCCGTGCGATGACGTCGAAGTTCGTCCCGCCCACCACCAGAACACGCTTCTGCCCGGTCACGGCCGACCCCAGCGGTAACTCTCGAACAGCACATGACGCACCAGTCGCTCACGGCTCTCGGGGGGAGTCCCGGGCGGGAACGAGGCATGGGTCACGAGGTCGCGGACCAGACTTTCATAGGTCTCGTCGTCGGAACCACAGTCGTGGAACGACCGCATCAGCTCACGGTGCAGCTCGCCCGGGGTCAGATCCAGTTCCTCCAGCCAGGCCCGGTTCGCGATGAACACGTTCGCTGCGGCGGACCGCAGCCGAGCCCGGGTCCGGTCAGGCAGCACGTCGGAGTTGAGGAGCTCGAAGTACGCGTCGTCCTCCTGCGCGTGCATACGCAGGTTCTGGCCGCCGACCGCGAGCACGTCCCGGTTCAGATGGAACAGCTCCAGGCCGAGATGGTGCGGCACGTCGAGGACGCTCACTCCCCTCTCCGCCAAGCCCGCCTCGTCGGTCGACAGGGCAGAGAGCAGATTGTCGAACATGTCGCTCTGCTTGGGGACCGCGATCTGTGCACCGGCCGGATCCGCCAGGAACTCCTCGGGCGTCACGCCGCCCCACCGGCCGGCACGGGTGGCCAGCAGATAGAAGTTGCGGCCGCCCATCGAGTGGCCGACCCGCCCCACCGACACCACCTGGTCACGGATCGAAGGCTCGGCCTCGAGCAGGCGGAGCACCCGCCGTTCGTTGTACACGGCCGCGTCGAGGAGCCGGGTCGACACGTCGCGTACGAGGTTGTCGGACCAGGGGAGCTGCACCGGCACGACGCGGTGGTTGCGCCGCGCCAGCGTCCTCTCCAGGCCGCAGCCCAGCAGGACGGCTTTGATGACGATGAGGGTCGAGTCCGCGAGGCGCGTCGTGCCCGTGCCGCGCCGGTGGTCGGAGAGGCGGTGCCGTGCGGCCTCCTCCGCGAGCGACGTGCTCGTCTGCCCGTACCAGACTGCCAGTTGGGTCAAGGCGTTGAGGCACGGCCTGACGTCTTCCGCCGATATCTCCTCGGAGGCGGAATCCTGCGCGTGGCTGCCGTAGTTGCCGTAGTTCTGGATGGTGCGCACGGCCAGCACCACCTTGGGAGGCACCAGGCCCTTTCCGGAGAGCACGGTCAGCAGCGACTCGAGCGTCGGCTTCGAGCCGACGGCCTCACGCATGGCGATGTCCAACAGGATCGACTCCGCTGCTCTCCTCGCTGTGCCGAGGAAGACCTCGGGGTCCGATTCCGCGTACCTCAGAGCCTTTCTGTACAGCCGGAGCGGCTCCCCCTCGTTTCCCGTCACCCCGTGTCCCGCATCCTCGTCTCCCAGGTCCGCGGACATGAACCTAACAGTCCGTTGAAGGTCGGTCACAGCAGCATTTCGGTCATCGGCGTAGTCGTCTGCTTCTCCGTGGCGCGGGTGCACCGCGGGAGTCACCGGGGTCCCGGCCGCGCAGTGAGGACAGGACGAGACGTCCGTAACGGGTGGTGAGGACCAGTGCTGTGGCTGCCAGAGCGGCGACGAGGGCGGTGACGACGGCGGCGGCACCCTTCGCGCCGAGTACTTGAAGGACGCTCAGGGCCGTGCCCACCGGGAGACCCAGGATGGTCAGGACGCCCAGGGCGCCCGCGATCTGCTGGCTCTCCTGGGTCTGGACGAGGCGGGCGTAGTCGGCGGCTTCGGCGAGGATCTCGCTGAAGCGCTCCGGCAGGCGGTACTGGGCCTGGAAGCTCAGCAGCAGTTCGTTGGCGGGGCCGTGAGCGGTGAGGTGCTGGCGCCAGTAGGTGCTGCGGAAGGCCGCGATGTGCCGCTCGAGGGCTGCCACCCGGCGCGCGAGCCCCGGGCCGTCGAAGATGCCGGAGAGCCCATCGGTGAGTTCGTCGATGTGGTCGCGCTGGACGGTCCCGAGGAGGAGGGCGTCCAGATACACGGTGCGGCAGTGCAGCTGTGCGAAGCCGTAGAAGTCGCCGTCGCCCGGGTCCGCCCGATGTCCGAGGAAGGCGGCCCCGTGGCGCAGTACCAGGGCGCTCCAGTCGGCGGATATCCGCAGGGCGTGACTGGTCCGGTCGGGCCACTGCTCGACGGGTGTGGGGAAGTCGTTGTCCGTGGACCGGGAGGCGAGGTACCAGAGCCAGCGGTCGGCGGAGTCCGATAGCCGGCCGTCCTGCCGCAGGGCAGGAGTGTGGTGGGCGTCGGGGGTCAGGAAAGCGACGGTGTAGGGGTGGGCGATGGCGAACGGAGCCGTGGCCCCGCGCGGTTCGGCGACGCCGTCGAGCAGTACGGCGGGAGAGAGCGGTCCGTCGAGCGGGTCGGGCGCGGCGGGGCTGCGGTGACCGATGGCGCGCAGCGTCTCGAGGAGGGCAGGCCCCACGACGTCGAAGTGCAGTACGGCGAGGGCATGCTCCGGATGGCGTCCGGTGGCGGTCCGCAGTAACTCGATCCCTCGAAGATGCAGCGACTCGTGCCGCACATCCGCGAACCGGTGCCAGCGACAGGGCCGTTCCGGTGTGCCGTACAAGGCGCGGGCCGCTGCCGGGGTGAAGTACGTCTGCCGGGTCTCCGCGTCTGTGCGGCGGCTGCCGAGATCGAACGGTATGGGCCCGGTCGGCCAGGTCGGTGGAGCGGTCAGCCGCACCGGCACGACGACCGCCAATGCCTGACGGACGCCGGTTGTGGAGCTGAGATCCGTTGTCAACGGGGGTGCCTCCGTGCGCGGCCGAGTGTCATGTGGCGGGCAGGTCCCAGGGTACGGAGCTTCCACGGATCTGTGATCAAGGCACCTGGGAAGGTGGGGGCGCCACGCGCACGGCCGGCGGTGCTCCCTCTACCGGCGGTTGCGCCACGCCCGGGAAAACGCGGCCGGCGACATCGTTGCGCTGCTCCTGTGGTAGGAGTCGGACGCCCCGGCCTTCGTCCGCCCGTGAGGTGCTTTGACTCCAGTCACCGCTCCCTAAGGTGCTGGCGGCAGCCAACGCGCAGCCTGCTCCCGGCTGACCTTGGCCGCATCCACGTACCACTTCCGAAAACCTGATCCCTCTCTGGTCGCTCTCTCTCGACCGTGTTGATCGCGCGTTCGGGGGTGTCCCGTTCCCTGTCCGCCCAAAGGCGCCCGTCTCGCGACAGCGGTCGCCTCATCGGGTGGCCGTCGGCATGGTGCTGGAGTTGGCCATCACGCCGTGGCCACCCTCATTACGAGATCTCAACGAAGCCTCCACATCAAGGCTGTTGCGGCTCGGAGGTGCTGTAAGTTCCTGCCATGAAGCAGGGTAAAGAGGTCGAGAACCCCGAGTCGCGTTTCTTCACGGTGCTGTTGGCGGCGGCGAAGCTACCGGGTGTGCGCATCCAGAGGGAGGCGTACCTCCGAAGTGCGCTGGCTCGGCACTGCTCCGAGGACGAGATCCGACGAGCGATAGAAGAGACTCCCGCTGCGGCGGGCATCACCGTCGAGCTCCTCGACAAGGTCGCCAACGACTCCATCCGCTACGAAACCGCCAAAGTCAGCGCCCTCTCGGCCGCCGCCGGGATACCCGGCATCCTCGCCCTCCCGGCCACGGTGCCCGCCGATCTGGCCCAGTACGTCGGCCACATGCTTCGTATCTCGCAGAAACTCGCCTACCTCTACAGCTGGCCCGATCTGTTCTCCGACGACGGCGATGACGTAGATGACGCGACCGTGGGGGTGCTCACGCTGTTCTTCGGCGTGATGTTCGGCACCCAGTCGGCGAACGTCGCCGTCGGGAAGGTCGCCGGGATGATGGCGGAGCAGGTCGCGAAGAAGCTGCCCCAGAAGGCGCTCACCAAGGGCGTCATCTATCCGCTCGTGAAGAAGTCCGCGGCTTACCTCGGCGTTCAGATGACCAAGCAGTCCTTCGCGAAGGGCGTCTCCAAGGCCATCCCGATCGTCGGAGCCGTGGTGTCCGGCGGGCTCACCTTGGCGACCTACCTTCCCATGGCCAAGAGGCTCAAGAAGCACCTCGCCGGCCTGCCCCTGGCGGACCCGTCGCACCGAGGGGCGGAGGGCAACGTCGTGGACGGTGAAGTCGTGGACGAGCACGAGACCGTCGCCCCGGCACACGCTGAACAGCTCGGCGCGGACACCACTGCCGCCAAGCCGGAGGAACCCAAGCCCTGACGCCGTGAGTGCTCTCCAGGCCGTCCAGGAGAGTGGCCTTCTGTCTGCGATGGATGTGCGGGCCAGGTTCCTCCGGCGCTACGGACGAGGGCGGCGTTGGTGCCGCCGCTCCGGCGTGATGAGTCACCCTGGGGGAGAAACCGGTGAGCGACGTCATGAGCGGCGCTCCTTCGCCGAGTTGTCCGTCCTTCCGGTCGGCCGGGTGCAATATTCCTGTGCATGACCAACAACCCTGACTGTCACGGAACTTGATCAAACCCTGGGCGGCGGCCGAACCCACACAGCTGCGGGGATTTCGTCTCACCACATTCCGTGTTCCAGTTCCTCCAGTGACAGATTCCACTGTGAGTCCTCATCGGCGAAGGGAGTAGGGTCGAAGGCGCCGACCACTCGCTTGAAACGCGCTGACTGCTCCTCGGGGTCAACGTCGTTGTCGTGATCGACCTCGAGTTTACGGAAATCGATGAGCGCGTATACAAGGGATTCGACATCTCGGTGGAGCTCGGTGTAGTCGGCAGATCCTTCCGGGAAGGCGTACAACTTTCCGGACTTGGGGTCGATGGCCACGAGGGAGGTGAACAGGTAGCCGAGCATCCACCAGGACCGACTCTCCGCCGGGCAGGGCATACCGTAGTGATCGAAACGGCTTCCGAGGCCAATCGCGTCCAGATCGGCAGGGTAGGGGTCCTCAACGTCTTCCCGTGAAGTGAAAACATCGGAATGGGGAATCCCTACAGAGCTCAAGAAGTTCGCCGAACGCGCTTCGAACTCGACAGTTTCGTCCTGCGGGAAGTACACGACGTTGTCCAGGCCGTAGGCCCGCATCAACTGGGCTGGGGTTACAGAGAAGTTCACGTTCAACATCCTGTCTTACCGTGCCGCTACCTGCCGTGAAGCTGTCTCACATAGGTGACGTACTTGGTGTGTTTCCGTGTTTGTTGTCTTTCCGTCAGGTATATAGTAGTCGGCGACTTGAGTGACCTTCACGTCTTGCTTGAAGTAATAGTCCAGCCCGCGTGCACACTCAGGATTCTTCTTGCACGGTTCGCGTTCCCTCTGGGACCGCGAGGTGGCACTGCTGCTGCGCGACCACTCGATGGTCCGCGACATAGCCGAACCTAGCCTCGGCAACGCCGTCATGTACGCCATCAACTGCATGGAGCACCCGGGGGTCCACCTCGGGGTCGGCGAGCTCGTCGACATCGGCGTGCACCAGCTCATCCGCGATCCGCCCGTGTGGTGGGCCCTCTGCGACGCGTACGACGAGGGCCGCTACAAGCACCACGTCCCGTTCGTCGAGCGGCGTCGTGACGGCCTGTGCCTGCGCTCGGCGGACTTCCTGAAGTCGATCGGTTCGACATCGGCGAGGAGTTGTGGGCGATCGACGGCACGGACTGCTCACCGTGTGACAACACAAGGTCCCCGACAGCCACTGACCGGCCCTACCCTGGCCCCAGTCGTCAGCTCCCCGGGAGGACAGGGGCCGACCCCTGCGAAGAGGAATCGCCTTGCCCGTACAACACGACATCGCAGCCGAGACGGAGCTGTGGGACACGTTCGCCGCCTCCGCATTCAGGGAAGGCGCGGAGCCGAGCTTCGGCTGGACCCAGTACGCCGGTCACGGACCCGGCCCGGAGCTGCTGGGCGACCCGCGCCGCGTGCTGGAGATCGGCTGCGGCACAGGTCGCGCCCTCGCTCACCTCGCCGAGCGCGGCGTCGTCGCCCGGGGCGTCGATTTGTCTCCCGTCATGGTCGAGAAGGCCACTGCCACATGGCACGGCACTGGCGCGGAGTTCGTGCGCTCCGAGGTACTGGAGTACCTGCGCGGGCACGAGGAGGTGTACGACGCGGTCTACTCGATTTTCGGAGCCGCCTGGTTCACCGACCCGAGCCGTCTCTTCCCTCTGGTCCGCGGGAGGCTCAGGCCCGGCGGTGTCTTCGTGTTTTCGCAGCCGCCGGCCATCCCCGGCGCGTACGGGCCGCAGGGCATGTACAAGGGAGGCTTCGCCGGGAAGGCGATGTTCACCTACCGCTACTGCTACCGGCCGGCCGTCTGGGAGCGCCTGCTCACCCGAGCCGGGTTCGCCACGGCCGACGCGTGGGTGCTCGACGCGCCTCGGCCCGGGCACATCGGGACGCTCCTTGTACGTGCGGTCGCTCCGTGACGGACCCGCCGGCCCGAACCGGTGGCTGACCGGGGCATCCGCCGGCCTCGCTGTCTGTGCCGGTGAAGAGCGACCGACGAACCCGTGGGCGCTGCTGCGTGGCGAGCTCGTTAGTCTTCGCCGTCCGGGTCGGCATCGGAGGCCAGGTAGTGCTGTACGCGGAGGATCAGCACGACGTCGTCGCGGCAGTCCTCCTGGTACCAGATCATGACGGGCCCTTCGGCGTGGGTCTTGACGCCGGAGGCGGATTCCTGGATGTCGAAGGGGTGGCCGATACGGCGGACGCCGACGGCTTCGGCGATGCGGCGGGCGAGGTCTTCGACGTCTCATCGAGGTGGATCCTTGGCGGCGAGGCAGGGGCGAGCGTGTCGTCGCCGATGGTCCGCTCTACGCACTCGTCGACCGCGTCAACCGGGACCTCATGCGTGGCTGAGGAACGGAGCGGGCGTGTGGATTCCGAAGCCTGCTCCGACAACCCGCTGGGTCATTCAACACCTCAGCCGGAGGCCCGGTGCTCCGCCCGCTCCAGGTGCCCCATCACCACCTGGTGCGCCCGCCAGCCGTCCGGGAACTTCGGCGGGACGTCCAAGTAGACCGGGCTGCTGCGCGGGTGGCGGTCCAGGAGGTCGCGGATGCCGGCGCGGGCGACCACGATGCACGCGAAGCGGTGCCGGGAGAGCAGCACGCACAGGCGGCCCGTCTCCAGGTGGAACGCGGACGCGTCCTGGCGGCCGGAGAGCGGGTGCCAGACCAGGGTGACGTCGAACTCGCGGCCCTGGAGGCGGTTGGCGGTGTCCACCGTGATGCCCGTCAGGCCGCGCGCCGCGAGCCGGGCCCTGACCGCGTCCGCCTGGACCGTGCGCGCCGTGCCGATGGCGATACGGGGCTCGGTGAGCAGCTCCCCGTTGACGAGCGCGCCGCGCTCCAGCAGCCGGGCCGCTGTCGCCGCGAGGGCCTCGGCGACCTCCGGGTCCTCCTCGAGGGTCTGGCGCGCCGGAAGCTCCAGCAGACCCCAGCCCGTCTCCGCGGCCCGCGCCAGGACGCTGTCCGCGGGCGTCGCACGGTGCGGCGCGCTGCCGTAGCCGAGCACCCGGTCGGCGCTCTTCGTGCCCGAGGTGAAGCGGTAGAAGGGGTAGAACGCCCGCTCGACCAGCGGTGCGGCGCTCTCGGGAAGCCGCCAGGACACCGGCAGTTGGTGGCGGTCCAAGTCCTCGTTGTGGGCGAGGGTGACATCGACGGCGTTGCGCAGCGGATCCCAGGTCAGGCCCTGCCAGCGGTCGGTCTCCACGGTCGCGAACGGGTCGAGCTGCCCCGGGTCGCCGACGAACAGGACCCGCGAGTCGTCCTCGCTGAACAGGGGCGCGGTGGCGAGGAGCGCGTCGGAGCGCATCTGGTACGCCTCGTCGACGATCGCCCACTGCCACGGCGCGCACTTGTCGGCACTGACGTACGACCACTTCTTCGCCGTCGACACCACGACCGGCAGGTCCCGCAGCGCGGTCACGTCTTTGCTGCCGGTCACGTTGGCGTGCCGCAGGACGCGCTCGGGGAGTGTGAAGGTGCTCGCGTGCAGGCGGCCGAGCGCGAGGTCCGGGTACTCGCGGGCGATGTTGTCGACGAGGTCGTCGACCTGCTCGTTGGTCTGCGCCACGACCATGAGCTGGTGGCCGGCCGCCGTGAGGTGCCCGGTGGCGCGCTTGACGAGCGTGGACTTCCCGGCGCCGGGCGGCGAGTCGACGACCACGCCCCGGCCGGTCGCGGTGTCCAGACCGGACAGGATGCCCGCGACCGCCCGGTCGGCCAGCGCCCCGGGGGAGGCGTCGGACGTCGCGTTCTCGGCGGTGGCGGTCACTCCCAGGTCTCCTCTGCGTCCTCGTCGGTCGGTTCGTACGGCTGCGGCGGACCGCCGTGCGTCCACGGCGTGTCCTCCTCGGCGGGCAGCACGGACGGCATGCTCTTCGGGTCGACGGACGTGTACGTGATCGTGTCGCCCACCTCGGCGAGCGTGCCGGGCGGCGCCGGGGGCTTGCGCTTCCGGTCGAAGCCGCCGTTGAGCTGGACGACCACGGCATGGGTGTCACCGTCCGGAACCACGTCCACGATCTCGGCCTTCTGCCCGGCGCGGGCGGGGCACTTGATCTGCGCGCCCACGGCCAGACGCACGGGCGTCTCGCTGCGCACGGTGATCGTCGGGCGCCACACCGTGGAGCCGGGCCGGGTGCCGTCGACGAAACGGTCCTCGTCACGGGCCGTCACCCGACCGGTGAAGGCCTCGCCGGTCAGCTCGTACTCCGCCATGACCAGCGGGTCGTCGTACGCCCGCTCCGCGTCGTATCGTGCGGCCGCCTCCTCCATGCGGGCGAGCCGGCGGGCGGCCCCGACCGCGTGGTCCCGGCGGGCCTGCGGGCGGCCGTCGTCCTCGAGGTAGGTGACGTACTCGGAGAACAGCCGTCGGTCGTAGCCCCACCGCTCGGCGACGTGCCCGCCCTCCGGCAGTTCACGCAGCAGATCCACGCCGCGCCACACCAATTGCCACGTCGGGAGCATCTGGTCACGCAGCTCACGGTCGATCTGACGGCCGGCCGCCTCCCGGTCGCGGTCCGAGTCGGCCTGGCCGTAGCGGGTCATCAGTTCGTCCAGGGTGCGGTCGAAGACCGGGTCCGTCGCCGGGCCGGCCGGCGGCCACCGCAGCGGATCCTCCGCGTCCCGTGCCGCCTCGGCGCCGCTTCGGCCGTCGGGCGGGTCGATCCAGGCCAGGAGGGAGGCGAGGTGAGAGTCCTCGGAGGGGCTCTGTCCGGTGACCCAATGTGCGGCCAGCAGCCGGGTCATGGCCTGCAGCACACCGCAGCCCGGGTACTCCGCCCGCTCGGCGAACCAGGTCAGCCACTTGCCGAGGGCCGGTACGGACGGGTCGACGGCGTACGGTCCCTCGACGGCGCGCAGCCTGGTCAGACGGCCGAGCAGTCGAACGTACCCCAGGCCTTCACCGCAGGGCAGGATGAGCTGTGGTGCTCGGCCGAAGCGCTGCCGTTCCTCCTTGTCCTGGCCGCGGCCGACGGTGTACGTCTGCGTCTCCCCGATGCGGCACTCCTCGATGTACGGCAGCAGCAGTGCGGCGAGACGCTCGACGAAACGGAACCGTTCGGCGCGGTCGCGGGGCTGTCGGACCGTCAGCAGTACCGGCTGCTCGGGGTCGGTTCCCGCCAGGGCGGCCAGCGGCGCGCAGGCCTCCCCGGCGAGCGTCAACGGCACCAGCACGAACGGCCGGTCGTCCAGGTGCGTGTGCCGCACGGTCGTCAGCCGTTCGGCCCGGCCGGTCTCCGCCGCCCGCAGGGCGGCCACGGTGGCGAGTGTGCTCATGCGGCGCCCCCCTGGCGCAGTCGGCGCAGCCGGTCGGCGGCGCGCAGCTGGTCGACGGCCTGTGCCTCGGCCGGTCCCGCGGCGAGAGTGCCGTCGATGAGCGACAGGGCGGTACGGGTGGAGTCGACGCCCGGGAGACCGTTGCGTACGGCGCCGCCGAGCCGGGCGGGCGCGGCGCAGGCGGTCGCCTCGTCGCGGCAGTAGCGGGCCATCTCGCAGAACGAGAGGCAGTCCGGCGTGTAGGAGGCGTCGAGGGCGCCGACCGAGGAGTCGAGTTCGCTCTCGTGCCGGTCGAGGTCCAGGGTGGCGGACTCGGGGAGCCGCAGCGCCAGGTCATCGGCGCGGCGCAGCCGGGTCAACTGGAACTCCAGCGCGTCGAGTTCCTGGCGGAGGTCGACCAGGCGGCCGTAGGGCCGGTTGGAGAAGTCCTTGGGGCAGACGAGCAGGAACTGATGGGCTATCTGCTCCGGGTCCAGGCCGACGGCCTCGAAGGTACGGCGCAGGGCGAGGACGTACACGGCCGCCTGCTTGGTCGTCTGGGCGACCGCGGACGGGTTCGCCTGCCCGTCGATCGCTGCGAAGGAGCGGATCTCGGCGACGTAGAAGTGCCCGCCGATGCGGTGCGTCAGGGCATGCGGCTCCAGATAGGCCGTCTGTCCGGCCACTTCGAGAGTGAGAACGGGGCTGTCGAGGATCAGACGCTGGTCGCTGCCGGAGACGAGGTTCCGCAGGAGGCGGCGGGTCTCCTTGGCCCGGCGGAGCAACGATGTGTCGCCCCCGACGTCGGTGAGGTCGGCTACGGCGGCTTCCGCGACGGGGACGTCGAGCTGCTCGCGCAGCAGACGGATGAGCTCGGCGTATCCGCCCCACTTCACCAGGGCCTCGAAGGCCAGCTCGCGGCTGATCGCGAACGGCGACCGGCCGAATCGTGGCTCATAGCCCATGCGTTGGGCGAGGACGGCCTTGTCCACGCCGGCGGCGTCCAGTACGGCGCGGCGGGCACAGGCCGGGTTCGCGGTGAGCGCGGTTATCTTCCGCGCCGTGTACGGCTGCGGGCTGCGCGGGCCGCGCAGTGCGGCCAGCCGGTTCTCAGAAGGCCCGAGCGGGGGCCGCGGAGGCTGAGGGGGCTGAGGAGGCGGGGGCATCTTCTCTTCTTCGAGACAGTGCAGGCGAATGCGGAGACACGTCGGTTCAGAGGCCGTTGAGGGGTGTGGTGTCAGGAATGTGCGCCACCCGCGCCGCGCAGCGCGTTGTGCATCGACGGAGCACCGAACAGCTGCTGCACATCACTGAGTTGGCTGCGAGCGCGGTCTGCCGCCGACCGGCGCTGGGCGCTGTCGGACTCCACGTGGACCACGGCCTCCGTGTGTGCGGCGGAGATCACCCGGGTGGGATCGACGTTGTCGCTGTCGTACGCCCCGGGGATGTTGAGTGCGAAGCGGCGCAGCAGCTGCCAGGCGGCATCCGACGGAGGATGTCCCGCGTCGGACAGGCGCTGGATCTGCTCGGCCGTACCGACGGCATGAGTGAGGAAGTCGGCACGCAGGCTCAGCGGCGCGACGATGCGTCGCTCCAACGGCCAGACGGAGACGGCGAGCAGACCCCGTGCGGGCGTGAGCCGGTCGTGGGTGAGAGCCGCGCAGATGTAGTACGGGCGGGAGTAGCCCTGCGCGCCGAAGGACCGTTCCTCGTCGCGGCGGAGTGACGCGAGCTTGGTGGCGACGAGCGGTTCGGTGAAGAACGCCTCGTACACGGAGGAGATGAGCTTTGGTGAGGCAGGTGCTCCGAGCAGTGTGAGCGACTGGTGGACCTGCTCGCGGACGGGAACGGCGCCCTGCGTGGAACGTTTCTCCCGCTGCTGTGCGGTCGGTGGCGGAGCCGTGTCTGGTGCGGTCGGTGCGAGAGGTGCCGATGTGCCGGGCGCTCCCGCAGACGGCCCGTCGGCTGATTCCTCGGCGTCCAGCGCGGCCTCCCATGCGGCTTCCGCCTCGCGCAGCTCGCTGCGGACTCGGGACGCAGCGGCGCTGTCACGGGAGCGTCGGGCCTCGCGCAGCCGGGCGCGCAACTGCGAAAGTCGCTCCTCCAGTTCCTCGAGCGATGGGGTCATGGACGGCAGCCTACCCGGTCGGCCATTGAATTCCAAGACTCTCCAAGGAATTCCAAAATTCTCGCTTCAGGGGGTGTGGCGGTGGCGAGATGCGTCACCCGTTTCGAAGTGCATGCTCATCGCTGATTCCCCTGCTCCGTAGCCTCGCCCAGGCTAGAAGATCATGCGAATCGCGATCCCCTGGGAAGAGGGTGCCCTGATGGGCCGGAACGCCGTTCCTCGGGGGCCTGGGCGAGGCCAATGCGGTTGCCTTATCGATTGTTTGAGTATTTGCAGCGCATCGGGCCCACGGACTCAGGTCAACCGATCCAGTCTCGGAGCCGGGTGCGTCATGGTCCGCACGTCCCGTCGGTCAGGGCCTTCTCGTATGCCTGTCGGGCTGCGGCGTCCGCTTCCGCCGCCGAAGCGTTGACGGGTACGTAGGCCCCTGAGTAGACCGTGCATGCCGGATGGACAGGCTGGGCGGCGTACCACCCGAAGGCGACGACGGCGGCCAGGATGGCCAGGGCGACAAGTCTGCGCCGGGATGTGCGGAAAAACGGGGTGATCACCCAGGGATTGTACGGAGCGTGCCTGCCGGTCCGAACACGGTGCGGTTCAAAAGCCGCACTGCTTCCTGAAGCCGCCTTGGGGAGGCCGCTCCTCACCGATCTCGTCGGCGCACGGCACAGTGTCGTCCGACCGGATTCACGAAGTGCCATGCACGCGCAGGCGGTTGGTGTGGCCGGCGTAGTACACGACGACAGGAATGACCGAGCCGTCCCTGAACCGAAGGCTGAAGTCCGGGCCCATGTCGATGAGGAACTGGAGGAGGCTGTCCTGCGTCTCCACGTCGAGCCCGGGTGAGGGGTACGCGACCCAGGTGCCGTCGTGGGCGGTTTCGAGTACGACCGGGACCCGGGCCAGGCAGGTCGATGGGTTGGCCCACCACTCCAGTTGGGTCAGGTCTTCGTCACTGGTCACATGCGTGAGGGTACGGGTCGAGAGAGAGTGCCGGCCATCCGCGTGCTGTGGGTCCGGGGCGTGCGTCGTGCCGGCTGCCCCTCGGTGCCAGAAGAAGTGCGTTGACCACAGCGCCCGCTGTCCCCGCGAAGCGGTGGCAGAGCGTCCGATTTTGTGGCCTTTATGCTGGCGGCATAAGCCGATATTCATGGTGTTCACCACTTTGGCCGGTTGCCGCCCTGGAGTGTGTACCTCCACTCCCGGCACTGCGCGATGTGCGCCCGGCGGTGGGGCGTTGTGCTGGCCCGATGGCTTTGATGGCGCGCGCGGCAGCGGCGCAAGAGGGCCTACGACCGGAAAGGCTCTGGGGCCGCGGAGAACGAACCTCTAGCGTTGATTGCACACGAACAAACAACGCACCGCGACCTGAAGGGCATGATTCCTGTGCGTATCAGAACGAAGCTCGCGGCCGCGCTCTCCGTGGGCGTCCTGGGCGTCCTCGGTCTGGCCGGCCCCACTTCTGCGGCAACCGCGATCGACTCCACCATCGCGGCCCAGGCCGAGCGGGCGGGCCTCAGCAAGAGCGAGGTCGCCGATCTGCAGAAGCAGATCGACGAGCAGATGGCCGCCACTCCGGGCGGCAAGCAGATCGGCGTCAACCAGGTGTCCTGGCGCGACGGCAACGCGGTCATGACGTGGCCTCTGCCGGGTGAGAAGAAGGCCCGCGCTGTGGACGAGCCCATCGGGGCCCTCGGCTCACCGAACTGCAGCTACGCCTGGACCTGCCTCTACGAGCACCGCGACTTCGACGGCCGCCGGCTGACCTGGTCGGACTGTGCCTTCGTGAACCTTGCCAACTGGAGCTTCAACGACAAGACGTCGTCCTGGCACAACAACCAGACCAGTGGCACCCAGACCCACGTCTACAACTGGACGGGCAGCTCCTGGTCCCGGCTCTGGACGTCCACCGCTCCGTCGTGGAGCTCTTACGTCGGCAACACCAACAACGACAAGGCCGACGGTCTCTGGGTCTGCTGACGGGTACCCAACACTGCCGGCTCCTGCCGGCCGGGCCCCCGGGGAAGCGGGCCTGCTCCGGCGGAATGGCTCCCTCGCGGGCGGAGGCGTACGTACCACCGCCCGCGACGGAGCGACCCTCGCAGGACGGCCGGACCCAGGACGAAGGGCCAGGCCGCCACGCGGACGGACTGGGTGTCGGTGATCACCAGGGCCGGGTAGACCCTCTCGGGCCACTCGTGAATCAGCGCCGAGCCGGACCCCAGCTCACCTGTCGGCCGACCACGGAGCGGCCGTAGACTCAAAGAACCAGTTCGGGAACGCGGGAACTGAGAGCTCGTGATCCGGACCGGGGACGGGGGGATGGCCACCCCAGGAGGACGCGATGTTGCGGCACACCAGACTGGCCGACGAACCGGCGGACTACCTCGACGCCCGCGAGGAGCTGCGCCTGGCCGAGCTCGATCTCATGCACCACCGCGAGAAGGTCGCGGCCCAGCGACGGGCGCTCCCGCAGGGACCACCCGTCGACGACTACGTCTTCATCGAGGGCCCTGCCGACCTCGACGCCGGCGACACACCGGTCCGCGAGGTCACTTTGAGCGAGTTGCTCACAGCCACGGACCGCCCGCTGATCGTCTACCACTTCATGTACGGCAAGCTGCAGACCGATCCCTGCCCCATGTGCACCCTCTGGATCGACGGCTTCAACGGCATCGCCCATCACATCGCCCGGAACGCCGACTTCGTCATCGCGGCGGCCGCCGACGTGCCCGCCCTCCGGCAGCACGCCCGCAACCGCGGATGGCACCGGCTACGGCTCCTGAGCTGCGGCGACAGTACGTTCAAGTACGACCTGGGCAGCGAGGACAAGGACGGCGAACAGGATTCCACGATCTCCGTCTTCACGCGCGACGGCGACGGCACGGTCCGCCACTTCTACTCCACCCACCCGCGCATGACCGACGACATCGACGAGCGCGGCATCGACCTCCTGGCCCCCGTCTGGCACCTCCTCGACCTGACTCCGCAGGGTCGCGACGACTGGTACCCGAACCTCGACTACTGACAACCGGCGTTGCCGGCTGCAAGCCCGACTCACGTTCGACGGTTCAGGTTCCCGGTGCGACGACTGGAGGCACCAGCGCGAACGGCCGGTCGTCCAGGCCATCCGTCACCGGCGGGTCACGTCGCGTGACAGACCTCACCGCTGTTCCGGAACATGGTGCGACCAGGCAGGGCAGGGCGCCGCATGAGCACACTTGCCACCGTGGCCGCCCTGCGGGCCGCCGAGACCGGCCGCGCCGAACGGCCGACAACCGTGCGGCACGCGCAGATGGCCAACGTCCGCTCGGCCTCCGTCTGCTGTTACGGGGTTTCCTCGGGACGCTCGGTCTGGTAGCGGACGGGCCAGTCCTCCACCTTCACCAGCAGACCCTCGCTCGCCAGGTCGCGGAGGATCTGGCGAGTGTGCTTCGCCTGCGGCTCGTGCCCCGCGTCGCGCAGTGTGCGCAGGCCTCGTTCGGTGTCCCAGCAGCCGCCGTAGGTGCGCACCGCCTTTTCGAGGTCCGCGCGCTGGCTGATTGTGCTGTCGGTCATCCTGGACGCTCCTCGGGCCTGGTCTGCGGCGGGGATGGCGGTGTGTGCCTTCTTGGTGTGGTTGGTGATGCTCGCCGGGGCGCCGACGTAGCTGCAAGACGGGCACTTCCGCCACACGCCCTCCGACACGGCACGCGCGCTCACCGAGTGCCCGGGGCCGTAGCCGTGACCGTGCAGCAACTGAGCCACGGATGATCCGTATTCGGCAGCGAGCAGGGCCGCCTCTGCCACCTTGTCGTGACCGGGGGCGAAGAACGACCCGGCACCGACCTTCGTGGCACAACCGCACCAGCAGGTGCCCGTCGGAGTGAGGTGGGGGAGAGGCTTTGTCGTCATGCGCGCCACGGTAGAGGAACGACCGTGACGGACCAGGGGCTTTGCCGTGTTTGCTTCGGACGCACGCAGCCTCGGCCGGAGTGTCCCTCATTGAGGGCGGGGCCGTCGTCGGTGTGCTGCGAAGGGCACCGGGCACCCATCGGTTGCAGTGGGCGTCGGAACGCCCCGGCCCAGCTCTCGCAGCCGCGCCTCTGGGGCGACGCAGTCGACTACCGCATCCGGTCCGCCGGCGGCTCGAGCGCCCCCGCCGTCAGTCCGTCCGTGAGAATGTCCGCCGACCGGCGGGCGAGGTCGGCGGCCCTGTCTGCCGCGCGTCGCAGCTCATGGACTCGGCGGAAAGCCTCGCCGTAGCGGCGTTGTTCCTCGAGCGGCAGCAGCGGGATGCGCAGTCGGCCCGGCTGGACCTGGACAGTGGTGCTGCCGGTCGACGCGCCCGCCAGGTTGTCGCCTGCGTCGAGGAAGCCTGCGAGGAACCACGGGTCGAGGCGGTCGGGATCGGGCCGCAGCGCGGCGACGAGGTGGCCGAGCACGGCCCCGTCGTCATCGTCGTCGGCAACGCGGGTCATGGGGCCGGAGCCGCCCCGGACGATGCGGATGAGTACGTCGCCGGACTGCACAACGGGCGCGCCCTCCGTCTGCTGCTGACCGAGGTCCACGGAGGCCCGCGTGCCGTCGGCGATGTCCTTGCCTGTCAGGACGGGCCGGTCGGCGTCCGCCTTGTGCCCGGTGCCCGAACCGGGACCGCCCTTGCCCGGAGGGCCTGTTCGCAGAACCTCCAGGGCTCCACCGCGTGTGAGGTCGGAGACCGCGGCTGTACGCCACTCCTTCCTGCCTTCTGCAGCCGGGTGCCAGGGCCCCTGCTCGGCGGCTCCGGCGAGAGCCACCGTCTGCCGCGCCAGGTGCAGCAGATGGTCCTCGGCGCGCCTCGCCACCTCTTCAGGGTCGATGTCGGTGCTGGTGGCCCGCACATGGCGTGACGGTGTGAGGTCCAAGAGCTCGTCGAGAAGCTCGACGACCGGCACGGCGCGCGCAACACCGGGCTCGTCGGTGAACGCATCAGGTGCGGTTCTGAATGCGTTCCAGTGGCGCAGCACCTTCTCGGAGACCTGGTCCCAGTCGAGCGCCTCCCGTTTGCGCCGTGGCGGTGCCGTGCCCGGTGAGGCGTCGTCCCGGGTGGCACCCGTGTCGATGAAGAGGACGGACGAGCGCTCGGCCGTGCCCGGTTCCGGACGCTGGAGCACCCAGATGTGCAGGCCGATGTGGAGCGGGGCCGCCGCTCCCGCGGGCAGTGCTGCGACGGCTCGTACGGCTCCGCCGCGGATCAGTGCGCCGCGGACCCGGCGACCGGACGGCCGGGCCGCCGTGGCGGGCGGCAGGAGCAGGACGGCGTAACCGCCGGGAGCGAGGTGCGCCAAGGCATGCTGCACCCAGGCCAGTTCGGACTCCGCCCTGGCGGGCAGGCCGTACGCCCAGCGCGGGTCGTAGGCGAGTTCCTCATGGCCCCAGTCGCGGTCACCGTACGGCGGGTTGCAGATGACGGCTTCGGCGGTGAGGTCCGTGAACGCGTCCGCGCGGAGGCTGTCACCGATGCACACGGTCACATCCGTGTGGTCGGCTCTGTCCAGCTTGAGCCGTACAGCGGCACGTTGGGCCTGGACCGGGACCGAGTCCTGGCCGTACAGGGCGGTGGCGCCGTGGCGTGCGGCGGCTGCCAGGAGCGTGCCGCTGCCGCAGGCGGGGTCCAGGACACCGGAGAGTCCGGGGGAGTCGGGAAGCAGTTGGGCCATCAGGTCGGCGAGCGGCTCGGGTGTGAGGTACGTACCGCTCGACGCGCTGTCCTCGAGCTCACGCTCGGCCAGGACGTCGAGGGCCGCGAGACCGCCGTCCTCGTCGATGCATCGCAGTAGGGCGCGTAGCGCACCCGCGTCGCCGGTGCTGAAGGTGATGCTCTCGGCTCCTGGGACCGCGTCGGCGAGTTGCCGCGTCGCGGTGTCGGCGTGGGCGACCAGTTCGGCGTCGGGCAGATCGCGCGGCGCGACCCCTCTCTTCTTCGCGGGGCGGGCCGCGGCCAGGACGAACGGGAGGAGACGGGCGGCCACGCCGCTGCCGGCGGGGTGGAGGCGCAGGCGGGTGCGCAGTTCCTCCGACGGCGTCGCGGCGGACGTCTGGCCCCGGGCCTCGAGCCATGCCCGCACGGCCTCGAGGTCGTACAGCGGGCTCGACTCCGTGCCGCCGGAGGGGGCCGGGAAGTCCTCGTGCCTGCGGCGCCAGTTGCTGACGGTGGCCCGCGTGACCCCGGCGATGCGGGAGATCTCAGCGGCGGTCACCTGGGCGGATGGCTGTGGCATGAGGTCCCCGTCGGGTGGTCGGTGAGGCGAACGCATGCATCCTACGGCAGGGGCCAAATCGGATGAGTGGATTGACAGTGCTTTCGTGGACCTGATTTGCTTTGGATGCTTGCAGTGTTGCTGTCGGGGCGGCCCCGTGCGTGGCCGGTCGGGCACAGGCATGCGGAGGCGCCGCCAACGGGGCGGGTCCGGTTTCCGGCGAACGACAGGAGAAGGCGATGAGCGCTCCCCAGTACCCCCAGCAGTCAGGCGGCTCCCCTTGGCCGTACGGGCCGCCACCGCAGCCTCCGGCCCATCTGCAGAGGAAGCCGTCGCGTCGCAAGGGCTGGCTCACGCATGGCGGTGCCGCGCTCGCGGCGCTGGTGGTGGGTATCGGGATCGGCGGCAGCGGCGAGGCGGAGGCCGGCACGGACGCCGCTGCCGCCGTGCCGAAGCCCGGGCCGACAGTCACCAGGACCGTGCAGGCGGAGCCCGCCCCCACTGTCACGAGGACGGTCACCGCCACGCCCGCGCCGCCGAAGAAGACCACGGCGCCGGGGCCGGCGACATCGTTCGCCGGTGACGGCGAGTACCTGGTCGGCACGGACATCAAGGCGGGCACGTACAGGACAGCGGGGGTCGACAGCTCGTTCGGCTGTTACTGGGCCCGACTGCGGAACGCCAGCGGCGAGTTCGAGGCGATCATCGCGAACAACAACCTCAAGGGGCCGGGACGGGTGACGCTCAACAAGGGGGAGTACTTCCAGACCAACCGGTGCGCGGAGTGGAAGCGAGTCGGGTAGGCGAGACGGCCCGATGTGCGCCGCCGCGGATCTGTCCGACCTGCGTCGGGTCGCATCCGAGCGTCCGCCGCTCGAAGCCGTCGGCCCGGTCGACCCGGTCGACCCGGCCGTACGCGCCCCTGCCCGCGAGCAGCGGCGCGTACCGGCGGCCGCTGCCCGCGGACAGGGCCCGATCTTCGGATCGGGACCCCACCCCGTCGGCCAAGATCATCAAGGGCAGAATGACCCGTATGCCGATGACGAACACGCCGCAGACGGCGGCGATCGAGGATGCCCCACGGATCAGCCGCACCCTTGCCCGCGCCTTCGACGACGACCCGATGATGCGCTGGTTCTTCCCCGACGCGGCCTCGCGGGAGGCATCGCTGGGCCGCTACTTCTCCACGATCTTCTCCCGCCAGTACGTCCACAACGGCGTGTGCGAACACACCGGGGCGGCGGCCGCCTTCTGGGTGGCACCGGAAGCACAGGAGAAGGCCGTACCCGACGCGGAGACCGTCCAGGAACTCCAGAGCATCCTCGGCGACCGGGCACCGCTGTTCAGGGACGCCGTCCAGGCGGCTGCCGAGCACACACTTCGGGAACCGCACTGGTACCTGGCGGTGATCGGTGCCGACCCGGCCGCCCAGGGACAGGGACAGGGCGCCGCCCTCCTGCGCTCGGGCCTGGCCAGGGCCGACGCTGCGGGCATGCCCGTCTGTCTGGAGTCCTCCAAGTCGGCCAACCTCCCCTTCTACGAACACTTCGGCTTCACCGTGCGCGAGGAGTTGCGGCTGCCGGGGGAGGGGCCGGTGCTGTGGGCGATGAGGCGGGAACCACGCTCTCCGGCCGGCGCGTAGGTCCCGGAGCCCCTCCGAAAGTTTTCCGCGAAGGGCGGCAACCCCCTGCCCACTCGCACGTCGTGCAGGGGGAAGGGGCATGATCCCGTGCCCCAGCCCGAGTTGGGAGAACCACCGTGCACAACCTGAAGCGCGCAGCCGTCACCGCGGCCGCCACCGCCGCACTGGCCGCCATCGCCGTGCCTGCCTGGGCGGCGACCGCACCGAGCGCCACTCCCTCGGTCGCACCGACACCTGTGACGAGCGTTCCGCCGAAGGCGACACCGGCCGCTGTGCCGACACCTGTCACGAGTTCGCCGCCGAAGGCGACACCGGCCGCCGTGCCCACGCCCGTCACGAGTTCCCCGCCGACTGCCACTCCGTCCGCCGCGCCGACCCCGGCCACCGGCGACACCCCCGGCGCCCCGCAGCCCTCCAACCCGCCCGAGCTCGCACAGACGGGTGGATCCGCCACCACCGCCGCCATAGGGGCCGGCGCCGCCGGGCTCGTCGCGCTCGGAGCCGGGACCCTGTTCGTCGTGCGGCGGCGCGCTCTTCGCTGACGTGCACGACCCGAGGAGCACTGTGCTGCACCACGCCCTGCCGATCCGCCCCGCCGCGCCCGTATTCCCACGGGTCCGGCCCGGCGGCGGGTGGGGCGTGCGTGCGGCCCTGCGCACGCTGCTGCTGCGCCGCGAGCGGCAGGCCCCGCCCGCCGATCACCCGCTCGCAACGAACCCGCTGCCCGCGCGCCCGTACGGCACCGCGGCCGCCCAACCTCCCACCGTCACCGACCTGTACCACGCACACCGCCTCGGCATGGTCCGCCTCGCGGTGCTCCTCGTCGACGACCTCGCCACCGCCGAGGACGTCGTCCAGGACGCCTTCACCGCCCTGTACCGCCGCCACGGCGAGCACATCACCGAAGTCGACAATGCGCTGGGGTACTTGCGTACGGCAGTCGTCAACACCGCCCGTTCCGTCCTGCGCCGCCGCAGGACCGCCCGCGCCTGGACACCACCGCCCCCGGCCGACATCCCCTCCGCAGAGGCACACGTCGTCCTGGACGAGGCGCACCGCGAGGTGCTCGCCGCCTTGGGCCGGCTCACCCCGCGCCGCCGCCAGGTGCTGGTGCTGCGGTACTGGGCCGACCTCAGCGAGGCGGAGATCGCCCAGACCCTGGGCATCAGCCGAGGGGCGGTCAAGTCGAACGCCAGCCGCGCACTTGACGCGCTCGAACGGATCCTGGAGGGACGGATATGACAGGCGGCGGGCAACGCGAACCGCTCGTGGAGCACCGGCTCCGGCAGGCGCTCGAGGCCCGGGCGGAGTCGGTGACCGTGCGGGACCTGCGCTCGGCCGCGCCGCCCCGCACGGCGCGCCGGCGACCGTGGTGGCGCCGAGACCCGGCGCCCCGGTTCCGTCGCGTCGGTCTGGCCGGCCTCGTAGCCGCTGCCCTGGCCTGCGTCGCCTATCTGACACTGGCCCCGGACCCGGTCGACTCGCGCCCCGCCCCACCGGCCGTCCCGCCCCGGACGACGTCCCCGGTTCCCGTCCCGAGCACGACGCCCACGGTGACGCCGAGCGCGATACCGAACCCGCAGCCGAGCATCAGCCTCCCCGCGAACCACTCCGAGGCGCCATCCACCGCTCCCACCCCTGGAGCCACCTGAGGTGCGCTGCAGAAGCCGATCGAGCTCTGCCGCGATCCCGCGTGGGTGAGGAGCTGACGAGTACAGACCGGGCGAGGTGGTGCCGTTGCTGCCTGCGGGCAGGAAGCGGGGACGGCCTCCGATCTGGGCCAAGCGGCGACTGGCGGACGGGTACGTCGGCGGACACGGAGCGGCACGCCCAGGCCTGACGTATCGCTCAGGTGCGGCGAGTGGGAGACGGCCCACGGGTGGTTCCGGCGCCGGCAGCGCCATGGGAACGGGAAGCGAATCCTCAAGCAACTCCAGGCCCAGGCCGACGCCGACGACGTGATCTCGGCGTCTGCCGGCCCGGCCTCTCGCTTCGCTCAGGCCGCGGGGAGCCGGGGCAGTTCCTTGGGGAAGGCCCGCGGCTCCTGGCAGTCGACAGCCTTGTACGTGTGGCGAGCCAGCTGGTAGGCGAAGTCGACGAGGACCTGCCGCAACTCGTTCCCGTGGACGCGGGTTTCACCGATGGTGCGGGCGTCGACGGTCAGCGCGTAGGCTTCCCGCGCCTCGCCGGGCTTCTTGCCGGGCGGGGTGCACGGGACGTACACGTGCGCGCGGTCGGGGTGCACCACGGCTCTGATGTCGCCGGACGACACATCGACCGGGTTCTTTTCGTACCCGTTCTCCGCGTAGAAGTCACGCCACGGGCCGGGAGCCGCATCACGGGGCTCCACCTCTCCCGAGATGACGGATCCACCGCTGGTGCGTACGTAACAGGCGAAGTAGAAGTCGCCGTCCGACCGGTCCTCCCGGAGTTTCCCCCGCTCCTCGGCCGAACGAGCCGAGGGCAGAGCACGCGCCGCGGTCTCCCGGTCCACCGCACCGTCGCACGGCCGGGCCGGCAGCCGGTCGATCCCCTTGGTGAAGATCTCCAGGTACCCGAACACCGCCGCGATCACCACCAGGCAGCTGATTCCTACCGTGACGGCGTTCTTCTTTCGACTTGCCTGCATGAGGCTTCCCACATCCACTCAGAAATTACGCGGCCGGCCGGGCATGAGAGTCCTCCAGCATGGAGTCGCTGTCGGTCCAGCCCTCCTGAACGGCCAAGCGGATCATGTTTCGCGTGGCATCTTCTGTCAATTCCGTGGAACCGTGCTCGTTGATGGCGTCGACTGCGCTCTGCTGCGTCTGCACGTTGGCCGATTCCAGGGAGTCGTTCAGCGTCCCTCCACTGTGGTAGAGGGCCTGGTCCAGCGCTCCGTCGATCTGCTGCGCGTCGATGAGGCGGTCGACGGACATACCGGCGATTCCGCCGAAGAAGCCGCTGGCTGCGGCAGCGGTCGCGGCCACGGCCGGTGCCGTTCCCACCAGGGCGACGGTGCCCACGCCGACACCGGCGGCGAGGACGGACTTGACGATGTCACCCTTGGTCTTGAGGGCGGTGTTCGCGTCCTTCTCTGCCTCCAGATCGCCGGCGATCTTGGCGTCCGCGACCGAGTGCCCGACGATGCCCTCGATGATGCCGGCGTTCTTGGCAACGGTCTTGACCGCGTCCTCCGTCTTTCCGTCGAACATCTCCGGCCGGGCGATGTGTGCTTCCATGGAACTTCCCGTGTAGACGCTCTCCCCGACGATGATCGCGGCGCGGCCCAGGGGATCCCTGGCCGTCTCGTACAGAAAGCGCGTGACGTCCAGCTTCTTGAGGCCATCGGGATCCTGGCTGTTGGTCCAGAAGATCGACTCGGCTCCCTTGCCGGAGATCGACAGGCTGATCTCGGGCATGTAGGCGGCCGCCATGTCGCCGAAGCTCTCGCCCGTGGCCTTGTTCACCAGATCGGCGCCGGTCCCCGGCTGTGCGACCGCGTTCATGACCTGCTGCATCAGCTCGACCTGCGCCTTGCTGTGCGGCCGGATGTCGGTGGTCCTCTCACCGTCTCCGTACCCCGTCACCGCCGCCTCGAGCGCGTGCGCCACCGAACCGTCGCGGTCGGTGTACCGGGTGCTCTCCAGCATGTGCTCGAAGACCTTCTTGTCGTCGAAGGTCTCCAGCGCGGCCTCGGGGTTGTGCGACAAGGCCTTCATGTAGCCGATCAGCGGGTCGCGGCCGTCGTCGCGGCCGAAGACGAGGTCCGTGACGTTTGTGCCCTTCCAAAGGTCGTTGGTGCCCATGCCGACGCTGCCGGCCGGTGCCATGTCCATCTTCAGGAGCTTCTTGCCGTAGGCGTCGAGGAACTCGGCGTCGTACTTGCCGTGGTGCATCAGGCTGCTCATCACCTGGTAGCCCAAGGCACCGTGCGGCCTCATCGGATCCGAGGGGTTGGCCCGGAAGGCCGTGGTCGCCTCGTCGAGGACCTTCTTCTTCCATTCCTGCATGCCGTCCGCGTCGGACAGCGTGGCCGTGGCGAGCGTCATGCTCAGGTCCTTCTGGATGCTCTGGAGCTGCTTGAGCTCCTCGCCTCTCGCGCCCGCGTGGATCTCGGCGAGGTCGTTCCAGAACTGCAGGGTCTCCTTGCCGCCCAGTTGGGAGGCGAATTGGGCGGCGAAGAGTTCGTCGTTCTTGTACTTGGCCATGGTCCGCTGGAACTCGGCGAGCTCCTCGGGCGACATCTTCTTGGCGTCCTTCGCCAGCTTCGCCATGGCGTCGGCCTTCTTCAGCGCGTCGGCGGCGGAGTCGCGGTCGGCGTGCTTGGCACCGGAGAAGCCGTAGTCGGCCTGTTCGGCTATCGCCCGCAGGGCACGGGCGGCGGTGGAGTCGCTCGTCGTGGCCTGGTCGAGGAGAACCTGGATCCTGTCCCTGAGGGCCTTGGCCTTCTCCTCGGTGCCAGGAGGTTCGGGGTGTACGGCCGCCATGATGCGGAAGGTGCCACCGACCTCGCCGTAGACCGAGAGCCTGTCCTTCTCGAAGCCGTCGTCCAGGGCCTGCTTGAGCTTGTCCCGGTAGCCGACGAGTTCGTCGTGCGTGTCCTTGAGAATGTTGTGGATGGAGGTCGCCTGGGTGACGGCGTCGGAGAACTCACCGGCCGACTTGGATATGAACTCGCGCGAGACGGTGGCATTGACTCCGGCCCAGTTGGCCCTGTCGGCCTTGGCCTTCATGTCGTCACGCGCCCGCTTCTCCAGGCCCTTCAGGTTCTTGACGACCTTGCCCCAGTCGCCGATCGCTGTGTTCAGCAGCGAGAAGTTGCCGTGGCGGAGTGCTTCGAGGTGCATCAGCGCTTCGTCCCCTCGTCAAAACCCTTGTCGAGGGTGGCGATGCTGCTGACCGTGGACGCGATGTGGTACTCGTCTCCCGCGTGGGCCTTCTTCGTGAAGTCCATGTGATTGGAGATGTGAGCACAGGCGTCGAGCAGGGTGGTGAGCGACTTCTCCCACCGTTCCTGGACCACGTCCAGGGCGCCCCCGAGCTCGAACTCCTGTGTCTTGAGGTCCTTGGCGGCGGCCTGACTGCTGGACCATGCGTCACGGCCCTCGCGGCCGAGGTCCGTGAACAGCTTGAACGCACTGTCGCCGACCGCGGCCAGGTCCTGCTGGCTGGCCCTGAGGTCACCCTGCTGCCCGCCGCCACCTTCGGTCGGCACCTGGTTGAGTTGCATTTGGGAGGAGCTTCGGGTGCCGGCGTCGGCCTTCAACCGCTCCCATTCGTCCCACGCCATCTGATGGTTTCCTTTCCCCCGTACGCACAGACAAAGACCGACGTTCCGATCGAGAAAACCGCAAGGCATCCGGGACACGTCAAAGATCGACTCTACACAGGGAGTTGAGGTCTACGGAGTACGGGCGGGTGCCATGCGGCCCGGCCCCGATCAGGGCGCCGAGCCGTGTGCCGGGCCGAGGAGCGGTCGTGCGGGATCGGTTCCGCACTCCCGAACCGGACCGACCACTGCGACGCCGTCCGTCACGGGTTCGGATCGTCATCCGCCGCCGTCGTTGCGTGCGCCAACGGGCCGGTGCGATCCGTGAGAACTCCTGAGTGGACTTGTGGAACGCGGTTCTCGCGACGGTCCCGACTGTTCGCGAGGAGGAAGAGGGCGTCGTTGGAGTTCCCGCGGCTGTCGCCGAGTGGATCATGGTGATACCGGCGGCGGTCGAACCGGACTGGCAGGCACGAGTCGGTTCGGCCGGGCGGACGCGTGGGTCCGGAACGGCGACGGCGCCAGGTGCTCAGCCGACCACGCGGTATCGAAGGTGCGTGACCCCTGGGGCGTCGATCACGCGGACAAGGTCGAGCGCGTGGGGCGCGCCCAGTGTGCCGAAGAGAGACCGGCCCGCGCCGAGCAGTACGGGGACCTGGTGGATCTCGAGTTCGTCCAGCACCCCGGCCCGGAGCGCCAACTGCGCCGTGGTTGCTCCGTGGACCAGCACGTTGCGCTCACCGGCGGCCTCCTTGGCCCGCGCCATGGCCGCCTCGATGCCGTCCGTGGCGTAGTGGATGTTGGGGCCGTGGACAGAGTGGCCGTCAGGCTCGGTGCGGGTGAACACCTCGATGTGGATGCCGTCGTGGTGGTCGCCACCCCAGCCGCCTGCCGCGTCGAACGTGCGCCGTCCCGTCAGGACCGCGCCGGTGGCCAGCATCTCGTGGATCACCGGAAGACTTGCCCTGTGGGTCCGGATGACCGGTAGGTGCACTCCGCCGCGGGCCTCGTGGTCGCCGTCGAAGAGCCACGCGTGCAGCCGCTCGCCGCCGGTGCCGAGGCCGTTCTCGGGGCCGTCGTCGGGGCCGGTGATGAAGCCATCGAGCGACATGGACATGTAGAGCACGGAACGGGACACGATCGAGCCCCTCCTGTCGTGGCGGAGTGTGACGGAATATAGCGGTATGTGATGGCCGAGTGAAGCATCAGGTCTGCCTCGCCCCGGCTTCGCGCTTCCCTCTGGCGACCGCCCGCGTCCCCGAACTCATCGTGAGCCCGGTCCCGCCCGGCGTCCACCTGATCGTGCCGCTGCTCACGGCGGATCGTCGGCACCCTGGAGCTGTACGGCAGGCGAGCGCAGTCGCCCGCTCAGGAAAGGCCGGGCACCTGCGGAAACGGTTCGGTGTCGCCGCCTTGACCGCCCCCTCGGCGGTAGCAGAGCGCCGCCCGGCCCCGCCTCTCGTGAAGCCTCGTTCCGCCCCGACGGCCAGTCGGTCAGCGGTGGGTCGCGTGGAAGAGGGGATCGAGCGGATCGCCCTCGTACCCGACGACAACACACGCCTCGGCCACCGGTCCTCGGGAGAGCTCCACGAGCCGCGCGAGGACCGTCGTCCCGGATGGCAGCCCGGCCGGGTCGATGCCGAGCGCCCGGGCCGCAAGATCACGTCGCCGGTCGAGGTCCGGCATGTCGTCGCGGTAACCGTCGGCGACCGTCTGGAGCTCTTCGGCTGTCCGACCGGGAGCGTCCCGCCACCACGGTGCCACGAGACACAGCCGCACCAACTCTGGCAGTCCGAGCGCGAGCGGGCCGGCCTGGCCGTCGAGGCTCACGTACACCACCGGACGTTCCTCGCCGCCCTCGCCGACGAAGCAGAACGCGTCCCCCGAACCGGCCCGAGCGAACTGCTCCAGCCGGCTTCCGGAGGCGAGTCGGATCCCTTCCTCCAGCTCGTGGGAGGCCGGGTCGGTCGCGTCGAGGTCCGCCACGCCGGCAAAGAACGCGACGGCGGCGTCGTCGGTTCCCAGGAGAGGCAGCAATGTCCCGGGCGAGTCAGGCCGGCGGTCGGGTTCAGCGCACTCGGCCGATGCGTTCGATCCATTCACCCGGCCACGCTATCCGGCCCTTGGCAGCGGTCGGGGCGTTCACGGGCCGACGGGGGCAGGGCAAGGCGGCCGGATCCACAGCGCTGTCACTGGCGGGAACAAGTCCGCGGAGCCGGCCGCACGGCCGTCCGACCGCTCGGGTGCCGAGGCGCTCCGCTCAGCACTCTCGACGTCTCACCCATGAACTGCAACGGCGGGGGGTGCCCAGGGCGCCGGGCCCGGTCGCCCACGAGGAGAGCGGCCGTGCCCGGCGCGAGCGGAGACGGGGCGTCAGCAGTTGGGGATCACGGTGCCGTTGTTGTCGCGCGCCTCGTCGTTGCCCCAACGCGACAGGTAGTACGCGGAGACGTACGCCCCGCGCCCGTTCTTGCCCGCGTAGGTGGTGTCGAGGTCGGTCTTCAGCCACCAGTGGTTGTAGGTGCCGTTGGCGCCGCGGATCTCCTGGCCCCAGACCTTGCAGTAGACGTAGTTGGTGCCCGCGTTCAGCACACCCTGGGGGTCGTTGGTGTTCGGCTGCGCGTAGCCCGTGGCGTTGGCGAAGGTGTCGACCCAGTACTTGCTGGTGCCGCAGCCGTTGTCGCTGGTCAGATGGTGGCTGCCGTAGTAGGAGGGGTAGGCGAGCGAGGTTCCGTTGATCTTGATCTTCTGGCCGACGCCGTTGTAGAGCTGCTCGTAGTGGATGTGGGCGCCGGAGCTGTGGCCGGTGCTGCCTGTGGTGCCGATCTGCTGTCCCTGGCCGACGTACGCGCCGCCGGCGACGGAGAAGGCGCCCAGGTGGAAGTAGTACGTCTTCCAGCCGCCGCCGTGGTCGATGACGATGTAGTTGCCGGCGCCGCCCGCCTGGTAGTGCCGGGTGGCGGTTCCGGCGGCCGAGGCGAGCACGGGTGCGCCGTTGGTGGTGCCACCGTCACTGCGGACGAAGTCCAGCGCCTCCCGGACCTCGGCCGAGTGGTGGCTGTACGTCCATTTCTGGCCGCAGGCGAAGGGGGCCTTGAAGAGGGGCGCCGCCTGTGCGGGCGTCGCCATGAGGAGGCCGCCCACGAGGGCCACGAGGCCCAGCAGGGCAAAGCGTATCGATCGCAATGCTGTCTCCTGAACTGCCGAAGTCTGTGGAGGATTGATCTCCGCATACGCGGACGGGCCCAGAATGCCGCTCGTTGATGCGTCCACGACAGTCTTATGTCAGGAAGTCCCCATGAAGACGTGAGGTGGAGGAACAGCGCACACGGGGCCGTGAGCGGCGTGCTCGAGGCGGCCATGGCCGGTTTCTGAGGCGTCGCAGCGTCGGTATATTCCGTCGCCGTTGTATTGGGGGTGTCGGGCGGGGCGGACGGGAACTCCGGGCCCGGGCGGCTCTGCCGACGGACAACGTCAGGCGCACGGTGGAGAGAGATTCGTGATCATGAAAGAGCGCGTGGTGCCGCCTCGGGTGGCGGCCGCTGAACGTGTCGCCTCCGAGGCGGGTTTCACGAAGAGTTGCATCCCTGAGGTCGGCAGGGTGCTCAGGCTGGCCGCAGCTGCGAAACCTCACGGAGTCATCGCGGAGAGCGGCACCGGCTCGGGCGTGGGTACGGCCTGGCTGCACAGCGGACTCGGCGCCGGTGCCCGCCTGTACACGGTCGAACGTGACGAGGAGCGGGCCCGTCGAGCGGCCGGTGTCTTCGCGGACGACGACCGCGTCAGCGTGCTCGTCGGGGACTGGCGGCTGCTCGAGCGGCACGCCCCCTTCGATGTCTTCTTCTGCGACGGCGGGGGCAAACGTGACGACCCGGAGGGGGTCGTCGGGCTGCTCGCTCCAGGTGGCCTTCTCATCCTGGACGACTTCACCCCATCGCCGCATTGGCCGCCTCGTTTCGGCGGCGAGGTGGATGAGCTCCGCATGTTCTACCTCACTCATCCGGCCCTGGACGCCACCGAAGTACTCACAACGCCGGCCAGCTCGGTGGTTGTTGCGGCACGACGCCTCTGAGGGTGTGTAGCGGGCGACGTTGCCGTGGTCAGGCGCAACCACTTCGAGTTGCCGAAGCTGGCGGCGGGTTGGCGTGGCGTCAGGTCGGTCGCCGGCCCCCCGCCCCACACGAGGATCATCCCCTGCGGTGGGCGGCTCCGCCCGATGTCGCGCGGGACCCGATGGCGCAACACAGCACTGCCGTCAAGAATCGCCGGATGAGGGAAGCGAAACCGTCCGACGGGACCAGCGCGGACGGGACCAGCGCCGACGGCACACGGCTCGACTGGAACGTCCGGGACCCGCGTACCGCCACCCGGTGACGACCAGGGGTTACGGTGGCACCCCTGGCCAGGAAGGCAGCCGACGGGATTCCTGTTCACGGTGCGAGGCGTGCCAGCTCCCACGGGTCGTGTGCGCTGAAGACCGAGACCTCGTCCGAATGGTCGCGCAAGAGACCGCGCAGCCGGTCGCGGGTCGCGACGCGGGCGTCGGCATCGGTTTGTGCTCCCTGCTGGACCGGTTCGAGGACGGGGTGGGCAAGGGGCGGGGTGTGCTCGATCTCGCCGCGGTACATGTACGCGTCGCCCGCGTGCAGCAGCCAACGCCCGTCGTCGTCGCGCACGGCCACGCCGGCATGGCCCGCCGAGTGGCCGGGCAGCGGCACCAGCAACAGGTCGCAGGCCGGCCCCTGGGGGCGTGCCACGCCCGGGAAGCCGAACCAGTCCGTGCTCTCGTCCGAAGGCGCGGGCGTCAGCAGCGGGGCGTGTGCCCGGTGTGCCGGCATGAAGCGGTCGAGGCTGTGCCGGTGGTGGATGTCCGAGAGGTCGGTGACTGCCCGATACTCGTCAGCGTGCACGTGCACCCGAGCGTGAGGGAAGTCCGGCAGCCCGCCCGTATGGTCGCGATGCAGATGAGTGAGCACGATGTGCCGCACGTCCCGTGGCGCGTACCCGAGGCGGACCACTTGGCGGAGCGCACTTTCCTCGGGGTCCAGCGCGGGCCGCGCGTAGGCGACCCATTCCGCACCCAACGACCGGCCGGGATCCTGTACATCGGCCGTGCCGAGGCCGGTGTCCACCAGGATCAGCCCGTCCGAGTCCGTCTCGACGAGGAGGCAATGACAGACCGCGGGCAGTTCGCGGTTCGCCGCAACTGCCGCCGGTTCCACACCGAGCGGTGGAATCTTCCGGAGTGAACCGCAGTTGAGGTGGTGGATGCGCACAAGGCCTCCTGCAGGAGAGTCGGCGGGCAGTTCGCGACGGACGTTAGAAGGGGTCTTCGTGACTCACCAAACGGTTGGACACGCACCGGCGGGAGATCGGGACGGCCCGCTCGCGGAATGCCCGGACAGCGCCCTCGTTCCGCCGGGCCCCGAACCTCGGTGCCCTGTCGACATCACCCTCGCCACGCTGGGAGGCCGATGGACACCGCTGGTGCTGCGCGAGTTCCTCCGCCGAGGCCGGGCCACGTACTCCGAGCTGGCCGCAGCCTTGCCCGCCTTGTCGGACAAGGTCCTCTCGGACCGGCTCGCCCAGTTGACCGGTGCGGGCGTCATCGAGCGCCACCGCACACCCGGTTGGCCTCCCCGTGTCCAATACGTGCTGACCGGCCACGGCCGAGCCTTGGAGCCCGTCGTGCGCAGTATGTGGGAATGGGGCTCGGCTCGACGGTGAACCTCCGGCTGATCGACACGGCCCCGAACGCCCCGAACGCCCCGAACGCTTCGTCAGCCACCGCGTACGGGGAGTTCCGGGCCGCGCAGGAGGCGGCCCGGTCAGATCACGCGGAACAGGTCGGCGGCGGCATGGACGTCGGTGAGGTCCTCGACATGGCGGAGGTTGTCGCACAGGGCCTCCAGGACCGATCCGGTCCCGGCCGCGCCCGGGGCGCCGATCGCCACGCCGAAGACCCGGAAACCCAACTGGTGCTTGGCGTCGTTCCAGCCACGCATCCATTCCTCGGTGACGCCGCATTCGTCGTCGGTGATCATCACGATGTCACCGCGCGTGCGGGCGGTTTCGTTGAACTCCTCCTTCAGCAGTTCGCCGGCCACTGTCAGCGGCGCCTGGTAGCTGGTGCCGCCGCCGAGGAAGGTCTCCGCGAAGTCGAGGACTTCGAGGACCCCGCCGGTGCCGGCGGGCCGGTCGCCCGGGAAGCGGAAGACCTGGATCCTGTCGGCGGCGGAGAACAGGATGCCGACGAAGTCACGTGAGGCGCGGCGGGCCTGATCCAGCAGCGCCAGGGCGCACGCCTTGGCCCACGCCTCCCGGGTGACTCCGCCGGGCCCCTCCGTGTACATGGAGTGCGAGGTGTCGACGCAGGCGATGACCGCGCCCTGGCCGGTGGCCTGCTCTCCCTGGCTGTCGTAGAGCATCAGCTCCCCGGCGGCGTAGCGCGCGGCGAACACCGCGCGCAGCTCGGGCAGTCCGAGGTTGGCCAGCTCGCAGGGCACGACACGGGAGAGGTCGTCGCCGAGGGTGACGCCGACCAGCTCCCCTGTGGCGTTCTCCACCTTGCGGGCGCGCTCACCGTCGGCCATCTGCCGGAAGCGGCCGATCAGTTCGGCCCACTGCGCGAGTCGGCCGGCGCGCAGCCGCTCCGCGAGCCGGGCGCGCTGGGCGAACGGCATCCGCTCCAGCTCGCTTGAACCTACGCCCCATGCCCGCATCAGGGCGGCCTCCTGCCGGACGGACTCGGCGGCCTTCGCCGCGGCGTTCCGTGCCCCGGTACGGATGCCGGGGGCCGCCGCCGCGAGGGCCCGCGCGGCTGCCTGGGCGGCCTGCCGCGCAGCTGCTTCGGCGGCGTCGATCGCTTGTTGTACGGCGTCGGCGGCCTGGGCAGCTGCGGTGCTCTCCGCGTCGGCGGCCTGGGCCGGCGCGGTGTCCTCCTCGTCGGCGGCCTGCTGGAGCGCCTCGACCGTGGTGGTCGCCGCGCCTTCCGCGTCCTGCTGGGCCTTCCGCGCCTGCTCCGTCTGCTCCTGGGCGTGCCGCGAGTGCTCCAGCATCCCGCGCAGCGCGGCGGCCTGGGCGAGTACGGCCATGGCGGCGGCGTACGGGTCGCCGACCGTCTCCCGGCGCAGCTCGTCGAATTCCGGCGACTGCACCAGTGAGGTGATGACCAGGTGGTTGACCAGCCGGGAGGGAGCCATCTCCGCGCGTTCGCGCAATGTCGGTCCGACCTTGTAGGCGGCCAGGAAGACGTCGGTCAGCAGGTCGCCGCCGCAGTCGTAGCGCTCGCTCAGTTCCTCGGAGAGATCGCGCAGTCCGGCCGACTGCTCGTAGGTGTCGCGCCATGTCAACCGGTCGAACCGGTCCGCGATCACGGCACCGGTGTGCCGCTCGGGAGCGGCGGCGGACGGGGCCGGCCCCTTCCCGGCCCTGATCGCCGGCTCTCTCGGCGTGCTCGGGGTGCTCGGCGTGCTCGGTGTCATGCCCATGGTCCTGATCGCCCCGGGTGTTCAGAGGTGGGCCTGCACCATGCTCGCGTCCATGCCGAGGGCCTCGGTGAGGACGCGGGCGCGGACGGCCCGCTGGCGGCCGGTGACCCGGTCGATGGCGGCGGTGGAACGGCCGGCACTCGCCGCCTCCTCGCGCAGCTTCTCCAGCCGCTTCCCGGCCATGGCGAGCTTGTTGTGCGCCCGCTTGATGACCCAGTCGCTCAGCGCCTCGCGGGACTGTCCGGCCATGGCGTCGAGTTGGGTCTCGAGCTCCTCGATGGTGTCGGCCAGGTCGAGGGCCTCCCTGGCATCGGGGTTGATCAGTTGGAGCACCTCGCGCTCGACGGCCGGGCGCTGCGCGGGGGAGTCCCACAGCACATGCGTCAGCACTGACAGATCGGTCTCGGCGACCGCCGGACGGCCGTCGAGGTACGCGGACGCCTGGAGCAGGCCCACCGCCTGCCGCCAGCGGCGGTCGGAGGTGACGAGTTCCTTGCGGCGCAGGGCGGCCCGCAGTGTGCACACCGCGTCCACGATCACGTCGGGTACGTCCACGGCGGGGACGGCTTCGGTCACGGCGTGCTGCAACGCGGTCAGCTCGACCGTGGTCCGTGTGCGTGCCGCCGGACGGCTGACGGCTGAGCGGACCAGCGCGGCGAAGTTCGAGGGGTCCGCCAGATAGCCGACCTCTATTCTCACCAGCAGCCGGTCGTAGATCGCGGCCGTGTCCTCTCCGCCGGGCAGTTCGTTGCTCGCGGTGATGGCCCCGATGAGGGGACAGCGGATCGGTTCACCGCCGCTCTCCGGGTGGTAGACGCGCTCGTTGAGGAAGCCCAATGTCTCGTTCAGAGCAGCCGTGGAGCACTTGAATATCTCGTCGATGAACGCGACATGCGCGGTCGTCGCGCGGCCGTCATAGACCTGGCGGTACTCGCCCCGGGCCAGCGCGGCGACGTCGACGGGACCGAATATCCTGGTCGGCGCGGTGAACTTGGACAGCAGGATCTCCCAGTAGGCGGCGCCCTCGAACCTGCTCGTGAGCTCCCGGGCCATCTCGGACTTCGCCGTTCCGGGCGGGCCGAGCACCAACGAGTGCTGTCCGGCCAGCAGGGTCACCACCAGCGTCCGCACCACGTCGGCCCGCTCGTAGAACCGGTCCGACAACTCGTCGCTGATCGCCCGCAGCCTCTTGGCCGTGTCCCGTGCGTTCCGTACGTCCTGTCCGCACCGCGCGCCCGCAGCGTCCTGCGCGCCCTCAGTGCCCTGTGCACCGTGTGTGCTCCGGGCGTCCTGCCCGTTCATGTGCAACTCCTTGCCTGAGACGCCCGGGACCCCCGGAACGCCCGGCCGCCCTTGCTGGGCTCACGTGGCGGCCCTCCCCCGGAAGCGACGACGAACTGACAAAGTAGCCGAAGCCGACAGGGATCACGTCGGGCTGTTCCCGGAAACGGCCGCTTCCTGAGTGGCGGCGGCCAAGGAGGCGAGCACGCGCAGACCTTCCTCCGAAGGCGAGCCTGGTTCGGCGGTGTAGACGGTGAGAGTGAGGCCGGGTGCCGTGGTGGCGGACGGTCGTGCGCGCCCCAGCGGGTGCGGAACGAGTCGCTGCGGGCGCGGAGTTCGGCACGGTGCCGCACCCGACCGGTTCATGTCCCACCTCGTGCCGTGGGAAGCGCTCCGTGGGAATCCGGCCCGTGGGGCCGACCAGCAGCATCGCGCAGGGTGCAAAAGAGATGGAGGCGCGCAGGCCCCCGACGTCATGATGGCCGCATGACCCATGGTGTGCTGCCCCCCGTACAGGCCCTTGTCGTGGTGGACGTCCAGTCGGCCTTCGTCAGCGGTGAGGGGGCGGTGCCGGACGCCGCCCGGCTCGTGGACACGACGGCGGACCTGATCGCGCGGGCACGACGGAGCGGGGCGCTCGTCGTCCACCTGCAGAACGACGGCGCTCCCGGAACGGACGACGAGCCCGGCACCCCCGGTTGGGCGCTGCACCACGAGGTCCGGCTCGAACCCGCGGAGGTCGTGATCCGCAAGCCCCGGGACGACGGCTTCGCACGGACGTCGCTGGGCCGTCTGTTGACGGACAACGGAGTCACGTCGCTCGCCGTCTGCGGCGTCATGTCCGAGATGTGCGTCCAGGCGACCGCCCGCACGGCCTTGGCGCGGGGGTACCGGGTGGTTCTGCCGTACGACGCGCACGCGACACAGGATGCCCCGCCGTCCCCTGGGATCAGGGACCGGATACCCGCCGCCACGATCTCACGGGTCGTGGAATGGACCCTCGGGGGCGCGGGCGCCGAGGTCGCCGCTCGAGCCTCGGACGTCACCTTCGCCGCCGTTCCGGACCGCTCCGCCGCCCGGCCCGACCGGCGGACGGCCGAAAGCGGCCAGGCGTAGGCGGCTGAGACAGAAGTGCATACTGGCGCTGAGCGCCGTGAGGAACAGGAGTACTGCCAATGGCCGTGGACGACCGCATAGGACCGCCCGGTTTCGGGAGCGAGCGCGACATGCTGCGGGCCTTCCTCGACTACCACCGCGCCACGCTCGCCATGAAGTGCGCGGGGCTCACCGACGAGGAGTTGAGACAGCGGTCGATGCCGCCGTCCACGCTCTCGCTCCTCGGTCTGGTGCGGCACATGGCAGAGGTGGAACGTGCCTGGTTCCGCCGGGTGTTCGAGGACAACGACGCACCCATGGTGTGGTCCGACAAGATCGACTTCCAGGCCGCGTACGACGCGAGTGCGTCGACCCGGCAGGAGGCGTTCGCGGCCTGGGAGGCCGAGGTGGAGAACTCGCGCCGTATCGAGCGCGAGGCCGAGTCCCTGGACCAGCCGGGATATCAGCCACGATGGAGCCAGGAGGTGTCGCTGCGGATGGTGATGATGCACGTCCTTCTGGAATACGGCCGGCACAACGGGCACGCGGATCTTCTGCGAGAGGGAGTCGACGGGACCGTGGGCGCCTGAGTCCGCGGCCCAGGCCCCGGCCCCCGCCCCGGCTTCGGATCAGCGAGACCCGGACATCACGGGACTGCGTAACCCCCGGCTCTCGCACCAGCGACGATGCCGGGGACCACGGCGGCGGTGTCAGTCTGCTGAAGTATCCTTCCGGCCACCGCACGCCGACTGTGAGGATCAAGAGACTTGACCGGCCTGTCCGCTTTCCCGCTGCCCTTTCACGCGTCCCGTTCCATATCGTTCGCCACACCCCGAACACTGCGGGAACTGCAGATGATGGAGTGCAGCGCCCACATTCGGTCGAAGCCGGGGTGGTTCGACAAGATGCACGATGCCGGCATCGCCGACAGGTGGAGGCAGGAAGCGGTCGCCCAGGGCCTCACCGAGGCTCAGGTCGACTACGTGCTCGCCGAACTCCGGCACTACGCCGCGCTGCGGGACGGAAGGACCGGCGTCGAGGTGTCCGCCGTCGACGGGGTGTGGCAGTCGGACACACTCGTCGACGACGAGCTGGGAGCGCGGCTGCGCGAGGCTGTCCGGGCTCTGGAAGAGGTCCCCGAAGCAGAGCGGGACTGGCATCCCGGATCCGACGGCCAGGTACTGGATCTGGTCCATCCCTCACTGTTCTGTCTGGTGAGAGAGGTGAGCGGCGCGCCAGAGCGGGCTTGGCAGAACCCCACGAGCCACTACTCGAAGTACGAGTTCTCGGAGAAGTTCCAGTGGCTGCCAACGGACGTCGACGTCAGCGACGACGGTGACATCGCCTTCCGCTCGTACGTCAACAACGTCCACCCCGACACCCATCGCGAACTTTCCTCTGTCCTGCCGGACTTGCTCGCGCGCTTCCGCCCGCTGCTGGAGAACGTGCTCACCGATCTGCGCCACCCCCGGCCCCTGCGGATCGAGGCCGATCCCTACGGTTGGTACGACTCGGAGCCGGAGTACCCGCACAAGTCCTCCTACAGCGACGATCAGGCCTACGAGGAAGCCCGCGCAGCATGGGAAAAGGCTCATGAGGAATGGTGGGAGAACCGCCGCCCGGTCGTCCCCGACGCCCCGGACTTCACCCCGCCCGAGTTGCCCGGCGAATCCGACCGGGTCGACCTGCGCGGCCGCCGTCTCCAGGTCATCGTCAAGCTCGCCACCATTCATCTCACCCCGGACAAGCCCGAGTACGCAGGTGGCTCCTGGCATGTCGAGGGGATGCTGAACGAGCGGATCGTCTCGACCGGCATCTACTACTGGGACAGCGAGAACATCACAGAAAGCACGCTGAGTTTCCGGTCGGCACTCGACGACCCGGACTACGAACAGAGTGACGACGACGGTGTGCGTGAGGTCTACGGACTGGAGAACGAAGACGCGCTGAACCAGGTGCTGGGATCGGCGTCGACTCCGGCGGGCCGCTGTCTGGCGTTCCCGAACATCCTGCAGCACCGAGTCGGCTCGTTCCGCCTCGCTGACCCCACCCGCCCGGGACACCGCAAGATTCTTGCGTTCTTCCTGGTCGACCCGTCGGAAACGATCGTCTCGACATCCGATGTGCCACCGCAGCAGCCATGGTCCGAGACCTCGACCATGACGCTCGCGCAGGCCAGGGAGTACCGCGAACAACTCATGCAGGAACGGAAGTTCTTCGTGGCCGAACACAACGAGCAGCTCTACGAACGGGAATTCTCCCTCTGCGAGCACTGAACTTCGGCATTGCGGCGCGACGTGTGCCGGGCGTGACCCGTCCGAAGCGGGCGTTGCAGAGAAGCGTCACTTCAGCGTGCTCGGACTCGCCGTGTCACGTCAGGGCCTCGGCGGTCCGGGCGGTGGTGTCGTGAGTCTCTGCGATGGCGCGGTGCCGGTCGGCGTTGGCCCTCGCCCCCTTGAGCCAGGCGTTGCCCGGATCCACGACGGCTGCGACAGAAGGGTGTTGACTGCCGCCATGGAGACTCGACGGTTCGTGTTCCTCGACCCCGACGGCGCCACCGGCGGCGGCTGGTTGCATGTGGTGGTCGAGGCGGACACCGGTGTCGTCTATCAGCAGCAGTACGGCGGGACCGCCTGTCAGCAGGGGCGGGTGGAGGGATTTCTGGTGCCGCTGTTCGGCCCCGACGCGCTGGACGCGTTGCGAGAGCTGTTCGAGAGGGACCTCCGGGGCGCCGGCACCCGGGCCTGCGGAATGCCGGACAGCATGCTGGACAGGCTCCGCGAGATCATCGGGACCATTCGCTACTGGTCGTGCGACGGGACCACCGAGGAGCCGCATGACCTTCGGTTGGACGAGAGCCGGGCACTGGAGGTCGACGAAGCCTGGGTCCCGGTGCTCACGCCGGACGGCACCGGTGTGCTGGTGTGGTTCAACTCGGACTGACTGAGTCCCGAGATCCGGGGCGAACCTGGCCTTCGGGGCCGGCAGCGGCCGGCAGGGGTCGGCTGGGTCACCGGAGCGGGAGGTCGACTCCGTGCTCGCTCGGAGGCCGGGGGCCGTGGATGCGCCGGTCCGCTTCGAGGATGCCGACATCGTTGATGCTCGCCTCGCGGCGCCGCATGAGGCCGTGCTCGTCGAACTCCCACAGTTCGTTGCCGTGGCTGCGCCACCACTGGCCTGCCGCGTCGTGCCACTCGTACTGGAAGCGGACGGCGATCCGGTCCTCCTGGAACGCCCAGAGGCTCTTGCGCAGCGCGTAGTCGAGCTCGCGCTCCCACTTCCGGGTGAGGAAGTCGATGATCTCGCCACGGCCGTTGACGAACACGTCCCGGTTCCGCCAGGTCGAGTCCCGCGTGTAGGCCAGGGCCACCCGGTGCGGATCGTGGGTGTTCCACGCGTCCTCGGCGGCCTGGACCTTCTGCAGGGCGGTCTGCTGGGTGAACGGAGGAAAGGGCGGGCGGCCTTCGGGCACTGCTACCTCCTCGACACGTCGAGAACGTACGTTCTCGATCAATGGCTCTAAGGTAGGGAACGACCGTTCTCGACGTCAAGGAGCCCTGATGCCCGCCCCGTTCACCGATGCGCAGAACCTCCTGGACCGCGAGGGACTGCTCGACGTGGCAGAGCGACTGTTCTACGAGCGCGGCATCCAGGCGGTGGGGATGGACGAGATCCGCACGGCGTCCGGCCTGCCGCTGAAGCGGATCTACCGGTTCTTCGCGGCGAAGGAGGACCTGGTGGTGGCGATGCTCAGACGTCGCGACCAGCGGTGGAGGGCGGAGTTGGCCGCTTGGGTGGAGCAGGTCCCGGATCCGCGAGAGCGCGTACTAGCGATCTTCGACTGGCTGGCGAAGTGGTTCGCCGAACCCGGTTTCCGCGGATGCCTCTGGATCAACGCCTTCGGTGAACTCGGCGCTTCGTCCGAGGCGGTGCTGGCCGAGGTACGAGCCCACAAGCAGGCATTCCACGACCAGATCGCGGAATGGGTCCACGCCGCGGAAGGGGCGGCGGTCGAACCGGTCTTCCTGCTGGCCGAAGGTGCCATCGTCACGGCCGCTGTCAACGGCGACCCTGCGCCGGCCCGTCACGCGCGAGCGGCTGCCGCCCTGCTGCTAGGGAGGCCTTGACCGGTGGCAGCGGCTCGAGGCGATCAGTACGACGGCCAAGCACCGCAGGACGACGAGGAGCCGACGGGCCCGAACCGTCCTGCTCGCGGCACGCTGCCCCTCCAGCACGGCGGTCCGACGCAGCCGTGACGTCCCGCCCCGGCGTGAGAACCCGGCCCGTGTATCCGGGGTGCCGACTGCCCGGTGCCGCGCCCCCGCTCGCAGAAGCGGCAGAAGCGGCAGAGGTGCCGGGGGCAGCAGTTGCGCTCGCCGAGAGATGGCCATCCGTGCCCTGCCGCCGACGTGTCCGCCGACGCGCCGCACGCGCATCCGCCGCCACCTCGGCCCGACTCCCGTGAGCATGCCGCTCGTTCCCCCGAGCGGGTCCCTCGCATGCGGCCGCGCTGTCAGAATCTTCCGTATGAGTGCCTATGAGATCCCGCTCGAGCTGGCCGAGCAGTTCGGGCGCGGGAACGGAGTCGTCTTTGTCGGCGCGGGGTTATCGAAGGGGGCCGGGCTGCCGGACTGGCAGGGGCTCATCGACGGTCTGGTGGAGGAACTTCCCGACTGCCCGCCCGGTGCCGACCACAGGGACATCGCGGCGTACTACGAGCTGGAGTATGGCCGCAACCGCCTGGTGCAGCGCATCAGGGACAGGCTCGACACCCTCCACCTCCAGCCGACACGGGTGCATCAGGCGCTGGCCGCCCTCCCCGTCCAACTGCTGGTGACGACGAACTTCGACGATCTGCTGGAACAGGCGTACAGGTCGGAGCGCAAGCCTTACACCACGGTCACCCGTGCGGTGGACGCGGGCTTCTGGTCCAGCGACCGCACCCAGATCGTGAAGATCCATGGTGATCTGGCCATCCCCGAGTCGATCGTCATCACCTCCGGAGACTACGAGGGCATCACGACCGACCGCCCCACTCTCATCAGGCTCCTGGGAGCCACTCTGCAGACCCGTACCGTCCTGTTCCTCGGATACAGCCTGTCGGACCCGGATCTGCGGATCCTCCTCCGGCAGCTGCGGCAGGAGTCGGGTGACTACGCGAGGAACCTCTACTCGGTGCAGTTCGACGCGCCTGCGCTGGCCGTCAAGGATCTCGAGCGCAGGGGCGTGCGGGTGGTCAACCTGACGCTCGCCGGCCGCTCGCCCGGCGAGACGCTGCTGACCTGGCTGACCGAGCTGCGCGCGCGGGCGATGCGGCACGGCCACATGGCCCCGGAGCCCGCCCTCGAACGGAAGAGCGCGCCCAGCTCGGGGCATCAGCTGGCCGACGAGGTCACCGGGCTCCTGCGTGCCATGGGGTATTCCCTCACCCGGATGCGGCAGAGCCCCGGAGTCGTCGACTTCCAGGCGAGCAAGCACAGCGAGGGCAGCGAGATCCTGCGCTGGTTCCGGTGTGTGGAAGGCAGTGTGGGAACGGGACATGTCGAGGGGGCCCAGGCGCTGCGGTCGGAGGAGCCGGACGGCGAGGTCTGGATCGTCGCCTACCGCAGCGGGGTGGTCACCGCACAGGCCAGGGCCCGCGCGGAAGCCGACCGGAGCACGCGCATCCTGTCGATCGCCCAGTTCTACCGCACGATGCTGAACATCGACGCCTATCTGACCCGGCTTCTGGAGGAGTACGACGCGGAGAGGATCGACAGCCGATGGGTGGATCTCTCGTGTGAAGTGCCCCAGTACGACCGTCTCCGTTCGGTGCCGCTGAGCACCGACACCTTCGACAACGTCGAGGAGTTCCTCGACGTGTGGATAGACACTCCCGGCCGCAACCACATGTCGATCCTCGGTGACTTCGGTACGGGGAAGACCTGGCTCTGCCGCCATTACGCGGCCCTTCTCGCACGCCGGTACCTGGAGGACTGCGAGCACAACCGGGTGCCCATCCTGATCTCCTTGCGCGACAGGTCCCACGGGGATGCCGTCAACATCAAGGAACTGATCACCGACACACTGGTCAACGAATACGGACTTCATCTGCCCGGCGGGTACAAGACGTTCCAGTTCCTGAACCGTCATGACAGCCTGGTCCTGATCCTCGACGGGTTCGACGAGATGCAGGCCCGCCTGGACGATCTCGCCACTGTGCGGAACTTCGACGAACTGGCCAAGGTGGTCGAGCCCCACGCCAACTGCAAAGCCATTCTGACGTGCCGATCCAGCTACTTCCGCACCGACCTGGAGGAACGGGAGGTTCTCGCGGGGGAGGGGCTGCAGCGCATCAACCTGAGCGAGCGGCCGAACTTCGAGATCCTGCACCTGCTGCCGTTCGACGACGCGCAGGTCAGGGAATCGCTGAGCAAACTGGTCGGAGACCAGGCGGACCGCTACTACGAGGACATGCACCGCATCTACGACCTGGCGAACCTGGCGCAGCGGCCCATCCTGCTCGCCATGATCGCCGCCACGCTGCCGCGCCTGGTGAACCACTCCCATGTGAACCCCTCCACCTTGTACGAGACGTACACCGACGAGTGGATGCGCAAGAACCTGGTGGAGCAGCGGTCCATCATGGAGTCCCGCGAGGTCCGGAACTTCATGCAGCAGTTGGCGTGGGAGATGTTCCTCCGCGAGACTGCCTCCGTGCACTACTCGGAACTTCCGAGGACACTGCTGGACTTCCTGTCCGCGGGCAGGTCGTCCCTCGTCTACAACTACGAACACGACGTCAGGACGCAGTCTTTCCTCCAGCGTGACAGCGCCGGGTTCTACAGCTTCGCGCACAAGTCGTTCATGGAGTTCTTCATCGCGCAGCGGATATTCGCCTCCATCTGTGCCGTCGACAGCCGGGAGCTGGCGGAAGCACAGACGTCCCATGAGACGGATCAGTTCATCAAGGACCTGCTGCTGCGCGAGCCGGTGCACATCGAGACGATGACTTCCTGGATGAACGGCGGCGAGGAGCCCGTGCTGCGGGTCAATGCGGCAGGCATCCTGGCGAAGATCGGTGACCCCAGGCTGACCGCGGACGTCATCTCGCTGCTCGACCGGGACAAGGCTGTCCGGCACCTCTATCTCACCGCGGTGATCTTCCGGGTACTGGAGGTGCGCTGGGAAGCGGCGGCCAGGCTGGCTTCCGAGCCGAACGGGCGGCGGCTGCCCCACCTTCTGACCCTGACGTCCGACCAGTTGAAGACGGTGGCGACGCGGTTCTGCGGCGAGGCTCTCAACCAGCGCGACGCGGTCGCCCGTTGGCTTTCACTGCGACTTCTCGAACAGGTCACCGATGTCGCGAGGGAGGAGATCCGGTCCACGCTGCGGCAGGCCGCCGAGCAGGAGGAGGTCACAGAGATCAGGTCGTTGATCAGAGACATGACGGCGGCCATGGAACAGGAGACATGATGCGACCGCTGATCACCATCGCCCCGGAGGACCGGCCCGACGGTGCGCCGGACCGTGCCAACGAACCGTCCGTGGAGGAGTTGCGCCGGCGTGTGGCGCAAGCCGTGCGCGCGGCGGGAGGACGCCTGGTCGCGGCCGAGGAGGCGAATGGCCTGGTGTGGCTCAGTGCCCAGGGCGCAGAAGCCCTGGCCGGCTTCCTCGACGCTCACAAGGGCATCGAGTGGGTGCAGCTTCCCTGGGCGGGAGTCGAAGGCGTCGCGGACGCGGGCATCCTGGACCGACCGGTCACCTTCACCTGCGCCAAGGGCGCCTTCGCCGAACAGGTGGCCGAGCATGCGCTGACCCTGACGCTGGCGTCGCTGCGGAACCTGGTGGTCCAGGCCAGAACACCGCGATGGCACTCGAAGGATCCGAGGACGCTGCACGGGGCACGGGTGACGATCCTCGGCGGCGGCGGGACCGCCCGCGCGCTGCTGCGGTTGCTCCGCCCGTTCGGGTGCCGCACCACGGTGTTGAGGCGCCGTCCGGAGCCGGTGGAGGGCGCGCACAGCACCCTGCACATCGGGCGGCTGGCCGACGTCCTGCCGGACACCGACGTACTGATTCTCGCGCTGGCCCTCACCCCGGAGACACGCCACGTCCTCGGCACCCCGCAGCTCTCCGCCCTGCCGCCGCACGCGGTCGTCGTCAACGTCGCCAGAGGTGGGCACATCGACACGGAAGCACTCGTGCAGGCCCTGAGGGCGGACCTGATCGGAGCCGTCGCGCTGGATGTGACCGACCCCGAACCACTGCCGGAGGGACATCCGTTGTGGGACGACGGACGGGTTCTCATCACCTCGCACTGCGCGGACTCGGCCGACTATGCGACAGAAATGCTCTGCGGCAGGGTCGAATCCAATGTGAGACGGCTGATCGAGGGCGGTGAACTGGAGGGACTCGTGGAGCCGGAGGCCGGCTACTGACGGACGGCTGACTGTCACGGCCGGCTGACTGTCACGGACGGCCGGCCGGCGTGGAAATGCGTGGACTGCCGTGGACTGTTACGCGTCCGGAATGACGTAGATCCGGACGAACCAGGTGCGGGCGGTGGCCGCGTGGAGGTGTCCTGCGACCGCCGTCCCGTCGGCCGTCCCGAAGACCGCGTGAATATGGGGTACCCCGTCACGAACCTCGCCGCTTCCGAACATCTCGAGCGGGTCGGTGTAGGTGCGCAGGGTGTCGCGTGAGGCGTCCTCCCGCGGCATGGTGCTCACCGTGCACTCGTCCACTGCTCCGATGACGGAGACGATGGCGCCGCGGGTCACGCCGTGCTGCTCCAGCTCCTTGGTGAGCCGGTTCATCACTTCGACGTTCTGTGGGATCTCGATCGTCAGCATTGCGGTGGAGTCACCCTTACGGTTGTGGATCGGGAGTCGCCGCGTCCCAGATACGGACGAACTGGTCGGTCCAGTAAGGGAACCAGTGACCGGAGGTGGACCTGTGCAGCTCGACATGCGGGCGCGAGTCGATGGATTCGTTGTGGAAGCCGTGGAACTCGACGATGATTCTCCCCGACGGGCCCAGGGGATCTATCGCGACGAGGCTGAAACCGGGGTTGAAATCCAGCCTCCGGTACTCGAACGTTCCCGCGGTCGTCCAGGCGCGCATGAGCCGGAGCTGGGAGATCGCTCTGCCGAGTGCCTGGGGCAGCCGCTCGAGAGGAAAGTCCACCGCATCGTCCAGGTGCCGGGAGGCCACCTCGGTGCCGGCCTGATCGTCCGGATTCAGCACGACGACCCGCAACTGTCCGTCCGGCCTGCTCAGTACCGTGGTCCGCAACAACTGGCAGGTGGCCGGTGACAGAAGGCCCACACCCGACGGTGCGAAGATCCAGACCGCTCTGGCACCACGCAACCTGACGGACAGCGGCGTCGATTCGAGGGCACGACGGTCCTTCATCAGGTCGTCGAGCGAAGATTCGCGGGTCACGGGCAGGGTGACACGGAAGACCAGCAGACCGATGCCTGCCAGCGCGGCGCTCCACTGGATCTGCTCGGGGACGACATCGGCGACGGCCGAGACGACCGCGATGCCGCAGGCGACCAGGGCGACCACATAGGCGTCCAGGTTCCGCCGCTCGGCCACATCCCGTCCGATTCTGTGCAGCACCCTGCGCAACGAGCCTCCAAACAAGCGGTTCGGCCTGAGGGGCCACCTCAGGGGGTCCGGTGCTGTGCGGCCAGCTGGTCGAAGTTCTGCCGGATGGCTCCGTCAAGGCTCCAAGTGTGCCAGAAGTGGACTCTGGCCTGCGGGAGTTGTGCCAGCAGCGCCGATCTGGCGTATGCCGCGTTGCACCAGTCGAAACGTCGTCCGCCAGGATCCGCGTGGTGGGCGTCGTGGCATCCGTTGTCGGTGAAGCCGATGACCAGGACGCGTGCCACGAGCAGGTGCCAGAACAGCAGTCGCAGCCACCACCGTGCCCACTGGATCAGCCGAACGGGCCCCTTCCCCGTCTTCGCCGGGCAGTTGTCCGCGAAGAACCGCGCACCGGTCTTCTCCGCGAATCCCGACCAGCCGGGCCCGGACGACTGCCGGTACCAGGCGTGGAGACCGAGCGCGTAGAGAACGGTGCTGATGTGGTGCCCGAGAGTGAGAGGCAGCAGCCACGCCACGAGCCAGGCGAGAACCGGCCCCTCCCAGGCGGTGCTCCAGGACCAGGCGACCGCGGCGAGCAGAAGGGAGCCGTGGACCGCGAGGAAGACGAACGGACGCAGGCGATGGGGCCGGGCGGACAGGCAGCCTCGCAACCGTCCCCCGACCGTGTGCAGCAGCGGCGCCGGATGAAGCAGCGCGCGGCGCAGCAGTCGCGGGTAGGCGGCCCGTGGCAGCCCCGGCAGGAAACCCAGTGCCGCGAGGGCCTGTTGGTCCGGGTCGAGTTCGGACGTCAGAGCGGAATGGTGCACGAGGTGGTCGCGGCGGTAGTCGGAGAAGGACTGCGTCATCCCGACGACACCGGCGGCGTCGCCGACCAGCCGGCTGTGACGGCCGAAGTCACCATGGCTCGCGTGGTGCAGCACGAAGTTGTGCATCGCACGGAACGACCCGCTCGAGACGACCACCGACAGTGCGACGGCCGGAACCGCCCAGAGTCGCGGTGCCGCCGAGAACGGGGTGGTCAGCATCAGCACGGCGGCCGCCCCCAGCCCCACGGAGACCGCCAGGACGGTGAAGCTGCCGAGTGCGCACAGGCGTGGGCCTTTGCGTACCAGCGGCCTCTGGCCTTGGTGCGGGGCACCGGTCACCAGCGTGATGAAGGCCTGGAGCGGACGCCACCCCGGCAGCCGTAGACGAGCGGCGCATCGGCGGCACCGGTCGGCATCGCTGGTGCATAAGACGCAGTCGTCGTTTGCGCGGTCTCCGGACATCGTCCCCCCGAAAAATGCGGAGTGCGGCAATGACCAGTCTGCACACGGCGGTGTGGGCCGTCCAGATGGCGCCGCGGGGCCCGCGGCCACGGCTTCCTCAGCCGCATCACAAGCCGTCACGCTTCGTGGGGAGTTGACCGCCGGATGTTCCGGGGTGGGTGTCGGGAAGGCCGGGAAGAGCGCGATCGGCCCCGGCCGGCCGGAGCCTGCCGACCGGTTCGGGCGGATCGGCCGGTGTCACTGCGGCGATGTGCGACTGCCGCGGGCGCTCAGTCTGCGGATGGGCCCGATCAGCGTCCGGTAGACCGGCCGCACCACACGGCCGGGAAGATAGCGGTGACGTTCCTCCTGCCAGACCCTTGCCCTGCCGTGCGCCGAGAGGGGCGACCACCGGTCGGGAACGGGGGGCTCGGACGAGTGGAACTCGATACGGCAGAGGTGCTTGATGTTGACATAGCCGTACTGGCCGGGGCTGACCAGCCGCACCGGAGCGCCGTGGTCGCCGTCGAGCGGCCGCCCGTCCAGACGGTCGGCGATGAGTACGTCGTCGCCCAGGACGTCCTCGAGCACCACGATCGCCCGGTAGCCGTCGAGACCTTCGAAGACGGCATGGCTGATCGGCGCGTTCGAGCCGGTCAGCGGTTCGATCCGGGTGCGGTAGAGGGTGCTGAACGCGACTCCCTCCCACAGCAGGCCGGTTGCCGACCAGCCGGCGACACAGTGGAAGTCGGCTTCGACCTTGCGCCGTGGCAGATTCGCGAGGTCGGTCACGGGCAGGGCGACGGCCTCGGTGAGCGCCCCGCTCATCTCGATCGCCGGGGCGGCGGGTACGGGCGGCGGCGGATGATGGAGGTGGGTCCCGAAGCGGGGGAAACCGTCGACGGCACGTTGGCCGGGTGGAAGCGTCATGTCGATGCTCCGTGAGCTGTGGAGGACCCGGCGGGTCTGCCCTCGTGGGCCTTACGGGCATGGCACCGGGAACGCGTTGTACGGTAGCGTATACATCCAGACTAGTCCCGTTGTACGGTCCCGCACAACGGGAGGGAAGGTGAGGTGAGACACGCGATGGGCGCGTTGCGTACCCCGCGCGAGAAGTGGGTCGAAGAAGGGCTGCGGGCGCTGGCCGCCGGCGGCGTTGACGCCGTGCGCGTCGAGGCCCTGGCCAAGGCCCTCGGCGTGACCAAAGGCGGGTTCTACGGCTACTTCGCCGACCGCGGCGCACTGCTGAACGAGATGCTGGACGCCTGGGAGCGCGAGTGCGTCGACGACGTCTTCGACCGGATCGAGCAGGAGGGCGGCGACGTGCTGGACAAGGTCCGGCTGGCCGGACAGCTCACCTTCTCCGGCGACCGCCTGCTGCCCATCGACCTCGCCGTACGCGACTGGGCCCGCCGCGACCAGGCCGTCGCGGAACGCCTGCGCCGAGTGGACAACCGGCGGATGCAACTGCTGCGGGACGCGATCAGCACCTTCTGTTCCGATCCCGACGAGGTCGAGGCCCGCAGCCTGCTCGCCTTCTGCCTGGCCATCGGCAGCCACTTCCTCGCCGCCGACCACCCCGGCCGCACCCGCGACCAGGTCAAGGCCCGTTCCGGCGACTTCCTCCTCAACCGCTCGTCCGGGAAGCCCTCCGCATGACCGCACCCTCCTGATCGCCGGAGGCCCGGCGCCCCGCCGCCCGGGCCACCGAGCCCGCCGACGAAGAGGCCGGCCCGGCGGATGCCGCGAGTCGCGGTGTGTACCAGAGGCGTCGGGCCGTACCGTCGAATCCGTTGCAGAGGAGGACTCCTGATGCGCAGCGTGACCTATTCGATGAACGTCTCACTCGACGGCTATGTCGTCGGGCCCGACGGCGGCATCGACTGGACGGCCCCCGACCAGGAGGTCTTCCGCTTCTGGATCGACGAGATCCGCGAGGTCGGCGTCCACCTGATGGGGCGTCGGCTGTACGAGACGATGCTGTACTGGGAGACCGCCGACCAGGACTCGTCGCTCGACGAGTCGCAGCTCGAGTGGGCCGGGCTCTGGAACCCGCTCCCCAAGGTGGTGTTCTCCACCACGCTGTCGGCGGTGCAGGGCAATGCCCGCCTGGCCTCCGGCGGCCTGGCGGAGGAGATCGAGCGGTTGCGTGCCGAGCCCGGGGAGGGCGACATCGCGATCGGCGGCGCGACCCTCGCCGCCGAGGCGGCCGCGTCGGATCTGATCGACGAGTACCGGGCCATGGTCCACCCGGTACTCGTCGGCGGCGGCATCCCGTACTTCCCGCACCATGAGCGCCGGGTGGATCTCGAACTCGTCGAGACCCGCACCTTCAACTCGAAGGTCGTCTACCTCCGGCACCGCGTGGCGCGCCGGGCGCACGGCCGCCCGTGACTTCCCCCGACTGACCCCCGACTGTCCTTCGACAACCCGAGCCACTCGCCCGAGGAGCGCCTGAACCGGGCGGGACCGGATTGCCCCCGGCCTGGCTCCCCGGTCTCCCATCCGTGCGGGGGCCCCTATGTCTTTGGTCAGGGTGATCGGTGGGAGCGCGGCTGTCATGAGTGATGACGTGCCTGTTCGGAAGTCGGCGGGTGAGGGCGTGCGGCCGTGCGACTTCTGTGGTCATCCAGTCGCGATGGACTCGGTCGACGAGCGTGACTGCCCTGTGTGTGGCGAGGGTGCTGAGTAACCCGTTGGGGAAAGGAGTCCGGGCTGGCTAGGCTCCCGTCATGACCGGTCCGGTGTTGGTGATCGAGTTGGCAGAGCCCGTCCCACCCGTATCAATCCAGCGGCTCCGGGAACTCCTTGTCCGTTCCTCATCTCGCTTCGAGGAGACGCGGGTCGGCAAGTACGATCTGAACATCCACGCGGACACCCTCGGCATCGCCGACACCGGGGGCATCGACGGACGTCGGCCTGTCATGGTCTCCTTCATCGGGCCCGGCGTCGGCGAGGAGGGCGTCTTCGAGGCCGAGCACGCCGACGAAGTCGACCAGGAACCCCTCATCGGTTTCACCCCGACCCACGCCGTCGACGTCATCGCGTTCTGCAACAGGCCGGTCGACCACGTCGTCACGGCCCTGCTGACCGCCACCGTCATGGACGTGATCGGCGGCGTCGCCCATGCCGAACTTCTCGAGAATCAAGTCCCGATCGTGACCGGGCTCCCAGGCGTCATCGCGACGATGACGGACCCGTGGCCGGTCGCCTACGGTTCAGCGGAATTCCTCAGAGCGTGGGCTCGGCAGCCCGGCTTCCGGCTCCTCAAGTAGCCGCAGGACAGCCAGATCCGTCCCGTAGCCCCCGGCGGGCGCACCATGGCAGCTCCGGGACCACGCCGCGTTGTCGCACGACACCGTGAACAGTTCCTCAGCCGTGTGCGCAAAGCGCTGGTGAAGCAGCTGGAGACCGGCGCGGGAGCAGGCCGTCCCGGCTGGCCGTTGATGGCCGACAGAAGAGCCGCCAGTACCGCTCCGCAGTCCGGGGGCCGCCCCATGTCGGTACGCGCCGCCACCTCCGGTACGGAGAACCTCGCCAGAACCGGCCCGCCCCCGCATTCGGCCCGCCCCTCCATTCGGTCGGCCCCTGCATCCGGTCGGCCGTTCACCGCCCGCCCCACCGACCGAAAGAGCTGCTGACATGCGACCTGCCCTATTCACCGTCGACCTTCCGGGTCCGGGACGACTGAGCACCATGGCCAGACCCCGTGGCAACGACTGGCTCGAAGACGAGATGATCGCACTGAACGACTACGGCACCGACGTCCTGGTCAGCGCACTCACCGGGCCGAGCTCGACGAGCTCGGCCTCGTGGACGAACCCCGAACAGCCGTAGAAGCCGGGCTGCAATTCGTCGCGATACCCATCCCTGACCGCACCGTCCCCGACATCACCACCATCCTGCCCACCCTGCGCAGCCTGGCCGCACAGCTGCACGCGGGCGCACATGTCGTCACCCACTGCCGTGCCGGCATCGGACGCTCGTCCCTTCTCGCAGCCGCACTCCTCATCCTCAACGGCGTCGATCCCGACGCCGCCTGGAACCGGATCGAACGGGCACGTGGGCTCGCCGTCCCGGACACCGTCGAGCAGCGGGAGTGGACGACGGGGCTGCGTACACACGCGCCGCGACGGTGAGAATCCGGATTCCACCCGAATGGTCCGGCCGGCAGACGAGTGTCCGAGGCAGTTCCGGAGAGCTCAGTCGGCGGCTTGTGGAGTGTCCAGGGACCGGGCGAACCCGGCGAGCGTGCGGAAGTCGTCCTCGCGCAGACCGATCCGCGGGTTGACGTGGTGCAGAAGCCCGGGCCCGCGGTGGCGGGCACTCACGTAGGCCACGTCCGCCTCGCTCTGTTCGTCGTCCACCCAGGCGAAGGGACGGCCGTCGGCACGGTCCACCAGGGGGGCGGTCTTCCAGTGGACGCCGTCGGGACGGTCCTGGAACAGTGCGTCGCCGAAGTCGACGAACGGGAGTTCGGGGAGACCGAGCACCGGGGCGATCCACCGGTTGGCCTCGCCCATCCATGTAGTGGCCCAGCACAGCTCGTAACCGAGCCGGAGCAGGGAACGCCCGTGCTCCGGGTTGAGCCAGACCCGCAGGGGCCGTTGCCGGGTCGAGAATCCTCTGCCCTCCTCCGACGTTCCGCCGTCACTGGGCACCCTGATGGTCGTGTAGCCGTGAGGGCGCCTTTCGGGCTTGGCCGCATAGGGGTTGAGCGGCCCGTCCACGTCGAGGAACAGCAGCGGTCGCTTCACGATTACCCCCGGTCTTTCGCAGCATCGGCCGCGAAGGGGAAGCGTAGCCATCGACGGGAGGGGCGCGCGACACGGCGTACGGCGGGTGGGACACCCCGAGGCTGCCGGGGCGCGCCGGGCGTGGGGGAGTGGGTTGCGCGCTTAGAATCCTGGCGTCCAAATCGGGGGAGGCGGAAAATGGAAACGATCATCGTCCAATTGCCGGGAGTCGGCCGGTCGCCGAAGGACGGAACCGGCAGGCCCGAGTTGCTGCACCTGGGGCCGGGGGACATCGTCGACTTCGGGCGCGGTCTGCCCGGCGGGGGAGGCGTCGACATCGTCCTGGCGGATCCCGGAGTCTCGCGCAGGGCGGGGCAGTTGGAGGCCGCCGGTGACTACTGGCGGTTGTCCAACTTCAGCCGCAGCGTGTCCTATGCGGTGGAGAACCTGGAGCGCGCCGGGGAGTACGTCACCGTGGCTCCGGGACGCCTGGGCGCGCCCGTGCCGTTCGAGTTCTCCCGGGTCGTGCTTCCCGCGCTGAACGGGGAGGCCGCTTTCAAGGTGTTCGCGCCGCAGCACGCCCACCTCGGCGAGCAGTCCGCGGACGGGGCCGGTGAGCAGACCGTTCACCCCTTCGCCCTGGACGCGACGTCCAAGTACTTCCTCGTTCTGGTCGCCCTGTGCGAACCACTGCTGTGTGATTCGTCGGACACGGCGCTGCCCGGCGTCGGGGACATCGTGGAACGGCTGCGTCCGCTGGAGTCCTGCCACGATCTGACGCGCTCGGCCGTGAACTACCACATCGACTACCTGGCCTTCGCCAAGCTGCGACTCGATGCCGGTGTCGGGGAGGAGACGGCCGCCGACGGCGCGCGCACCGGGGCGAAACGCGCCCGACTGGCCTCCGTGGCGCTCCGCTTCGGGCTGGTCCGTGAGGAGCACCTCGCCCTGCTGCCGACCCGCGGCTCCGGGCGCCCCGCACCGCAGGAGGCCCGCGCATGACAACGCCTGACGCCCACGGCGCCGACGACGCGCACGACCGCCATGACGCCGACGACGCCCACGTCACCGACAGCACCTACGACGCCCCGGGCACATCGCGGCCGCCCCGCCTGCCGGCGGGCTTCCGCGTCGACGGCTGGGAGCTCGGCACGGTCATCGGCTCCGGTGGCTGGGGCACCGTGTACGAGGCCCGTGCCCTCGCCGACGGTTCACCCGCCGCCGTCAAGGTGCTGCCGACCGGCGCCCTGGCGCCGGGGCAGCGCGCCGCGCTCGATGAACTCGTCACGCGCGAGGTCCGGTTCAGCGCCGGTGCGGATCACCCGCACCTCGTGCGCACACGTGCCGTGTGCACCGTCGAAGCGCCGGACCTGCCCGCGATGGACGGCGCGATCGCCCTGGTCATGGACCGCGCCGAGGCCAGCCTGAAGGACGCGCTCGACGCCGCGGGGGCCGGCCGCCCGATCACCGACGCGGGCCGGATCCTGCGCGGGGTCGTCGCCGGGCTCGCCCACATGCACGACGCCGGCTGGGTCCACGGCGACCTCAAACCCGCCAACGTCCTGCTCGGCGCCGAGGGGGAGGTGTGGCTGGCGGACTTCGGACTGACCACCGAGCTCGACGGCACCCACGCCCACCTGCCGCTGCTGGGCACCCTGGACCACCTTCCACCCGAGTGGTGGTCCCAGCGCACCGGCACCCACGGCTCCGTGATCCGCACCACCGCAGACATCTGGGCCTTCGGCGTCCTCGCCCACCAGGTGCTCACCGGCGGCCTCCACCCGTTCCCCGGTGCGGCCGCCCGGGCCCGCTCGCTCGCCGCCCAGACCTACGCGCGCGGCACCGCACCGCTGCGGTTGGACGCCACGCTCGAAGAAGGCTGGCGCAGGCTGATCGCCGACTGCCTGGCTCCTGACCACACCTCCCGCATCCCGCACACCGCGGCGGGCCTCGCCCGCCGCGTCGAGGAGTTGGCGGGCGGGCCACGCCGCCGTCGCGGGCGCACGGTGCGGGTCGTCACCGCCACCGTCCTGGTGGGCCTGACCGCCGCGGTCGTCGCAGGGGTGGCGCTGCTCGCGGGACAGGACGCTCCCGCAGGCGGTTCCGAGGGAGACGACCGCGGCCGAGGCGCTCCCGCTGTGGTCACCGGCACGCACAGTGCCGCGCCGGGTGAGATACCCGCCGACTCCGACGTGCCCGAGGAACTGCGCGAGGTCATCACGAAGGCCGCCCACCGCTGTTCCGACGAGGAGGTCACGCCCGCCCTGCTCGCCGCGATGCTGAAAGCGGAGAGCGGGTTCGACGCAGACGCGTCCCGTCCGGCCGACGACGAGTACGGCATCGCCATGTGGACGCCGTCGGTGTTCACCGCCTGGGCCGTGGACGGGGACGGTGACGGGGACAAGGACCACATGTCGCCCCCGGACGCCGTCGGCGCCATGAGCGTCTACGCGTGCTGGCTCGACCAGCGGTTCAAACAGGCGAACATGCCCAAGGAGGACCTGCCGGCACTGATCACCGCGGGCTACCGCACCAGTGACCGCACCGTGATCGAGGAGGGCGGCGTCCCCGAGCGGGTCCGCCCGCACGTCGACAAGGTGCTCCGCCACCTCGCCGAGTACGAGCGGTGAGCCGGGTCCCCCGTGCCGGCCCACCGCTGGTGGCTCCGCGCCTTCCGTCACCGCTGCCGGGCGCCGCACTCCGGGACTTCGGGCAGCCGGTTCTCCGGAGAGCTGATGTAGATGTTGGAGATGTAGCCGCCGTACTGGGGCAGATAGGCCCACCACTCATTGGTGTACGGCGGCACGGATACGACCTGCCCGCGTACCTGACAGCCCACCAGCACCTCCACCCCGGCGGGGAGGCGCGTGAGCGGGTCGTTGCCGGTGGACGGGTCGTCGCGCACGTTCACGCCGTCGCCCCAGGTCCCGAACCACGTTCCGGCGGGCCGGGTCGCGCCCGGCACGTTCAGCGAGCGGGTGAGCCGCCCGATGTCCGTGTACGCCTTCCCGTACGACGTGCCGACCGGATGCAGGGTCAGTACGGCCACGATCGTCCGGTCGTCCGCGCCCACCGTGCCCGTGGTGTGCAGGGCCGGACGGGTCAGATCCACTCCCGCGGCGGCTCGTGTCGACGGTTCGTCCGCGGTTGCCGCGGTCGCCGCTTCCGCCGCAGAGGCACCCTGCGGACCGCACGTGTCCGCGACGAACTTGCCCGACCAGCCCTGCTTCACCGCCCAGGGGCGGTCGAACGCCCCGGCGATGCCGAAGTGCTGGTCGAAGCGGTCGGAGGCGCACCGCGTCGACTGACGCAGGTTGCCCATGACGAAGTCCCGTACGGGAGCGGACGCCTTCTCCAGGACGTAGCGGTAGACGGTCACCGTGTCCCTGGCCGACATCGCGGTGTAGCCCCAGTACCCCTCGGACCCGGCGGGCGGCGGAGCGGTGTCCCGCAGACCCAGCCGTGTGACCATGCGGTCGACGATCGCCGGACCGCCGCTCGCCGCCCAGTAGTCGCTCGCCGCCCCGTCATGGCTGCTGCGCAGCATCGGCTCGAGCCAGGCCCGGTCGGCGGCCGGCACGGTGTGGTCGGGCCCGAGGTTCCACAGATGGTCCAGGGCCAGCAGCAGCTTGACGACCGAGGCGGACCGGAACGGCACGTCCGGCTGGACCTGTTCGGTGAACGTTCCCGTCCGGCGGTCGAAGACCGCCACCCCGGCGGCGACGCCCTCCGGCACCTGTGCCGTCGGCGCGGCGGTGGTGTCGGTCCGGTGGGCGGGCAGGGCGTCGGCCGACGCCGACGCCGTCGCACTCCAGACCAGCAGCAGTGCGGCTACGGCCGTCGCGTACCTGCCTCTCATGTCGGGTACCACTCGGAGAGGGTGACCGAGTTGATCGGGTCGAGGTTGTAGTAGGCACCCTCTCCGGCGTTGAGATGGTCGTAGCAGTCGGTGCCGATGCTCTCGCACAGGAAGGCCCGTGCGCTGTCCGACTGGTTGTTCAGGACCCAGTGGTTGCCGTACTGGTTGTAGATCGGGTGCGGTCCGTACGCCCAGAAGACGTGGGTCGGGCTGATGGGCGGGTTCTGGTTCTGCGGGTTAGATGCACGCTGCGCCGTACGGGCAGTTGGCCCACGATTCGGCCGCCTGGGCCTGGGCCTGGGATGTGCCGCCCGCCGTCATGGCGGCGGTCGCGAGCGCGAGCGCGGCGGCGCTGCGGAGAAGTCTGCGCACGGTCCATGCCTTTCGAGGTCGCTGTCGTCGCGGCGGCCGGGAGTGGCCGCGCCGACACAGTAGGCAGCGAGGCGGTGCGAACGGTCCTGACGGATGTCAGGGTGAGAGCATCGCCGGAGCACGAGAGGCGCAACAAGCGCAACAAGCGCAACAAGCGCAACCAGCACGACGAGCACTGCAACTTCGGCAATTCGGCAACTCGACCAGGCAAGGGGGTGCTGCGCTGATGCTGGACAGTACCCGGCAGGACACGGACGCAGAGGAACGGAGATGCCTTCGTCTGGTCCTCGGCGTGCCGCTGGTGATCCTGAACCTCGTCGCTGGGTGGTTCTGTTGGACCGCCGTCGCCATCCGGCCCGCGGGGCCGTGGGACGACGACGCGCGCCTCGGGATCCGTCTGTCCTGCCTGCTGACGATCGTGGCGTAGGCCTCGCTCTCGTGATCACGCTCACGCCGTCGGCGCGGCAGGCCCTGAACCGGTGGTGGACGGCACCGCCGTTGATGCTGGGGCTGGTGGCGGTGGTGCGGTGGGTGCTCACGGAGTAGCCGCGGCGAGGGTGTCCGCTTCTGCAGCGCGGACATGGCCCGGTCGGGATCACGTGCCGGGTCGGGCACGAACAGGCTCTGTGAGCATGCCACTCCGACTCGTCCCGGCATCGGCCCGGCACCATGGACCGGATGCCGGAACCGCAAGGCGGTCAACCGTACTGGGCGACGAAGCGGGCGAGTGCGTCGGCTGCGCCGCGAGGCAGTTCGGCTGCTGCCCCTTCCGGCAGAGTCGTGATGGCGTCGCTCAGCCGCGCGCCGAGGTCGGGCAGCACGGCCCATGCGGAGGCGGGGGCCTCCACGGCCGCGAGCAGCAGGTCCCCCTCGTAGAAGTACGCGTCCAGCAGCGGTTCCTCGAGCAGCAGGCGGACGGCCAGGGGAAGGACGTATGGGAGTGCCACCTGCTGTGAGACGAGCGTGCGCAGGTCCGCCGGACCGAGATCGCCGAGCGGTACGCACCGCAACTCGTGCACCTTGCGGACCAAGTGGGTCGCCTCGGCGGACGGAGCAGACCAGCGGGGCGGGTCCAACTCGTCGAGGGTGCGCTCGAGATGCAGCAGATGTTCCATGGGCTTCATTCTGGGCGGTCGGGCGGGGGCGCGGGGCGCGTGGGGCTTCTCGCCCGTACGGCGGATGCGGTCGGGACCAGAGAACGATCCCCGGGCGCACGGGTGTTGGCGATGATCGACGGGTTGGCCGTCACACGCATGGAACTGGAGCCCCACCGTGCTGAATCAGACCCTGCGCGCCGCCGCCGTCCTCGCCCTTGTCGCGACGGTCGCCGCACCCGTCGCCGTCGCGGCTCCCGCGCCCGCACCCGCGGCCCCCTCCACCCCCGCCGTGATCGCCGCGCTGGCGCCCGGAGCCGCCCCGCCGGGAACCCGGGCCGTCACTGCCGTCTCCGCGCTCAAGGGAGAGGCACGGCTGGGCTACGAGGTGGCCGAGGAGGCGGTGCGAGTCACCGTCGACGCCCGATCTACGTACGCCGTGGGCAGCATCCCCACGCGCTCCTGGGGTACGTTCCGCATCTCCCACCTCATCGACGGGCGTGACTACTGGGGCGACTTCGCGGTCGACTGCCTCACCACGGGTGGCCCAACCGCCACGGTGACGGGCCGACTCGTCCGCACCAGCCCGGGGCACCCGTGGCGGACACACCTGGACCCGGACACCCGCATGGGTCTCAGTTTCCACGTCCCCGACGACGGTGAAGCCCGCGTCGGGATGTCCGGGGCGACCGCCAAGGGGGCACCTCTGCTGACCAGGTGCATGGCACCCGCCGCGGACATGGCGGTCGTCGAGGGCGGTTACACCCTGCAGGACAGGGCCAGGGGTACGGCCGCCAGGGACACGGACAAGGACACCGACGCGGACAAGGACACGGACATGGACACGGACACGGAGAACGACACGCGCGCGCACGAACCGTCGGGCAGCCCTGCGCGCTCCGGTCGCATCCGCTGACATCCGCGGGCGCCGGTCACAACGTGTAGGGATAGAGGCCGATCGCCTCGCGCTCCACCCAGAGCTCGACCCAGGTGCCCGAGGCGCTCTCGGGCACCTCGCCGGTGATGTCCAGCAGGATCAGCGAGCCACCGAGGTCCAGTATCGCGGCACCGTCCTCCTCGATGCTCAGAAGCCCTTGCAGGATCACGCAGTGCCCACCCGCCCGGATACCCGGTCCGGTGGTGGCGGCGGGCTTGGCGTTCTGTCCCCAGACGAGTTCTTTGTCGACGTTCCACTCGACGTGGTACCCGCCCGGTTTCGCGGTCGGCTCACCGCACCAGCGCACCGCGGTGCGGCCGTACGGGCTCTGGACCTGGGCCAGCCAGGGGCTCCAGGGGAACTTTGCGATCTTCTCAATTCGGACCAGCACCGCTCCATGATGCGGCACACGTCCGGCGCCGTCCCAGCCTACTCAGGGGTGGTTCACCGCTTGTCACCACTGAATGATGGCGAGGGCCTCCACCTCGATCATCAGCTCCGGCCGGACGAGGGCTGCCACCTGCACCGCTGTACTGGCAGGCGGACGTGCGGTGTCGATGCGGGCGTCGCGAGCGGTACGCACCTCCGGCAGGACGGCGATGTCCGTGACGTAGAAGGTGAGCTTGGCGACGTCGGCGAAGGTCGCTCCGCCCGCCGCCAGACAGCGCTGCAGATTCTCGAACACCTGGTGGGCCTGGGCGGCGGCGTCGCCCTCCCCGACCACGTTTCCCTCGGCGTCCAGCGCGACCTGCCCCGAGATGACGACCAGGCGGCCCTCGCCCACGACCACGTGGCTGTAGCCGTTTCCGGGAGCGACGCCGTCGGGCGGGATGTGTTCGAGCATGGTCTCCTCCGCCTCGCTCGACTCTGCTGGTTCGTCCGGCACAGGTTCCTCCTCGAACGGCTGTTGGCGACGCAACGATATGCGCCGGCCGGTGGCTGCCGGTGACCTTTTCCGATTCCGCGGTGGCAACGGGGCCCGGGGCGGAGCGGTGCGGCGCGAAGGTGCTGGTGGTCCGGCTGCGATGAGTTCCGACGCCGACGCCGGTCTACCGTTGTGAAGTCACAGACACGAGGAGATGACGATGTCCGAGCTCGAGACCCGCACGCTGGAGACGGCCGGCGCCACGATCCGGTACGACATCCGCAGCGCCACGAACGATGAGGGGGCCGACGCTCCCGTCCTCTTCCTGGTCGGTTCGCCGATGGACGCGAGCGGGTTCGCCACGCTGGCGTCGCACTTCACCGACCGGACCGTCGTCACGTACGACCCACGCGGAGCGGGCCGCAGTGTCCGTACGGACGGGGCGGCGGAGACCGTGCCCGAGGAGCACGCCGACGATCTCCGACGGGTGGTCGAGGATCTCGGTGCGGGCGCGGTGGACATGTTCGCGAGCAGCGGCGGTGCCGTCAACGCGCTGGCACTGGCGGCGCGGCACCCCGAGCTGCTGCACACACTCGTCGCGCACGAGCCGCCGGCGGCGACGGTACTGCCGGACCGTGAGGCGGCACTGGCCGTGTGCGCCGACATCCATGAGACGTACCTGCGCGACGGGATGGGCCCCGCCATGGCGAAGTTCATCGCGCTGGCCAGCCGGAAGGGGCCGTTCCCGGACAACTGGGCCGACGAGCCCGCCCCCGACCCCGCCGCCTTCGGACTGCCCACCGAGGACGACGGCTCCCGCGACGATCCGCTGCTGGGCGCGAACATGCGCGGCTGCACCGGCTACCAGCCCGACTTCACCGCGCTCCGTGCCGCCTCCGCACGCATCGTCGTCGCGGCGGGCAAGGAGTCGGAGGACGAGTTCTGCGCCCGCGCGGCCGCGGAGGTCGCCGCCGGACTGGGTACCGAACTGACCGTCTTCCCCAGCGGCCACGCCGGCTACCTGGGCGGTGAGTACGGCCAGCACGGAGCGCCCGACGAGTTCGCACAGGTGCTCCGCGAGGTGCTGGACACCACCCGCTGACCGTGCGTGGCCGCCCCTGCCGAGGGGCAGGGGCGGCCCGCGCGGCCTTCCGGGTCAGAGTCTGCCGGAAGCGGATTCTCATGCCGTCACCACGGACACGAGGCCCCGTGCCGCGGCCCTCCGTCCAGCGGCCTCAGCGCCCCGTGCCGCGGCCGCGCCGCGGGACGCGCCTCCCGTGCAGCGTCAGGTACGGCTCGCGGTGCAGTCCGCCGGCGTGGGCCGGCCCGTCGGCCAGGCGAGGCCGACGAAGCGGATGCGGCCGGGTGCGTCGGGCGCGAGTTCCACCACGGAGACCGCCTTGTTGAACGGATTCCCGTAGTTGTCCAGGCAGATCCAGCCACTCGCTCCGTCGACCTTGCCCATGCCGTGCAGCCGCAGCCACGAGTCGCTGATGCGGCCGAGCGTGGGGATGACCGGGTCGCTGTCGTCGCGCATCCGGATGGCGGTGATCGCGGTGAGAGCGGCGTCGTAGAACGTGATGGTCCGCGAGTCGGTGAGCTCCACCTTGCCGATGTCGCCGACCTCTTTGCCGGTCGCCAGTTCGGCCAGGGTGCGGTAGGCGGCGGCGGAGCCCCCGGTGGCCGGCGCCTCGGGGCCGGTCCAGGCATCGGGATGGGCGACGGCCGCGTACTGGAGGGTCACACCCTTGCGGAAGGCGTCCCAGTCGAGGAGCTTGTCGGAGGAGAGGGTGGACGCGCCCGAGCCCGTGATGACGGTGTACTTCTTCTCCGTGCACCCCCGGTTGCCCAGTTCGTTGACGAACTGCCGCAGCTGGACCGGGCGTCCGGCGAAATAGATCACCTTGGCGGCCGAGGTGCAGATGGTGTCGACCATTTGGTCGAAGGCGTTGGCGGTGGTGCCTTCCTCGTGGAAGTCCTCGGACGCGCGGTACTGCTCGGGTGCGCGAGGCGAGCCGAGGGTCCGTTCGGCGAAGGCCCGCTTGAGCGCGTCGACATAGTTGTCGCCGGTACGGACGTCCTCGACGACCAGGGTGTGCTTGGGGTCGATGCCCTTGTTGAAGTGGGACAGCGCCTTGGCCTGGTCGGTGGTGGTGGGCACGATCCGGGCGAGGCCGGGGTACGCGTCGGGCCTCTCTGGGCTGTTGCCCGAGTCGTCGGCGGTGATGGGGCCGCCGACGACGGGAATGCCGCGCTCGCGGGTGAGGTAGCCGATGGCGGCCTGGGTGGTGGCGGTGGAGACGTCGAAGCCGATCACGGCCCGGAGGTTGTCGGCCGTGGACTCGGACATGGCGCCCAGCTGTTCGGCGACGGGCCTCCAGTGGGCGTGACTGCGTCCCGGGTTGGCGAGCAGGAGCCGTATCGCCGGCTTCTTGCTGTTGGAGTCGTGGTTGGCGCGGTACTGCGCCAGGTAGGCGCCCTGCACCTCGTGGAGCGTTTTCTGCTGCTCGAAGCCCTGGGCGGGTGCCATCGGCAGCATCACGGCGACGGAGACGTGCGGTTCGCCCTCGATCCGCTTGTTCTCCGCCTTGATCCGCGCGCTCACCTCCTTGAGGTTGGCGGCGAAGACGAAGCTGCCGTCGGTGACGCCCGTGCACTCCCGGGCGCCCTCCGCGCCGCGTTCCTCGATGCCCTTCCCGCACGCGGGATCCGGGCCGAGGACGACGATGCCGGTCCATACGGCGGCGCCGAGTACGGCCAGGGCGACGACGAGGGCGGCCGCCTTGGTGAGCGGCCCGCCGGGGAGTCTTGCGATGAACGACGTCATGACGCGGCACCTTCCTCGACGGGCAGGTCGGGCGCCTGGGCTCCGGCCCGCAGACGGGCCGGCCAGGCGGTGGACGCGTCGCGGTAGGCGGCGTGCGCGGCCTTGTTGCCGTACAGCGTCTCCAGCGCGATGCGGACGGTGGTCAGCTCGTCCTCGCGGGGTGCGAGGGTGAGCGGATCGGACAGCCGCCAGAGCAGGGGCACCAGAGAGGCGACGGCTTCGTGGTGGGGACCGGGGACGTCGCTGCCGCAGGCCGTGCACGACAGGGTGGGGCTCCCTGCCGGGGGTTCGTAGCCCTCGCGCGGGTGGGGGGCGGCGCAGATCCGGTTGAGCGCGGTCAGCCAGTCGGCGGGCGGGACGACGGTGAACCGGTGGTGCAGGACGCACACCACCTCCTCGACCCGGCCCAGGGCGAGCGTGTGATGGAGATAGGTGTCACCACGCGGGTCGCACAGGGAGCGCAGGCGTAACTGGGTGTCGCGCCAGCGTTCGTGGGTGGTGGTGGCGGCCAGGCGGTGGCGCAGCAGCAGATCGAGGGCGCGGTCGTCGTGGAGGCAGGAGCGCGTGCGGTAGTCGTCGGCCTCGTGGACGCGGGCGGCGACCAGGTCCTCCGAGTGGTCCTCGGGGTGGGCGAAGGTCCACAGTCCGCGCCGGGTGCCCGGGTCGGCCGCGGCGGACAGCAGCACCAGGCGTTCGCGCATCACGGGGTCGGGCAGCAGTTTGGCGAGGAGCGCGGGCGCGGCCTCGTCGAGCAGTTCGGCGCTCCGAACGGTGCCCGCCTCCCGGACGCGGTGCACGGCGGCGTCCGCGAGGGTCCGGGCGCTCGCCGCGCGGCCACCGCTGTAGCGGGCGACCAGGCGCGGCAGATGCTCCGGGTAGTCGACGGGGCTGAGCATCTCCGCGATGTGCGTCGGTTCGATGTCGGGAATCCGCAGCATCAGGGGCCGGGCCCCCGGTACGGCGCCGCCGCCGACCTCGCCCAGGGGCGGGTGCGAATGGCCCCTGCCGAGCAGCGTCGCAAGGACCACGGGCCGCGTCCGGTCCCTTCCCGGTGCTCCGTGCCCGGCGTCGAGCAGGTCGAGGAAGGCCGGTCCGACGTCGGCGTGGGCGTTGTCGATGAGCAGCACCGGCCGGGGCTTCTTGTTGAGCCGGCGCAGTGTGCCGTAATTGGCGTCGATGTCGTCGAGGAGGGCGGCGACGAGATGTTCCTCGGCGGTGCGTCTGCGGTCGTCGAGCCTGCGGAAGCCGCGGACGAACTGGAAGAGCCGTTGCAGCGAATCGCCCTGGTAACCCTGGGAGCGGTCCAGCCGTCCGCCCCACCAGGCGAGCGCACCCTTGTCAGGCTCGCTCCTGACGAGCTGCGCCCGGGCGGTGTCCAGGACGATGCCGGCGATGGTGTCGAGCCCGGGGACGGCGGACAGGACCTGCGGGAGGTTGTCGGTGACGACGTCGAACCAGCGGCCGAGGCTCTCCCTGCGGCGCCGTACGTCGGGGTCCTCTGCGGTGATGAGGGTGCGCAGATCGGCCTCCGCCTGACGAAGGTTGGGCGGCCGCAGATCTGTCCCGTCGCTGTTCAGCGGGCGCCAGGCGGTGACGACGAGCAGGCCGAGCGACAGCCGTGTGAAGGCCATGGGCCTGCCGAAGTGGCGTACCTCCAGGCCGAGTTTGTAGGCGAGGAGGTAGAGCAGGTGGGTGATGCGGGAGGCGTTGGGGACGTCGGCGTCGCCGTCGGCGACACCCGGCTCGCCGAATCCCGGTGCCCCGAGGTCGACCCGCGCGAGCGGCACCCGCCCGTTGTACGCGTCATGGACGGCGCCCAGCAGAGCCGTCTTGCCGCTCCCGCGTCCGCCGACGACCCGTACCACGGGTGCGCCCTCCGGACAGGCGAAGGGAACCTGGTACCCGTGCTTGTGGTGCAGTCCCACCAGTCGGGGGACGAAGTCCTCCTGCAGGGCCTGCTGGCCGTACAGTCTCCCGCCCATGGCGCTCCCCCGCCTCCCCCTGCCAGCCGCGCATCATGAGATCAACTCGTCGTGCACAGAGGGAACTTACCCGACAGATGGCCGCCGGGCAGAGGGTTGCGCAGTGAAACAGTTCGCCGGTTGTTCATCCGGCCGCCGGTGCACGCACCGCCGTGCCGCGGGGTGCGACCCGGCGGGCGCGTGGTGGCGTGTTCCCGCGGCCGGCCGGCCGGCCTCAGCGCGGCGACGACGCCGACCGGTCCTCGGCGGCGGCGAGTCTCAGCAGTTCGTCGACCGACCACTGGTCGTAGACGTGCTCTCCGTACTTCACGGCGAGTATCCGGCCGTCGCCCGCGATCAGGAAGTCGGCGGGCAGCCCGAGCCTGCCGCCGTTGGGCCGGGATGCCGGCAGGTGCTCCCGTCCGCGCAGGACCTGCCCCATGCCGCTCACCACTGCCCTGGCGATCGGCCACCAGGCCCGTGGGTTGAGCAGCGAGCGCGGCATCGACTCCACTCCGAACCGCGTGTACAGCCGCCTGGCGGGGTCGGCGACGACGGCGAACGGGAGGCCGTCGACGTGGTGCCGCAGCTCCTCGGCGGGCGAGTGGAAGACCACCACCTCGCGAATGCCCGCGGCCTCGATCTCGTCGTGCCGCCGCACCACGGAGCGCAGATGGAGGTTGCAGACGGGGCAGCCGGCGAACCGGCGGAACTGGAGGTGGACGAGGCGGTCCCGGGCGGGGATGTCGACGCCGGTACCGGCGTCAGGGCCGGTTCCTGTGCCTGCGTTGGTGCCTGTGCCTGTGCCTGTGCCGGCGACGGCCGTGAGGCTGAGGTCGGGGGCGGTGTCACCGGGTCTCATGGTCTTGCGGGGCATGCGCATGGGACGAACCCTCCGTAGGTGTACGGCGTACACGTACAAGCGTAGGTGTATCCCGTACGCTGTCAACCGTCATGCCGCGCCCACGCTCGCTCACCAGTGCCCAACTGGCCTCCGCCGCCCTCGACGTCATCGACCGCGACGGGCTGGCCGGGCTGTCGATGCGCGCCGTCGCCAAGGAACTCGGCATGAGCACCATGGCGCTCTACCGGTACGTGGACGACCGCGAGGAACTCGAGGCGCTCGTCGTCGAACTCGTGCACAGCGCCGTCGACACCGAGCCGCCGCCCCCGGACACGCCGTGGCAGGAGCGGATCGAGACCATGGCGCTGCGCCTGCGCGAAGCGATCAGCGCCCACCCGGCGGTGGTGCCCCTGACCCTGGCCCACCGGCACCGCACGCCCAGCGGTCTGCGCTGGTCGGAGGCGGTGCTTTCGGTCCTCACGGAGGCGGGAATCCAGGGCGAGCGGCGGGTCGTCGCCCTGCGCTGCCTCCTCGGCTACGTCATCGGCGCCATCCAGCTGGAACACCTCGGTCCGCTGTCCGGCCGGGGCACGGTCGCCATCACCGAACTGCCGCATTCGGAGTTCCCCCTCATGGCCGAGACCGCCCGGTTCGCACGCGGTGTCAGCGCGGACAGGGAGTTCTCCGAAGGTCTCGCCACGGTGCTGCGCGGCATGGACGCATCACGGGAGGCGTGACGACGCCGGGACCACGTCGCGCCGTGGCGCGCGCTACCAGTCGATCCGCTTGTGGATCCAGTCGATGAGAGCGGAGTCGTCGCGCGGCAGCTCCTCCTCCGACGGGCACGGGACCAAGGCGAGCAAGAGGTGTGTGAGGTAGCCGTACGCTCCTTCGTCAGCCAGCGGGCCCAGCACGGCGGCGTGGTCGCCGGTTCGCCATATGCGGCACAGCGCGTGAGGGCCCATGCCGAACCGGTCGTCCGTACGGACGGTCCGCCGCGGCCGGCACCCGAGCACCTCCGACACGGTCCGCGGCCTCGGCCGGCACTGCCTCGCATTGGTCGTCGCTCGGACCGGCGAGAAAGCGCCAGCCCGGCGTCTCGGCCCAGGCCCGGACGTCATCCGTCAGGCTTCGCGTATCGTCCGGCATACCGGCCCGGTGGGGACAGGCCTCGGCGAAGACGAGGTGGAACGTGGCGTTCGGATCGCCCAGCGGATTCCACACGTCGTAGGACAGGACATGGCCGTGCCGCGTGAGATCCGCGTCGCACACCAGATCCGTGATACCCCAGCCCAGCGCCGTCTCGCTGTGTTCGACGAAGTCGTCGTCGGGAACGGGGGCCGCCCGGGGGATCTCCAGCAGGTCCCGCACGGCCGCCGCCGTCAGCGGGGAATGGGCCAACGCGGTCACGGTCATGACGTCCCGTCACCCTCCTCTCCGGGTCCGGGCAGGCGGGTGACGCCCGGTACATGGAAACGACCGTACGCGGAGCCACTGACAAACAGGGGCGAGAGGGAGCGGGAGGCATGAACACCTCAGTGGCGGGAGGCATGAACACCTCAGTGGTGAAAGCCGGTTCGCGCCGGGCTCGCGGCCGCGATGTCGGTGGTGCCTGACATGATCGCGGGCATGACCAGCAGCACCGGCACCTCCGTGCCGCTCCCGGCCAATCACCGTGTCTCAGAGGTCTACGCGGACTGGGCCCGCGCCCAGGACCCGGGCTCCGAGCACACCGCTGCCGCCGTGCTGGAGCAGGCCGGCCGGGCCCGGCGGCGTGTCCACGAGAAGCCCGGCCGGTTCGTCGACGACATGGAGCGGCTGGCCAGAGGCCTGCCGGCGGCTCACCTGCCCTGGTTCTGGGACACCGTCGGCCACTGGCTGCTGGAGACGCACCGCCGTTCGGCCGCCCGCGCCTACGCCCACGCGCGCGCCGCCGAACGCACCCACCGGCTGCCCGTGGACATCGCCTGGACGCAGGCGAACCTGATGCTGTTCGCCCGGTTCGGTGCCCTGCCCGCCACCGAACTCTCCGGCCACCCCGCATGGCTGGCCGGCGTCCTCGAACCGGCGGACGCCCACCGCGAGTTCACCCGGGTGCTGACCGCGTGGGCGTCGTCGCCCGGTGAGCCGCCCGCCGACCTGGCGCGCAGGGTCCGCGACTCGTCCCGTGCGGCAGGGCTCGGCACCGAGGAGGAGGCCCGGGTGCTGGGTGGGCTGCTGGCCTGCGCCCGCGGCAAGGCCGTTCCGGAACGCCTGCTCGACGCGGCCGCCGGACCGCTCGCCGCGCACCCGCCCGCCGACGACATCGCCACCGCCCTGCTCGACCTGTTCCCGGAGTCGAAGAATGCTGCCGCGGCCTGGCTGCGGCTGCTCCTGCGCTGCGGTGCCGTCGACGCCGCCGCGGCCGGCCGGATCACCCCGAGTGGCGGCCTCGGCGACTGGCTGCGCCGCTACTCGGCCGGGTACTCGCACCGCACCGTCGCCGGCGGAGGCGTGGCCCGGCAGGCCATGCCCGCCGAACTGCTCGACATCGTCGGCCGGTTCGCACCCCTGCTGCGGGCGGCAGGGACACCGGTGCGGCTGCACGAGGACCGCTACCGGTGGCCGCACCTGGACGCCGACCTGCTCGACCTCTGCCTCGCGGAGGGCATACCCGTCGAGGACCCGGGCCCCACCATCCGCCTGGAGCTCTGGGACGACAAGTCGCAGCGGGACCTCAAGGCGCTCGCCGCCGACCCGGTGTTCGGCCCGCGACTGGAAGGCACCGTGCACGCCGGGCTGCGCCCCCGCGGCGGCACCGCGATCAGCAGCCTCCCGCACAATCCCGGCATCGCCACGGAGGTGCACGCCCGGATCGAGAAGCTGTTGCGGACACTTCGCGGCGGTGGCCTCGCGGCCGCCGACGAAGCCGTCGACGAACTGCGCGACCTTCTCGACCGGCCGACCGCCGTCGTCCTGGACGGCATCGAGGAAGCCCTGGAGGCCCTCGACCTCACGGGCCCGCTGGCCCGTGCCCTGCGTGCCGGGCTGCCCGAGGAACTGTGCTGGCCCGCCCTGGAGGACGCCCTCGCCGCCTTCCGGCCCGACGAGACGGTCCATGTCACCTGCACCTGGCCGGTGCTCACCGTCTACAGCGACACGCGTGCCGTCGCGGTCGACCACGCAGGCCGACGCGGCGAACACCCGCTGGAACTGCCAGACGCCGCGCGCCTGCACACCGTGCACTGGGTCGGCGGCCGGTTCCTCGTCGCCTGGAACGAGGGAAACGCGGGGAACGAGGGAAACGCGGGGAACGAGGGGAACGAGGGGAACGAGGGGAAAGAGGGGAACGCGGGGAAAGAGAAGGCCGTCGACACCGGCCGCCGGACCGCCTACTGGTCCGACCGGCCCGCGGAGACCTTCGAGCCCGAGGAGACGTACGGTCTGCGGCCCTACGGCGGCAGCATCCAGGGCGGCCTCGGCTACCAGTTCGAAACCGCCGACGGCGGCGGCCGGTACGACGGCGAGCGCCTCCTGCGGGCAGGCGGACGCGAAGGCATCGGCGCCCGCGACTACCAGATGAGTGACGGCACCACGGTGTGGAGCTCCAGTGTGTTCGGCGAACGCCGCGACAGCTGGGCCCGCCTCGACGCCGTCACCGGCGTGCCCACGGACGACAGCACCCTGCCCCGATTCCACCGGCCCGCCGGAACCCCGCCCGGCACCGCGCCCTTCCCCGACCACCGGATCCTCGCCGTGCTGCCGCCCGGCGCCCCGCCCTCCCCGCTCGGCCAGGACGGACGGCTCACCGGATGCCGGGTCCACCACCGCACCCCGTACGGCGGGCCGTCACCCCGTGAGTTCGTGCTGGAGTCCGCCGACGGCCGCACCGCCGCGTACCGCAGCAGCCGTTGGGGCCGACGCCCGTGGGGGATCCTCGCCCTGCCGCTCGGTGGAGAGGACGCCGTCATGGCCGGCGAGACCGTCGTCCGCTGCCATGCCGCGGAGGACAACTCGCTGCTCTGGCAGGCTCGGGGCTTCGCCGGCAGCCGGGACCGCTCCCCGGTCCGGGCCACCCTGGGCGAGCACGCCGGGCCTGTGCCGCCACCGGCCTACTGGCACTTCCTCACCCCCCGTGACGGGACCTCGTCGACGGCCCTGCGGGCCGTCACCGACGACGCCGTGCGCCGGCTGCTGCATCCCGACGCCGGGCGCGACGACGGCGATCCGGGCTCCGTGCCCAACCCGACCGGCACGCAGGCCGCCTCCGACCGCGACCCGCACGCGCTGCCGGGGATGACCGACCCGCACGCGCTGCCGGGCGTCACCGACCCGCACGCGCTGCCGGGGGTGACCGACCCGCACGCCCTGCCGGGCGTCACCGACCCACGGGTCCGGGCCGGTGTCGGCAGGGCCGTCCGGCTCGCCGCCGACGTGCTGCGGCGCCGCCGGGAGCTGTCCCACCGGGTGGCCGTCATGCGGTCAGGGCCGGTCGTCGACCTGCCCGATCCGGTGCCCGACAATCGCCTCGCCCCGGCCCTGCACCGTCTGCTGCCCCAGCTGCGCCCCTACGAGGAGAGGCCACTGTCATCGCAGCCCGCGATCCTCACCGCGGTCGCCGCCGACGGCCGGTACCTGCGCGGCGAGATCGACGACGAGGTCCGGGTCCTCGCCCTGCCCGCCGCACCGCCCGAGTGGGCCGGGCTGACCGGCCACATCGACGCCGTCGCCTGGCGGTCCGTCACCGCCGCCACCCCCGACGAGCATCGGCAGGCCCTCACCGCCCTGCTCGGGGTGTGGAGCCGTCAGCCCTTCGCAGCGGCGGACAGCGTCTGGCGGACCGGACGCGCCCCCGAACCGCGGATCGCCGAACTCCGCACGGCCGGCGTCGCCGTGGCCACCGGGCCCGTCCGCAGCGGCCTCGTCCCCTTCCTCCAGCGTGCGGGTGACCCGGCCCCCGCCGAGGTCGAGGAGTGCGAAACGCACACCATCGCCGGCGACGACACCGTACGGCTCCCCAAGCTCCTCCGAATGCTCACCGAGCACGACCCGTTGACCGTCTCCGACGAGGCCGTGGACGTGTTCCGCTGGCGCACGGGGGTGCCGCGTCCCGTTGCGGCACTGGTCCTCGACGGGTTCCCCGGCAGCGCCGACCACGCCGCGCACCGCAAGATGCTCCGGTCCAAGCCGTACAAGGCGGATCCGGCCACCGCCCGGGCGTACGAGGAGTTTCAGTGGCGGCTCGGGCCGGCCGGCCGGCGTGCCGTGCTCGCGGCCGCCGTGCCCGGGGATCCCGCCGAGCTGTGGGCTCCCGGCGGCACCACCGCCGCCGCCGGGCGGATGGCCGCCGCATGGGCCGCGCTGCTCGGCACCGCGCCGTACGCGGACGACGGCAGCCACGCGGCCATCCTCGCAGCGGACCACGGCCTGCCCGCGGTTTGGGCGGTGGCGCTGCTCACCGGCCGTGCACCCGAGCCATTGGACGCGGACGGAGTGCGTGCCGCGGCGACGGCCGTCGTGTGGGCATTCACCGAGCGTCCCGTGGGCGACCCGGCGGCAGACGGTGCCCGTACGCTGATCGGCGGGCTGCCGGAGGCCCCCGCGGATCTGCTCGCCGCGCTGCGACGGCTGGCGGACCGGGCGGCGGTCACCCCCGTGCCGTCGGGGCAGTACGAGTGCAACCCGCTGTTCAGTGTTCCGGACCTGGTGGACGAGGTCGCCACGGCCCTCGGCGTGGGCCGCGACGCGGCGGCCCTCCACCTCCAGTCGCATGCCCTCGGCCGCCCGGCGGACCGCACCGTCCGCCGCTGGAACAACTGGTCCCTCGACCGTCTCCGTGCCGTCCGCAAAGAGCTCACCGCGGCGAAGGCTCCCCGCCCCGCGCCGGTCACCGCGTCGGACGCGGTCGAGGCCCACCCCGTCCCGACGCTCCCGGTTCCGGTCCACGAGCGGTTCCTGCGCGCGTGGGCGGACCGTGGCCGATCCGGGGCCACCGCAGTGAACGGAACCCGTCCGTAAGGGAGTTGCTTGCAGTGAACACCGGCCCCTGCGAGGATCTCGAGATCGTCCGTACCGACGAGAAGACCTGCCGCCGACCACCAGGGAGCCTCGTATGACCGGGACCGAGCCGGACGCAGCACGGATCGACACCACCCGGCCGCACCCGGCACGGGTGTACGACTGGTTCCTCGGCGGCAAGGACAACTACCCGGTCGACGAGGAGCTCGGGCGGCACATCATGGGTGTCGACGGGACGGCCAAACACGTGGCCAGGACCAACCGGTGGTTCATGCAGCGTGTCACCCGCTGGCTGGCGCGCGAGGCCGGGATCCGCCAGTACCTCGACATCGGCACCGGTATTCCCACCGAGCCCAACCTGCACCAGATAGCCCAGGCGGTCGCACCCGGGTGCCGCATCGTCTACACCGACAACGACCCCATCGTGCTGACGCACGCGGAGGCGCTGCTGCGCAGCACTCCCGAGGGCGTCACCGACTACGTACAGGCGGATGTGCGCGACACCGGCCGCATCCTGGAGCAGGCCCGCAAGACCCTCGATTTCACGGAGCCCGTCGCCCTCTCGCTGGTGGCGCTGACACACTTCCTCGGTGACGACGACCGTCCCTACGATCTGGTGGCCCGGCTCGTCGACGCCCTCCCCTCCGGGAGTCACCTCGTCCTGTCGCAGCTCACCGCGGACTTCGACCCCGTCGCCGTTCGGCGCGGCGTGGCGATGTACGCGGCCGGCGGTGTCACCCTCGCGCCGCGCACCCGCGACGAGGTCGGCCGCTTCTTCGACGGGCTGGTGGCCGTCGAGCCGGGCCTGGTCCAAGTGACCGACTGGCACCCGGAGCTCGCCCTGGAAGAGAGCGTCGACGAGAGCGCCGTGATCTCGCTGTACGGTGCGGTGGCCCGGAAGCCGTAGTTCCTCACCCACGGGCAGGGACCGGGGCCGTCAGGCGGCACCAACTTCCGCTTATGATGAACCGGTGTTCGATTCCCGGCACATAAAGACGTTTCACGAGGTGCTCAGGAGCGGTTCGTACTCGGCTGCCGCCCGCGCCCTCGGCTACACCCAGCCCGCGGTCACCCAGCAGATGAAGGCCCTCGAGCGGGACGTCGGCACGCCCCTGTTCGTACGCGTGGGCCGGGGCATGCGGCTCACCGAGGCGGGCGAGGCCCTGGCACGGCACGCGACGACCATCCTCGACTCCATGTCGGCCGCCCAGGAACAGATGAACGCCCTGACCCGGCTGCGTGCCGGGCGCGTGCGTCTGTGCGCTTTCCCCAGCGCCAACTCCACCCTCGTACCCGAAACGCTGGCCCGCCTCTCGGCCGCCCACCCGGCCATCCGCGTCGACCTGCTGGAGGACGAACCGCCCGAGTCGCTGCGGCGGCTGGCGCGCGGCGAGTGCGACGTCTCGCTCGCCTTCACCTATCCCGGCCTGCACGAGCAGGTGCCCGACGAACTGGTCGAGATTCCGCTGCTCGAGGACCAGCTGACGGTGCTGCTGCCGGGCGGCCACCACCTCGCCCGCCGACGGGTGGTCCGGCTCGACGACCTTGCCGGCGAGCGCTGGATCGCAGGCTGCCCGCGCTGCCGGGCCAACCTCCTCCACGAGTGCGCCGAGGCGGGCTTCGTGCCCGACATCGCCTTCATGACCGATGACAACCTCGCCGTGCAGAGCCTGGTCGCCGAAGGGCTCGGCGTCGCCATGATCCCGGCGCTCGTACTGAACTTCATGCGGCACGCGAAAGTCGCCGGCCGTCCCCTCCAGCCCGCCTCCCGGCGCAAGATCTCCGCGTACGTGCTGCGGGAGCATCTTCGCGTCCCGGCGACGGCGCTGGTGCTCGACGAACTCAAAACGGTGGCCGCCAACAAGACGGGATGCTGACCGCCCCGGACGGCGCACTCATAAGCAGAGCTTGGGAAGTGCGAAGAAATCGTCGTTGGACGTAATGGCTGCCCCGGTCCGACGCTGCCCGTATGACTCCTGCTTCCACCGCTGCGGGCGCCTTCACCGCCGCACACCGGACCGAACGACTCGACGCCCTGATCGCCGGTGTCCGTGACGCGGTCGGGCGCGGCCTGCCGCCCGACCTGACGGCCTATCTGGTCGGCGAACGCCTCGCGCCGCACCTGGGCGCCGCCGACCTGCTCACCGCCGAGCAGTGCGAGAGCGATCCCACCCGCTACCGCCAGCATCTGCTGCACGCCGAACACGACGGCAGCTTCTCGGTCGTCGCACTCGTCTGGCTGCCCGGACAGGGCACCTCCGTGCACGACCACATCTCCTGGTGCACCACCGGCGTGCACCAGGGCCAGGAGCACGAGCGGCGCTACAGGCTCGTCCCCGCCTCCGGCACGGCCGGCACCGCCCGGCTCGTCGCCACCGCCGACGTGGTCGCCGCACAGGGGGAGTTCTCCGGCTTCGCGCCGCCCGGGGACATCCACCGCGTCTGGAACGCCGGACCGTCCAAGGCGATGTCCCTGCACGTCTACGGCGCCGACATATCGCGCCTCGGCACCAGCGTGCGTCGCGTCTACGAACTTCCGGCCGACCGCTGATGGCACTCCTCAGGGACCGGCACACCGCCCGGCCCCGCACCGCTGCGGCGGGCCCCAAACGCCGTCACGGGCTGGCCCTTGCCGCGGTCGGCGTCGCCCTGGCCTGGGCCGTGCACCGCCTCGTGCCCGGCGTTCCGATGCTCACCGTAGCCGTCGTGCTCGGTGTTCTCTCGGCGCACCTGCCACGGCTGCGGGAGACCGTACGGGGAACCGCGCGGCCCGGCCTCTCGTACGCGGCGAAACGGCTGATGCGCGCCGGAATCGTGCTGCTCGGGCTGCAACTCGCGCTCGACGACGTACGCGGCCTCGGCTGGGCCACCGTCACCATGGTGCTGGGCGTCGTGGTGGTCACGCTTCTCGGGACCTGGTGGCTGGGCCGGCGGCTGGGGCTTCCCGGCGACCAGCCGCTGCTGGTCGCCACGGGCTACGCCATCTGCGGGGCCTCGGCCATCGGCGCGGTGGGGGAGGCGACCGACAGCGACGAGAGGGACGCGGCCGCATCGGTGGCGCTGGTGACCCTCTGCGGAACGCTGGCCATGGTCGTACTGCCCCTGCTGCAGGGGCCGTTGGGACTCGACGACGCCGAGTTCGGCCGCTGGGTCGGTGCGAGTGTGCACGACGTCGGCCAGGTCGTGGCGACCGCGCGAACCGCCGGCGGCGGAGCGCTCGGCGAGGCGGTGCTGGTGAAGCTGATGAGGGTCGCTCTCCTCGCCCCACTCGTCGCCGTCGTGGCGCTGTCCGTGCGGCACCGGACGCGGACGAGGGCCGGAGAGCGGGGCGGAAGCCGTAAGAGGGTGCCGCTGGTGCCGCTCTTCGTCGTCGGCTTCCTCGCCGCGGTGGGCCTGCGCAGCACCGGCCTGCTGCCGTCCGCGGCCCTGGAGGCGGCTCACGCCGGACAGGAACTTCTCCTGGCGGCGGCGCTGTTCGGGCTGGGCAGCGCCGTCCACCTGCCCTCGCTCGCTCGGACGGGCGCCCGTGCGGCAGCCCTCGGACTGTCCGCGTGGGTGGTCGTGGCGGGCGTGTCGTACGCCGGAGTGCTGATGGTGGCGGGGTGAGTTCGACCTGCTGCCGCCGGCGGTGAACCGGGCTCGCTGCCGCCGACGGTGAACCCGGCTCGCTGCCGCCTGCGGTGAACCCGACCCGCTCCCGACAGCGGGGCGAGCGTGATCCGTCGGCGGTGGCGGGGCGGCCGGACCCGGCAGTGCGGGCGGGAGCCTCACGGTCTGACGGGCCGCGGTGCCCGGGACCGGAATTCCCATGGCTTCACGATCACGGCCGTATGTGGGGTTGGCGGCGATCGGTCGGCATCCCGGCTGTCCCGGGCACGCAAAGGAAGTTAGGGCCGCCGGACACACTCTGCCTATACGGAACCGGTGATTTACCTATACGCAAAGAATCGCAGGGCGTCCGGTCACCGCTCCGCCCCCGTCACCCGGTTCACTCCGGGCGCTGGGAGCGGGTCCTGGAAAGACTCTGCCGGGACTGGGACTCCAGCTTCCGCCGGGCCCGGGCGACATGCTGCTCCACCGTACGCGGCGACAGGTGCAGCGTCGCCGCGATCTCACGGTTCGTGAGCCCGGTCGCCGCCAGGTCGGCCACCTCCTGCTCGCGCGGCGACAGTTGGTCCCCGTAACTCGGACGTCCTCGGGGCCGTTGCTCCTCGGACGGCTGGTGCGACCGCAGCTCCGCCCTGATGCGGGCGGCGTCCCAGACCGCGCCCATCTCGGTCAACTGCTCGACACACGCGGTCAGTTCCGCCACCGCGGCGGCCGTCTCCGCGTCTTCCGAGCCCTTGGCCAGTCGGCACCTGGCCGCCCCCTCTGTGGCGAGTACGGTCGCGTACGGGCGGGGCAGCCCGGCGTAGACGATGGCCGTCCGCCGGTACAGGTCCGCCGCCTCCTGGTACTCGCCGTCCGACTCCGCGAGCAGTGCGCGGCACCAGGTCAGAGCCGCGGCCGACGCCGGTGCCTGGCGCTCCTCGAGCCCCGCCCCGTACTCGAGGATCATGCCCTGTGCCGTCTCGCGCCGTCCCGCGCGCAGCGTCGCCTCGACCGCCCACGGCGCGAGCTCGGCCGCCCACACCCAGACACCCTTGTCGCGGACCCTGTCCCATGCCATGGACGCCTCCGCCACGGCGGACTCCACGTCGTCACGGACCAGGGCCATCCGGATCAGGGCCCCGGAGGCGGCCGCCACATGCGGTACCGCGGCGCCGTGAGTCTCCCGCGAGCCCTCGCCCGCCAGCCACGCCGTCGCCTGCTGCCACTCGCCCCTTGACAGCGCCATCAGCCCGAGGACGGTGCGGCCGTCGACCCCCTGCCCCGGCATGGTGTCGGCCTCCGCCACGAACGCGCGTGCCCGGCCTGTCAGTTCGGACCAGTCGCCCTCGGCCCAGTCGAGCAGCAACGTGGTGCCGCGGGCGCCCTGCTCGACGTACGAGGCCCCACTGCGGACCGCCAGGTCCAGCCCCGCTGCGAGCAGTTCGCGGGCGGGGCCGAGCTGGCCGAGCCACAGCGCGCCGTCCGCCGCGTTGCACAGGCCCCGTGCGACGTGCTGGCGGCAGGCGGCGACGTCGGTCTCCCTCGGCAGCTGCTCCAGCACCTGCCAGGCCGCCGGGTCACCGATGTACATCAGCGTGCCCGCCCGGTTGGCGGCCACCGCCGTACGGGCCTCCTCGTCGCCACTGTCCGCGCCGGCCTTCTCCGCCCGCTCCAGCCAGTACAGGTTCCGCTCGAGGGGGACCGTCGACAGCAGCGGCATCGCCAGTGCCGCCATCGCCCTGGCCGCCATCAGCGGACGTTCCTTCAACTCCTCCACCGCCTGCTGGAGTTCCAGCCAGCCCTGCACCCCGGCGACCGCCTGGTTGCACAGCAACAACCCCAGATCGAGCCGGATCTGGCCGCGTACGGCGGTCGGCAGGGACTGCTCGTCGAGGATCTGCCGCAGCACCGTCACCGTCTGGTCGCTGCGCAGCCCCAGCACCGCGCTGTGCGCCAGCAGCGGCGCGAGCCTGGCGCGGGAGGCGAGCGGCACGGTCGGACGGGACAGGGTCTGCTCGAGGATGTCCACCGCCGCCTGGTGCTCACCGGCGGCCGCGCACTGCAGTGCCGCCTGCTCCACGGCCCGCAGCCATGCCTTCACCTGGCCGCCGTGCCGGCGGTGGCGGGCCAGCGGGACCCATGGCACCGGGTGCCGGCGGCTGAGGACGGTGGCCGCCCTGCGGTGCATCTCGCGTCGCGCCGGGCCGGGCACCTCCCCGTACACGGCGGACGCCGCCAGCGGTACGAAGAATCCGTAACAGCCCTCGCCGTCCTCCCGCAGCACGCCCACCCGCAGCGCCTCCACCAGGGCGTTCGTGCCGTCGTCGCCGCTGAGGCCCGCGACGGCCGACAACTCCTCCGCCTCCGCCGGCTCGTCCAGCACTGCGGCCGCCCAGACAAGGGGGCGTATGTGCTCGTGCAGCCCGGCGGTACGGCCGAGGGTCAGCTCGGCGAGACGCGGCGGCACACCCGCCGCGTCGAGATCCCTGACCGAGTAGCGCTCCCGTCCGTCGCCCGGCTCGAGGAGCAGCCGCACCAGGTCGGCGACGATCTGCGGCACGCCGCCGGAACACTCGTGGATACGGGTGATCAGCTCGGCGGGGCAGCGGCTCTCGCCCAGTTTCTCTGTCACCATGTCGCGGACCTGAGCGACGTCGAGCGGCTCGAGCCGCACCCTCAGCACGGCGAGCCCGGCCGGGAAGTGAGCGCCCTTGCCCAGCACGAGACCGGGCTCGCGAAGCTCCTCCGGGCGGTACGTCACGACGGCGGCGAGATTGGCGGGCGGCCGGTCCACGAGCCGGTGCAGCAGATCGAGAGCCGCGTGGTCGGCACGGTGCACGTCCTCCGCGACGAGCAGGAACCTCTCTCCCCGCTCGATGAGCGAGGCCACGGCGGTGGGCAGATCGCCGGTGGGGGAGCCGGTGGCGGACGGATCAGGCGCGGGCGCACGGGTTTCCGGCGCACGGGTTTCCGGCGCACGGGCGGCGGACGCCGGGGCGGGCGGTTCGTGCCGGGACGTGTTCGGCTGCGGGAGCGTCCGTGTCCCGGCCGTGGGCCGCACCGCCGACTCGGCCTGTGGCCGGGACACGGAGACGCCGAAGGACGAGAACGAGACGATCACGCTGCGTACCGCCCCGGCCCTCGCGGCATCGGCCAGGCGCGTCGCGAGCCGGGTTTTCCCGGTCCCGGCCGCTCCCTCGACCAGCAGCAGCGCCGGACCCTGCGGTCCGGCCCCGTCGGCGGAGGGGCCGGACAGCACACGACCGAGCCATCGACCGGCCGTATCGTCACTCCGCGTGTCCACCGAATCACGCTCCTCGGTGTTTCCAGGGCAATTCGATTCTTTACGTATACGGGTTTCAGTGTCCCTGATTGAACGGCAGGTGTCCGGATACGACTGTTGAGGTGCCGCAGGAGATCTGCGTGGCTTTCGACGGCCAGGTGAGACAAAGGACTCCCGGCCGCTGGACCTGAGTCAGGGCGAGGTCGCCCGACCGAACAGGAGCCAAAGTGATTGCCATAGAACGTGCCCCGAGCCCTGCCCCCGGGCGGTCAGGGCCCGCCTCCGCGCTGCGGAGCCTGGCACACTGTGCCATGCCCGCTACGCCGGAGGCCGCGCGCGCACTACGGCGCTTCGCCCAGGCCGTCGCCCGCCGATGGCGACTCGCCGACCACTACGACGAGGCGTTGTCCGTCATCGTCACCGAACTCGTCACCAACGTGGTACTGCACAGCGGCAGCCCTTGGGTGTCCACGGTGATCAGCGTGCGCGGGGACGCGTTGACGGTCGAGGTCATGGACGGTGGCTGCTGGAAGCACAGGGTGGCCCGCCGGCAGGAACCGCTCGACGCGGACGTCCCCTGCGGCCGCGGACTGCGCCTGGTCGACGCGTACGCGACGCGGACCGTGACGCACCGGATGGAGATGGGGAGCGTGGTGCTCGCGGAGATCGCCCTCCACGGGGTTCCGCCGGTCGTGTGCGAGCCCCTGGCCGCCTTCGACACGCATCTGTGAGACCGCCTACGGGCCGCCCGATCCGCTCTGAGCGGCCCGCCACGCGCCGGCCGGACGGCACGACGCCGCGACCCGGACGCGCCGGCCATCGAACGCCCCAGCCGTGAAGCCGGCCGCCGCGAACCCTCGCCCCTGAACCACCCCCCTGGCCCGTGACGCCGTAGCCGTGCGGCCCGCCACCGCGACGGGGGCGGGCAACACCGTGCGGCGTCAGCGCGCCCCGAGAAGGTGGTCCATCGCCAGCTGGTCGAGACGCTCGAAGGCCATACCGCGCTCGGCCGCCGAGTCCACGTCGAAGTCCTCGAACGCGGACCGGTCCGCCCGCAGCGCCGCCAGTCCGTCCTCGGCCGTCGGGCGTGCCAGCTCGTCGAGGCGCGAGGCCCGCAGCGACTCCTGGACCTCGGGGTCGGCACGGAACGCCGCGGCCCGCTCCTTGAGGATCAGGTAGTTGCGCATGCAGCCGGACGCGGACTCCCACACACCGTCGAAGTCCTCGGTCCGCGGCGGCTTGAAGTCGAAGTGCCGCGGCCCTTCGTACCCCGCCGTCTCGAGCAGGTCGACCAGCCAGAACGCGGAGCGCAGGTCGCCTGCCCCGAAGCGCAGGTCCTGGTCGTACTTGATGCCGTTCTGGCCGTTCAGGTCGATGTGGAAGAGCTTGCCCGCCCACAGCGCCTGCGCGATGGAGTGGGTGAAGTTGAGCCCGGCCATCTGCTCGTGGCCGACCTCCGGGTTCACGCCGTACAGTTCCGGCCGCTCCAGTCGCTCGATGAACGCCAGCGCGTGGCCGACGGTCGGGAGCAGGATGTCGCCGCGCGGCTCGTTCGGCTTGGGCTCGATGGCGAAGCGGAGGTCGTATCCCTGCTCGGTGACGTACTCGCCCAGCAGGTCGAAGGCTTCCTTCATCCGGTCCAGCGCGACGCGCACGTCCTTGGCCGCGCCGGACTCGGCGCCCTCGCGGCCGCCCCAGGCGACGTACGTCTGCGCGCCGAGCTCGGCGGCGAGGTCGATGTTGCGGATGGTCTTGCGCAGCGCGTAGCGGCGGACGTCACGGTCGTTGGCCGTGAAGCCGCCGTCCTTGAAGACCGGGTGCGTGAAGAGGTTGGTGGTCGCCATCGGTACGACGAGGCCGGTGGCGTCCAGCGCCTGGCGGAATCGCTTGATGTGCGACTCCCGCTCGGTCGCGCCCGCACCGAAGGGGATCAGGTCGTCGTCGTGGAAGGTCACACCGTACGCGCCGAGTTCGGCGAGCCGCCGGACGGACTCCGCGGGGTCCAGATGCGGCCGGGTCGCGTCCCCGAACGGGTCCCTGCCCTGCCAGCCGACCGTCCAGAGGCCGAAGCTGAACTTGTCCTCGGGGGTGGGGGTGAAGCGTTCCGTCATGGCCATGTCCGCCTTGGATCACTGGTTTGTTTTCTGTCTTTACTAATAATGCACACCGACCCCTGATCACAGAAGCCCCCTGAGCCCTGTTGTCGCGCGAGCGCGTGGCGTAATTTGTTCTCCGTTCGGTCAAATGGGCCGGGCAAGGGCTGATGAGAGGTGCGGGCAATGCCGACGAACGCGGTCGTCATCGGGGTGGACAGCTCCACCCAGTCCACCAAGGCGGCGTTCACCGACGCCGAGACCGGGCAGCTCCTCGCCGTCGGCAGGGCCCCCCACCGCGTCAGCGGCGAAGCGGGTGCGCGGGAGACCGACCCCGAGGTGTGGTGGCAGGCCCTCGCGGAGGCCGTCGCCACCGGCCTCAAGGAACTGGGCGGACTCGGCGTCGACGCGTCGGCCGTCACCGGGATCGCGGTCGCCGGACAGCAGCACGGGCTCGTCGTTCTCGACCGGGCCGGCGCACCCCTGCGGCCGGCCCTGCTGTGGAACGACACCCGTTCCGCGCCGCAGGCCGCCGCCCTCACCGAGGCGCTCGGCGGCCCCGACGCCTGGACCGCCCGGACCGGCTCCGTGCCCGTCGCCTCCATGACGGCCGCCAAATGGCAGTGGCTGCGGGAGAACGAGCCCGCCGTGGCCGACGCGGCGGCTGCGGTCCGCCTGCCGCACGACTTCCTCACCGAGCGCCTCGCGGGCGTCGCCGCCACCGACCCCGGTGACGCCTCCGGCACCTGCTGGTACTCGACCGCGACCGGGTCGTACGACCCCGTCCTGCTCGACCTCGTCGGCCTCGACGCCGCACTGCTGCCACCCGTCGCCCCCACCGGCGGCACGCGGGTCGGCTCGCTCAGCGCGGCGGCCGCCGGCCGGCTCGGCCTCCCCGCCGGGATCGCGGTCGCCGCCGGCACCGGCGACAACATGGCCGCCGCTGTCGGACTCGGCCTCGGTGGGGCCGGACTCCTCGACCACCCGGTGCTCAGCCTCGGCACGTCGGGCACGGTGTTCGCCGCCACCCGGACGCGCCCCGCATCCGCGTCGCTCGCCGGGTTCGCCGCGGCGGACGGCACCTATCTGCCGCTGGCCTGCACCCTCAACTGCACGCTCGCCGTCGACAAGGTGGCCTCCCTGCTTGGGTTGGACCGGGAGGCCGCGGAGGCGGGCGGCGAGGTGGTCCTCCTGCCGTACCTCGACGGCGAGCGGACCCCCGACCTGCCGGGCGCCTCCGGCCTGCTGACGGGGCTGCGGCACACGACGACCCGGCAGCAGATCCTCGGCGCGGCGTACGAGGGCGCCGCCGTGACCGTCCTGCTCGCCCTCGACGAGGTCATGCGCGCCTGCGGTCAGGATCCGGCCGCGCCGGAGACGACGGCGCGGCCGCTGAGGCTCGTCGGCGGCGGGGCGAACGGCCGCCACTGGGTGGAGACCGTCCGCCGCCTCTCCGGCCGCCCGCTCCTCATCCCCTCGAGCGGCGAGTTGGTCGCCCTCGGCGCGGCCGCACTGGCCGCTGCGGCGGCGACCGGCCAGGACGCGGTGGCGCTGGCGGCCGGGTGGGAGTCCGGGGCCGGGACGGAACTGCCCGCGGTCGACAGGGACATGGAGACCTGGGAGCGGGTGTCGTCGGTGCTGGGGCGTGCGAGCGGGACCCTGCTGGGGTGAGACGGCCCACGGGCCAGGACGCCCCGCGGGTCAGCCCGTGACGTGCTCGAAGACGGCGGTCAGGCCGTGCCCGCGGGTCAGCCCGTGACGTGCTCGAAGACCGCGGCCAGGCCCTGCCCGCCGCCGATGCACATGGTTTCGAGCCCGTAGCGGGCCTCGCGGCGGCGCATCTCGTGGGCCAGGGTGGCCAGGATGCGGCCGCCGGTGGCGCCCACCGGGTGCCCCAGCGAGATGCCCGACCCGTTGACGTTGATCCGCTCGTGGTCGGCCTCGGTCAGGCCGAGCTCACGGGTGCAGGCGAGGACCTGGGCGGCGAAGGCCTCGTTCATCTCGATGAGGTCCAGGTCCGCGAGCCCGAGACCGGCGCGCTCCAGGGCCGCCCTGGTGGCGGGCACCGGGCCGATCCCCATGGTCGCCGCCGGCACGCCCGCCCTGGCGAAGGAGACCAGCCGCACCATCGGCGTCAGCCCGAGCCGGCGGGCTGTCTCCGCGCTCGTCACCAGGGCGGCGGCGGCCGCGTCGTTCTGGCCGCTGGCGTTGCCCGCGGTGACCGTCGCGTCCGGGTCGGCCCCGAGGGTCATGGGCCGCAGCGAGGCCAGCTTCTCCGCCGTGGTGTCGGGACGCGGGTGCTCGTCCGCCGAGACCAGCGTCTCGCCCTTCCTGGTGCGCACGGGTACGGGCACGATCTCCTCGGCGAACAGCCCGGTCTCCACGGCCCGTCCGGCCCGCTGCTGGGAGCGCAGCGCGAGAGCATCCTGGTCCGCACGGCTGATCTTGAACTCGCGCCGCAGGTTCTCGGCGGTCTCGATCATGCCGCCGGGCACCGGGTGGTTGACGCCGCCCGCCGTCACCCTGCCGCGCGCCAGCGAGTCGTGCAGCTGCAGTCCGGGGCCCTTGATGCCCCAGCGGCCGTCGTGCGTGTAGTAAGGGGCGGCGCTCATCACATCGACACCGCCGGCGATCACCACATCGCTGAAACCGGCCCGGATCTGCATCGCCGCGTCCAGCACCGCCTGGAGGCCGGAACCGCAGCGGCGGTCGATCTGCACACCTGTCACCGACGCGGGGAGACCGGCGTCCAGGGCCGCCACCCGGCCGATCGCCGGGGCGTCGGACGTCGGATAGGCGTGTCCGAGGATCACCTCGTCGACCCGCTCGGGATCGATGCCCGTGCGGCGTACGACCTCCGCGATCACATGCGCGGCGAGCGCGGCGGGCCGCAGACCCGCCAGGGCGCCGCCGAACCTTCCGATGGGGGTGCGGAGCGGTTCGCAGATGACGACATCGGGCTGACCGGACATGTCATGGCCTTTCTGATACGGGCGGACGATGCGTCCCCGACCCTTCCACCGGCCGACCAGGGCGGTCCAATACGTGATCGAGGACTGATTGAGACGCCGGGCCACTCAATCCCGGTGGGCGGGATCCGTTCCCGGCGGCGTGGGCAGCGCCTCGGCGGCCACCGCCAGCACGCTGCGCAGCGCGGCCGACGGGTTGTCGGGTCGCCAGGCCAGCGCCGCCCGGAGTCGGGCCGGGGGGCCGGTGAGCGGCCGGTGCGCCAGGCCCGTCTGCTGGATGTGCAGACAGGAGGAGAGGGTGAGGGTCACCCCGACGCCCGCGGCCACCAGCGCCAGGATCGTGTACGAGTCCGGCGCCTCCTGCACGATCCGCGGCCGGAAGCCGGCGTCCTCGCAGGCCCGGACGGTGGCGTCGCGCACCGTGGAACCGGCGTCGGCGGGGAAGGTGACGAACGGTTCGGCGGCCAGATCGGCGAGCGGGATCCGCTCCCGGGCCGCGAGGGGGTGATCCTGCGGGAGCGCGCACAGCAGCTCCTCCTCGCCGATCACCCGGGTCTCGACCCCGGGCCGCCGGGCCGGCATCCGTACGAAGCCGAGGTCGAGGGAGCCGTCCGCGACCTTGGCCAGGGCGACATCGGCGTACGTCTGACCGTGCAGCACGAGTTCCAGGCCGGGGTGGGCGGCCCGCACCGCCCGGGTGAGGAGCGGCAGGGTGTCGTGCGACGAGGCGCCGGCGAAGCCCACGGTGACCCGCCCGTACTCTCCCTGGCCCGCCGCCTTCGCGATCCGTACGGCGATGTCCAGATCGGCCAGGACCGTGCGCACCGGCTCGAGGAAGCACCGGCCCGCGCTCGTCAACCGCACCGAGCGGGTGCTGCGCTCGAACAGCTGCACGCCGAGCTCGCGCTCGAGTTGACGGATCTGCTGGCTGAGGGGCGGCTGCGCCATCCTGAGACGCTTGGCGGCCCGGCCGAAGTGCAGCTCCTCGGCGACCGCGAGGAAGGAGGTCAGGTGGCGCAGTTCCACGGCCGTCCCGTTCTGTTCCGCCCGGTCTCGGGGTGATCGCCGGTCTGTTCGGCTTGACGTCTCAATGTGACCGTAATTCGGTGTCGGAAGGTAATCAATGCCTGTCGGCGGCATGAGCACCACGGACCTGTCGCCGAATCCGGCACCATGGACCGTCGCCGAACCCGGCACACGAATCTTGCCGAACCCGGAGTCCACACCTCTTCGGGCCTCGCCCCAGTACGCGAGCGGAGGCCGATCAGCGCGCGGCGCGCGGCGCGTAGGCGACCGGGTCCGCCAGGACGTCCTGGACGACGAGGGCCGCCGCGCCCCGCGCCGCGTCCGCCGCGGGGGACGAACCCCGCAGCCGGGCGCCCTCCGCGGGCCACAGGCCGGAGACCACGCGGGTGGCCAGCTCCGCCCCCGCCGGCGGCGCCAGCCATGGCAGCAGCGGACGGTAGATGCCCCCCAGCACGACCGCGTCCGGGTCGAAGAGGTTCACCGCGCCGGACAGCGCGCGGCCGAGTGCCCGCCCCGCACCGGCCAGGGCCTCCAGCGCGACCGGCTCGCCGGCGCGCGCACGGCGCTCCAGCTCGGTCACGCCCGCCGCGCCGGCGAACTCGTCGAGTCCGGCCGCGCGCAGCAGCGCGGCCTGGCCGGCGTACTGCTCGAGGCATCCGCGTGCCCCGCACCGGCACAGCGGGCCGTTGTCCGAGACGGACACATGGCCGATCTCACCGGCGAACCCGTTCGCCCCGCGCAGCAGTTCGCCGCCCAGCACCAGCGCGCCGCCGACACCGATCTCGCCGGTCAGATAGAGGAAACTGCGTACGTCGCCGAGGCCGCCGAACCACAGCTCGGCGAGCGCCGCCAGGTTCGCCTCGTTGTCGGAGCGCACCGGCAGCGCGGGCTCCCCGGGCAGCAGCGCGGCCAGCGCGTCGGCGAAGGGTGCCTCCGCCGAAACCGCGGTCCAGCCGAGGTTGGGCGCCTGGAGGACCGCGCCGCCGGCGACCAGGCCCGGCAGCGCGAGCTCGGCGCCGACCGGCCGCAGTTCCTGCTCCGTGGAGGAGGTCAGCGCTCGCGCCGCGATCCGGGCGGCGCGGCCGAACACCTCGGCCGGTGCGGCACCTCGGTTGTCCAGGTGCTCGACGAGCCGCACCCGGTCGGTGCCGGCGAGGTCGACGACGCACACCGACACGTAGTCGACGTTGATCTCGACGCCGATGCCCGCGACGCCGGTGCGCGCGACCTTGAGGACCGTGCCGGGCCGGCCCGCCTGGCCGCTGAACGTCTTGCCCGACTCGGACAGGAAGCCGCTCTCGAGCAACTGCTCGACCAGCGAGGAGACGGCGGCGCGGGTCAGTCCCACGCGGGCGGCGACCCCGGCGCGGGTGGCCTCGACCTGGTCGCGGACCGCCCGCAGCACCAGACTGAGGTTGTGCCTGCGCACGGACTCCCGGTCGGCCTTCGGGCCGAGCGGGGTCCGGCGGCCGGGCCCGGTGCGGGTGGTGCCAGTTTGGTTGCCGTTCATATTGCCGCAGAGCCTATGGGATGGTCGTCGCACGGCCCTCGTCGCGGGCGCGCGTCACGCGTCCGCCGGGTCCGCCTCGCGTTCACCGCGCGGCTCCTTCGCGATGCGCAGTTCGTCGTCGCTGAGCGGCGGACCGGCGAGCGGGCCCAGTTTGGGTCCGCGCAGCACTGCCATCGCGATCTCCGGTTTCAGCAGCGAACTCGTCGGCGCGGACAGCGTCATCACGTCGAACAGCGCCTTGGCGACGAGCGGCCGTCCTGTCGCGGTCAGCATCAGCCGGTCGACGTAGGTCCGCAGCACCTGGGCCGCGGCGCCCGGCTCCCTGCCGATCGCGCCGGGGTAGAGGATGTCCTGCCCGGTGGCCAGGTCCCAGGCCGTGCCGACCGGGCCGCCGAGCGACCGCTGCACCCGGCGGGCGAGACCGGGGGAGGTCACGCCGTGTGCGGCCAGCGCCCGGCGCAGCGCGAGGACGCCCTGTGCGGCGACCGACATCCCGTGCCCGTAGACGGGGTTGTACGTGGCCACCGAGTCGCCGACGGCGACGAACCCCTCCGGCCAGTTGCGGACCTTCTCGTAGTAACGCCGCCGGTTGACGGTGCTGCGTGAGACGACGACGTCCGTCAGGGGCTGCGCGTGGGCGATCAGGTCGGCGACGACGGGGTGCCTGACGGAGCGGGCGAAGTCCTCGAACTCGTCGGCGGCGTTCGTCGGCTGCCCGCCGCGCGTGCCGGACAGCGTCACCAGCCAGCGTCGGTCCTCGATGGGCACGATCGTGGCCGTGCAGCCGGGCCGCGGCTCGCGTGCGTCCGCCTGCACGTTGACGACCGGGTACTCCTCGGAGCCCTCCGGCGCGCGGAAGATCCTGCTGGCGTACGCGAGTCCCGAGTCGACCTTCTCCTCGCGGACCTCGTCCACACCCAGGGCCCGCAGCCACTCCGGGGCCCGGGAACCACGTCCGCTCGCGTCGATCACCAGGTCGGCGGGGAGCAGCCGCTCGCCGTCGGCGTCGCCGCGTACCCGTACGCCACGAACCCGTCCGCCGGCTCCGTGGAGCCCCAGGAGTTCGGTGCTCTCGAGGACGGTGACACGGGGGTGGGCCAGCACCTGCTCCCTCACGACCCAGTCGAGCAGGTCCCGGCTGCAGGCGACGAGGAACTGCATCTCGGGGAAGCGCCGGAACCAGCCGTGCGCGGACATCGACACCAGCCCGGTCGGCAGGGCGATCCGGCGGCCGCCCGCGGCGAGCCAGCGGTCCGTCGTGCCCGGCAGGAGCGTCTCGATCGCCCGCGCCCCGCCGGACCACAGCAGGTGGGCGTGGTGCGCCTGCGGGAGGCTCTTGCGCGAGCGCGGTCCGTCGGGAAGGACGTCGCGCTCGACGACGATGACTTCCTCGACGTACTCGCGCAGGACACCGGCGGCCAGCATGCCGGCCAGGCCACCGCCGATCACGACGGCTCTGCGGCTCGTGCCCCGCGAGGTTCTGATGGGGTCGCTGCTCAAGGGCTCGCTGCTCATAGGGTGCCGCTCTCTGACCTGGCCGCACGCGTGCGCGCTGCTTCGACGACGGGTGAATGACGCAGTGCGAGGGACATGCGCACCAGATCGCGTGGTCCCGCCGCTGTCGTGGAGGTGTAGGACTCCGCCGACTTGATGATCTGGCCCTCGGGGTCGGCGGCCCTGGCCCGCAGGGCCGCGGTGACCATCGCGGCGTCCGCCACCGCGTGGGCCTGCCGCGCGTCGGCTCCGTCGGCCACGGCCTGCTCGTAGGACTCCTCGCGCAGGGCGCGGTCGAAGTACGGGTCGAGCTGCAGCATCCCGTCGTGGATGTCGGACTCCCGCTGTGTGACGCGCAGTTCGACCGGCGAGAACAGCGAGATCTGCACGGAGGGCGTGCCCTGCGGGGCGCTGGAGCGCAGTTCGCGCCAGAGTGTGCCGAGGCGCCGGTAGGCGGCCCAGGCGTGCCAGTTGTCCGACAGGCGCTGACCGGCGAGCGGCAGGATGAAGCCGACGGCACTGAGCAGCGCGCCCAGGGAGGCGAGTGGCGGCGCGGCCAGGGTGGACAGGAAGTCCCAGTCGTGCCCGGCCCAGCGGGCGGCCACGGCGGACGACTTGCTGACGCCGTAGGCCAGGTTGAACAGCGAGCCGACGACGATGGTGACCAGTCCGCCGCGCAGCCAGCCGCGTACCTTCAGCGACCAGCGCCAGCACAGCACGGTCATGCCCACGGCGGCGACGCTGTGGGCGGCGAGGTAGAGCGCGATCATCTCCCGGATGAAGGGCGTCCCGGCGTAGTACGTGTCCAGGTCCCGCAGCCGCTCCACGGGCGCGTCGCCCAGTGCGAAGAGGACGACGAGCGCCACGACCACCATGCTGTAGGCGGCCATCCAGCGCAGCGAGATCCGGCGGGTCTCCTCCGGCGGCCCGCCGCGCCAGTTGACGAGGAGCACCAGGCAGGACGCGCTGAACGCGGAGAGGATGCAGTAGACCAGCGGCGCGGAGAAGTTGGGGATGCCTGCGACGCGGTTGACCGCGGCGATGGTGGGTGGCGCGGCGAAGAAGAACGTGCCCGCGCCGAGGACCAGCAGGGCGCAGACCGACCGCAGGAGCGGGTCGCGCCAGTCGCGCCGCATCCCCGGGATCTTGAAGGCGAGTGCGATTCCCAGGGCTGCCGCGGGTATGTAGTAGTCCGGACCGTCCACGCCTCAGCCCTGTGGCCCGCGGTATCCCAGGGACGCCTCGATGCGGCCCGCGAGACCGTCGCGCCTGACCGGCCCGCGGCCGTTCGAACCGGCCAGCCAGGCGCGGCACTTGCTGCCGAGGAGCAGGCCGAAGCTCTCTGCCTCGTTCTCCTCCGCCTGGTCGAACCTGGTGCGTGCGGCGACCTTGAGGACCGTCGCCTGCAGATCGGCCTCGTCGGAGAGGAGCCGTGCGGCCACGGCCGCGCCCTCGACGTGGTGGCTGCAGTGCCCGGCCTTCATGTGCCACAGCTCATGGCCGAGAATCACCAGTTGGTGGTCGGGTGCCGTGCGCTCCTCGATGACGATGAGGTCCTGCTCCGCCATGTCGAGCCACAGCCCGCTGGCGGTGCCCGGCGGGAAGGACGCCATGCGGTAGCGCACGGGCCTGCCCCGGTGTCTGCTCATGCCCCTGCAGAGGGCGGTGTAAAGGTCGGTGGGCTCTGCCGGAGCGGGGAGATCGATACCGCCGACCAGCTCGCCGCACAGCCGGCGCATCTCTTTGCCTATGCTCACCGCTCTCCTCTCCCCGTCAGAACCTGTTGAGACACGTACAAATCCAAGCCTGTCCGGAAATCAGGGCTCCGTGGACGGATCCGTAGCCGGCTTCACGCTCTCCAGGAGCATGTCGAGCCACTCGGTCACCTTGTCCCGGTGCTTGTCGGTGGGCAGTTGGGCCGCACGCCAGGCGATGCCGCGCACACCATGGTCCTGCAGCAGCCGCTCCAGCGGGTCGCCGTCGCCCGCGTAGTCCTGGAGCAGGTTCTGCTCGGTGCGCTGCAGGGCGCTGTCGAGAGCGTCGGCGTCGTCGGCGGTCAGAAAGCCGGCGTGCACCTTGAAGAAGCGCTGAATCGCGTCACAGTGCTCCATGGTCGGCCGGCGGTCGCCGTTGATGAGCGCACCCGCCTGCTGCCGGGACATGCCCGCTCCGTCGGCTATCTCCTGCTGCGTGTACCGGCGGCCGTTGGTCTTGAGCCGGGTGCGTCGCAGCAGGTCGAAGCGTTGCAGGAAGCGTGCCTGGAGGTCGGGTTCGCCCGCCCGGCGGCCGTCGAGAAGGGCGCGCACCACCTCTGCGGGAACGCCCGACGCCTCGGAGAGCCGCTGGACGTCGAAAACCTCTGTGTGGCTCATTCCGAGCCTGTCCGCGAGCTCGGCGACCCGGGCAATCGATGCCGCCAGAGGGCCTGTGGCCGTCGGACCCGGAACCGAGAAGCCGTCTGTCACCAGTAGGTCTCCTAGATCACGCGAGGTAGCCCCGCATCCTGTGAGGCTGCCGGAAGTTAACCCTATTCAGGTCATGGCAGCCAAGGTCTTGCCACAGCTGTGGCGCGATTTGAGCGCTCAGCGGCGAGGAATGCCACGATAGTTGACATCCCCTTGTTCGCGGTAGCAGGATCACCACGCGGTGTGAAGATCCAAAGGGTGCTGTCGCAGCGGGATTTGCGAGAGGCTCCGAGAAGGGTGGCGTTCTCGATGACACATGAGGCGGGCGTCGAACGCCGGGGTGTCCACGGGCGCCAGAGCCCTCTGGCCACCGCGCGGGCCGCCGCCCGTACGAAACGCCTCGGCGACGCGCTCAAACGGCGCCGGGAGGAACTCGACCTGAGCCTCGAGGAGATCGCCGCCCGTCTCGGCGTCACCGCCTACACCTACGCCACCTGGGAGCGGACTCCCGGCCGCGAGTGGTCCGAGGACACGCTCATCGCCCTGATCGACGCCCTGGAGCTGAACGACCAGCAGGGCGGGCGGTTGCTGCGGCTCGCCGCGGACCGTGGCACTCCCGCGCAGCGCCCCGCCGGGGCCGGGGACACGCCCCTGCGGCCCTCGGGACCGGTACCGCCGTCGCGGCCGGTGCGCCGCCCCGTTCCGTCCCGCCCCCCGGTGCCCGTGCCGCCGCCGGTACCCGTGCGTCCGCCCGATCCGCAGTCGCGGCCGTCGTCACCGCCGGACGGACCCGTGGACCCCGGGACGCTGGCCTACCTGCGCGACTACGCCACGATGATGGACGCGGTGCCGCTGCCCTCCGTGCTCTTCGACCGGCACTGGGACGTCGCCCACACCAACCCCGCCTTCGATGCCCTGTTCCGTGGCATCGGACCGCACCCCACCGCCATGCCGGACCGGAACTTCCTGCGGTTCGTGCTGTTCCACCCGGACGCGCGCACCGTGCTCGGCGAGCACGAGACCAGCTGGTGCCTGCCCCTCATGGCGCAGTTGGCGGCGGCTCTCGACAAACACGGCGACGACGGTGTGCTTCAGGCCATTCGTGACGACATCGCCGACGACCCGATCATGGACGTCGCGTACCGGTGCGGTCTGCAGTACTGGATGAGCTCGGTGGGCGCCCCCGCGATCCACCACGACGGAGCCGTACGGCCCGTGAACCACCCGGATCCGCGGTGGGGCCGCACGGACTGCAGGGTCATCGACGAGACCCCGGCGACCTTGCAGGACAAGGGATACACGCGCATCACGCTGGTGCTGCGCGAGAACCACTCGGCCGGCGCGCCCGGTGTGCGCCGGGGCAAGACCCACCTGCGAGCGGTGTCCGGCGGCTGACGGCGGCCGACTCGACGCACACCGCGGCAGGGGGCACGTCCGCTTATCGGCGGCGGCGGCGGCGTCGTCGGCAGCAGCGGCGGTGCCGTGCCCGGGCCCGGAGCAGCGGCCGTACCGCCACGGCACGGCAGTGGCCGCGTACCGGATGGGGCCGACGGCGTGCGCTCAGCGCATCGAGGCGACGGCCCACTCGGCGACGACGGCCACCGCCACGCCGACGCCCAGCGTCAGAGTGGCCCACCGTGTACGGCCCGCGCGGCTGAGGACGAGGGCGCTGCCGGAGAAGATCAGCGCGATGCCGTAGAAGGCCACGGTGAGCACCGAATGGGTGCTGCCGAGGCGCAGCACCAGAGTGGCGGCCACCGCGACCATGATCGCGGCCGACAGTGCTATCCGTACACCGCGGGCCTGACGAGGTGTGAGGCCCTGCCGTTCGGGATCCGTATTCGCTTCTGACATGCGAAGAAGCCTATCCCGGCGGCAGCGCCCGTGGTCGGGTGGGATCGTCTCAGCCTCGTGCCGGGCCGCCGGCGCCCACCGGCCACCGCGGGGTGGTTCCGGTGAGCTGGCAGACCATCAGGTAGAGCGGGATCGGCGGTGTGTACGGGCTCGGGCCGTGCGGCGCGCGGACCAGCCGGGCCCCGGTCGCGGGCACCCTGGCCCCGTCGGCGTAGTGGGAGGGAAGTGGCCAGCTCAGCCCCAGGTCGGAGCCGGCGGGAACGATCCACCACCACCATGCGCTGTCCGCGAAGACGCAGCCGGTGCGGGGCATCCTGCCGAGCAGACGGAATCCGAAGCGGGCGGGGACGCCGACCGCGTCGCATCCCAGGTCGGTGGAGAGCGAGGAGGGAACGGTGAGCCGGGTGAGGCGGTTCGCGTGGTCGTGACGTACGCCCCGGGAGCGGAGCGGTGCCAGGTCCCTCAGCACGGCCGCTCCGGAACCGGCGCCCCGGCGTCGAACGGTGGGAGGGGTGTGTACGGAAGTTCCGCCCAGACGACGCGGCCCGATCCCGCCGTGGCGTCGAACGTGCCCCAGGCGCAGCTCACCGCCTCGACGAGCAGCAGCCCGCGGCCGCGCTCGCCCTGTGCTCCGTGGCAGACGCGGGGCCCGGTGGCGGCGCAGCCCTGGTCCTGGACGGTGATGCGCAATCGCTCGGCATCGGTGCGCAGTTCGCAGGCGACCAGATGGCCGTCGGTGTGAACGATGGCGTTGGTGAACAGCTCGGAGACGACCAGCAGTGCCGTGGCCCGAGGGTCTTCGCCGACGCCCCAGCTCTCCAGCCGGGTGGAGGCCAGCTTTCTGGCCCGCGGGACCTGCTCGACGCGTGCCGGCAACTCGAAGGAATACCGGGTGAGTTCGGCCCTCGCGCGGGAGTCCGGGACCTCGGGGGCGAGCACGTCACGGTTCACACGACCACTCTCCCGCTGCAGTGGCCACATTGGCAACCCCCACTATGAAAATTGCAGAGTGGGCATATTCATCGTTGGGGGGCCGTGGCACACTGCTCGCACCAACAGCACGTGGGGAGGTCTCGAAGTGAGTGAACCGCGGTCCGCCCCCACGGTGGGGCAGGTCGTCCTCGGCAAACGCCTGCAGGATCTGCGGGAGCGCGCCGGTCTCAGACGCGAGGAAGCGGCGAAGGTGCTCCGCGTCGCCCCCGGCACCATCCGCAGGATGGAGACCGCCGAGGTCGCGCTGAAGATCCCCTACGTCCAACTGCTGCTCGGCGCCTACGGAATCGGCGACGAAGAGGCACGAGGCTTCGTGGAACTGGCCGAAGAGGCCAACAAACCCGGCTGGTGGCAACGTTTCCATGACGTCCTGCCGGGCTGGTTCAGCATGTACGTCAGCCTGGAGGGTGCCGCAAGCCTCATCCGTGCGTATGAACCGCACTTCGTGCCCGGTCTGCTGCAGACCGAGGAGTACGCCAGAGCGATCATGCTCGGCGGGGCGATCGGACACACCGACCCGGAGGACATCGAACGGCACGTGGCGCTGCGCATGGAGCGCCAGTCCCTGCTGACCCGGCCGGACGCCCCGAGACTCTGGGTGATCATGGACGAGACGGTGCTCCGCCGTCCCGTCGGCGGGCCGGGTGTGATGAAGGGCCAGATCGAGCGGCTGCTCGACGATGCCCGGCTGCCGAACGTCACCCTGCAGATCGCCGAGTTCTCGGCCGGCCACCACCCAGGCACGTACGGGCCGTTCGTCCTCTTCCGGTTCGCCGTGCCCGAGCTCCCGGACATGGTCTACAGCGAGTACCTGACCGGAGCCGTCTATCTCGACGCGCGTCCCGAGGTCGCCACGCACCTCGAGGTCATGGACCGCATGGCGGCACAGGCCGCGACCGTACAACGCACGAAGGAGATCCTCGACGATCTCCGCAAGGAGCTGTGAATGGACCGCATATACAACGGCATGCCCGCCGCGGAGCTGGGCGAGGACGGCTGGCACAAACCCTGGAGCGGCGGCAACGGCGGCAACTGCTTCGAGGCCATGAAGCTGGCCGACGGAAGGGTCGCCGTGCGCCAGTCCGCCGATCCCGACGGACCCGCCCTGATCTACACCTCCGGCGAGATCGAGGCGTTCATAGAGGGAGCGAAGGCCGGCAAGGCGGACTTCCTGGTCAACTGACCTGCTGCCGCGGGGGCAGCAGCGTCACCAGGAAACTCTTCGCGCCGGACACGTTCCCGGCCGAGTCGATCGTCCGGTACTCGATCGTGTGGGTGCCGTAGTCGGGCGTGGCGTCGTCCCACGGGACCACCCGGGGAGTGCCGAGCTTGCCGTACACCAGATCGTCGATCACCGTGCCCCGCGGAGTGAAGCGGTAGGGCGCGTCGGCGTCGGTCGGCCAGCCGTAGTACGTCTGCCAGCCGTCGCCGTCGACCCGGAACTCGCTCACCACATGGCCCTCGCGGTCGTCGCGGGCGGTCAGCCCCATCGTGAACGGACCGTCGTACACGTACTCCACGGGCCGGCCCGGCCTGCGGACCGTGCGCAGCGGCTCCGACAGTTCGTACGAGCCCTTCGCCGCCGACGCGTCCACGGTCCAGGTCAGCGAGGCGGCCGTGCCCGGGATGCGCGCCGTCAGCTCGTGGGAGCCGGGCCGCAGGCGCAACGCGCCCAGGTCCAGGTCCCGGTCGTTGCCCGGGTCGGTCACCGGCCTTCCGTCGAGCGTCCAGCGCACCGCGAGGCGGCGATCCGCCGGGTGGGTGGTGTCCGCGTGCACGACCGACTCCGCTCCGACCGGAGAACCGGTGGGCGTGTGGCCGGTGAACGCGGGCTCCACCTTGTCCGGGGGAGTGGTCACGGAGGTGTCGACGGTCCAGCTCACGGTACGGGTCAGCGCGGATGACCCGCGGATCGCCGGGTCGCGCACGAACGGCGTGGGGTCCGTGACGGTCGCCGTCAGCGTGTGCGTGCCCGGCCGCATGCCGATGCGGCGCAGATCGACGAAGCGCGCGTCACCCGCCCCGTGAAGCCGCCGGCCGTCCAGCCGCCAGACGACGTCGAGCGCGCCGCCGACCGGATGCAGCGTGTCCACCCACACCGTGCGGTCGTCACCGACGGCGGCGGAGTTCGGCGTGTGGTCGGCGACGAGGTTCACCTTGGCGGAGATCTTCTGCACCATGATCTCCCGTTCGACCTGGTCGAAGGGATAGCCGAGGGTCTTCATCATCGAGTGGCTGCTCGGCCGCCACACGCCCTTGGTGCTGTACATGCCGCCCTCGTGACGGCCGATCACCCCGCCCGACACGCTCTCCTCGCCGAGCCAGCGCCACCACTTGGCCTTCTGCTGCCTCATCCGGTCCTCGGTGAGCAGCGTGTGGTGCGCGGAGGCCGGTTCACCGCCGGAGTACGTGCCGCCCGGCACGCCCCTGGTGTAGTAGTCGTACTCGTCCTGCAGCCTTCCCAGCGAGTGCCCGATCTCGTGCGGCGTGATCAGGGACGACAGCGCGTTGCCGCCGGACGCGGTGGCGTACGTGCCGCCCGCGCCGCCGTACGTGTCGCTGTTGGCCAGAGCCACGATCTGCCGGTTGCCGCTCACGGTGCCGGGTACCAGGTCGGCGAGCGCGGAGGCCGCGCCGCTGTCCACGGTGAGCAGCCGCTGCACGCTGCCGGGATCGCAGCCGCCCCAGAAGCCCATGTCCAGGGGCGTGTCCCGGCGCGGGGCGTCGAGGCCCGGATCGCAGTCGACGCCGGACTCGGCGGAGGGCAGTTCGACGGCCCACACGTTGATGTACGAGCGGTACGACGCGAACGGCTCCGTCGACCAGAGCACGTTCATGTGCTTCTCGACGTCCGCCCGGAAGGCGGGCATCTCCTCCGCCGTGTACCCGTCGCCGAGCACCACGAGATTGAACCGCTTCTCCGCCGGCCCCGTCGTCTGCACGGGCACGACGGCCGCCGCCTCGGTGACATCCGCTTCGGCGCCCGCCGAAGGGGTCGCCGTACCCAGGACGAAAGCGGTCAGGACGGCGCCCGCGGTGGCGAACAGCGCCGCCCGGCGGCTGGACGAACCGGCTGAGGTCATGGTGATGCAGCGTACGACCACCATCAACGGTGAGTAAAGAGGAGGGAGTTGACCGTGTGATCCGAGGGGGACGGGAGTCGCAGGGGACGGTTGCCGGGAGTGATCGACCCGAGGACGCGTGCCTCGCGGGCTCCGGTGCACGCCGGCACCGTGCCGGCCAGCCCGTGCACGGTCAGGAAACCGAGCACCGCGAAGGCGTACGCCTCCTTCGCCGCGGCCGGCACCCCCAGCTCGTCCGACGTGCGCAGCGGGGTCCGGCCCAGCTCGGCGCGGAGCGCCGCCATCAGCGCCGGGTTGCGCGTACCTCCGCCCGACGCGACGACCTCGCTCACCTTCAGCGGCCGGAGCGCGTCCGCGACGGTCCGCGCGGTCAGCAGGGTGAGCGTCGCGACGACGTCCGACGGCTGGGGTCCGCCCAGCCCGGCCAGCGCGGCGCTCAGACGACCCGCGTGGAAGAGCTCCTTGCCCGTGGTCTTCGGAGGCGGCAGCCGGTAGTACGGCTCCGCCAGCAGCCGCTCCAGCAGCGGCTCGTGCACCCGTCCCGCCGCCGCGAGCGCGCCGTCCTCGTCGTACGCGAGCCGGCCACCCGTCAGTTGCACGACCGCCGCGTCGATCAGCGCGTTCGCCGGGCCCGTGTCGAAGGCGACCGGGTCGCCCGGCCCGCCCGCCACTGTGACATTGGCGATCCCGCCCAGGTTGAGCGCCGCAGGCACCCCCGGCCGGCCGCGCAGCCACAGCAGATCCACCAGACTCACCAGCGGCGCGCCCTGACCGCCCGCCGCGACGTCCCGCGGCCGGAAGTCCGACACCACCGGGCGGCCCGTCGCCTCCGCGATCCACGCGGGCTGCCCCAGCTGCAGCGTGCCGTGCACCCGGCCCTCCTCGGCCCAGTGATACACCGTCTGCCCGTGCGAAGCCGTCAACTCGGCGCGACCCGCGCACAGTTCCCGGTCCGCCCGCACGGCGGCCGCCGCGAACGCCTGCCCGATGCAGGTGTCGAGGCGGCACACCTCGGCCAGTGTGGTCGTCGCGGGCGGCAGCGCACCGGCCAGCGCCGCCCGCAGCCCCTCGCCGTACCTCTCGCTGATCATGCCGAGGGGGGTCACGGACAGCGTGCCGTCCTCGAGGACGATGTCGGCGGCCGCCGCGTCGATCGCGTCGTACGACGTCCCCGACATCAGCCCCACGACCCTCACCGCAGCGCCCTGCGATGGTCGTCGCCGCGCAGCGTCAGCAGAGCGAACACGCTGACCGCGCAGGTCGCGGCCGCGTAGTAGGCGGGAATGTCGACGTCGTTCGTGCGCTTGACCAGTTCGGTGATGACGAGCCCCGCGCATCCGGAGAAGACGGCGTTCGACAGCGAGTACGCGAGACCCAGACCCGTGCAGCGGACCGAGGTCGGGAACATCTCGGCGAGCATCGCGGGCCCCGGCCCCGCCAGCAGACCCACCACCGCACCGGCGGCGAAGACGGCGAGCCCCTTGACGGCCGTCGGAGTACCGCCGTCCTGCAGGAGGTTCATCAGCGGCAGCGACAGAAGCACGACGAGGACCGCGCCGGTCAGCATCACCGTGCGCCGGCCGACCCGGTCGCTCACCAGACCGGCCGGGATGATCGACGCCGCGAAGCCCAGGTTCGCCAGCACGGTGGCGACCAGCGCCTCCTGGAACGAGGCGTTCAGGGCGGACTGCAGATACGAGGGCAGCACCACCAGGAACGTGTAGCCCGCCGCGGCCCAGCCCATGATGCGTCCCGCTCCCAGCAGGATCGCCCGGACCACCTCCGCGGTGGGCGGCGGGGCGGCCGGCTCGGCGTCCGCCTCGCGGAAGACGGGCGTCTCCTCGAGCCGCAGCCGCAGCCACAGGGCGACGCCGCCGAGCGGCAGGGTCAGCAGGAACGGCAGCCGCCATCCCCAGTCGTTCAGCGCCCCCGCGGAGAGCACGGTCGCCAGCAGCGCCGCCACCCCCGCGCCGCCGAGGAGCCCGAGCGCCACGGTGAACGACTGCCACGCCCCGTACAGGCCACGTCTGCCGGGCGGCGCGAACTCCGTCATCAGCGACACGGCACCGCCGAACTCCCCTCCGGCGGACAGGCCCTGGAGAATCCGCAGCAGGGTGAGCAGCCACGGGGCGGCGGCACCCACCGTGGCGTACGTGGGCAGCAGACCGATCAGCGCGGTGGCCAGCGTCATCAGAGTGATGACCAGGATCAGCGTCGGCCGCCGCCCGATCCGGTCACCGACACGGCCGAACAGCGCGGCGCCGATCGGCCGGAAGAAGAATGCGAGCGCGAACGACGCGTACGTCTTCACCAGGGCCTCGACGTCGCTGCCGCCCTCCGGCGTGAAGAAGTTCGCGGCGATGATCGTGGCGAAGTACCCGTAGACACCGAACTCGTACCACTCGACGAAGTTGCCGACCGAACCGGCCAGCAGCGCGCGGCGGGAGCGGACGGGTGAGGCCTCTGACCGTGCGGCGGAAGTCGTCATCACTCATTCCTGCCCACCGCGACACGCCCGGACGCACCGATCCGCTCCACGGCGGGCCCCGCGGCGTCCGGTGCGTCCCCGCCGCGCGAGCGGCGCGTGATCCAGCCGGTGAACACCGCGACGGCCGCGAGCGCGTAGGCGGTCGTGCCCACCGTCCCCCCGTCGGCGTCCAGGTGCACGGACACGTACTTGGCCGCTCCCGCCGCCGCGACGCCGAGCCACTCCCACCGGCCGTCGAGCGCGACCAGCGCCACCAGCAGCAGCGCGTACCACGAGTACCCGGGCGTCATCAGCAGGAACGCCGTACCGGTCACCGACAACGCTCCCCGCCAGGGGCGTTCCGGGTCACCGCGCCACAGCACATGCGCCACGACGGCCACGATCACCACCACCGCGGCGGGCAGCGCCCACGCGTCGGGCAGCACCAGCCTCAGCAGCGCGTACCGGTTGCGGGCCGACGGGTCGTCGTACCCCTCCTCCGCCGTGTAGCCGCTCAGATACCCGAGCACGGACCCGTCCGACAGTAGGATGTGCGGCAGGTACGTCAGCGCCACGACCGCAGCCGCGGGCAGCAGCACAGCCGCCGCGTCCCGCCACCGCCGCACCCCCGAGAGCACCCCCGGCAGCACCACCGCCGGCAGCAGTTTCGTGGCGACCGCCGCGCCGAGCAGCACACCCCCCTCGAAGCGCGCACGGACCACCACGGCGAGCCCGACGACCGCCGGCAGCACCCCGAGCACGTCCACATGCGCGTTGTTCACCGCTTCCAGCGGCACGGCGGGGCACCACGCCCAGTAGGCGGCCGTCCGCGGGTCGCCGCGCCGGCGCAGCACCAGTACCAGGGCCACCGTGGTGCCCACCGCCAGCAGTGCCCCGCCCGTCTGCAGGGCCTTGTGCCGCACGCCGTCCGGCGACACGGCGTGCACCACCAGGAAGTACCCCTGAGCGACCGGCGGATAGATCGTGTGGACACCCGGCCGGTTGATCCGGGTGCAGTGCGCCTCGCCCTCCGGCCCCGCGATCCGGGCCCGCTCGGGCACCTCGCACCCGGCGCCCCGCGGGAACAGCCAGTCGTCGCGGAGACCGGCGAGCTCCGGATCGGAGGGCGCGTGGTCGTACGGGGAGATCCCCTCGGCCTGCACCCTGCCGTCCCAGGCGTACCGGTACATGTCGGTGCTGGTGCGCGGCGGGCCGAGCAGCCCGGTCGCGGCGACCGCGACACCACCCGCCAGGATCAGCACCACCGCGTGCCGCACCGGAGCCCGGCGGAGGGCGAACACCGCCGCGGCGAACAACGCCCAGCAGGCGGCGTACAACCAGGAGAGGCCACCGGGATCGGTGACGTAGCCGTCCTTGAGGACGGTGACGGCGAGCACCGCGGTCAGGGCCGTGAGCAGGCCGCCGGCGATGAGTGAGCGCGAGTTGATCACGGCGCCAGCCTGTCAGCAGCCACGGTCCGAGCGGGGGAGCGGCCCTCTGACGTCAGCGTTCCGTAAGGTGTCGAATCCCCCTGCCGGACGCCCCGCGGCGGTCTGATGGAGGACATGAGGACCAGGAGGATCGGACCACCGATCAACGTCCGGCCGCCGACTGCGCGGGGCGTGGGGGCGGCGCGGCAACCGGCGGGCAGGCGGGCCGCGTCAGGCGGTGCCGTACGGGCGGGGGGTTCAGGCCGCGCCGTACGGGCGGTCGCGACGGGCGTCGCGCAGCACCGAACCCCACCAGAGCAACTGGTCGAGCATCGTCTTCGCGGCGCCGCCGGGGCCCTCGGGGTCGATGAGCGTGCCGTCGGGTGCGAACAGCTCGTAGTAGCGGGGGAACGAGACCACGTCGCGCACCGTGTGTGCGTGCAACTCGCCGAATACTTGGCGCAGTTGCTCGATGGCGAGCAGACCGCCGCTGCCGCCGCTGTACCCGACGAAGCCGATCGGCTTCGCCTGCCACTCCGTGTAGTGCCAGTCGATGGCGGCCTTCAGCGACGCCGGGAAACTGCGGTTGTAGTCCGGTGTCACCACCACGATCGCGTCGGCGGCCGCGATCGAGCGGGTCAGTCCCGCCATCTGTGCGGGCCGGTCCATCTCCGGCTGCAGTGCCGGGGGCAGCGGCGGCAGGTCCAGCGGCAGCGGGGTGTCCGCCAGATCGACCGGATCAACCGTGAACTGGCCGTGCAGTTCGGCCTGTTCGGTGAACCACCGGGTGACCACCGGCCCGAAGCGGCCCTGCCTGACACTGCCGGTGATCACTGCGAGGCGGAGGTTCTTCTCGGACATGTACGCACTCCACTTCAAACGAGTGGCGGCCCTGGCGCGGTGCCGCTCGGCCTCCAATCTGCCGCCGGGACCAGGGCCGAGGGAGACCGGGCCGAGACTGGTAGTGGCAGGGCCACGATCCGGTCGCGCCGGGCTGTTACGTTCGAACGGTGAGCGACAACGAACTGGGCCTGTTCCTGCGCACGCGCCGCGAGGCCGTCTCGCCCGCGGATGTCGGGCTGCCCGCCGGCCCCCGCCGTCGTACACCGGGCCTGCGCCGGTCGGAACTGGCGACCCTGGCCGGCGTGAGCGTCGAGTACGTGACCCGGCTCGAACAGGGCCGGGACCGGCGGCCCTCCGCGTCCGTGCTCTCCGCGCTGGCCGACGCGCTGCGGCTCACGCCGGGCGAACGCATCCACATGCACCGGCTGACGAAGGCCGGCGACGGACAGTTCAACTGCATGGGGGCGGCCGCCCCCATGCGCGACGTCCGCCCCACCGTGCTGGCCCTGCTCGACCGGCTCGAGCCCACCCCCGCGGTGCTGGTCAACAGGGTCGGTGAACTGCTCGCCTGGACACAGGGGTACGAGCGGCTGGCCCGGCCCCTCGGCCTGCTCGACGGCACCCCGCCCAACCTGGCCCGCTTCGTGCTCACCGACGAACGTGCGCGTGCGGTCTACCCCGACTGGGAGCGCGTCGCCGACGAACAGGTCGTCTCCCTCAAACAGGGACCGTTCCGCTCCGACCCGCACATCGCGGCGCTGGCGGACGAACTGACCGTCACGGCGGGCGCTGCCTTCACCGACCGGGTGGAGACGCTGCCGGGCCTGCCGCGACCGAGCGGCGTGACACGGGTGTCGCACCCGCAGGCGGGCGAACTGCGGCTCGACTACGAGACGCTGGACCTCCCGGCGGACGACGACCAGCGCCTGCTGATCCACCTGCCGGCGGACGCGTCGACGTCCGCGGCGCTCGACGCGCTGGCGGGTCGGCGGCCGGGAGCCCTGCGGGCGGTCCCGGCCGGGTGACGCCGCCCCGGCGCGCAGGCCCGAGGTCCGGCCGCGCGCCCCGGCGGTGGCGGTGTGCCGGACGCGCGCCCCCGGCCCGATCAGGACGGGAGGCCTCAGCGGTCCGGGAGCCGGGACACGACCAGCAGCAGCGTCCCGGTGAGGAACAGGCCGGCACACGCCGCGAGGAGTGCCTTCAGCGTCTGTCCGACAGGAGCGAAGGCCAAGAGGGCGGCGAAGGAGCCCAGACCGCTGCCCGTCAGGATCTGACCGACCCCATGAGGAACGGGCCGCACGACGTTCGCACGCTCCCAGGGATGAATCCAGCCGGTGAGCAGCTCGACCACCCCGCTCCCCGCCACGGCCATGCCGACCGCGAAGAACACCCCCCACGCCACGTACTGCATCCCGCCTCCCGGCAGGCATCGTCGCACACGAGGAGGCCGAGGACCGGGCCCCGGCAAGGAGACCGCCGGCCGCGTCTGCCGACTGCCGGGGCTCTCGTGAACGGACGGAACAAACGCCGCGCCCCCGATGTACGTGTCAGCCCTGCGGCGCGCCGCTTCCGCCGGTCGCGGCGGACGGCTCGGCGTCGAAGTCCCAGGAGCCACGCTTGAACGCCGGCCGGAAGTCGGGGTGGTCCTCCCAGTGCCGGGCGAGACCGACGAGCTGGTCCCAGTTGAGCGCCAGCGTCTGGTCGATGACGCGCCGCAACTCGACGTCCGCCGTGGCGCGCTGCTCGCAGATCCCGTTCACGGCTCCCGCGCCGGAGATCGTGCCGCGCAGCGCGCGAAGGGCACGGGAGGTGTCGTCCATGCCGAAGCCGTGGTCGCTGCCGTTCTCGGGATCGAAGAGGGGCCGGAGGCGGTCCTCGAGGAACGAGACGATCTCCGTAAAGTGCTGCTGGTCCATCACGGCTCCATTTCCGTCCCGCCGCCGTCGGACCGGCGAGCAGGGTGATCCATTCGTCTCCCCGCGCGCTGCCACTGCCTGGTGCCGCCGCGGGACCAAGGTCATTGTCCGGTATCCCGTCTCCTCGTTCGTGCCCGCACCCGGCCGACGTGCCGGCCGGGGAGAGCGACAGCCGGGCCGCCGGACAGCCGGGCCGCCGGGCTGCTGGACAGCCGGGCCGCCGGACAGCAGTGAGCCGGCGAGCCGGCCGGCCAGTGATCAGCGGGGCAGCCGGCGAGCCGGTCCGCCGACCGGCTCGCCCGCCGCCCCGTGGCTCCCGATGCACCCCAGTGCCACGAACCGCCGCGCCCCCACCTCCCACGCGTCCCGCAGGGACCACCCCGCCGCGCCCGCGTACCGCAGCAGTGCCTCCGGCCCCACCCGTGCCCACGGGAACGCCGTGCCCTGCGCCGCGATGCCGTCGAACACCCGGACCCGGACGCGCTCGTCCACGTCGGGCGGCGCGGTCTCCGCGAGCAGCACACCGTCGGGGGCGACGAGCCGGGCGACACGGGCGAGCAGTGCGCGCGGGTCCCCGCCGATGCCGACGTTGCCGTCCATCAGCAGCGCCGTGTTCCAGTGGCCCTCTCTCGGCAGCGGATCGAACACCGACCGGCGCAGGGCGCTGCCGCCGGTGCGTATCGTGCGGGCCACGGCCTCCGGGCTCACGTCGATGCCGAGCGCGGTCCGGCCGCGTGCGGCGAGCGCCGCGACGAGGCGGCCGGGGCCGCAGCCGATGTCCAGAACCGCGCCGTGGCTGCGCGACAGGACGGTTCGGTCGGCGGCGTCCGGCTCCGCGCACCAGCGTTCCACCTCCAGCGGCAGCAGCCGGCCGTCGGTCCGGCGCAGGAAGAGCGGGCCGCGGCCGGTGCGCAGGGCGTCGGTGTACGGGTCGGCCTGCCAGGCCGGTGGCGCGGTCATCGGGCCCCGGCCGCGGACATGCCGGCCAGCGCCGCGGCGAACCGGCTGCCCGGCGCGGCAGCGGCCACCGCACGGGCGTCGTCCGGCGTGTCCACGTCCCGCAGCCCCGGCAGTTCACGCACCGCGAGCCCGGCCCCGGCCAGCCGCCGCCGTTGTGCGGCACCCGTGTCCGGCGACGACATGGGCACTCCACGCACCAGCCGGCCGTCCGGTTCCGCCAGCCCCAGCGCCCAGAACCCGCCGTCGTCCGCCGGGCCGAACGCCGCCGTTCCGGGGGCCAGTTCCAGGCCCTGGAGCAGCAGTGCGGGTGTGACCTGCGGTGTGTCCATGCCGATGAGCAGGGCGGGGCCCGTGCACAGCCCGAAGGCGTCCGCCAGCCGCTCGTCCAGCCCGCCCCCGCCCTGCGGCACGACGTCGACACCGGCCGGCAGCCACGCCCCGGGTTCGCCGTCGAGCACCAGGACCCGGCGACCCGCCGGTGTGGCGAGCACCGCGTCGAGGGTGTCCCGCAGCGCGGCCTCCGCAAGGGCGGCGGCCTCCTCGGGCGTGTGGACGGGAGTGAGACGGGTCTTCACCCGGCCGGGCACCGGCGCCTTGGCGATCACCAGCAGCGTTCCGTTCACCGGGCATCACCGCCGACCAGGGAGCGAGGCTGTTCCGAGAGCACCGAGCTCATGTCCCGTACGGCCTGCCAGGTGCCCCGCCAGGTGCCCGTGACCTTCGACTTCCCGGACCTCGGCAGATACGGGACGTCCACCTCCGTCACCCGCATACCCGCGTCACAGGCCCGGACCACCATCTGGAGCGGGTAGCCGCTGCGGCGGTCGGTCAGGTCGAGCGCCAGCAGGTCGGCGCGGCGTGCCGCACGCATGGGGCCGAGGTCGTGCAGCCGCAGACCGGTGCGGCGGCGCAGCATGACGGAGAGTGCCGCGTTCCCGGCTCGTGCGTGCGCGGGCCACACGCCGCGGCTCTGCGGACGCCGCCTGCCCAGCACCATGTCCGAGCCGCCGGTCGCCACTTCGCGGACGAACCCGGTCAGCAGGCCGGGATCCAGCGACGCGTCGCAGTCGCAGAAGCAGACGTACTCCGCCTCCGCCGCGTTCAGCCCGGCGTGGCACGCCGCACCGAAGCCCCGTCGCGGTTCGTCGACGACGTGCGCCCCCAGCGAGCGGGCGATCTCGGCGGAGCCGTCGGTCGAGCCGTTGTCGACGACGATCGCCCGCCAGCCGGCCGGGATGCGGGCGAGCACCCATGGCAGTGCCCGCGCCTCGTCCAGACAGGGAAGCACGATGTCCGCGCTCAGCATGCCGCTCCCCGCAGGTCGCTCGTCGCGAACTCGGCCATGCCCTCGGCGAATCCGACCTGGACCTTCCAGCCCAGCTCGGCGCACAGACGTGCGGAGTCCGCGGTGATGTGCCGTACGTCGCCGAGCCGGAACCCGCCGGTCACCACCGGCGCGGGCCCGCCGTGCGCGCGGGTCAGGGCGGTCGCCATCTCGCCGACGGTGTGCGGCGTACCGCTTCCCGTGTTGTACGCGGTCAGCGCACCCGGCGCCCGCCCGTGCACGGCCTCCAGCGCGATCGCGTTCGCCTCGGCCACGTCCCGGACATGGACGAAGTCCCGGCGCTGGCCGCCGTCTTCGAAGACCCGCGGAGCCTCGCCGCGTTCCAGCGCGGACCGGAAGAAGGACGCCACGCCCGCGTAAGGGGTGTCGCGCGGCATTCCCGGCCCGTACACGTTGTGGTAGCGAAGGGCGACGGCCCGTCCGCCGGTCGACCGGGCCCAGGCCGCCGTCAGATGCTCCTGCGCGAGCTTGGTCGCGGCGTAGACGTTGCGCGGGTCCGCCGGGGCGTCCTCACCGACGAGACCGGGGGCGAGTTCCTCGCCGCAGGCGGGGCACCGCGGTTCGAAGCATCCTGCCTCCAGGTCGGACGCGGCACGCGGCCCGGGACGCACCGCGCCGTGGCGCCGGCAGTCGTAGCGGCCCTCGCCGTACACGACCATCGAACCGGCGAGCACCAGGTCAGCGACCCCTGCCTCCGCCATCGCCGCGAGCAGCACGGCCGTGCCGTGGTCGTTGCAGCTGACGTAGCCGGGAGCGTCGGAGAAGTCCGTGGCCAGGCCGACCATCGCCGCCTGGTGGCAGACGGCGTCCACGCCGCGCAGCGCGTGCACCACCGCGGCCTTGTCCCGGACGTCCGCGTGGATCCACTCGGCTTCCGGCAGTCGCGGGGGCCGGGGATGGACTGCGGGAAGGAGGGCGTCGAGCACGACCGGGTCATGGCCGTGCGCGATGAGCGCCGTGACGATCTGCGAGCCGATGAAGCCCGCGCCACCTGTGACGAGTACACGCATGCCCGCGACGCTACGACGGGACGGCCCGCTGATCGCCGGTCCGCGCCGTGGCGTCACAGGTACGTAAGGAGTGGGCTGCTCCGCGAAGGTGAACGGACCCTGGGCGGCGGGGCGTTTCGTCCGCAGCGGAGGACCGCACCGTGCGCGGCCGAGGACCGCACCGTGCGTACGGTGTGGAGCGGCTCACTACACTTCCGGAATGACGCCGTAGATGTTGGACAGCCCTGACGCTGAACGGGGAAGGACCCGTCGTGGGCCGCTACGGCGGTCCCCTGCTGCTTCCGCCCGGTGCCCCGGCGCCCGAGTTCCCCTTTGTCGCCTCGCTCAACTGCGCGGACCTGCCCGGCCCGGCGATTCGACCGGGCCGAGGTCACGATGTTCTGGAACCCGTGAGCCGAACCCACTGCCCGCGGACACCGGAAGGCGGGCGCCCCGGGGCCGGGCTTCGCTGCGACAAGCGAGAAGCGAGAAGCGACACGTCACCGCAGCCCGGAACCACCGGCACAGCCCTCAGGCACGATCCAGGTACGCGAGGCCCGGGTGCTCGGCCAGGTAACCGTCGACGAGACGGCGGGCGGTGCTCACCGAGTCGACCAGCGGATGCAGTGCGAACGCCTTCACCGCTCCCGACCGGGAACCGCTCTGGGACGCGGCCAGCACCTCGCGCTCGACGGCCTTGACCGCGGTGACGAGCCCGACCGCGTGGTACGGCAGCGGATCGACCGTCACCGGATGCGCGCCGTTCGCGTCGACGAAGCAGGGGACCTCGATCACGGCGTCCGCGTCCAGCACGGCGAGGGTGCCGCGGTTGCGGACGTTGAGGATCAGGGTGGTGCGCTCGTCGCGGGCGACGGCGCGCATCAGGGCGAGCGCCACCTTCTCGTACCCGCCGGACTCCAGGTCGTCCTCGTCGCGCTCGCCGACGCCCGCCGCCTCGCGGTTCGCTGCCATGTAGGTGGCCTCGCGCTCGGCGAGCGTGCGGTGCCAGGTCGCCAGGGCAGGCGTGCCCGGACGCTCCATCTCGTCGTAGAAACCGGCCTGCTGGTCTCGGAGGAAGGCGCCGCGGGTCTGTTTCGCCTCCTGGTAGGCGCGGACCGTCTCGCGGTTGAAGTAGTAGTAGTGCAGATACTCGTTCGGTACCGCGCCCAGCGACCGCAGCCACTCGGGGCCGAACAGCCTGCCCTCCTCGAACGAGGCCAGTGCCTCGGAGTCGGCGAGCAGCCGGGGCAGTTGGTCGCGCCCGGCGACGCGCAGGCCGCGCAGCCAGCCGAGATGGTTGAGGCCCACGTAGTCGATCCACGCCGTGGCCGGATCCGCGCCGAGCACCTTGGCCACCCGGCGGCCGAGGCCCACCGGCGAGTCGCAGATGCCGATGACCCGGTCGCCGAGCACCCGGCTCATCGCCTCCGTGACCAGGCCGGCCGGGTTGGTGAAGTTGATGACCCAGGCGTCGGGCGCGAGCGCGGCGACCCGGCGGGCGATGTCCACGGCCACCGGCACCGTGCGCAGCCCGTAGGCGATGCCGCCGGCGCCGACCGTCTCCTGCCCGAGTACGCCCTCGGCGAGCGCGACCCGCTCGTCCGCCGCCCGGCCCTCGAGACCGCCCACCCGGATCGCGGAGAACACGAAGTCGGCACCGCGCACGGCCTTGTCCAGGTCCCGTGTCACCACGACTTCCGGCGCGTCGGGATACGGGGCGGCCTGCTCCGCCAGCACCCGCGCCACAGCGTCCAGTCGGCCCGCGTCCACGTCGTGCAGGGTGACGCGGGTGACCCGGCCCTCCGCGTGGTCGCCGAGGAGCGCCCCGTACACGAGGGGCACCCGGAATCCGCCGCCGCCGAGAATGGTGAGCTTCATGCCCGTACGCTACTCGGCGGCCACGGGGTACCGGCGGATCAGCCGAGGTCGAACGCGCTGCGACCGCCCCTCGCGTCGCCCGGCACGTCCATGCTTCTTGCCTTGCCGCCGAGAACGGCACCTCCGACGCCGGCGGCCCTGCCATGAAGGTGCGCCGCGAGGAATGTGAAGAGCCGGAGCGTGCGCTGCCCGAGCGATCCATCCGGTGCCCTTACCGGGGGTGACTTCCGCATCCGGCGCTGGGGCACACGGAGATCCCTCGCGACTCGGAAGCCACGCGTACGCCCTCTCGTCGCGATGGCTGGAAAATGAAGCCATGTCCCGACGAACCAGACGCACCAAAGGCAACACGGCCCCCGCCGTCACCACCGACTCCCCCTGCCCCTGCGGGCTGCCCGCCACCTACGGCGAGTGCTGCGGCAGGTTCCACAACGGGGAGGAGTCCGCGCCCACCGCCGAGTCGCTGATGCGGTCCCGCTACAGCGCCTTCGCCGTCGGGGACGCCGCCTACCTGCTGCACACCTGGCACTCGTCGACGAAGCCGCGGCACCTGGAACTCGACCCGGGCATGCAGTGGACCTCGCTCGAGATCATCGCCACCACGGACGGCAGCGCCTTCCACACCACCGGCACCGTGACCTTCCGCGCCCGCTACCGCCATCACGGCAAGCGCGGCGCGCTGCACGAGCACAGCAACTTCGAGCGCCAGAAGGGCGCCTGGGTGTACGTCGACGGCGAGTTCATCGAGTGAACCGGCTGGTGCGGACGGACCCGCACACACCACGGCCCCGGTCGGCCGGAAGGCGCGACCGGGGCCGGGATGCCCGTCAGCAGGGCCCTGTCGCACTCACGCGGGCCAGGTGCCGGTCAGCCGCTTGACCGCCGTGGCGCCGCCGCGCTCGACCACCGCCTTGACCAGGGCGAAGATCGCGCCCTGCACGGTCGCGGCGATCAGCACCTCGCCCCAGCCCCGGTCCTCGTCGGTCGCGTCGGGAGCGTCGTCGTCGTGACCGAGCTTCTTCCACACCTGGCCGAAGACCGCCCCGGCCAGCGCACCTCCCGCCGCTCCCAGAGCGAAACCGGTCGGCTTGTAAAGGATCTTCGAAGTCTTCATCGCCGCCTCCTGCGCTTCACCAGCATCAGCAGCAGGAGCGCCACCGCGGCGCCCGCGACCAGCTTCGGGTTCCCGCGCGCCTTCTCGGTCGCCTGGTGTGCGGTGTCCTGCACGGACGGCGGGGTCTTCTCCCGCAGCCTGTCGCCCACCGTCGCCGCGGTGGCGGCGAGCTGCTCCTTCGCCTCGGCGGCCTTCACGACCGCCTGTTCCCTGGCGTCGGCCGCGGTCTGCTTCGCCCGGCTCCTGACATCGGCCTTGGCCGCCAGCGCCTCGACCGTACGGCCCAGGTCCTCGCGGGTCTCCTCGACCTGGGCGCGCAACTCCGCCGGGGAGGGGGCTCCGGGCTCGGTGTTGCTGCTGTGGGACGGATTGCTCATCGATGTGCCCTTTCCTTGATCTCCCGCACGTCGCGGCCGACGCTCTCGATCGCCTGCTCGGGCTTGGGCGGGGTGGCCTGCCTGATGTTCTTCCGCCCGGCGGCGGCGAGCACGGCGGCGATCACGAACAGCACCGCCGTCACGATCAGCGCGGCTGCCCACCAGGGCAGCACGAGCGCCAGCGCGATGATCGCCGTGGCTGTCAGCGCCTGAAGGGCGAGGGCCGCGATCAGGCCCGCGCCGCCGAAGAGGCCGCCGCCCGCGCCGAGACGTTTCCCCTTCTCGGACATCTCGGCCGTTGCCAGCCGCATCTCCTCGCGCACCAGCTCGGAGATCTGCTGCGACGCCCGGCTCACCAGGTCTCCGACCGACTCGTCCGGGGTGCTGCGGTGGGTGTGGGTCATGGACGTTCACCACCTTGCGGATTCATTCGCTCCGGTTACCCGGGGGTCCGGGTTCCAATCGGCGGCCACGGGAAACGGGCGCGGCAGCGGCCCTGCTCCTGACGAAGGAACAGGACCGCTGCCCCGTCCGGAACGGCCGCCTGTACGGCACCGCACCACCGTGTCCGCCGAACCCGCCGAGTACCCGGCTCCGGCCACGCGTAACACCCGGTCCCGGCGTTCCTCGCGGCTCGCACCCCCGTGGTCGTCACGCCCGGTCCCGGCGTTCCTCGTGGCTCGCACCCCCGCCGTCGTCACTCGTCCGGAGCGGGTGCTTGTGTGCCGCAGCTGGGGCCGGGCGTGGGGTGGGCCCTGCCAGGGGTCGAACCGGTCCCGCCCAGGGGGGCGCGATGCGCCCGTGCGGAGCCGCGGCACGGACCTGTCTGTGGACCGGACCGGTCCGAGTCGAGGGCGCTCAGCGCCGTACCCCCGGCGCCCCGCGCCGACTTGACCGGGACCGGGCCGGCGGCGCGCGGAGGGCGCCCCGCGCCCCCCGCGGTGAGGCCGCGTCAGCGGATGTGGCGGCCCGAGATCGCCCGTGCGATCACCAGGCGCTGGATCTCGCTCGTCCCCTCGAAGATCGTGTAGATCTTGCTGTCGCGGTACATCCGCTCCACGGGGTGCTCCCGGCTGTAGCCCGCGCCGCCGAGGATCTGCACGGCCTTCTCCGTGGCGCTGACCGCCAGTTCTCCCGCCCGCAACTTGGCCATGGAGCCCTGTCCGGCGTCGAACTCCTCCCCGTTCCGCGCCATCCAGGCCGCCTGCCAGATCAGCAGCCGTACGGCCTCGATCTCGGTGCGCATGTCCGCCAGGGCGAAAGCGATCGACTGGTTCTCGATGATCGGGCGGCCGAACGCCTCGCGCTCGCCGGCGTACTCGAGGGCGTACTCGTAGGCGGCGCGGGCGATGCCGAGCGCCTGGGCGCCGACGGTCGGGCGGCTGACCTCGAAGGTGGCCATCGCGGCCTGCCCCTTGGCCCTGCCGCCCTCACGGGCGCGCGCGAGCCGGGCGTCGAGCTTCTCCTTGCCGCCGAGCAGGCAGCTGCCCGGGACCCGGACGTCGTCCAGGAAGACGTCCGCGGTGTGCGAGGCGCGCAGCCCGAGCTTCCTGATCTTCTTGGAGCCGTCGAGGCCCTTCGTGCGCGGGGGCACGATGAAGGCGGCCTGTCCGCGCGCACCGAGGTCCGCGTCGACGGACGCGACGACGACATGCACGTCGGCGATCCCGCCGTTGGTGATCCAGGCCTTCTGGCCGCTGATCACCCACTCGTCCCTGGCCTCGTCGTAGCGGGCGCGGGTACGCATGCCGGAGACGTCGGAGCCGGCCTGGGGCTCGGAGACGCAGAAGGCCGCGAGCCGGGGGTCCGCCTCGTCCCCGAAGCACTGCGGGACCCACTCGGCGAGCTGGTCGGGCGTGCCGGACGAGAAGATGCCGGCGACGGCGAGTGACGTGCCGAAGAGCGCCATGCCGATACCGGCGTCACCCCAGAACAGTTCCTCGTTGGCGATCTGCAGCGACAGTCCGCTGGGGTCGCCGAACATGTCGGCGAGCGACTCGAAACCGTACAGCCCGATCTTCGCGGCCTCCTGGATCACCGGCCAGGGGGTCTCCTCGCGTTCGTCCCACTCGGACGCGGCGGGCCGCACGACCTCGGCCGCGAACCCGTGGACCCAGTCCCGCAGGTCGCGCTGCTCCTCGGTGAGCCGGAGGGAGAAGTAGGACATGGCGATCAGGCCTTCGGGATGTCGAAGTAGCGGGTCAGCCCGGAGGCGAGCACGACATCGCCGGCGACCTTGAGTTTGCGCATCATGAACATCGTCACCGGGTTGGCGTTTCCGGACACCAGCTTGAGGAACTCGGCGTCGGCCATCACGAGCGTGGTACGGGGCTCGGCGTCGGAGCGGCCCTCGGTGACCGTGCAGGTCCCGCCGGCGATGGCGGTCTCGAAGATCTCCTCGCTCTCGCCGGTGATCTTCCACCGGATGAGGGCTTCCAGGGTTCCGGCACTCTCCGGGCGGAACTGCTGCCGCATCCGTGCGAAGACCTCGCTGAGTACGCGCCGGCGCAGTTCGCCCTGCATGACCCGGTCGATCTCCTTGCCGGAGAGACCCTTCACGATCTTGGCGAATTCCTCCGGCGACACCGTCGAGAAGTCCAGGCCGTCCAGCTCACTGCTGATCCCGTCTGCCACAGCACTTCCTTACTCTGGAGTAAACTTACTTCTGAGTAAGGTAAACGAGAGGCCGCCCCTCGACAAGAGGGACGGCCTTGGTGTGAAGGGTGGGCGGGCGGTTCGGTCAGTACCCGCGGCGCGGCCCGACGGTGAGCCGGGGGTCGTAGGCTGCAAGGACCTTGTTGGCCCGCGCGAGCGCGGACAGCGCGTGCTCCCTCTCCGCCCGGTCCTCCGTGCGCAGCGGCCCGCGGAACAGGCTCACCTCGCTCGCGGCGCACTCGGCCTCGATCTCGGCCTGCAGGATGTGATTCGGCATGCAGGAACCGATCATCACCGCGACACGGTCGGGGATCGGGACCGGGACGAGGGGGGAGGCGATCACGTGAAGTCCTTCTCTACCGTCACGGGTCACCCCGCTGATTTCTCGTTGTGCGGAGAAACCTCCCCCGCGGACTGGAACGGCCGAGGTTCGTCGGCCTCCCGCTCGCCCGGAGGAGCCGCCCGGGAGGACGTCGTCGTACGAGAGGCACGCGCCACGTCTTCCGCCGGGCCGTCCGCCTCCGGCCGCCCCGCCGACACACCTTACGCGAACGCCGCCGAAGCACCCGAATCGGTGGTTCGGCGGCGCGGAGGTGACACCGGCGGCCGGCCCGGTCGCCGCCGGGCGGGCCGCATGCCTCCTGCGGGGCTGCGGGGGCCGCGACGCAGGTCAAGTCGTCGAGTGGAGGCGCGCGGTCACGCGGGGCGCGCCCCCGGCGCACGGCACGGAGACGAAGGCGGCGGCCGGTTTCCGGGCCCTCGGCGATGGGCCGGTGGTGAGACTTGCCACACTCCGCCGCGACGGGCGGCGTGTCCTGGATCTTTCAACGGTCCGTGGGCTCCTGGATCCGAGGACCGTGTGCGCGGCCGGCCCGGATCACCAGGACGAGCCGTTGCGGCGCTCCCGCAGATGCATCGCACGGAGCACTCCCTCGGTGGCGAACCGACCCTGTGGATCATTGAGTTGATCACCGAAGATGGATTCCAGACTGCGCAGCCGGTAGCGGACCGTCTGAGGGTGCACATCGAGCAGTTCGCCCATCTGGGCGGCGGTGCCCCGGGTTCCGAGCCAGATGCGCAGGGTTTCGATCAGCCGGCTCCGCCGGGTGGGTGTCAGCCCGGCGAGAGGAGCGAGTTCGCGCTCCGCGAGCTGGTCGAGGAGGGCGGGATCGGAGAGCAGCCACAGTGTGAGCATGTGGTCCGAACAGAAGGCGACCGGTGTGTCGTCCACGACACCCGAGTCGATGAGTTCGAGGAGCCGGCGGGCCCAGCGGAGCGAGTCTGCGGCGCCGGCGGTCGGTACGGTCAGTCCCACGGCAGCCCGGTGATCGGCCAGTGCGGCCTCCAGGCGGTGTCTTCGCCGGCCGTCGAAGGGGCCGGGGACGAGTAAGTGGGGGTGCGGACCGTCGAGTTCGGCGAGGACATCGTTGTCGAGATCCGTTCCGGCCAAATCCGGTGAGCTGCGTAAGGCGACCAGGGTGAGCTGTTCGGGCAGCGGCCACCGCGCCTGCTCGGACAGCTCCGTGATCGCCGACCGCGGCACGGGCGGCCCGGCCATGACGAGGTGCAGCAGTCTGCGCCGTACGGCCGTGTCGTGTTCGACCGCCTTCGCCTGCACCTCCAGATAGCCCTCCTTGGTGAGGGCTTCCAGCTCGTCGACGTAGGCGAACAGGGCGTCGGCGAAACTCAGCATCAGGGTGGGGGAGAGGTTGTACCTCCGGCCGACCCGCTTGGCTCGACGCAGGGCCACGCGTGCGCCGAGCCGGTATGCCCCGTGGAGGGAGTCCAGGCTGCGTCCCTCGTAGGCCTCGAAGCGGCCGAAGCGGCGCAGCATCTCGTCGCGCAGTGGCGAGGGCGCGGACGGCGAGGCGACCTGGTCGACGAAGACGGAGATGTTCTGCTCGACGCCGATCTGGATCGCCTGACCCTGCGGTCCCTTGAGGAGCCGCCCGTACTCGGGGAACGCGCGGGTCACCTCCAGGCCGATCTCCTGTATCAGGCTGGGCAGTTCGGGTCTGATGATCGCGGCGAACTCCTGCGGCAGCGGGCCCAGCGGCTCTCCGGCGTCCGAAGGCTGGGTCACCCTTCTCGACATGGATCTCTCCCCTCGTTCTCCGGTGGCTGTCCGGTGGAGGGCGGGGCTGTGGGGGAAGCGCTCCCACGGACCGACGGTCGTGACAAGTTGGTGGGGTGCTGAACATAGACCAGAGCAGCCCGCCTGCACAGCAGTTGGGACAGGGCGCGCACCGGGAGCGGTGAAGCCCGCAGGGGTGGCGGGCGGCGCACCATTACCTGACGGGTGCTCACTTGACGACAAGAAACCGGGTTGGCGTGTGCCGCCGGAGACAAGAAAATACCCGCTGGTAGGGGCCTTGCGGGAATCTGGCGAACCGGTATTGCGCGACTGGTTACCCGCTCGTAGCGTCACTCTCCGAAAGCAGCGCGAGCGGGTGGCCAGCAGAATTCGACCCGCGTCCCCACCCCACGGCCTGACGGTCGTGCGGGAGGTCCCCCCCACAGTGCGCGTCCCACGAAAGAGCCGCAGTCCCTCTTCGGTCTGTGCGGACGAAGAGCGATCCCCAGGTACGCCGATCCCCCTGAAGGGAACACACCCGTGCGCAGATTCACGAGAAACGCCGCGTTGGTCGCGGCCTCGTCCGTGGCCGCCCTCGGCCTCACCGTCACCCAGGCGTCCGCCACTTCGGCGGCCGGCTGGGCGGTCAGTCCCGGAGGCGCCTTCACCGCCGTGGCGCAGAACCCGACCCTCACCGTTCCGGCGGCCGTCCTGGAGTGCGCTTCGGCCACCGCCACCGGCAGTGTCGGTTCCAGCTCCACCAACGACGTCGGCGACATCACGTCCCTCACGTTCGAGGACTGCTCGGTCGTCGGAATCCCGTTCGACGTGCAGAGCAAGGCCTTCCCGTGGGACCTCAACGCGCTCGGCGTGAGCGCGGTCCCGAACGCCGTCGACGGATCGATCACGGGTGTCGAGGCCAGTGTCAGCGGCAGCGGCTGCACCGCCGACTTCGCCGGCTCCGTCACCGGCCACTACAAGAACGACACCAAGCAGCTGGTGATCGACGACGGTGACCTCGTCGCGTCGAACGCGAACTGCTTCGGCATGATCAACGACGGCGACCCGGCCCTCTTCGAGGCCACCTTCGACGTCTCCGGCAACCACACCATCAGCCCGGCCTGACCTGGTGGTGCACCGGGGCCCCGCGGCCCGACCCCCGTGCCGCGGGGCCCCTTGGAGCAACAGACCGCCGCGTCCGGACGAGTCACCCCGCCCGCAGTGTGCTGCCGCACCGACCAGAGCTGGAGAGACACCCGAGATGACAGCCTTCAGCAGCAGCACCAGAAGCAGCAGCACCAGCAGCACCAGCAGCAGCACCAGCAGCAGTACCAGCACCGCCGGCAGCAACAGCAGTACCAGCAGCGCCGGCAGCCGGCGCCGCTCCCGCGCGGCCCGCGTCGCCGTCCTCGGTGCCACCGGACTCGTCGCCGCGCTGCTCGTCGGTCCCGGATCCGCGGCACAGGCACGGGACGTCGAGGTCGACCTCACCTACGACTGCGCCTTCGCGCAGGGCGACCAACCCGTGCAGGTCGCCGTCAACGGCTCGTTCCCCGACTCGGGGGCGGTGGGCCGACCGATACAGCCGGGTGAACCGACCGTGCGGGTGACGATTCCCCCCGGCGCGCTCGAAGGCACCCTCCCCGCCGATGTGCGAAGCGTCGCCGGGTCGCTCACGATGACCACCGGTGCGCGGCAGGACACCCGTACCGCGGAGGCGGCATGGGCCGGGCTCGCCGCTCCGGCCACGCCTCTCGGGGAGGACGGCGCCCTGGAGCTGACACACACCGGAAGGGTCCCCCACGTCACGGTGACCGCCCAGGGCGACGTGACCTTCTCCGCCGGGCCGCTCGCGCTCCAACTGCTGCCGGAGACCGCCGACGGCGGTGAGCCGATGCCGCTCCCGGCGGTCGACTGCACACCCACCGCCGGACAGGAGCTGCTCCTCGGCACCGTACCGGTGGCCGGCGGCCCGTCACCCGCGCCCAGCGGCACCCCCTCGCCGAGCGGAGGACCGGACGGGACCGGCCCGGAGACCGGCGAGGGGGCCGGACGGGACGTCGCGGTGGCACCCTCGCCGTCGGGCAGTGAGCAGGCCGATGTCTGCCCGCCCGAACTGCCGGCCGGAGGGATCGACGAGACGTTCATACCCGCGCCGCCGCCCGGTGAGCCGCCGTTCGTCAGCGACCTCCCCGGCCAGCACGGATGCGCCTACGCCGTCGGCCTGGCGAACGTGAAGAAGCTCGGCGGCGCGATGATCGTCAACGATCCGGCCGCACAGCCCGAGGCCATCAACGTGATCGCCGTCAAGCGCACGCTCCGCCGCAGCGCGAGCCGCCCCGGCGGCTACTACTTCCGGATCGACTCCTACGGTGAGATCGGACTGCCGGACGCGACCAGCACCTTCCTCACCTTCGGCTTCCAGCCCGTCACGGCCCGGGTGGAGTTCGTCAACGGCCCGCTCACCATCTCCACCGGCAGCATCGGGTCCAAACCCAACCAGGTCAACTTCGCCGTCGCGGCCTTCTACCAGTCGCTGCGGATCCACGACGTCGAGGTCAACGGCACACCGCTCGACGTCGGCCCCGACTGCCGTACCGCCCGGCCCTACCCGGTGGTGCTGCACGGCAAGTTCCCCGAATACGTCAGCGTCCTGGTGGGCGGGCCGATGCGAGGCACCGTCACCATCCCCGAGTTCACCGGATGCGGCAGCGGCGGCGAGGACCTCGACCAGCTTTTCAGCGCCTCGCTCTCCGGGCCGGACAACCTCATCGCGATGCGGCAGGGACCGCTCTGCGTACCCGGCGCACCAGGTCTCAAGTGCCCGCCGCCCGTGCCGCCGCTCCCCGGCCAGGAGCCGCCGAAACCGTCCTCCCGCTGACCGGCACGGCCGCCGGACACACGCACAGGAGGACAAGATTCGCGCGCCGTGTTGTCACCGCGTGACAAACCACGCGGTTAGGCCTGAAACCGCTGGTCACAGCCATTGCCCCGGTCGGCTACCCGAACGTAACGTGCGGGCGCCCGGTGCACTTCCACCACTTTCGACCACCCGTGCGCGGCCCGCCGCGCACGGATACCCGAACCGGGAGGTGAAATGGGAATCGAGGTAGTCGTCGAAGGTCTCACCAAGTCCTTCGGCAGGCAGAACATCTGGCAGGACGTCACGCTCACCCTCCCGGCCGGAGAAGTCAGCGTCATGCTCGGCCCGTCGGGCACCGGTAAGACGGTGTTCCTGAAATCGATCATCGGGCTGCTCAAGCCGGAACACGGCCGTGTCCTCATCGGCGGCGTGGACATGGTGAACAGTCCCGAGCGGGACATCTACGAGACGCGCAAGCTCTTCGGCCTGATGTTCCAGGACGGCGCGCTCTTCGGGTCGATGACGCTGTTCGACAACATCGCCTTCCCCCTGCGCGAGCACACCCGCAAGAAGGAGTCCGAGATCCGGCGCATCGTGATGGAGCGCATCGAGATCGTCGGCCTCCTCGGCGCCGAGGGGAAACTCCCCGGCGAGATATCCGGAGGCATGCGCAAGCGCGCGGGGCTCGCCCGCGCCCTCGTCCTCGACCCGCAGATCATCCTCTGCGACGAACCGGACTCCGGCCTCGACCCGGTGCGCACCGCGTATCTGTCGCAGCTGCTGATCGATCTCAACGCGCAGATCGACGCCACCATGCTGATCGTCACCCACAATCTCGACATCGCGGCCACCGTCCCCGACAACATGGGAATGCTGTTCCGCCAGGGCCTCGTCACCTTCGGCCCGCGCGAGGTGCTGCTCACCAGCGAGGAGCCGGTCGTCGCCCAGTTCCTCGGCGGCCGCCGCGAAGGCCCCATCGGCATGTCGGAGGAGAAGGACGCCGCCACCCTCGCGAAGGAAAGGGCGAACGGCAGCGGCATCCACGACACCGGCCCTCGGACCGTCGTCCCGCAGTTGGAACCCTCGCCGGGCATGCCCGTCCGGCAGGGCGCCCTGCGCCGCAGGGAGCGGGTGCTGGGGATGATGTCGCAGCTGCCGGAGGCCGCCCGTACGGCGATCATGCGCAGTCACAGTCCGGCCGGCGGCGGAGTGGCGACATGACCGCTGAGCTCCCGGTGCGCCGGGAGGCACCCGCGCCGGACGGACCCGTGCCGGACGGACCCGTGCCGGACGGACCCGCGCCGGACAGGCCCAGGCCGGACGGACCCGCGTCACTCGCCCCGCCGAGACCGCCGTCGAAACTGCTGGCACCGCTGCGCGAGACCGGGAAGCTGTTCGCGCTCGCCGCCGCCGTGCTCCGGGCGATCTTCCGCCGGCCCTTCCAACTGCGCGAATTCGTCGAGCAGTTCTGGTTCGTCGCCGGTGTCACCATCCTGCCCGCCGCCCTCGTCTCGATCCCGTTCGGCGCGGTGATCGCCCTCCAGGTCGGCTCGCTCACCCAGCAGCTCGGCGCGCAGTCCTTCACCGGCGGCGCCAGCGTCCTCGCCGTCATCCAGCAGGCCAGCCCCCTGATCGTCGCCCTGCTCATCGCCGGCGCCGGCGGCTCGGCGATCTGCGCCGACCTCGGCTCCCGCAAGATCCGTGAGGAACTCGACGCGATGGAGGTCATGGGCGTCTCGCCGATCCAGCGCCTCGTCGTCCCCCGTGTGCTGGCGACCATGCTGGTCGCCGTACTCCTCAACGGCATGGTCTCCGTCGTCGGCACCCTCGGCGGCTACTTCTTCAACGTCATCATGCAGGGCGGCACACCGGGCGCCTACCTCGCCAGCTTCTCCGCCCTCGCCCAGCTGCCCGACCTCTACATCAGCGAGATCAAGGCCCTGATCTTCGGCTTCATCGCCGGCGTCGTCGCCGCCCACCGCGGACTCAACCCGCGCGGCGGCCCCAAGGGGGTCGGCGACGCGGTCAACCAGTCCGTCGTCATCACCTTCATGCTGCTCTTCTTCGTCAACATGGTCCTCACGGCGATCTATCTCCAGATCGTCCCCCCGAAGGGGGGCTGAGCGATGGCCATGCTCGGCTGGCTGGACCGCGGCGGTGACCAGCTCACCTTCTACGTACGGGCCCTGCTCTGGATCCCCAGGACCCTGCGCCGCTATCTGCGCGAGGTCCAACGGCTCCTCGCCGAAGTCGCGTTCGGCAGCGGAGGGCTCGGCGTCATCGGCGGCACCATCGGCGTGATGATCGCCATGACCCTGTTCACCGGCACCGTCGTCGGCCTCCAGGGATACGCCGCCCTCAACCAGATCGGCACCTCCGCCTTCACCGGCTTCATCTCCGCGTACTTCAACACCCGTGAGATCGCGCCCCTGGTCGCCGGACTCGCCCTCTCCGCCACCGTCGGCGCCGGCTTCACCGCCCAGCTCGGCGCGATGCGCATCAACGAGGAGGTCGACGCCCTCGAGGCGATGGGCGTGCGCTCCATGCCGTACCTCGTCACCACCCGCATCATCGCCGGAGTGGTCGCGATCATCCCCCTGTACGCGATCGGGCTGCTCAGCTCCTACCTGGCCTCCCGCTGGATCACCGTCCTGTTCAACGGCCAGTCCGCGGGAACCTACGACCACTACTTCGATCTCTTCCTCTCCCCGGACGACGTACTGCTGTCGATCCTCAAGGTGCTGATCTTCAGCGTGATGGTGATCCTCGCGCACTGCTACTACGGATTTCGCGCGAGTGGCGGCCCGGCCGGTGTCGGCGTGGCCGTCGGCCGCTCCGTGCGCAACGCCATCGTGCTGATCAGCGTCACCGACTTCTTCCTCTCACTCGCCATCTGGGGCGCGACCACGACCGTGAAGGTGGCCGGATGACCGGGAAAACGGCAAGGAGACGACTCGCGGGCGTGGTGTTCCTGCTCGTGCCGGCACTGCTCGTATGGCTCTCTGTCGCCGTCTTCGACAAGAAGTTCACCGACGACGCCATCGTCACGGTCCTCACCGGAGCGGTCGGCAACGAGATGCACCGGGGCGCGGAGGTCAAACTGCGCGGCGTCGTCATCGGCGAGGTCCGCGACATCCGCTCCGACGGCAGGGGCGCACGGCTCACCCTCGCGGTGGAACGCGACGAGCTGAGGCGCGTACCTGCCGACGTGACCGCTCAGATGCTGCCGACGACGCTGTTCGGGGAACGCTTCGTGGCCCTCGTACCACCCGTGGGCAACCCCTCGGTGCGCACCCTCCGGGCGGGCGACACCATCACCCAGGACCGCTCGGGTAACGCCATCGAACTGGAACAGGTCCTCGACAACGTGCTGCCGCTGCTGACCGCGGTCAAGCCCGAGAAACTGTCCGCCACCCTCACCGCCGTGTCCCAGGCCCTCCAGGGCCGCGGCGACCAGCTCGGGCAGACCCTCGTCACCCTCGACGCCCACCTCAAGAAACTCAACCCCCAACTCCCGGTGCTCAACCGGGACATCGCCCATCTGGTCGAGGTCAGCCACCTCTACGCGGACGCCGCGCCCGGAGTCCTCCAGGCACTCACCGACTTCACCACCACCAGCGGCACCATCGCCGACCAGCAGGCCGAACTCGCCGGTCTGTACGGCTCGACGACCAGGACCGCCCAGGACCTCACCGCCTTCCTGCAGAAGAACCGGAACAACCTGATACGGCTGGCCGCCGCAGGACGGCCCACCCTCGAACTGCTCGCCGAGTACTCGTCCTCCTTCCCGTGCACCCTGCGCACCCTCGCCGGATTCGTGCCCGCCATGGACAAGGCCCTCGGCAAGGGCACCGACGAGCCGGGACTCCATGTGGACGTGACCAGCGTGCCGTCGCTCGGCAAGTACGTGCCGGGAAGGGACACCCCGGTGTACGACAGCGACGACGGACCGCACTGCTACGCCGTCCCCTACACCGGCCGGCCCGCCCCGACGGCGGCGCGGGCCGCCTCCGAGAGCCTCGGTCTGCCCAACTCGCCGCAGGAGAACCGGCTCGTCAACGAACTGCTGGCCCCCGAGCTGAAGAAGGCACCCACCGAACTGCCCGACTGGAGCAGCGTGCTCACCGGGCCCGTCTACCGCGGCACGGAGGTGACGCTCAAGTGAAGCGCCGCAGCCTCGCCGGACCGCTGATCAAATCGCTCGCGTTCATCGTGGTCACCGTTCTCGCCACCACCGCGCTCGCCTTCTCCATCGCCAACACCTCCATCGGCGACACCGCCCCCTACAAGGCGCGCTTCACCGATGTGACCGGGCTCGTCACCGGCGACAGCGTCCGGATCGCCGGGGTGAAGGTCGGTCAGGTCGAATCGGTGAAGGTCGTCGACCGGCGCGTCGCCGAGGTCGACTTCAGCGTCCAGAAGGGCCGGGCACTGCCCGTGTCCGTCACCGCGTCCATCAAGTACCTCAACATGGTCGGCCAGCGCTACATCGACCTCGACCAGGGCACAGGGCCTCCCGGCCGCAGCTTCGCCGCGGGAGACACCATTCCGCTGGAGCGCACCACCCCCGCCCTCGACCTCACACAGCTCTTCAACGGCTTCCAGCCCCTGTTCGAAGGGTTGTCGCCGGGAGAGATCAACGACCTCGCCGGCTCCATCGTCCAGGTGCTGCAGGGCGAGGGCGGAACCGTCGACAGCCTCATCCGCCACGTCGGCTCGCTGACCGGCACCGTCGCCGCGAAGGACCAGGTGATCGGCCAGGTCGTCAAGAACCTGAGCACCGTCCTCAAAACCGTCAACGACCGCGAGGCCGGCTTCGACGAACTGGTGGCCACCCTCCAGAAACTCGTCAGCGGATTCTCCGGCGACCGGAAACCGCTCGGGGAGGCCGTCGCGGCCATGGGAGACCTCACCACCGTGACCGCCGACCTCCTCGAGGACGGACGGGAACCGCTCAAACAGGACATCGCCGAACTCGGACGCCTGTCCCGGCAACTCGACAAGGGCGCACCGCAGATCGAGAACTTCCTGCAGAAGACACCCGCCAAGATGCAGGCCGTCACCCGCCTCGCCTCCTACGGGTCGTGGCTCAACCTCTACCTCTGCGAGGCCAGGATCCACGGCGTCACCACCTCGGACGGCAGCCCCCCGCCCACCGGCATCGGGATCACGGAATCGAGGTGCCGCGGATGAGAACCGCCCGCTTCCGGCTCAAGCCCGTACGCGAACGCAACCCCGTCGCCGTCGCCATCGTCGGCCTGGTCGTCCTGGCGCTGCTCGGCATCACCGCGTACAAGGCGGATGCCCTGCCCTTCGTCGGCGGCGGCACCGGCTACACCGCCGACTTCACGGAGGCGGCAGGACTCGGCGAGGGCGACGAGGTACGCATCGCCGGCGTCAAGGTCGGCGAAGTCACCGCCGTCGCCCTCGCCGGAGCGAAGGTCAGGGTCAGCTTCGAGGTCGAGAACGCCTGGATCGGCGACTCCAGCACCGCGGCCATCGCCATCAAGACCCTCCTCGGCGAGAAGTTCCTCGCCGTCGACCCGCTCGGCACCCGCGGCCAGGACCCCTCGCAGCCCATCCCCACCAGCCGCACCACCTCACCCTTCGACGTCACCCAGGCCTTCAACGGGCTCGGCGAGACCATCGGGAAGATCGACACGGACAAGCTCGCGGAGAGCTTCGAAGCGATCGACGACACCTTCAAGGACTCCCCGCCCGACGTCCGCAGCGCCGCGACCGGACTCTCCGCCCTCTCCAGGTCCGTGTCGAAACGCGACGCACAGCTCGCAGAACTCCTCAAGGGAAGCAAGCAGTTCACCAAGACCCTCGACGGGAGGAAGAGCAGCTTCGAGACACTCCTGGAGGACGGCAACCTGCTCCTCGGCGAGATCCAGGCGAGACGCGACGCCATCCACGCACTGCTCACCGGCACCAAGAACCTGGGCGTCCAGCTCAGCGGCCTCGTCCAGGACAACAAGCGGCAGCTGAAACCCACACTCGACGCGCTCGGCAAGGTCACCGCCGTGCTGCTCAAGAACCGCAAGAAGCTGGACCAGACCCTCGCCCTCGCCGGCCCCTACTACCGGCTCGTCGGCAACACCCTGGGCAACGGCCGCTGGTTCGACACCTACGTCTGCGGTCTCGTCCCCCAGAACTACCTGCCCGCCGGTACGCCGCCGGCCACCGGCTGCATGCCCCCGAAGGCGACGACGAAGGGCGGTGGATCGTGAATCTCAGACGCGTCGCCGGTATCGGCGCGGGCCTCGCCGTCGTGGCCGTGGCGGGCACATCCGGCGCCATGGCGCTCAAGGAGTCGCAGAGCACCCGGATCACCGCCTACTTCGACCGTGCCACCGGCGTCTACGAGGGCTCCGACCTGCGCGTCCTCGGAGTGAAGGTCGGCACGGTGGACTCCGTGCGCCCCGAGGGCGAGCAGGTGAAGGTCACCCTGCTGCTCGACGAGGGCGTCAAGGTCCCCGACGACGCGCACGCCGTCGTCGTCGCACCCAGCGTCGTCGCCGACCGGTACATCCAGCTCGCCCCCGCCTGGACCGGAGGGGAGACCGTCAAGGACGGCGCCGTCCTGCCCGCGGAGAAGAACGCCATGCCCCTGGAGGTCGACCAGCTGTACGCGTCGATCACCGAGCTCAGCACCGCCCTCGGACCGCGAGGTGCCAATGCCGACGGCGCGCTCGCCGGTCTCCTCGACACCGGCGCGGCCAACCTCGATGGCAACGGCAAGGCCATCGGCGACTCCATCGAACAGTTCGGCAAAGCCGCGAGGACACTGGACGGCAGCAGCGGCGACCTCTTCGAAACACTCGCCCATCTGCAGTCCTTCACCGCCATGCTGAAGAAGAACGACGGCGACGTGGCCAGGGCGGAGAAACAACTCGCCTCCGTCACCGGGTTCCTGGCCGACGACAAGGAGAACCTCGGCGCCGCGCTCAAGGAACTGGGCAAGGCCCTGAAACAGGTCAAGGGCTTCATCCAGGAGAACCGCGGCAGCCTCAAGAAGAACGTCGACGCGCTCGTCCCGCTCACCCGGACCCTGGTCGACCAGCGGGCGTCGCTGGCCGAGGCCATGGACACCGCACCCCTCGCGGCCGGCAACGCGCTGGCAGCCTACGACCCGGTGAACCGCACCCTCAACGGCCGCGCCGACATCAACGAACTCAGCTACGGCCCCGAGATCACCGTCCCGCCCGACACCGGGTCCATGGCCGGCCTCGTCCCGGTGGACGGCTCCCGGCAGAAGGCACTGCCCGTCCTGCCGCTGCCACCCGTCGGCACGGTGTACGGCACCCCTGAGAAGAGGAAGGGGGCATCCCGTTGAGAGGCGCCCGAACCGGCCGCCGGCGCGAGAGCGTCGCCGTCGCCCTGGTCCTCGGCCTCACCGTCGCGGCCACCGGCTGCTCGGTGCCCGAGTTCTCCGGCATCGAACAACTGCCCCTGCCCGGCGGCGCGGACCTCGGCGACAACCCGTACGAGATCACCGCCGAGTTCGCCGACGTGCTCAGCCTCGCCCCCCAGTCGTCGGTGAAGGTCAACGACGTCGCGGTCGGCCGCGTCACCGAGATCGCCCTCGACCGCGACGACTGGACGGCGAAGGTCACCATGCGCGTCAACGGCGACGTCGAACTGCCCGCCAACGCCTACGCACACCTCGAACAGTCCAGCCTCCTCGGCGAGAAGTACATCCAGCTCTCACCGCCGCCGAAGCCCGCCGGCGCAGAGGGCACCCTCGCCGACGGCGCGGCCATCCCCATGAGCCGCACCAACCGCAACCCCGAGGTGGAAGAGGTCTTCGGCGCGCTGTCGCTCCTCCTCAACGGCGGAGGCGTACAGCAGATCAAGACCATCGCCACCGAACTCAACAAGGCCATGAGCGGCCGCGAACCCAGGATCCGCTCGATGCTCGAGCAGGTCGACACCCTCGTCACCAGCCTCGACGCCAACAAGGAGAACATCACCGCCGCGCTCGACGGGGTCAACCGGCTCGCCGCCACCCTCGCCACCCGCAAACAGCAGGTCGGCACCGTCCTCACCGGTCTCAGCCCCGGCCTGAAAGTGCTGGAGCAGCAGCGCGGTTCGCTGCTCACCATGCTGCGCGCACTGGGAACGCTGTCCACCGTCGCCGTCGACACCATCGACAAGTCCAAGGTCGACACGATCGCGAGCCTGAAGGCGCTGGCCCCGACCCTCAAGGCGCTCGCCGACTCCGGCCAGGACCTGCCGGACTCGCTGCAGGTGCTGCTCACCTACCCGTTCACCGACGAGGTGCTGCGCGGTGTGAAGGGCGACTACCTCAACGTGTACCTCGATGTGACGGCCGTACCCGGCACGACGATCATTCCCGAGTTCGTCCCCGACGACGACGCACCCGGCACCGCCGCGCGGGCCGAAGGCACGGCGCCTCTGCCGCTGCCGCCGGTCACCGACACCACCACCGGAACGGGCGGAGGGACCCGCTGATGATCACCCTCGCCATCCGCCTCAAGAACGTCGCGTTCCTCGTCATCGCCGTCCTGGTCCTCGGCTACGTCGGCATCCGCTACGCAGACCTCGGCCACCGGATCGGCATGCGCGACCACTACACCGTCCGGGTCCAACTCGCCCAGACCGGAGGGCTGTTCACCCACTCCAACGTCACCTACCGGGGCGTCTCCGTCGGCCGGGTCGGCGACATCGAGCTCACGGAGGACGGGGTGGAGGCGGAGCTGCGGATCGACGACGACGCGCCGCGCATCCCCTCCGACCTGGAAGCCGTCGTCGCCAACCTCTCCGCCGTGGGCGAGCAGTACATCGACCTGCGCCCGGCGACCGGCGAAGGACCGTTCCTCGAGGACGGCGCGGTCATCGCCAGGGCCGACACCCGCGTACCCGCGCCCGTCACGGACGTCCTCACCAGCGTCGACGAACTCGCCTCCTCGGTCGATCTGGAGTCCCTCCGGACGGTCGTCGACGAGTTCGGCACCGCGCTGAACGGCCGCGGCGACGACCTCCAGGTGCTCCTCGACAACGGCAACGAGTTCGTCCTCGCCGCCGACGAGGCACTGCCCGTCAACACCCGGCTGATGATCGAGGGGGAGACCGTACTGCGCACCCAGATAGAACACGGCGAGGCTCTCAAGGACTTCGCGGGCGGCGCCAAGGAGCTGGCCGCCCAGCTGAAGGACTCCGACGCCGATCTGCGCGGGCTCATCGCCGCCGCCCCCGACGCCGCCGGGCAGATCAGCGGACTGCTGCGCGACCTCGACCCAGCCCTCGGCGTCGTCGTCGCCAACCTGCTGACCACCTCGGAGGTCGCCGTCACCCGGCAGAACGGCATCGAGGAACTGCTGGTGAAACTGCCCGCCGTGGCCGCCGCGGGGTCGACCGCCGTCACGGACGAGGGAGCGAGGTTCGGCCTGTCGGTGACCTTCTTCGAACCCCTTCCCTGCACCGACGGCTACGCGGGAACCGTCTACCGCAACGGTCTCGACACCTCGCCCGCCGCCGCGACCAACACCGCGGCGCGCTGCACCTCGCCCCCGAGCAGCGGCAAGAACGTCCGCGGCAGCGCCAACGCGCCCGCCGGCGGCCCGGTGCCCGACCCCGTACGGCCGGGCACCCTGCCCGGGGCGTCCGGCACGGGCGGCGGAGCCGGCGGGGGAACGGGCGGCGAGGGCGCGCCATCGGCACTGCCGGGAGCGCTGGGCCTGCCGGCCGTGACCGGCTCGGCGACCGGCATGGGCGGGCTGCTGGGCCTGGAGGCCGGGCGATGACCGGCCGCAGGGTGGTCGCGGCCTGGGCCGCCGTCACCGGGGCCCTGCTGTTCTGCCTGTTCGGAGGCTGGACCTACACGCGGGCCGAGAGCGACGAGTCCCTCGCCTACGCGTCGTCGCGCGACACGGCGCTCGCCGAAGGCAGTCGGCACGTCGAGAACCTCACCAGCTTCGACGCGGAGCATCCGCAGGCGGCGCTGCGGCAGTGGCTGGACGCCTCCACCGGTCCGCTGCGCGAGGAATTGAAACGGTCGAGGACGAAGACGGGCCGTACGGCGACGTCGGAGATCACCGACGCGGCACTGACCGCACTGGACGACCGCACCGGCACCGCCGGGCTGATCGCCACCGTCGAGGTCCGGACGACCCCGCCGGGCGGTGGCACACCGAACACCGAACGCAAGCGACTGGAGGCGGCGCTCTCGCGGACCGCCGACGGCTGGAAGGTGCGGTCCCTGGCAGCCGTCCCCGTCGGAGGGGTGTGACATGCGCGTGGAGGAAGGACTGCGGGCCGGCGACGAGACGGAGCCGGGGACCGAGCCACGGGCCGGCGGACCCACCGCGCCCGCGACCCGGCGATGGCGGACCCCGGCGGTCGCCGTCCTCGTGCTCGCACTGGCCTTCGGCGGAACCCTGTTCCTGGTGGCAGCGGACCGGTTGACCGGCGCGCCGGCCGCAGAGAACCGGGCGCTCACCGACACCGCGGCCACGGCCCGGGTCAGCGGCGACGTCAGCAACGCGCTGACCGCGATCTTCTCGTACACCCCCGGCGGCACCGACGCCACCCGCGAGGCGGCGCGCGAACTGCTCGCCGGCAAGGCTGCCCGCCAGTACGAGGAACTGTTCGGGCAGGTCGAGAAGCGCGCGGCCGAACAGAGACTCACGCTCACCACCCACGTCGTACGCGCGGGCGTCACCCGGCTGACCGACAGCAGCGCACAGGTCCTGGTCTTCCTCGACCAGGTCTCCCAGCGCGCGGGCAAGGCACCCGCCACCGCCCCCGCACAACTGTCCGTGACGGCCGAACTCGACGACGGCCACTGGCGGATCGTCGACATCACATCGCGCTGAAACCGTTACGGGAGGAAGAGCGCACATGGCACGCACACGCACCACACGGAGCCCGCTGGTCGCGGCGGCTCTCACACTGACCGTCCTGGCGGCCGGCTGCGCGGGCTGGGGAGGCTGGTCCTGGTACGAGGCCGCGCACGACGACTCCCTGTCCTACGCCCAGGAACGCGACGAGGCACTGGCCGCGGGCCGTCAGGCGGTGCAGAACATGAACACCCTCGACCACCGTGACCTCAAGGGGGGCCTGGACAGCTGGGAGGACTCGTCGACCGGCGACCTGCACCGGCAACTCGTGGACGGACGCGGTGAGTTCGAGCGTCAGATCCAGGAGGCGAAAACGGTCACCAGCGCCAAGGTGCTGTCGGCGGCCGTGACCGAACTCGACGGCCGCGCCGGCAGGGCGAGCGTCATGATCGCCCTGCGGATCACGGTGACCGCCCCCAAGGGCGAACCGGCCCGCAAGGAGAGCCGGATGCTCGGCGAGCTGACCCGTACGCCCCAGGGCTGGAAGCTCAGCGCCCTGGGTCAGGCACCCGTCGGCAACACCGCGGCCGAGTAACCACCGAGAGGACCCCGGACATGTCGACGACCCGTCACCTCATCAACCGCCGACGCCGGCTCGCGACCTCCGCGGCGGCCGCCGAAGGCGGCGGACCCGGGAGTGGCGCGCCTGCCGCCGCGGACGCGAGCGCCACGCCCGCAACGGGCCCGGCCGCCGCCGGTGCGACGCCGACCGGTGGGCGCTCCAAGTCCCCCCGGCCCGCCGGCAGGCGTGCCCCGGCCGGTGGGGCAGGGGAGGACGCCACCGCACCGGCCCCCGCCGAACGGAACGCCGCGCGGGGCGACGCCGCCCGCGACGGGGCCGTCGCCCGGGCCACCGCTGCGCCCGAATCCGCCGAGCACCAAGCCGCCGAGCCCGAGTCCGCCGAGCCCGGGTCCGCCGCGGCGACGGCCCGCACGCGCATCGGGCCCCGTCGGCCCCGCAGACGGGCGGCCGGTGCCGGTACGGAAGCCGGGGGGCGCCCACGGCCGCCGAGGACGGGCGGCGTGCGAACGGGCGGCGTACGAACGGCTCCCGCCTCAGCGGATGCGGGCACCGAGGAGGCCGCCCCGAGCAGGCCCCTCGGCCGCCGCGTACGGGTGCCGGCCGTGTTGGCCGTGGTGACCGTCCTGCTCGGCGGCTTCGCCGCCTTCGCGGCCACCCGCGCCACGGACCTGCGCGACACCCCCTCGGCACGCAACTCCGCCCTGTCCGACATCGCCCGCACCAGCGAGGTCAAGGGGCAGATCACCACAGCCGTCGAGGCCGTCTTCTCCTACGACTTCGCCGATGCCGGTGCCCTCGACCGGGCCGCCACGAAGCACCTGACCGGCAGCGCGGTGCGGCAGCACGGCGACATGCTCGCCGCCGTACGCAAGGAAGGGGCGAAGCAGAAGCTCGTCCTCACCACCACGGTCACCGCGAGCGGCGTGGAACTCATCGACGGGGACCGGGCCCGCGTCCTCGTCTACGCCGACCAGAGCAACACCCGCACCGCCACGAAGGAGGAGACGACATACGCCGCGGCGATGCTCGCCGTCGACGCCGTCCACAAGGACGGCACCTGGCGCATCGCCGGCATCGACACCTTCGGGGCGGGCTCATGAGGCGGTCCGGGAAGCGCACACGCCGGGGGCTGGCCGGAACGGCCGCGGCCGTGGCCGCCATGGCGGCGCTCACCGCGTCCCAGGCACCCGGCGCCGTGGAGCAGCGACCTGCCGGCGACCGCGAGCGCACCGCCGCCGGCGGCGAAGGCCGGCCCACCGCGCCGAACGACGACTCGTACCACGTCGAACTGCCCCCGCTGCGTACGCCGGTGGGCCCCGTCCTCTCCTCAGGCACGGTCCCGGTCGTCCGGCCCGGTCTGCTGCCCGCCGAGTCGGGCATCCCGGCGAGCGTCCTCGCCGCCTACCGCCGCGCGGAGGCGACCGTCGGGCGCAGCGATCCCGGCTGCCGGCTGCCGTGGCAACTGCTCGCCGCCATCGGAAAGGTGGAGTCCGGCCAGGCACGCGGCGGGCGCGTCGACGCGGCAGGCACCACGCTCTCGCCGATCCTGGGGCCGGTCCTCGACGGCAACGGGTTCGCGCACATCACCGACACCGACAACGGAGCCTGGGACGGTGACACCCGTTACGACCGTGCCGTCGGGCCGATGCAGTTCATCCCCTCCACCTGGGCGAACTGGGGTCAGGACGCGAACGACGACGGCCGCAGGGACCCGAACAACATCCACGACGCCGCGCTCGCCGCCGGCCGCTACCTCTGCGCCGGCGACCGCAGCCTGGCGGTCCGGGCCCATCTGGACGGGGCGATCCTCAGCTACAACCACTCGCAGGTGTATCTGCGTACGGTGCTCGCCTGGTTCGAGTTCTACCGCAAGGGCGTCCACCCGGTGACCGACGGCACGGGCGTGCTCCCGGTCAGCCCCGGCGCCGGCGGTAAGAACCCGGCGAAGGAACCCGTCGGCGGGGGAGACGGGGGCGGGGACGGGGGAGGGGACGGCGAGATCATCGTCGGACCGCCGGCCGGTCCGGCCCCCCGGCCGTTGCCGACGCCGAGCAGGCCGATCCCGACACCTGGTGACGACCCCTCGTCGAGCCCAGACCCGTCCCCCGACCCCTCGTCGAGCCCAGACCCGTCCCCCGATCCCTCGCCGAGCCCCGACCCGTCCCCTGATCCGTCCCCCGACCCCTCGCCCGACCCCAGCCCTGATCCATCACCGGACCCCAGCCCGTCGGACTGCCCGTCGCCGTCGCCCTCGCCCTCGCCCTCGGATTCGGCCACCGGGTCACCCGACCCCGCGCCCTCCACAACGCCCGGAGAGACCGCCTGCTCACCCTCCTGAGGGCGTCAGCACCTCGGCCAGGTCGTAGCTCACCGGCTCCTCCAGCTGCGTGTACGTGCAGCCGGCGGGCTCCCGGTCGGGCCTCCAGCGCCGGAACTGCGCGGTGTGCCGGAAACGGTCGCCCTCCATGTGGTCGTACGCGACCTCCATCACCCGCTCGGGACGCAGCGCGACCCACGACAGGTCCTTCTTGCCCGACCAGCGGCTCGGCGCCCCCGGCAGCCTGGCGCCCTCATGGGCGCTCTCCTGTGCCCACGCCGCCCAGGGATGGCCCGTCACCGGGTCCATGCGCAGCGGCTCCAGCTCCGCCACGAGCTCCTGCCGCCGCTTCGCCGAGAACGCCGCGCAGACACCGACGTGCTGCAGCGCCCCCGAGTCGTCGTACAGGCCGAGCAGCAGCGAACCGACGATCGGCCCGCTCTTGTGGAAGCGGTACCCGGCGACGACGACATCGGCGGTCCGCTCGTGCTTGATCTTGTACATGAGCCGGGTGTCCGGCCGGTACGGCAGATCCAGGGGCTTGGCCACGACGCCGTCCAGGCCCGCCCCCTCGTAACGCTCGAACCACTCCTGCGCCACATCGATGTCGGTGGTCGACGGCGCGACGTGCACGGGCGGTCGCGCATCCGCCAGCGACTCCTCGAGCAGTCGCCGCCGCGCGGTGAGAGGGGCGTCCATCAGCGACTCGTCGCCGAGCGCGAGCATGTCGAAGGCGACAAGGCTGGCCGGGGTGCGTTCCGCGAGCATCCGCACCCGCGAGTCGGCGGGGTGGATGCGCTCGGTGAGCCTGTCGAAGTCCAGCCGCCCGTCGTGCGCGATGACGATCTCGCCGTCGACCACGCAGCGGTGCGGCAGATTGGCGAGAAGCGCGGCGGCCAGCTCAGGAAAGTACCTGGTGAGCGGCTTGCCGGTACGGGAGCCGATCACCAGCTCGTCGCCGTCGCGATGGACGATGGCGCGAAAGCCGTCCCACTTCGCCTCGTAGTGCATCCCCGGCGGGATCTTCTTCACGGACTTGGCCAGCATCGGCTTCACAGGCGGCATCACGGGCAGATCCATGCGTCGATTCTGCCCGATATGCGGCCTTGATGCGCTCGGCCTACCGTGGCGCACATGGGTGCAGCGGTGGAACTCGACGTAGGCGGACGGACCGTACGCCTGTCCAATCCGGACAAGATCTATTTCCCCGAGCGGGGCTTCACCAAGCTCGACGTGGCGCAGTACTACCTGGCCGTGGGCCCCGGCATCCTCAGAGCCCTGCGGGAGCGGCCCACGACGCTCGAACGCTATCCGGACGGAGTGGAGGGCGAGTCCTTCTTCCAGAAGCGCGTCCCCAAGTACCTCCCCGACTGGATCCCCACCGCCCACATCTCCTTCCCCAGCGGCCGCACCGCCGACGAGATGTGCCCAACCGAGGTCGCTGCCGTGATCTGGGCGGCGAACCTCGGCACACTGCCCTTCCACCCGTGGCCCGTGCGCAGGGACGCCGTCGACCACCCCGACGAACTGCGCATCGACCTCGACCCGCAGCCCGGCACCGACTTCAAGGACGCCGTCAGGGCCGCCCACGAGCTGCGCGCCCTGCTGGACGAGTACGGACTGCGCGGCTGGCCCAAGACCTCCGGGGGCCGCGGCGTGCACGTCTTCGTACCGATCGAGCCCAACTGGGAGTTCACCGGCGTGCGCCGCGCCGCGATCGCGGTCGGCCGGGAGCTCGAACGACGGATGCCCGGCCGGGTGACCACCGCCTGGTGGAAGGAGGAGCGCGGCGAGCGGATCTTCGTCGACTACAACCAGACCGCCCGCGACCGCACCATCGCCTCCGCCTACTCCGTGCGCCCGCGCCCCCACGCCCCCGTCTCCGCGCCGCTGCGCTGGGACGAGCTCGACGACGTGTCGCCGTTCGACTTCGACATCGTCACCATGCCACCGCGCTTCGCGGAACTCGGCGATGTGCACGCCGACATGGACGACCACGCCTTCTCGCTGGAGAGCCTGCTGGAGCTGTCGCGCAAGGACGAACGCGAACACGGGATGGGCGATCTGCCCTACCCGCCGGACTACCCGAAGATGCCGGGCGAGCCGAAGCGCGTCCAGCCCAGCCGTGCGAAGAAGCCGACCGCCTGACCTGCGTCCGGGGTCGTTCCGGTCACGGGAAGGGCCGGTGTGGGGGAGGAGCTTCCGCCCCGGCTCCGCACCCCGCCGCCAGGTAGTCGGCCAGCGTTCTTCCCGGCTGCCATCCCCGCGCCCTCGCGCGCGTCACGTCGAGGACCACCGAGTGGGCGAGCTGGTCGACCGCGTACCTGCTGAGCACCGGCTCGGTGCGGGTGAGGCGGGCCGCGCCCTCGGTGACGCGGGCCGCCGCGGTCGCGAGGGCCGGGGGCAGGTGCCGGATCCGCGCCGCCACGCCGTGGGCGCGCAGCACCGCCCGTACCGCCGCGTCCCTGCCGTACGGCTCAGGGTCCGCGATGTTGTACGCGCCCGGTGGCCAGCCCGCCGCCGCGAGGCACGCGTCGGCCAGGTTCTCGACCGCCGTCAGGCTCAGCCGTACGTCCGGGCCGGGCAGCAGCAGCGTCCCCGCCCTGACCCGGGACAGCAGTCGGGGCAGGAGTTGCGTGTCACCGGGGCCGTACACGGCACGCGGACGCAGCACCACGGCACCCGCTGCCAGCGCGAGCGCGTCACCGGCCGCCTTGGTGCGCCCGTAGGCGTTCAAATGCCCGGACCGGGGGTGGTCCTCGCGGACCAGCGCGCGGCTCGCGCGCGGGTCGTAGACGCTCGCGCTGCTCATCCAGACCACCGGGCGCTCGCCGGCCGCCTCCAGCAGCCGCACTGTGCCCGCCACGTTGACCGCGTGCATCCGCGCCTCCGCCGGGGAGCCGGGCGCAGGGTCGCCGACCGCCGCCGCGCAGTGCACCACCTGGTCGACGCCGGTCAGGTCCGGGGCGCCCGACGCGGCGTCCCAGAAGCGGAACTCGCCCGTGTGCCCCGGCCTGCGGCCCAGGCACACCACGTCAGCGCCCGCCGCCACGGCAGCCCGTGCGACATGCCCGCCGCAGAAACCGGAGGCGCCGGTCACCGCGACGCGGAGCCGGGCGCTCACCGAGGCTCCTGACGGACCGTGGCGCGCAGCGTCAGAGTCCGCCAGCCGGGGAGGGCCGCCCCACGGTCGACCTGGGCCCGTACGACGGCCGGGCGGTGGGGGGCCAGTGCCGCGAGCAGGTCCTCCAGCATCGCCCGGGCGAGACCGGCGCCGGGACAGGTGTGCGGTCCGGCGCCGAAGACGAGACGGGCGACGCCCGGCGGAGCAGGGTGCACCGCGTCCGGGTCCGCCCGGTGCGCGCCGACGGCATGGCGCGCGACCAGCAGCAGTCGGTCACCGGCGCGCACCGGGCATCCGCCGACGGCACCGTCCGCCGCCGCGACCCGCGGCAACAGGGGTGAGGCGGCGGTGACGCGCAGCAGCTCGTCGGCCAGATCGCGGCGCAGCGTGTCGTCCCCTGCCTGCTCCCAGAGGCGGGCGTCGGCGCACCAGGCGGCGGCCCGGGGGAGGGCGGCGACGGTCGTGTTCACCGTCGCGACCGCCACCATCGCGGACAGCGCGTCGTCACCGGCGTCCTCGTCGTTCAGGAGCCGGCGCAGCCGTTGTGCAGCCTTCGCCACGGCGACTCTCGCCCCGGCAGGGCGGAGGCCGGGCAGCTCGCTGCGTACCGACGCGGCGGCGACGTCCGCGGCGGCGGTCGCGACGGCTCGAGGAGAGGCGGGGGAGCCGAGCAGCGCGCAGACGACCGTGCCCGACAGTTCGCGGGTGAGCGCGACGACGTCGAGGGTGCCGCCCGATGCCAGTGGTTCGAGCCGACGCGCCAGCAACGGCCGCCACAGCGAACGCAGTTCCTCGGTGCCGGCCGCGCCGAGATCCCGCGCGAGGCCGCGCCGCACGGCCCGGTGCTCAGGCCCGTCCTGGTCGAACAGGACACCGGCGTCCCCGGCGCCCCGCCCGCCGAGCGCCGCCTGCGCGGCGCCGCCCGTGGTCCGCGCGGCCGTACGGTCGAGGGGCAGCCGGGTCAGCACCTCGCGGTAGGTGTCGGCGTCGTGCACGAGCACGGTGCGGCCGATCTTGCGGACGGGGCGGCCGCGGGTCGCGGCGAGCAGGGCGAAGAGCAACGGGTGGGCGCGCAGGTACACCCGCCGGTCGCGCCGTCGCGCCCGAGCATGCCCGGTGCCGCCGGCCGGGCCACTACTCGCGCCGGCGCCGGCCGGCTCCCTGCCCTCCCGTGTGTCACCGCCGGCAGCCACGCGCCCAGGACACGCACCGCCGGGGCCACCGGCGCCACCGGCGCCGCCGGTGCCGCAGGGATGGCCGGGTCCGCCGGGGCCGTCGGGATCTCCAAGACCGCCGGGGCCGTGGGAGCCGTCAGGACTGCCGGGATCGCCGCGACCGTCCGGATCGCCGGGGCCCTCCGGAGCGCCAGGACATTCCGTCCCGCTGCGAACCGTCAACGGGCCCGCGACCGCCCCGACTTCGCCACGCCGCCGCCGGTCCGACGACGCGAGGAGTGAGCGCAGTGGACGGCCGGTCATGCCCGTACCCCCGTGAGTCCGGTCGTGCGCAGGTGTTCCGCCGCGAGCCGCGATGCCGCCGCCCGGTCCGGCTTTCGCGACCGGCCGGACAGTGGCACGTCGGCGAACAGCAGTGCGTCCGGCCGGGCCGTGCCCATCCGGCGCAGCGGCCCCGCGAGCGCGGACCGCAGCCGGGATTCGTCGTGCCCCGGCCCGGGTTGGACCACGGCGACCAGTCGTTCGTCACCGTCGCCCGCCGGAACGCCGACCAGCACCGCTAGTTCGACGCCCGGCACATGCAACGACGGCTCGTACAGGCCCGGATAGATGTTCTCGGCACGCCGCAGCACCATGTCCTTGCAGCGGCCCTCGAGCACGATCCGCCCGGAGGCGTCCAGGTGTGCCCGGTCGCCCGTGCGCACCCACGGGTCGGGGCCCTCCCCGAGGTAGCGGTTACGCGCGGCCGGCCCGGACAGCAGCAGCTGACCGCCCTCCGTGCGCACCTCGACACCCGGCAGAGGGGCACCGACGAGATCCCCCGCCCCCGCGAACGCCGCCTTGTCACGGGACTCGACCGCCGCTGCGGGAAACAGTTCGGTCAACGCGTACACACCCCAGGCCTCCGCGGCGCCGGCCGCCCGTACCCGACCGAGCAGTTCGGCGCTCGCCGGTGCGGAACCGGTCCACACCCGGCCCGTGAACCGGGCGTCGGCGTTCAGCGCGGCCCGTAGCTGAGGTGGCGTCAGGTATGTGCCGTCGGGGCGCAGTCGCCGGAGTTGCCTGGCAAGCACCTTCGGTGATCGCGCGGGAAGCGCGACGGGGGCGCCCTGGGCCAGGGAGGGCACGAGTACGAAGAAGGTTCCCCCGACGACGGGTTCGCCGGGTCTGGCGCGGAACAGCGTGGCGACCGTGTCCATGCCGGCGGCGAGGCCGGAGCGGCTGTGCACCACGGCCCTCGGCCGGGAGGTCGTACCGGAGGTGAACACGATCACGGCGTCACCGTCCCCGTGGTCGAACGACGGAAGGCGAGCGTCCGCGAGGCCGAGCGCGGGCGCGCAGCCGGGCAGCCGGCGGCCGACCGTCGCCACCGGGCCGATCTCCTCCAGTGGCGGCAGGGCGAGTCGTGCCCGCGCGGCCAGCGGTGCGGCCCACCCGGCCACCGCCTGCGCGGCGGCGTCTGCCAGCACGAGAGACGGCCGCACCGACGCCAGCCTGGCGCGCAGTACGTCGGGCCCGGCTCCGGGGTCGAGCACGGCGCCGCGCAGCCCGAGCCGCCACAGGGCGAGCAGCACGGCGAGCGCCCGTGGCCCGGGGCGCACCGCGACACCGACGGTGTCGCCGGGGCGCAGGCCGCGGGCGTACAGGGAGGAGGCGTACGCGTCGGCCAGCGCGGCCAGTTCGCCGCGGGTGGCCCGGACGCGGGTGCGCCCGGTACGGGTCGCGCACAGTACCGCGGGCCGCTCGGGCGAGGAGCGCAGGGAGTGGTCCAGAAGGTCGAGCATGATCAGCCGTCCACGGGTAGTCCGAGCGGGTCTGCGGTCTGCGGTCTGCGGTCTGCGGTCTGCGGTCTGTGGTCTCCCGGTCTCCCGGTCTGTGGGCCTGCGGGTCTGCGGGTCCGCACGTCTGAGGTGAGAGCAGCCCGGCGTTGGTACGGGAGAGAGCGCGGGGGGTGCGTCAGCGCGGGTCGTCGCCGCGCCCGTCGCTGCCCTGGTCCAGGTACCAGCGGGCGGTGCCCCTGATGCCGTACGCCCGGAGTCTGCGTGTGGAGTTCTCCACGACCATGTCCGGGCAGCGCACGATACGGTCCGTCTCCCGCCGCACCCGGTTCAGGAACAGCCGGTCCGTCGGCGACGGGCGGCGCGGCATGCCGCCGCAGGCCAGATACAGGTCCGAGGTGATCGCCATGTTGTTGCCGGCGTGCATCCGGTACGGAGCACGGAAGCCGTTCCTGCGCGCGTGAGCCGGCCGGAGCCGGCCGAACAGGGCGGCCAGCGACACGAGGGCCGCGAATCCGGCGCGGCCGAGCGGACCGTGCTCGTCGCGCCGGGCGACGATCCGACCGCACACCATCGCCGGTCCGGGCCTCAGGGTCATCGTGGCGCGGGCGGCCCGTGTCCAGCCGGGCCGCGGCAGGCAGTCGGCGTCCGTACGGGCCAGCAGCGTCGCACCCCGCTCGATGGCGTACCGGAAGCCGGTGTCCACGGCGCAGCCCACTCCCTTCTCCGGCTCCACCAGCACCTCCACCGGGAACGGCGCCCGAGCGGCGAAGTCCCTGGCGATCGCGCCGGTACGGTCGGACGAGGCGTTGTCCACGACGAGCAGGGTGAAGTCGCGGTCCCGCTGCGCCGCCAGCGCCGCCAGGGTGCCGGCCAGCCGTTCCTCCTCCTGGTGCGCGGGAACCACCACCCACAGACCGCCGGGCGCGCTCATGACTTCTCCCAGACCATGGTCATGATGCTGATGCCGCCGCCGAGGCCGACGAACAGCACCCGCTCGCCCGTCTCCAGCTCGTCGTGGACCCGTTCCAGCTGCACGCCGATGCTCGCGCTGGCGATGTTGCCGAGTTCGGGGACGGTGACCACCAGCTTGTCCGTGGGCACACCGGTCAGTTCGGCGAACCGTTCGAGGTAGGGCACGGTCACCTGGTGGACCAGCACCTTCGCGAAGCCGTCCCAGTCCGTGCCGGCACGGTGCAGGGTCCGCTCGACGACCGAGGCGCCCACCTTCTCGAACACGCCGCGCAGTTCGCGGCCGTCGCCCTGGAAGTAGGTGTGCTCGTCGCCGCGCGGGTGGCGCGACCCGCCGCCCGGTATGCCGCCGACCGCCCAGTGCTCGGAGTGCGTTTCCGTGTCCACGTCGAGGATGCCGCCCCGCTGGACCGGCTCCAGGACCACGGCCGCGCCGGCGTCCCCGAAGGTGTAGCCCGCGAATCCGGCACGGAACTCGGCGAAGTCGGCGGGCGTCCTGCGTATCGCACGCGTCGGCGTCTCACCCGTGACGACCAGCGCCCGGCGGGCCCGGCCGGCCAGGACGGCGTTGCGGGCGACGTCGATGCCGTTGACGAAGCTGTTGCAGGCGTTGGTGACGTCGAGGGCATGGGCCTTCGAGCCGAGCCGGTCCTGCACGATGTGCGCCGTGGCGGGCTCGACCATGTCGCGTGACGCGGAGGCGAACAGCAGCAGGTCGACGTCGTGCGGGTCGAGCGACGCCGCGGCGAGCGCCCTGCGGCCGGCGCGCAGCGCGAGCGTCGAGGCGTACTCGTCGTCGGCCGCGACGCGGCGCGTGTCGATGCCGGTGGCCTGTGCGAGCAGCGTGCCGGGCAGGGACTTGGCGAGGTGCGCGGTCGCCTCGCGCTGCAGGCTGTGCGATGTCAGCACCGTGTCCGGCAGCGCGCTGCCGACGCCGGTGATCCCGACCCGCTGTCGCGGATCGCTCGTGTGTTTGAGCATGCGGCGATCGTCGCAGCAGGCAAAGGGGCGGGCCTGAGTACAACCGCTCATTTACCGGGTGCCGCGGGTGAGTAGCGGCACGGGTGGCGACGCACCGCTGCCCCGCCGTTCCCGGACGGGACGGCGGGGCAGCGGCGGACGTGCGCAGGGGCCGGAACCTCCTGGCCCTGGCAGGGGCCGCGACTCCCTGGTCCTGGCGGGGGCCGCGACTCCCTGGTCCTCTCGGGGCTACAACTCCCTGATCCTGATGTCGCGGTAGGAGATCACGTCCGTCGTGCCGTGGACCTGGAGGCCGATGTAGCCGGTGGCGTACCGGCGTCCGTCCGTGCCCGGGTCGTCCGAGCGCGGCGGGGTGAAGGCCTGACCACCGGTGTTGTCGAACTCGTTGATCAGCTTGCCGTTGCGGAAGATCGAGTAGTGCTGACCCTCCACCCGGATCTCGTAGTCGTTCCAGGTGCCCTTCGGGGTCACTCCCGCGCCGCCGAGCCCGACCCGGTCGAAGCCGTAGATCGAGCCGGACTTGTACATGTCGCCGTCCGGACGGTCAAGGACCTGCACCTCATGGCCGTACTTGATGGCGACCCACTCCGGTCGGGACTCCTCCGGGTTGTCGTGCACCCACGGGAAGCGGACGAAGACACCGCCGTTGGCGTTGCCGGAGCCCGGTGCGTCGTCGCGCCACTGGAGCTTGAGCGAGAAGTCGCCGTACTGGCGCTGCGGGAACCACAGCATGCCCATGCCGGGGACGGTGGTGCTGCTGGTCATCGCCCCGTCCTCGCCGAGCGAGAACTTGCCGCCGCCGACGTGCTGCCACTTGGAGAAGGTCTCCTCGCTGCCGTCGAAGATCTTGCGGTAGCCGTTGGTCCGGCCCGGCTTGCCGATGCCGGACTCCCTGGCCGCCCGGTGGATCGTCCGGTGCTCACGGCTGTCGATGACACCCTCGTCGAGGAGCCGGTCGAGCACCTGGTCCACGTGCTTGAGGAACAGGGCGTGCGAGGACCAGTCCTTCTCGTCCTCGATCAGCTCGTTGATGGTGCAGCGGCTGCTCGTCATCCGGTTCGGGACACCGGTGTCGACGTCGCCGACGATGACCGTCGTACGCTCGTCGTACTCGGGGCAGTTGGGCGCGGGGACACCGCCGCCCTCGGTGACGGAGAAGGACAGGCTCTTGGCCTCGGAGGTGTTGCCCGACCTGTCCGTGGCCCGGTAGAGGAAGGTGTGGAAGCCGACCCGGTCGACGACGACCGGCGCGGTGTAGGCGAGGTACGGGCCGCCGTCGAGCGAGTACTCGACCTTCTCGACGCCCGAGCCGCCGGAGTCGACCGCGACGACCGTGACCGTGGCCCGTCCGACGTACGCGCCGTCGGAGTTCTGGTCGCCCGCGATGCCGGCGGTGGTCTGCGGCGGCTCCTTGTCCTCGGCCGGCGGTTCGACGACGGTGAACTCCACCGCCTTCTCCGCGGCCGCGTTGCCGGCCTTGTCTGTCGCCCTGTAGCGGACCTTGTGCGCTCCCGCCTCGTGCACCATCACCGGGGCGGTGTACGGCTGCCAGGCGCCGTCCCCGATCGCGTACTCGACGGTGTTGACGCCGGAACCCGCGTCGGAGGCGGTCACGGTGACCGTGGCCATCCCCACGTACCGGCCCTGGTCGTCCTTGTCGCCGCTCACCGTGGCCGAGGTCTCGGGTGCGGTCGTGTCGTCCGTGGGCCGGGTGACGACGGAGAAGTCGGCGGACTTCTCCGTCTCGACGTTGCCGGCCTTGTCGTAGGCGCGGTAACGGACCTTGTGGGTGCCGACCTCGTCGACGACGACCGGCGCCGTGTACGGCTGCCACGGGCCGTCGGTGCCGAGTGCGAACTCGATCTTGTCGACGCCCGCGCCCTCGTCGGTCGCCGCCAGGGAGACGGTGGCCTGCCCGATGTACGCGCCGTCGGCGTTCCTGTCGCCCGCCACCGTCGCCGTCGTGACCGGCGCGGTGGTGTCCTCGCCGCTGCCCTCGGTGACGGTCAGGATGCCCTGCATGGTGCCGTGGCCGGGGATGGTGCAGTGGTAGAAGTACCGTCCGGCCGTGAGGTTGACCTCAGCGGTGTGCCTGCCGCCCATGTCGTCGTTCGGGTTGGCCAGCAGGTTCAGCTGAACGTCGTTGTTGAACTCGACGTCGGACACGGAGAAGGTCAGCGTGTGCGGCATGCCGGTCGTGTTGCCGGTGGCCTCGCTGTTCTCGAAGACGATCGTCGCCGGCCCGGCCACCGCGGTGGTCGGGAACGACAGGTACTTGTCGATGGGGTCACCGGCCGTCCAGGTCAGCACCTGTTCGGCCGCGGCCTGCGGGCCGTCTCCGGTCCGGTCGGCCGCGGTCGTGCCGTACGCGGCGGCGGACGTCAGTCCGACGAGCATCGCCACGGCGGCCAGCAGGGCCGTCCACAAACTCGCGGTTCGGTGTCTGAATCTCACTGCTCCGCCTTCCTCGCCAGCTGGTCCGCGGCGGGGGTGGCCCCGCCGCCCTTGTAGGTCACGCGCCACAGCGCGGAGTTGGAGTCGGAGGTGAAGAACCCGCGCCCGTAGTCCAGGACGTACAGCGACCCGTCGGGTGCGAACTTCCAGTCCATGAGGTTGCGGATGCCGCCGGATCCCACCGGGATGATCTTCTTGAGGGACTCGGCGTGCACGGGCAGGCCGCCCTTGCCGACGGTCCTCGGGTCGGTCAGCACCGCGTGGCGGGGCTGGTCCCCGTCGTAGAAGTCACCGACGAACCACTTGCCGTCCCAGTACGCCGGCCACTTGACCGCGGAGTCGCTCGCTCCGTCGAAGCGGTAGACCGGGCCGTTCATGGTCGCCTGGCCACCGCCCTTGAGCCACGGCAGCAGCAGCTTCTGCTCCTCCTGCTTGTAGCTGGGGATGCCGTTCGCGTCGCGCGGGTAGTCCACGCCGCCGCCCTGCGGCGAGTACCAGATGGTGTTGGGCGTGACGGGAGGCAGGTTCACCAGACCGTCGTTGTTGGGCGACTCGTTCTTGGGGGCGTCGCAGTCGTACCAGCCGAGCGGCTTGCTCGGGTCCGGCAGGTTGCGGTCGCGGTAGGGCTGGTTGTTGCCCATGCAGTACGGCCAGCCGTGGTTGCCGGCCTTGGTGATGGCGGCGAAGGTGTCGTACTTGGCCGGACCCCAGGTCGTCGAGGGGGCGCCTGCGTCCGGGCCGACCCAGCCGGCGTAGAGGATGTCCGTCTGCTTGTCGACGAAGATACGGGCCGGGTTGCGGACGCCCATCACATAGATCTCACCGCGGGTCTTGCCGCCGCCCTCGGCCGTCTCCTCGCCCGTGAAGAGGTTGCCCTCGGGGAGGGTGAAGGTGCCGTCGTCCTCGGGGTGGATCCGCAGGATCTTGCCGTTGAGGTTGTTGGTGTTGCCCGCGGTGCGGCGCGCGTCGGCGAACGACACGCCCTTGAAGTCGGGCTCCGGGTTGTTGCCGGAGTAGCCGCCGCTGAAACCGGACGAGTTGTTGTCGCCGGTCGCGATGTACAGGTTGCCCTTGGAGTCCCAGGCCATCCCGCCGCCCGCGTGGCAGCAGCTGTGGATCTGCACCGGCCAGTGCAGCAGCACCTTCTCGCTCGCCTGGTCCAGTCGGTTGGTGGCCAGGTCGAGGGTGAAGCGGGACACCCGGCGCTCCGCCATGTGGGTGTCGCGGTTGATCTCCGAATGGGGCGTGTAGTGCAGATACACCCAGCCGTTGGTCATGAAGTCCGGGTCCAGCTCGATGCCGAGCAGCCCTTCCTCGTTCTTGATCAGCTCGTCGCCGCCGCCCTTGTTGCCGAAAACGGTCAGCGCACCGGCCTTGGTGACCTGCTTCGTCTTCGGGTCGTAGACGTGGATCTCGCCCTGGCCCTTGCCGATGTCGGGGTTGTTCCAGTCCCTGACGACCGGCTGGGACGAGTCGGCGCCGCCGCGCCCGATGTAGAGCACCCGCCCGTCCGGTGCGACGACCAGGCCGTGCGGCTCGCCGATCTGGTCGTTCTGGCCCGGCTGGTTGGGCTTGGTGACCCGCTCCGCCGTGTAGTTGGAGTCGATGGTGGCTTTGCAGTCGGCCTGCGAGAGGCGTGTCGTCCAGGCGAGCGCCCCGCGCAGATGGTCGCGGAAGTCCGTCTCGGCGAAGCTGTCGACCGTACCGCCCATGCCGGTGTAGAAGGAGCGGCCGCCGTCGTAGTCGCGGCACCAGGAGATCGGGTGGTCCCAGCCGCCCGGCTTCTCCGCCGGGGTGTACGAGTTCTCCTTCACCCGGGCCACGGTGTGCACCTTGCCCGAGGGGTTCTCCGCCCAGTTGAACCACTTGTCGGGCCGCTTCCACTGCAGTGGGAGCGACTTGGTGGCCGGGTGCACGCGGTCGCCGACCTCGACGACGGCCCGCTGCGTGCTGCTGGGCGCGCCGGTCGGCCGGGCGCCGATCAGGCCGGTGAACCAGTCGGAGTACGGCTCGGTGCGTGCCGCTTCGTGAATGCCGACGAACCCGCCGCCGGCCTCCAGATACGACTCGAGTCCGGCTTCCTGGGCGGGGTCGAGGACATCGCCGCCGCCGGTCAGGAACACGACGGCGTTGAACCTGCCCAGCCGCTTGGCATTGGTGAAGACCGCCGGGTCGTCGGTGGCCTCCGTCCTGAAGCGGCCCGCGTTCGGCCCGCTCAGCCCGATCGACTCGATCGCGGCGATACCGGCGTCGACGGTCGGCGACTCCGCGGTCGCGGAGCCGTGGAAGACGAGCACCCGCACGTTCGCGCCGCCAGGCGGCGACGGAAGGGACAACGTTGTCGGTGGTGCCGGATGCGGTGCGGCGCCGGCGATGCTGCCGCCGCCGAGCAGGGAAGCGGTCATGGCGCCGACGCCAAGTGCCGCCGCCAGTAGGCGCTTTCGGGATCTCGTTCTTCCGGACCTGTGATGTGGTGCGCGCTGCATGTGGTCACCCACCCCTCTTTGGTCACAACAACAGCCGTTGAAGCTAGACCTCTTTTCGCGGTTCGCCAATAGGTATGACTGCAATTCGACGAACTTTGTCCTGGGCGTGGATAAACGAAGATCACCCCGCTACGGTGTGGCCGTCCCCGGGGGCAGTGCGCCCCGTCAATCTCTGCCGATGACAGAGGAGTTCGACATGGACAGACGGAGCTTCAACCGACGCCTGCTCGCGGGCAGCGCGGCCGCGGCCGCCACCGGCGTGACATCGTTGTCGATCGCTTCCGCCTCCAATGCGGCCCCGGCCCCCGCGAAGGGCGCACCCAAGACTGCCCAGGCGGGCGGCGAGGTACGCCATCTGCGGCTGTACGCGGAGAAACTCGCGGACGGGCGGATGGGCTACGGCCTGGAGAAGGGCAAGGCGACCGTCCCCGGTCCGCTGATCGAACTCGTCGAAGGCGACACGCTGCACATCGAGTTCGAGAACCTGATGGACGTACCGGTCAGCCTGCACCCGCACGGCGTCGACTACGACATCGCCAACGACGGCACCAGGATGAGCCGCAGCCATGTCGAACCCGGCGCCACCCGCACCTACACCTGGCGCACCCACGCCCCCGGCCGGCGGCCCGACGGGACGTGGCGGGCCGGTAGCGCGGGCTACTGGCACTACCACGACCACGTGGTCGGCACCGACCACGGCACCGGCGGGATCCGCAAGGGCCTCTACGGCGCGCTCGTGGTGCGCAGGAAGGACGACATCCTTCCCGACAAGCAGTTCACGATCGTCTTCAACGACATGACGATCAACAACCATCCGGCCGCCGATCCGCCCAACTTCCTCGCCACCGTGGGCGAGCGCGTCGAGATCATCATGATCACGCACGGCGAGTACTACCACACCTTCCACATGCACGGTCATCGCTGGGCGGACAACAGGACGGGGCTGCTGTCGGGCCCGGAGGACGTCAGCCGGGTGATCGACAACAAGATCACGGGGCCGGCGGACTCCTTCGGTTTCCAGGTGATCGCCGGTGAACACGTGGGTCCGGGCGCGTGGATGTACCACTGCCACGTCCAGAGCCACTCGGACATGGGTATGGCCGGGCTTTTCCTCGTGGCCAAGACGGACGGCACCATCCCTGGTCACGAGCCGCACCACCCGGCGTCCGGCACCGAGACCTCCGGCGACACCGACCACGCCCACTGAGGCCAGCCGGCGGCGGCTCCCCGCCGGGCTGACGCCGCGCCGCCGCGAACCGCCGCGACGTCGCGAACCGCCCCGACCGGGGTGGCCGATCCTGCATACGGCCCGCGCCGCGCGCCAGTCCCCGTACCCGTACGCTGTGTCAGCGTACGGGTACGCTCAGTGGACACGGCCCGTAACCGACCGTGACGATGGGGGAGTTGCGGCACGGTACGTGGAGGTGGGCGGCATGACGGCAGGCGGCAGCGGCAACGCTGCGGGGGACAACGGAACGGCGAGCGGGGCGGAGCCGGAGAGCTCCGACAGTCTCAAATCGTTCGGGGAGGTCGTCAAAGCGCTCCGCAGACGAGCACGGCTGACACAGGAGCAGTTCGCGCCCCAGGTCCGGTACTCGGTGCCGACGGTCGCGTCGATCGAGCAGGGGCGCCGTTTCCCTCCGGTGGACTTCGTGGACCGGGCGGAGGAAGTGCTCGACGCGTTCGGGGTGCTCAAGGGAGCGGCGAAGCACCTGTCGCGGCGGCCGGGAATCGCGAGCTGGTTCCGCCAGTGGGCACAGCTGGAGGCGGAGGCGGTCAACCTCTACACGTACGAGTGCCGGTTGGTCCCCGGACTGCTGCAGACGGAGGCGTACGCGCGTGCCTTGTTCTCGGAGCGTCTCCCGCCACTCGGCGACGAGCAGATCGAGGAACGTCTCACGGCGCGGACGGAGCGTCAGCGGCTGCTGCGTGAGCGCCCGAACACGGCGTTCAGCTTCATCGTCGAGGAGCATGTGCTCCGGCGAGGCGTGGAGGCGTGCGCGGAACTGCTGCCCAGTGTCCTCGCCCTGGCGGAACTCCGGAACATCGAGGTCCAGGTCATGCCGCAGTCACGCCTCACGCATGCCGGGCTCGACGGTCCGATCCGCCTGCTGGAGACTCCGGACAACAGGTGGTTCGCCTACTGCGAGGGGCAGGAGAGCGGCCAGTTCATCTCGGACCCCAAAGTGGTCAGCATGCTCCAGATGCGGTATGCCAGGATGCGGTCACAGGCCCTCTCGTTGGAGGAATCCGGGGGCCTGCTGCGTCGGATGCGAGGAGCGGCATGAGCACCACAGAACTGGCCTGGTTCAAGAGCAGCCACAGCGGAAGCTCTGGCGACGACTGCATCGAGGTGGCGACGACGCCAGAGACGGTCCACGTCCGCGACTCCAAGGTCGAGCGGAGCCCTCAGCTCGCCGTCTCACCCACCACATGGACGAGCTTCGTCTCGTACGCCGCGGAGGCCTGACACCTTATGGGGGGCCCCGGCGCCGGGGCGCCCACCCGCCGGGGCGCGACAACGACAGCGACCGTCATCTGCGCCACCGGCTACCGTTGTTGCGGCCGTCAGGCGGCGAAGGGGTCCACGTGGGTCAGTCGGACGCTCGCTTCCCAGAGGGCTTGGCCGGTGGAGCGGTCGGTCATGTGGGAGTGGGGTGTTTCGAGGCGGGGTTTGCCTCTGAGGCCGAACCAGCGGGCGCCCCACAGTTGGCCGCCTTGGACGTCCGGGTTGAGGGTGGCGCGGACGGCGGCCCAGGCACCGGCGTCCTTGCCCTGCACGAGCAGCTTCGCCGGCAAGGCCGTCAGATGCCGCGTCCCCGAGCGCTGATGGACGCCGGGGCGGGCCGGGGTGAGCGAGTCCAGGGCGCCGCCGGGGTGGGCGATCACGCTCATGCAGGTGCTTCCGGAGGCGCGTAGCCGGCGGTCGAGTTCGAAGGCGAAGGTCACCTGGGCGAGCTTGGAGCGTTCGTAGGTGCGCTTGGGGTCGTAGTCGCGTACGGATTGCAGGTCGTCGAGGTCCAGGCGCTGGGCTCGGGCGGTGAAACTGCCCATGGTGACGATCCGGGCGGCCGGAGCCGCCTTCAGCCAGGGTTCCAGCCGGTGCACCAGGGCGAAATGGCCGAGGTGGTTGGTTGCCAGCATCAGTTCGTGGCCGCCCCGGCTCTGCCTGCGGGGCGGGTTGTCCGGTGCGATGCCCGCGTTGAGGACGACGGCGTCGAGGGCGCCGGTGTCCATCTGGCTGACGGACGCCTTCAGGGAGGCGAGGTCGGTCAGGTCCAGCGGGATGTGCCGTACCCGGGCGTCGGGGACGCGGGCCGTGATGGCATCCACGGCGGCGACGGCTTTCGCCGGACTGCGGCTGCCGATGACGACGGTTGCTCCGGCGGCGGCGAGCTGCTCGGCGATGAAGTAGCCGATGCCGGCGTTGCCGCCGGTCACGAGCACGGTGGTGCCGTCGGCGCGCGGGGGCCGGTGAACGTTCCAGGCCACGGGGGCTCCTTGCGGGGTGTCGCCGGTGGGGCCCGTAGGCGGCGATGAGGGCAGGTCAGAGTTCGGGCCAGGCCAGCTTGAGGCGGCGGAACGCCTCGGCGAGGACGGCCTTGCGGTCGGGGCGGCCCGATGCCAGGTCGGGGATCTCCAGCACGTAGCGGGCCAGGACGTGGAGGGACTCGTCGGGCTCGTCCTGTCCGGCGGCTTCGGCGAGCAGACGGGCGAGCGGGTCCTGGCAGGCCACCCAGACCTGACGTGCGTAGGCCCACAGAGCCGGAGTGTTCATCACCAGTTCCGCCGCGCGCCGGTAGCGCTCCGGCAGGTCCTGGCCGTCGGCGAAAGGGGGTCGGCCGGCGAAGAAGGCGTGCAGGGCGTCCAGAGCCGAGCTGCCCTCGGGCCGGTTGCGGACCGCGTCGGCCAGGGACGCTTCCCGCTCCCCGCTGTCGTCGAGGATCAGCGCTTCCTTGCCCGCCGGGAAGTGCGCGAACAGGGTCGTGGTCGCGGTGTCCGCGGCATCGGCGATCTGCGCGATGGTCACCTTCTCGTAGCCGTGCTCCAGGAACAGCTCCAGCGCCGCGTCGGCCAGGGCCCTGCGAGTCGCCGCCTTTTTGCGTTCGCGCCTGCCGGGCGCGCTTCCAGTGGTCGCCATGCCGGAAAAGATAACACCACACCCTACAAAACACTACTGATTGCAGTTTTGGTCTGAGTGGTGTTTCTTGGTGAGTGGGAAATCCAACCTTGTTCACTCCTGGAGGCACAGTCATGTCCATCACCACAGAGGTCCGGCCTCCGACAGGAGCACCGCTCGGCAAGCTCGCGATGTGGGCGGTCCTGGCTCTGGTCCTCCTCGCCGACGCGCTCGACATGATCGACGCGACGGTCACGAACATCGCGGCGCCCACGATCGTGGACCACATCGGCGGCGGCGCCGGTCTGATCAAGTGGCTCGGGGCGTCCTACGCCCTGGCCATGGGCGTCCTGCTGGTCATCGGCGGACGCCTCGGCGACCGTTATGGACAGCGCCGCCTCTTCCTGATCGGCATGAGCGGCTTCACGCTCGCCTCGGCGGCCTGCGGACTGGCTGCCGGACCCGGCGTGCTGATCTTCGCGCGGATCCTGCAGGGCGCCTTCGGGGCCCTCCTCGTCCCGCAGGGCATGGCGATCATCACCCGTCACTTCACCCCCGACATGCGGCGTACGTCGTTCAACTTGTTCGGGCCGCTGCTGGGGATCGCCACGGTCGGCGGGCCGGTTCTCGCCGGGTTCGTCATCGACGCGGACTTCGCCGGCCTGTCCTGGCGACCGATCTTCCTGGTCAACCTTCTCCTGGGCACCCTCGGCGTCGTTCTGGCCGCCCGGATCCTGCCCCGAGACAACGCCGACCGGTCCGTCACCGTGGACGGTGCAGGCGCGGGCATCCTCGCCGTGGCCATGTTCGGGACGATGTTCGGCCTCATCGAAGGCTCCGAGACCGACTGGAGCCCCTTCTCCCTCGCGGCCCTGGCCATCGGCGTGATCTTCCTGCTGCTGTTCGCGCGCCGTCAGCGCACCGCTGCCGCGCCGCTCATCGAGCCCTCTCTGTTCCGCAACAAGGGCTTCACCTCAGGGCTGCTGGTCGGGCTGATGTTCTTCGCCGTCACCAACGGACTGGGCTTCGTCATCTCCCTGTTCATCCAGCAGGCCCTGGGCGCAGGCCCCGGCAGCGCCGCCCTGGGCCTGCTGCCGCTGACCCTCGGCATCATCGCCGGAGCCGGGGCGGGTATGGCCCTGACCAAGAAGCTGGGCCGCACCCTGATCCTCGTCGGCATGCTGGTCACCCTCGCGGGAGCCGGCTGGCTGCTGGCTCTGGTGATCACCAGCGGCACCGACGTCACGCTGCTCGCCCTGGCACCCGCCGGCGTCCTGACCGGCATCGGTATGGGCGCCTGCTTCGGCACCCTCTTCGACATCACCATCGGTGACACCGCCCCCGCCGAAGCAGGCAGCGCAAGCGGCACCCTCACCGCCGTCCAGCAACTCGCCACCGCCCTGGGTTCCGCAACCGTCACCACCGTCTACCTCCACGGCGGGGCCCCCGACCACGCCATGACCCTCGCCATCATCACCGTCATGGCCGTCACCGTGATCTGCCTGCCCCTCCTGAGGCTTCTGCCGAAGTCCGCCCCGGCCCACAACCCGGCCCCCGGCCACTGACGGCCGGTCCGGCGGCGCGTCGGCCAGGGGATGTGCCGGGTGCCTGCGCGGCACGGGCCTTGCTCGTCGCCATGACCGGAGACCCAGCGCCGCGACCGTGGAGCGACGCGGTCACGGCGTGCCCGGGAAGCGCCCGGCGCGCCGTCGTGCGACCGGGCACGGGGCCCGGGCAGAATCGGCGGCGGCCCGGGTGGCATCGGTCGTTGATGCGTCATTGATCCGCTGTTTATCGGCCACGGGCAACGTGTTCCGCATGCCGATCATCACCACCACCAGCAACACCACCGAGCACGAACTCTCCTGGCAGGAGAGTGCCTTGTGCGCCCAGGCGGGGCCCGAGTTCTTCTTCCCGGCCCCCGGATCCTCCACCCGCGAGGCCAAGCAGCTCTGCGGAGCGTGCGAAGGCCGGGTGGCGTGCCTGGAGTACGCGCTGACCCACGACGAGAGGTTCGGAGTCTGGGGCGGTCTCTCGGAGAAGGAGCGGCACCGACTCAAGCTCGCCTCCCGCCCGACGGCCTCCTAGAGCCGCTGCGCCGGACGGACACCCGACGCGGTGAAGCGTTCACGCCCACCACACCCACCGTCCGGCTCCTGCCCGACGGTCACCGCCGTCAAGGCTCACGGCCGCCCGGCGGGAATCCGGTACATAGGGTGTCGGCATGTCCCTGAGCCGCATAGCCCTCTTGTCCGGACGTTCGATCCAGCTCACCGAGCTGCGCATGTCTTCGACCTACGGAGACATGCTGGAGGGCTACCCGTGCAAACCCGTCAACGACATGAAGGTCAGGGGCCTTCAGCGGCAGGCCGAACGTGCCTTTCCCGCCACGCCGGTCCATCTGGTTCCGCCCTCCCTCGAGCACCCGGACCAGACCGCCGGCGCCTTCGGCCCCGTTGAGGTGCTGCCTTCCGTGGCCTGCATCGGGGCCTTCCGCTCGACAGCGGTCGCCCGTGAGCTCGACCCGGTGCTGCACCGTTCCGCTCTCACCGTGATCTGGTTCCAGACCGGCTCGGATGTCCCGTCGGGCGACGACACCGACCTTGTGCTGCGCAGCATTCGCTGGGAGGAACTGGCCCAGGACTACGAGCTCTAGCGGCGGGTGCCGATCACAGCCACTCGTTCACGGCAGCGGTCAGGACGGTCGCCTCGTAGCGGACCGCCGGCTTGCCGTACCCGTGGCACGCTCCGGTGGAGACGACGCGGGAGGCGACGCGGGACACGGTGGCGCAGGTGGAGGACCGCTCTTCGCGATGAATTCCGCGGCGATCGTGAGTCTGCATCTCTCGAGGGCAAGAAGCCGATCATCGAGGAGAGACGATGGCCATGGGAAATCCGGAGCGCGTCAGAGATGTCTGGCCGATCGTGCGGGTGGAGCGGGCGGCACTGATCCATGACCTCGAGGGTCTCGATGACAAGCAGTGGGAACAGCCGTCGCTTTGCGATGGGTGGACGGTCCACGACGTCGTTGCCCACATGGTCGATTCAGCTCGCACGACGCGTCTCGGCTTCGTGGTCGGCCTCGCCCGGGCACGGTTCGACTTCCACCGCCAGAATGCTCGCGGTGTGGCGCGGGAGCGCGGTGCCTCACCGCGGGAGACATTGGCGCGGCTTCGTCAGGTGGCCTCGCGCACGTCGACCCCTCCGGCGCCCCTCGACAGCCGGATTGTCGAGCAGGTCGTCCACGGTGAGGACATCCGCCGCCCGCTGGGACTCACCCGCATCTATCCCGAAGATGCCGTCGTCAGGGCGCTTCGCCTGCAGGCACGCACCCCGGTGTCCTTCGGCGGCGCCAAGGAACTCGTGGCCCCTCTCCGCCTCACGGCAACCGATGCCGATGTGTCGATCGGCGATGGTCCGGAAGTGACCGGATCCGCGCTTTCGCTGCTTCTCGCGATTATGGGGCGGCCCGTGGCGCTCGACGACCTGGACGGCCAGGGAGCCGGGGCGCTGAGGCAGCCGACCTGACCGGTGTCCGGCGAAATCCCTGGACTTCGGGCCAGGGGGCACGCCAAGATCACCGGACGGCAGCAGGGGCGGGGAGCACTGATGAACGACCAGGTGACAGAGGACGAGTTGGAGGCCTATCGACGCACGGTGGGCAGGCTGCGTGCTCTGCCTCTCGCAGATCCGATGCGTGCGCGGGGCGAGGAGATCGCCTCCTCGTTCGCGCGTGAGAGCCGCAACAGGCGGCGCAAGGAGCTGCGGCGGGCCCGTGCTCGGGTGGACTCTGCTGTCGCGGCCGCCACGGCGACCGGGGCACTCGACCGGCGTGAGGACGTGCCCGTGGAGGCCGTCCGCGACGGTTCGCCGGCGGCTCACTACGCCCGGCCGCGCCGTTGCTATGTTTGCAAGTCGTTCTACCGACAGGTCGATGACTTCTACCACCAGCTCTGCCCGTCGTGCGCCGCCGACAACACGGCGCGCCGCGATCTGTCCACCGATCTGACCGGGCGGCGGGTGCTGCTCACCGGGGGCCGGGTGAAGATCGGGTTCCAGCTGGCCCTGATGATGCTGCGTGACGGCGCGGAGATGCTGGTGACCAGCCGGTTCCCCGACGACACGCTGCGCCGTTTCCGGGCCGTGCCGGGCAGCGAGCGCTGGCTGGACCGGCTGACGGTGGTGGCCGTCGACCTCCGTGACCCGCGGCAGGTCCTCGGTGTGTGCGACGAGCTCAGGGCGCGGGGTGAGCCGCTCGACGTACTGGTCAACAACGCGGCGCAGACGGTGCGCCGCCCTGCGCAGTCGTACGCGCTGCTGGCCGCCGGCGAGAGCGGCGCCGCGTCCCCGCGGATACTTCCCGCGCCGGGGTACGCGCCGATGGCCGCGGTCGACGCCGTGGGCGGCGCGGCCGGCGGGGCCGTGGCGCTGGTGCTGGGGGAGACCGACGCCGCAGGGCTGCTGCCCGACACCTCGGCCGACAACTCCTGGTCCGCCCGGCTCGGCGCCCTGGACCCGACGGAACTGCTGGAGACCCAGCTCGTCAACGCCCTGGCCCCGGTGCTGCTGGCGGACCGGCTGCTGCCGCTGCTCCTCGCCTCGCCCCGGCGGAACCGCTACATCGTGAACGTGACGGCCGTCGAGGGACGCTTCGCGGTGCGGAACAAGACGGCGCGCCATCCCCACACCAACATGGCGAAGGCCGCGCTCAACATGCTCACCCGGACCAGCGCGGCCCAACTCGCCGCGGAGGGCGTCCACATGTGCAGTGTCGACACGGGGTGGATAACGGACGAGAACCCGGCGCCCCGCAAGGCGCGGATCGCCGCCGCCGGGATCCGCACCCCGCTGGACGTCGTGGACGGCGCGGCTCGGATCTACGACCCGATCGTGCGGGGAGAGACCGGGTCCCCCGTCGCCGGGGTGTTCCTGAAGGACTACCAGGAGGCCGAGTGGTGAGGGGCGGACGGTGAGAGCCGGAAGGATCGAGCGGTGAGGCTCGAACGGTAAGGCTCGAGCGGTGAGGCTCAAACAGCGAGGGCGGACCGTGAGGCCGGCCGGTCAGGACCCGATGCGGAACGTCTCGCCGTACACGCGCCACTGAAGCGGCGTGTCCAGTCCGGTGTTCCCCTCGCGGAGGAACACGCGCTGGGCGGTGTCGATGCGCGACGAGTCCCTGGTCTCCTCGGTCTTCTGCCGGCCGATCACGGCCCGGCCGGCGTCGAGGAAGCTGTTCAGGTACGCCTTCTCGTCGCCGCCCTCCGCGGCCGTGTCCGCCGTCCTCATCGCCGCCTCACGGATGCCGTAGAAACCCTGCGGCCCCACGCCCGGCCCGTGCAGCACCATCGCGTCGTAGTAGATGAACTGGCCGAGCGTGGACAGACCGTCCATCTTGGCCAGCCGCACCGCCGGGTCGAAGTAGATCCGGTCGCGCATCACGTCCTGTGCCTCGCGGAAGGCGGGATCCTCCGCGGCCTTGGCCCAGGCGGCCTCGAACGGGGCGCCGAGCCCTTCGTGGGAGTCGGTGCCGTCGACCGCGCGCAGGGCGGGCAGGTAGCCGGCCAGCGGGTTGTCCGGGTGCCGCTCTGTGAAGTACTCGACGAGCTGGAGCATGTCGTTGGTGCCGGAGCAGAAGCCGATGACGCCGGCCGTGTAGCCGTTGCCGTCACCGATGTCCTCGATGGCGCCGTACTGACTGCGCCAGTCCAGCGTCGAGTTCTCGGCGCTGGCCACCAGCTTGGCCGCGATCTCCTTCTTCGCCGGGGCGGCGAGGCCCGGAGGCAGCGCGTCGATGCGCGCCTCCAGCTCCCGCTGCTCGTCCGGCGTGCCCGCCTGGAGCGGGTCGGGGGCCGGCGTCGTCCGGCTGATGCGCAGGCTCGGGTCGTCCTTGGGTCGCTGCGAGTCGTTGTCCGCACCGAACCAGACGGAGGCGACGACGGCTGTCGGGACGCCGACCAGGGCGATGCGCGTCAAGGGCTTCACGCCGGACAGAGTACGGTGCGCTACCGCCTCCCAGAAGCCCTGGGTGCGGTCCGCCGCACCCGCTGACCTCGGCCGACCGCGGGCAGGGCCGGGCGATGGCCGGGGCATGCGACACGGCCGGGCACGCCGCAGCCGCCGTGACCCCGTGAGGTGCGGCGGGCTGCGGCGCGCCCGGCCTGATCCGGACGAGTGGTCCGAGCCGAGAACCCGACCTGGAAGCTGCAGGGCTCGCGGCTATGCGATCAGCGGGGGCAGATGTACGTCGACGGTGTGGTGACCCAGTCGCCGGTCACGGTTCCGCCGCTCCGCCACTGCACGTAGACCTTCGCGCGGACGCTCTTGCGTGCCGACGAACCGCACGAGTACGTGCTGGTGCGCTCGACGTCCTTGTCGGGTGACCAGTAGTGGGCCGGGAACTCGTCCCGGAGGAGTGACCAGTTGCCGTTCAGGTTGTACTCGAGCCGCACCTCGATGACCTGGACGTCGTAGTTGGTGCCGCCGGCGGTGTCGCTCACCCGGCCGTGCGCGTTGAAGACCCCGATGGACGGCATCTCGACGTTGGCGCAGCGGACGACCCCCGCGCCCTCGCAGTGGTGACTGATCTGGGTGGCGGACGCCGGCGTTGCAGCCAGCATGGTCATCCCGAGCGCGGTGCCGACGACGGCCGTCAGACCGCTCATGAACTTTCCGTACTTTCGCATGGCAGGAGAATGCCGGGCGCCGTCGACATAAGATTGCAGCATCCTGCAGCCGACGGCGGTTGCGGCAGGCAGGTCAGGCGGTGATCCGGCTCAGGCGCTCGCGGAGCCGGACCCCCGCCACGAAGCGGGTCGGAGCGTCGAGAAGGTCGAGGATCACGGCGACCTCCGTCCGGACCGTGCGGACGCTCAGCTCGAGCCGGCGGGCGATCTGCTCGTCCGACGAGCAGGTGAGCAGGAGCGCGACGATGCGGCGCTGGCGTTCGGTGAGGCCGTCGGCGGGTGGTTCCTCGGCGGCACAGGGGTACGCCGTCGCACGCACCGCGTCCCAGTAGCGGCGCGCGGCGGCCATGCACGCGGCATCCCGCACGCCGATGACGGTGGTCTGGTTGCGGACGGTGGGCCCCTCGAGGAGTGCCTCGACCCCATCGAGGATCTTCATCTCCAACGGACCGTAGCCGAAGAAGTACACCTTCGGGTCCTCACCGGACAGCGCAAGCCGCACGTCCGGGCTCAGCGTGTCGCGGTTCCACACACTGATCATCCGGAGGCCGGCGTTCATCTCGAACGTGTTGTAAGGAAGACTCACGGCGAGTCGCTCCACGGAACCGTGGGGCTTGACGGAGTCGAGGGTGCGCCGGGACCGGAGCTCGCGGCTGAGATTCCGATTGATCTCCTGCCCGCCTCGTCCGAGGAGACGTGCGGCGACCGGCTGCCCGCGCTCCATCGCCCGGACCACCCGCAGCCGTTCGGCTTCCAGGCGCATCATCGCCTCTGTCACCCGCAGCCGCTCCGGGCCGGAGAACCGCACGGGATCGGCGAACACCGAGAAGTCCCGTTCAGGCAGTGTGTGCTGGTCCACCGTTCTCCCTCCAGTGCACCCCGGCCGATGGGAGGAACGGCCGTCAACTGGCCGGAATGTTAGCCCACGGAGACGAACCCTCTGCGGGGGACGTGGGCCCGGGAGCAAACGGCGATGTCGTGCTGCAGGCCGCCCAGTCACCGCGGATCCCAGGGATGCAGACGATGCCAGTTCTCGGGCGGGCAGGCCCGGCCGGCCCCTTCCGGGCCGACCGGTCCCGCCACCGCACCACCGTGGAGACATCACCTGCGGACGACCTCCGCCGTCCGCCGGGCCGGGCGCCCTCCGGAAGCCGGCAGAACCTTGCGTGGCCCGACGGGCAGCCCGCTGCGCGGTGGTATGCGCCCGCACCCGCTCCTCGAGCACGCACCGATCGTCAGGATCAAGCACCATGCCCGGTCAACGAGCGAAGGCCATCGGCGGAACTTCCGCGGCGCAGCACTAACCCGCCGCGCGCGCGGCCATGCGCGCCTTGCGGGCCGCGAGCTTCTCGTCGAATTTGCACGCTTCCGCGTCGAGGCCACCCATGTACATGCCGAGCTCTTCCTGCGCCTTGAGACCCTCAGGGCCCAGCCCGTCGATCTCCAGGACCTTCAGGAAACGCAGTACCGGCTGGAGCACGTCGTCGTGGTGGATGCGCATGTTGTAGATCTCGCCGATCGCCATCTGCGCGGCGGCCCGCTCGAAGCCCGGCATCCCGTGCCCCGGCATCCGGAAGTTGACGACCACGTCGCGCACGGCCTGCATGGTCAGGTCGGGGGCGATCTCGAAGGCCGCGCCCAGCAGGTTGCGGTAGAAGACCATGTGCAGGTTCTCGTCGGTGGCGATGCGCGCCAGCATCCGGTCGCACACGGGGTCGCCCGACTGGTGACCGGTGTTGCGGTGCGAGACGCGGGTCGCGAGCTCCTGGAAGGCGACGTACGCGACGGAGTGCAGCATCGAGTGACGGTTGTCGGACTCGAAGCCCTCCGCCATGTGAGCCATCCGGAACTGCTCGAGCTTGTCCGGGTCGACGGCGCGCGAGGTGAGCAGGTAGTCACGCATCACGATGCCGTGCCTGCCCTCCTCCGCGGTCCAGCGGTGGACCCAGGTGCCCCAGGCGCCGTCCCGGCCGAAGAGGGAGGCGATCTCGTGGTGGTAGCTGGGGAGGTTGTCCTCGGTGAGCAGGTTCACCACCAGCGCGATCCTGCCGATGTCGGTGACCTTGGACTGGCCGGTCTCCCAGGCCTCGCCGTCCTCGAAGAAACCGGGGAAGTTGCGGCCGTCGGAGAAGGGGACGTACTCGTGCGGCATCCAGTCCTTGGCGACCTTGAGATGGCGGTTGAGCTCCTTCTCCACCACCTCTTCCAGCGCGTACAGCAGCCGGGCGTCAGTCCACGCTTCCGAACTGCCGAGGTGGGGAGAGGTGATCGTCACGGGGGCTCCTGGGGGACGGGAGAGTTACCTACGTACTCGTAGGTTACGAAACCGTAGGTTAAGCACGTCATAAGCCCTCGTCCAAGCCCGGATCCGTGATGTCCGGTTACGTGGGGCTATGTGGGCAGCTCGGGACGGGGTTACGGAGAGCCATCTCACTTCCACGATGCGGGCGCGGCGGACGGTCCGGCCCGTCCGGGCCGAACCGTCCGCCGCTTCGGGATCATCCCGTCCGGAACACCCCCTCCCGCAGTTCCTCCTCCGAGATGTCCCTCAGCTCCCCGTCCAGCAGCAGGCGCCGGGTGATGCCGACGGACTCCAGGAACGCCGGGTCGTGACTGGCCACGATCAACGCGCCCTCGTACGACTCCAGTGCCGCCGTGAGGCTGCGCACGCTCGCCATGTCGAGGTTGTTGGTCGGCTCGTCCAGCATGAGCAGCTGCGGGGCCGGCTCGGCGAGCAGCAGCGCCGCCAGCGCCGCGCGGAACCGCTCACCGCCCGACAGCGTCCCGGCCGGCTGGTCGGCGAGCGACCCACGGAACAGGAAGCGCGCCAGCTGTGCCCTGATCCGGTTGTTCGTGGCGCCGGGGGCGAACCGGGCCACGTTCTCCACCACGCTCTGTCCGTCGTCGAGCAGGTCGAGGCGCTGCGGCAGGAAGCGGATCGGGACCTCGACCGTCGCCTCGCCGGCCACCGGCTCCAGCTCGCCGGCGATCGTGCGCAGCAGGGTCGTCTTGCCCGCGCCGTTGCGTCCCACGAGAGCGATCCGCTCGGGCCCGCGTACCTCGAACTCGCCCTTCACCTCCGCCCCGTACCGCAGGCGCAGATCGCTCAGTCGCAGGACGCCCCGTCCCGGGTGGACGAGGGTGTGGGGCAGGTCGATGCGGATCTCGTCGTCGTCGCGCACCGCTTCCACGGCCTCGTCGAGCCGCTCCTTCGCCTCCGCGAGTTTCTCCGTGTGCATGATCCGGTGCTTGCCGGCCGACTCCTGGGCGGAGCGCTTGCGTGCGTTCATCACGATCCTGGGCTCGCGCTTGGTGTCGTACATCTTCTGGCCGTACCGCTTGCGGCGGGCCAACTTGACGTGCGCGTCGGCAAGTTCGCGCTTCTGTCGCTGTACGTCGGCCTCGGCCGCGCGCACCGTCCTTTCCGCGGCCTCCTGTTCGACCGACAGTGCCTGCTCGTACGCGGAGTAGTTGCCGCCGTACCAGGTGACCTCTCCCTCCCGCAGATCGGCGATCTGGTCGACCAGCTCGAGCAGTTGACGGTCGTGGCTGACGACGACCAGCACACCCGACCACCCGGCCACGGCGTCGTGGAGGCGTCGGCGTGCGAACAGGTCGAGGTTGTTCGTCGGCTCGTCGAGCAGCAGTACATCGGGCCGGGCCAGCAGCAGCGCGGCCAGCCTGAGCAGGACGCCTTCGCCACCGGACACCTCGCCGATGGTGCGGTCGAGCCCGATGTGTCCGAGGCCCAACTGGTCCAGCGCGGCGTGTGCGCGTTCCTCCACGTCCCAGTCGTCGCCGACCGCGGTGAAGTGCTCCTCGCTGGGATCGCCTGCCTCGATGGCGTGCAGGGCGGCCCGTGCCGGTGCGATGCCGAGCACCTCGTCGACCCGCAGGCCGGTGTCGAGCACCACGTTCTGCGGCAGGTAGCCGACGTCGCCCATGGTGCGGACCGTTCCCGCCGTCGGCGTGAGGGCACCGGCGATCAGACGCAACAGAGTTGACTTTCCTGACCCGTTGAGACCGATGAGACCGGTCCGGCCGGGTCCGACGGCCAGCTGGAAGTCCTCGAACACGGTGGTGCCGTCCGGCCATCCGAAGTCGAGTGCGGAGCAGGTGATGAAGGTGGGGGATGCGGACACAGGGCCTCCCGGTTGCTTGATGTGGAAAGGGGCAACGGGTGGAGACACCGAGGCGGGGCGACGGTACGCCGGGAGAGGAGAAAGGTCCCGGTCGGGGAGTGGACGGCATGAGTCGTCGAGGTCGCACGCGGACGCACAGGCGGAAAGCCTTGTGCTGCACGGTGTCTCAAGACCTCAGACGAGCAACGTCCTACTCCGATCGACGACAACAGAACCGCTGTACACCGTATAGGTGCGGCGAGGGGCTGTCAACGCCACTGCAATGTCGGAAACCTGCCAGCCCTGACGGGGCCCCGGCTGTTTGAGTACGCGGCATGACGAACATCCAGGAGCGGGCCCGCCGCTTCCACGCCCTCCACGCACTCCACACCGCGAGTGGCCCTCTCGTCCTCCCCAACGCCTGGGACACCGCGAGCGCCCGGATCGTCGCCGAGGCCGGCGCACCGGCCGTCGCGACCACGAGTGCCGGAGTCGCCTGGGACCTCGGCGCGGCGGACGGCGAACAGCTCGACCGCGCGGCCGCACTCGAACGGGTCGCCCGCATCGCCGCCGCCGTGGAGGTGCCCGTCAGCGCGGACATCGAGGGCGGCTGGTCGAACGATGCCGACGGCGTCGCGGACACGATCCGCGAGATCCTCGACGCCGGTGTGGCAGGCGTGAACATCGAGGACGGACCCCGCCCCGCCGCAGAGCACCAGCGGCGGATCGCGGCGGCGCGCGCGACCGCCGACGCCGCCGGTGTCCCCCTGTTCGTCAACGCCCGCATCGACGTGTACCTGGCAGGGATCGGCCCGGAGAGGCACCGGCTCGAGGAGACCCTGAAGCGGGCCGCCGCATGTGTCGACGCCGGAGCGGACGGCATCTTCGTACCGGGCGTCGTGGACCCGCGCACCGTGGCCGCGCTCGCTCAGGGGATCGACGCCCCGCTCAACGTGATGGCCGGACCCGGCGCGCCCGACGTCGCGCGGCTGGGCCGGCTCGGCGTCGCACGGGTCAGCGCCGGTTCGGCGATCGCGCAGGCGGCGCACGCGCTGGTGCGCGCCGCGGCTCGGGAACTGCTCACCGCCGGCACGTACGACTCACTGGCCGGCGGCTACGACTACGGCGAACTCGACGAACTCCTGGGCAGGTGAACGTCTCCCGGCCCCGCGGGCGGCGATCAGGCCGCGTCGCGCAGCAGTTCCGTCAGGTCCTCGTCGAGTCCCAGATACAGGTACTCGCAGCCGGCCGGCACCACCTCCTGAACCCGCTCGAGGAAGTGCCGCAGCTCACCGGTGCGGATGTGGACCATGGCCATGCCCTCCGGGGCGTGGAACTCCAGCACGGTCCGGTCGAAGCCGTACGGCCTGACCCGCACGTCACCGAGGCCGGCCGGCTCGCGGACGCCCTCCGCGAGCAGTTCCCGCGAGAACGCCCACGACACGTCGGTGCCCTCCAGCGTCGCCGGGCCGGGGAAGTCGATACGGACGGCGAAAGGGTCGCGGCGGTCGTAGTGCAGTGTCGCCGCGACGGACTCCATCTGGGGAGCGGAGGCGACGAGTCGGGCCTGGACGGCCTGCTCGATGACGGTGGACAAAGGCCCGCTCCTTCGATTGCGGCTCGCTGGGTCCTGGGTGCGGCATCTGCCGGCACCCTAGAAGACGTCGGAACGAGTGATTCCGTGCACAGTCGGGGAGCGTGACGTGTGTCACCGCCCGCTGATCGCGCCCGGTTTCCGCCGCTTGCGCACCCTGGACGGCTCTCTGCGCGTGAGCTAGCTTCCAGCGCCATGACGTCCATGGGGAAGACGAGAAGAGCGGTGTCGGTGGGACTGTGCGCGGCCGCGGTGGCGGCCGTACTGGCGGCCCCGGCCCAGGCGGCACCCGCCGCGGACCGGCCGACCGGGACGCCCGCCCCCGGCTGGGACCTGAAGGACACCCCCGGCTGGGACCTGAAGGACACCGGAACCGACGTACGGCTGCGGGGGCTTGCACCCGTCAGCCGGCGGACGGCGTGGGTCGCCGGCTCCAAGGGAACCGTGCTGCGCACCGTGGACGGCGGCCGTAACTGGCTCGACGTGTCGCCGCCCGGGGCGGAGGAGCTGGAGTTCCGTGACATCGAGGCGTTCGACGCCCGACGCGCAGTGGTCCTCGCCATCGGCGAGGGAGAGGCGTCGCGGGTGCTGCTCACCGAGGACGGCGGGGCGAGCTGGACCGAGTCGTTCCGCAACACCGACGCCAAGGCGTTCTACGACTGCGTCACCTTCTTCGACAGCCGTCACGGGCTGGCCATGAGCGACCCCGTCGACGGCAAGTACCGCATCCTGTCCACCGGCGACGGCGGCCGCTCGTGGAAGGTGCTCCCCGACGCCGGGATGCCGGCCGCGCTGCCGGGCGAGGCCGGCTTCGCGGCGAGCGGGCAGTGCCTCGTCAGCTCCGGTCCCCGGGACGTGTGGCTGGCCACCGGCGGGGGAGCCCGGGCCCGGGTGATGCACTCCGCCGACCGCGGACTGAACTGGACCGTCGCCGAGTCGACGATCCCCGCCGGGGACCCGGCCCGCGGCGTCTTCGCCCTCGCGTTCCGCGACCGGACGCACGGCCTCGCGGTCGGCGGCGACTACCGCGCCGACCAGGCGTCGCCCCGCGCGGCCGCCGTCACGGGTGACGGCGGCACCGAGTGGCGCCAGGCGAAGACCCCGCCGCCCGCCTACCGCTCGGGCGTGGCCTGGCTGCCGCACAGCCGGTCCGCGGCGCTCGCGGTCGGCCCCACCGGGACGGACCTGACCACCGACGGGGGACGCACCTGGCGCACCGTCGACACGGGCTCGTTCGACACGGTCGACTGCACGCCGGACTTCGGCTGCTGGGCGGCGGGCGAGAAGGGCCGCGTCGCGCGCCTGGAGTTCTGAGACGGGTCCGTCGCGCGCCGCCCGGAGTTCCGGGACCGACGCACCGGCCGACGCACCGGCCGACGCACCGGCCGACGGACCGGTCGATCCCTCGCCCGGTCCGTCGGTCCGTCGGCCTGCGGACTCAGGACGGCGTCCCCGCGGACTGCTGCGGCCCCGCGGCGACGCCTCCTCCGGTCGCCCGCGTGGTGTCGCGCGGGCGCCGCAGCGCCGAGTACACGTTCCAGGCGCCGACGCCGAAGATCAGCAGACCGGTCCCACCCGGAAGCAGCCACACCCGGTTCTCGTCGAGAACCGCCGTGGTCGCGGACGGACCGTCGACGGCGGTCGCCACCGGCGACGACGGCTCCTCCTCGAACGTGGTGTCGACCTCGACGCCGGTGATCCGGAACGAGCCGTCACCGGCTTCGAAAGTGCCTGTGCACTCCAGGCCGTCGTCACTGTCCCCGTACTCGGGCCGAGCGCAGCTCTCAGCCGTGAAACTGCCTGCCACACCCGACAGTTGCGTCTCCAGCCGCAGCAGCGACGCACCCACCAGAAACGCACCGCCGGCCAGTGCCACCACCGTGGTGATCGCCCGTCTCGGACCTATCCCGCGCATTTCGCCCCCCGAAAGTGATCAGTCAGGAGGGCAGGCTACCTCTCCCCGCCGTCACTGCGCGGGGAGTTGCTGACGGTAGGGCGCCAGTTCAGGGGCGGTTTTGGTCGCGACGAACTCCGTGATCCGGTACGCGCACACCGCGCCGATGACGAAGGGGTCGCTCGCCGCGATCTTCTCGATGCCCGCGCGATCGTCCCCCACGGCGAGAATGATCCCGCCGTCGCGCGGCTTCTTGCGGCCGGAGGCGATGAAGACGCCCTCCTCGTAGAGGGCGTCCAGCCATGCCACATGGGCTTCCAGCAGCGGTTCGACACGCTCGATCGGCGCGGTGTAGGTCAGCTCCATCACAAACATGATCGCCAGGCTACCGGGCGTCCGGACCGTATGTATCCGGCCAACCTGCGGTGAGCCGACGCCGTCGTGCGCCGCGCGGGAACCGGCCCGGCGACGGCTGCGTCGATGGTCATTGACCGTGCGGACGCCTGTCGGCCACCGCCACGGGAACTGAACGGCCATGCAGTAGGCAAAGCCCTGTGATCAGCAGTTTCAACGGAGGAGAGAGTTCATGTCGCGTCGATTCATGAAGACCGTACTGGCAGCCGCGGGTGCCGCCGCGGTACTGGCTGTCACCCCGTTCACCGCCCAGGCCGCCTCGTACTCCGGCGGCAACTACGGGGCCTACGCCTTCGAGGGCCAGTACCCGACCGTCGGTGGCTGCTCCGGGACGTTCTCCCAGAAGTACGTGCGGTACGCCGAGGGCATGACGCTGCGGTACTACTACTCCGGCTCCTGCGGCTCGTTCGCCCGCATCGAGAACTCCCGTCCCGGATGCGTGGCCGTGGCCCAGCGCGCAGACGGCGGCGGCTGGGTCTCCGAATCCGTCGACCCGGGCATCACCTACGCCTACACCAAGATCGCCAACAACCTCAACGGCCGTCTCTCGCGGGCGATCCTGTCCTGCGACGGTCACGACCTGGCCGAGACTCCCTGGTACTAGGCCCGTAGGCTGGCCGGCACCATGAAGATCGTCGAAGCTCCCGCCGGCTGGCCCACCAGCGAGGAAGAAGCCCTGGCCGTCCAGGACGAACTGCGCACACGCGTCGTCCTGGACGAGTCCGGACCGCCGGTCGGCACCGGCCTGGTGACCGGTGTCGACGTGGCGTACGACGACGAGCGCGATGTCGTCGCCGCGGCGGCGGTCGTGCTGGACGCCGCGACGCTGGACGTGGTCGAGGAGGCCACGGCGATCGGCCGGGTCACCTTCCCGTACGTGCCCGGACTGCTCGCCTTCCGCGAGATCCCGACGGTGATCGCCGCGCTCGAATCGCTGAAGTCCGCCCCCGGCCTCGTCGTCTGCGACGGCTACGGCCGGGCGCACCCGCGGCGGTTCGGGCTCGCCGGCCATCTCGGCGTACTGACCGGGCTGCCGGTGCTGGGCGTCGCGAAGAACCCGTTCGTCTTCTCCTACGGTGAACTGGGCGAGGCGCGCGGCGAATCCGCGGCTCTCGTCGCCGACGACGGCGAGGAGGTCGGCAGGGCGCTGCGTACGCAGAAGGCCGTGAAGCCCGTGTTCGTCTCGGTCGGGCACCGGATGACGCTCGACGCGGCCTGCGCGCACACTCTCCGGCTGACGCCGCGGTTCCGCCTGCCGGAGACGACACGAAGGGCCGATGCCCTGTGCCGCAAGGCGCTCGCGGAGGCGACGGGAGTGTGACGTGCGGCGCGCCGCAGGAGGCCCCGGCACGGATGTGGCGGGGCCTCGATGACGCCCCGCCACGTTGATCCCGCAACCCGCACCACGGTCGTCAGCGGGACTGGCCGGGGTGAGTGGCAACGGTGGTAGGCGAGTTCGCCGGTGCTTCGGTCGCGGCGGATCGGCAGGTGCCGGTGCCCTGGGGCTGGAGCGGGCGACGAGGTCCACGGCGGCAACCCCCTCACCTGCCCGGAGTCCACCGGACCCAGTGGTCGAGCCCATCGAGCCGGTGACGGGCGCCCCCGTCGAACCGCCACTCGGCGACCAAGCACCGGGCATCGGCGGGCGCCTTGCGGTGTGCGGCCGGCAACGCTGTCAGCTCGTCGTTCCTGGCTACAGGCGGAGTATCAGCGGTGGTGGCGCATCCCCCCGGCCCGGAGCCGGCTCAGTGCCCGCGTGCGATCCAGTCGGCCAGGTAGGGGGCCTCGGCGCCGATCGTGGTGCCGTCGCCGTGTCCGGTGTGGACTCGGGTGTCTTCCGGCAGCGTGAACAGCCTGTCGCGAATGGATCCGATGATGGTGGGGAAGTCGGAGAACGAACGCCCGGTGGCTCCGGGGCCACCGGAGAAGAGCGTGTCCCCGGTGAACAGGACCTTGGCCTCTGGCAGGTGCAGGCAGACGGACCCGGGGGAGTGTCCCGGGGTGTGGATCACCTCGAGGGCCGTGCCCGCCACATCGACACGCTGCCTGTCGCTCAGGTGCCCGAAGGGTCGGCCGGGATGGGTCATGTTCCACAGTTCCTGGTCGCCGGGGTGCAGCAGCACCGGCGCCTGGAGCTCCTGGGACAGTTGCGGTGCGACGGTGACGTGGTCGTTGTGGCCGTGCGTGCACACGACGGCCACGACGTCGCGGTCACCGACCGCCTTGATGATGGCCTGCTCGTCGTGCGCGGCGTCGACGATCACCACCTCGTGGTCGTCACCGACGAGCCAGACGTTGTTGTCGACGTCCCACGTGCCGCCGTCGAGGGCGAAGACCCCCGAGGTGACCACGTGCTCGACACGCAGGCCGCTCACAGGACCACCACCGAGCGCAGGACCTCGCCGGCGTGCATGGTGTGAAAGGCCTCTTCGACGTCTGCGAGGGCGATCCGTTCCGTGACGAACTTCTCCAGCGGCAGCCTGCCCTGCAGGTACAGGTCGACGAGCATCGGGAAGTCCCGCTCCGGCAGGCAGTCGCCGTACCAGGACGACTTCAGCGCACCACCGCGGCCGAAGAAGTCGAGCAGAGGCATCTCCAGCGTCATGTCCGGCGTGGGCACGCCCACCAGCACGACGGTGCCGGCGAGATCGCGCGCGTAGAACGCCTGCTTCCATGTCTCGGGGCGGCCTACCGCATCGATGACGACATCGGCGCCGAAGCCCCCCGTGAGCTCGGCGATCGCGGCGACGACGTCGGTCTCACGGGCGTTGACCGTGTGCGTGGCACCCAGGTCGACCGCCCAGGCCAGCTTCTTCTCGTCCCGGTCCACCGCGATGATCTTCGAGGCGCCCGCCAGCCGGGCCCCGGCGACCGCCGCGTCGCCCACGCCGCCGCAGCCGATGACCGCCACCGAGTCCCCGCGGCCTACTCCGCCGGTGTTGACGGCGGCGCCCAGGCCGGCCATGACACCGCAGCCGAGCAGACCCGCGACGGCGGGGTCCGCGGACGGGTCGACCTTGGTGCACTGCTGGGCGTGGACCAGGGTCTTGTCCGCGAAGGCGCCGATGCCGAGCGCCGGGGTGAGTTCCGTCCCGTCGGTCAGGGTCATCTTCTGGGCGGCGTTGAACGTGTCGAAGCAGTACTGGGGACGCCCGCGCTTGCAGGACCGGCACCGTCCGCACACGGCACGCCAGTTCAGGACGACGAAGTCGCCCGGCTGCACCGACTCGACGCCCTCGCCGACACTCTCCACGGTGCCGGCGGCCTCGTGCCCAAGGAGGAACGGGAACTCGTCGTTGATACCGCCCTCGCGGTAGGTCAGGTCCGTGTGGCACACGCCGCATGCGGCGATGGCGACGACGACCTCACCTGGTCCCGGATCGGGAATCATGATGTCGGTGAGCTCGACCGGAGCTCCCTTGGAACGGGCGATCACACCGCGGACCTGCTGTGGCATCTGGGCTGTTTTCCTCATCATTCGGCAACGACGCATGCGCACCGGCGTGCGCACTCCCCGACGCTAGCTCCGTGCCACGTACACACGACCTGTGCGACAGACCAGTAAAACCTCGACTTCCGACCAGCCGCTGGACCGGCTATGGTGCCGGGAATGCTGGACATCACGTCACCGCCGGAGGCGGATCTTCTCGCACTGCGGGAGGTCATCGAGGGGCCACTGCACGAGATCGCGGGCAGGCTCTCGCGCTTTCTGTCCGACCGGTGGCCGCACACCGCGCTCGTCGTCTTCACCAGAGAGTGCACCGGCAGGCCGCGAAAGGTCGCCGGCGCGACCGAAATGATCAACAAGGTCACGATCGACGAACTCGAGCAGCTGAGGGCCCTCGTCGAGACCGGCCGGCCCCTCAGCACCACGGCGGCGGTCGGCGGGGTCACCCGCACCGTCTGGGCGCTCCGCGACCCGGTCGGCACCCTGCTCGTCCTCGTGCCACGCGCCTCGCGCAAGCAGCTCCCGCACCCCACGGCCCTGTCGGCCCTCTTCGGGATCGTCGCGACCTCGATCAGGCAGCAGGTGGCGCAGGCAAGCCCGGACTACCTCGCCGAGTCACGCGCGGCCTCCAGCGAACGGGCCCGCACCATCACAGAGATGGCCGCGGCGCACGAGAGCGCCCTGGTCGCCATCCTGAACACGCTGCGCGCCGCCGCACTCGACGACCGCCTTGCCCGCCTGGCCGCGACCGAGTCCGCCTCCGTCGCACTGGTGGCGTTGCGCTCCGCCCAGAAGTCCGACCTGGCCCTGACCGACGAACCGGCCCCGGCCGCGTTCACGAAGCTGCGCAGGGACGTCCGTCAGATGCTCAAGCACCACCAGACGCGCGTCGAGTTCGTGCCCCCGGCCAAAGCGGCACGGCCGTTGCCCGGGGAGATCGCCCACGCCGCTCGCGCGATGACCCGGGCTGCCGTGCTTGCCTTCACCGCGCAACCGTGCCCGTCACGCCTGCGCATCGCGTGGACCTGCGACGGTACGTCGCTGACGATCGACGTGCGGGAACACGAATCCGGGAACGTGGACACGCACACGCTCGCGCGCCAGCTCGAGGGCCGGGCACGCGCGCTCGGGGCAACGGTGGACCTCGATGCCGTGGCGGACTGGGGGAGCCGTGCGAGCATCTCCCTTCCGCTCGACCCGCCGGCCTCGCGCACCGGTGTGAACAGACTGTCGAGCCTCAACCCCCGGGAACGTGCGGTCCTTCAACTTCTCGCACAGGGCAAGCGGAACAAGGCCATCGCGGAGGCCCTCAAAGTCACCGAGAGCACGGTCAAGTTCCACGTCACCGGAGTGCTGAGGAAGCTCGAGGTCGGTTCACGGGGCGAGGCCGCGGCACTGGCTCTGAACGGACACGCCACGGGCTCAGCGGCCGGGCTCCGGGAAGACGGCTGACCGTGCGGTCCGGGCCCCGGGAACTCCTGCGCGCCACGGCTGTCGAACGTGCGCCGTCCCGTCAGCACCGCGCCGAGGACGAACTCGGGTTTCGGGTGTGAGCAGTTGGGGTGCAGGAAATCCCGGTGAGATCGCTCTTGGTCGGCCGGCACACCGTTCGTGGCCTCGCTGAGGTGCACGAAAGATTGTCGAGCGGCTTCCGGCGCCGGCCACGGTCCGCCTCGTGCCGGTGGAGTTTCCAACTGATGAGCAGGCAGGCCGAGGCATATGGGACGTTCACCGAGGCGCCCACGCGCCCGGCGCTGGAGCGGTTCTTCTTCGCCGGTTTCCGGGGGAGGACCCGCTCGCCGTGCCGTGGGAGGTCGTTGAGTATGCGGCCCGGTAGCTTGGCCGGCGGCCCGGCCAGGGCCTGCCCCCTCTCCGGGACCCGGGCGCCGTCGAAGACGACGAGGGCAGCCAACGACTGAACCGGCCCGCGACGTACGGTGGAGACGTGGCGCATACCAGCCCGAGCTGTCAGAACGGTGGTTCGGTGGAGTAGGTGCCGTCCCATGCGGGTGTGGTCGGTTTGCTCGTCGGCTGCTGGAGGAGTCGTACAGCGTCTTGAACGCGGCCGAGGTCGATAAGGCGCTCGGCACGAAGAGAGCCGTTGACTGCCGGGTGCTGTGCGAGGACTGCGTCTGCTTCTTCGGTGCGGCCGGCTTTGTCAAGCATGTCGGACAAGGCCCATGCCGCGTACCAGGTGTCGCCCTCGGGGTGCGCCCGCGTCTGGTCGATCGCTTCGTCGAGCAGGCCGCAGTCGGCCATGAGCGGCAGCCGCATTTGGAAGAGGTCCCAGTACTCCTTGCCGTCTCTTCGTGCCTTGATGGCATCGAGGTGGGCCAGGCCCTCTCGGGACCGCCCGTGATCGGCGTACAGGGAGCAAAGAGCGTGGACGAGCCAGTCCTCCGCGTCGTGTTCGGTGAGCGCGCGCAGCACCTCGATCGCCTCGTCGCTCCGTCGGTGCCGGACCAGGAGCTCGGACAGCGGCACAGCCACATGCCACATGCCGGACGGCGTGGCACCGAAGGTGCGGTAGGCGGCGACCGCGCCTTCCACGTCGCCGCGTTCCTCCAGCACTTCGGCAAGGCGCTGCGCGGCGTGCCCTTGGTGCTCGGACGCTGTGTACGCACGCAGTTCCGTGATCCGGTCGTGTCTGGCCAGCAGGTCGGCCAGCTGGTCACGGCCGTTGACGGAGGTGACCTTGCGGGTGTGCAGCAGGGTGATCGCCTCCTCGATCCGGCCCTGGCGTTCCCTGATCGTGGCGAGCAGGCCGACTGCGTTGAACGGTTCCATCCGGAGGTTGTCGCAGTCCGGGTCGTCACAGGCAGGGACTGCTGCTTCCATCTGGGCCTCCAACAGCGCCGCCGCTTCCTCGTCCCTGCCCGCCGTTTCGGCGACGTCGACCAGGCACTCGGCGAGGAACCAGTCCTGGATCCCGGCGCGCAGCAGCACGAACGCCTCGCCGCTGCGGCCATGGCGGGCCAGCAGGCGTGCGAAGAAGACCAGCGCCGGCCGGTCACCGGCCTCCGCGTACGGGCGGGACAGCGCGACCGCCTCCTCCGCCCGGCCCCAGCCCTCCAGCAGCTCCGCCCGGGCTTGGGCCGCCGGCCACCAGTTCGTGGCGACGTACGGAGCGAGCACCTCCAACGCCTGGTCGTGCCGGCCCCGATGCCCGAGCAGCCGTGCCCACTCAAGTGCGCAGAACCACTCCCCGCGGCCGGCCTGGAACTCCACTTCCCGCTCATGACCGAGTTCGAGAAGCCGCGCCACCAGCGGCGGAGGAATGCAGCCCGTCAGCGTGCGGGCCCGGTAGTCAAGATCATCAGCGTCCACGACAGCGCACCTTAGCCCTCACCACCGACACGGCCCGCACGTCGGGGCCATCGCATGTGAGGGCAGGCGTCAGTAAACGATCATTTTCTGAGGATCGCCCCCGAAGGGTCCTCCAGACTGCGCAGGGCCTTCAGAAACCCCTTCGAAAACCTGGGGGGTTCAACAACCTCAGACCACCGCTTCCTGACATGGTCCTGGGGCCATGACCGCCCTCGAACCGGCCGCCGGACCGGACCTCCTCGTTGCCGAACCAGTCGTCCGCACCGAAATCGAGATCGGATACGCCCGGGGTCTCCACCGGCGGGCAGCAGCTCGAACGGCAGGTCGCCGCCCTCGCCGCCGCCGAATGCCGGAAGATCTTCGCGGACGAGAAGTCCGGCAGGAACGCCCTCCGCCCCGAACTGCAGGCGTGCCACGCCTTCCTCGGTGCCGGTGACACCCTCGTGGTCCCCTCGCTCGACCGCTACGGTCGCAGCCTCCAGGACCTCATCGACATGGTCGCCGAGCTACGCGACCGAGGGATTGGTTTGACCTCGCTGCACGAGAACCTGGACACCACCCGCGCCCGTGCCGTCAGGCGGTCGCCCCCGCCCGCTCCCGCGTCGGCCCCGTCCGCACCTTCGCGAGCGGGGTCGCCGGATCGGTGAGGTCCAGCGGGTCGGGGCAGGCGCCCTGGCTGAGCCAACGTTTGCCGGCCATGGCCTCGCGCGTGGAGGCGAAGGCCTCCACGGAGGTGAGGCGGCCCGCGCCGTCGAGGTGGAAGACGGCGAAGGAGTTGGCGGCAGGGGTACCGCGCAGCGCGGGGGTGTCGTCCTCGCCTCGCACGCCCATGATCTGGATCTTCGTGTCGTACTGGTCGGACCAGAACGAGGGCGCGGCCTGCGGCGGGACAGGCCGCCCGCACAGGAAGGAGGCCACCTGGTCGGCCTGCTCGTTGGCGTTGGCCACGCTCTCCACACGGCGCCGTCCGGGCTGCCCCGGCACGGGACGTACGGTGACGTCGCCGATCGCGTGCACGGCCGGGTCCGCCGTGTGACCCGCGTCGTCGACGAGGACGCCGCCCTCGCAGGCGAGGCCCGCGTCCCGGGCCAGAGCGTCGTTGGGGACGGCGCCGATGGCCACGAGCACGGTGTCGCAGGCGAGCACGCGGCCGTCGCCGAGTTCCACCCCCTCGACGCATCCCGCGTTCCCGTGCAGCCGCACCACCTGTGCACCGGTGTGCAGCACAACTCCGTTCTCCTGGTGCAGGCGTGCCACGGCTTCTCCGAGGAGGGGTGAGGCGGCACGGGCGAGCAGTCGCTCCTCGCCCTCGACGACCTCGACGTCCACGCCCAGGCTCCGCGCGGTCGCGGCGGCCTCCAGGCCCAGGTACCCGCCGCCGATGACGACGAGTCGCTTGGTGCGGGCGAGGTCCTGGCGCAGGGCGGCGGCGTCCTGGCGGTCGCGCAGGTGGTGCACGCCGGGGAGGTCCGCGCCGGCTATGGGCAGACGCCGGGCGGCCGCTCCGGTGGCCAGGACGAGATGTTCGTACGAGAGTGCGGTGCCGTCCGCCAGGAGGACGCGGTGACCGACGGGGTCGAGGGCAGTGACGCGGGTGGCGGTGCGGAGGGCGATGTCCTGGTCGTCGTAGAACGTGGCGGCACGCAGGGGCAGTTCGTCGTCGGTGCCGCCGGCGAGCCACTTCTTCGTCAGGGGCGGGCGGTGGTAGGGAGCGGTGTCCTCCTCGCCGAGGAGGGTGACGGGGCGGTCGTAGCCGTAGCGGCGGATCAGGGCGGCGCAGGTGGCGCCGGCCTGTCCGGCTCCGACGATCACGACGCCGGCGTTCGTGGGCGTCTTCATCAGTGGTTCACCTCTGTTAGGGGCGGTCGTCAGCAACTGTCGTGAGCAGCGGTCCGCCTCTGGCGGTGGGGAGTGGACCGTCCCCAGGGATGCGGGACGGGCAGGGGCCGTCGGATCACACGGTGACGCCGGCGGCGGACGTCGGTGCCTCGGCGACGAGCGCCACGACCTCTTCCGTCGTACGGATGTCCCCGAAGTACGCCGCCACGTTGTTCACCGCCGCGTTGTGTTCGGCGTCGCTCAGGGCCGCGTTGGCATCGCTGATGAGGATGACGCGGAAGCCGAGTTGCTGTGCGTCCCGCGCCGTGGCCGCGCTGCAGCAGTCCGTCAGGGTTCCCGAGACGAGTACGGTGTCGATGCCCCGTTCGCGGAGGAGGCGCAGGGCGTCCGAGGACGAAGGCGTGAAGGGACTGAAGCGGGTCTTGTCCATGACGACGTCCTCGTCCGTGACGTCGAGGCCGCGGTGAAGGGCGTGACCGTGGGAGCCGGGCTGGAACGTGATGACCTCCCCGTCTCCGAATTCGGCTGCCTGGAACTGCTGGAAGTAGACGGACCAGTCACTGGTCGATCGCGTGGTGAACCGGAGGTAGACGTTCGTTCCGCCGCCGGCGCGGACCGCCCGGCTGACGGCGTTGACGTTGGGCACGATGGTTCTGGCCTCGGGGACCTCCAGCGGCATGCCCGGCTCCATGAACCCGTTCTGCATGTCGACGACGAGGTGGGCCGTGCGGTGCGGGTCCACCGTGGTGAACGCGTACTCCTGCCCGCCCTTCAGGGCCCGGTAGCGCGCACGGATCGCCGGGTCGATGACGGTGGTGTGCATCTTGGTTCCTCTCCTCAGCCCGTCGCTCGGGCCTGGTTCACGGCCAGACGCGCGTCCAGGGGGTCGGCGAAGTACGTCCTCCCCTTGGTGGCGACGGCCATCGCGACGTGAACGGCGAACGCGACGGCGAATCCGATGTAGGCCGACAGTCCCCGCAGGACCGGGTCCGTGGCAAGAATCCAGATCAGCGACGCGACGGCGGTGCCCGTCAGCAGGGCGGTGACGCCGACGGCGTTGTAGCGGCGCAGATGGCTGCTGCGGTACTCGACGGGGCCGGTCACGATCTTCAGCCGGCCGCGGACCACGGTGATGTCGGCGACGACGCAAGCGACCCAGGCCAGCAGGAAGATGCCCGTCCATTCGAGGAACACGCTCAGGTTGCCCAGCACGTCGAACCACATCAGGGCGATCGAGGCGGCTGTCACGACGAGGAGCCAGAACCGGCGGGCGAGGCGGTGGGTGCCCACCGCCTCGGATCCCGAGGTGAACGTGACCGAGCTGATGTGCAGATTGGTCAGGTTCACGCGAACCTGTGAGACCCAGGCCAGTGCCACGCCGGGGAGCAGTCCGAGCAGACCCACGAAGTAGATGGACGGAGTGAAGCTGCCGGTGATCAGCGTGAAGTACATGCCGAGTGGAATCGCGACGAAGAAGAGCAGCACGTAGGGCAGTACGACGGTGACGGCCGCCTTGCGCCGGAACTGTTCGGCGCGGATGAAGCGGTTGTAGTCGGCGGCCTCGAAGGGGTTGATGCCCACGGTGCCGGCCAGTCCCGCGATGACGGCGACGGTGCCGGCGACGCCGCCGACCGCGCCTTCCGGCATGGCGGTGAACATCCCGGACGGCATGCCGTCGTTCCGGTTCCACGCGATGCCGATGGCGACGACGAGCAGGACGAAGTAGACCGGGATCGTCCAGGTGAGGATCTTCGTCATCGAGCTGATGCCGTTCCACGCCATGGGCAGGAAGACGAGACCGACGACGACGTACCAGATCTGGTCGGGCAGGTCCCAGATCAGGTCGATCGAACTGGCGAGGATCTGCCCCTCGGTTCCGGCGTAGACGACGAAGGTTCCCGCGTAGATCACGGTGGTCAGCACCGAGCCGACCGAGCCCAGGCCGGATCCTCGGGTCAGCAGCTCGGAGGTGAGTCCTTCACGTGCGGCGGCACGGGAGACGATGAGCGCGAGCCCGATCAGGACAAAGAAGGAGATGATCAGCCCGAACCAGGTCGCCGCGGCCCCGTTCTGGGTCAGGTAGAGGCCACCGATCAGGGGGAAGAAGAACGCCGTCACGAAGCCGACCAGAACGCTGAGGACGGCCCCGGCACCGCGTTTCGCCGAATCGGGCACCCGTGAGCGGGCGTAGTCGTTCTCGTCGTGCACGGGAGCGGGGGGCGGTGCGCCGGTCCGTCCGGAGCCGGTGGCCGCCACGTCCGTGTCGGTCGGTGGGCCGGTCAGCGCCTCACCCTTGCTGGATGTCGTCATCAGCGGTTCACCTCTGTGGCGGGGAGCCGGAGCACCAGAGCGCCGCCGGCCAGGAGGAACACGGCGCACAGCAGCAGGCCGTGCATGGGTGAGGCGGTCAGGTCGCGGAGCCAGCCGAGCAGGTAGGTCGCGAGGAAGCCGCCGAGGTTGGCCATCGAGGTGATCAGGGCGATTCCGGCGGCGGCCGCTCGCCCGCTGAGGAAGGCGGGGGGCAGGCACCAGAAGACCGGGTAGCAGGCGACGATGCCGACGTTGGCGACGGTGAACATCAGCACGGTCATGCCGATGCTGTCGCTCACCAGGGTGCTGCCGGCGAGGCCCGCGGCCCCGACCAGCATCGGGACGACGAGGTGCCAGCGGCGCTCACGGAAACGGTCCGAACTCGCTCCAGCGATGAGCATGGCGATCAGCGCGGCAGCGTGCGGGACGGCGGTGAGCCAGCCGATCGTGCCGGTGTCCTTCTCCCCGGACTCCTTGATGAGAGTGGGCAGCCAGAATCCGATCGCGTACGTGCCGAGCATGAAGCTCATGTCGATGACGCCGAGCCACCACACGCGGGCGTCACGCAGGGCGCTGCGGATGTCGTGCTTCCGGTCGGCTCCTTCGGCGTCCCGGGAGAGGTCCTGCCGCACCGACTCCTTCTCGGCCGCGGTCAGCCAGCTCACCGCGGCGACCCGGTCGGGCAGCAGCACGAGCACGAGGACACCGAGGACGATCGTGGGCAGGGCCTCTACGAGGAACAGCCACTGCCAGCCGGTCCAGCCGGCCGCCTGGTCCAGCGAGGACAGGATCCAGCCGGACAGCGGGCCGCCGAACATGGCTGCGGCGGGGATGCCCATCATGAACAGGCTGATGACGCGGGCTCGTCGGGGGCCGGGGAACCAGTGGGTCAGATAGAGCAGCACGCCGGGGACGAAGCCCGCTTCGGCGACGCCGAGGAGGAACCGCAGGACGTAGAACTGCGCCGGGGTGGTGACGAACATCGTCAGCGCGGACAGCACCCCCCAGCTGATCATGATGCGGGCGATCCACAACCTGGCTCCGACGCGTTCCAGAAGCAGGTTGCTGGGAACCTCGAAGAGGATGTACGCGATGAAGAAGGCGCCGGCGCCGAAGCCGAAGACCGCGTTGCTGAATCCGAGGTCGTCCGCCATCTGCAGTTGCGCGAAGCCGACGTTGATGCGGTCGAGGTAGGCGGCGACATAGCAGAAGAAGATCAGCGGGACGATCCGTACGGTGATCTTGGCGTACGCGGACCCGGAGTTCACGGCCTGCACGGCGGCGGCCGGTGCGGCAGGCTTTTCTGCAAGGGTCATGAGGGTTCCTCACGGGGTGAGTGGGCCGCACGGCCGGGCCGACCCTGGTCGGGCCCCGGCGGTGGCGAGGAATGGACGCCGGCGCGGGGTGGCATCGCGCACGGGTCGTGGCGGCCTGTGCCGGCGCGAGGCCACGGCGCGGCACAGGCGGCCGGGGCGGACCCCTGGCCAGGGCGCCCGCGCTTCGGGGGCGTCAGCCCTGCGACTTCGGGAGGTGTACGACGAGGCCGTCGAGCTCGTCGGTCACGGCGATCTGGCAGCCCAGGCGGGAGGTGGCGGTCCGCTCCTCGGCGAACTCGAGCGTCATCTCCTCCTCTTCCCCCGCCGGTCCGACGGTTTGCGACCACTCGGCGTCGACGTGGAGGTGGCAGGTGGAGCAGATGCAGTTGCCGCCGCACTCGCCGATGATCGAGGGGAGTCCGTTGCGCACGGCGAGCTGCATGAGGCTGGTGCCGGGTTCGGCGTCGAGAGTGTGGGCGGTGCCGTCGTGCTCGACGAAGGTGATCTTGGGCATGTCGGGTACCTCTCGCGGATCGGGTCGGGTGCCGGTCAGGGGCACCGAAGACGTATCAGGCGGTGACCTTGTCCAGGACGCGTGGTGCCTGCTGGGGCGGCACGTCCTTGTCAATCCACTGCTGCACCATGCGGCGCATCCGGATCGGGGCGCGGTCGATGGCGATGCGTGCCTTGCGCCGGTCCGGGTGGGCCAGTTCGTTGGTCTGGATGGCTTCGAGGACGGCCTTGTCCTCGGCGAAGGCGATGCGGAAGTCGTCGGAGAGGGCCTTGTTGGTGGCCTCGTCGGCGGGGAAGTTCTTCACGTGCATCCAGTGGTCGATGGAGGTGTGCGCGTCGACCGGGGTGATGAAGTGGCAGGCGAAGATGCGCATGCCCTCGTCGCGGTGGTCCTCGGGGTTCGCGCTGCCGGTGTCGAGGGAGCCGAAGTCGATGACGGCGATGCTGGGTGCCAGGTAGTGGTAGTAGTGCCAGCGGTCGACGTTCCCGGTGAAGTTCCCGTACTTGGCGAACAGCGGGATGGCCGGGCCGTCGTTGATCCAGCGCCAGGTCACCAGGTCGTCGCCGCGCATTTCGGTGCTGACGGGGACGTCCTCGCCGGCCTCGTTGCCGAGGGTGGACAGGTGGACGAAGTTGACGTGGGCGGGGTCGCAGAGATTGTCGGCGAGGCTGAGGTAGTCGGCCTCGATGCGCAGGGCGTCGCCCTCGGCGACGTTCCAGGCCTCCGAATGGTATTCGGGCAGGTCGAAGGCCAGGTCGGGGTCGGCGAGTTCGCGATCACCCATCCAGATCCAGACCAGGCCCATGTTCTCGTGCGTCGGGTAGGTCGTGACACGGATGTCCGGGACGGGGCCGGACTGGCCGGGAACACGGATGCAGCGGCCACCGGATTCGAAGGTCATGCCGTGGTAGCCGCACTCGACGGCGTCGCCCTTGAGTCGTCCCATGGACAGCGGCAGCAGGCGGTGGGGGCACATGTCCTCCATGGCCGCGACGTTTCCGTCGGCCGTGCGGTAGAGAACGACGTCCTGCTCGAGGATGCGGTGCCGGGTCAGCTCGCCGGTCACATCGCGCGACCAGGTCAGCGGGTACCAGGTGTTCTTCACGTACTCGGCCATACGAGGCTCCTGGGAGAAAGCGGGGGCGTGGGATCGGCGCCGGCCGCGTCCGGGCGGTGCCACGGGGCACCGGGGCAGGGCACGCGGGGCCCAAAGCTCGACCCTGGGATGTTCCGGGCCGACGGAGATAATCCGAGCACGTACTAGCGACGGGTGCAAGGGTCTCGACATGCTCCGGTTTCCGGAAATCCACGCCACGTTCCGGCCGTCCTGATGAAAGTTCGGCCGCTTCGACCGCCTCTGACCTGGTGCCGGTCCCGGAGAACCGCGGACTCCCGCCGTCCGGCCCCTTGCGTTCCCGAATCGTACGTGCTCGGATTATCTCGGAAGGCGGGGATCGGCCAGGCGCCACCCTCGGCGCCACGGCCGCGCGCTGCCCGAGCCGATCCGGGCTGCCCCGCACCTTCTGCACGTGCCCCGTACGACGCGCCCCGCGCTCTCGATCCCCTTGGATCCCAACGGCCGGCGGCGCCCGCATCCTGGAGGGACACCCATGTTCGACCTCTCGTCCGTCGACATCCTCGACGCCTTCACCCGTGAACTGCGGCTGTGCAAGGTCCGCCAGGGAGAGCACGTCGTCGTGCTCTCCGAACCCGGCAGCCGGGGCGACTACGTCGCGGCGGCCTTCGGGGCCGCGAAGGCCCTCGGCGCCCACGTCATCTCCGCCACCGTGCCCGGCGGCAGCCCCGCCCCGCTGCCCAGCACCCACACCGGCGCAGGCCCCGGCCTGGTCTCCGTCCTGGGCGACACCACCGCCCAGGAACTGTTGAAGTCGGCCGACCTGGTCGTCGACCTGACCCGCGAGGGCTTCATCCACGCCCCCGTCCAGCAGGAGATCCTGAGGACCGGCACCCGCATCCTCTTCGTGTGCGACGCCCCTGACGTTCTCGTCCGCAACCTGCCGAAGGAAGAGGACAAGGCCCGCGTCCAGGCGGGCGTGGACAAGGTCAGGAACTCGTCGGTCATGCGCGTGACCTCCGCCGCGGGCACCGACCTGACCGTGCGACTCGCCAACAGCCACCCGGAGTTCCAGACAGGCTTCGCCGACGACCCGGGCCGCTGGGACCACTGGCCCAGCACCATGGTGCTCTGCTGGCCCGAGATCTCCGACGGGCAGATCGTGCTCGCCGAGGGCGACATCCTGCTCCCGTTCAAGGAGTACGTGCAGCGCCCGGTCACCCTCGAGGTCGCCGACGGCCACATCCAGAAGGTCACCGGCGGCGCCGAGGCCGAGCTGCTGAACACCTTCTTCGACGACTCCGGGGACCGGTGGGCCCGCAGCCTGTCCCACATGGGGTGGGGCCTGATGCGGACCGCCGACTGGTTCGCCACCGCGATGTACGGCAAGAGCGACCTGATGGGCATGGACGCCCGCGCGTTCGCCGGCAACTTCCTGTGGTCCACGGGTCCGCACCCGCACCTGCAACGCGACTCCTACGCCCACCTCGACATCGCGATGCGCGGCTGCACCGTCACCCTCGACGGCACCGACGTCGTCACCGGCGGCCGCCTCATCGAGCCCTGACCCGCCCGCACGCCGCATCTCAGGAGGAACCGTGGCTCTCAGCCAGTCCTACGAAGTCACCGTCGTCGGCGGCGGACTGGGCGGTCTCACCGCCGCCCTCGCCCTGCGCCACAAGGGCCTGCGCGTCACCGTCCTGGAGCAGGCCCCCGAACTCGGCGAAGTCGGCGCCGGCATCCAGACCGCGCCGAACGCCAGCCGCATCCTGATCCGCCTGGGCCTGCGCCGGCAGCTCGAGGCCATCCGCACCGAGCCGCAGGACCAGGTGCGCCGCCGCTGGAAGGACGGCAGCATCATCGGTCTCACCCCGCTCGGCCGCCGTGTCCAGGAGCAGTTCAACGCCCCGTACTGGCACTACCACCGCGCCGACCTGCACCGCACCATCCTGGACGCCTGCACCGACCCGCTCGGCCCCGGCCCGGCCGTCCGCATCCACACCGACAGCCGCGTCGAGGACCTCGACCGTACGAACCCGGACCGTCCCACGGCCATCACCCAGGACGGCACGCGCCACGAGGCCGACGTCCTCGTCGGCGCCGACGGTGTCCACTCCCGGGTGCGCGACCTCATCGGTGCCGAGGACACCCTGGTCTTCTCCGGCGACATGGCCTTCCGCACCCTCATCCCGGGCGACCTGGTCCACGCCGACCCGGCCACCCGCTTCCTGTTCGACCGCTTCCAGAGCACCATCTGGTACGGGCCCGGACGGCACCTGGTGCACTATCTGATCCGCGGCGGCGAATCGCTGAACATCGTCGGCTGCGTGCCGTGGAAGGACGAGTACGGCGAGAAGAAGACGTTCGCCGGCACCACCGACATGCTCGTCGACGCCTACGCCGACTGGGACGATCGCGCACCGGCGATGCTGTCCAAGGCCAAGGGCGACATCACCTGCTTCCCCCTCTACCACCGCCGCCGCGACCCGAACTGGGTCGACGGACGCGTGGCCCTGCTCGGCGACGCCTGCCACGCCATGCTTCCCTACCAGGCCCAGGGCGCCTCGCAGGCCATGGAGGACGGGGCGGTACTGGCCGAGGAACTCGGCGCGGCGACCTTGGGCAGCGTCGACGAGGCCCTGCGGCGCTACGTCAACCGCCGCGCCCAGCACGCCGGCATGGTCCAGCAGGCCTCGTTCCGCAACCAGACCTTCTACCGCTACTCCGACGGCCCCGAGCAGCAGGCTCGCGACGCCGAGCTCGGCGAGCTCTACGACGGCGAGTCGGACGTCTCCTACGACTGGCTGTGGCGCGGCACTCCGCTGGACACCACCGACGACGAGTCGTTCGCCTACCGCCACCACCACTGACCGGCGCCCTGGAGGTCCCGTGCCCACCCCTTACGATCCCGACACCGACCGCGTCTACGAGCGCGCCGGGTTCGGCTCCGCGGTCCACCGCGGCAGCCGCCCCGCCCTGGTCGTGGTGGATCTGACCCGCGGCTTCACCGAGCCGCGGTTCCCCACCGGCAGCGACCTCACCCGGACCGTCGAGGCGACGGCACAGCTGGTGGCCGCCGCCCGCACGGGCGGCGTGCCGGTGGTGTGGACCGTGATCGCCTACACGCCCGCCGAAGCCGACGGTGAGGCGATCACCTGGCTCGCCAAGGCGCCCGGAATGCGGGCGCTGCGCGAGGGCGGCGAGGCCGTCGCGCTCGACCCTCGCCTGCCGTACGAGAAGCAGGACCACCTGATGGTGAAGAAGGGCGCCTCCGCCTTCTTCGGCACCCCGCTCGCCTCGCTGCTCACCGGCCTCGGCTGCGACACGGCGGTGGTGTGCGGCGCCACGACCAGCGGCTGCGTACGCGCCACCGCCGTGGACGCGGTGCAGTACGGATGGCCCGTACTGGTTCCCGCGGACGCCTGCGGCGACCGGGCCGTCGGCCCGCACGAGGCCGCCCTGTTCGACGTCCAGGCCAAGTACGGGGACGTCGTGGACATGGAAGATGCTGTGAAGTACCTGACGACGAGGGGAGACTGACGCCATGGCACTGCCCACCGGTGTCGTACCGGCACCCGCCCGCGAGGGCGTGGCGCCACCGCGCCCGCATCAGCGGATCCTGGCGCAGGCGGCGCTGGCCGACCTCGCCGAGGTGCCGGCCCGCAGCCGCTGGGTGCGCAACGGCTGCGTACGCCTTCATGTGCTCGACTACGGCGGGGACGGCGTCCCCCTGCTCGTCCTCCCGGGCATCACCAGCCCGGCGGTGACCATGGACTTCGTCGCCCGTGAACTGACCGACCTGGTGCGCCCGGTGGTGCTGGACATCCGCGGACGCGGTCTGAGCGACGACGCCGACGACCACGGTCTCGAGGCCCTCGCCGCCGATGCCGAGGCCGTCGTCGAGCAGCTGGAGCTGGTCCGCCCCGTGCTGTTCGGGCACTCCATGGGGGCCCGCATCGCCGCCGCCGCGGCGGTGCGCGGCCGCGTCCGGCTCGGTGGGACCGTGCTCGTCGACCCGCCGATGAGCGGGCCCGACCGCGGCCCGTACCCGACGACGCTGGCCGCGTTCACCCGGCAGCTGTTGCAGGCGCGGCGCGGCACGACCGCCGACGAGGTGGCCGGGTTCTGGCCGACCTGGCCGCGCCGCGAGCTGGAGATGCGGGCCCGCTGGCTCGCCAGTTGCGGTCTGGAGGCGATCGAGAGCGCACACCACGGCTTCGAGCACGAGGACTTCTTCGACTGGTGGCCGCAGGTGCCGGGCCCCACCACTCTGCTGTACGGGGCGGGCAGCCCGGTCGTCACCGCCGAGGGCGCCGCCGAGGCGGCCGCCGCACATCCAAGTGCGCGAATGGTGCGCGTCCCGGACGCGGGGCACATGGTTTTCTGGGACAATCCGGAGCCGGCCCTGGCGCTGCTGCGCGAAGCACTGACCCGGACCGTGGACGCGACCACCTCACCCGACAGCGGAGTCATGACCTCCTCGTCCCCCACCCCCGACGACGCCGCCGACCTCGCCACGCCCAGGGAACTCACGCGCGCACCCGGCTTCCTGGCCCGGCGGATGTACCAGGCATACCTCGCGGCGTGGCTGCACAGTGTCGACGCTTCGCTGACCGGCCCCCAGTTCGCCGTGCTGCAGATCACCGGCGAGAACCCCGGATCGGACCAGCGGTCCATCGCCGCCCTGGCGGCGCTGGACACGTCCACCATGGCCGATGTGGCCCGCCGCCTGGAGAACCGGGGCCTGCTGGCCCGCACGCCCTCGCCCTCCGACGCCCGACGCAAGATTCTCCACCTCACAGAAGAGGGCCGCGCCGCCGTCCACGAGGCGAATCTGCGGGCCCGCAGGCTCGACGAGGAACTGCTGCGGCCGATCCCGCCGGACCAGCGGGCCCAGGTCCTGGAGCACCTGTCGACGCTTGCCGACCACTGGGAACAGCTCAGTCAGGAGAGCTGACCGCCGCGGGCCCGCCCGCTCCCCGCCCCTTTACGCCCTGCCCTCGACGGCTTCGGCGCCGCGCCCTGCCCCCGCAGCCGGCTCGCCGCGCCGGACGTCCGGCGACGCATGCCTCAAACCATGGAGCATTGCATGACAGACCACCACATAGGTCTCATCGTCCCCAGTTCGAACCTCACCATGGAAACCGAGTTGCCACGCCTGCTGCGGGCCCGCGAGACCGGAGCCCCGGAGGACCGCTTCATCTTCCACAGCAGCCGGATGCGCATGAAGCACGTCACGCCCGAGGAACTGCGGGCGATGAACGCACAGACCGAGCGCGCCGCCACTGAGCTCGCCGACGCCCGTCCGGACGTCGTGGCCACGGCCTGCCTGGTCGCCATCATGGCCCAGGGGCCGGGCCACCACTGCACGGCCGAGGACGAGATCACCGCCGTGCTGCGCGAGCAGGGCGCGCAGGCCCCGGTGGTGTCCAGCGCGGGCGCCCTGCTCGACGGCATCGCGGCCCTCGGCGCGAAGAAGGTCGCCATCGTCACGCCGTACATGAAGCCGCTCACACGGCTGGTGGCCGAGTACATCGAGGACGCGGGCGTCGAGGTCGTGGACGCACTCAGTCTGGAGGTGCCCGACAACCTGGCGGTCGCCCGGCTCGACCCCGAGGACCTGCGCGTGCACCACAAGCGGCTGAAACTCGGCGACGCGGACGCCCTGGTGCTGTCGGCGTGTGTGCAGATGCCGTCACTGCCGGCGATCGGGCCGGTCGAGGAGGAGCTGGGACTGCCGGTGCTTTCGGCGGCGACCGCCACGGCCTTCCGCGTCCTGACCGAACTGGGTCTGCCGCCACGCGTACCGGGCGCGGGTCGCCTGCTGTCCGGAACAGAGGTCGGCGCGCCCGGCGAGTGAGCTGCGCCGTGGCGACCGGGGCCGGCCGGGCTCCGGTCGGTCCGTGACGAGCTGCTGACTCTGCATCCGCAGACGGTGGTGCGCACCGGTCACGGCGAGTCCACATCCATCGGCGATCTGACCCCGTCGGCCGGGGTCACCCGGGCACGCATCGGCAGCGGCGACAGAAAGGCACACGCCAGACCATGAGCACCTTGGAAGACCCGACGGACGACCGTCTGGAGGTCACCCCGCCGAAGACCTGGGCGACCGGGGCCCCTGCGGTGGCACACGCGATCCAGTACTCCCTGGGCCAGATGTCGGTACGCCGGACGGCATTGACCCTGCTGAGCGTCAACCAGACCAAGGGCTTCGACTGCCCGGGCTGCGCCTGGCCGGACCCGGAGTCCGGCCGACGGCACAGGAACGAGTACTGCGAGAACGGTGCCAAGCACGTGGCCGACGAGGCCACCTCGCGCCGGGTCACCGCCGGCTTCTTCCGCGAGCATTCGATCGCGCAACTGGGCCGGAAGTCCGATTACTGGCTCAACCAGCAGGGCCGCCTGACCGAACCCATGGTCAAGCACCCCGGCTCGGACCACTACGAACCGATCGGCTGGGACGAGGCGTTCGCCCTGCTGGCCGACGAGCTGAACCGGCTCGACTCGCCCGACGAGGCACTCTTCTACACCTCAGGCCGGCTCGGCAACGAGGCCGCGTTCCTCCTGCAGTTGTTCGCCCGCGCGTACGGCACCAACAACCTGCCCGACTGCTCCAACCTGTGCCACGAGTCGAGCGGCGCCGCGTTGCTCGAGACGCTGGGCACCGGCAAGGGCAGCGTGAGCCTGGACGACATCCACGACGCCGACCTGATCTTCGTCGTGGGCCAGAACCCGGGCACCAACCACCCTCGGATGCTCTCCGCGCTGGAGGAGACCAAGCGTCGCGGCGGCCGCGTCGTCGCGGTGAACCCGCTGCCCGAGGCCGGGCTGATCCGGTTCAAGCACCCGCAGAAGGCGCGTGGTGTGATCGGCCGCGGCACCCCCCTCGCCGACCGGTTCCTGCAGATCCGCCCCGGTGGCGATCTCGCGCTCTTCCAGGCGCTGAACCTGCTGCTGCTGGAGGCCGAGGACGCCCGGCCCGGCACTGTGGTGGATCGCGGGTTCGTCGAGACGCATACCGCCGGGTTCGACGACTTCGCCGAGCACGTCCGAAAGGTCTCCTGGGACGACATCCTCACCGCCACCGGGCTGACCCGCGCAGAGATCGAGGCGGTGAGCAGCCTGGTCCTGTCGAGCGAGAAGGTGGTCGTCTGCTGGGCGATGGGACTGACCCAGCACAAGCACGGCGTTCCGACCATCCGCGAGATCGTCAACCTCCTCCTGCTGCGCGGCAGTATCGGCAAGCCCGGCGCGGGCGTCTGCCCCGTGCGGGGCCACAGCAACGTCCAGGGTGACCGCACCATGGGCATCTGGGAGAAGGCGCCGCAGGAGTTCCTGGACGCGCTGGGGCGCGAGTTCGCCTTCAGCCCGCCCGCCAGGCACGGCTGGGACGCGGTCGACTCCATCCGGGCCATGCGTGACGGCAGGGCGAAGTTCTTCCTCGGCGTGGCCGGCAACTTCGTACGGGCCACACCCGACAGTGAGGTCACCGAGCAGGCGATGCGACGGTGCCGGCTCACCGCGCACATCTCGACCAAGCTGAACCGCTCCCACACCGTCTGCGGCGAGACGGCGCTGATCCTTCCGACCCTGGGGCGCAGCGACAAGGACGTCCAGGCCGGCGGGGAGCAGTTCGTCACGGTCGAAAACTCGATGAGCCAGGTCCACGCCTCCCGAGGCCGTCTCGAGCCGGCCTCCGACAAGCTGCTCAGCGAGGTGGCCATCCTCTGCCGGCTGGCCCGCCGGACCCTCGGCGAGACGCCGCCCGTCCCCTGGGAGGCGTTCGAGGCGGACTACGGAACGATCCGAGACCGGATCTCGCGGGTCGTGCCGGGCTTCGAGGACTTCAACACGCGCGTGGCGGAGCCGGGCGGCTTCCACCTGCCGAACCCCGTCAACGAAGGGGTCTTTCCCACCCCGAGGGGGAAGGCGGTGTTCACCTGCAACGAGTTCGAGATGCTGCGCCCGCCCCTGGGGCACCTCGTGCTGCAGACCCTGCGCTCCCACGATCAGTGGAACACGGTCCCGTACGCGATGAACGACCGCTACCGGGGCATCCGCAACGCCCGCCGGGTCGTGCTCGTGAACCCGCTCGACATCGATGCGCTCCGGCTCACCGACCGCGAACGAGTGGATCTGGTAAGCGTGTGGCGGGACGGGGCGGAACGCCGCGCGCGGGACTTTTGGCTCGTCTCCTACCCGACGCCACGCGGCTTCGCCGCCGCCTACTACCCGGAGACCAACGTCCTGGTGCCGCTGGACAGCGTGGCCGACATCAGCAACACGCCCACTTTCAAAGGTGTCGTGATCCGGCTGGAACCCTGCGACGGCCGGGCCTGAAGCGACACTCCCGGACATCCGGGCGGCGGCCGTCCGCGGCGCCGCGTTGGGGCAGTCGAACGACGAGGAAGGACGGGCATGGGCCGAGCAACCGTACGGCGGCGGGTACTACGGCTGAGGGAGGGGGCGCCGTCGCACCGCCCGGACACCCTCGCGGCCGAGGAGCCGATGGAGATCCGGGTCGGCGGGCGTCCGCTCACCGTGACCATGCGCACCCCGGGCAGCGACTTCGACCTCGCGGCCGGTTTCCTGGTGAGCGAAGGCGTGATCCGGGCGGCCGGCGACGTGAGCGGCATCCGCTACTGCGCGGGCGCCACGTCGGACGGCGGGAACAGCTACAACGTGGTGGACGTCGGTCTGTCCCCCGGTGTCGCGGCCCCCGCAGCATCGCTCGAACGGAACTTCTACACCACGTCGTCGTGCGGGCTGTGTGGTAAGGCGAGCCTGGACGCGGTACGCACCTCGGCGGCATGGACCGTCGCCGACGACCCGCTGCGCGTCGGCCCGGAGGTGCTGACCGCCTTTCCCGACCGGCTGCGGGCGGCCCAGCGAGTATTCGACAGCACCGGCGGCCTGCACGCCGCCGGCCTCTTCACCGCCGACGGCGGCCTGCTGTGCGTGCGGGAGGACGTGGGTCGGCACAACGCGGTGGACAAGGTCATCGGCCACGCGCTGCGGTCGGGTCTGCTGCCGCTGCGCGCGACGGTGTTGATGGTCAGCGGCCGGGCTTCCTTCGAGCTGGTGCAGAAGGCGGTGATGGCAGGGATCCCGCTGCTGGCGGCGGTGTCCGCGCCGTCGTCGCTGGCGGTGGACCTCGCCGCGGAGAGCGGACTGACTCTGGTCGGCTTCCTGCGTGGCCGTTCGATGAACGTCTACAGCGGGGCCGAGCGGCTGCGACCGCTGCAGGTGGGCTGACCGCCTCGGCGGGGTCGGACGGCGGGGCGACCACCTCACGGGGGCGAACCGCACGGCGGCGGCCGCCGTGCGCATCCCCTGGGGCTGGAACAGAGACCGGGGATCTCGCTCACCGTGCTCGAGCACCACGACGACGAGTTGAGGGCCCGTTTCAGTGACGGCACGGTGGACGCCTCAGGGCCGCTCCTCGCCGCCCTCGCGCGCGACCACGACGTCAGCCGCGGCGCAATCCGTACCGCCGTCGCCGGCCCTCTGCCCGAGCACACCGCCGAGGGCCAGGAGGAGGTCCCGGCCTTGGAGCTGCCGGTCACCCTCGACATCCCGGGCAAGGTCGCCGACTTCCTCCGCGCCACCGAACTGGAGCCCGACGAACGAGCCCCGCGGGACCAGGGCGTCACCGTACGGCGCGGCCGGGGCGGCACCCCGCGCGTCAGCGACGTCCCCGCCGTGCACAGAGGGCTCCTCGCCGGCTGCCGGCCGCTCGACGGCAGACAGGACCTTCCCGCGGTCCCGACCCAGCGCGAGGCCCGCCCCGACCACGAGAACAGGGTCAGCGCCCTCACACCCTGAACAAGATCGTTCTCATCGATAACCGCTGTACCGATGTTCCCCGAGGCCCGCCTACCGGGCGTCGACCGCCGCCGTGTACCCGAAGGCTGAGACGGCCTTGTAGTACGTCCACGCCGTCGAGTTGCACGCGGTGCGTGTGGCACCGGAGTACCGGGCGCACACCCGCTTCAGGTCCTCGTAGAACGCCGAGTCCAGTCTGGACTTGTTGGCGTCGAAGCGGCCGACCGCCTTGTAGTTCCGATAGCCGAAGTCATGGCGTGCGCATGACATCTTGAAGGGAAAGCCGAACGGGTTGTCCGGCGACGTGGAGCAGTAGTCCGTGGACCAGTTGAAGCCGTAGGCGCTCCAGGCGCCCTGGTTGGCCCGGGCGGCGGCCCAGGCGTTGTAACTGGACGCGCTGGTCTGTGTCCAGGAGCTCAGTACCTGGAGCTTGTCGGCGGGCGCGGCGGTTGCCGAGCCCGCCGGTATCAGGGCGGCGGGCAGTGCCAGCACGGCCGAGGCGAGCGGGAGGGCTAAACGGCGACGCATGCGGAACCTCCATGTGGACAACGGGGGTTGGTGCGCCACGTGGCCTGTCCACGGGCATCCTCAGAGTCCCGCTTTACGCGCGTCCTGCACAGGGTTTGCGCTCGGTGCAACCGATGAATTCTTGGCGTACTGCAGCGCCGCGCGAGCGCCCCTCGCCCCGCCGCGCATGCGTCCGGCGGGGGAGGGGGCTCGGCTACCGCACGTGAGCCACCCGGAACCGGATGCCCGCGCCGTCCAGCCGCGCCAGCAGCGCGTCGCCCATCGCCACCACGGGCGTCACCTGGCCCGAGGTCCTGGGCAGCGCGTCGTCCGCCAGGCACATCGCAGACTCCGCCAGGATCTTCGCCGTCTCGTCGTAACCCGGGTCCCCGCCCGTCACTTCGGTCAGGACCCGGCGACCGCCGCCCTCGCCGACGAAACGGACCGAGAACCAGCTCTCCGCGCGGCGCTTCGCGCTCGGGCCGTCCCCTGGGGCGTAACGGTCCATCAGCCACCGGCGGGCGGCGGGAATCTGGGCGACGGCGAAACCCGCGCCGACGGCCGCGGGGCCGCCGAGCGCCATCGGCAGGGTCCTGACCGCCGCATAGTGGCGGTAGCGGAAGTCCGGGCCGTACCGCTCGAGCGCACGGGCCGAACGGGCCACGATCTGCGGGTCGATCGTGGGCAGCGGCAGCGCCCAGGCACCCGTCTCCGGGCTGAAGCGCGGCCCGCCGAGGGGCGACCGGGCGCGGCGGCCGACGAGACGGGGCTCGTGCAGCCGGCGCTCCCGCGCGGCGCGCAGCGACTCGCGCCCCCGCCCCATCGCGTTCAGCGCAGAGGCCAGCGTCCCGCCGGAGAACATGGCGTTGGAGCGGACGAAACCGTCGACGGTGAGCGGCACGCCCTCCGGCAGTTGCCGGACGGTGAAGTACGCGCCCAGGTCGTGCGGCACCGAGTCGAACCCGCAGGCGTGCACGAGCCGCGCGCCGGTCTCGCGTGCGCGCGCGTCGTGCCGTACGTACATCAGGTCGACGAACTCGGGCTCACCCGTCAGGTCGAGGTAGTCGGTGCCGGCGTCGGCGCACGCGGCGACCAGGTTCTCGCCGTACCAGACATAGGGGCCGACGGTCGTCGCGACGACCCGCGCGGACCCGGCGAGCTCCCGCATCGACCCGGCGTCGGAGGCGTCGGCCTCGACAAGAGGGAGGGACGCGCACGCGGGGTCGACGACCGCCAGCTGCTCCCTCAGATGCTCCAGCTTCTCGCGGCTGCGCCCGGCGAGCGCCCACCGGACGTTCTCAGGCGCGTGCCGCGCGAGGTACTCGGCGGTGAGCGCACCGACGAATCCTGTCGCTCCGAAGAGCACGATGTCGTACGGGCGCTGTGCGCGATCCGTCCCGTTCTGGCTGTTCACTGGCTCCTCCGCCGCTACGCCACGCCGATGTCGGTGGCTGAGGCTAGCGCGCGATCGGGCCGTGCAGAAGATCCGTTTCCCATCGTCGGCGCGGGTCGGCGGCCGGGCGGCCCGACACGTCTAAGCGCTTGCTCGGCCGAAACCCTTGTGCGGGCACGGGCGCGTTCTTATCATCACTGGTGTTACATCATTAGTGTCAAAGTGCTGGGGGCTGGATGACAGCGTCAGGGAACGGCCCGCTGGCCGGGGTGCGCGTGGTGGAACTGGCCGGCATCGGGCCCGGCCCGTTCGCCGCGATGCTCCTCGGCGACCTCGGGGCCGACGTCGTGCGGATCGACCGTCCCGGCGGCGCCGGGCTCGCCATCGACCCGGCGTACGACCTCACCAACCGCAACAAGCGCTCGGTCCTGATCGACCTCAAGTCCCAGGAGGGCCCCGCCCAGGTCTTGGACCTGGTCGAACGCGCCGACGTACTGATCGAGGGGTACCGGCCCGGCGTCGCCGAGCGGCTCGGCGTCGGCCCCGACGAGTGCCTCGCCCGCAACCCGCGCCTGGTCTACGGGCGGATGACCGGCTGGGGCCAGCAGGGGCCGCTCGCCGACCGGGCCGGGCACGACATCTCGTACATCGCGCCGACCGGCACGCTCTCCATGATCGGCAAGGCCGGGGAGCCGCCCGTCGTCCCCGCCAACCTCGTGGGCGACTACGCGGGCGGATCGCTCTACCTCGTCATCGGTGTGCTCGCGGCCCTCCAGCACGCCCGCGGCGACGGCGGCACCGGACAGGTCGTCGACGCGGCCATCGTGGACGGCGCGGCGCACCTCGCCACGATGATCCACGGGATGATGGCGGCCGGCGGCTGGCAGGACCGGCGCGGCGCGAACCTCCTCGACGGCGGCTGCCCCTTCTACGGCACGTACGAGACCTCCGACGGCGAGTACATGGCGGTCGGCGCCCTGGAGCAGCAGTTCTACGACCGGTTCGTCGAACTGCTCGGCATCAGGGACGATCTCCCCGCCCGCAAGGACTTCGCCCGCTGGGACGAACTGCGCCAAGCGGTCGCCGACCGGTTCAAGTCCCGGACGCGCGCCGAGTGGACGGCCCTCTTCGAGGGCTCCGACGCCTGCGTGGCACCCGTGCTCTCGCTGCGCGAGGCCCCCGCCCATCCGCATCTCGCCGCCCGCGGGACATTCCTCGACCACGGCGGCATCACCCAGCCCGCGCCGGCGCCCCGCTTCTCCGCCACCCCCGGAGCCGTGACCCGGGGCCCCGCCATGCCCGGCGCGGACACCGCGGAGGTCGCCCGCGACTGGGACGTCGAGCTGTCCGCTCCGAAGGAGAACCGTTGAAGCGCCAGATCTTCACCGCCGAGCACGAGGCGTTCCGTGAGACCGTCCGCACTTTCCTCACCAAGGAGGTGCGGCCGCACTACGAGCAGTGGGAGAAGGACGGCATCGTCAGCCGGGAGGTCTGGCTGGCGGCGGGCCGTCAGGGCCTGCTCGGCCTCGCCGTCCCCGAGGAGTACGGGGGCGGCGGCAACGGCGACTTCCGGTACGCGGCCGTGCTGCACGAGGAGTTCACCCGGGCAGGTGCGCCGGGCCTGGCCATCGGTCTGCACAACGACATCATCGGCCCCTACCTGACGTCGCTCGCCACCGACGAGCAGAAGCGGCGCTGGCTGCCCGGCTTCTGCAGCGGCGAGACCATCACCGCCGTCGCGATGACCGAGCCGGGTGCCGGCTCCGACCTCCAGGGCATCCGCACCACCGCCGAGGACCGTGGCGACCACTGGATCCTCAACGGCTCCAAGACCTTCATCTCCAACGGCATCCTCGCCGACCTGGTCGTCGTCGTCGCCAGGACGACTCCCGAGGGCGGTGCCCACGGACTGTCGCTGCTGGTCGTCGAGCGAGGCATGGAGGGCTTCGAGCGCGGCCGCAACCTCGACAAGATCGGCCAGAAGTCCCAGGACACCGCCGAGCTGTTCTTCAACGACGTCCGCGTCCCCAAGGAGAACCTGCTCGGCGAACTCAACGGCGCGTTCATCCACCTGATGACGAACCTCGCGCAGGAGCGGATGGCGATCGCCGTCGCGGGGATCGCCGCCGCCGAGCACCTGCTGGAGATCACCACCGAGTACGTGAAGGAGCGCGAGGCGTTCGGCCGGCCGCTCGCGAAGCTGCAGCACATCCGCTTCGAGATCGCCGAGCTGGCCACCGAGTGCGCCGTCACCCGTGCCTTCCTCGACCGCTGCATCGAGGACCACGCCAAGGGCGAACTGGACGCCGTCCACGCCTCCATGGCCAAGTGGTGGGCCACCGAACTCCAGAAGCGCGCCGCCGACCGCTGCCTCCAGCTCCACGGCGGGTACGGCTACATGAACGAGTACCGCGTCGCCCGGGCATTCACCGACGGACGCATCCAGACCATCTACGGCGGCACGACCGAGATCATGAAAGAGATCATCGGCCGTTCCCTGCTGGACCAACCCTCCCGAAAGGCCTGACTGGTGAGCACCGAAGCGTACGTGTACGACGCGATCCGCACCCCGCGCGGGCGCGGCAAGGCGAACGGCGCCCTGCACGGCACCAAGCCGATCGACCTCGTCGTCGGACTGATCCACGAGATCCGGAACCGCTTCCCCGGCCTGGACCCGGCCGCGATCGACGACATCGTCCTGGGCGTCGTCGGCCCGGTCGGCGACCAGGGCTCCGACATCGCCCGGATCGCGGCCATCGCGGCAGGACTGCCCGACACCGTCGCCGGCGTGCAGGAGAACCGCTTCTGTGCCTCCGGCCTGGAGGCGGTCAACATGGCGGCCATGAAGGTCCGTTCCGGCTGGGAGGACCTCGTCCTGGCCGGTGGCGTCGAGTCGATGTCCCGTGTGCCCATGGCCTCCGACGGCGGTGCCTGGTTCGCCGACCCGATGACCAACTTCGAGACGAACTTCGTCCCGCAGGGCATCGGCGCCGACCTGATCGCCACCCTCGGCGGCTGGTCGCGCCGCGACGTCGACGAGTACGCGGCGATGTCGCAGGAGCGTGCCGCCGCCGCGTGGAAGGACGGCCGCTTCGAGCGCTCCGTCGTCCCCGTGCGCGACCGCAACGGTCTCGTCGTCCTCGACCACGACGAGCACATGCGGCCCGGCACCACCGCCGACTCCCTCGCCTCCCTCAAGCCCTCGTTCGCGGGCATCGGCGACCTCGGCGGCTTCGACGTAGTCGCCCTGCAGAAGTACCACTGGGTCGAGAAGATCGACCATGTCCACCACGCCGGCAACTCCTCGGGCATCGTCGACGGCGCGGCGCTCGTCGCCATCGGCTCCAAGGAGGTCGGCGACCGCCACGGCCTGACCCCGCGCGCCCGGATCGTCTCCGCCGCCGTCTCCGGCTCGGAACCGACCATCATGCTCACCGGCCCCGCCCCCGCCACCCGCAAGGCACTCGCCAAGGCCGGGCTGACGATCGACGACATCGACCTCGTCGAGATCAACGAGGCGTTCGCCGGCGTCGTCCTGCGCTTCGCGCAGGACATGAACCTGTCCCTCGACAAGGTCAACGTCAACGGCGGCGCGATCGCCATGGGCCACCCGCTCGGCGCGACCGGCGCGATGATCCTCGGCACCCTCATCGACGAACTGGAGCGCCAGGACAAGAGGTACGGCCTCGCCACCCTGTGCGTGGGCGGCGGCATGGGCATCGCCACCGTCGTCGAGCGTCTCTGACACCCGTCCTCTTCCGCCCTCCCGCCTTACGGAGCAGCCACCACCATGAGCGAGTCCACCACCATCCGCTGGGAACAGGACGAGACCGGGATCGTCACGCTCGTCCTCGACGACCCGAACCAGTCCGCCAACACCATGAACCAGGCCTTCAAGGCCTCGATCGCCGCGATCGCCGACCGGGTGGAGGCCGAACAGGACACCATCCGCGGCATCGTCTTCACCTCCGCCAAGAAGACGTTCTTCGCGGGCGGCGACCTCAAGGAGATGATCCAGGCCGGTCCTGACGACGCGCAGTCCGTCTTCGAGGCCGGCATGGGCATCAAGCGCGCCCTCCGCCGTATCGAGACCATCGGCAAGCCCGTCGTCGCCGCCATCAACGGCGCGGCCCTCGGCGGTGGTTACGAGATCGCCCTCGCCTGCCACCACCGCATCGCCCTCGACGCGCCCGGCTCCAAGATCGGCCTGCCCGAGGTCACCCTCGGCCTGCTCCCGGCGGGCGGCGGCGTCACCCGCACCGTACGCCTCATGGGCATCGCCGACGCCCTGCTGAAGGTGCTGCTCCAGGGCACGCAGTACAGCCCCGCACGGGCGCTGGAGAACGGCCTGATCCATGAAGTGGCCGCGACCGAGGAGGAGATGCTCGCGAAGGCCCGCGCCTTCATCGACGCCAACCCCGCCTCGCAGCAGCCGTGGGACGTCAAGGGCTACAAGATCCCCGGCGGCACCCCGTCCAACCCCAAGTTCGCCGCCAACCTCCCGGCGTTTCCCGCAAACCTGCGCAAGCAGACCGCGGGCGCGCCCTACCCGGCGCCGCGCAACATCCTCGCGGCCGCCGTCGAGGGCTCGCAGGTCGACTTCGAGAACGCACAGGTCATCGAGGCCCGCTACTTCACCGAGCTGGTCACCGGCGCGATCGCGAAGAACATGATGCAGGCGTTCTTCTTCGACCTCCAGGCCGTCAACGCCGGCCGCAGCCGCCCCCAGGGCATCGAGCCGCGGCCCGTGCGCAAGGTGGCCGTCCTCGGCGCCGGCATGATGGGCGCCGGCATCGCCTACTCCTGCGCCCGTGCCGGGATCGACGTCGTCCTCAAGGACGTCACCGCGGAGGCCGCGGACAAGGGCAGGGCGTACTCCGAGAAGCTGTGCGCCAAGGCCGTCTCGCGGGGGCGCACCACCCAGGCCAAGGCCGACGCGCTGCTCGCCCGCATCACATCGACGGCGGACGCCGCCGACCTCGCGGGCTGCGACGCGGTGATCGAGGCCGTCTTCGAGGACACCGCCCTCAAGCACAAGGTCTTCCAGGAGATCCAGGACGTCGTGGAGCCCGACGCCCTGCTCTGCTCCAACACGTCCACCCTCCCCATCACCGCCCTGGCCGAAGGCGTCTCACGGCCCGACGACTTCATCGGGCTGCACTTCTTCTCGCCCGTCGACAAGATGCCGCTGGTGGAGATCATCAAGGGCGAGCGCACCGGTGAGAGCGCACTGGCCCGCGCCTTCGACCTGGTCCGGCAGATCAACAAGACCCCGATCGTGGTCAATGACTCCCGCGGCTTCTTCACCTCCCGCGTCATCGGCCAGTTCATCAACGAGGGCGTGGCGATGGTCGGCGAGGGCGTCGACCCCGCCTCCGTCGAGCAGGCGGCCGCACAGGCCGGATACCCGGCGAAGGTGCTCTCCCTGATGGACGAGCTGACCCTCACCCTGCCGCGGAAGATCCGGAACGAGACGAAGCGGGCGATCGAGGAGGCGGGCGGCACCTGGGCGGGCCACCCCTCCGACACGGTGATCGACCGGATGGTCGACGAGTTCGACCGCCCAGGCCGCAGCGGCGGCGCCGGCTTCTACGACTACGACGAGGACGGCAAGCGCGCCGGCCTGTGGCCGGGCCTGCGCGAGCACTTCACGCGCGAGGACGCCGACGTGCCCTTCGAGGACATGAAGGAGCGGATGCTCTTCTCCGAGGCGCTGGACTCCGTCCGCTGCCTCGAGGAGAACGTCCTGATCACCGTGGCCGACGCCAACATCGGCTCCATCATGGGCATCGGCTTCCCCGCCTGGACAGGTGGCGTGCTCCAGTACATCAACGGCTACGAGGGCGGACTGCCCGGCTTCGTGGCCCGCGCCCGCGAACTGGCCGAGCGCTACGGCGACCGCTTCCTGCCGCCGGCGCTGCTCGTGGAGAAGGCCGAGCGCGGCGAGGTCTTCACCGACGTGTGACGCACCGCCAGGACGGCGGCGGCTACCGGCTCACCCGGTAGCTGCCGCCGTCCCGCGTCCGGGTCAGCAGCCCGGCGACCACCAGATGGCGGCGCAGCGCCGCGCAGTCGTCGTGCACGGTGAGCAGCGCGTCGTTGACCTCTCCCTCCGTGTAGTCGCGGTCCGGCTGGAAGAGCGTCTGTGCGAGGTGCGCGAGCAACTGCTCGCGGCGGGCCGGCTTACGGGGGATCGCCGTGAGCCGCCCCTGTGAGAAGAGGGCGTGGACGCCGCGCGCGGTACCGGTTCCTTGATCGGACATGGCGGGAAGCCTCGCGCACCACCCCGCCCGGGGCAACGCATTTACCTCTCGCCGGTGAACGCCGTCCGCAGCTCCTCCCGCAGGGACCGCTGGAAGGCCGTCACCAGGGCCTGGATCACCATGGGCTGCATATGGGCGGACAGCGACTTCATCGCCGCCACATGGTCCGGATCCGACTCGCGCTCGCGGTACGGCTCCCAGACCTCCTCACGGAAGAGGCGGCTCAGGTCCTGCGCCGCGGCCCGAGCGTGCTCCAGCAGCACGGTGCGGGACGCCAGGATCGTCTCGTGGGCGATCGGTACGTCCAGCAGCTCCACACCGAGCCGCAGCAGACCGCCGTCCAGGCGGTACGACTGTGCTCCGGCCCGGTCCAGCACACCCATAGCGGCCAGCCGTTCCACATCCTGGTCCGTCAGCGGCCGGCCGGCCCTGCGCTCCAGTTCCTGACGGCCGACCTCCTCCGCCGACTCCGGGGCCCACGAGGCGACCAGCGCACGGTGGATCGCCAGATCCTGCGCGCTCAGGTCCGGCGGCAGCTGCTCCAGATAGCGCTCGATCGCGGCGAGCGTCATCCCCTGGTGCTGGAGCTCCTCGATCAGCGCCAGCCGCGACAGGTGGTCGGTGCCGTAGTGCCCGACCCGGCGCGGGCCGATCACGGGCGGAGGCAGCAGACCGCGGGTGCTGTAGAACCGGATGGTGCGCACGGTGACCCCGGCGCGCGCGGCCAGTTCGTCGACGGTGAGCGTCGCCTCCTCGGTCTCGGTCGCCATGACTCTCCTTCTGCTGGACCGCTTGGGTTCAACAGTATTGCTGTCTCACCAGTTCTGTGAAAGCCGTGCGCCCCTCGGAATCGTCTCAGGCGCCCTGGAAGCACGTACGGGGCGGGCCCGGAGCCCCGATGGCCCGAGCCCGCCCCGCCGCCCGGTCAGCAGTAGCCGCTGATGGGCCCGTTCACACCGGTCCACATGTACGCGTCGCTCACCCAGGTGCCGTCGGAGAGACGGTTCCACAGAGCGGTGCTGCCGTAGCGTCCGGTGTGCGTGGTGCCGTTGCGGGAGCAGGAGACCGTGACGCCGGTTCCGTCCGCCACCGTTCCGGCGACGGCGTAGCCGGTGCCGGGGCCGGTGCGCTTGTTGAGGGGGACCCCGCTTCCGTTGGTGTCGATGATGCCCTGGTTGAGGCCGAGGGCGCCGTAGTTGTACAGCCGGCCGCCCGCGTACACGCGGCGGCTGCCGTGCAGCGCCGAGCCGCTGTATGCGGTGCTGCCCGCCTGCGGCCGCCAGCGGCCGAGGTCGTGGTCCGCGACCGGGACGTAGGCGCTGTTCTGCCGCAGTGCGAAGTGCACATGGCGGCCGGTGGAGGAGCCACCGCAGGTCACGTCGTTGCCCGTGTAGCCGAGGTAGGCGCCGGCGGCGACCGCGGTGCCGTTGGCGCTGATGTTGCTCCACAGGTGGTAGTAGTCCGTGGCGTAGCCGCGGTCGTGGATGACGCGGATCCAGCCCTTGCACATGGTGTAGGCGGTGCCGCCGCGAGCGGCACGGACGATCTCGTCGCCGCCCGCGAAGTCCACGGAGCTCCACGGCGCACCGGCCCCGGACCAGCCGTGGGGGCCGCTGGTCATCGTCCAGGTCTGGCCGACGGTGAAGGGCAGGGCCATGCCGGTGCGGTAGTCGCCGCCGGCGAGCTGGGTGGTCATGCCGCCCTCGTCCTCGGCAGCGGCGAAGTTGCGCCGCTCGGCGCTCTCCAGGACGGGCTCCGCCTGGGAGGACAGGGCCGCGAAGGCGGGCTCGCCCTCCAGGGCGACCTGCCACGTGCCGTCCTTGCGGTGGGCGAGGAAGAGCCAGCCCTGGGGGAGCTCCTTCGAGCCGGGGGTGGCCAGAACAGCGGTGCCGAAGGCCCAGTCACCGTCCCGGCGCTTGACGGCGACGCGGGGCTCGGTCCTGACGCCGGGCTTCACGGCCGTCTGCGCCTTGCCGTCAAGGCGCTCCTTGACGACGGCGGAAGGTCCGCGGTCGACAGGGGGTTCTGCCGGGGCTGCGCCGGCGGAGGTCGGCATCGCGGTGATGCCGAGCGACAGGGCGGCCGCGAGCGTACAGGTGCGCGCGACGGTTCCCAACCGTCTGAGCATGAGGGCTCCAATCATCCAGGTGGCCTTGTCCACGTGGCCGATATTGCATGTCCGCGACAAGGCAATCCACGCGCGTTGACAGGTTGTTGCCGCAGTACTTGGGCGAACACGAGGTTCCGCGGCCTGGACCCTCGGCCGTGGCGACGCACCGGACCGCGAAGGCGGCCCGCGCTCGTGCAATGGGCAGTCGCGGCCCGATGTCGGTGCCGACTCGTACAGTTGTGCCGTGTCCGAGATCAGGTATGTCCGGGGGGACGCCACCGCGCCGCACGGCAAAGGCGTCAAGCTGATCGTCCATGTGTGCAACGACCTCGGCGGCTGGGGCAAGGGTTTCGTCCTCGCCTTGTCCCGCCGCTGGCCCGAGCCGGAGGCGGCCTACCGCCGCTGGCACCGCGAGCGCGCCCGCAACGACTTCGCGCTGGGCGCGGCCCAGTTCGTCCAGGTGGAGCCGTATCTGTGGGTGGCCAACATCGTGGGTCAGCGCGGCATGCGCACCGGCAGCAAAGGCGTCCCGGTGCGGTACGAGGCGATGGACCAGGGGCTCGCCGCGGTGGCGGACAAGGCGCTGGAGCTGGGCGCGTCCGTCCACATGCCGCGGATCGGCTGCGGTCTCGCGGGCGGCCGGTGGTCGAGGGTCGAGCCGTTGGTGGTCGGTCGGCTCACGGCGCGCGGTATCGACGTGACGGTCTACGACTACGACTGACGGCGACGTCCGGCCGCTGGTGTACGGGCCCGGCATGTCCGACGGCGTTCGACAGGGAGGAAGCGTATGGCGTCGACGACCTACTCATTGGTGAACGGCTGCATGATCGTGGCGACGGAGGGCCGTGGGGCGCCGTCCAGTGCGGTCGCATCGCTGCGGCGCGACCGCGGTTCGGGTACATCCTCCGCACACCCCACGACACGCGAGTTCTCCCTCCGGGCCGGTCGTGACTGGTGCGAGGCGCTGGCCGGGGTGACGACCGAATCCGTCAGCGGAGATCTGACGGTCTACCGCGTCGACGATCCGACGGGGAAAGTCATCGGCTTCATACGGACGCGGCGCGGATCGATTCGCGCGCTGCGTCGCCCCCACTGGACCGTCGAGCCCGTGAACGGCCTTGTGGCCCAGGGGTCGGCAGGGCGGCTTCTCTGGTGGGTCATGTGGTGCACGGCCTTCATGCCGTGGTACTTCGTCGTTCTCCTTGCGGCTCGTGCCGGCCTCGGGGTGGACCAGGTGGCTTGCCCGCGACGGCTGGTGCTTCGGGACGGGTCGGTCCGGCCTCCGCTGGTGTACCGGGGGGTGCTCAACGACTACCGGGCGACGGCCGGTGCCTGGGATCCGCGACTGGTGGCGGCCGTGGTGGGCATCCATCAGACGTACACCGCGGTCGCTGTGAACCGTTCCGTCGGCTGGTACGCCGAGGGCTGACGCCCCGTCGGCCCCCGGTCGTGCGGGGCCGCCGGACGCGGCGAGGGGCGCGACCACCGGCCGGTGGGCACGCCCCTGGATGAAGGAACAGCGGTCAGTACACCGCGACGCCGTAGGCGCTGAGTGCCTCCTTGACCGGCTGGTGCAGGGCCGAGCCGCTGGTGCCCGAGCAGCCGGAGCTGCCCGAGTGGATGCCGAGCGCCGTGGAACCGGCGAAGTGGGCGCCGCCGCTGTCGCCGCCCGAGGAGCAGGCGGTGGTGCGGACCAGGTTGTAGACCGGGCCGTCGCTGTAGTTCACGGTGACGTTCACGGCGGTCACCGTGCCGCTGGTGAGCTTGGTGGTGGACCCGCTCTTGCGGATGGACTGGCCGACGATCGCGTCGGCGGCCGAGGCGATGTCCTGATAGGTGCCGTTGTAGAGGTTGACGTTGCCCGCGGGCTGGGAGCCGTTGGTGTACTGGACGATGCCGTAGTCGTTGGTGGGGAAGCTGGTACCCGTCCGGGTGCCGATGGCGGGGCCGCCGGAGGTGGCGGACCAGCTGCTCGCCGCGTTGGTGCAGTGCCCGGCGGTCAGGAAGTAGCGGTTGGTGCCGTTGGAGACGTTGAAGGCGGCCGAGCAGCGGTAGCCGCCGCCGTAGATCGCGTCGCCGCCCGCCACCTCCTTCTTGAACGCGCCGGGTACGCGCTTGATGCTGACGGCGTTTCCGAGCCGTGCGGCCACGCTCCGCAGCTTCGCCATCGAGACCGCGGAGACGGTGCTGTCGGCCTCGATCGCGATCTTGTTCGCCGACGGGTCGAGACCCCACGACGTACCGGTGATCTTCGCCTTGGACTCCAGTGTGTCCATGGCGGCCCGCAGTTGGGCCATGCTGCGTTCGACGAGCTGGGCGCGGGCGCCGGTGGCCCGCACCTCCGCGGCCGCCTCCGGGTCGATGACGGTGACGACGAGTTCGCCGCTCTCCGCGTCGAGATAGGAGCCGGCGGTGCGGTCGCCGAGGTCACGGCTGAGCGAGCTGTACAGCGAGTACTGGTCGGACGAGGCGGTGACGCCGGGGCTCGGGTTTCCGCCGGTGCCGGCGGCGTCGGCGGCACCGGCCGGTCCGGAGGCGAGGCCGACGGTGGTCAGGGCCAGCAGGGTGGGAAGGCAGATGCGCGCGCGGAGCGTGCGTCTCATGGGGGGCTTCTCCTTCGTACGAGTCCGTGGGGGGATTGCCTGGCGGCAAAGTGGACTGGACCAGTCCGGAGTGTGGACTCAATGTGGCATGGCCCTGACACAGACACAAGGCCGCGGTCGGCGGCTTGCGCCTACTGGCCGGAGGCAATCACCGGATAGTGGTCGGACAGATTGGTGTACGTGTACGAGGTGCCCCAACTGGAGACCGACCAGGGTGCGCTCTGCTCTTTGATCACCTCATTGGTCCAGTCGGAGGGCCGTGCGTGCCCCGCCCGGTGCAGGACGAAGTCGAGGTCCTCGCGGGGATCGTCGGGGTACCGCTCGGCGGCGATCGAGTTCTCCGCCGTGTCGAAGGAGTACGGGTGGCCGATACGCGCGTCGGCCCCGACGAAACCGCCGTCCGCCAGCATCGAGGCGTACTCGGCGCTGTGCGAGTCGACGTTGAGGTCGCCTGCCACGACGACCTGCTCCGCGGCCGGGATGTTCTTGCCGTCCAGGAAGGCGTCCATCGCGCGGAACTGACGGCTGCGCATCTCGGCGGCCTCGCCCGCGTCGCAGCCGGGGTCCGTGGACTGGGCGTGCGTGCCCACCACGTGCACCCTGGTGCCGTTCACGTCGAGGACGGTGTAGACGAATCCCTTGTTCGACCACCAGTCCGCGCCGCACGCGTCCTTGTAGACGTACTGCTCCTTGCGGACGATCGGCCATTTGCTGAGGACCGCGACCCCGCCGTCCTCCGGCGTGGTCGACGAGTAGGAACCGCCGGTCGCGTCCCAGCCGTCCTTGCTCCGGCCCATCACCGGCGTACGGTGCGGATACTGCTCGGCGGCGTTCCGCAGCAGCGCGTCCGAGGACGAGTTGTCGAACGCCTCCTGCAGCACGACGACGTCGTTGCCCTGGAAGAACGGCGCCGCCGGTATGGCGGCGGCCCGGTGGTCCTGCCCCCAGTTGGGATACAGGGACTTGCTGAACAGGAACGCGTTGTAGCTGAGGATCCGCAGGTTCGGTGTCTGCGTGTCCTGCGCCGCCGGCGCTGCCGCGGCGGAAGGCGCCGCGCCCGCCAGCGCGCCGGCGGCGAGCACGGCGGACAGGGCGGCGGACAGGGCGGCGCGGTGTGCGCGGGACGGGCGGGGGGCGCGGGGCAGGCGGCCGAGCTCGGAGTGCGGCACTGGATCTCCCGTTCGTGGTGGGGGGTTCCACCGGTCGATGGACCGGCGCCGCACATCAAAGCAGCCGTAGTTACCTTCTGGTAATGGGCAGGTGCCCGGTTTCTGTACCCGGCCCCAAGATCAGGAGTTCAGCTGGAGCTTGAACCCCACGTGCGAGCCGGTGAAGCCGAGCCGCTCGTAGAACCGGTGGGCGTCCGGACGGGCCGCGTCGGAGGTCAGCTGGACCAGTTGGCAGCCCTGGGCACGGGACTCCTCGATCGCCCACTCGATGAACCGCTGCCCGAGCCCCCGGCCCCGCTCCGAACTGTGAACACGCACGCCCTCGATGATCGAGCGGGTGCTCCCGCGGCGGGAAAGGCCGGGCACGATGGTCAGCTGGAGCGTGCCGACGACCGTGTCCCCGCGCTCGGCCACCACGAGGAACTGGTTCGGGTCGCCCTTCAGCCGCTCGTACGCGGCCAGGTAGGGCCCCAGATCATCGGGAGACTCACGGGTCGCTCCGAGTGCGTCGTCCGCGAGCATGGCGACGATCGCCGGGATGTCGTCCGCCACCGCGGACCTGATCTTGATATCGGTCACGCGGCGCATCGTAACCGGCCCGGCCGCGGTCCCCGCAGTCTCCTGTACGGGTGGCCGGCCCCGGCTCTACGCTGCCCGTCGAGGACGGGAACGGGCACGACGGGGGCGAGACATGACGAGGCGTCAGAGAGAGACGGAGGCATGGCCCTGGGACGACCCCGACGACGCGGAGCTGTACCGGGCCGCCGTCCGTGGCTGTCTGTGGGACGCGGAGTTCTACCAGTACTACGGGCTGCGGCTCTACCTGTCGCCCGACGCCCTCCAAGAGGCGGCCCACCGGGGCGACTTCGCCGCCCTGGTGCACGATTCCGCGCGTGCCCAGTACGCCCACTACCGCGAGGCGGTCCAGCGGGTCCACGAACTCCGGGGACGGCTCGCGGCCGCGCGGCAGCCGACCGGCGGCGGCCTCCTCGTCGCGGTCGGGGCGGCCGCGGCCCTCGTGGGACTGGTCTGGCTCGTCGTCGACCTCTGGGCGCTCGACGCCGGCCCGGCCGGCTGGGGTTACGCCGTACCTCTCGCCGCCCTCGGTCCCGCCGCGTGGCCCGGCCTGCGCCGCCGAGTGGAGAATCTCGTCGGCGCGGTCTGCCTCCGGGTGGCGCTGCGCGTGTGGGAGCGGCGCCAGGAGGACCGGCGGCTGCTGTGGCGGTGGACCATGGTGTGGAACGGGATCCGCCCTCAGATGCACCGCGCCGCCCGGGACATGCTCGGCGACGAGTGGGACCAACTGCTCACGGCCGCGTCGGACGACTGGCTCAGAGTCGTCCAGGACCCCGCGCTCGTCGTCTCCACCGCCGCCCAGCAGCAGCTGGAGGGCATGATGAACCGGATCGACGGCGGGACGATCGCGGTCTGCGGACCTCGCGGCGCCGGCAAGTCGACCCTGCTGCGGGCGTGTTCGGTCGACCAGGTCACGGAGCCGCGGGATCTGTCCGTGTTCGTGAGCACCCCCGCCGAGTACAGCCCCCACGAGTTCCTGCTGGCCCTGTTCGGCGAGGTGTGCTCCCGCTATCTCACGCGCTTCGGAGACGCGGGCCCCGACGTCGGCCTCTTCCAGCGGGTGCGCAGGCGGACGATCGCCCGTTCGGTGCTGCGGACCCTCGGACGGTCGGCCAGACTCGTGGTCGCGCTCACGGCGCTGACCGCGGGGCTGTACCAGTGCTTCGTGTGGCTGCGCGGACGCTTCACCTCACCGGTCGATCTGGCGCGCCTTCGGCGCGACGGGCTCGACCTCTTCGACTCCGCCGCCGCCCTGTGGCGCGCCCACCCGTGGGCGCCGGGCCTTCTCCTCGTCCTCGCCGGGCTGTATCTCCTGCCGTCGCTGCGCCGGAGGGCGGCCGAGCCCGCGTCGCTCACCGACGAGTGCCGGCGCCTGCTGCTCAGGCTGCGCACCGTCCAGAGCACCACGTCCGGCACCACCCTCACACTGCCCCAGGTCCTCGGTGCCGGCGCCGGCGCCACCCGGGCCACGGCGGTTTCGTCGCTGCCGTTCACGTTCCCCGAACTCGTCTCCGAGTTCCGCCGCGTCGTGGCGGACATCGCGGAGGAGGTGGGCCGGGACGGGATACGTCTCGTCATCGGCGTCGACGAACTCGACCGCGTGGGGGACACCGTCACCGCCCGCAGATTCCTCGGCCAGATCAAGGCCGTGTTCGGGATCCGCAACGTCTACTACCTGGTGTCCGTGGCCGAGGACGTCGGCGCCGCGTTCGTCCGGCGCGGTCTCCAGTACCGCGATGCCACCGACAGCTCACTCGACGACATCCTGTACCTCCCGCCCCGCACCACGGAGGAGTCGCGGGGCATCCTGGCACGCCGCGCACCCCATCTCACACCGCCGTTCGTGCTGCTGGCGCACGCGCTGTCCGGTGGGATCCCGCGCGACCTGATCCGCTACGCCCGCCGGCTCTCCGAGGCGCAGCGCAACCTCGGGCACCCGGAACTGGAGGACGTGACGCACCATTTGGTCCGCGAGGAACTGGCGGGCACGCTGGACGGGTTCCGCGCGCTGCTCGCGCTGGAGGACGCCGGGCGGCCGGAGAGCGGTCCGCTGCTGCACCAGTTGCATGTGATGGTGCGCATGCTGCACACCGGGGACGACGTGACCGAGGAGACCGTCCAGGCACGCCTGCAGGATCTGGCCGACAGTCTCGTCCCGGTGCTGGCCGCCCCGTGCCCGCAGCCCGTCGTGGCGGCCGAGCCGGACGCCCCCGACCTCGGGCAGGCCGCTCTGTGGCGCGAGGCCATGGCATGCATCTACTTCGCCCTGACGCTCATGCAGATCTTCGGCCGGCCCGACTTCGAGAACCGCCGGGAGCGGGCGCGGGGAAAGGGGGCGCACGGTGAGCTGGAGAGGCTTGCCGAAGCACGCCAGGAGCTCGCCATCTCGCCGTTCAGCACCCACACGATCCTCGACGGCATACGAACGGCATGGGATCTTCCCGCACTGCTCGTCCAACCGCCCGTTCTCCCGCCCGCCCCTCCGTCGCAGTGAGCCCGAGCGCCCGTCCGGCCCGCCTCCTGCCTCCCGTCGCGGGGAGCCTCCTGCCTCCCGTCGCCCGCCGCGGGGAGCCTCCTGCCGCCCACCGCCCGTCGCGGTGGGCCGAGCGCCCGGCCCGCCTGCGGACCGGGCGAGGGGGCGTCCTGCCGGGTGCGCCGCAGGTCGCATACTGGAAGGCGACCCGCCGGACACCGATTCCCGGCCCCACCGATCGCCCGGAGGCCGCCGATGAACAGGGCCGCAGCAGAGCCTCCCCTTCCGCCACCGCCCGGCGGCGTGCTGTGGGACCTCGCCGGTGACGTCCGCGCCCTGCTGATGCTGCCCGCCGCTCTCACCATGCAGGTCGCCCACCCCGCCGTCGGCGCGGGCGTCGACGAGCACTCCGTCTTCCGCACCGACCCGTGGGGCCGCGGCGAGCGTTCCCTGCGCTCCCTCCAGCTGTGGGTCTACGGCGGCGAGGCGGCGGCGGAGGAGGGCAGGCGCCTGCGTGAACTGCACCGCACCATCCGGGGCACGGACGCGCACGGCCGCCGCTACCACGCGCTGACCCCGGCCCACTACTCCTGGGTCCACGCGACCGGCTTCCCCGTGTACCGGCACGCCGCCCGCTACCTGGTGCGCGAGCTGACCGAGGCGGAGGAGCGACAGCTGTACGCGGAGTGGCTCCAGGTCGGCCGGATCCTCGGCATCCACGACCGGGACATGCCGCGGACGATCGAGGAGTTCTGGCCCTACTACCGCAAGGTCCTGGCGGACGAGCTCGAGGCAACCGTCGTCGTACGGGAGCTGGTGGACGTGGACCAGCCGGTTCCGCCGCCCGACCGCGGGCCGCGGCCGCTGAAGGCGGTGCTCCGCGCGCTGTGGCCGCTGCTGCTGCCGCCGCTGGCCCGCTTCCGGCGGTTCATGACCGTCGGGCTCATGCCGCCGGACGCCCGCGAGGCCATCGGCCTGCCCTGGACGGACACCCAGGAACGCAGGCTGCGGCGCTTCGCCCGGGTCGTACGGGCCGTGGTCCCCGTACTCCCCGAGCGACTGCGCTACCTCCCCATGGCCCGCGAGGCGCGCCGGGCCCAGAGGCTCAGCTCAGACCCCCGCGCGCGATGACCTCCGCGTACCAGCGCGCGCTGTCCTTGAAGGTGCGGCGCTGCGTCGCGAAGTCGACGTGCACCACACCGAACCGCTTGCTGTAGCCGTACGCCCACTCGAAGTTGTCCAGCAGGGACCAGAGGAAGTACCCGCGTACGTCCGCGCCGTCCGCGATCGCACGGTGGACCGCCGACAGATGCGCGTGCAGGTAGGCCACCCGCTCGGGGTCCTTGACCTCGCCGGACGGGTCTGCGTAGTCGTCGTACGCCGCGCCGTTCTCGGTGATCACCAGCGGTACGCCCGGCAGGTCGTCGCGCAGCCGGATCAGCAGCTCGTGCAGGCCGTCGGCGTCGACCGGCCAGTCCATCGCGGTGCGCGGACCGGGCGCGGGCAGGAACTTCACGTGCTGTTCCGCGCCCGCCCACGGTGAGGGGGAAGCCGGGCCGGACTGCGCGGCGACGACGGTGGGGGAGTAGTAGTTGATGCCCAGCGAGTCGATCCGTGTGGAGGCCACGTCGAGGTCGCCGTTCATGACGAAGGACCAGTCGGTGACCTGTGCCGTGTCCCGCACCAGATCCTCCGGGAGCCGGCCGCGGAACACCGGGTCGAGGAAGATGCGGTTGCCGACGGCGTCGATGCGGCGCGCCGCGTCCAGGTCGGCCGCCGAGTCCGAATGGGCCCGCACCGCGTGGAGGTTGAGCGTCAGCGACACCTCCGCGGACAGCGGCAGCCCGGCACGCAGCGCCTGGGCGGCCCAGCCGTGCGCCAGGTTGAAGTGGTGCGCGGCGCGCAGCGAGGCGAGCGCGCTGGTGCGGCCGGGGGCGTGCTCGCCGCTGCCGTACCCGAGGAAGGCGGCGCACCACGGTTCGTTGAGGGTGGTCCAGGTCGCCACCCGGTCGCCCAGCGCGTCGGCCATGATCGAGGCGTACTCGCCGAAGCGCCGTGCGGTCTCCCGCTGCGGCCAGCCCCCGGCGTCCTCCAGTTCCTGGGGCAGGTCCCAATGGTAGAGCGTGGCCACGGGCCGGATGCCGGCTTCCCGCAACTCGTCGGCGAGCCGTCGGTAGAAGTCGAGGCCCTTCTGCACGGCGGGGCCGCGGCCGGTGGGCTGTACCCGCGGCCAGGCGATCGAGAACCGGTAGTCGGTGACCCCGAGCCGGCGCATGAGGGCGACGTCGTCGCTCATCCGGTGGTAGTGATCGGCGGCGATGTCACCGGTGTCGCCGTTGCGGACCTTGCCCGGAATCCGGCTGAAGGTGTCCCAGATGGACGGGGTGCGGCCGTCCTCGGCGGCCGCACCCTCGATCTGGTACGCGGCGGTGGCGGTGCCCCAGCGGAACCCGGTGGGGAACCGGAGTGTCGTCGTGGTGTCGGGGCGTGCGTCGAGCGCGGTCATCAGGTGGAACTCCTGGTAGTGGGCGGAGTGAGACGTCTGAGCGAAGACGGTGGATCGGAGGGGCTTTCGGTCCGGATCGGTCCCGGCCCTCCGGACGAGGGCTCTAGCCCTTGACCGCGCCCTGCATGATGCCGCCGACGATCTGCCGGCCGAGCAGGCCGAACACCAGCAGGACGGGGAGGGTGCCCAGCAGGGTGCCCGCCATGATCACGGACTGGTCGTGGACGTAGCCGCCGCCGAGCTGGCGCAGTGCCACCTGGACCGTCGGCTCCGACGAGGTGAGCGCCACGATCGGCCAGAAGAAGTCGTTCCAGGCGGCCATGAACGTCAGCATGCCGAGCACAGCCATGCCGGGCCGGGCGATGGGGACCACGATCGACCAGAAGACGCGTGCGGTCGAGGCGCCGTCGACTCGGGCGGCCTCGATCAACTCGTCCGGCAGGGACTGCATCAGGTACTGGCGCATGAAGAACACACCGAAGGCCGACACCAGGCCGGGCAGGATCACCGCCTGGAGCTGGTTCACCCACTGCAGCTCTGCGATCAGCATGAACAGCGGGATGACGCCCAGCTGCGGCGGGATCATCATCGTGCCGACGGTGATGCCCAGCAGCGCACCACGGCCGCGGAAGCGCAGCTTGGCGAAGGCGAAACCGGCGAGCGTGCAGCACAGGACCGTGCCGACGGTGATGGAGCCGGAGACGATGAAGGAGTTGACGAGCGCCTTGCCGATGTCCGCCTCCTCCATCACCGCCTCGAAGTTGCGGATCAGGTTGGGCCCCGGCAGCAGTGTGGGCGGCACCTTGGCCAGGTCGGCGTTGGAACGGCTGGCGGCGACGATCGTCCAGTAGAAGGGGAACGCGGAGATCAGGACCGCGACGATGAGGATGGCGTAGGCGAGCTTGCCGCCCTTCATGGTGCGGCCGGCGCCGGACTTCCGGCCACGGAGCCTGCGGACCGCGGGGGTCTCGGTGGCCGGCTGCTGCTTCGTCGGCGGTGCGGCGAGCGTGGTCATCGGCCGGCCTCCTTGCGGGAACGGCGGCGCGCGATCAGGGCGTTGACCCCGACCAGCACCAGGATCAGCAGGAACATCACCCAGGCGATGGCGGCGGCGCGGCCCAGGTGGAAGAAGCCCCAGCCCTGCTCGTACATGTAGAGGCCGAGCGTCTGGTACTGGTGCGAGATGCCGCCCGAGATCGAGCCCTCGAACAGCAGCGGCTCACCGAAGAGCTGGGTGGCGCCGATCGTGGAGACGACCACCGTGAACACGATCGTGGGCCGCAGCCCCGGCAGCGTGACATGGAAGAACTGCCGCCACCGCGACGCGCCGTCCATCTCCGCCGCCTCGTACAGCTCGGTCGGGATGGACTGCATGCCCGCCAGGTAGATCAGCGCGTTGTAGCCGGTCCAGCGCCAGATCACGATGGTGGAGACGGCGATCTGCGAGGCGACGGTGCCGGTCTGCCAGTCCACCGGGCCCAAACCGACCAGCCCCAGGACGTAGTTGATGAGCCCGAAGTCGCGGCCGAAGAGCTGGGCGAAGACGAGGGTGGCGGCGGCCACGGATGTCGCGTACGGGAGCAGCATCGCGGTGCGCAGGAAAGTACGGCCGCGCAGCCGGTAGTTGAGCAGGTGGGCGAGACCGAGCGCCATCACCAGCTGCGGCACCGTGGAGAGCACCCCGATGGTGAACGTGTTGCGCAGCGAGGTCCAGAAGAATTCGTCGTTCAGCAGGGCGGTGTAGTTGCCGAGCCCCCGCCACTCCATGTCGCCGGGGGTCTGCAGCTCGACCCGGTAGAGCGAGACGAACGCCGTGTAGACCAGCGGGAAGAGCCCGAAGGCGGCGAACAGCGTGAAGAACGGGGCGATGTATGCGTACGGCGAGACCTTGCGCCAGGCGCGACGCACGGCCGGCGGCCGGGGCGGCGAGACCGGCTTCGCGGAAGCGGTGAGGGTCACGGTGCGGCCCTTCGGGATGAGTCGGTACGAGTGCGGTGCGGGCGGATTCTGAGGCGGTGCTGACGTGATGCGGGGCGGTACTCGGGCGGCGGTACGGGGCGGGGCCGGGGGAGTACGCGGCGGTACGGGGCGGTTTGGGGCGGGGCCCGGGGAGTACGCGGTGGTGCGGGGCGGCGCCCGGTCCGTCCGCGGTGGTGCGGGCGGTACTCAGGAGCTACCGAGCCGTACTCGGGCGGTGCGGGGGAGGGGCCTTCGGGCCGGTCCGGTGCGGGGGTCGAGTGTCGACGGACCGGCCCGAAGGGGTTGCTCCCCCGAGGCGTCAGCCGATGGTGTTGTCGACGCCCTTCTTGGCGTTCGCCCACGCCTTCTCCGACGAGGCGCCCTTGCGCTCGACCTCGCCCAGCGCGTTGGTGATCTGCTGGTTGACGTTCTGGTCGTGCACGCCGAGGACCTGGACCGGGGCTGCCTTCGCCGCGTCACCGAAGATCTGGCCGATCGGTGCGCCGGAGAAGTACGGGTCGGTGGCGTCCGCGACCTTCTCGATGGCACCGGTGGACGAGGGGAAGTTGCCCTGCTTCTGGAACAGCTTGGCCTGCTGCTCAGGGGCGGTGAGCCACTCGATCAGCTCGTACGCCTCCTTCTTGTGCTTGGCCGCGCGCGGGATGGAGAGGTACGAGCCGCCCCAGTTGCCGGCGCCGCCGGGCAGCTTGGCGATGTCCCACTTGCCCTGGCCCGAGTCACCGGCCTGGCCCTTGATGTAGCCGAGCATCCAGGCGGGGCAGGGGATGGTGGCGAAGGAACCGGCGGCGAAGGCCTGGTTCCACTGCGGTGACCACTGGTCGAGCTTCGCGCTCAGCCCGCTCTCCGCCGCCTTGACGGACGTGTCCCACGCCGTCTTCAGTGCCGGGTTGGTGTCCCAGATGAGCTTCCCGGAGGCGTCGTAGTAACGCTCCTCCTCCTGCCCGATCATGATGGAGAAGAGGCTGCCGACGCTGTCCAGCCACGCGCTCTTGGCGGGTGCCTTGGCCTTGTACTGCTTGCCGAGCTCGAGGTATCCGTCCCACGTCGACCACTTCTTCGCGAGTTCCTCGCGGTCGGTGGGCAGGCCCGCCTGCTTGAAGAGGTCGGTGCGGTAGCACATGGCCTCGGGGCCGACGTCGGTGCCGAGGCCGAGGACCTGGCCCTCCTTGCCGGTCGCCGCCGCCCACTTGGCCGGAGCGAACTGGCTCTTCAGCTTGTCGGCGCCGTACTTCTTCAGGTCCTCGAACTTGTCGGCCTGCTGCTGGGTGACCGACGCGATGCGTCCGACTTCGATGCCCTGGACATCCGCGAGGCCGCCGCCGCCGGCCAGACGGGTCTGGAGCGACTTCCAGTAGTCGGCCTCGTCCTCGGTGTCGGTCTGCTTGATCGTGACGTTCGGGTGCAGCTTCTCGTACTCGGCGTAGAGGCCGGCTTCCTTGTAGCCGAAGGAACCGAACAGGTCGACGGTGAGCGTGACCTTCCCGCCCTCGCCGTCGGAAGCGGTGTCCGAGGAACCGGATCCGCAGGCGGCGAGCAGGGCCCCGGCGAGCGCGACCGCACCCAGGCGGACTGCGGCCCTTTTGGCGGCTCTGGCTATGGGCATGGGAAGCCTCCCTTGGCTTCAGGTGGGACGAGAACGTTTGAGAGCGCTCTCAAATCTGCGCTTGGAGCGTGCCCCGCGAGCGCTCACCCCGTCAAGACTCGAAGACATAACGGCTTGGACTCGGCAGCAACTACCGGGCTTGTTCGATGTATTGACACTTGTGTTTCAGGAGTTCTACGTTTCGGCCGTCTGAGAGCGCTCTCGGCCACCCCTTCCCGTGATGACTTGAGGTGCCGCTTCATGCCAGCCCCCCGCACCAGGCCAGCAGCCGCGCTGGTCCTGGCCTCAGCCCTGGCCGCCTTCGGCCTGGGCCCGGCCGCCGCACCCGCGGCCGCCGCCACGATCCCCGTAGGCTCCGGCAGCTACTCCGACACCCGCCCCGCCGGGACGTCGGGCCCCACCACCAACACCGGCGCGCCGGTCGTCCCCAAGGTGACCGCCGCCGCCAAGAGCCGGCCGGTGCCCACCAACGACTGGTGGTCCTCCCTCGCCTTCCAGCGCTACGGCGACAACCCGTACTCGACCCCCATGTACGGGCACCCCCTCACCTACCAGGCCACCGCCGGCGGGCTCGACGTCGGCTACCCGACCACCGCCGCGATCGTCGGCGACGGCCGCCAGTACGAGTACGCGCACAAGCGCGACCTCACCATCGGTCTCAGCGGCCTCAACTCGCCGGACACCAAGGCCGACAACTGGTCCGACTGGACCGTCACGCCCTACTGGTCGGACGGCGCACGCACCCTGCGCACCACCATCGGCCACGGCTCTCCGTTCGTGTACGCCAAGGGCTCGGGCGGCAACGCGCAGATCACCACCGCCGCCGCCCCCGCCGTCTTCGCGGACCAGGGCAACGTCCTCGGCATCACCGTCGCCGGACACCACTACGCCCTCTTCGCGCCGACCGGCAGCGACTGGAACATCTCCGGATCCACGATCACCGCCGGGCTCGGCTCCAAGGACTACTTCTCCGTCGCCGTGCTGCCCTCCACGAGCGCGCTGGCGACCTATCGGAAGTACGCCTACAGCTTCGTCACCGGCTCCAGCGTCGCCTGGAGCTACAACGGCGGTACGGTCAGGGCCACCTACACGCTCAGCACGGAGGCCAAGGAGGGCACCGAGCGCGGCACGCTCCAGGCCCTCTACCGCCACCAGTGGCTCAACACGACCGACCCGCTCACCTCCTACACGTACGTCTCGCCCCGCGGCACCATGAAGGTCCGCGAGTCGGCGTCCTTCACCACCAGCCAGAAGGCCGCCGCGGTGCTGCCCGCACTGCCGAAGTCGAACGGTGTGGACACCGCCCGGCTGCGCGGCTACCTGAACGAGGTGGCGAACGCCTCCGACCCGTTCTCCGGAGCGACCGACACCTACTGGACCGGCAAGGCGCTCGGCCGTCTCGCCCAGCTCGTGCCCGTCGCCGAGCAGATCGGCGAGACCGGCACCCGTGACAAGCTCCTCGGCCTGATCAAGGGCAGGCTGCAGGACTGGTTCACCGCGGGCGGGGCGAACGAGTTCTCGTACGACAAGGACTGGAAGACCCTCACCGGCTACCCGGCCTCCTACGGCAGCGACACCGAGCTCAACGACCACCACTTCCACTACAGCTACTACGTCTACGCGGCGGCGATCGTCGCCCAGTACGACCGGGCCTGGGCCGCCGACTCCGCCTGGGGCGGCATGGTCAAGACCCTGGTGCGCGACACCGCCAACGCCGCACGCACCGACACGGCCTTCCCCTTCCTGCGCGGCTTCGACGTCTACGCGGGCCACAGCTGGGCCTCCGGTCACCAGGGCTTCGCGGCAGGCAACAACCAGGAGTCCTCGTCCGAGTCCACCAACCTCAGCGCGGCGCTGATCCTGTGGGGTTCCGCCACCGGGGACACCTCGATGCGCGACCTCGGCACCTACCTGCTGACCACGGAGTCGGAGTCGATCGCCCAGTACTGGTTCGACGCCGACGAGCAGGTCTTCCCGTCCAACTTCGGGCATGACACGGCCGGCATGGTCTGGGGCAGCGGTGCCGCCTACGCCACCTGGTGGACGGCCAACCCCGAGGAGATCCACGGCATCAACGTCCTCCCCGTCACCGGCGGTTCGCTCCACCTCGGCGGCGAGAAGACGGCGATCCGTCGCAACATCGCCGAGATGGAACGGGAGAACGGCGGCCCGGCCGTCGAATGGCGCGACATCCTGTGGGAGTTCCAGTCCTTCGCCGACCCCGCCACGGCCAAGTCCAAGTGGGACGCGGGCAACGCGGGTTACACACCCGAGCAGGGCGAGTCGAAGGCCCACACCTACCACTGGATCAGCACCCTCGACACACTGGGCGCCCCGGACGCCACGGTGACCGGTGACATTCCCACCTCCGCCGTCTTCACCAAGGGCACCGCGCGCACCTACGCGGCCCACAACCACGGTTCGACCGCCCGCACCGTGACCTTCTCCGACGGCAAGACGCTCTCCGTGCCCGCCCGTTCCACCGCCACCGGCACCGGAACGGGCAGCGGCGACCCCGACCCCGACCCCGAGCCGCCCACGGGGAACACCTTCCAGCTGCGCACCGGGGGAGCCCTCACCACCGCGACCGGCGGCACGGCGGGCAGCGACACGATCGCCTCCGCCGGCGGCGCCAACTACGACGGCACCCCGCACCAGCCGCTCGTCTACGAGGTCCGGGGCGTCAACGGCACACTCACCCCCGGCGCGGCCACCGGCTTCCGCCTCCAGGTCGACGCCGGCACCACGGTCGGGCTCGGCCAGCAGGCGCGCATCAGCTACGACCTCACCGGTGACGGCACCTTCGACCGGACGGAGACGTACCACTACTTCGCGACCGACCCGGTCACCGGCTGGGAGGAGTACGCGCAGTCACGCGGCCTCAAGGCCTCCACCGGCACGCTGGGCAACATGGCCGGCGGCACCGTCCGCCTCGAGGTGTGGAGCGCCATCGGCAACGGCACCGCGAAACTCCAGACCGGCACCGACAAGTCCGTCCTGGTGATTCCCTTCGGCTAGGGCCTCAGGAGGAACGCCCTTGCGCGCCGCACGCCGGAACGACTTCGGCGTGCGGCGCGTCGGCGCGTGCGGCGCGGTGCGATGCGACGCAGTGCGGTGCGCTGCGATCCGGTGAGATCCGGTGCGGATCGGGCGGTCAGGCGGATTCGCGGCGCACCAGTGTGGTCGGGGTGATCACTGAGGCGGGGGCCTCGCCACCGGACTCGTTCAGCAGCCGCATCAGCAGCCGGACCATCAGCCGGCCCATGCCCTCGATGTCCTGGCGCACCGTGGTCAGGGCGGGCCGCGTCGTGCCGACGACGGAGGCCATGTCGTCGAAACCGACGACGGCCACGTCCTCCGGCACCCGCAGGCCGCGTTCCCGCAGTGTGCGCAGTGCCCCAGACGCCATCAGGTCGTTGGAGACGAAGACGCCGTCGACGTCCGGTCGCCGGTCCAGCAGATCGGCCATCGCCCGGGCACCGCTCGCCTCCGTGAAGTCGCCCTGGCAGAACAGCGCGGGATCCGCGTCCATCAGGACGTCGTGGTAGCCGTCGACGCGGTCCTGGGCGGACGTCTGGTCGCGGGGGCCCGAGATGTGTGCGATGTGCGCACAGCCACGCGAGACCAGATGGCGTACGGCCTCCCTCGCGCCGCCGCGGTTGTCGGCGTCCACATACGGTACGGCGAGGTCGGAGCCCGACACGGGCCGTCCGCCGAAGACCATGGGGATCTTCGTCCTGCCGATGAGCGCCGGCAGCTGGTCGTCGTTGTGCAGCGAGAAGGCGAGTGCGCCGTCGACGTGGCCGCCGCCCAGATAGCGGGCGATCCGGTCGTGGTCCTGGGGGCCCTCCACCCACAGCAGCACCAGCTGGGAGTCGTGCGCCGTGAGCTCACGGCTGATCCCGCGGACCTGCTGCTCGAAGAAGGGGTCGGAGAAGATCCGCATCTCGGGCTCGGCGATGACCACGGCGACCGCTCCGTTGCGACGGGTGACCAGGGTGCGCGCCGCGTGGTTCGGCACGTAACCGAGTTCCTCGACCGCCTGGCGCACCTTGTCGACCAGCGGCGCGCGTACCCCGGCACCGCCGTTGACGACTCGGGAGGCCGTGGCCCGGGAGACGCCCGCGCGAGCCGCTACGGCTTCGAGAGTGGGGCGGGACCCAGTGGTCTGCTCGGGCAAGGCGGGCGCTCCTCGTCTGGTCCAGGTCCTTGGCGCACCGGTCGGCGGCGTGTCTGACCTGGACAGGATATCCGCCCGGACCGTCAGTCTGAGAGCGCTCCCAGATCCGGGGGCGTCCGGTGAGGGGCTACCGATCACGGGCTTCGCGTCACACGGGCTTCCGACGGGCTCCCTGTTGCGGGCTCCCGGCTGCGGGGGAAACGAGCCCGGCCGGCGCACTCGTCAGGAAGCGCGCCGGCCGGGCGGCTGGGGGTCACCCGCCGGGCGGCGGCCGGGTGGCGGTGAGACGGGCGATGGCGTCGACGGTCAGCGCCCGGTCGTGCGGTTCGGTGTCGAGCGCGCGGTGGATCGACATGCCCTCGATGAGCGCGTCCAGCTGACGGGCCGTCGCCGCGTCGAAGTGCCGCTCGAGGATCCGCCGGCTGCCGCGCATCCACTCCCGCGTGAGCTCCCGGTAGGCGGGCTGCCGGGCCGCGAGCGTGTACAGCTCGTGGGTGAGGACCAGACTGCGCTGGTCGGAGCCGGACCGGGGATGGATGAGGTCGGCGACCGCCGCGCGGGCCTCCTCGAGGGAGCCCGCCGCGCCGAGACACTCCTCGAAGTGCGCCACGACGGTCCGGGAGAAGCGGGTGAACGCCTCCCGCAGCAGCTCGTCCATGCCGCGGAAGTGGTACGTCATCGAGCCGAGGGGGACACCCGCCCGGGCCGCGACCTTGCGGTGCGACGTGCCCGCGACGCCCTCCTCCGCGATGAGGTCGAGGGCGGCGGCGATGATGCGCTCCCGCCGCTCGGGGTCGACGTGGCCCGTGGCCATCGCCTCAGCCCTCGACCGGGCGGACGACGCGGGCGGGATTGCCCAGGGCGACGACGTTCGCCGGGACGTCCTTGGTGACGACGGCGCCGGCCCCGATGACACTGTTGTCACCGATCGTGACGCCGGGCAGGACGATCGCGCCGCCACCGAGCCACACGTTGTCGCCGATGGTGATCGGCAGGGCCGCCTCCAGCTTGTCCCGGCGCGGCTGCGGCGCCACGGGGTGCGTGGGGGTGAGCAGTTGCACGTTCGGTCCGATCTGGCAGTCCTTGCCGATCGTGATCGGGGCGACGTCCAGGGCGGTGAGGTTGTAGTTGACGAAGGTTCCCTCGCCGACCGTGATGTACGTGCCGTAGTCGACGTGCAGCGGCGGCTTGATGTGCGCGCCCTCGCCGAAGTCGCCGATCAGTTCGGCGACGATCGGCCTGGCGGCGTCCGCGTCCCGGGCGTACGCCGCGAGGTACTCGGCGGCCAGGCGCACGGCGCGCTGTGCCGCGCGGGCGAGATCCGGGTCGTCGGCGATGTAGAGGTCGCCCGCGAGCATGCGTTCGCGGTTGGTCCGGGGGTCGCCGGCGAAGTGATCGGCCATGCGTACGACCGTACACCATGAGGCGTACGGTCGTACGCACCGAGGGGCGGCGCCCTGACGCCGGGTACCTGTCCGAGGCCGCGTCAGTGCTTGTGGCCGTCCCCGTGCCCGTGGTCGTGCTTGTCACCGTGCTCGTGGTCGTCACCGTGCCCGTGCCCGTGGTCGTGCTCGTCACCGTGGTCGTGGATGGTGTTCGTCGCGGCGATGCTCTTCCAGGACCTGGGCTCGGTCACGGCGCCGTCCGCCGACCCGGCGGCACGCGCCCCGGCCGCCACCGCCGGCGCGGCAGGCTTCGACGGCTCGTACAGCCAGGTGTCGAACAGTCCGGCGAGCGGCTTGCCCGACTCCCGCTCCGCGTAGGCGACGAAATCGCCCACCTTCGCGTTGCCGTACGCGCGCTCGGCCGGCCAGCCCTTCAGAATCGCGAAGAAGTCCTCGTCGCCGATCTCGTTCCGCAGCGCCTGGAGCGCCAGCGCCCCGCGGTCGTACACGGCGAGGTGGAACTGGTTCTCCGGGCCCGGGTCACCGGGGGCGACCTTCCAGAACGGGTCGTCCGCCGGGTGCTGGGCGTAGACCCAGTCCGCCAGCTCCTGCGCGGTCCCCTCGCCCTCCTTCTCCGACCACAGCCACTGGCTGTACCGGGCGAAGCCCTCGTTCACCCAGATGTCCTTCCAGCCCTTCACGGACACGCTGTCGCCGTACCACTGGTGGGCGAGCTCGTGCACGACCACGGAGACGTTGGCGCCGTTCGCGAACTGGCGGGGGCTGTAGAACGGGCGGGTCTGGGTCTCCAGGGCGTAGCCGCTCCGCACGTTCGGCACGTATCCGCCCAGGGCGTTGAACGGATACGGGCCGAACACCTCGGTGAGCCACTCGGCCACCTCGCCGGTCCGCTCGATGCTGGCCCGCGCGGCGCCCGCGTTGTCGCCGAGGTCCCTGCTGTAGGCGTTCAGGACCGGCAGCCCGTCGGCGGTCGTGTCCGTGGTGATGTCGAACTTCCCGACCGCCAGAGTGGCCAGATACGACGCCTGCGGCTTGTTCGACCGCCAGTTGTAGCGCGTCCAGCCCAGCCTGGAACTCTGCGAGACGAGCACTCCGTTGCTGATGGCCTGCGAGCCGTCCGGCACCGAGACGGACACGTCGTACGTCGCCTTGTCCAGCGGATGGTCGTTGCTCGGGAACCACCACACGGCCGAATCCGGCTCCTGCGCGGCCACGCCGCCGTCCGGCGTGCGGTGCCAGGCCGTCCAGCCGCCGATCTGCAGCTCGGACGGTTTGCCCGCGTACCGCACCACCACAGAGGTGGCCCTGCCCTTCGCGAGCGGCGAGGCGGGGGTGACGACCAGTTCCTGGGTGCCCTCCTTCTTGAACTGCGCCTTCCTGCCGCCGACCCTGACCTCGCTCACCTCGAGTCCGAAGTCGAGGTTGAAGCGGCTCAGGTCCTGCGTGGCGGTGGCCAGCAGGGTCGCGGTCCCCTCCAGAAGGTCCGTCTCGGGCTGGTACTTGAGCCGCAGGTCGTAGTGCGACACGTCGTACCCGCCGTTGCCGGCCGCCGGGTAGTAGGGGTCGCCGATGCCCGGTGCTCCTGCCGAGGAGTTCGCGGCCGATGCCGGGATCGCCAGCAAAAGGGTGGCCGCGAGCGCGCTCGGGACGATCAGTCTGCGGTGCACGGATGCTCCAAGTCGTAGGGACGAACGATCTCTTGGACCCTAGACACGACCAGGCCCTCCGGTCAGGAGCGAACATCGGCCTTTCACACGACTGCCATGCGGCCGAAACGCCGCGCATACACAGGCACCGGGCCCGGCGCGAGCCCCGGGGACCGGGCGACGCGCCGGACCCCGGGCCCGTCACAGATCGAGCACCAGCCGTTCTGAGCGGGCGCGGCCGACGCAGATCATCATGGTGTCGTTGGCGTCCCGCTCCTCCTGGGAGAGGAGGCTGTCCCGGTGCTCCGGGACGCCGTCCAGCACCTTGGTCTCACAGGTGCCGCAGATGCCCTGCCGGCAGGAGTTGGCCGGCCGCAGCCCGTTGTCCTCCAGTGCCTCGAGCACCGAGCTCCCGGACGGCACGGCCACCGTCCGCCCGCTGCGGTTCAGCACCACCTCGAACTCCTGCTCCGCGCCGCCGGGCGCCGCGGGGAGCCGGGCGGCGAACCGCTCGACGCGCAGCGTTCCGGCCGGCCAGGCGCGGCACTGCTCCTCCAGGGCCGCCAGCAGCGGTTCCGGGCCGCAGGCGTACACGACGGTGCCCGGGCGGGGCGACCCCAGGAAGCCGCCAAGGTCGAGCAGGCCGTGCGTGTCCTGCGGCCGCACCCGCACCCGGTCGCCGTACCGCGCCAGGTGGTCGAGGAACGCCATTGCGGGCCGGGTCCGTCCGCCGTACAGCAGTGACCAGCGGGCACCGCGCGCGGCCACCCGGTCGACCATCGGCAGGATCGGCGTGATGCCGATGCCGCCCGCGACGAACAGGTACTCGGGGGAGTCGCCGACGAGCGGGAAGGTGTTGCGCGGTCCGGTCACCTCGACCGTGTCGCCCACCCGCAGCGTGCGGTGGACCGCTTCGGAGCCGCCGCGCGACGCGGTCTCGTGCAGGACGCTGAGCCGCCACGAACGACGGTCGTCCGGCGAACCGTTGAGCGAGTACTGGCGCACGGTGCCGCCCGGCAGACGCAGATCCACATGGGCGCCCGGTTCCCACGCCGGCAGCACGCCCCCGCCGGGCGGCCGGAGCCGCAGCGACAGCACGCGTTCGGCCTCCAGGCGCATCGAGGTGACTCGCAGGTGCAGGGTGCCCTCCCTCTCCGGGGGCGTGCGGGTCACGGGACCCACCCCAGTGCCCCGCCGTCCGCCGGGCCGAGCCGGACCACGGCGCAGTCGGCGGTCTCCTCACGGCGCACGCCGACCGCGAGCGGGTCGTCGTCCCCCGCCAGCACCAGCGCGTCTCCCTCGGCGAGCGTGTGCCGCTCCTCCACGACGACGGTGCCGCCCCAGGCGAGGAGGACCACGACGTCCCCGGGACCGCGCTCGACAAGCTGTTCGCCACCACCGTGGCGGTCGCTGCCGTTGTCGCCGTCGCCCAGGACGTGCACGTCGGCGGTGACCGCCGACGGGTCGGTCACGGCCTCCAGTGCCGCGCCGTCCGTCAGCCGCAGGACGCGGCGCCCGGTGCCCGGCGACGGCGGATCCTCGTCGTCACGGCCGCCGGTGTGCAGCCGTACATGCCAGCGCCACGGCTCGGGCCGGTCGGTGTCGGGGGAGGCGGCGACCTCCCGGCAGTACGGGCCGGCCACACGGTGGGCGTTGGCCCGCAGCAGCAGTCTCATCTCGAACTCCTCTCCATTCGAACTCCTCTCCACTCGGGCTCAGCGGACCGACGCCAGGAAGGCCTGTGTACGCGGGTGCCGGGGATCGCCCACGACCTCGCGCGCCGGGCCGCACTCGACGACCCGCCCGGCGTCGAAGAAGGCGACACGGTCGGCCACTTCACGGGCGAATCCCATCTCATGGGTGACGACGAGCATCGTCATGCCGGACGCGGCAAGGTCGCGCATCGCCGCCAGCACCTCGCCGACCAGCTCCGGATCCAGGGCGGACGTCGGCTCGTCGAACAGCATCAGCCCGGGCCGCATGCACAGGGCGCGGGCGATGGCCACGCGCTGTTGCTGGCCGCCGGACAGATGGCGGGGGTAGGCGTCGGTCTTGTCCCGGAGCCCGACGCGGTCGAGGAGGTCCGTCGCCCGCTCGACGGCCACCGCGCGCGGCTCACGCAGCACCCGCACCGGGGCCTCGATCAGGTTCTGCAGGACCGTCATGTGCGGGAACAGGTTGAAGTGCTGGAACACCATGCCGATGCCGGCGCGCCGGCGGCAGATCTCCCGGTCGGAGAGCTCGTGCAGCCGCGTTCCGCGCTGCTCGTGGCCGACGACCCGGCCGTCGACCCACATCCGGCCGCCGTCGATCGTCTCCAGGTGGTTGACGCAGCGCAGGAAGGTGCTCTTGCCCGATCCCGAGGGGCCGATGAGGCAGACGACCTCGCCGCGGCGGACCGTGAGGTCGACACCCTTGAGCACCTCCAGCCTGCCGTAGCGCTTGCGGATCCCCTCCGCCCGGACCATCTGCGCGGTCTCGTCGGCAGAGTTCGTGACCGCCGGGTGCGTCCCTGTCGCCTTCATGGCGTCCTCCGGTGGGTGATCGGGGCGTGCGTACGCAGCAGTTCGCGCAGCCGGTTCACGGGTGTGGGCGGCAGGGCCCGGTCGCCGCGGGAGAAGTGCCGCTCGATGTAGAACTGGCCGGTCGTCAGGACCGTGGTGACCACGAGGTACCAGATGCTGGCGACGATCAGCAGCGGGATGGTCTGGAAGTTGCGTGCGTAGATGATCTGCGCGGAGTACAGCAGGTCGGGCACGGCGAGGACGCTGACCAGTGCTGTCGTCTTGAGCATCCCGATGGTCTCGTTGCCGGTCGGTGGGACGATCACCCGCATCGCCTGGGGCAGGACGATGCGGCGCATCGTCTGCATCCGCGTCAGCCCGAGCGCACCCGCGGCCTCGCCCTGCCCCCGGTCGACGGACTGGATGCCGGCCCGGACGATCTCCGACATGTAGGCGGCCTCGTTGAGGCCGAGTCCGAGGATCGCCGCGAGCATCGGGGTGATCAGTTCGTTGGCGTCCAGTGCGAGCCCGGGGATGCCGAACGAGAGGGTGGGATAGAGGGCCGCCAGGTTGTACCAGAACAGCAGCTGTACGAGGACGGGGGTGCCGCGGAAGAAGGACACGTAGGCGAACGCGGCGGCGCGGACAACGGGGTTGACCGACAGCCGCATCACGGCCAGCGCGACACCGAGCACGATGCCGATGGCCATGCACACGGCGGTGAGTTCCAGGGTGATGAGCAGACCCTTGGCGATCGACACGTCGCGCAGGTAGGCGTGCACGACGTCCCAGCCGAAGCGGTCGTTGGTGACCGCCGAGACGACGGTCGACGCCGCGATCGCGATCAGGACGGCGGCGGACAGCCACCGGCCGGGGTGCCGTTTGGGCACGATGGTGAGGCCGTCGTCGGGCGCCGTCCTCGAGGGCTCCAGAGCGGAGGAGAGTGCGGACATGTCAGCTCTCCGTCCGGAGCATCGCGCTTGCGGGGATGTGCCACTTGTCCATCAGCTTCTTCACCGTTCCGTCGGTGAGCGCGGAGGCCATGGCCGCGTCGAGCGCGGGCTTGAGTGGAGAGCCCTTGACGAGGGCCAGACCCGTCGGTGTCGGCGCGTAGTCGTCGCCGGGAGCGAGTTCGAACTGTCCGCCGGACGCCTCGGCCTGCAGGTTCAGGGACACGGTGTCGGCCATGACGGCGTCCGCGCGGCCGCTGACGACCGCGAGGTTGGCGCCGTCCTGGGAGGGGAAGAGTTCGATGCCCACCGGCCGGTCACCGGCCGCGCGGCACTCCTCGGAGATGGCGGGGAGCTGCTCCAGGCCCTGGACGCTGCCCTTCTGGGCGGAGACGGTGAGGCCGCAGAGCAGGTCCGGGTCCATGGAGAGCTTCTTCGGGTTGCCCTTCGCGACCGCGATCGAGGAACCGCCGTCGAGGTAGGGGACGAAGTCCACGGTCCGCGAACGTTCGGGAGTGACGGAGAACGACGAGGCTCCGAGGTCGTACTTCCCGGCGGCGAGGCCGGGGAGGATGCTGTCGAAGCCGGCGTTGACGTGGCGGACCTTCAGGCCGAGCTTGGCCCCGAGGGCGTCGGTGAGGTCGACGTCGAAGCCGATCATGGTGCGGTTGTCGGTGTCGAAGTACTCGAAGGGCCGGTACGAGGCGTCGCTCGCCACGGTGAGCACGCCCTTGGACCTGGCGGCGGCGGGCAGGAGTGAGACCGCGTCCTCGTCGGGGCCGGTCGGTGGCTGCGACGCGGCGGCGGGTTCACCTCCCGCGGGGGATCCCGGTCCACCCGCTCCGGTGGAGGCGTGGGTACAGGCGGACACGGCGAGCAGGACGACCGCGACGGCGGCGGCGCGGGCGGGGCGGTTGATCGGGTTGCGCACGGGAACTGCCTTTCGGACAGGGGGATGTGACCCGGATGGTGCGTCAACGTGCCTGCGGGGGGTGGGTGCGAGGGGGAGCGCCGGGGCCGGAGCCCCGGCGGGCTCAGGGGCGGGTGGCGTCGGAGCCGGACTCGTCGGCCAGGTGGTACAGGCAGTCGCCGAGTTCCACCAGCGGGGGCCGGCGTACGACGGCGACCAGTCCGTCGCGGTGGGCGACGACCGGGACCGAGGCGCGGTCGAGTTCCTCCACCGGATGGATCCGGCCGAGGAGTTCGCCTTCGGCCACCCGGCTGCCGAGCCGGGCCAGCGGTTCGAACAGTCCCCGGGCGGGAGTGAGGACCGCACAGTCCTCGCCCAGGGCGATCCACCGGGTCGCCGGCGGGGAGGGTGTCCGGCCGGACGGGGCGAGGACGCCGGCGCCCTCGAGTACCCGGCGCAGGCCGTGCACCGCCTGCTCGACGATCAGCGGGTCCACCTCGCCTCCGCCGCCCAGCTCGGTGGAGATCATCGGGACCCCCGCCTTGTCGGCGGCGGACGAGAACGAACCGGGTTCGAACCGCTCCGGCACGGTCATCGCCCACGGCATGCCGAGCAGGCCGGTCAGCCGGCGCTTCGCGTCCCACGCCGCCGGGTCCGGGCCCTCGTACACGAAGGCGGAGGGCAGATAGCGGCTGGTCGAGCCGCCGGAGTGGAGGTCAAGCGCCAGATCGGCGTGCGGCAGCAGACCGCTCACCACGGCGTGGGCGATCTGCTGCGTCGGCCCGCCGGAAGGGCTGCCGGGGTAGAGGCGGTTGAGGTTCCCGCCGTCGAGGGGCGACACCCGGGCGGCGCCCCGCACGGCCGGCAGGTTCAGGGCAGGCAGCACGATCAGCCGGCCGGTGACCTCCTCGGGCGGCGTGTCCCGCAGCAACCGGTGCAGCACCACCTGGCCTTCGTACTCGTCACCGTGGGTGCCGGCGACGAGCAGCGCGGTGGGTCCGGCGCCGCCGCTGAGCACCGCGGCGGGCACCGGTACGACGCCGTTGTCGTACCGGTTGTCCGAGTGGCGCAGGTGCAGTGCGCCGAACTGCCGGCCCCTGGCGCCGAGATCGACGCCGTGCAGCACCCGGCTCATGCGCCGCTCCCGGCACGCTCCTGCTCCGCGGCCAGCAGTCGGGCGAGGATCCTGCGGGCCTTGGCGACACCGGCGTCCTGGCCGATGAGGACGTCGTGCTCGCCCGCCGGGCGCCGCCGCATGCCCTCCTCCTGGGCGCGCAGCGCGTCCGCGTCCTCGCGCAGCACCGTCGCGAGCCCGGTCTCCAGCTCCTTGGTGGCCCACTCGGCGTCGACCGCGAAGTTCCGGCTGAACGCGTAGTAGTACCAGGTGGTCCCCGCGTCCACCGGCGTGATGCCGTTGAGCACCTTGATGAGGTGCCCGTCCTCGCGCGCGGCACCCTCCGCGGTGATGCCGGAGTGCAGTACGTGGTAGGCGGGCACATGGAACTCGGTGGCGTGGAAGCGGTCCCAGAGGCCTTCGACGCCCATGGTCCGCGCGTACAGCGGAGGCGCCTCGACACCGGGCATGAGGCGGTCGGCGGTGACGACGCGGCCGTCCACCTCGACGGTGATGCCGTGCTCGTAGATGTAGTCGTCGCCCACGGTCGTGCGGTGCAGGAACGACTCGTGGGTGAGGTCCAGCAGATTGTCGTGGATCAGGTCGTGCCGGCACTCGAAGAGCACCGTGTGCGTGACGGTCGCCCAGTTCGGATCGGCCATCCAGTGCGTGTCCGGAAGCACGCTCTCGTCGGCGAGTTCGGCGTCCCCGGTCCAGACCCAGACCCAGCCGTCCTTCTCCACGACCGGGTAGCGGCGGACACGCGCCCGTTCCGGAATGCCGGTCTGCGCCGGCACTCGGTTGCAGACGCCGTCGGGGCCGTAGGCGAACCCGTGGTAGCCGCACTCGATCGAGTCACCGACGGTCCGGCCCTGCGACAGCGGGTACGCCCGGTGCGCACAGCGGTCGGCCAGGGCGACCGCCGCGCCGGTCGTGGTCCGGTACAGCACGATCGGCTGCTCGCAGACGACGCGGCGCACCGGGCGCTCGGTGATCTCGGTCGACCAGGCCGCCACGTACCAGGTGTTCAGGATGAACACGTTGCCCTCCCTCGAATGGGTTGCACGCACTGTATACAGTGAATTCAGAGGCGACAACGGATCCCGCATGATGGTTTTCTGTCGACGGGGACGCCGCTCCGGCTCCCTCGCCCCGCGCACCCGTCGAGGCGAGCCGAACGGCAGGGATGGAGAGCGGACGTGGAACCACTGCGCAGCGATCGACGGGACCGCCGCCCGCTGGGGGTGCGGGTGTACGAGCGACTGCGGGACGAGATCGTCTCCGGGGCGCTCGAGGCCGACGCCCCGCTCGTCCAGGAACAGGTGGCCGAGACACTCGGCGTCTCGCGCACACCGGTCAGGGACGCCCTGAACCGCCTCGCCCACGAAGACCTCGTCACCTGGCTCCCGGGCAGCGGCTACCTCGTCAACGCGCTGCGCCCGGAAGACATCGCCGAGGTGTACCAGGTGCGGAGCACCCTGGAGGCGCTGGCCCTGCGCCTGGCCTGCGGCCGCCACGACGAGGCGGCCCTGACGAGGCTCACCGCGGTGATCGAGGACATGGCGGCGAGCGATCCGGCGGACAGGGCCGCCCAGTTCGAGCTGAACCGGACCTTCCACATGTCCCTGGTCGAACCCTGCGGCAACGGCCTGCTGCTGCGCACCCTCGGAACCCTCTGGGACCACCCCGTCAACCGGCGGATCACCCGCGCCTACGTCGACGAGGCCGCCAACGTGCCCCTGATGGTCACGGAACACCGGTCCATGCTCGCCGCCGCCCGCGCCGGCGACGCCGACCTGCTCGTACGCCTGGCACACGACCACATGCACACCGGCTACCAGGAGGCGCTGCCGGAGGGCAGCGGGATCAGTCTGGAGTACCCCGCACCCTGACCGGCCGCACCGGACACCGGCCGGTCGGCCGGACGCCCCCTGTCGCACGGGAGTTGACCGGAGTACCTTCCGCCCATGCCGATACGTACGCGGGGAACCCGCTTGACGTGCAGATCGCTGGTGGCGGCGGCCTCGGCCGCCCTCGTCGCCCTCACACTGGCGCCCACCGGCGCGCAGGGCGCGACACCGGCCAGGGAGAGCCGACCGGTCCACTCGTACGACGACGCGATCCGCGAGTCCGTCTGGGTCGACACCGGGCTCGACGAGGACGGCGACGGCCGCACGGACCGGGTCGCCGTCGACATCGTCCGGCCGAGGGAGCCGGCGCAGCGGGGGCGGCGGGTGCCCGTCATCATGGACGCCAGCCCGTACTACGCCTGTTGCGGGCGGGGCAACGAGAGCCAGCGCAAGACGTACGACGAGGACGGCGACCCCGTCCGGTTCCCGCTGTACTACGACAACTACTTCGTGCCCCGCGGCTACGCCTTCGTCGCCGTCGACCTGGCCGGCACCAGCCGGTCCGACGGGTGCGTCGACGTCGGCGGCCGCTCCGACATCCAGTCGGCCAAGGCCGTCGTCGACTGGCTGAACGGCCGCGCCCGCGCCTACACCACCCGCACCGGCGGCGAGCGGGCCGACGCACGATGGTCCACCGGCGCGACCGGGATGATCGGCAAGAGCTACGACGGGACCGTCGCCAACGGCGTCGCGGCCACCGGAGTGCGCGGGCTCAAGACCATCGTGCCGATCGGCGCCATCTCCTCCTGGTACGACTACTACTTCGCGCAGGGCGCGCCGCTCTACGACTCCGGCCCCGAGTGGCTGTCCCGGTACGTGGAGAGCCCGCAGGCCCGCGAGCGCTGCGGGGCAGTCCAGCAGGAGCTGATCGACGGGGCTCCGCGCAGCGGCGAGTTGACGCGGCTGTGGGCCGAGCGCGACTACGTGCCCGACGCCGGCAAGGTCAGGGCCAGCGTCTTCGCCGTGCACGGCATGCAGGATCTGAACGTCCGGTCCAAGCACTTCGGCCAGTGGTGGGACGCCCTCGCCGCGAACGGCGTGGAGCGCAAGGTGTGGCTGTCGCAGACCGGTCACGTCGACCCGTTCGACTTCCGGCGGGGCGAGTGGGTGCGCACCCTGCACCGGTGGTTCGACCACTACCTCCTCGGTCACGACAACGGCATCGACCGGGAGCCGATGGCCGACGTCGAGCGCGCCCCCGACCGCTGGACCACCGACCGCGTCTGGCCGCCCCGCTCCACGGCCACCACCGCGCTGCGTCCGGGCAACGGCGAGGAGCCCGGCGTGGGAACGCTGTCCCTGAAGCCGGCCCACCCCGGGGCGACGGAGACGTTCACCGACGACCCGCGGCAGGACGAGACCGACTGGGCGGCCGCCATCGACACGCCGACGGCGGCGAAGGCCGGGTTCGTCACCCGCCCGCTGGGCCGGGACCTGCGCCTGTCCGGTTCCTCCAAGGTGACCGTGACCGCCACGCCGTCGACGGCGAGCGCCCATCTGTCAGCCGTCCTGGTCGATCTCGGCCCGGACACCATCCGCGACTACGCGGCATCGGGCGAAGGCATCACCACCCTCACCGAGCGCACCTGCTGGGGCTCCAGTACCGAGGGCGACAGCTCCTGCTACAAGGAGACCGAGGCACGCACGACGGCCGTCGGCCACACCGTCTTCAGCCGCGGCTGGGCCGACCTCGGAGGCTACCGGGACGGGGCGCTGACCCCCGGCAAGGCGTACACGGTCACGATCGACCTGCACGCGAGCGACCACGTCGTCCCGGCGGGCCACCGGCTCGCGCTCATCGTCGCCGGCACCGACAGGGACCTGATCGACCCGCCCGGCACCACGCCGCGGATCTCCCTCGATCTTCCCCGCAGCGCTGCGAAACTGCCGGTCGTCGGCGGCGCTCGCGCGTTCGCCCGCGCGGTCGCGGGGCCGGTCCCCGCACCGGCGGCGTCCCGTCTCGGCGGAGTCGACGAGCCGCGTCCGATCCGTCCGATCCCGGGAGGCAGCACCCGATGAGATCCGGCATCAGCACCGGCGTCCGCGTCCGCGCGTTCGTCCTGACCGCGGTCCTCGCCACGCTCGCCGTACCGCTGCTGGCCGGTGTGCCCGCGCAGGCGGCGCACACCCCGCCGCGTACGGGTTTCGAGACGAGCCGAGGGGAACGCTGGACCGGCGAGTCGGAGGAGCAGCGCTTCCTCGCAGCCGTCGACCGCGGCAGCCCGCGGATGTCGTACGAACGCGTCGGCACGACCCGGCAGGGCCGCCCGCTGCAGCTCGTGCACCTCGGGAACGTGAACTCGCCGCACACCGTGCTGCTGATCTGCAGTCAGCACGGTGACGAGCCGGCCGGCCGCGAGGCGTGCCTGACCACGGTCCGCGACCTCGCCCACGCCCACGACGGACGCACCCGCGAGCTGCTGGCGCGTACGCACCTGATGGTCGTGCCGACCGCCAACCCCGACGGCCGGGCCGCGGGGACCAGGGGCAACTCGGACGGCGTCGACATCAACCGCGACCACATCGCGCTGAGGACGGCGGAGGGACGGGCCCTCGCCGCCGTCGTCCGCGACCGGCGGCCGGACGTCATCTACGACCTGCACGAGTACGGCGCCACACCGCCGTTCTACGACAAGGACCTCTTCGACCTGTGGCCGCGCAACCTCAACACGGACACCCATGTCCACGAAGAGGCGCGGACCCTGTCCGGCGATTACGTCCGCCCGGCCGCCGGACGTGACGGGTTCAGCACCGGGACGTACGGCATCTGGACCGACCCGGTCACCGGCGAACCCGTCCGGCAGACCGCCGGGGACGGACAGGAGCGCATCCTGCGCAACGCCTCCGGCATCAAGAACGCGGTCGGTCTGCTCATCGAGAGCCGGGTCGACGCGCTGAGCGAGGAGGAACAGGCCGATCCCGCCGTGAACAGGAACCGCAGGGTCAACAGCCAGCTCGCGGCGCTCGGTGGGCTCCTGGCGTACGCGGACGAGCGCCGCGCCCGGATCGAGCAGGTCACGACCGCCGCCCGGCGCGCGGGCCTCGCGGACCGGGGACCGGTCCATCTCGGAGGCGCCGACAACGATCCGCCGGCACCGGAGGAGACCCTCCACGACCCGCCCTGCGCCTACCGGCTCGACGCCGCGCAGTACGCCGAATTCGGGGACGAACTCGCACTTCACGGGGTCTGGACCCGGCCGGACGGGGAAGGCGCCATCGTGCCGCTGCGGCAGTCGCAGCGCGAACTTGTGCCGCTGCTCCTCGATGAACGTGCGACATACCACCTCACAACAGGTGAACCTCTGTCAGCCTGTTGAGGGTGGTGACGCACGTCACATGTGGTAGGGGGTAGCGGGAGTGAAAACAGGTTCCCCCAGAACCACATGAAAGGTGCCGCTTGTGTCGCAGGACGAACCACAACGGGACGGCCGGGCGGATCTGCCGGTGACGGCGGATCTGCCCGAACCCGCCCACGAGACCGAGCGCGCCACCACGGACCGCGTCGTCTTCGGGGTCACAGCGGTACTCACCCTCGCCTTCGTGGTGTGGGGTGCGGTCGCGACGGACGCCCTCGAGAACGTGTCGGACAGGTTGCTGAGCGGGCTGATCCACAACGGCGGCTGGGCCTTCGTCCTCGCCGCCTCCGGCTTCGTCGTCTTCGCGCTGTGGCTCGCCGTCAGCCGGTACGGCCGGATCCGCCTCGGTCAGGAGAACGAGGAGCCGGAATTCCGTACCGTGTCGTGGATCGCGATGATGTTCAGCGCCGGCATGGGCATCGGGCTGATGTTCTACGGAGTGAGCGAGCCGCTCGCGCACTTCAGCACCCCGCCGCCCGGCACCTCGCCCGCCGACGCGGCGGAGGCCATGGCGACCGCGATGGCCACCACGCTCTTCCACTGGACACTGCATCCCTGGGCGATCTACGCCGTCGTGGGTCTCGCCATCGCCTACTCCTCGTACCGGCGCCGCCGGCGGCAGACCATCAGCGCGGTCTTCCAGCCGCTCATCGGTGAGCGGCACGCCAACGGGGGTCTGGGCAGAGTCATCGACATCCTGGCGATCTTCGCCACGCTGTTCGGCTCCGCCGCCTCCCTCGGACTCGGCACGCTGCAGATCGGCAGCGGGCTCACCGAGCTGGACTGGATGGACAAAGTCAGCACCGGACTGCTCGTCGGAATCATCGCCGTCCTGACCCTGGCGTTCGTCGCCTCGGCCGTCTCCGGCGTCGAGAAGGGCATCCAGTGGCTGTCCAACACCAACATGGTGCTGGCGCTGCTGCTCGTCGTCTTCGTCTTCGTCGCCGGTCCGACCATCATCATCCTCGACCTGCTGCCCACCTCCATCGCGTCCTACTTCGGCGAGCTGCCCCAACTCGCCGGACGCACCGAGGCGAGCAGCGGTGAGGGCGTCGCCGACTGGCTCGGCAGCTGGACGGTCTTCTACTGGGCCTGGTGGATCTCCTGGACGCCGTTCGTGGGCATGTTCATCGCCCGGATCAGCCGGGGCCGGACCATCCGTCAGTTCGTGGGCGGGGTCATGCTGGTGCCGAGCACCGTCAGCCTGATCTGGTTCGCCATCTTCGGCGGCGCCTCGATGACCCTTCAGGAGGCCGGGCGGCTGCCCGAGGAGTCGACGCCGGAGGGCCAGCTCTTCGGCGTGCTGCAGCAGTACCCCATCGCCACGGTGATGAGCATTCTCGTCATGGTCCTGGTCGGCATCTTCTTCGTCTCCGGCGCGGACGCGGCGTCCATCGTGATGGCGACGCTCTCGCAGCGGGGCTCGTTCGACCCGTCGAAGGTCGTGGTGGTTTTCTGGGGCATCGTCACGGGCGCCGTGGCGGCGATCATGCTGCTCGTCGGAAGCGGCAAGGGAGACGCGCTGGCCGGACTGCAGAACCTGACCATCCTGGTCGCCGCGCCCTTTGTGCTGGTGATGATCGGCATGTGCGTGGCCCTCATGAGGGACCTGAGGCACGACCCGCTGATCGTCCGCCGCGAGGTCGGCGTGGAGGCCGTCGAGTCGGCGGTGATCGCCGGACACGAGCACTACGACGGGGACTTCGAACTCCGGATCGGCCCCGGCTCCGGCGAGGACGGCACGAACGACGCCGTCCCCGGCACGGGCAGCTCGGACAGCGGGCTGGGCAAGACCCGCGGCTGACCCGAGCGCCTCGGACGAGGCAGCGGTGCCGCCCGCCCCCGACGACCGGGGGCGGGCGGCACCGTGCCGGGCAGGAACTCCCGGAAGCCGGCGGCCACCGAATTCCACTGGACGCGAAGACGGCGAAGGGACGATCCTTCGTCGTGGCACGCACCATGGGGGGCGTGCTCGTCGCACCCGTGGTGCGACCGACCGAGAGGCCCGGGCGAGCCGCTGATCGCCACCGAGATGCATCACACGTCACACCCGACGCGGACGACCGACCCGACGAACGGGAGGCCCACCTCCCCGCGCCGATGAGCGCGAGAAGAGGCGGACCCGCCATCCGCACCCGTACACCCGACGAACTGCGCCGCAGTCGCCGCCCGCGCGCCCACTCCTGCTGGGACCACCTCTACGCAGCCCCCCTGTGGCCGCTGCACGGAGCGAACCTCGGCACCCTCGCCCGCACCTGCGACGCGGTCGGCGCCTGCATCACCGTCCCGCGCTTCTCCTGGGTTCCCGAGGCTCTCGCCCGGGGCAACACCCTGCGGCAGCCGCTGTGCACCCACTGGACCGGCGACCCGCTGGGCTGGCTGGGCAGACAGCGGGAGCGCGGAGCGCGGATCGTGGGCGTCGAGTTGGCCGAGGAAGCGGTCCGCCTCGCCGACGTGGCCCCCGCCCGGCAACCGACCGTCGTGGTCCTCGGCCACGAGCAGCACGGCATACCGCCCGAGGCGCTCGACCTGCTCGACGAATGCGTCGAGATCCCGATGATCGGCACAGGCTCCAGCCTGAACATGGCCGTCGCGGGTTCACTCGCCCTGTACAAACTCGCCGGACTTCTCTGAACTGGGGGCCCGTCCCGGCAAGGCCCGCCGGGACGGGCACTAGGATTCACCTCCTCATGACTGCAACTCTCGTCGCCAAGGATCTCGCCGCAGGACACGGCGACCGCTCGCTCTTCTCCGGGCTCGACCTCGTCGTCGCGCCCGGAGACGTGATCGGTCTCGTCGGCGTCAACGGCGCCGGCAAGTCCACCCTGCTGCGGATGCTCGCCGGGCTCGACCGCCCCGACCGGGGCGAGCTGCGCCTCTCCCCGCCGACCGCGACCGTCGGCCACCTCCCGCAGGAACCGGAGCGCCGCGAAGGCGAGACCGTACGGGACTTCCTCGCCCGCCGCACCGGTGTCGCGGCCGCCCAGCGGGCCATGGACTCCGCCGCCCAGGGCCTGGCCGACGGGGCCCCCGGAGCGGACGACGCCTATGCCGTCGGCCTCGAGCGCTGGCTGGACCTCGGCGGCGCCGACCTGGACGAACGCGCCGAGGACGTCGCCGCGTCGCTCGGCCTCACCGTCGGCCTCGACCAGCCCATGACGTCCCTGTCCGGCGGCCAGGCGGCCCGCGCCGGGCTCGCCTCGCTCCTGCTGTCCCGCTACGACGTGTTCCTGCTCGACGAGCCCACGAACGACCTCGATCTGGACGGCCTCGAACGCCTCGAGTCCTTCGTCCAGGGCCTGCGCGCCGGCACGGTCGTCGTCAGCCACGACCGCGAGTTCCTCACCCGTACCGTCACCAAGGTCCTCGAACTGGACCTCGCACAGCAGCGGATCACCCTCTACGGCGGTGGCTACCAGGCGTACCTGGAGGAGCGCGAGAGGGACCGCAGGCACGCGCGCGAGGAGTACGAGGAGTACGCGGACAAGAGGTCCGCCCTCGAGGGCCGCGCCCAGATGCAGCGCAACTGGATGGACAAGGGCGTCAGGAACGCCCGTCGCAAGGCCACCGACAACGACAAGATCGGCCGCAAGATGCGGAGCGAGGCAAGCGAGAAGCAGGCGGCCAAGGCGCGCCAGACGCAGCGGATGATCGAGCGCCTCGACACCGTGGACGAGCCCCGCAAGGAGTGGGAACTGCGCATGGAGATCGCGGCGGCCCCGCGCTCCGGTTCGGTGGTCGCCACCCTCCGCGCGGCCGAGGTCCGCCGCGGTTCCTTCCGCTTCGGGCCCGTCTCGCTCCAGATCGACTGGGCGGACCGGGTGGCCGTCACCGGCGCCAACGGCGCGGGCAAGTCCACACTGCTCGCCGCGCTGCTGGGCAGGCTCACGCTCGACAGCGGCCACGCGTCACTCGGTTCGGGAGTCGTCGTCGGCGAGGTCGACCAGGCGCGCGGGCTGTTCTACGGCACGGAGACCCTGCTCGACGCCTTCTGCGCGGCCGTCCCCGAGACGGAACCGGCCGAGGTGCGCACCCTGCTGGCCAAGTTCGGCCTCAAGGCCGCCCATGTGATGCGCCCGGCGACCACCCTCTCACCGGGGGAGCGGACCCGCGCCGCCCTCGCCCTGCTCCAGGGGCGCGGCGTCAACCTGCTTGTGCTGGACGAGCCGACCAACCACCTCGACCTGCCCGCCATCGAACAACTGGAGTCGGCGCTCGACTCGTACACGGGCACGCTGCTGCTGGTCACGCACGACCGGCGGATGCTCGACGCCGTCCATGTCAACCGCCGTATCGAGGTGGCCGACGGCAAGGTGACCGAGCTCTGACACGCCGCGGCCGGGTGACCGAGGTCCGACACGCCGCGGCCGGGTGACCGGGCTCCGACACGCCGCGGCCGGGTGACCGGGCTCCGACACGTCGTTGCAAGGTGACCGGGCTCCGACACGTCGCGCCCGGGCCGGGGACGATCCCGGCCCGGGCGCGACAAAGACGTCAGCGGTTCTTCGGATCCACCAGTCCCGCCCGGCGCAGGGCGTCCGCCATCGCGCTGTTCGACGGCGCCGGGGCCTGACGCGCCGCGCCGCGCCGGTCGCCCGCGCCTCCACCGGCGCCTCCGCCTCCGCCGCGGCGCTCACGACCGCCGCCCTGACGCTGCTGCGGCGGACGGCCACCGCGCTCGCGCCGGGGCTCCTGGGCCTCGGCCGACCCCGCCGAGGCGTCGTCGTCCAGCCGCAGCGTCAGCGAGATCCGCTTGCGCGGGATGTCGATGTCGAGCACCTTCACCTTCACCACGTCGCCCGGCTTGACCACGTCCCGCGGGTCCTTGACGAAGGTCTTGGACATCGCGGACACGTGCACCAGGCCGTCCTGGTGGACACCGACGTCCACGAACGCGCCGAACGCGGCCACGTTCGTGACGACACCCTCCAGCACCATCCCGGAGACCAGGTCGCCGAGCTTCTCGACGCCCTCCTTGAAGGTGGCCGTCCGAAACGCCGGACGCGGGTCCCGGCCGGGCTTCTCCAGCTCCCGCAGGATGTCCGTCACCGTCGGCAGACCGAAGGTCTCGTCCACGAAGTCGGCGGGCCGCAGCGACCGCAGCACCGACGTGTTGCCGATCAGCGACGCCACCTCGCCACCGCCGGTCTTCACCATCCGGCGCACCACCGGATACGCCTCGGGGTGGACGCTCGAGGCGTCCAGCGGGTCGTCACCGCCGCGGATGCGCAGGAACCCCGCGCACTGTTCGTACGCCTTCGGACCGAGGCGTGCCACGTCCTTGAGCGCCCTGCGGGAGCGGAAGGGCCCGTTGGTGTCCCGGTGCGCGACGATGTTCTCCGCGAGGCCCGCGCCGATGCCGGAGACCCGTGAGAGCAACGGGGCCGACGCCGTGTTGACGTCCACACCGACACCGTTCACACAGTCCTCGACGACCGCGTCGAGCGAACGCGAGAGCTTCGTCTCCGACAGGTCGTGCTGGTACTGCCCGACCCCGATGGACTTGGGGTCGATCTTCACCAGCTCGGCCAGCGGGTCCTGCAGCCGGCGCGCGATGGACACGGCGCCGCGCAGCGACACGTCGAGCTCCGGCAGTTCCTGCGAGGCGAAGGCCGAGGCCGAGTACACGGAGGCGCCCGCCTCCGAGACCATCACCTTGGTCAGTCCCAGCTCCGGGTGCCTCGTGATGAGGTCGCCGGCGAGCTTGTCGGTCTCGCGGGAGGCGGTTCCGTTGCCGACCGCGACGAGTTCGACCGCGTGCTCCTCGGCGAGACGCGCCAGCTTCGCGAGTGACTCGTCCCACTTGTTGGCGGGGACGTGCGGGTAGATCGTGTCGGTGGCGACGACCTTGCCGGTCGCGTCGACGACCGCGACCTTCACCCCCGTACGGAAGCCCGGATCGAGCCCCAGCGTGGCGCGGGTGCCGGCCGGGGCGGCGAGCAGCAGGTCGCGCAGGTTCGCGGCGAAGACACGCACCGCCTCGTCCTCGGCGGCCGTGCGCAGCCGCAGCCGCAGGTCGATGCCGAGGTGCACCAGGATCCGGGTGCGCCACGCCCAGCGCACGGTGTCGCCGAGCCACTTGTCACCGGGCCGGCCCTGCTGGGACACCCCGAAACGGGCCGCGACGATGCCCTCGTACGAAGAGGGGCCCTCGGTCGGCTCCTCCGGCTCCAGGACGAGGTCGAGGACCTCCTCCTTCTCGCCGCGGAACATCGCGAGGATCCGGTGCGACGGCAGCTTGGTGAAGCCCTCCGAGAAGTCGAAGTAGTCGGCGAACTTCGCGCCGGCCTCCTCCTTGCCGTCCCGGACCTTCGCCCCCAGCCGGCCGCGCGTCCACATCCGCTCACGCAGCTCGCCGATGAGGTCGGCGTCCTCGGAGAAGCGCTCGGCCAGGATGGCCCGCGCGCCCTCCAGGGCGGCGGGCGCGTCGGCCACGCCCTTGTCCGCGTCGACGAACGCCGCGGCGGCGGCGTGCGGTTCGACCGACGGGTCGGCCAGCAGCCCGTGGGCCAGCGGCTCGAGCCCCGCCTCGCGGGCGATCTGCGCCTTGGTGCGCCGCTTCGGCTTGAACGGCAGGTAGATGTCCTCGAGCCGCGCCTTGGTGTCGGCGGCCCTGATCTGCGCCTCGAGCGCGTCGTCGAGCCTGCCCTGCTCGCGCACGGAGTCCAGGATCGCGGTCCGCCGCTCCTCCAGTTCCCGGAGATAGCGCAGCCGTTCCTCGAGCGTGCGCAGCTGCGCGTCGTCGAGCATCTCGGTCGCTTCCTTGCGGTAGCGCGCGATGAACGGGACGGTCGACCCGCCGTCGAGCAGCTCGACGGCCGCCTTCACCTGCCGCTCGCGTACGCCGAGCTCCTCGGCGATCCTGCCTTCGATGGACGTCGTCACGGTTGTCCGACTCGCCTTCTCGTGCTCGCTGTGCTTGAGAGTGCATTGTGCCGGGTGGCCGGGCGCCGTGTCGCGTGCCTCAGACGCGCCGTGTCCCTCCGCCGCGCGACGCGCTGTGGGACGCGCCGCCGAACAGCCGGGCGAGGAGACGGAACGGCAGCGTCACCACGGTGGCGATCGCCGAGCCGATCATGCGGAAGGCGTCTGCGATGGAGCGGAGCACAATTGACCTCCAGGTCGGGGACGTTGTGTCCGGCGGGTAGCCGTGATCGCCTCCCGCCAAACGTCCCGGCCCCGGCCCGGCCCCGGCCCGGCCCCCGGCACGAACCGTCGCCCGGGCGTCCAGGTCAGTCCTTGCCGACGAGGTCGGCGGGGAACGCGCCCGCGACGGCGGCGGTCATCAGGAAGCCGCGGCTCAGTTCGGTGAGGCGTTCGACGCCGGCCGCGCCCAGGTGCTCGTACGGTGCGCGGTCCAGGCGGTCGGTGAGCTCCTCCAGCTCGGCCCGCACCGCGGTGCCCGCCTCGGTCAACTCGCCCTCGGCGTCGAGCAGTCCGCGATCCTGGAGGCGTGCCTGTGCGGCCTCCCAGTCCGACTGGCCCCAGCCACGGGTGGAGAGGATCCAGCGCGGCGCCATGCCCTTGCCCGTGGCGGTGTGACTCACCAGCGCCTCGAGCGGGTCGAGACCGGCCGCGAGCAGGGCCGCGAGATGGCCGTCGCCACGGTGCTCACGCAGCAGCGTCGCCGCGTGCCAGTAGGCGAGATGCGGTTCGGCCGGTACGGGCAGGTCGGCGTTGGCCGCATAGAGGGGACGGGCGTGCCGGGTGCACGCCTCGGACGCGCTCAGGGCGAGCCGGGCGGCCTCCGCCATGTCGGGGGAGGAGATCACGTCCTCGCCGAGCAGCCGCCGCAGGGTGGCGTCGGCGGCGCGCAGCCGCGCCTCGAGCACCGTGCGCGGCGACGCGGTGTCCCACACGGCGGGCAGGTGCTTGGCCACCAGCTCGTGGTTGAAGTTGTAGAACGCGGCGGTCACCGCACCCGGCCCCACCGCGCCCATGGGCGCCGCCCGGCCCGCGAAGTACGCGGCCCTCGGGTCCGCCACGCCCGCGCGCCCCAGCTCCTCGGCGAAGTCGGGCGAGAACCAGACCGTCGAGCTCATCGGGTTGAGGGCGTTGTGGCAGCGGCGTCCCGCGCGGGGGTGCAGAGAGGTCATGGAGCGAGGTTAGCGACTGCTTAGTACGGGTGGAAGGGCAGGGTTTCCGAGACCGCGGGGATGGCAGGAAAGGTGGGGTTCTCGTCATTGCGGACGCGCTCAAGGATCCTGACGATGGGGGCATGACGGAGCGAACGGTGCTCGTCGTCCTCTTCGGCGACGTGCAGAGCCTTGATGTGAGCGGGCCGGTCGAGGTCTTCGAGGGGGCCCGCCGGGCCTGCGGCGACCCGTCCGCGTACCGCATCCGTACCGTCACGCTCGACGGTTCGCCGGTGCGGACGACGAGCGGCCTCACGCTGGTGCCCGACGGCAGCCTCACCGACGCCCCGGCCCCGCACACGCTCCTCGTCCCCGGCGGCGAGGGCACCGGCAGCCCCGACCCGCGGCTGATCGACTGGCTCCGGGAGAACGGGCCGCGGGCCGGACGCCTCGTCTCGGTCTGCACCGGCGCGCTGCTGCTGGCGCGGGCGGGGCTGCTCGACGGCCACCGGGCCACCACCCACTGGCGTGCCTGCCGGCATCTCGCCGACACCTACCCGGAGGTCGACGTCGAACCCGATCCGATCTTCGTCCGCGACGGGCGGATCTCCACCTCCGCGGGTGTGACGGCCGGTATCGATCTGGCGCTGGCCCTGGTGGAGGAGGACCTGGGCCGGGACGTCGCCCTCACCGTGGCCCGCCATCTCGTCGTCTTCCTGCGCCGCCCCGGCAACCAGGCCCAGTTCAGCGCCCAGCTCGCCGCCCAGACAGCCACCCGTGAGCCGCTGCGCGAGGTGCAGCACTGGGTCAGCCGGCACCCGGAGGCCGATCTGTCCGTCGAGTCGCTCGCGCACCGCGCGGGTCTCTCACCCCGCCACTTCGCCCGCGCCTTCCAGGCGGAGACCGGTACGACACCGGGCCGCTACGTCGAGCGGGTACGGCTCGAGCACGCCAGAAGGCTTCTCGAGGACACGGCCGACGGCGTCACGAAGATCTCGCGCGCCTGCGGATACGGAACGAGCGAGGCCATGCGGAGGGCCTTCGTGAAGGCCCTCGGCGTGGCGCCCGCCGAATACCGCCGCCGCTTCCGCGGCCCCGCACAGCACCCCGCACAGCGCCCCGCACGGCAACCGGCCCACTGAGTACGCACCCGACGGAAGGCAACGCCGCATGACCACGCAGATCGCCGTCCTGCTCTTCGACCGTTTCACGGCCCTGGACGCCGTCGGCCCCTACGAGATGCTCTGCCGTCTCCCCGACACCGAGGTCGTCTTCGTGGCCGAACGGACCGGGCCCTTCGCGAACGACGCAGGCGAACTCCATCTCGTCGCCACCAGGACCCTGGACGAGGTGACGGAACCCGACATCGTCGTCGTCCCCGGGGGCCCCGGCCAGGACGGCCAGATGGAGAACGAGGCGCTGCTGGAATGGCTGCGGGCCGTGGACACCACCAGCACCTGGACCACGTCGGTGTGCACCGGCTCGCTGCTGCTGGCCGCGGCCGGGCTGCTGAAGGGCCGCGAGGCGACCTCCCACTGGCTGGCCCTGGACGAACTGAAGCGGCTGGGCGCGGAGCCGACCGGGCGCCGGGTCGTGACCGACGGCAAGTACGTCACGGCCGCGGGCGTCTCGTCCGGAATCGACATGGGACTCGCGCTGGTCGGCAGGCTCGCCGGGGACGAACACGCCCAGGCGGTGCAGCTGCTGACCGAGTACGATCCCCAGCCGCCCTACGACGCGGGCTCGCCGCAGAAGGCGCCGAAGCATCTGGTGGAGGAGTTCCGCGGCGGGAGCCGCTTCATACTCCGGTAGTGGTCCCCGGGGCCCCGCCGGTGCCGTCGGGGCCGCCGGCCCTCTTGCGCTCGCCCGCCTCCTCGTTCCCGGGGGCCCTCTTGGGTTCGCCCGCCTCCTCGGGCCCGGAGGCCCCGGAGAGTCCCGCAGGCTCCAGAGCCCAGCCGAAGCGCGGCGCACGCCGCTCCAGGAAGGCGGCGACCCCCTCCTCGGTGTCGCCGCTGCCGCGCGCCTGCCGCGCCCAGTGGGCGTCCCGGTCCGTGCGACCGGCGGCGAACTCCTTCGCGGCGCACTGCGTGAGCTGCGAGCGCGACACCAGGATCCTGGTGAACTCCGCGGCCCGCCGGCCCAGCTCGTCCGCCGGCAGCACCTCGTCGACGAGTCCGGTCCGCAGCGCCCGTTCCGTGTCGATCAACTCGGCGGAGAACAGCAGGTACTTGGCGGCCGCCGGGCCCACCAGTGCCGCAAGCCGGCGGGTCGAGCCCGCCGGGTAGACGATGCCGAGCTTCGCCGGTGTCACACCGAACCGGGCTCCCTGCTCCGCGAAGCGAAGGTCGCAGGCGGCGGCGAGCTGGCAGCCGCCGCCCACGCAGTACCCGCGCACGACGGCGAGCGTCGGCTTGGGGAACGCCGCGAGTGCCTCCTCGGCAACCACCGCCAGCGCCTGGGGGTCCACGCCGGGGGTCCGCAGCGAGGAGATGTCCGCGCCCGCGCAGAAGGTCCCGCCCTCACCGGTGAGCACCAGCGCCCGTACGTCCGTCCGCGGCGCCAGTTCCGTGAGCAGCCCCGGCAGCGCCCGCCACATGTCGGCGGTCATGGCGTTCCGCTTGGCGGGATTGCTGATCACGACGGTGGCGACACCGTCCGCGACGGTGTGTCTCAGCCGGGGCGGACGCGCCTCTGGGGACTCCATGCGGCGGATGCTATCGGCCGGGGCCCGCTCCGTGATCAAGGAGGGGTCCGGCGAACGGTCTCACGAGCAGGGACGGGACCGGACGGAAGGTCGACGGGACCGGACGGAAGGTCGATAAGAGTGCTGAAACGATTTGCTTGGAGAAGCGGACAGAAGGCGGTTTCGACCAGTCGCACATCTGACGCTGTCATACGCATCCGGTCAAAAGCCGTCGATAGACATTCACTTCCGTTCAGTGGTGGGGCCCGGACCAACGGACTGCCAACACTTGTTACCCGAAGGTCAGTGGGACGAGCCGAAGGTGGGTGCCGGACTATGGAGAGCCGCGGGAGCGTGCCGGCCCGGCCGCTGTCGTACGAGGGTGTGTGGCGGTTCACCGCTCCCGCTCTCGACGTGTCCGTCCCGCAGGCCCGGCACGCCGTACGGGACCTGCTCGCCCGCCAGGGCGTGCCGGTCGCCGACGACATCGTGCAGGGGCTGCTGCTGATCGTCTCCGAGCTGGTCACCAACACCGTGCGCCACGCGGCGCTGCTCTCACCTCAAGTCGCCGTGGAAGTCGCCATCGGCACGCACTGGGTGAGGGTCTCCGTGGAGGACAACCACCCCTACCGCCCCAAGGCCCTCGAGACCGACTCCGCACAGACCGGCGGCAGAGGGCTGCTGCTGGTCCGAGAGATCACCCGCGAGGCCGGGGGTACCTGCGACGTCGAGCACACCGCCACCGGCGGCAAGATCATCTGGGCGGAGCTGCCGCTGGTGCCCCAGTTCACGGGCGGCGCGGCGACCGTGTGAGGTGCCGCGCCGCCTCGGCGCCGGACGATCGCTACCAGCCTCCGGCCGGTCCTGTCAGCTCCTTGACCGCGGGCCGCGCCGCGTCGAGCACCGTCATGAACCACGCGGAGAACGGCGCCCGGCCGTGCAACTCGGCCAGCTCGTCCGGCGTCACGAACGCCGTCTCACCGATCTCCTCGGGATCCGGCCGCGGCGGAGCCTGCACCATCCCCACGAAGAGATGGTTGAACTCCTGCTCGACCAGACCCGAATCCGGGTCGGGGTGGTTGTAGCGGACCGTGCCCGCCTCCGCGAGCAGCGAGGGCGAGACCCCCAGCTCCTCGTACGTACGCCGCGCGGCGGCCGCGAACGGCGCCTCGCCCGGGTACGGGTGGCCGCAGCAGGTGTTCGACCAGACACCGGGGGAGTGGTACTTGCCGAGCGCACGGCGCTGCAGCAGCAGCCGCCCCCGCTCGTCGAAGAGGAACACCGAGAACGCGCGGTGCAACCGCCCGGGTGCCTGATGGGCGGAGAGCTTCTCCGCCGTGCCGATGGTGTTGCCCTCCTCGTCGACCAGCTCGAGCAGGATCGCTGGTGCTGAGCCGTTCGACGAACTGGTCGCCGCGGTGGCTGGTGTGATCGGCATAACCGTCCTTCGCATCGGTCCTTCGGCCCCGCGGACCTTCCGGAGGAAGGACCCTGGGCCCCGCTCAGTCTGCCGCACAGAACGGGCTTGTCCGCACTTCGCAGGAAGCCTGGCATGTCCGCCCCGCCGCGCGCGGGCGCTGCGGGGCGGACAAGTCCGTCAGACCCCGAAGGCCGCCGGATACCGGACCGTGCCGTCCGGTACCTCCCCGGAGCCGTCCAGCGCCAGCAGCATCAGGGCCTCCTCCGGCACCTCGAAAGATGTCCTGATCCCGTGTCCGGAAGCGACCTCGAACCCGAACCTCGGGTAGTACTCCGGGTGTCCGAGGACGACAACGGGTCCCTCGCCGCGGGCCCGTGCCGCGTCGAGCACGGCCCTGACCACCGCCTGCCCCGCACCCTGCCGCTGATGACGGGGCGCGGTCGCCACCGGTGCCAGCGCCAGCGCCGGCGTGCCGCCGATCCGGCACCGGGTGAGCAGCGCGTACGCCGCGAGGGATCCGTCGGCCGCCTCCGCGACGTACGACAGGCCGGGCAGCCACGCCTCGCCGTCGCGGCGCAGCGCGTCCACCAGATCCGCCTCGTGGGCGGTGGGGAACGCGGCGGCGTTGACCTCGTGCACCGCCCGGACGTCGGCGGCCGTCTCGGGACGTGTGAGCCAGCGGGGATCACGGGGCCGCAGGACGTAACCGGTGTATCCGTACTCGGATCCGTGCTCCCGGCGCACGGCGATCTCCTCGCGGGTCGCGGCGAGGGCCTCGGCCATGCCGGGTGCACCGGGGTCCGCCGCGTCGGCCCGCGCGCCCAGCGGGCCGTAGTACTCGTCCCAGTCACTCGAAGGCTGCCGGTACACCCCGAGTACGTCGTAGCCGGCCGCGACGGCCGCCGAGCAGTTCTCCGCGGTGGTGCGCAGCGCGTAGTGCCGGTCCCAGAATGCGCGGGCCCCGGCCGACGGTGCCCCGCCGGTCCACTCGCACTCGGTGACGACGAGGCAGCCGCCGGTGGAGGTCCCCCCGCGCCCCGGGGCGGCTGGAGGTGAGAGCAGCGGCCGCCACTTCTCGAGCGCGGTGTCGAAACCGATGCTGTACGCCGAGCTCTCCGCCCAGACGAGGTCGAACGAGCCGTCGGCGAGACCGGCGTCGGCGAGTGCGCCCATGTCGGCGCGGACGGTGCGGATCGTGTCACCGAGGCCGCGCGCCGCTGCCCCGCGGCGCAGTTCCTCGAGGAACGGTTCGTGCAGATCGACCGCCGTCACCACCGCGCCGGTCCGCTCGGCGAGCAGCAGGGCGGAACGGCCGGGGCCGCAGCCCAGGTCGAGCACCCTCGGACGCGAGGGCAGCGGGCCCGCCATGGCGAGCAGCCGCGCGGAGGTGTCGTCGGAGCCGGGGCCCTGCCGCGGAAGGCCGTGGTGCAGGGCGAAGAAGGCGTCGTGCAATGCGTTGTCGGACAACGTCGGAAACCCTTGTTCGAAAGGGGCTCCGGCCGATGTGGGCGATCGGGCCGGTGGAGACCGGACCGGATCGGGTCAGAGTCGGACGGAGGCCCGGAGGATGAGGAAGGACCGGGTGCTGCGCGGGGCAGCCTCCACTGCGGCGGTCATCTACCTCAGCTCCTCTCAAGGGCGGTGGGACATGATCGTCTCTCGGAAGACCCTAGCAGCAGCCGTGGCGTCAGTGGCAGAGCCGGGCCTCGTGCTCCGCGTGACCGACGGGCTCCAGCTGGAAGGTGCAGTGCTCCACGTCGAAGTGCGCACCGAGGCAGCCCTGGAGGTCGTGCAGCATCTTCTCGTGCCCCACCGAGTCCAGCGCGTCCTGACTGACCACCACGTGGGCGGAGAGCACCGGCATGCCGGAGGTGATCGTCCACGCGTGCAGGTCGTGCACGTCCTCGACGCCGGGCAGGGCCAGTATGTGGGCGCGCACCTCGCTCATGTCGACGCCCTTGGGGGCCGACTCCAGCAGCACGTTCAGCGTCTCCCGCAGCAGCCGCCAGGTGCGCGGCACGATCATCACGCCGATGGCGAGCGAGGCGATCGGGTCCGCGTACTGCCACCCGGTCGCCAGGATGATCCCCGCGGAGACCAGTACGGTCACCGAGCCGAGCGCGTCCGCCAGGACCTCCAGATAGGCGCCGCGGACGTTGAGGCTCTCCTTCTGCCCCCGCATCAGCAGGCTCAGCGAGACCATGTTCGCCGCCAGGCCGACGAGCGCGAAGACGACGGTCAGGCCGCCGCGGGTCTGCGCGGGCTCGATGAAGCGCTGCACCGCCTCGTAGAGCAGGAAGCCCCCCACGCCGAGCAGCAGGACACAGTTGGCGAGCGCCGCGAGGATCTCGGCACGGGCGAATCCGAAGGTGCGGTTCTCACCCGCCGGGCGGTTGGCGAAGTGGATCGCCAGCAGGGCCATGGCGAGACCCACGGCGTCCGTCGCCATGTGCGCGGCGTCGGCGAGCAGCGCCAGTGAACCGGACAGCACGCCGCCGACGATCTCCAGCACCGTCACACCGAGTGTGATGGCGAGCGCGATGCGCAACCGGCCTCTGTAGGCCGCGGCCGCGGTTCCCGTCGGCGGCGGACCGCCGTGGGTGTGCCCGTGGTCGTGCCCAGCCCCCATGTCGGTGCCCTTCGTCTGTCGCGCATACCTCGGTCGGACCCAGTGAACTACGGGCGGGGGGTATCGGGCAACACGGCACTGAACACCGTTGTCATATGCTCTGACCTGCTGAAATCGGATCGGCGCCGTGCATCGCACCGGTCGGCCGGGAGACCGGCGCGACGTCGCGGTTTGGAGGCGGGGCGCGGATCGACCATGATGATCTCCGGGGGCCGCCAGGGCGTGAACGGCCGGTGAACTCCGGCTTCCCCGCATCCGATAGCCTCTGCCGACACGCCGCCGCCCGTCCACCGGGCAGGGCCGCCGTGCTCCCGCACCATCAGCTCCAAGGAGTGAGTTCGTCTGTCGACCGTCATCCTCACCGGTCCGCCGGTACCCGGATCGTCGCTCGAGGGCGATCTGCGGTCGCTGGGCTTCGACGTGCGGGTCGCAGGCGGACCCGAGCACATCGCCGAACTGGTCGCAGCCGTGGCCGGCACCGACCGGGTCGCCGTGGTCGACCCGCGCTTCGTGGGCCACGTCCACGCCCTGCGGCTGGCCCTGACCGATCCGCGTTTCCCCCTCGCCGCCGTCACCGGCGCGCTCACGGCCCGGCCGGCCGGCCGCGCTGCGCTGACCGCCGCGGTGCGAGCCGTCTGCGCGACGGTGCCCGCGGGAGCGGGAGCCGTCGGCGGTGACGGCGTCGTCGACACGGTGACCGCGGAGCTCGAGGCCCAGGGCGTGGACGTGCACCGCCCGGAACTGGGCTCGCTGGTCGCCGAGGTGCCCTCGGTCGCGGAGGAGCGGCACCGGGCGCGCGCCGCCGTGGAGGCCGTGGACGACGAGGCGGTACGGCTGCGCTCCGCCGTGAAGGCACGCGACGGCTTCTTCACCACCTTCTGCATCAGCCCGTACTCGCGCTACATCGCCCGCTGGTGCGCCCGGCGCGGGCTGACCCCGAACCAGGTCACCACGGCGTCGCTGCTCACAGCGCTGCTCGCGGCGGGCTGCGCGGCCACCGGCACCCGTGTCGGTTTCGTCGCGGCCGGCCTGCTGCTCCTGTTCTCCTTCGTACTGGACTGCACCGACGGGCAGCTCGCCCGTTACTCCCTGCAGTACTCGACGATGGGCGCCTGGCTCGACGCCACCTTCGACCGCGCCAAGGAGTACGCGTACTACGCGGGCCTCGCCCTGGGCGCCGCCCGCGGCGGTGACGACGTATGGGCGCTCGCGCTCGCGGCGATGGTCCTGCAGACCTGCCGCCATGTCGTCGACTTCTCGTTCAACGAGGCCAACCACGACGCGACCGCGAACACCAGTCCGACCGCGGCGCTGTCCAGCAAGCTCGACAGCGTCGGCTGGACGGTGTGGGTGCGCCGGATGATCGTGCTGCCGATCGGTGAGCGCTGGGCGATGATCGCCGTGCTCACCGCCGTGACCACTCCGCGCATCGTCTTCTACGCGCTGCTCGTCGGCTGTTCGCTCGCCGCCTGCTACACCAGCGCCGGCCGGGTGCTGCGCTCGCTGACCCGCAGGGCGCACCGCACGGACCGCGCGGCCCAGGCGCTCGCCGACCTCGCGGACTCCGGTCCGCTCGCCGGAGCAGTCGCCGGCGCCGCCGCCAAGGGTGTGCGCTTTCTGCCCGGCCCGGTCCCGCTCGCGGCCGCGGTCGCCGGCGCCACCGCGGTCCTGGTCGCCGCGATCTTCGCCGGACACGGCTCGGTCTGGCCCGCCGTGGCAGCCGTGCTGTATGTCATCACGTCCGGCATCGCCGTCGCCCGCCCCCTCACGGGCGCCCTCGACTGGCTCGTCCCACCCGTCTTCCGGGCCGCCGAGTACGGCACGATCCTCGCCCTGGCCGCCGACGCCGGGGTGAACGGGGCGCTGCCGGCGGCTTTCGGTCTGGTTGCGGCTGTCGCCTACCATCACTACGACACCGTGTACCGCATCCGCGGCGGCACGGGCGCGCCTCCGCACTGGCTGGTGCGGGTGATCGGCGGGCACGAGGGACGGGTCCTGGCAGTCGCACTGCTCGCCGCCCTGCTGGACAACACGGACTTCACCATCGCGCTCACGGTCATCGCTGTGGCCGTGGCGCTCGTGGTGCTGGTCGAGAGCATCCGCTTCTGGGTGTCCTCGCAGGCACCCGCCGTACACGACGAAGGAGAACCCGCATGATTGGCCTCGTACTGGCAGCCGGTGCCGGACGGCGACTGCGTCCCTACACCGACACGCTTCCGAAGGCCCTCGTGCCCGTGGACGGCGAGACCACCGTCCTCGACCTGACGCTCGGCAACTTCGCCGAGATCGGACTCACCGAGGTCGCGATCGTGGTCGGGTACCGCAAGGAGGCCGTCTACGAGCGCAAGGCCGCCCTGGAGGCGAAGTACGGGCTGAAGCTCACCCTCGTCGACAACGACAAGGCGGAGGAGTGGAACAACGCCTACTCCCTGTGGTGCGCCCGTGACGTGCTGAAGGAGGGGGTCATCCTCGCCAACGGCGACACCGTGCACCCCGTCTCCGTCGAGAAGACCCTGCTGGCCGCGCGCGGCAACGGGCAGAAGATCATCCTCGCCCTCGACACGGTGAAGAGCCTCGCCGACGAGGAGATGAAGGTCATCACCGAGGGCGACAAGGGCGTGCAGCGGATCACCAAGCTGATGGACCCGGCCACCGCCACCGGTGAGTACATCGGTGTCACCCTCATCGAGCCCGATGCGGCCGCCGACCTGGCGGACGCGCTGAAGGTCACCTTCGAGCGCGACCCCGACCTGTACTACGAGGACGGCTACCAGGAGCTCGTGAACCGCGGCTTCAAGATCGACGTGGCTCCCATCGGCGACGTCAAGTGGGTCGAGATCGACAACCACGACGACCTCGCGAAGGGCCGTGAGATCGCGTGCCAGTACTGACCCGGCTCATTCCGTCGCCGGTCGTCGTCGACATCAACCGGGGCGCTCTCGAGGATCTGGCCGGCCTCCTGGCCGACCAGCGGATCTCCGCGTCCGGCAAGCTGGCCGTCGCGGCCAGCGCCGGCTCGGGCAGGAAGCTGCGCGAGAAGCTCGAGCCCGTACTCCCCGGTGCCGACTGGTACGAGGTCGCCGGCGGCACCATAGACGCCGCGGTCAAGCTCGCCGACGAGATCAAGGGCAGCCGCTACGACGCGGTTGTCGGCCTCGGCGGCGGCAAGATCATCGACGTGGCGAAGTACGCCGCGGCGCGGGTCGGCCTGCCTTTGGTCGCCGTCGCGACCAACCTGTCGCACGACGGCCTCTGCTCGCCGGTGTCCACGCTCGACAACGACAACGGCCGCGGCTCCTACGGCGTCCCGACGCCCATCGCCATGGTCATCGACCTCGACGTGATCCGTGACGCCCCGGTCCGCTTCGTGCGCTCCGGGATCGGCGACGCGATCTCCAACATCTCGGCCATCGCCGACTGGGAGCTCTCGCACAAGATCAACGGCGAGCCCGTGGACGGCCTCGCCGCCGCCATGGGGCGCATGGCGGGCGAGTCCGTGCTGCGCCACCCCGGCGGCGTCGGGGACGACGAGTTCCTCACCGTGCTCGCCGAGGCCCTGGTGCTGACCGGTATCGCCATGTCGATCAGCGGCGACTCCCGACCCGCCTCCGGCGCCTGCCACGAGATCAGCCACGCCTTCGACCTGCTCTACCCCAAGCGGGCCGCCAGCCACGGCGAGCAGTGCGGTCTCGGCGCGGCCTTCGCCATGCACCTGCGCGGTGCCCACGACGAGGCGGGGCTGTTCGCGGAGGTGCTGCGCCGGCACGGCCTGCCGGTGCTGCCGGCGGAGATCGGCTTCTCCACGGAGGAGTTCGTGCGCGCCGTGGCGTACGCGCCGCAGACCCGCCCGGGGCGTTTCACCATCCTCGAGCACCTTGCCCTCACCGACGACCAGATCAGGGACGCGTACGCCGACTATGCCAAGACCATCGGTAGCTGAACTCCGCCCGGTCGTTCACCCCGCCGGGGTGAAGGACCGGCGCAGCGGTGAGCACTGGGCCGGGCGCCTGTACATGCGGGAGATCTCGCTGCGCGTCGACCGCTACCTGGTGAACACCAAGGTCACGCCCAACCAGCTGACCTACGTGATGACGCTCGCCGGCGTCCTCGCCGCCCCGGCCCTGCTGGTTCCCGGTGTCTGGGGGGCCGTGCTCGGCGTGGTGGCGGTGCAGCTCTACCTGCTGCTCGACTGCGTCGACGGGGAGATAGCGCGCTGGAAGCAGCAGTTCTCGCTCTCCGGGGTGTACCTGGACCGCGTGGGCGCCTACCTGTGCGACGCCGCGGTGCTGGTCGGCTTCGGCCTGCGCGCCGCGGACCTGTGGGGCAGCGGCCGGATCGACTGGCTGTGGGCTTTTCTCGGCACCCTCGCCGCGCTCGGCGCGATCCTGATCAAGGCGGAGACCGACCTGGTCGGCGTCGCGCGGCACCAGGGCGGGAAGCCGCCGGTGAAGGAGGCCGCGGCCGAGCCGCGCTCGTCCGGCATGGCGCTCGCCCGCCGGGCCGCCGCCGCGCTGAAGTTCCACCGGCTGGTCCTCGGCATCGAGGCGTCGCTGCTCATCCTGCTGCTTGCCGTCCTCGACCAGGTCCGGGGCGACCTGTTCTTCTCCCGTCTCGGCGTCGCCGTGCTGGCCGGCATCGCGCTGCTGCAGACACTGCTGCACCTGGTCTCCATCCTGGCCTCGAGCAGGCTGAAATGACCGCTTCACTGAAACTGGGCGCCGTCGTGATCACGATGGGCACCAGGCCCGACGAGCTGCGTGCCCTCCTCGACTCGGTCGCGAAGCAGGACGGCGACCCGATCGAGGTGGTCGTCGTCGGCAACGGCGCCCCCGTGGTGGACGTGCCCGAGGGCGTGCGCACCGTGGACCTGCCGGAGAACCTGGGCATTCCGGGCGGCCGCAACGTCGGCATCGACGCGTTCGGGCCCGGCGGCTCGGACGTCGACGTCCTGCTCTTCCTCGACGACGACGGGCTCCTGCCCGACGCCGGCACCGCGCGACTGGTCCGCGAGGCCTTCGACGCGGACCCCGGACTGGGCATCGTCAGCTTCCGTATCGCCGACCCCGAGACCGGGCTCACCCAGCGCCGCCACGTTCCCCGGCTGCGCGCCTCCGACCCCATGCGCTCCTCGCGCGTCACCACTTTCCTGGGCGGCGCCAACGCCGTGCGCACGAAGGTCCTCGGCCAGGTCGGCGGGCTTCCGGACGAGTTCTTCTACGCCCACGAGGAGACGGATCTCGCCTGGCGCGCGCTGGACGCCGGCTGGTCCATCGAATACCGCGCGGACATGCTCCTGCTGCACCCGACGATGCCGCCGTCCCGGCACGCGGTCTACCACCGCATGGTGGCCCGCAACCGCGTGTGGGTCGCGCGGCGCAACCTGCCCGCGCCGCTGGTGCCGCTCTACCTCGGCGTGTGGATTCTCCTCACCCTGGTCCGCCGCCCGTCGCTGCCCGCGCTCAAGGCCTGGTTCGGCGGTTTCAAGGAGGGCTGGAGCACCCCCTGCGGACCGCGCCGCCCCATGAAGTGGCGTACCGTATGGCGACTCACCAGGCTGGGCCGACCTCCTGTTATCTGACAAGCTCGGCTCTGGGAACATCTGGGCGGCAGCCCATCGGGCCGCGCCTCGAATCGCCGCGCATCTTGAACACGAAAGTTTCAACTTGTGAGTGACACAACCCATGACGGTGCCATCACGATGAGCCCGACGCCGTCACCCGACGACGGCCTCTCTCCGTCACAGCTCGCCGACAAGTACGGATTGTCGGTGAGCGGCGCCCGACCCGGTCTGGCCGTGTACGTCAAGGAGCTGTGGGGCAGGCGCCACTTCATTCTCGCCTTCTCGCGGGCCAAGCTGGTGGCGCAGTACAGCCAGGCGAAGCTGGGGCAGATCTGGCAGGTGGCCACCCCACTGCTCAACGCCCTGGTCTACTACCTGATCTTCGGCCTCATCCTGAACGCCGGCCGTGGCATGGGCAAGGAGGTGTACATCCCCTTCCTGGTGATGGGGATCTTCGTCTTCACCTTCACCCAGAGCTCGGTGATGGCCGGCGTCCGCGCGATCTCCGGCAACCTCGGGCTGGTGCGCGCCCTCCACTTCCCGCGCGCCTCGCTGCCGATCGCGTTCTCCCTGCAGCAGCTCCAGCAGCTGATGTACTCGATGGTCGTCGTGTTCGCCGTTGCCGTCGCCTTCGGCAACTATCCGCAACTGTCGTGGCTGCTCGTCGTCCCTGCGCTGTTCCTGCAGTTCGTCTTCAACACCGGCCTGGCGATGATCATGGCCCGCGCGGGTGCGAAGACGCCCGACCTCGCGCAGCTGATGCCCTTCGTCATGCGGACGTGGATGTACGCCTCCGGTGTGCTGTTCTCCATCGGGGAGTACCTGAAGGACCAGCCGACCTGGGTCGCGGACGTGCTCCTGTGGAACCCGGCCGCCATCTACATGGACCTGATCCGCTTCGCGCTGATCGACGGTTACGGCTCCGAGTTCCTGCCCCCGCACGTCTGGGCCTTCGCGCTCGGCTGGGCCGCGCTCTTCGGCATCGGTGGCTTCGTGTACTTCTGGAAGGCTGAGGAGCGGTACGGTCGTGGCTGAGAATAATCAGGGGCGCGTCCCGACGGTCATCGCCGACGACGTCCACATCGTCTACCGGGTCAACGCGGGCGGTGGCGGCAAGGGCAGCGCCACGGCGGCGCTGAGCCGGATCCTGGGACGGGACAAGGGCGAGTCCCGCGGCGTGCGCAAGGTCCACGCCGTACGGGGGGTCACCTTCACCGCCTACCGCGGCGAGGCGATCGGCCTGATCGGATCCAACGGTTCCGGCAAGTCGACCCTGCTCCGTGCCATCGCGGGTCTGCTGCCCGCGGAGAGCGGCAAGGTCTACACCGACGGCCAGCCCTCGCTGCTCGGTGTGAACGCGGCCCTCATGAACGACCTGACCGGTGAACGCAACGTCATACTCGGCGGCCTGGCCATGGGTATGTCGCGCGAGGAGATCCGCGAGCGCTACCAGGGCATCGTCGACTTCTCCGGCATCAACGAGAAGGGCGACTTCATCACCCTGCCGATGCGCACGTACTCCTCCGGCATGGCGGCCAGGCTCCGCTTCTCCATCGCCGCGGCGAAGGACCATGACGTGCTGATGATCGACGAGGCGCTGGCCACCGGTGACCGGCGCTTCCAGATCCGCTCGGAGGAGCGCATCAGGGAGCTCCGCAAGGAGGCCGGCACGGTGTTCCTGGTGAGCCACAGCAACAAGTCGATCAGGGACACCTGTGACCGCGTCCTGTGGCTGGAGAAGGGCGAACTGCTGATGGACGGTCCCACCGACGAGGTCGTCAAGGCGTACGAGAAGGAGACGGGCAGGTAGTCCGGCTCCGGCCCGGCCCGCAATGGCCCCCGCCCGGCCCGTGAGGCCCCCGCCCGGCGACCGGTGGGGGCCTTCGTGTGCGGCCCGCGGCACGGGGCCGTCGGCGGAAAGGTCGGCCAAGTGCCCTGCGCTGCCGCACGGTTGGGCCGGATCGCCGTGTTGTTCCGACGGGGGCGGCACCCGGGGGCACCGCCGGGCGTTGTGCAACGTAAGCTGTACCGGTATTGATCACGGCAAGTCGGGTGATATGCCGTGGGCCGACCGGTCGAGTCCGTCGTCGCCGACAGGCGGGCACGGGTGCGGTATGTGGCGGCGTGTCCGAAATGGGATGCATTGCGTTGGCAGTGTAGAACGGGAGATGTGACGGCCATGACGGGAAATCTCCAGCTCGTAGAGCTTCTCGCCGTCCTCCGTCCCGGCGGTGCGCGGTGACGGCCGCCCCGCACGCGCACGCGCGCGACACCGCCGGCGCCACACTCGACAAGGCCGCCCAGGAGAACTTCCCCGTCGCACCCTTCTTCCTGCCCCGGGCCTGGCGCGACGACCTCATGGCCGTCTACGGATACGCCCGCCTCGTCGACGACATCGGCGACGGCGACCTCGCGCCGGGCGGCGCGGACGCCCGCCACCTCGGTGTGGACCCCGAACACGCCGGCGACCGGCTCACCCTGCTCGACGCCTTCGAGACCGACCTGCACCGCGTCTTCGGCCCCGCCGACGAGAGCCCGCACCACCCCCTGCTCCGCGCCCTGCGGCCCACGGTCCACCGCCGCGCGCTCACCCCGGAGCCGTTCCTCGCCCTGATCGGCGCCAACCGGCAGGACCAGCTCGTACGGCGCTACGAGACCTACGACGACCTGCTCGCCTACTGTGCGCTGTCGGCCGACCCCGTCGGGCGGCTGGTGCTCGCGATCACCGGCACCACGAGCCCAGAACGCGTGCGCCGCTCCGACGCGGTGTGCACCGGGCTGCAGATCGTCGAGCACCTCCAGGACGTCGCGGAGGACCTGGCGCGCGACCGCGTCTACCTGCCCGCAGAGGACATGAAACGTTTCCACGTCGGCGAGCCCGACCTCGCCGCGCCGACAGCGAACGCCTCGGTGCGCGCCCTTGTCGCCTACGAGGCGCAGCGCGCCCGCGCACTGCTGGACGAGGGGCTGCCGCTGGTCGCGAGTGTCGACGGCAGGCTGCGGCTGCTGCTGGCGGGTTTCGTCGCCGGTGGGCGTGCCGCTCTCTCGGCGATCGCCGCGGCCGGACATGATGTGCTGCCCGGACCGCCCAGAGCGACGAAGGCGAATCTGCTGCGTGAAGTGGGAGCCGTCTTGCGAAGAGCGCGAAGAGAGGGATGAGCCGGACGATGCAGGGACCGACCGAGGTGCCCGCGCCCGTGCAGGCCGCGTACAGCTACTGCGAGGCCGTCACCGGGCAGCAGGCCCGCAACTTCGCCTACGGCATCAGGCTGTTGCCGACGGACAGGCGCCAGGCCATGTCGGCGCTCTACGCGTTCTCCCGGCGCGTCGACGACATCGGCGACGGCACGCTGGAGCCGCAGGCCAAGCAGGAACGGCTCGAGGGGACGCGCGAACTGCTCGACCGCATCAGGCGGGGCGCCGTCGACGACGACGACACCGACCCCGTCGCCGTGGCGCTGTCGGACGCCGCGCGCCGCTTCCCCCTCCCGCTGGGCGGGCTGGACGAGCTCATCGACGGCGTCCTGATGGACGTGCGCGGCGAGACCTACGAGACGTGGGACGACCTCAAGGCGTACTGCCGGTGCGTCGCCGGCGCCATCGGGAGGCTCTCCCTCGGCGTGTTCGGCGTCCAGCCCGGCGCACGCGGCGCGGACCGCGCCTCCGAGTACGCCGACACGCTGGGCCTCGCGCTCCAACTGACCAACATCCTCAGGGACGTTCGCGAGGACGCCGCCAACGGACGCGTCTACCTGCCGGCGGACGACCTCGCCAAGTTCGGCTGCACCGACGGCTTCCACAGCACGGCCCCGGCGCCTGGCGCCGACTTCGACGGCCTGGTCCACTTCGAAGTGCGCCGTGCCAGGGCCCTGTTCGCGGAGGGATACCGCCTGCTGCCCATGCTCGACCGGCGCAGCGGTGCGTGCGTCGCGGCCATGGCCGGGATCTACCGCCGCCTCCTCGACCGCATCGAGCGCGACCCCGCGGCCGTACTCCGCGGCCGCGTCTCCCTGCCGGGGCACGAGAAGGCCTACGTCGCCGTCCGCGGCCTGTCCGGCCTGGACGCCCGCCGACACCACGGGGGGCGCCGGTGACCCGCCTGCCCGTCAGACACCGGGACGTTCCACGAGCGCCGTCCGCTTCCGACGGTTCCCCGGCCCCGGCCTTGGCCACCACCACGCCCGGCACGCGTCCCGCCCCCAAGCGCGCCGCTGCCTCGTCCGCGACGCATGCTCTGTGCCGCCCGTCGGGCGGGCCGGAGCCGTCGCCCACGGTGGCAGCCCGGCTGCCCGTCGGCGCGTCTCCGGCGTGGTCCGGCTCGCGCCGTGCGGTGTGGTGGTCGCCGGTGGCGACCCGGCCGTTCGTTGCGGCGTCCCTGGTGTGGCCCGGTTCGCGCCGTGCGGTGTCGTCGCCTGCGGTGGCAACCCGGCTGCCCGTCGCCGCGTCTGTGAGGGTGGCCCTCCGGGCGTGCCCCGACAGCGACGTCCCCCGTCAGCGGGACTGCTGCCGCGACAACCCCGCCGCGGTGCCTCCGGGCCCGCTCCGCTCGATGTCCGCGCTCCGCACGAGGGAGGCGATCGCATGACGGACCCCGGCATCACCGACTCACGGCAGGCCGCCGCCGTCGTCGTCGGCGGCGGCATCGCGGGAGTGACCGCCGCGCTCCAGCTCGCCGACGCCGGCGTACGGGTCACCCTGCTCGAGAGCCGCCCACGGCTCGGCGGGCTGGTTTTCTCCTTCCGTCGCGGCGACCTCACCGTGGACAACGGCCAGCACGTCTATCTGCGCTGCTGCACCGCCTACCGCTGGTTCCTCGACCGGATCGGCGGCGCCGGTCTCGCCCCCGTCCAGGACCGCCTGGACGTGCCCGTGCTCGACGTCGCGGCGAAGGGCGGTCCCCGGCTCGGCCGCCTGCGGCGCACCGCGCTGCCCGTGCCGCTCCATCTCGCCGCGAGCCTCGCCGGTTATCCGCATCTGTCCTTCGCGGAGCGGGCGGGCGTCGGACGGGCCGCGCTCGCGCTCCGCAGGCTCGACCCCGCCGACCCGGCCCTGGACGGCATCGACTTCGCCACCTGGCTCGGCCGCCACGGCCAGTCGCCGCGCGCGGTGGCGGCCCTGTGGGACCTCGTCGGCGTGGCGACCCTCAACGCGAGGGCCGCGGAGGCGTCCATGGGGCTCGCCGCCATGGTCTTCAGGACCGGGCTGCTCTCGGAGCCCGGCGCCGCCGACATCGGCTGGTCCCGTGTGCCGCTCGGCGAACTGCACGACACGCTTGCCCGCAAGGCCCTCGACTCAGCGGGGGTGCGCACCGAACTGTCCACCCGCGTACGGGAGATCGACCGGACGGCGGACGGCCGCTGGCGGGTCGAGGCGGACGGTGAGCAACTGGACGCCGACACCGTCGTGCTCGCCGTCGCGCAGCGCGAGGCCCACGCCCTGCTCCCCGCCGGAGCCCTGGAGGACCCGGACCGGCTGCTCGACATCGGCACCGCCCCGATCCTCAACGTCCATGTGCTGTACGACCGCAAGGTGCTGCGCCGCCCGTTCTTCGCCGCACTCGGGACGCCCGTCCAGTGGGTCTTCGACCGCACGGAGGCATCCGGGGTGAAGGAGGGCCAGTATCTGGCGGTCTCCCAGTCGGCCGTGCACAGCGAGATCGACGAACCCGTCTCCGTACTGCGGAAGAGGTATCTGCCCGAGCTGGAGCGGCTGTTGCCCGCCGCGCGCGGTGCCGTGGTACGGGACTTCTTCGTCACCCGTGAACGCACGGCGACCTTCGCGCCTTCCCCCGGCGTCGGCCGGCTGCGGCCGGATGCGCACACACGTGCCCCCGGCCTGTACCTTGCAGGCGCGTGGACTGCCACGGGCTGGCCCGCGACCATGGAGGGCGCCGTGCGCAGCGGGTTCAGTGCCGCCGGTGCTGCGCTCTCCGCGCTCGGCCGCCGCCATGAACATCCGCTCAAGGAGGCGGCGTGAGCACCAGTACTGGAACCAGAGGAGAAAGCGTGCCGACAGTGCACTCGGCGTATCCGGCTGACGACACCGCACACAGCGCGGAGAGCATCGACATCTCCGAACTGCTGGAGCGCGGGCGGACCTTGTCGACGCCGGTGCTGCGCGCCGTCGTCGACCGGCTCGCGCCGCCCATGAACACCGTCGCCGCCTACCACTTCGGCTGGATCGACGCCCAGGGACGGCCCTCCGACGGCGACGGCGGCAAGGCCGTCCGCCCGGCACTCGCGCTGCTGTCCGCCGAGGCCGCGGGCGCGTCCCCCGAGGTCGGCGTCCCCGGTGCGGTCGCCGTCGAGCTCGTGCACAACTTCTCACTCCTGCACGACGACCTGATGGACGGCGACGAGCAGCGCCGCCACCGGGACACGGTGTGGAAGGTGCACGGGCCCGCTCAGGCGATCCTCGTCGGCGACGCCCTGTTCGCCCTGGCGAACGAGGTGCTGCTGGAGATCGGCACCGTGGAGGCCGGCCGGGCGGCCCGCCGGCTGACGACCGCGAGCCGCAAGCTCATCGACGGCCAGGCCCAGGACATCTCCTACGAGCACCGTGAGCGGGTCACCGTCGAGGAGTGCCTGGAGATGGAGGGCAACAAGACCGGCGCACTGCTGGCCTGCGCCGTCTCCATCGGCGCGGTGCTCGGCGGGGCGGACGACCGCACCGCCGACAGGCTGGAGATGTACGGCTACCACCTCGGCCTCGCCTTCCAGGCGGTCGACGACCTGCTCGGCATCTGGGGCGACCCGGTCGCCACCGGCAAGCAGACCTGGAGCGACCTGCGGCAGCGCAAGAAGTCCCTGCCGGTCGTCGCGGCCCTCGCGGCAGACGGCCCGGCCTCCGAGCGGCTCGGCGAACTGCTCGCCGCCGACGCGAAGAGCAGCGACTTCGACAGTTTCTCCGAGGAGGAGTTCGCCGCCCGGGCGGCTCTGATCGAGGAGGCCGGCGGACGCGAGTGGACGTACCAGGAGGCCCGCCGCCAGCACGCCGTCGCGATCGAGGCCCTGGGCGGCGTCGACATGCCCGAGCGCGTCCGCGCACAGCTCGTGGCGCTCGCCGACTTCGTCGTCGTACGGAAGAGGTGATCGCCATCGCCGGCGACACCACCACGGACAGCACAGCGCCCGACCGGAGCAGCAGCCGCAGCATATGAAGCGCGTCGCCGGCCGGTGACCACATCGCGTCACCGGCCGACGTCAGACCCCAGCACAGCAGAGAGACCACTGCAACGAAGGGGAGAACATGACAGCGACGACCGACGGAAGCAGCGGGCCCGCGCGGGCCGGTGCTGCCACTGCCGGCGACACGACCACCACGACAGCCGCCCGGACCGGTGCCGCGGGCACGGACGTGAGGGAAGCGGCCGAACGTGCCGCGGAGCGCGCCGTGGAGCACCTGCTCTCGAGGCAGGATGCCCAGGGCTGGTGGAAGGGCGACCTCGAGACCAACGTGACCATGGACGCGGAGGACCTGCTGCTGCGGCAGTTCCTCGGCATCCAGGACGCGAAGACCGTCGAGGCGTCGGCCCGCTTCATCCGCGGACAGCAGCGCGACGACGGCACCTGGGCGACGTTCTACGGCGGCCCGGGCGAACTGTCCGCCACCATCGAGGCCTACGTCGCACTGCGGCTGGCCGGCGACCGCCCCGACGACCCGCACATGCGGCGCGCCGCCTCCTGGGTCCGCAGCCGGGGCGGCATCGCCGCGAGCAGGGTCTTCACCCGTATCTGGCTCGCCCTGTTCGGGTGGTGGAAGTGGGACGACCTGCCCGAGCTGCCGCCCGAGCTGATCTTCCTGCCCTCCTGGGTGCCGCTGAACATCTACGACTTCGGCTGCTGGGCACGGCAGACCATCGTGCCGCTCACCGTCGTCTCCGCGAAGCGGCCGGTGCGCCCCGCTCCGTTCGCCCTGGACGAGCTGCACACCGATCCCGCCCTTCCCAACCCGCGCAGGCGCCTCGCCCGCGTCGCCGGCTGGGACGGCTTCTTCCAGCGTGCCGACAGGGCACTGCACGCCTACCGTAAGGTCGCGCCCCGCCGGCTGCGCCGGGCGGCCATGAACGCCGCCGCCCGCTGGATCATCGAACGCCAGGAGAACGACGGCTGCTGGGGCGGCATCCAGCCGCCGGCCGTCTACTCGGTGATCGCCCTGCACCTGCTCGGCTACGACCTCGGGCACCCCGTCATGCGGGCGGGCCTCGAGTCGCTCGACCGCTTCGCCGTGCACCACGAGGAGGACGGCCTCCCGGTACGGATGATCGAGGCATGCCAGTCCCCGGTGTGGGACACCTGCCTGGCCACCATCGCCCTCGCCGACGCCGGACTGCCCGCCGACCACCCGGCGCTGGTGAAGGCGGCCGACTGGATGCTCAGCGAGCAGATCGTGCGGCTCGGCGACTGGTCGGTGCGCAGGCCCGGGCTCGGCCCCGGCGGCTGGGCGTTCGAGTTCCACAACGACAACTACCCGGACATCGACGACACGGCGGAGGTCGTGCTGGCGCTGCGGCGGGTGAAGCACCCGGACCCCGAGCGCGTCGACGCGGCCGTGGCACGCGGCACCCGCTGGAACCTCGGCATGCAGTCCCGCAACGGAGCCTGGGGCGCGTTCGACGCCGACAACACCAGCCCGTTCCCGAACCGGCTGCCGTTCTGCGACTTCGGGGAGGTCGTCGACCCGCCGTCGGCGGACGTCACGGCGCACGTCGTCGAGATGCTCGCACACGAGGGCATGGCCGACGACCCGCGCACCCGGCGGGGCATCCGGTGGCTGCTCGCCGAACAGGAGGCGAACGGGGCCTGGTTCGGCCGCTGGGGCGTCAACTACGTGTACGGCACGGGAGCGGTGGTGCCCGCCCTGACCGCCGCCGGGCTCCCCGCCTCCCACCCGGCGATCCGGCGGGCCGTCTCCTGGCTGGTGTCCGTGCAGAACGAGGACGGCGGATGGGGCGAGGACCTGCGCTCCTACCGCGAGCAGCAGTCGATCGGCCACGGCGCCTCCACGGCGTCCCAGACCGGCTGGGCACTTCTCGCGCTGCTGGCGGCGGGGGAGCGGGAGAGCAGGGCCGTGGAACGGGGCGTCGCCTGGCTCGCCCGCACCCAGCGGCCGGACGGCTCGTGGGACGAGCCCTATTTCACCGGCACCGGCTTCCCCTGGGACTTCTCCATCAACTACCACCTGTACCGGCAGGTGTTCCCCCTCACCGCACTCGGCCGCTTCGTGCACGGGGAACCCGTGCCCGCCCGTGCGGGCGCCCGCGAGGAAGGCTGATGGCGGACCGGCGAGGGCCCTCGCGGTCCGACGTCCCGCTGCTGATCGCCTGCGCGCTGGGCATCGAGAGGTTCGCCCTGCGCGCCGGCGAACGCGGTGACGGCGGCCGGACCTCCGGCGGCGTGACCGTGCTGCGCACGGGCATGGGCCCGCTCAACGCAGGGCGAGCCGTCCGGGAGGCCTGCGGCACCGGGCCCCTCCGGGAGGCGGCGGTGGTCGCGTCCGGCTTCTGCGCGGGGCTCGCCCCCGGTATGCATCCGGGGGACCTCGTGGTGGTGGACGAGGCCCGGCTCGACGGTGTGTCCACCGCGTGCACCGAGACGGATCTGCTGGTGAAGGCCGTCGAGCGGGCCGTGCCGGGGCGCAGGGTGCACACCGGTCCGCTGACCGGTGTCGACCACGTCGTACGGGGCCACGAGCGTGCGCGACTGCGGGCCTCCGGCGCGATCGCGGCGGACATGGAGTCCGCGGCGACGCTGGGAAGCGCCCTCGCGGTCGGTCCGCGGCCTGTTGCGGCCGTCCGGGTGGTCGTGGACGCCCCGGAGCACGAACTGGTACGCATTGGGACACTTCGCGGTGGAATATCGGCTTTCCGTGTTCTCCGTGCCGTGATGCCCGCTTTCTTTGAATGGCACCGTTCTTTGCTGCTCCCCAGGAGGTGAGCCAGATGGCCATGCCGCTCCGCCAGACCATCAGGGTCGGGACGTATCTCGTCGAACAGAAGCTCCGCAAGCGGGACAAGTTCCCGCTGATCGTCGAGCTCGAGCCGCTCTACGCCTGCAACCTCGCGTGCGAGGGCTGCGGGAAGATCCAGCACCCGGCCGGGGTGCTCAAGCAGCGGATGCCGGTGGCGCAGGCGGTCGGAGCGGTGCTGGAGTCCGGCGCCCCGATGGTCTCCATCGCCGGCGGTGAACCACTGATGCACCCTCAGATCCATGAAATCGTGCGCCAGTTGGTGCACCGCAGGAAGTACGTCTTCCTGTGCACCAACGCCATGCTGCTGCGCAAGAAGATCGACAGGTTCACGCCCTCCCCGTACTTCGCCTTCGCCGTGCACATCGACGGGCTGCGGGAACGGCACGACGAATCGGTGGCCAAGGAGGGGGTGTTCGACGAGGCGGTCGAGGCCATCAAGGAGGCCAAGCGCCGCGGCTTCCGGGTGACCACCAATTCGACCTTCTTCAACACCGACACCCCGCAGACCGTCGTCGAGGTGCTCAACTACCTCAACGACGACCTCGAGGTGGACGAGATGATGATCTCGCCCGCGTACGCCTACGAGAAGGCGCCGGACCAGGAGCACTTCCTCGGCGTCGAACAGACCAGGGAGCTGTTCAGGAAGGCGTTCGCCGACGGCAACCGGCGGCGCTGGCGGCTCAACCACTCCCCGCTCTTCCTCGACTTCCTCGAGGGGAAGGCCGACTTCCCCTGCACCGCGTGGGCGATCCCCAACTACTCCCTCTTCGGCTGGCAGCGCCCCTGCTACCTGATGAGCGACGGTTACGTCCCCACCTACCGCGAACTCGTCGAGGACACCGACTGGGACAAGTACGGCCGGGGCAAGGACCCGCGCTGCGCCAACTGCATGGCCCACTGCGGTTACGAGCCCACCGCGGTGCTCGCCACCATGGGCTCGCTGAAGGAATCGATCCGGGCCGCCCGCGAGACGGTCACGGGGACCCGGTGACGGCGCGCGGGGCCTGACGGGGACGGAGGGCCCGACGCGGACGAACACACGGACCACCGCATCCGGACCACCTCACGTGGACCACCTCACGTGGGCCCCTTCACGTGGATGAACTGACGTGGATGAACTGACGTGGACGACCTGACGGGGACGACCTGACCGGGAGAGCCGAACAATGACCGAGCAGCCCAAGGGCTTCGATCTGGCGGACCTGCTGGCACGGCGCGGTGACGAGCGCTACGAGCTGCACGCCCGGCACCTGAACCACCAGCTGCCGCGCATGCTGCGCACGATCGGATTCGACAAGGTCTACGAGCGGGCCGAGGGCGCCTACTTCTACGACGCCGACGGCAACGACTACCTCGACATGCTCGCGGGCTTCGGAGTGATGGGCCTCGGCCGGCACCACCCCGTCGTCCGCAGGGCACTGCACGACGTGATCGACGCCTCGCTCGCCGATCTCACCCGCTTCGACTGCCAGCCGCTGCCCGGGCTGCTGGCGGAGAAGCTGCTCGCCCACACTCCGCATCTCGACCGGGTCTACTTCGGCAACAGCGGCACGGAGGCCGTGGAGACGGCGCTGAAGTTCGCCAGGTACGCGACGGGCCGGCCGAGGATCCTGTACTGCACGCACGCCTTCCACGGCCTGACCACCGGTTCGCTGTCGGTCAACGGCGAGGCGGGCTTCCGCGACGGCTTCGCCCCGCTGCTGCCCGACACCGCGATCGCGATGGGCGACCTCGCCGCCCTGGAACGTGAGCTGGTGCGCGGGGACGTGGCGGCCTTCGTCGTGGAGCCGGTCCAGGGCAAAGGGGTGCATCCGAGCCCGCCGGGGTTCCTGCACGCGGCGCAGGAGCTGCTGCACAGGTACAAGGCCCTGCTGATCGCGGACGAGGTGCAGACGGGACTGGGGCGCACGGGCGACTTCTACGCCTTCCAGTACGAGGCGGGCGTCGAACCCGACCTCGTCTGCGTGGCCAAGGCGCTGTCGGGCGGCTACGTGCCGGTCGGCGCCACCCTCGGCAGGGACTGGATCTTCAAGAAGGTCTACTCGTCGATGGACCGGGTCCTGGTGCACTCGGCGAGCTTCGGCTCGAACGCCCAGGCCATGGCCGCGGGCCTCGCCGTGCTGTCGGTGCTGGAGGACGAGCACGTCGTGGCGAACGTCCGCGTGACGGGCGAGCTGCTGCGCTCCCGCCTGGCGGCGCTGGTGGACCGCTACGAGCTGCTGCACGACGTCCGCGGCCGGGGACTGATGATCGGCATCGAGTTCGGGCGGCCGGAGTCGATCAAACTGCGCAGTCGCTGGACGGTGCTCCAGGCGGCCCGCAAGGGACTGTTCGCGCAGATGGTGGTGGTGCCGCTGCTCCAGCGGCACCGGATCCTCACCCAGGTCTCGGGAGACCACATGGAGGTGATCAAACTCATCCCGCCGCTGATCATCGGCGAGCGGGAGGTCGACCGCTTCGTGAGCGCCTTCGAAGCCGTGATGGACGACGCGCACAACGGGGGCGGCCTCGTGTGGGACTTCGGCAAGACTCTGATGAAGCAGGCGGTGGCCAACCGCTGACGACCGTCCGACATCGAGGCCTGTCCGACGTCGAAGCCCGTGGAGATTGCCTCTGCGCGTGGGGATTACCTCTGAGGCAAGGGATTTGCCTCAGAGGTAAGTCTCTGGCCTAATGGAGCCATGAACAGCTCTGTCGAACAGGCGGAGGACGGGTTGCCCGAGATGGCACCCCGACTGCGCGAGCTGCGCCGCTGCCGAGGGCTCACGCTGGAGGCCGCCGCCCAGCGGGCCGGTCTGTCGCCCGCGCACCTCTCCCGGCTCGAGACGGGTGCCCGGCAGCCCTCGCTCCCGATGCTCCTCGCCCTCGCCCGTGTCTACGGTACGACGGTCGCCGACCTGCTCGGCGAGCAGCCGCCGGCACGCGAACCGGTCGTCCGCGGCCGCCGCCGCGAACCGGTGCCGGCCGACGCCTGGGACTACCACCAGGCAGGCGCACCGGGACGGGCCATGCAGGCCCTGCGCGTGTTCGTCCCGCACGGCGTGCAGGGAGATCTCGTGCGTGTGCACCCGGGCGAGGAGTGGCTGCACGTCGTCGCCGGACGGCTGCGGCTGAGCCTCGCGGACACCGACCACGAGCTGGGCCCCGGCGACAGCGCGCACTTCGACTCGCTCACACCGCACCGCATCGCGGCACAGTCCCCCGAGGGCGCGGAGCTGCTGTTCGTCCACACCCTTCTGCAGGCACCGGAGCTGCACCCCGTACCCGACCGGCAAGGAACGTGATCCCCGACATGTCGTACGACCCCTTGGACCGGCGCGGAACCGGCAGCGACAGCCCCCGTGAGGACCGGTTCCCCCGCGGCCTGGTGATCCGGCTGTTCATCTACCTCATCGCCGGACACTTCGTCGCGGGGTTCCTCTTCCTGCTCTTCACCGTCGGCGGCGAATAGCTTCAGGCCCGGCTCGCCGACCCGGCTCCCGGCCCAGCCCGCGGTCGGCCCCTCCGGCCCAGCCCGCGGTCGGCCCCTCCGGCCCAGCTCGCGGTCGCCCCTCCGGCTCAGCCCTCCCCGAGAAGCCGCTCCCGCAGGCGCTCGCGCGTCTCGGGGGCCAGCTTCAGGCCCTCGGAGAGGTAACGCTCCTCGCTGCCCCAGTTCTCCTCGATCGCGTCGAAGGCGGCGGCCAGGTATTCGGCCCGGGCGTCGAAGAGCGGGTCGAGCAGCTCCATCACCTCGGCCGACATGGCGTCCGGGGAGTTCGTGCCGCGCTGGATCTTGTATCGCCGGTGCGGGTCGTTGGACTTGAGGTAGTCCGCCTCGATGGCGTCCCGCTCCACGCCGACGGCGAGCAGGGACACGGCGACGGACAGGCCCGCGCGGTCCTTGCCCGCGGCGCAGTGCATCAGGGCGGGGACGCTGTCCTCGGCCAGTGAGTGCAGCACCCGGCTGTGCTCCGCCGTCCGCTCCTTGATGATCATCCGGTACGAGGCGATCATCCGTCCTGCGCCCTTGCCGTCCGCGAGGATCGACTTGAGCTCGTCAAGATCGCCGTCGCGGACCATCTTCCAGAACTCCGCTCCGTCGGCCGGGTCGGTCAGGGGCAGGTTGACGTTGCGCACACCCGGCAACTCGATGTCGGGCCCCTCCAGCCGCTGGTCGGCGGCGTTGCGGAAGTCGAAGATCGTGTGCAGGTTCAGCGTCGACAGGAACGCGGCGTCCGAGGCGGTCGCGTGCGCCAGGTGACCGCTGCGGAACAGCCTGCCGGTCCGCACCCGCCGCCCGTCCACGGTCGGCAGCCCTCCGACGTCCCGGAAGTTGCGGACCCCGGTCAGTTCGGGCTCTGTGGAGGATGTCTGCGGCAGCTGCTGCGTCACGGGGACTCCTTCGAAGGGCAGCCGTCGGCGCCGTTCGCCGACGATGGCGCGGCCTCGACCATACGACACGCGTTCACCGGGCGATCATTTCGGCCTTCTCGCAAGGGGGTTGGCGAGTGCTGGAGACCTTGGGGGAGGGGCGAGGCCATGGCGGCCACGCCGGCCGCTCCGCGGGTGATCGGGCAGGTGCTGCGACCGAGGCGGGCGTCCCCCGCCGCGGGAGGAGGTGATCCGCTCGTGCCCGATTCCATCTGAATTCACCCCTGCGGAGGCACTGCGGCCTTAGATGGCTAAAAGAGCGTTCTGTCCGAATTGGATGGTTGGGCGTAACGTGCCCCGTAAGCAGGGGAGATGGGTTCCGGTGGGTGAGCAGCGTCATATCCGTGACGTTCCGTGGCTGAGGTCGTCGGGTGAATTCCGTCGCGGGTATGGAAGTTGACGGCCCGTTGCCCACGGAGGGTGACCGGAAGGCCTCCGGTGGCATGGCACTCCTCGTTGATCGTCGAAATTCACGGCTTGTCCGTGACTGTCCGACTCGCCTACGGTCACGCTCAATCCGGACGGACCGCCTAATCCTGCCGCCGACCGGAATTCGAACCCACCCACGTGTGGCAGGAGCGGGGGACCCAGGTAGTACGCCGTTACCGGAAATTTCGGACGGCTTGGGGTTAAGTCGTGCAATTCGCGCGACCGGGCATCTCCAGCCCGAACCCGACAGCTCACCTCGTAGGCGCCGGAGAGGAATGCGCCATGCCCGCAAAGGGTAAGCACCGCCGTCCCAAGTCCAACCCGATCACCCGCGGCTTCGTCGTCGCCGGTACGGGTGGCGCCGCCATCGCGCTCCCGCTGTTCGGCGCCACCGCCGCCAACGCCGCCCCTGCGGCGGCTCCGGCCGCCGCGCCGGAGAAGGCCGCGGCCGCCGCCACCGCCTCGGCCCCGGCCGCCGCCCAGGGTGCCGCCGCCCAGGGCGCCGAGAAGGCCCCGAAGACGTACACGGTCGTCGCCGGCGACTACCTGTCGAAGATCGCCGACGAGCAGGACGTCCGCGGCGGCTGGAAGCAGCTCTTCAACGACAACCGCCGCGCCATCGGCGCCGACCCGTCGCTGATCCACCCGGGCCTGGAGCTGACGATCGGCGCCAAGTCCAAGGCCAAGAACGACCCGGAGCCCCGCTCCGAGTCCAAGGCCCGCCCCTCGCGTGACGACTCGCGGTCCACCGCGCCCCAGGCGGAGGCCCCGGCGAAGAAGGCTCCCGCCAAGGAGACCTCGACCCCGGCTTCCGGCTCCGGCTTCTCCGCTCCGGTCGACGCCGGCGTGACCACCGCGTACCGCGCGTCCGGTGCCATGTGGTCCAGTGGCTACCACACCGGTGTCGACTTCGCCGCCCCCTCCGGCAGCTCCGTGAAGGCCGTGGCCACCGGCACCGTCGTCTCCGCGGGCTGGGGCGGCGCCTACGGCAACGAGGTCGTCATCCAGCACACGGACGGCACCTACTCCCAGTACGCCCACCTCTCCTCGCTGGGCGTCTCCAGCGGCCAGTCCGTGACCGGCGGCCAGCAGATCGGCCTGTCGGGTTCCACCGGCAACTCCTCCGGCCCGCACCTGCACTTCGAGGTCCGCACCGGCCCCTCGTACGGCTCGGACATCGACCCGCTCGCCTACCTCCGCGAGCACGGCGTCTCCCTCTGACCGTCCGGCGACGGCCTCCGGGACCTGCCGGTGAGCCCCTGCTCCGCACAGCGCGGAGCGGGGGCTTCCGCGTATTCCGGATCGGGCGGAACCTGACGGTGGTAAAGATCACCCCGCGTCAACCCCTCCTTACGGTCGCGTAGGTCACATCCGTGCAGGAAGGATGCTCTCCCGTGGCAGACGATTCGAGAACAGAGAACAGCGGCGTATTCGGGTCGTACGCGGCGATCGGTGACAGCTTCACCGAGGGCGTGGGGGACCCGGGGCCCGACGGGGGATTCGTCGGCTGGGCGGACCGCTTCGCGGTCCTGCTCGCCGACCGCGTTCCGGAGCACTCCCTCAGGTACGCCAACCTCGCCGTACGCGGCCGTCTCCTCGACCAGATCGTCGAGGAGCAGGTGCCGAGGGCCCGTGAGCTCGCGCCCGACCTCGTGACCTTCTGTGCCGGCGGCAACGACATCATCAGGCCCGGATCCGACCCCGACGACGTGGCGGAGCGCTTCGAACGGGCCGTCGCCGACCTCACGGGCTCGGTCGGCACCGTCATGGTGACCACCGGCTTCGACACCCGGAACGTGCCGGTCCTGCGCCACCTGCGTGGCAAGATCGCCACGTACACCGCGCATGTGCGGGCCGTCGCCGACCGCTACGACTGCCCCGTGCTCGACCTGTGGTCGCTCAAGTCCGTCCAGGACCGGCGCGCTTGGGACGCCGACCGGCTGCACCTGTCACCGGAGGGGCACACCCGCGTCGCGCTGCGCGCCGCGCAGGTGCTCGGGCTCGAAGTGCCCGCCGACCCGGACCAGCCGTGGCCGCCGCTGCCCCCGCGCGGTGCGTTCGAGGTGCGCCGGGACGACGTCCAGTGGGCGCGCGAGTACCTGGTGCCGTGGATCGGGCGACGGCTGCGCGGCGAGAGCTCCGGCGATCACGTCGAGGCCAAACGCCCGGATCTGCTGCCGCTCTGAGGGCCCGTGCCCGCGGAGCGCGGAAGGTCCGGCGCTGCCGCCCGCCCCGCCGGTGACGGGATGCGCTCCAGGACGCCGCCCGCGAAGACGTCGTAGAGCGGCAGCGTCTCCAGATGGACGTAGCCGATGTGGCAGTCGCAGACGGCGAGCGGGCAGGGGCGGGGTCGCAGCGCCGCCCGGTACGAGCCGTCGTAGAGGTTGCCCAGCTCGGCGCGGACGAAGTGGCAGCGGCGCACCGTGCCCTCGCCGTCCACCGAGATCACCGACTCACCGGTGCGGCACGGCAGCCCGGCGGAGCGGTGCGGATGGCGGCTGTAGGGGAACAGGGGGTCCAGTGCGGTCCATGCGTCCGCCTCCGCGTCGGACAGCTCGTGTCCCTCCGGTGCGTTCACCCACAGGTACACATGGTCGGGCAGATCGGCCCGCAGCCTGCGTGCCTCCGCCAGATGTCCCGGGAAGCCGACGATGCCCACACTGAACCGCACCTCGCGCCGGATCAGATCCCGGCACTTGGTGATTAAGCGGTCACAAGGTGTCTGTCCGGGGTGATAAGTGCACCACAGGGCGAGCTTGCTCGGATTCGCCTCGGCCAGCCAGTCGGTTCGGCAGCTCAGGTTCGTCTGGATCGCGACCCGTCGGATGTGCGGCAGGTGCGACAGTTCCGTCATCGCGCGCCGGTACCAGGAGCGGACCAGACCCTCGCCCCACGGGGTGAAGAGTACGGACAGGCCGTCGTCGGTCCGCGTCGCGGCCCAGCGCGTGAAACGCTCCAGGGCGGCACGGTCGGCACGCAGCTGCTCACCGCTGTCGCGGCGCTTCGCGAACGGGCAGTAGGGGCAGTCGTAGTCGCACGACGCCAGCGGCCCCCGGTACAGCACCGTCAGATCCATGGTCCCGCTCACTTCGGCTCGTACGCGGCCATCGCGGCCCGCACCACGGGGGAGAACAGTTCGGGGCCGAGGGCGTCCGAGTGGGCGAGGCCCAGCGGTGACAGCCTCAGCCGGTCCGGTCCCGCGGCCGCGTCGAGCCACCCGAGGGCGGCGAACCGCTCGAGCTCGGCAGGGAAGTGGGCGGCCGGGGCAGACCCGAACCGCTCGCGGTAGCCGGCCACCTCCATCCCCTCCGCCTGGAGCAGCGACTGGAGCAGATGACGGCGGCGTGCCTCGTCCTCGTCGATCCGCCGGCCCACCTCGGCGCGGGAGAAGTCCTCTGCCGTGGTGAAGTCGTCGATGATGCGGCGTATGCGGCTCATGCCGACGGCGTAGTCGAAGGAGTAGTGGAGGCCCGACGTGTAGGAACGGGCACCGCACCCGAGCCCGATCATGCCGTCCGTCTGGCATGCGTGGTCGGCGGAGGCGGAGGCGGAGGCGGAGTCGGAGCGGGCGGCACCGGCACCGGAAGGGGCACGGCGGAACATCCGCATCGACACCTGCTCGTAACCCCGGCCGAGGAGATGGTCGCGACCCGCACCGTACAGACGCAGCCGCTGCTCGTCCCACTCGGCGTCGGCCGCCGCTCCCAGCCGGCCGAGACCGGTCAGCGGCCGCACGTACAGCGGGTACAGATACAGCTCCTCCGGCTCCCAGCTCAGAGCGGCATCGAGCGAGGAGAGCCAGGTCCGCTCGGTCTGGCCGTCGATGCCGTAGATCAGGTCGATGTTGAGGACGGGGATCCGGGCGTCCCGGATCCGGCCGAGGGCGCTCTCCACGTCGGCGCGGCGCTGGGGGCGGACCGCCGCTCTCGCCTCCGCGTCTACGAAGCTCTGCACGCCGATGCTGATCCGGGTCGTACCCCGCTCCGCGAGGACCGCCAGCCGGTCGGCGGTCGCCGTCGAGGGGGACGTCTCGACGGACAGCGGCACCGACCGCAGGTCCGCGCCCATCCTCTTCTCCGCGATGTCGCACAGGCGCTCCAGCTCACCGGCCGTCAGAAAGGTCGGCGTACCGCCGCCGAACGCCGCCGCCGCGAAGCGGACCGGGGCGTCGTCCCCGAGAGCCTCGCGCACGGCGACGGCCTGGCGGTCGAGCGCGTCCAGGTAACGTCCGGTCAGTTCGCCGGGTGCGCCGATCCTCGTGAAGAGGTTGCAGAAGCCGCAGCGGACCTCGCAGAACGGTATGTGCGCGTACAGCGAGAGCGCGTCCTTGGGCTCCGCTGCCCACAGGTCGCGGAGCGCCGGCCGCCCCTCGTCCAGGGGGCGGTACGCGGTCTTGTGCGGATAGGCGTAGACATAGCTCTGATAGGGGCGTGGCGCGGGGGCGATCGGTGCGGGACCGATCGGTGCGGGAGTGTTCATTCGGCGGCCTCGAGGAAGAAATGGGCATAGGGGACCGTCCAGACCGCTTCGTGGCCGAGGCGGTGGCCGGTGTAACCACCGTCGCCGTACGCCGTGCCGTGGTCGGAGCAGACGATCGCGAAACATCGGCGGCGACTGCTCGCGGCCGCGAACAGACGGCCGATGTGGCGGTCCACGTACTCGAGGGCCGCGGCGTGCGTGGCCCGGGAGTCACCGGCGTCGCTGGTCGCTCCCGGCAGATGGAACCAGTTGGGCTGGTGCAGCGAGGGCACATTGACGAACAGGAACAGCCTGCGCTCGGGCGGCAGCGAAGCCACGACCTGCTCCGCACGCTCCACCTGCGCCTCGAACGACGTGGGCGACGCGACCCCGAACTCCCGCTCCCAGTGGCTCTCCTGGAACAGGCCCGGCAGCACGGAACCCAGCGGCCCCCGCTTGTTGAAGAACCCGACACCACCGATGCACACCGTGCGGTAGCCGGCCCCCGCGAGAGCGGACACCAGGTCCGGTGTGTCGAAGACGAAGGTGCGGCCGGCCGTGGTCTCGCTGCCCTCGAACCGGGCGGCGAACAGCCTCGGATGGGGACCCGGCGTGGCCGGTGTCGGCAGGAAACCCGCGAACATCGCCTGATGGGAGGCGTACGTGAAACTGCCGGGTGCGTGCCTCTTCTCCCAGACGCCGCCGGGCAGATGACGGGCCAGATGCGGGATCCGGCCCGCCGCCGCCAGCTCGGCGGCGACGTCGAAACGCAGGGTGTCGAGCGTGACCAGCAGCAGATCGTCCCGCCCCACCACCTCGTTCATGTCGGGTCGCGGCGCGGCGGGCGGGCCGGTCGCGGCGTCGGGGTCATGTGCTTGCACGGTCGTGGTTCCTCGTCATGCGTAGTACGGCGGCGACCTGCGCCGCGTAGGTGTCCAGGCCCTCTGTGCCGCTTCCGGGCAGGCCGGTCAGCCGCGGCAGCAGATCGCCGAAGGCGTTGACCTCGCCGACGGCGAAACGCCGCCAGCCCCGCGTGGGCAGCAGATCGACGCCCACGCGGGAGGCCCCGCCGAAGCAGGCCGCCGCGCGTTCGCAGAGGGCCATGGTCTGTGCCCAGCTCCCGCCCGCCGCCTCCGTCGCCGCCCGGGCGGCCGCGAGATCGCCCCGCCCGCCGCCCAGATGGAGATTGGTCATGGGGGAGCGGCTGGTGCGCACCACGGCGTGAGTGGCACGGCCGGCGACCACCACCACCCGCAGGTCGGCGACCCGGCCCTGCTGGGACGCCTTCGGCAGCCATCGCTCGATGTGCAGGCCGTCCGGCGCCAGGGCGTCGATCAGCTCCGCCACTTCGCGCTCCGAGCTGTAGCGGCGCACCCGCAGGGAGTTGAAGAGGCGTCCGTCCGAGTCCCGCTCCACCGACGTCGTGGCCTGCACACGTCCCCGGCCCGCCGTCTCGAGAGCCAGCACCCCGGACGCGGACGAGCCGTGCGCGAGCTTGACGAACACCCGTCGCAGCCCGGTCGCGGCCTGCAGCGCGCACACGTCCTCCCACCCGCGCACGGGAGGTGAGGCGGCACCGGACGTCGGGGACTCGGGCACCGGCACGGCCGCCGCCGACAGGACGGCATGGCACAGCCGCTTGTCGAACAGCACGGCGAGGGAGGCCGGATCATCGAGCAGACTCGCCCCGTCGGCCGCCGCCAGCGACGCGACCTCCCGAACCGCCGCGGTGAAGCGCGCGTACCAGAGGGCCGTGCCCTCCACACGGGTCGGATCGTCCACCCCGCGCAACGCCCGCTCGACTTCGGCGTCCTCGCCCGGGGAGTCGATCCGCACCCACTCACCGGGCCGGAACCCGGCCCGGCCGCGGAGCACGTCGAGCCAGGGCACCACGCGCGCGGCGGGCAGACCGGCGGCGCGCAGCGCGTCCTGGAAGAACGTCACCCGCCGGCCCGCCGGGACGCCGACGACCGCGAAACGGGGGCCGGGGCGGAGCCGGACGGAGCCGCTCACTCCGCGACAGCCGTATAGCGGTCTTCCCTGCCGCCGGACCCGGTGGGCTCCGACTCCGACACGTCGAGGTCCACTCCGGCCGGCACCAGGGCGTCGGACAGTCGCCGCACCATCGCCTCGCTCATGAAGTGGTGGTGCAGATCGAGCTTCTTCAGGTGGGTGAGCGGCTGCCCGTTCAGCAGGGCCTCAGCGCCGTCGTCGCCGAGGGTGCCCATCGACAGATCCATTGTCTCCAGGCGCGCGACCACGGGCGCGCCGGCGAGTGCGACGGCGATCTCGTCCTGTATCTCGCTGTTGCGCAGCCCCAGGTGCCGCAGGCTCGGCAGCCGCGTCCCGGACAGGAACGGCTCCAGGTCCGACACATCCGCGTTCGCCCCGTACCACGACGTACCCAGCCAGATGTCCAGGTGCTCCAGCGCCGGCAGGTCGCTCGCGGCTATGCCGCGGACCACGCCCGCGTCCAGGCCGCCGGTCTCGACGACCAGGGAACGCAGCCGCTCGTGCCTGACGGCGGAGAACACCAGATCCTGCCCGCCGCGCACACCGAACTGCTCGAGCTGCGGGAACGCGTCGAACAGCGGCGTCACATCACCCTGGTTGATCCAGGAGATCTCGCACTCCTCGAAGGTCATGTCACCGAGGAACAGCCCGCGCAACCGCGGCAGCTTCTCCCTCGCCCCGATCAACGCGACCACGGCGTCCTGCGGTCCCGACTCGTACGCCTCGCTCCACGCGCCGACGATCAGCGCCCGCACCCGCGTGGTGTCCACCGCCGCGACGAAACCGGCGAACGCCTCCTGCCACTCCTCGTCGCTGTCGTACGCGTCGACGGCAATGCGCCAGGCCACGCTCTCCGGAGCGGGCAGCCCGGCCTTCGCCGCGGCGTCGTGGAAGTCGAACGCGGGCAGGCCGTACCACTCCTGCAGATGGTTCGAGACGGTCATGACTGGCTCCAGACACCGGTGAGGCTCGAGGCGGACGTGCGAGCAGTTCTACCAAGAGCCACTGACAGTCCCGCCCGCGGGGCGGCCTCCGCGCGAGGCCGAACGCCGTTGTCAGAGCCTTCCCTTAACTTCGGAAGCAGGTCGGGCGCACTCGGCGTCCGGCGGGAAGGGGAGAGCCATGTACCGGCAGGGAGACGTGCTGATCGTGCCCGTCGCGCAGGAGGCCGTGCCGTCGCATGTCACCGCCGCGCCGGGGGAGTCGCGCGACGCCCGCGGGCGGATGGTGCTGGCCCTCGGCGAGGTCACCGGCCATGCCCACGCGGTGACCGGGCCCGGACGTCTGGTGCGCGAGCCGGGGCCTTTCGGGCCGATGCTCCTCCATCTGCCGGAAGGCGGCCGGGTGGTGCACGAGGAGCACGCCGCGATCCTGCTGCCCAAGGGGTGGTACCGCGTGGTGCGCCAGCGCGAGTACCTGCCGGGAGCGGTCAGGATCGTCGCCGACTGACCCGTCGCGGCGGTCACGGCGGAAGAGCACGACGCAGAGACGACAACAGGGGACGGGACTTCACCATGCAGTATGCGGACAAGTGGCGGGCGATCGCGGCGGCGACCGGACCGGCGGACCGGACCGCCGCGGAGGAGGGGGTGCGGCTCGCCTACCGTGCCGCGGGGCTCCGTGCACCGGACCGGTTCGTCTGGGCCGACTCCCCCCTCTCGGGCGTGCGCGCCGTCCGCGCCCTCGACGATCCGGGACCCTCCGTGCGCGACGACGTGCGCACCCGCCCCTGGGCGGACGAACGGCGCCGTGTGCACGATGAGTTGGGGCCCGGTGGCTGGACGGCCCTGTGGAGCGGTACCGGAGCACTTCTGTGGGACGGCACCCGCGCACTGGCCGAGCGGATACGTACCGGCGTCGTGGACGCGCTCCTCGAGAAGGAGCCGGAGGACACCACCGTACGCGCGCAGGCGGAGGCCGACGTCCGGGGCGTCCTGCTCGACGCTGTCCTCGGACAGCACGACGCCGCGTGGCTCGCGGCCTTCGACGGCCGCAGCGACCGGCTGGAACCACTGGCACGCGTCGCCGCCCACGCCGGGTGGTGGTGGCCGTACCGGAACGTCGCCGTGATCTGTGAACGCCCGTCGCAGCTGCACCGCGACGAGGCCGGCCGGCTCGACAACGGCGAGGGCCCGGCCCTGGTCTTCCCGGACGGATTCGCCCTCCACGCCTGGCGCGGGATGCCCGTGCCCGCCGCGTTCCTGCGCGAGCTGACCGCCCTGACCCCGGAGCGGATACGCGAGGAGGACAACGCGGAACTGCGCCGCGTGATGCTCGAGCACTACGGCTACGACCGCTACCTCGCCGAGTCCCAAGCGCAGCCGGTGCACCGGGACGACACCGGCGTCCTCTGGCGGATCGCACTCGACGACGACGAGGACGTGGTGATGGTCGAGGTGGTCAACTCCACACCGGAGCCCGACGGCACCCGACGCACCTACTGGCTGCGGGTGCCGCCCGCGACACGGACGGCGAAGGAAGGCGTCGCCTGGACCTTCGGACTGGACGCCGACGTCTACGAACCCCTGCGGCAGACCTGAGCGGTGCCGTGCAGACCCGGCAAGGAGCGGTGCTCAGCGCGCCGTGGAGGTCAACGAGGCCTGATCGATGCCGAGCTCGCGGGCGAGGGCCTCGTCGGTCCACTGCAGCATCGCCGCACGGGACAGCGACCCCGCGTACGCCGTCATCTGGACGGCCAGCCCGTCCAGGAACGCGGTCAGCCGCCAGGCCGCCGCCGCCGGATCCTCACAGGCGAACTCCCCGGCGGCGGCGCCAGCGGCGATGACCTCCGTCAGCGCCGCCTTCCACTGCTGGTCGAGATCGCGGGCAACGTCGCGCAGCGCCGGTTCGCGCAGCGCGACGGACCAGGCGTCGATCCACAGGCGCCAGCCCTTGGCCTGCCCTGTCGGCGCGTACCAGCGCACCGCGGCACGGAGCCGGCGCAGCGCGGACGTGCGGCGGCCGAGCAGTTTGCGAAGGTGGGCGAGATCGGCGTCGGCGGCGTGGGTGAAGGCGGCCGCGACCAGCTTCTCCTTCGTCGAGAAGTGGTACAGCACCAGGGCGCTGCTCACACCGAGGGACGCGGCGACGTCGGCGATCCGTACCGCCGCCACACCCCGTTCCTCAATCTGCTCGACGGCGGCACCGAGCAGCTCCTCGCGCCTCTCCGCCACGCTCAACCGAACTCTGGCCACGGCATCACAGTACACAGCCGATCTTGGATGAAGTCCAGTCCTGTACACGACCTGTGCGCGGTGTCTGCCGGGCCGGCCGGGCGCGCTCGCGGGCGGCTCCCGCACGGGTGCCGGCGCGCCTTTCAGGAACACCGGAACCCCGACGGGCGTTGCCTGATCGAGGCCGACTGCCGGGCCGGTGATCGAACCGGCGATCTGCCCCTCTATGGGTCGGTTTCGCGCCGAACCGCACATAATGGAGTACCCCCGACCATCAGGAGGTGCCGTGTCCGGCGCTGGTTCCCCCCACTTGCTGAGGTCCAGGCTGCGCGCGCTGAGACCGGCGGCCTTCGGGGCCGACCCGGCCGGAGAGCGCATGGCCCGCATCCGTCGCTCACCGAACTTCGCCGACGGTGTCTTCCGCAACCCCGAGGGGACGCGGACGAGGCCCTCCGGCGGCTCCATGGTGGCCTTCGCCAAGATCTACTTCGCCAAGGAGGCCAGGGCCCGCCGTGCGCCGCGGAGCCCGGTGCCCGTGCACACCACCACCGTCGCCGATCTCGCCGAGCCCGCAGCCTCCGGGCTCCGGATCACCTGGATGGGGCATTCCAGCGTTCTCGCGGAGATCGACGGTCACCGGGTCCTCTTCGACCCGGTGTGGGGAGAGCGGTGCTCTCCCTTCGCCTTCGCGGGCCCCAAGCGCCTGCACCCGGTCCCCGCACCGATCGCCGCGCTCGGCAGCGTGGACGTCGTCGTGATCTCCCATGACCACTACGACCACCTCGACCTGCCCACGATCCGTGCCCTGGCCTCCACCGACACCGTTTTCGCCGTGCCCCTCGGTGTGGGGGCGCACCTCGAGCGCTGGGGCGTCTCCCCGGACCGCCTGCGCGAACTGGACTGGAACGAGTCCACCGAGGTGGGCGGCATCCGCCTCACGGCGACCCCGGCCCGTCACTTCTGCGGCCGCGGTCTGCGCAACCAGCAGCACACGCTGTGGGCCTCGTGGGTCGTCACCGGCCCCGAGCACCGGATCTACCACAGCGGCGACACCGGCTACTTCTCCGGCTTCGCGGAGATCGGCGCCGAGCACGGCCCGTTCGACGCGACCATGATCCAGATCGGCGCCTACTCGGAGTACTGGCCCGAGGGGCACACGGACCGCACGCCGCTCCCCGGAGGATGGCCGGACATCCACATGACGCCCGCGGAAGGCGTCCAGGCCCACCTCGACCTGCAGAAGGGCAAGCCGCACGGCGTGCTGCTGCCGATCCACTGGGGCACCTTCAACCTGGCCCCGCACGCCTGGGCGGAGCCCGGCGAGTGGACGATGGACGCCGCGGAAGAGGTGGGCCAGGCCGTTGCCGCCCCCCGGCCGGGAGAGTCCTTCGAACCCGCGGGCACCCTTCCCACCGAGCGCTGGTGGCGAGCGGTGTCCGTGCCGGTGCCCCGCCCGTGGCTCCGGCCCGCCGCTCCGCACCCCTCACCGGACGTCACCAGAGGCGATCTGGACGTGGTGGCCGAGACCTGACACCAGCGGCCACCGCCTCGCCGAACGACCGGTGGCGGCGGCCGTCGAGCCGGCGCGAGGTGGAGTCCGGAGCCCCCCGGGAAACCGCTCCCGAAGCGCATCGGGGCACTCGCGCCCAGGCGTTACTTCGTACCGCTCGACGGCTGTCGGAAGCCGGCCACGATGTGGTGCGCGTAGTGGTCCTCCGGGCCGAGATCCTGGACCGCTCGGTGGGCCTCCTGGGTCCCACGCGTCTCGCACAGCAGTCGAGCAAGGGCGTACAAGGCACCTTTGTCACCGTCTTCGGCACGGTCGCGCAGCGCCGCTTCCATCCCGCGCTCCCGGAGCGTCCTGTTGAGTCGCCGACGTGCGTGAGCATCCGTGAGAGCGATTTCCGTGAGTTCCGCGAGCCGATCGGCACGAGCGAGTAGATCCATGTGCCACAGGTGACTGTCGTGTTTGTCGGGGTCGTCGGAGAAGCACTCGGCGTGGGCGCTCACCAGCGCGACGGCCGTATCCCAATCGCGAACCTGTTCCGCTTCACGGGCCTGTTCGAACCACGTCATGGGGCGAGTATCGCCGAGCACCACCTCGTACAGCGGCAGCAATACCCTGTCGGGCACCGGCCTCACGCCTGAGCCGCCCGCGATCCACCCTCGCTGCCATGACGTCACACGATGCGCTCGGAGGCTCCCGGACCGCTCCCGATGGTGCCTTGCCGGTGATCCGGCGACGCCGCAGTCCTCATCGGCTATCGCCGGTTGGTCCGGTGAGCCGGTCGGTCGGGAGCGACTGTCGGCCGGCACCGGTGGTGTCAGTGGCAGCTCGTAGGGTGCGCTGGTATTCGACGAGGAGGTTCCGTGGGCTTTTCCGGTCATCTGGTCTTTGCGCGCAGCGAGCGTCCACTGATGGAAGCACCCCTGTTCAACAGCACCGGTCCAGGGCTCAGGGACGACGTGCACGAGTGGCAGCCGCGACCGGGCGGCTGGCAGACCCTGCAGTTGGAACAAGGCATCTGGGAGGACGAGCACCTGCCCACCTTGGTCGAATGGACCGGTGCGCCGGCCTGCGTCGCCGACGTCTCCGACAGCAGCATTGCCCTCGTGACCGGCCTGGACACCAGCGGGCACCGCTGGCAGGCGTGGCTCAACCTGGACAACGCCACTGCTCTCCTCGTCGAGGAGCCCGAGGATGTGGACGACGTGAGCCTGTGGATGGCCACCCCGGAGTTTGAAGAGGCCATCGGACACAAGCGGGCAGAGCTCGATGCGGACGTGCCGGCTGACGCCGAAGGCGCCCTCATGTGGGCGTCAGCAGCTGGTGTCCAAGCCGCTGCGGCGCAGCAGCCTCGAATCGAGGAACTGCTGCGCGCACAGGAGACCTTCGTGGAGGAGCTGTTCGACGCGCTGCTGGACGAGCTGGGCTTCCCTGAAGCCGTCCACTCCGCACTCCAGCCATAGGAAACGACGTCTAAGGCGGTGCCTGGCCATGCGCCATCAAGGCGGCGTGAGGCAACACCAGTGCGCCGCCCGGAACGACGAAGTCCGCGCACAGCGACTCGAAGTGACCTCTGATGTCAGCGATGACCACGGGATCCTGGCTCGTCACCGTCTGACCGATCGTTGCCACGCCGGCGGCCGGTCCGCTCCACCACTCTTCGGTGGTCGTCCGATGGTCCCAAGTCAGGGTTTCGCAAAAGACATTCACCAGACCCGCCTCACCGAGCAACGCGGCGAAGCCCTCTTCAGTGCGTGGAAAGTCCTCCTCGGGAGCAAGAGCCGGCAGGTGCGCCGGACGGGAGACGCCCGCCGCCTGGACGGCCCTGCCCAGCAGGGCCTGCCCGGCGGCCGCAGGGACGGCCCAGACCGTGACGGCCATCCGTCCGCCTGGCCGCGTGACCCGGCGCAGTTCCCGCAGGGCTTCCCGGGGCCGTCCCACATGATTGACGACGAAGTTGCCGACCACGGCATCGAACTCGTCGTCGGCGAAAGGCAGGTTGGGCAGAGCGGCAAGCTGCACGTCGACCCCCGGGGCCGTCGACGCCGCCCGTGCCACCATGCCGGGTTCGGCATCGACAGCCGTCACCTTCGCGCCCCGCTCGCACGCAGCCACGGCGGCAGCTCCCGTGCCCGTCCCCACATCGAGGACCGACGCACCCTCTTGGACCTCGGCGGCGTCAAGGAGCTGTGGCACCGTATACGCGCAGAGTTTCGCGAAACTCGCAGCATAGGCATCGGCCTGACCCGCCCATGCACGTCGCTCGGACTCGTCGAACGTCGTCTGCACAGCCCGTCTCCCCTCCGGAGCCGCACCACGGTTGCAGCACAGCAGATCCTGACCCTATTTCATACGCGATCAACGCTGGTCAGAGACAGGAATCACGTATTGCGCCCATCCTGAGCCCGTCGTTCGACGAAGCGGTGTCCGGCGTCGGCTCTCCGGTGGTGGCGACCAGTGGCAGCGGCTGTCGTACTGATAGTCATGCGCCAGGATGAGGCCCATGGATGACATCGCCTGCCGCCCTGCCCAAACCCATGAGCTGGCCGCCGTCGCCGAGTTGCGGTGGCGGTGGGTGCAGGAGCTCTACGGAACGCCCGACACCACGTTGGAGGAGTTCGTTCCCCGGTTCGTGGCATGGGCCCGGGACACCGAGTCCTCACATCGGTGCATGGTGATGGTCCGTGACGCCGTCGTGATCGGCATGGCCTGGCTGGCGATCACGCAGCGTGTGCCGCATCCGCGCGCGTTCGAGCGGATGTCGGGGGACGTGCAGTGCACGTACGTCGTGCCCGAGGAACGTGACCGCGGACTGGGAGGCGAGCTGATCGAGGCGGTCTTGGCGTGGGCAAGGGACCTCGGTCTTGAACGGGTGACCGTCCACTCGAGCGACCGGGCGGTTTCGGCGTACTCCCGTCAAGGTTTCGGGGTTTCGCCGCGTCTGCTCCAGGTCGAGGTCGGGCGGGGCCGCGCGGGGTGACGTCGGCTCACCACGCATCCCGCGCCCACATCACGAAACCGCACTGGAATGCTGGGGCTACGGCGGTTGAAAGCTGCGGAAGGGCTCTCGTGACAGATGATGAGGTGGTTGAGGCAGTTCGTGACCTCGCCCTGGCCGGAGGGCTGCCGGCCCCGGCAACTCCGGCGGCTGTAACGGAAGCGGAACGGACCATCGGCTTCGCGGTCCCGCCACTGCTACGGCGTCTCTACCTCGTGGTGGCGAACGGAGGCTTCGGTCCGGACGAGGGCATCTTGGGTGTGCGCGGTGGCGCTTCTCAGGGGGATTGGAGCCATCTCGCAGAGATTTACGAGGACGGACCGGATCCTTCGGGCGTGATCCCCGCCGGTTTGGTTCCGGTGTACGACTGGGGGTGCACCATCTGGTCCTTGGTCGACTTCCGCGATCCGGCGGGACCGATGTGGTGCACGCGTCAGGGTGAGTGCCGGCCACAGGGCATCAACTTCGCGCAGTGGCTGGTCGGATCCATGGCCGGCACCTTGAGTGTCGAAAGCCTTCTCGACAGCGAGCCGACGCGCTGAAGACTTCACGCCGCGCGCACCCACCGAATCGGTTGGGTTGCCGGTTTGGGGGACGGGGAACGGGGCGGGTGACCCCCGGCCAGTGGGCGGCTTGTCGGAGGGCGGTGCCAGGATGGCGGTGTGTTCCAGGAAGCGACCGGGACGCGGACGTCGATCAGGTTTCGAACGGTCGGAGGCGGCATGGCCAAGGAATTCCAGGTGACTTACGACTGCGCCGATCCGGGCGCGCAGGCGGCGTTCTGGGCTCAGACGCTGGGGTATCACATGCCGACCGGGCAACAGGAGCACCGGGCGGCCATCACGGATCCTGACGGCAAGGGGCCACGGGTCTTCTTCCAGCGGGTCCCCGAGGGAAAGACGGTGAAGAACCGCTTGCACCTGGATGTCCGCTCAGCGCCCGGTCTGACCGGAGAGGAGCGGATGGCCGCGCTGGAGGTGGAGGCAACCAGGCTGGAAGGGCTGGGAGCGAAGCGGCTCTACCGGCTCGAGCCCGATGACGTGGACGAGGGGATCATCGTGATGGCCGACCCCGAGGGAAACGAATTCTGTCTGGACTGACGGCAGGATGCCGGTTGTGGAGCCGACGGCCTGCCCTCGCTCTCCGCCCGATGTGAGACGTGTCGTCCCCACGGGCCGGGCGTGCCGGACTGCCGGCCCGTCACCAACCGGGCACGAACCAGGTGCACGACCTGCGGCACACCCGACCGTGCCGGCCCGCCCGGCACCGTCACGTGGTGAGTCTGCCGTGGCGACGGCCGGTGCGGGCCGCGCGTCGCCGTCCTGTTGGAGCCGGACGAGTGTCTCGGCGGTTGACCGGCGTGACGGCTTGAACGCGAGGTCCGACAGGGGCGACAGCCCGGAGCGGTCGATTCAGGGGCCGACTCTCGAACAATTCGTCCTGGCGTGCGATGCCTCATACCAGAGCGGGACGATTCACGGGCAACTTTTCCAACTGCCCGCCGTGCGCCTCCGCGTGACGACTACCGTGTGTGGCCGGTGATCGACGCTGGGCTCGCACATGTGTGCCCGGGTTCGCCGTTCCGTCATGCCGACCATTCGCACCACGCCGATCCCTGGGCCCCCCGTACCGAGGACGCTGATGTCTCAACTACGCGCACCAGCCGCGCGGTCCGACCGCCGAGAGGGCGGGCGTCACGGCCGTCCAGGCACCCGCTCCCTGTCGTCCGCGGGCAGGACGCCGTCCGCGGCCGCCCCGCCCGAAACACGTATACGACCCCAACTGCTGCGCACAGCGGTCCTGCCGACCGTGGTCGCCGCCCTGAGCGGTGCGACCGCCGTGGTCCTCATGCTGCGCGCCGCCGACCCCGAGCCGTCCGCCGGCCTGTGGCTGGCACTGACCGCCATGGCAGCCCTCGCCATAGCGGCCGTCGCCGTCGCCGCCCGCGGAGCCGACCGGACGGCCAGGTCCGTGCTCGACCGCTGCACCGAGTTGCGCCGCGCCAACGCCCGCGCCCACGACGACCTGCGTACCGTCGTCGACAGGCTCCGACGCGGCGAGGGCCCACCGGCCCGCCCCGCACCTCGGCAGAACCGCCCGGTCGGCGGGGACGAGTTCGACCTGCTCGCGCAGGAACTGGCACGCTCGCACGATGCCGCACTGTCGGCCGTGGTCCAGGCGTCCCGGCTCTCCAGCAGCGTGGGCAACGAGCAGAAGGTCGAAGTCTTCGTCAACCTGGCCCGCAGGCTCCAGTCCCTGGTGCACCGCGAGATCCAACTGCTCGACGAGCTGGAGAACGAGGTCGAGGACCCGGAGCTGCTCAAGGGGCTCTTCCACGTGGACCACCTCGCCACCCGCATCCGCAGGCACGCCGAGAATCTCGCCGTCCTCGGCGGCGCCATCTCCCGCCGCCAGTGGTCCAACCCGGTCACGATGACCGAGGTCCTCAGGTCGGCGATCGCCGAGGTCGAGCAGTACCCCCGGGTCAAGCTCGTCCCACCGATCGACGGCACACTGCGCGGACACGCGGTCGCCGACGTGATCCACCTCCTCGCCGAACTCGTCGAGAACGCCACGCTGTTCTCCGCACCGCACACCCAGGTGCTGCTCAGGGCCCAGCACGTCACCGCCGGGCTCGCCGTGGAGGTCGAGGACCGGGGCCTCGGGATGCCGCTGGCGGAGCAGGACAAGATGAACGCCCTGCTCACCGACCCCGACCAGGTCAACGTCGCCCATCTGCTGCAGGACGGCAGGATCGGCCTGTTCGTGGTGTCCGCGCTCGCCCGCCGGCACGGGATCGCCGTACGTCTCCAGTCGAACATCTACGGCGGTGTCCAGGCCGTGCTCGTCCTGCCGCAGGGCCTGCTCGGTGCCGACCAGGACAGGCAGGAGAGGACGGCGCCCGTTCCGGCCCCGCACACGGGACCGCACATCGCGGCCGTGTCGCCGCCCTCGTTGCCGCAGTCGGCTCTTCCCGCCCAGCCGCGCTCGCTGCCCGCGCCGCGGGAGCCGGTCGGTGCCGCGATGGCGGGCGAGTCGCTGCCGGTGCGCGGCGAGCACACCGGGCGCGCGCACCCGGGCGCCGCCGCTCACGGCTCCGGCCGGCACACGCCGACGCACAGCGCCGCGCCGGAGCCGGCCCCGTCCGTGGGGGAGACGCCCTCGCACGTCGTCCGCGGCACCATGGGCCGCCCGCAACTGCCCAAGCGCCGCAGCCAGGAGCACCTGGTCCCGCAGCTGCGGGACACCCCCGCCCCGCGCAGGGACGACGAACCGCCCCTGCACGACCCGGGCCTGGTGGCGGCCTTCCAGCGGGGCATCGGCCTCGCGGAGATCCAGCCGGAGCGTGAGAGCTGGTCCGAGCCCGAGGCCCGGCCCGAGCACGAGACCCGGCCCGACGTCGCCCAACCCGGGCGCGCCGCCCAACCCGGGCGCGCCACTCAGCCCGAGCGCGCCCCCCGGCCGGAACGTGCGCCCGAGCACTCCGTACCGCCCGGCCTCCAGCGCCACGAACCCACCATCAAGGAGTAGATGCACCATGGCGAGCGATGTGCCGACCGGCCATGTCTCCGACCTCGACTGGCTGTTGAGCGGTCTGGTCCAGCGTGTGCCGTACACCCGCAATGCGGTGCTGCTCTCCTCCGACGGCCTGGTGAAATCGGTCCACGGGCTGGACAACGACAGCGCCGACCACATGGCCGCCCTGGCCTCCGGTCTCTACTCGCTGGGCCGGAGCGCCGGAGCGCGTTTCGGTGACGGCGCGGAGGTGCGGCAGGTGGTGGTGGAGCTCGACTCCACGCTGCTGTTCGTCTCCACGGCCGGCTCCGGCACCTGTCTGGCCGTGCTCGCCGGACGTGAGGCCGACGCCGCCGTGCTGGGCTACGAGATGGCGATGCTGGTCAAGAGCGTGCGGCCCTACCTGACCACGCCGGCCAGACAGACCGCCGGGGCACCGGGCGCCGCGGGACAGTGACCATGCCCTCGCCCAAGGACAGCCCGTTCCTCGACGACGCGGCCGGCCGGCTGATCCGTCCGTACACCGTGAGCGGCGGCCGCACCCGCCCCACGACCGCGCTGGACCTGCTGTCCATGGTCATGGCCACCGGGGCGGCGCCGCAGGTGCACCTCGGTCCGGAGCACACCGTGGCGCTGGGACTGTGCCACGGGCCGACGTCCGTGGCCGAGATCTCGGCGCATCTGCGGCTCCCGGCCGTCGTCACCAAGGTGCTCCTCTCCGACCTGGTGGACTGCGGCGCCGTCACGGCGCGCGCTCCACGCAGCCATGACACATCCACGGACCGTTCACTGCTGGAGGCGGTGCTCGATGGCCTACGACGACGGCTCTGACCCCCGCGGCGCAGAGAGCCCCGACGACTTCCCCACAGCGCTGAAGATCCTTGTCGCCGGAGGGTTCGGAGTGGGCAAGACGACCTTCGTCGGGGCGGTCAGCGAGATCGACCCGCTCAGTACGGAGGAACTCCTCACCCAGGTCAGCGCCGCGACGGACCGCCTGGACGGCATCGAGGCCAAGACGACGACGACCGTCGCCATGGACTTCGGCCGCATCACCCTGGACGCCCGCCATGTGCTCTACCTCTTCGGTACGCCGGGACAGGAGCGCTTCTGGTTCATGTGGGACGAACTGTCAGAGGGCGCCCTCGGCGCCGTCGTGCTCGCCGACACCCGCAGACTGGAGGACTCGTTCTCGGCCGTCGACTTCTTCGAGCGGCGCGGCATCGGATTCGTCGTCGCCGTCAACGAGTTCGACGGCGCGTACCGCTACGACCCGCAGGAAGTGCGGGCGGCGATCGACCTCAGACCGGAGGTCCCGGTCGTGCTGTGCGACGCGCGGGTCGCCGGTTCGGGCATCGGGGCCCTGGTCACCCTGGTCCAGCACCTGCTCACCAAAACCACCGTCGTGCCGGGCCCGGCACCGAGCTATGGAGCACCGACATGACGTTCGACCCCACCGGTCATCTGCTGCTGACCCCGATCGACGGCGAGGCGCCCGCGCGGGTGGAGCGGCTGCGGGAGCTGGGCTTCGGCGACCGGCCCGACGCGGCGTTCGACGACTTCGCCAGGAAACTTGCCGAGGTGACCGGAGCACCCTTCTCCATGGTCAACTTCATCGACGAGAACCGTCAGTTCTTCGCGGGGCTGCACACCCCGTCGGGCAGCCACAGCGGTTCGGACCTCGGCGCCGCGGCCCAGGGAGGGGTGAGCCGCTTCATGGCCCGCGACCACGGCTACTGCCCGCATGTGGTCGTCCGCCGCAAGGCACTCGTCCTCGAGGACGTCTGCGACTATCCGCGATTCGCGGGCAACCCGGTCGTCGACGAGATCGGCATCCGTTCCTACCTGGGCGCGCCGCTGATCGACCGCACCGGGATCGCGCTGGGCACCATCTGCGTGGTCGACACCGAGCCGAGGCCGTGGGGCCGGGCCGGACTCGAGACGATCAAGTCCCTCGCGGCGGAGCTGATCGAGCAGATCCACCGCCGGGAGGACACCCGCATCTGACACGACGTCCATGGGGCACCGGCCGGCGCCCCATGGACGTCGCACGTTCGGGTCTCAGCCCACCCCGGCCATCCGTACCTCGTCGGAGAGCCGCTGGGACCACTGGCCCTTCGACGTCCCCAGCGCCACCTCCGCCAGCCGCAGCAACTGCACGTCCGAGGTTCCGGCCGGTGCGAACATGTGGTGGGCGTCGCGCAGATACCGCTCGATGGGCCGGTCGGTGAACAGGCCCGCGGCGGCGTGGATCTCCATGGCGTTGCGGGCCGAGTCGATGGCCGCCTCCACGTTCACCAGCTTGGCGTTCATCAGTTCCGCGTCGCAGGGGATGCCTTCGTCCAGCAGGTGCACCGCGTGGTGGGCGGCGAGCCGGGACGTCATCAGCCGTGACTGCATAGTGCCGAGCTTCAGCCTGACGGACGGCAGTTCGTGCAACGGCTTGCCGTAGCGGTACCGCTGCTCACAGAACCGGGTGGTCTCCTCCAGGAGCGCCCGGTGGATGCCGAGCGACACGGCGGTCAGATTGGCCCGGCCGTACAGCACGCTCGAGGAGTAGGCGACGGAGAGGCCGTCACCCTCGTCGCCGAGCCGGTTGGCCGCCGGTACGCGGCAGTTGTCGAAGTGCAGCTCGCCGAAACTGAAGCCGTGCAGCCCCATCGTCGGCCGCTCCTCACCCACCCGCAGCCCCGGCCGGTCCGACTCGACGAGGAAGGCGGTCAGTCCGTGCGACCCGGGGCCGGTCCTGACCACCACACCGTGGAGGTCCCCGACATGGCTGTTTCCGACGTACACTTTTCGGCCATTGAGGAGGTAATCGTCACCGTCCCGCACCGCTGTGGCGCTCATGCCCAGCACATGACCGCCCGACTCCGGCTCGGTGACGGCGATGGTCGGCAGGCACTCTCCGGCGGCAATTGCGGGCAGCCATGTCTTCTTCTGCTCCGGACTGCCGAAATGGACAATCTTGGCCACACCCAGCTGCGAGGCCTGCACCATCGCGCCCATGGCGCCGCTGACCCGGGACAACTCCTCGATGATGATGGTCTTGGCGAGGTGGCCCATCGCCATTCCGCCGTACTCGCTGCCGATGGTGGCCCCGAGCCAGCCCTGCCGTGCGATCAGGAGGGACAGCTCCCGGTGGGCCGACCGGGCCGACTCCATGTCGGGGATCCGTGGCCGCACCTCTCTCTCGGCGAAATCCCGCACTTCGGACCGCAGTCTGTGGTGCAGTCGGCCGGCGAAATATCCGTCCATCACGAGCTCCCCTCCGCGAAACGCCTGCCCGCGCGATTGTTCGAGCAGGTGGTGCATCGGCAGTGCAACCGTCCCGAACAGGCCGACCACATCAGCCTGTTGACCCTTTCATAACGGAACAAGTCCGATGTCAACTTTGGCTGAAATATGCCTCGTTGACGTTTGGTTGATCTTGAGCTGTGCGTGGTAGCCGCCGGTCGGGTTCATTCGTACGGCATTCCCCGGTTAAGTGTTCCCGCCACATGCCAACGGCAACGGCTTTGCCGGCATGTCCTCGGCATGCTGATCCGCCGGAGGTCAGGCCTCCGTCGCGGCGGAGTTCCGGTCGGCGCATTCGGCGTGCGCGGGGCTCTCGTCGCACCGGCGTACGCCCCCCTCCGCGACGGCCGCCCCGCTCGGCGGCGGAGCCACGCTGGCGCGCAACACCACCTCGCCGCCCACCCGCAGCACCCGGGACCGCGGCCCCCGCGGCTCGCGCAGGGCCAGCGCCATGACCTCGTGCCCCATGGCGGTGAGCGGCAGCGCGACCGTCGTCAGCGGCGGGGAGAGTTCCCGTACGAGAGGGATGTCGTCGAACCCCGCCAGTGAGATGTCCTCCGGCACCCGTACGCCCTGCTCCCGGAAGGCGGCCAGCGCGCCGACGGCCATCACGTCGGTGACCGCGAACACGCAGGTGGGCCTGTTGCCGCGGGCGAGCAGCGTGCGGGCGGCGGCGTACCCGCCCTCGCGGGTGAACGGTCCGCGCACGACACGCTCCGGCGGCAACGCCACCCCGGCGAGTGCCAGTTCCGCACGGAAACCGGCGAGCCGGTCGGAGACCGTGGTCAGCGACGGGGGACCGGTGAGCACCGCGAACTCGCGGTGTCCGAGGTCGAGCAGGGCCCTGGCGAGCGCCGCGGCACCGCCGTGGTTCTCGGGCAGCACGGCGTCCACACGCAGACTGCGGTGCCGGCTGACGACCGCGACTCGCCCGCCCGCCCGCACGTACGGGTCCAGTTCCGCCGCGAGTGCCCGCTCCCAGGCGCGGTCCTGGAAGCCGGAGCCGATCAGCAGGATGGCGCGGGCCCGCTGGGCGCGCAGCGTGGACACGTAGGCGATCTCGCGGGCCGGTTCGCGGAAGGTGCTGGCCAGCATGACCAGCAGGTCCTTCTCTGCGGCGGCGCGCATCACTCCGGCCGCGATGGCGGCGAAGTACGGGTCGCCGACGTCGTGGCAGATCACGCCCACGGTGTTGCTCGACGCGCTCGCCAGCGCCTGGGCATGGGCGTTGGGTATGTAGCCCAACTGGTCGGCGGCCGCGCGCACCCGGCTGCGCAGATCCTCCCGTACCCGTGTGGTGCCGTTCAGGGCTCGTGATGCCGTGGCGAGGGACACTCCCGCCCTGCGGGCGACGGCGTCCAGCGTCACATGAGCCTGCGGTTCCCGTTCACTCATCCGACCCCCCGAAACTTCGGGACGACCTATTGACCATGCGGAGAAGCAGTCATTAGCGTGGCGACACTGTACCAGAAAGCGCTTTCTGAAAGCGTTTTCTCGGATCGATCAGCCCCATCGCACCGATCCAGGAGTTGACCGTGAGTCAGAGCGCCATCAAGGCATCACCCGCGAAGGTCGCGGGAGTCGACAGGCGGGAGAGGCCGAGCGCGGGGGAGCGGGCCGCGCGCCTGCTGGAACAGAGCTGGCGGCCGGTCGCCCTGCTCCTGGCCTGCTTCGCCGTCTGGTGGGCGATCGCCGCCGCCGAACTGGTCGAGCCCTATCTCGTCCCCTCCCCGGGAGCGACGCTGGACGTACTGACGGGGAAGGCCGACTACATCTGGCAGCACAGCTGGGTCACCACCTACGAGACACTCCTCGGCTTCGTGATCGCCGTGGCCGTAGGGGTGTTCGCCGCCGTGGTCATGGTCTACTCGACCACCGTCGAGAAGACGCTGTACCCGATCCTGCTCTTCGCACAGGTCGTCCCGAAGATCGCCATCGCGCCGCTGTTCGTCGTGTGGCTCGGCTTCGGCATCGCGCCGAAGATCCTCATCGCCGTGCTGATCGCCTTCTTCCCCGTCGTCATCTCCATGGTGACCGGCCTCAAAGCGGTCGACCCGGAGATGCTCCAGCTCTCCTCGACCATGGGCGCGAGCCCCTGGCAGACCTTCGTGAAGATCAGGATGCCCGCCTCCCTGCCGCACCTCTTCTCCGGCCTCAAGGTCGCCGTGACCCTCGCGGTGACCGGCGCGGTCGTGGGCGAGTTCGTCGGCGCCAACGAGGGCCTCGGCTACGTGATCCTCCAGGCCAACGGAAACCTCGACACCCCGATGCTCTTCGCCGGCCTGCTCGTGATGTCCCTGATCGGCGTCGTCCTCTTCGTCCTCGTCGAGATCGCCGAACATCTGCTGCTCCCGTGGCACGCCAGCCGCCGGGACACCGGCGTCACCACCTCCTACTGATCGCACCACCCCGGCAAACCGTCCCCAGTCGACGAGAAGGACCCGCCATGACTGCGCGCAGACTGCTTCTGACCGGCCTCGTACCGCTGCTCCTGGTCGCCACGGCCTGCGGTGAGGACGGCTCCGGCACCACGACCAGCTCCTCCGGCAAGGAGCTGGACAAGGTGACGCTGACACTCAACTGGTATCCGTACGGCGAGCACGCCCCCTTCTACTACGGCAAGCAGCAGAAGATCTTCGAGAAGCACGGCATAGACATCGAGATCCGCGCGGGCCAGGGATCCCAGAAGACGGTGCAGGCGACCGGCGCCGGGCAGACCGACTTCGGCTGGGCCGACACGCCCGCCGTCCTGTCCGGCGTCGACGCGGGCATCAAGGTGAAGAGCCTCGGGGTCTTCCTGCAGACCACACCGTCCTCGGTGCAGTTCTTCGAGTCGCAGAACATCAAGAGCCCCGCCGACCTCAAGGGCAGGACCATCGCGGGCACCGCCGGTGACGCGCTCTCCAAGACGTTCCCGATCTTCCTGAAGAAGAACGGCCTCGCAGAGTCCGACGTCAAGGTCCAGAACACCGACCCGGCAGGCAAGATCGCCGCGGTGATCTCCGGCAAGACCGACGGCCTGCTCGGCTACGCCAGCGACCAGGGCCCGACCATGCAGAACAAGGCGAACAAGCCCGTCTCGTACCTCCGTTTCTCCGAGAACGGCCTGAACTTCTACTCCAACGGACTCATCGCCGGCCAGAAGATCCTCAGCGGCGAGAAGGACCTCGCGGAGCGCATGGCGAAGGCGGTCAGCGAATCCTTCGCCGCCGCGGAGAAGGCGCCCGAGCCTGCCGTCGCCTCCATGGAAGGGGCGAGCGAGCAGCTGCCGCCGAAGGAGGTGCTGGCCGAGCAGTTCGCCACCACGCTCACCCTGCTGCACACCGAGGCGACGCAGGGCAAGGCGCCCGGGATCAACACCGAGGCCGACTGGCAGCAGACCATCGACGTCTTCGCCGAGGCCGGACTGGTGAACAGCCCCAAGGCCGTCACCGAGTACTGGGACAGCGCCACCGCGATGAAGGGATGACGATGCCCAGGAACACCACCGTGCGGGAGCCGGACGTGACGAACGACAGACAGGACACCCGGCCGGGGGCCACCGCGGCCGTCTCCCTCAAGGACGTCGCCGTCCGCTTCCGCTCCAGGAACCGCGAGGTGACCGCACTGACCGACGTCGGACTCGAGGTCCCCATGGGGGAGTTCGTCGCCATCGTCGGCCCCTCCGGATGCGGCAAGTCCACACTGCTCAAGCTGGTCGCGGGCCTGCTGAAGCCGTCCACCGGCGATGTGCTGCTGGGCGGCGAGCGGGTGCGGGGGCCGCGCCACGACATCGGGTACGTGTTCCAGCGCGCGGCCCTGCTGGAATGGCGCTCCGCGCGCCGCAACATCCTTCTCCAGGCCGAGATGCGCAAGATGCCCGCGGAAGCCGCGCGCCGGCGGGTCGACGAGCTGATGGAGATGACCGGTCTGCGCGGCTTCGAGGACTCCCTGCCGCACGAGCTCTCCGGCGGTATGCAGCAACGCGTCGCGCTGTGCCGCGCGCTGCTGCACGAGCCGCCGGTGCTGCTCATGGACGAGCCGTTCGGCGCGCTCGACGCGCTCACCCGCGAGCAGATGAACACCGAACTCAACCGGATCTGGCGGGAGACCGGCACAACCGTGCTCCTGGTCACCCACTCCATCTCGGAGGCCTGCTACCTCGCCGACCGGGTGGTCGTGATGAGCGCGAGGCCCGGCACCATCACCGATGTCATCGAGGTCGGCCTGCCCGCCGAGCGCGACTACACGGACACCATGGGCCGGCCCGAGTTCCGGGACGCCACCAGCCACATCCGCGGCCTGCTCGGCGCGGCCTCGGCGGCCGACTGAACATCTCGCGACGGCTTGCTCGGCGAAGGAGCCCCGCACCACCCACGGGGGGTGGTGCGGGGCTCCTTCGTGCCCCGGCCGGCTCCCGTGGTCTCAGCCGCTTCGGCCTGTGCCGCGCACCCCGGAAGGCGCCGGCCCCGAGGAGTCGGAGGAGCCCCGCACCATCCGTGGACGGTGCGGGGCTCCCGGGTTCGCCGGTTCAGTACCTGAGGCCCGCCAGGTACGTGTAGCTGTTCTGCGCCGTGGCGAACGGGTCGGCGGGCGAATCGTGCTCCACCAGCCACTGCTTCACACCACCGCTGCGCGCCGTGTCGAACATGGCCGCGAAGTCCAGGACCCCTGACCCCACATCGGCGAAGCCGCCGCCCGGGGCCATGTCCTTGACGTGCAGCGCCGGGAACCGGCGGCGGTGCTCCACGAACAGGTCCTGCGGATCACTGCCGCCGCCCTTGGCCGCCCAGTAGACGTCCAGCTCGAAGCCGACCAGTTCGGGGTCGGTCTCCCGCAGCAGGATGTCGTACAGGTTCTCGCCGTCGATCACCTGGTGGTCCGCGCCGTGGTTGTGGAACAGCAGCGGGCCGAGCCCCGCCTCGCGGGCCGCGAGCCCCGCCTTGTTGAACTCCCTGGCCGCCTCCCGGAATCCGGCCGGAGTGTGCATCGCCCCCGGCAGGCTCGGTACGACGATCCACCGGGCCCCGAGGGTACGTATGTCCTCGAGGGCCTGCGGCAGGCCGCTGCCCCGTACGGTGTCGTAGCCGACGTGCTCCAGTACCGCCCGCAGCTGCGTCTCTTCGAGCATCGAACGGATCGCGGCCGCGCTGTTGCCGTGCCGGCCGCTCACACCGACCGTCGCGTACCCGATCCCGGCCAGCCGGGCGAGAGTTCCCTTGAAGTCCGCGGCCAGCGCGGCCCGCATGGTGAAAAGATGCATGCCGATCCCCGCGGGCGGGATGCGGCGGGTGCGCCGGGCGCCGTCCGCCGTCGCGTTTGCCGCCTGTGCGGCGTACGCGACCGGACCGGCCGCCGTGAGTGCTGTGGCAGCGGCGGCGACGCCGAGGGCCTTGCCGAGGAATGCGCGTCTGGTGCCGTTCATTCGGATCTCCTTCACTCAGCCGACGTCGATGCGGACGGAGCCGGTGGTCGTGTCACCCTTGTCGTCGGTGACCGTGAGCCGGGCGGTGTACGTGCCCGGACGGGCGTAGGTGTGGGCGGCGTTCGTGGTCTCCTCACCCGCGGGCGCGGCGTTGTCGCCGAAGTCCCAGTGGTACGAGGCGGCGGTGCGGCCCTCCGGCAGCCGGACATGGCCGGACAGCTGAACCGCCAGTGGCGAGTCACCGGTGGCCGGCGTGGCCGTGACGGTCACTTTGGCGCCCTGGCGCTTCTCCACGCCGTGCCCGTTGAAGTGCAGCCAGTCCACGGCGAACAGGTCGGGCTTGTCGGCGGTCCACTCCGGATTGCCGAAGACGGCGTACAGCTTCGTCGTGCCACCCGGGTCCACCAGTGCGGTCGTGGGGGAGACGACGTTGCCCCAGCCGCCTGTGCCGGGCACGGTCACCTTGCCGAGCAGTGCGCCGGTCGGCGAACCCGCACGGAACTCCACGGTGCCGCCGATGCCGCCGGACGCGGCTCCCACGGTCACGGAGTCGATGCCCTTGAGATGGACCGGGTCGAAGCTGATCCAGTCGCCGTGCTCGATCTCGGTGAGCCGCTTGCCGCCGGACGCGTCGGTGCGGCTGCCGACCACGACTCCGTCGTGCGCCCCGCCCGTGGACGTCATGTGCTCCGCCTCACGGAAGTTGGTGCGCAGCGTCAACGAGGCGGACCCGGTCAGGGCGGGCACCCCGGGGGCGGCCTTGTCCTCGTACTGGGCGGTGATGCCGTAGTAGAGGTTCTGGCCGGGGCCGTGGCTGTCACCCGCGTCGGTCGCGATCTCGCCCGCGCATCCGGTGTAGTTGTCCAGCGGGTGCAGATGGGAGTCGTGTCCGAGCTGGGACTGCACGACCACGCGGGAGCAGTCGATCCTGGTGCCGTCCTCCTTGTCCCTGACCCGGACGGTGAAGGGAATGGTGTCGCCGAAGCTGAACATCCCTCCGTTCGGGGGCTGCTGGATCGTGACCTGTGGACGGGTGTTGCCGACGGTGATGTCCTGGACGGCGAGGCCCGTCAGGTCGCCGGGTCCGGTGACCGTGAGCCGGGCGGTGAAGCGGCCCTTCTCCTCGTAGACATGGGTCGGGTTCGCCTCGGTCGAGTCGGTGGTCCCGTCGCCGTCGAAGTCCCATGCGTACGTCACGGGCCGCTCGCCCGGCAGCCCGGAGCCCTCGCTGGAGAACTGCACGGTCAGCGGCACCGAACCGCTGTCGGGAGTCGCCGTCGCCTTGGCGCTCGGCAGCCGGTTGTCGGCGACGTAGTCGATGCGGTAGATGCCGGAGCCCTCGTTGCTGCCGCCGCGGCCGGTGCCGCTGCCGAGCCCGAAGTCGATGACGTACATCGCGCCGTCGGGTCCGAAGTCGGCGTCGAAGGGCTGGTTCCACCGCATGTCGGCGAAGACCGGGTTGATGGAGTGCAGGTCACCCGCCTTCACCGGTTCGAAGCGCGGATCGGTGAAGGTCTGGTCCTGCTGCTGGAAGGAGAAGGTCTTGAACCACTTGCGGGTCAGCTCGTAGTTGAACCACTTTCCCTCGAACGCCTCCGGGAACTTGCCCTTGTAGGTGTTGTCGGGGTCGTGGTCGTAGACGGGGCCGCCCATCGGGCCGCCGCCACCGGTGCCGAGCTCGGGGAACTCCGCGGAGGCCGAGTACGCGTACCAGACGGTGGCCGGCTGGGCCGGCGGGAGGTCCGAGAGGCCGGTGTTGTTCGGCGAGTCGTTTACCGGGTTCGCGCAGTCGAACTTCGGGCCCGACGTCTTCGTCTGGAAGTCGTAGTCGTTGAACGGGGTGTTGTCACCGACGCAGTACGGCCAGCCGAAGTTGCCGGCCTTCGTGATGCGCATGAACTCGACGGTGCCCTCCGGTCCGCGGTCGGGTTTGGCGGCGCGGGCGTCGGGGCCGTAGTCGGCGACCATCAGCGCACCGCTGACGGGGTCGGTGGTGATGCGGAACGGGTTGCGCATGCCCATCGCGTAGATCTCGGGACGCGTCCTGTCGGTGCCGGGGGCGAAGAGGTTGCCCTCGGGCACCGTGTACGTGCCGTCGTCCGCCGGGGTGATGCGCAGGATCTTGCCGCGCAGGTCGTTCGTATTGCCCGAGGTGCCCTGGGCGTCCCAGGCGCGGCGGCCCTCGCCCTCGTCGATCGGTGTGAAGCCGTCGGACGCGAACGGGTCGGTGTTGTCGCCCGTGGCGATGTACAGGTTGCCGTCCTTGTCGAAGGCGAGCGAGCCTGCCATGTGGGAGTTGGCCCGGCCCTCGCCCCGGAAGGTGGGGACGGTCAGCAGCCGTTTCTCGGACGCGGGGTCGACGGTGCTGCCGGTGACCGTGAAGCGGGAGACGTTGAGCTGCTTCTCGGTCTTGTCGGAGTTCAGCAGATACAGCCAGTTGTTCTCGCCGAAGTCCGGGTCGAGGGCGAGCCCCAGCAGGCCGTCGGACTGCGATGTCATCTCGGGCGTGTACTCGAAGTCGAGGACGGTCGTCACCTTGAGCGTCGACTGGTCGATGACCTTCACCTTGCCGGTGCGCTCGATGAAGAACACCCGGCGGTCGGGTGCCACGGCCAGTTCGAACGGGTCGGCGAGGTCGCTGGTCGCCAGCGGGGTGCGCTGGAAGGCGCCGGTCTTGCTCGCCGTGCAGTCGCCGGGTTTGTTACCGGCTGCCCACTGGATGCCGCCGAGCAGGTGCTTCAGGAAGTCCGGCTCCTGGAAGGCTGATTCGGCGTGGCCGCCGGCCGTGAACCAGGAGCGTCCGCCGTCGTAGTTCTGGCACCAGGACCACGGGTGGTCGACACCCTCGTCGAGGCCGGTGACTCCGTCGCGCACCTTGATCTGGGCGAGGGTGTGCACCTTGCCGGTCGGGTTGGTGCGCCAGTTGTACCACTCCTCCGTGCGCTCCCAGAGCTCGGGCAGGCCCTCGGTGGAGGGGTGGGACGGGTCGAGGACCTTGACCCTGCCGGTCTGCACGGCCGGGTGCTTGTCGAAGATGGCGCCGACCAGGCCCTCGTACCAGCCCCAGTCGCGTTCGCTGGCGGAGGCGGCGTGCAGGCCGACCCAGCCGCCGCCGCCGCGGACGTACTTCTGGAGCGCGGCCCGCTGCGCGGCGTCGAGCAGATCGCCGCTCTCGGGGGTGGAGTTGGTGTTGTTGAAGACGATCGCCTGGAACCGCGCCAGGTTCTCGTCGGTGAACGCCGAGGCGTCGTCGGTGGCCTCCACCTCGAAGCCGTTCTCGCTGCCGAGCTTCTTGACCGCCTCGATGCCCGCCGGGATCGAGGCGTGATGGAAGTTGGTGACCTTGGAGAAGACCAGAACGCGATAGGGCGCGGCTTCGGCACGGGGCGACAGTGTCACTCCGAGGCCGAGGAGCAGCGCCAGCAGGGCGGTGATGAGGGGGACGGGGGATCTGTGACTCATGGCGCTCCCGGTGCTGGTAGCCGGCTGCGGGTCTTAGAAAGCGCTTTCTGAATACGCCGCACAGCGTAGGTTCAGCCGTCGCAGGGGGTCAATGGGTCGTAAGCGCGCAGTGTGGCGCGGCACTTGGCGCCGCTGCCGGGGCATTGTCGGTGGTGGCGCTTACGGTGGTGGCATGGTCACAGCCGACGACGTACGAAGGATCGCGCTCACGCTGCCCGGTGCGATCGAGAAGCTCGCCTGGGGCATGCCGACATTCCGGCTGGCGTCAGGCGGGCGGATCTTCGCGTCCCTGGACGACGACGACCGGGTGATGGGCGTGAAGTGCCCGAAGGAGGAGCGGGGGGAGCTGATCGCCGCCGAGCCGGCCAAGTTCTTCCTGCGCGAGGGTCACGACGACAACTACGCCTGGCTGCGCGTACGCCTCGACGCGCTGGACGACGACACCGAGCTGTACGCGATCCTGCTCGACTCGTGGCGCCAGGCGGCCCCGAGGAAACTGCTCGACGCGCACCCGGAGCTGCCCCCGCCGCCTCGATGACCCAAGGCGGCGGGGGGAAGCGGAGCGGCGACTGTCAGCGGCTCTCCGGCCGCGGCACCGGCAGATGTACGACGAGCAGGGTGAAGGCGGCCAGGGCGACATTGCGAGCCGCCGCGTCCAGGCCGTTCCAGTCGGAGGACTGCCACATCGCGAACCACTCACCGCCGATGCCGATGAAGCCCAGCCCGAACAGCAGCAGCACCATCACCAGGCCGATCGAGGCGGCCCGGCGGGCCCGGTCGCAGTCCCCGTGCCGCAGTCCCACGCCGTACAGCCAGGTGGCGAGGAGCAGCACCGCCGCCGAGAGCGTCTCCCAGACGATGATCGCCACATAGGCGGCGTTCTGAAGGGCGGGCGACTCAATCGCCCGCCACATCAACTGCGGGTCCTTGAACGTGGTGTCCATGGCCAGGACATGCTGGACGAACTGCTGGTTCGTCCCGAAGTCGGTGATGTTGCCGAACGCGACCAGGGCCATGTAGACCGCCACCGTCCCCGTCAGCGCCGCCGCTGCTACGGACACGGTGCCCAGCCGCAGTACTCGGTCCAGGCCCTTGCCCCCGTAGGGACTCTTGCTCCGGTCCGGACTCTTGCTCCGGCCCGGGCCCTTGCCCGCGCGCCCACCGTTGTCCCCCACTGTGCCGCCTCCCCGCCCTCGTGCGCCCGTCCCGGTCCGAGCCACCGATGACCAGTCTTTCGCTCCCGCGACTCCCCGAAACCTCCCGCCGTGTACGAACCCCGAGCCCCGCCCCACGGCCGGCGGCCACTCCCCGGGGAGGTGTCGCCCGATGCCTCGGTCGGGTGAGTGCGCCAAGCGGGCAAGCGCTTCCGGGAGCCGGGCGGGTACGGATTTGCCGCACCTTTCCACGACGCCCGGAGGACACTGCCCCATGCCCGTCACCATGAGCGCCGGGAGCACGCTGGCCGCGGCGGTCTGCGCCGCGCTGCTTCTCACCGGCTGCACGGCCGCCCGGCCCGCGCCGCAGGCGGCCGGGAAGAGCCCCGTCACGCAGGCCGGCCCCGAACCGCTGGACGCGCCCCGTCAGATCCCCGGGCTCGGGCCCGGCTTGCGCGCACGCATCCCCGACGGCACCCGCCAGGCACTGGTCGTGTCGGGCGGGACGGCGGACACCAACGTCGCGCAGGCCATGCTCTACGAACGCGACGCGCGGCGCTCCTGGCGGCTGGTCGCGGGTCCGTGGCCGGCCCACAACGCCCTCCGCGGCTGGACGGACGACCACCACGCCGGTGACCTGCGCACCCCGATCGGCGTCTTCGGCCTCGGCGACGCGGGCGGACGGTCGCCGGACCCGGGCACCCGGCTGCCGTACGACCAGGACGAGGAGTTCGTCGCCCCGGGGACCGGGTTTCTCGGAGAGCCCCTCGAAGGCTCCTTCGACTACGTGATCGCCATCGACTACAACCGCGTACCCGGTACCAGTCCCCTCGACAAGGAGCGTCCGCTCGGACTGGGGAAGGGCAGCGGGGTGTGGATCCACGTCGACCACCAGGGCCCCACACAGGCGTGCATCTCGCTCACCGAGGACCGGATGCGCGAACTGCTGCGAGCACTGGACCCCGACAAGGAGCCGGTCATCGTCATGGGCCCCGCCCCGGCGCTCGGGAAGTGACACCTGAGCAGCGCGACCGGCGCCGTCGCGCTGCAGGCCGGCGCCCCGGGCCGTCGCGCCGCCCTCACACGAAGGCCGAGATCCGGGCCCTGAGGGAAACCGGGTCCAGGCCGTGCGCGGCGAGGTGCTCGTCGATCGTGCCGTAACGGCGCAGCTCGCGCCGGGGCACGCCGATACCCAGAACCCGGTGCGGGACGTCCGCCAGCGCGTCGTTGACGGCGGCGGTCGACGTGCCCTCGAGATACGGCTCGACGATCACCACGTCCGCCCGGCCGTCCGCCGCCGCACGGACGGCCTTGTGGTCGAACGGGCGGACCGTCGTCGCGTAGAGCACGGTCACGTCCATCCCGGCGGTCGCCGCGAGCACGTTGTCCAGCATCGGGCCGACCGCGATCACAACCCCGCCGCCGCCCTCGCGCACGGTGAGGAAACGGTCGGCGCCGACGGCCCGGCCCTCGCTGTTGCTCTGCATCGACAGGCGCACATAGACCCGGTCGTCAGCCGCTGCCGCGTGCCGGAGCAGTGCCTCGGCCTCGTCCGGGTGACCGGGGACGTGGATCGTCCATCCGTCCAGGGTGTCCAGCAGCGCCACGTCCCCCGGTGACATGTGGGTGAAGCCACCGGCCGGCCAGTCGTACGACGCTCCGGCGCTCACCAGTACCCCGGCGGTGCCCTGGTGGCCGAAGTCCAGCTTCACCTGCTCGAACGGCCGCTCGACGAGAAAGCTCGCGAAGGTGTGCATGATCGGCCGCATCCCGGTGAGGGCGATGCCGCCACCGGCGCCGATCAGCAGCTGCTCCCGGATGCCCACGTTGATCACGCGGTCCGGGTGCCTGCGCTGCGCGGTCTCGAAACCGGCGGCGCTGATCTCGGCGAGCACGAGGGCCAGGCGGGGGTCCTCGTCGAGCAGGCGGGAGGTGGTGGCGATGAAGCGGTCACGCATGGTGTCCATGGTCGGAATCTCCTCTGGGGCGGGGCGGGGCGGGGCGGGGCGGGCGGGGCGGCGGCGTCGGTAGGGGTACGTGGCAGCGGCGCGGCGAACGGAACGATCAGGAGTTCTTGGGCTCGACACGGGCGACGACCGCCCGCGGCCGCCTCGCATGCGGCGCTGTGAAGGCGGCGTGCAGCGCTTCGTGGTCCCTGCCGTCGACCGTCTGCGCCGACCAGCCGGCCGCCTCGAAGCGGGACGCGATTCCGCCGGGCCAGCCGTGGGTCGCGGACGAGTTGTCGACGACCAGCGTGTGCAGCTGCTCCAGGCCGGCGGGTCCGGCATGGGCGATGGCCTCGTGGTTGCTGCCCTCGTCGAGCTCGGCGTCGCCGATCAGGACCCAGACCCGTGGATCGGTCAGGCCCTGGGCGCGCAGCCCGAGCACGGTGCCGACCGCCAGCGGCAGTCCGTGCCCGAGCGAACCGCTGCCGATCTCGGCGCCCGGCACGAGGACCCGGTCCGGGTGGTGGCCGAGCGGCGAGTCGTACGACCCGAAACCGGGCAGCCACTCCTGCGGGAAGAAGCCCTTGGCGGCGAGGACGGCGTAGTACGCCATCGGCCCGTGGCCCTTGGACAACAGGAACCGGTCGCGGTCCGGCGCCTCGGCGGTCGCCGGTGTCACCCGCAGGACCCGGTCGTAGAGGACCCAGAGCGCGTCGAGGGTCGAGGTGGCGGCCGGTCCGTGCTTCTCGTCGCCGGTCATCAGGGCCATGAGCCGGTCGAGGTCCCTGAAGCCTGACGGGTTCGGGTGCGTGCCGGATGCGGTCGTCGGGGAGGTGCTGGATGCGGTGATCGATGCCGTCGTCGTCATGTCCACCACCGTGCGACCTCAAGTGGACTTGAGGTCAACTCCCCGCGTCCGTGAATACGGGTTCGTGACCAGCGGCCGGAGTGCGGTATTGTTCTCATGCGCGCTCGGCCAGGGGAAACCCCAGGTCAGACGGGCATCGGGACGTGGCGCAGCTTGGTAGCGCACTTGACTGGGGGTCAAGGGGTCGCAGGTTCAAATCCTGTCGTCCCGACTTGTGAAAGTCGCAGGCCAGGGGCCGTTTCAGAGCAATCTGAAACGGCCCCTGGGTCGTTTTGGGGACCGTTGGGGGACCTGCGCGCTTGACCGCGCTGAAGTCCGCGTCGACCCGGTCAAGGCGCGCCCCTGAAACCTTCCGCGTCCGCCGGCGGAACCGGCGCGACCGGTCCGAGCCCCGGCCGACAGGCGGCGGAGTTTCCGGAGAAGGTCACGGATGGGTTCGCCGAGGGCGGGTGCCGGGTGGCGGACGGGTTGAGAGCCGGGCGCCGAGGTTGTCGGGCAAGCGCCCGGCGCCGAGGGTGTCGGGGAAACGCCCGGCGCTGCCTTCGCGCCGTGTCGTGTCGTGTCGTATCCGAACGGTCTCGAGGGGTTCTGGGTGCCGACGGCGTGACCACGTCGACACGGAGCGGGCTGCTCGACGACCGGCCGGGACGTGCGTCGTGCCGGCGACGCTACGGTCAAAGCGGGTCACTCCCGTGTGACCGGTTGGGATTGGGGGAAGTCGAGGCCGCTGTACCCGAGTTGCTGACGGCGCGGCGGAACCCCTGGGCAATCGGGGGGCCGGCACCCGTGGCGCGCCGTCACCTCGCCCGCACCCTGCTCGGCGGACTGCGCCAGTGGCCCGGTGCGGGTGGTGTATGCGTCAACTGCCGGGAGAACGCGCCGGATGGCGGGGCAGATCCAGTTGCCGCCACCCCCCGGCCGGGGGGACGATGAAAGTGCGCTGCGGCCCACGGCCGGGCCCGGACCTTCTCGGTCACGCTGGGCGGCCCGCACGCTTCACGGCCTTGGCCGTGATCCCGCATCCGCGTTCCTGTGATGCCCACCTGGGGGCCCGGATGGCCAAAGTTCCGCGCGGCGTGGTCGATGCGCGCGGCCGGCAGGCCGTCGTACACGATCGCGTAGGTGCGCTGATGGCACTGGACCTGGAGAACGGCGCAGTGCTGTGGCGCCACGGGGCCGCCTTGCGACCGTGCGCGCTGCTCGCCGGTTCGGTCGTGGCCCTGAGGATCAGCCCGTCGCCGACCCTCGTGGTCGTGGTGCTCGACGCGGCGACCGGCGAGGACCGCTGGACTTCGGAGCCGGTCGACCTGCCGCCGTGGGCGCGTTGCACCCTCGACGACACCCGCGACTTCACCCTGCGGACCGAGGCGGCCGACGACGCCGTGGTGCTCCGCTGGATCGTCCGGACCTGGTACCGCGGGGGTGCCGCACCGAGCGCACGTGTCCTGGAGGAGTCCCGGCGCACGGCGCACGGAGCCCTGCGAGTCGATCTGGCGGGCTCCCCTTCGCTGGAAGTGCTCGCCGAGGCGAAAGCCGAGGCGCTCCCGGAGACGGCCGACGCTGATGTAGCACCCCCCGTACCACCGGCGGCTTCGTCCGACCGGCAGTCCGCCGTGCTGGACCAGAGCCTGGTCGGCGACAAACGCATGGAACTCCTCCTTCGCCCCGACTCCGGCGCAGTCGTACTGAGGGCCGTGGATCCCCGTACCGGCATGCTCGTGTGGGAGGTGGAACTGGACCGCGCGACCCCGCGGCGGGCGCCCAGGCTCCGGCCCTAGACCCGTCCTCACCCATCGCACCAGCTCCTCCCGATCGGGGTGCCGTCATGGCCGTCTCAGACGAAGAAGTCGCCCAGTCGAAGAACATCAGCGTCGCGCAGGTGGAGTTGCTGTGCCGCTCCCGCGGTACGACGAACGAGTCGCTCGCGGCCCTGCCCGAGGCCGCGGTGCGGCGGGCCCTGCTGCGCCTCGAATTCCCCGACCTGCCCACCGCACGCGGGCTCTTCCGCCTCAAGCAGGAACGCGGTGACGACGGAGTCGTCCGGCCGCACGGTCTGGGCGCGGCCTACGCGCAGACGGAGAGCATGCTGAGTCGCGAGGCGCCGCCCATGACCGCCGGTGTGCCGACCGGTCCGAACGGCCGGCCTCGCCGGGCGGGACCGGCCCCGACGGCCGGCATGCGGCTGGCCAACTGGGTGTGGCTCGGCCCCGGGAACATCGGCGGACGAACCCGCGGCATCGTGATCGACCCGGCGGATCCCGACAGCATGTGGGCTGTCAGCGCCGGCGGCGGGGTGTGGCACACCGAGGACGCCGGTGCCCAATGGGCACCGGTCGACGACTTCCTGGAGAACCTCTCCTGCGGATGCATCGCCGTGGACCCGTCCGACGCGTCCACGATGTACGTGGGAACCGGCGAGGCCTTCCACAACCTCGACGCCATCCGGGGCAACGGCATCTTCCGCACCACCGACGCGGTCGCCTGGACCCCGATCGCGGCCACCCGGACACCCGACTTCCAGTTCGTGAGCCGGATCGCGGTGTCGCAGGACGGGACGGTCGTGCTCGCGGCCACCTCCACCGGCCTCTTCCGCAGCGCCGATCCCGCGCGGGCCACCTGGACCGAGGTCCTCGGCCACCCGCTCGGCGACGTCCGATTCGATCCCCAGGACAGCGACAGGGCGGTCGCCGGGTCGCTGCGCGACGGTGCGGCCTGGTTCAGCCGGGACGGGGGTCTCACCTGGGACCTCGCGAACGGCGGCCCGTGGACCGGCCGGGTCGAGCTCGCGTACGCGGCGAAGGACCCGGACATCGTCTACGCGTCGGTTCAGATGACCACCGGCCAGATCTGGCGGTCGCAGGACGGGGGAGCGTCCTACAAGAAGAGGAAGACGCTGACCCCGGACGGCCTGCCGTCGGACTACCTCGGCGGTCAGGGCTGGTACGACAACGCCATCTGGGCGGGGGACCCGACCGACGCCGACCTGGTGGTCGTCGGCGGCGTCGACCTGTACCGCAGCAGCGACGGCGGCGACCATCTGGCCGAGATCAGCAGCTGGTGGGAGCCCACCTCGGTGCACGCCGACCAGCACGCGATCGTCGCGCACCCCTCGTACGACGGGGTCACCAACCGCACGGTGTTCTTCGGCAACGACGGCGGGGTGTTCAGGGCGGACGACCTGGCGGCCGTCGGAACCGAGCCCGAGCCCCCGTTCGTGAACGGCTGGACCGAGCTGGTGAACAACTACGGCGTGACGCAGTTCTACGCCGGGGCGGGCCACACCGGCAGCGGGAAGATCATCGGCGGCGCGCAGGACAACGGCTCGCTCGTCTTCGACCCCGCCCTCGGCACCGAGGAGTGGCGGGAGTTCTTCGGCGGTGACGGCGGCTGGTGCGCCTCCGACCCCACCGACCCCGACGTGTTCTACGGCGAGTACGTCTTCCTCAACATCCACCGCAACACCGACGGCGCCACCACCGATGACACGCAGGGCGACCGCTACATCAGCGGTCAGTTCTTCGACTTCGTGACGGGCGAGTGGTCCTGGAAGCAGGTGCCGTTCCGTATCGCGGACGCGAAGAACGAGAACGCGCTCTTCATCGCACCGTTCGTGCTCGATCCGAACGACGAGAACCGGATCCTGGCAGGTGGCGTGTCGCTGTGGCGGACCGACGACGCCAAGCAGCCCAACACCCCCGTCGCCGGGCCGACCTGGCGGCCGGTCAAGCCCGGCGCCGGGGCGATGATCAGCGCGATCGCGGTGGCGCGCGGCGACTCGGACGTGGTGTGGGTGGGCCACGAGGACGGCCTGGTCTTCCGCACCGCCAACGGCACCGCGACGACGCCGACCTGGGCGCGCGTAGGCGCGACGGGGCGGAGTCCGCTGACGCCACGGCGCTACTGCACCGGCATCACCGTGCACCCGACGGACCCGGACACCGCCTACGTCACCTTCGGCGGGTACGAGCGCGGCAACCTGTGGGTGACCACGGACGCCGGTGCGGCCTGGGCCGACCTCGCCACCACTCTGCCGCGCGCCCCGATCCGGGCCCTGGCAGTGCATCCGCGGCGGACGGACCTGCTCTACTGCGGCACCGAGGTGGGCCTGTTCGCCAGCGAGGACGCCGGGGCGAGCTGGTCGCCGACGAACGAGGGCCCGACCAACTGCTCGGTCGACGACCTGTTCTGGATGGACGAGGTGCTCGTCTGCGTGACCCACGGTCGCGGGATGTTCCGGATCGACCTGTCGACGATTCCGTAAGGCGAACAGCGATGGAGCCGTTTCTGCTTCCGTTCGTGTTCCTTGCGGTGGCGGCCGCGTTCCTCCTGTCCGCCTCGGCCGGCTTCGGAGGCAGTCTGATCCTCGTTCCCACGCTGGCACTGGTTCTCGGCACCAAGTCCGGGGTGGCGCTGGCGGCGCTCCTGCTCGCCGCGAACAACCTGGTGAAGGTCTTCGCCTACCGGGCGACGCTTCCCTTCCGCCAGGCCGCGGTCGTGATCGTCCTGGTCGCCGCGGGGGCTTTCCTGGGGGCCGAGTTGCTTGTTTCCGCCCCGGAACAGGCCGTGACGCTCGCGGTCATCGCGAGCTTCGCCGCCGCGTTCCTGGTGGAGACGTTCGACCTGACCCGCTGGCGGCGGGCCGGCTGTCCGCTGTTGGCCTTCGCCTCGGGTGCGACGTCCGGATTCAGCGGTACGTCCGGTCCTCTGAAGGGGCTCGCGGTCCGCGGGCTGGGCCTGGACCGCCTCCACCTCGTCGGCGCGCTCTCCCTGGTCTCGTTCGCCGGGGACGTCGCGAAGACCGCCGTGTGGACGGATGCCGCGCTGCTGACGGGCGGCGACTACCTCGTCGCTCTGGTGTGCGTGCCGCTGATGTTCATCGCGACGTTCTGCGGCAGGCGCTTCAACACCCGAATCGGTGAGCGGGGCTATACGGGCCTGTTCTGGACCGTCATGGTCGGCTGCACCGGGCGCCTGCTGGCCGGCCTGTGACAACCACGTCAACGCTGTGACCTGGGCGTACTTGAGATTCGGTGGCCCAGTGGAGTCAGCGATCGGCCTCGCGCGGCCCCGTCACGGACGATCGGGAGGGCCCGACTGAACGATCAAATTTTCGTGCGGTTAGCATATGAGCACCGCCTAGCTCGAAAGATAAACCTGTGACTGTCAAAGACGACTCGTTCACCAACTGGAAGAACCGCGAGGAGATCGCGGAGTCGATGATCCCGATCATCGGGAAGCTGCAGCGGGAGCGGGACGTCACCGTCCTCCTCCACAGCCGCTCCTTGGTGAACAAGTCGGTGGTCAGCATCCTCAAGACCCACCGGTTCGCCCGGCAGATAGCCGGCGAGGAGCTCTCGGTCACCGAGACGATGCCGTTCCTGCAGGCCCTCACCACGCTCGACCTGGGTCCCTCCCAGATCGACATCGGCATGCTCGCCGCGACCTACCGGGCCGACGACCAGGGTCTGTCGGTGGAGGAGTTCACCGCCAGGTCCGTCGCCGGGGCCACGGGTGCCGACAAGATCGAGCGCCGCGCGCCGCGTGACGTCGTCCTCTACGGCTTCGGCCGCATCGGCCGCCTCGTCGCCCGCCTGCTCATCGAGAAGGCCGGTTCCGGCAACGGCCTGCGGCTGCGCGCCATCGTCGTCCGACAGGGCGGCGAGCAGGACATCGTCAAGCGGGCCTCGCTGCTGCGCCGTGACTCCATCCACGGGCAGTTCCAGGGCACGATCACCGTCGACGAGGCGAACAGCACGATCATCGCCAACGGCAACGAGATCAAGGTCATCTACGCGGGCGACCCCTCCGAGGTCGACTACACGGCGTACGGCATCAAGGACGCCATCCTCATCGACAACACGGGCAAGTGGCGGGACCGCGAGGGCCTGTCGAAGCACCTGCGCCCCGGCATCGACAAGGTCGTCCTGACCGCCCCGGGCAAGGGCGACGTCCCCAACATCGTGCACGGCGTCAACCACGACATGATCAAGCCGGACGAGCAGATCCTGTCCTGCGCGTCCTGCACCACCAACGCGATCGTCCCGCCGCTGAAGGCGATGGCGGACGAGTACGGCGTCCTGCGCGGCCACGTGGAGACCGTCCACTCGTTCACCAACGACCAGAACCTGCTGGACAATTACCACCCGGCCGACCGCCGCGGCCGCTCCGCGCCGCTCAACATGGTCATCACGGAGACCGGTGCCGCCTCCGCCGTGGCCAAGGCGCTCCCCGAACTCGAGGCGCCGATCACCGGCAGCTCGATCCGCGTCCCCGTGCCGGACGTCTCGATCGCGATCCTCAGCCTGCGGCTCGGCCGCGAGACCACCCGTGAGGACGTTCTCGACTACCTCCGCAACGTCTCGCTCACCTCGCCGCTGAAGCGACAGATCGACTTCACCACCGCCCCCGACGCGGTCTCCAGCGACTTCATCGGCTCGCGCCACGCCTCCATCGTCGACGCGGGCGCCACCAAGGTCGACGGCGACAACGCGATCCTCTACCTCTGGTACGACAACGAGTTCGGCTACTCCTGCCAGGTCATCCGCGTCGTCCAGCACGTCTCCGGGGTCGAGTACCCGACCTACCCGGCTCCGGCGGTCTGATCCACGCTCCGACCGCCCGATGTCCCGGCCGCCCACCATTGGTGGGCGGCCGGCGCCGTACGGTCAGCACCTGCCGGCGCCGTACCCGCCCCTGCCGGCGCCGTACGGTCAGCCCCGGCCGGCGGACACGTCGATCTCGGCCCACACCTGCTTCCCGCCGCTGAGCGGCACCGAGCCCCAGGCCGCCGTCGTCGCCTCCACGATGAGCAGGCCCCGGCCGCCGGTCGCCTCCCAGTCGACGTCCGCCGGCTTGACGGGGGAGCGGGGCGACGTGTCGTTGACGGCGATCCGCAGACGGTCGGAGGACAGCGTCAGATCCAGCCCCACCTCTCCCTGAGTGTGGGCGATGGCGTTGGTGACCAGCTCGGACACGACCAGCAGAGCGATGTCGACCTCTTCGGCCAGCCCCCAGGAACGGAGCGTGCGGCCGGCGAAGCGACGGGCGTGGAGGACGGCGTTCGTCAGGCGCCACACCGTCCAGTGCGTCCGCAGGGGCCGGGCGCGCGTCCCGTCGTACCGCAGGAGCAGCATCGCGACGTCGTCGTCGCGCCCGTTCGCCGTGCCGAGGAGTTCGTCGGCTACCCGGCCGATGTCGGACGGGTCGGCCGCTCCGAGCGCCTCGCCGACCCGCCGCATCCCGTCCTCCAGAGGAAGGTGGGCCGACTCGACCAGGCCGTCGGTGAGCAGGGTCAGCACCGTGCCCGGGACCAGACCGGACTCCGTCATGGTGAACTCCGCGTCCGCGAGCACCCCCAGCGGCGGCCCGCCCTCCACCACGAGCTCCTCCGTCGTGCCGTCGGGGTGACGCAGCAGCGGCGGCAGGTGCCCGGCCCGTACGAAGATGGCGATGCCCTCCTCCATGTCCAGGTCCACGTACAGACATGTGGCGAAGAGGTCCGTCTCCATGCCGACGAGCAGCCGGTTGGCGCGTGAGACGACCACGTCGGGGGGATGGCCCTCCACCGCGTAAGCCCGGACCGCCGTGCGCATCTGGCCCATGATGGTGGCCGCCGCGGCGCTGTGGCCCTGTACGTCGCCGATGACGAGCGCCACGTGCCCGTCGGCGAGCGGGATCACGTCGTACCAGTCGCCACCCACCTCGAGGCCGGCAGTCGCCGGCAGATAGCGTGCGACGGCGACGCCGCCGGGCAGCGACGGGAGTTTGCGGGGGAGCAGGCTGCGCTGGAGCATCCTGGCGAGTTCGTGGCCTGCGTCCAGGGCGTGGGCGCGTCGGAGGGCGCTGCCGACCAGGCCCGCCACCGCGGTGAGCAGCGACCGCTCCTCCGGAGCGAACTCGTGCGCCGCGTCCCAGCCCACCAGGCACACTCCGACCAGACGCCCGTCGGCCGGGAGGGGGACGACGGCCAGGCCGCCCGGTCCGATGCCGATGAGTCCGGACTCCAGGTCGGCGCCGGGCGGCCACAGGCTCATGTGGCCCTCTCGCAGCGCGCTCTCCAGGGTGGGCAGCCGGTGCACCGACGCGTCCGGCCACTCGGAGCGCCATTCCTCCTGCCACACTCCGGGCCATGCATCGGCCTCAGGCGGGTCGAGGACCGTGACCAGCAGCCGGTCGGCCTCCAGCTCCGCCACGGCGATCCGGCTCGCCGCGAGCGGATGGCGCAACGTCTCGACGACGGTCCGGCTGACGTCCCGTACCGTCGTCGCCGCCGCCAGGCGCGCCGACAGTCCCTGCACGACCGCGACCTCGTCGTCCGTGGGGCGCAGATAGACGGCGTCGGCGACCACCCCCAGCACCCGTTCCGGGGTGCCGTCGGCCCCGAACCTCAGCCGGCAGCGCAGGCCCAGCCAGCGGAGCTCGCCGCCCGGGCGGCGGACACGGAACGCGAGCTGTTCGCCGGAGGACGCCAGCCGGCCCGGTTCGACGACGGCCATCAGCGCCGGGATGTCGTCCGGCACGGCGCAGGCGAGCAGGGTCTCCACCCGCCCGTCGAAGTCCTCCGGAGCGATGCCGAGCAGCTCCAGCACGCGTGCGTCCGCCTCCATGAGCCCGGTGTCCAGAGTCAGGGTGAACGCTCCGCTGTGCAGGGGAACCAGGGTCGTCCCCGGGTGGGAGGGAGGCCCCGGCCTGGCGGCGACGCGCGCCGGTACCGATTCGAGCCCTGCCGTCACCTGATCGGCGTAGAGCTCGAGAAGACAGCGGCGGTCGGCGTCGAAGCCGTCCGTCATCTCGCCGGCCACCAGCAGGCAGCCCAGCCGGGTGCCGCCCCTGCCCAGTGGCAGCGCGCCCAGCGAGTACTTCGGCGGCAGGGTTCCGGCGCCCACGGGGGACACGCCGCGGGCGTCGGCCGAGATGTACGCGGACAGCTCCGCCGGGCTCAGCCACAGCGGGCGGGCGGCGCGATAGGCGTCCGTGGCGGGGGAGCGTCCGCCCAGGGCGACGACCGCCGGCAGGCCGTATGTCCCGCCGCGGTCACCCACCACTTCGGTCAGCCGGAGCTCGTCGCCACTCTCCGTGAGGAGGTAGACGGCGGCCAGCTCGGCCCCGCAGAACGCAAAGCTCGCCCTCGTCAACTCGCGCACCGCCTCCGTACGCGGCCGGGTACCGCGCTGCTCCCATGCTGCCGTTGTTTGCGCTGTGGGAGCTAGTCAGAGGACGACATCGATCAGGAGCCCGGCCCCGTGCGGCCGGGCTCCGCGGCCGTCCGGCGGGTGGATCGGACGGGTGACCCGCGGAGAAGGGGCTGCCGCCGGACGGCCCCTTCGGACGGGTGACCCGTGGGGAAGGGACTGCCGCCGGACAGCCCCTCCCGATGTGTGTGCCGCGCGTCGCGGGCCTTGCGCCGCGTGCCCCGCGTGGCCTTTCCCGCCAGGCCCTGGTGCCCTTCCCGGCAAGCTCTGCCCTGTCGCGCCACCCAGCACGCCCCCTCTCCCCTTCGGGCATGGGAGGTGCTCCCAGCACCGGACGACGCTCCTTCACGGGCAACACCGCCGGTCACGGCACTAGAGCGCGACGTCTCCGCACAGGTGGACCTCGACGCCCAGCTCGGCGAAGAGCGCGGCCTTGGCACGCAGTGCCCTGTCGGCGGTCGAGGCGTCCGGCGCGTATGCCACGTTCAGGTGGTTTGCACGGTGCCGGGCCATGAACTGGTCGCGGCTCACACCGTGCAGTACGGCGTGCATGATGGGCCACTGCCGGTTCGTCGCGTCGAGCCTTCGCTGCGTCTCCTCCTCCGGCAGCTCGACCGCGCTTGCCCGGCCCAGATCCACATGGAGCTTTCCGTCCATGAGGAACACCCGCGACCAGACGATCTCTCCCGGCTTGGACACGCCGCTGAGCGTGCCGCCGCCGAGCGGGAAGAACATGGGCGGCTGCCGCATGCTCCACGACTTGTCGTACCCGCCGTTGTGGGAGGCGGGCACCGAGCCGGAGATCTCGAAGACCCACACGAAGCGGCCCTCGTACTCCTCGCCCCACCGGATGTCGTGCAGCGTGGTGGCCGGGTCGAGCCCCATCGCCGTCCAGATCCGGTTGGTGACGAGGGAGTCGACCGCCACCCCCTCGTCGACCTCGTTGAAGTGCGGCAGCGGGGCGCCCGCGTACAGCTCGCGGGAGCCGTCGCGGCTGAGGACCGGCGGTCGCTGGACGTTGTTGAGCAGGCCCTCGGCCAGATCGCTGGCGGGGACCGTGTCCTTGAGGCCCTGCTGGTACTGGATGCCCACGGCGTCGAGACCGAAGTCGTCCGACATGCGCAGTGCGGCCGTGTACATCTTGAACTGGCTGAGCAGTTGCGCGTCGGTGAGCTCGGTCGCCTCGTCCGTTCCGGTGTGGAAGGTCATGCCGGCGTCGTCGAGCCATGCGCGCACCGCCTGCGCCTCCTCGTCGGAGACGTTGTTCATCTCGGCCACCAGGGCGCTCTGGGACAGGCGCTCCTTGTATATGCCGAGGGGGTTGAGCAGCTCGTCGTCGATGATGGCGTTGTACATGCCCATGCAGCCCTCGTCGAAGACGCCGATGATCGCCTTCTCCTCGCGCAGCTGCCGGGCCAGTGCGACACCGAGCGCGGTCTCGGCGTCCTGCGGGAGAGCCGGCAGGTCGCGTACGTGGCCGGTGTCGTGGGTGAGCGTGCCGGTCTCCAGCCAGGTGCGCAGGCCGGTCCGCGCCCAATCGTCGGTGAAGTCGACGCTCCACAGCACCGAGTAGGCGATGCCGGCCTTGGTGAGGCTGCCCGCCAGGTTCAGCAGGCCGACCAGGCCCGGGAACTCGCCGCTCCAGTTGGCGACGACGAGGATCGGCCCGCGGTGGCTGCGCAGCCCGGCGATCACATGGTGGCTGTACTGCCACACGCCCTCGACGACTATCAGTGGCGCGTCCCTCGGGATGTTCTTGAAGACCTCGATGCCGGCGCGCTGGCTGTCGATGAAGCCGTGGCCCTTGTCCGGGTCGAAGTCATGGCCGCGCCGGACCTTGTGGCCGAGGTCGGCGAGGGCGGCGGCGAGGTCGCTCTCGAGCTTCTCCTGGGTGGGCCAGCAGGTGATGTTGGCGCGGGGGCGGAGGTCGCCGCTGGCGACGGTGTAGACGGTGCCGGGTTCGGCGGCGGGGGCGGTGTGCGGCTCGGGGAGCGTGTAGGAGGTCATGCGTTCTCGGTCTCCGTTGTGTGGTGCGGGACGTGTCGGGTGCGGGTGCCGGTGGATCAGAGATGAGAGGCCGGGGGCGTGGCCGGGGGTGAGGTGCGACGGTCGGGGGTGACGGGCGGTCGGTCGTCACGGCGGTCGGCCGGCCTGCGGTCGTCGGGTCAGCGGTCCTGGAACGCGGTGAGCGAGTGGACGACGTGGGCGGTGTCCGGGTAGAGCCGGCGGTAGAGCGCGTACAGCTCCTCGTACCGCTCGGTGTGCGCGGCCCGCGGGGTCACCGTCCGGCGCAACGGGTTCCACTCGTCGATGGACGCGTCGGTGACCAGTTGGGCGGCGAGCAGCGCCCCGCCGTAGCCGGCGCCGATGGACGTGGCGCGCAGCTCCTGCTCACGGCCGGTGATGTCGGAGACGATCTGCGTCCACAGCTCGCCCTGTGTGCCGCCGCCGACGGCCACGACGCGCCGGATGTCGCCGCCTGCCGCCTCGATGACCTCGATGTTGTGCCGTATGCCGAAGCCGGTGGCCTCGAGCGCGGCGCGGTAGAGGTCGCCCCGGGTGTGGGACAGGGTGAGGCCGGCGATGACACCGCGGGCCTGCGGGTCCATGACGGGGGTCCGCTCGCCGGAGAAGTAGGGCAGCATCAGCAGCCCGTTCGCGCCGGGGCCGGCGGCTTCCGCGAGGTCCAGCAGCTCGGGGTGGTCGGCGGCGAACAGGTCGCGCAGCCAGTTCGTCACCGCGCCGGAGGTGGCCATGCCGCCGGCGAGGTTCCGGGTGCCGGGAAGCGCTCCCACCGTGCCCCACAGCGACAGGCTGGTCAGCGGCTCCGGAACCGTGTGGATGAGGAACATCGTGGTGCCGTACATCAGCATCAGATCGCCGTTGCGCTGCGCGCCGACGCTCAGGGCCTCGGCCCAGGCGTCGATCGTGCCCGTGGTGACGGGGATGCCGGCCGGCAGGTTCGTCTCGCGGGCGGCCTCGGCGGTCAGGAGTCCGGCGGACTCGCCGGACCAGGCGAGCGGCGGCAGCTCGATGCCCGGGGCCACGGACCGCGCCCAGGGGGCGTACCACTCGCGGGCGGCCGTGTCGTACAGCGGTGTGCACTGGCTGGCCGAGTGGTGGTCGAGCACGTAGGCGCCGGTGAGCCGGCGCACCAGCCAGGAACTCGGCATGTAGAGCCGGCGGGCCCGCTCGTAGAGCTCCGGCTCCTCCTCCGCGATCCAGGCGATCTTGGGGCCCGCCGCCTGGGTGGTGAGGGCGGAGCCGCACCGGTCGAGGATCTCCTGCCCGCCGAGTTCCTGCTCGAGGCGCTCTATCTGGTGGACCGCGCGGGTGTCCACGCCGTACAGGATCGCCGGTCGGAGGGGCTCGTCGTTCTCGTCGGTGAGCAGGACACAGGGGCCCATGCCGCTCACGCCCACGGCGATCACCGCGGCGTCCGCGGGTGCGGTGAGTTCCCGGGTCAGCTCGGTGAACTCGCGCCACCACAGGGCGGCGTCCATCTCGAAGTGCCCGGGACCGGGGCGGGCGGGGGTGTGCTGCCGTACGGCCGAACGCAGCAGCGTGCCGTCGAGTCCGACGAGGACTCCCTTGCTGCTGGACGTGCCGATGTCCACACCGATGACTGCGTTGCGAAGCATGGACGGCACGCTGACAGAAATCGATTTCAGCGTCAAGGGTGCAGGTATCAACTCCTGCACGATCGAAGAATCTCGCCCTGGTTGCTTGACACCGTCCTGGGCTCTACCTACTTTGCCGTGAAATGGATTTCAGGCGTCCGCAGTGACGTACTCGGTCCTTCCCCGCGTATCCGGCAGCAGTGCGGCGCGCGGTGCACATCCCGTACCTCACCCCGTGAGAGCAGACAGAACCATGACGACCTTTGGACTCGACGGCCTCTCCCGCAAGGCGCGCGCCGTCAGCCGCTCCATCAGCGCCGAGAACTTCACCGGTGCCAAGTCGGGCGGCGGCAGGGCCACCGAGGGGACAGGAGCGGTCGCGGCCTCCCGGCTCGGCCCCGGCTGGAAGATCTCGCCCAGCATCGACATCGCGGCCGGCGAGACCGCGACCCTCGCCGACATCGAGGGCCCCGGCACCATCCGCCACCTGTGGTGCACCACCGCGCCCCACGCCGCCTGGCGCAGCACACTGCTGCGCATCCACTGGGAGGGCGAGGAGGCCCCCGCGGTCGAGGTGCCGCTCGGCGACTTCTTCTGCAACGGTTGGAACAAGTTCAGCCAGGTGTCGTCGGTGCCGGTCGCGGCCAACCCCAACGGCGGGTTCAACGCCTACTGGCCGATGCCGTTCCGCCGCGCCGCCCGCATCACCCTGGAGAACCTGTCCTCGGAGACGGTCACGCTCTACTACCAGGTCGACTACGAGCTGGGCGAGGTGCCGGAGGACTCCACGTACTTCCACGCCCAGTGGCGCCGCAGCCACCCCGTGCCGTTCGGCGAGGAGCACACCCTGCTCGAGGGCGTCACCGGCGCCGGCAGCTATGTGGGCACCTACCTGGCCTGGGGCGTCAACAGCCCCGGCTGGTGGGGCGAGGGCGAGCTGAAGTTCTTCATGGACGGCGACGAGGAGTACCCGACGATCTGCGGCACCGGTACCGAGGACTACTTCGGCGGCGCCTGGAACTTCGACGTCCCCGGACAGGGCTACACCGCCTACACCACGCCCTACCTCGGTCTGAACCAGATCCTGAGCCCCGACGGCCTCTACAGCAGCCAGCAGCGGTTCGGAATGTACCGTTGGCACATTCTTGACCCCGTGCACTTCTCGGAGGACCTGCGGATCACGGTGCAGAGCCTGGGCATCGGCCCCGGCCAGGGCAACGGCCTGCCGCACCGCTACCGACACACGAGCGACGACATCGCGAGCACCGCGCTGTTCTACCTGGACGCACCGAGCAGCGACTCCCGGCCGCCGGCGCCGGACCTGCTCACCCTCGAGGTCGACTGACGCGTCCGCCCCGCCCCCACGTCCAAGCCCCCGGAACCAAGCCCCCCACGCTCCCTCTTCCCTCTCACCTCCGACAGGAGCGCGCGCATGCTCCAGCACGGCAACGACGCCGGGCGTCCGGCCCCGTCACGCCGCCGATTCCTCACCGCGCTGGCCGGCGCGGGCGCCGCCACCGCGGCGTCCGGCCTGCTCAGCGGTTGCGGAACGGCCCAGGCGAAGGACGGCCCCCTTCAGTTCTGGAACTTCTACGGACCCCAGCGGTCGCCCGACCCGGCGATCAACGAACAGTCCAAGTGGTTCGTCGACATGGTCGACAAGTGGAACGCAGGCCACAAGGTCAAGATCGAACTGGTCCACATCCCGCTGCCGACGTACCTCAACGGCTTCAAGCTGCCCTCCGCCTTCGCCACCGGCCAGGGCCCGGACATCTTCCTGCTCAGCCCCGGCGACTTCCTGCGCTACTACAACGGCGGCGTCCTCGCGGACCTCACCCCGCACCTGGACAGGGAAGCCGTCGCCGACTTCGGCACCGCACTCGACAGCCGCCGCGTCGACGGCAAGGTCTACGCCCTCCCCATGGAGGTCGAGCCCCTGTCGATGTTCTACGCCGTGGACGTCTGGGAGAAGGCCGGACTCTCCGAGGCCGACATCCCCACCACCTGGGACCAGATGCTCGACGTCGGCGACAAGCTGCGCACGAAGACACGGGCCGGCCTGGTCTTCGAGACCAACCCGGGCTACTTCCAGAACTTCACCTGGTACCCCTGGATGTGGCAGGGCGGCGGCGACGTCCTCGACAAGCAGGGCAACGTGGCCTTCGACTCCAAGGGCACCCGACAGGCCCTGCAGTTCTGGCAGGACGCGATACGCCACGGCATCGCGCCGCGCACCCTCCCCGCCGCCGGCGACGTCATCAGCGCCTTCAAGGCCGGAAACGTCGCCATGTGGCAGCAGGGCATCTGGAACGTCTCCAGCTTCAAGGCGTACGCACCCGACTACCGGTACGGGATCTTCAAGCTCCCCGTACCGGACGGCGGCCAGTACACCACCACCCTCGGCGGCTGGTCCTTCTGCGCCAACGCACAGGGCCGCGACCCGGACGCCGCCGCCGAGTTCTGCGCCTGGGCGCTCGGCTCGACCAGCGACGACTCCGTCGACCGCATGGTCGACTGGTGCACCCGCGCCAAGTCCGACGTGGCACCCCGCGCCAGCGCCCTGGAGCGCGGCGCCGCGAAGGGCGGCTACGACTCGGTCGCGATGAAGAAGTTCAAGGACGAGATCTTCCCCGGCGGCCGCGCCGAGCCGCGCTACCCGCCCGTCGTCTACAAGGCCATCTCCGACGCCATCCAGGGCACCATGCTCGCCGGCCGCAGCGTGGCCGCGGAGACCGAAAGAGCCGCCGAGTCCATCGCGGCCTACACCAAGAGCTACAAGGGGGCGAGCCTGATATGAGCAGTGTCGCCGCACAGGAAAGCCCGGCCGCCGCCACGCCCGCGGCCGAGAGTCCCGCACCACCGAGCCCCCGGCTCGGCCGCAGGCAACGCGAGTGGATCGCCGCCGGCCTCTTCCTCGCACCCGACGCCGTCGGACTGCTGCTCTTCGTCGGCATCCCGATGGTGCTGTCGATCTTCCTGAGCTTCTTCCAGGTCAGCGGCTTCGGCAGCTACGAGTGGATCGGGCTCGGCAACTACGAACGCATGATGAACGACCCGCTGTTCTGGGACTCGATGAAGATCACCGGCCTGTACGTGGTGATCCTCGTCCCCGTCCTGTTCTGCGTGAGCCTCGCGCTCGGGCTGCTCGTCAAGCAGAAACTGCCCGGCATGGGCGCCTACCGCACCGCGCTCTTCCTGCCCTACGTCATCAGCCTCGTCGTCGTCGGCGTTTTGTGGAAGTTCCTCCTCGACGAGCAGGTGGGCGCCGTCAACCGCGCCATGCGCGCCATCGGCCTCGAGGGCGAGTCCTGGCTGGGCGACCCCGCCCTCGCCCTGGGCTGCGTCATCGCCGTCATGGTCTGGGTGATGATGGGCTACTACATGATCATCTTCCTGGCCGGGCTCCAGGAGATCCCCCAGGAGTACTACGAGGCCGCGAAGATCGACGGCGCCGGGCCATGGACCACGTTCCGCTCGGTCACCTGGCCGCTGCTGCGCCCCACCAGCTTCTTCGTCCTGCTGATGTCCACGGTCGCCGCCGTCACCGGCGGACTCGACCTCATCTTCGTCCTCACCAACGGCGGCCCCGCCAACGGCACTTCGCTGGCGATCTTCTACATCTACCAGCAGGCATTCGGGTTCGGGGAGTACGGCTACGCGTCGGCCATGGGCTCGTTCCTGGTGCTGATCATGGTCATCTGCTCCGCGGTGATCTTCAAGTTCACGAGAGGCGGGAGGTTCGACGATGGCGAGTGAAACGAATGCGGTGGGCGGCCGGCGGCTGCTCTCCGGCCGCGCCGGCCTGACCGCGGTGGCCGTCGTGGTCTCGGTCGTCAGCGTCCTGCCCGTGCTGTGGATGCTGTCCGCGGCCTTCAAGTCACGCTCGACCGTGACCGACGGCAATCTGATCCCCCGGGAATTCACGTTCGACAACTTCGTCTACGTCTTCACCGAGGTCCCGTTCGCCCGCTACCTCTGGAACAGCTTCTTCATCTCCGCCGTGATCACCCTCGCGGCGCTCCTGTTCCACTCCATGGCGGCGTACGCGCTGGCCAGGCTGCGGTTCCCCGGCCGGGAGAAGATCTTCATGGCGATCTTCTCGACCCTGCTCGTCACCGCGCCGGTGGTCCTCATCCCGCTGTTCCTCGTGGCCCGTGAACTCGGCCTCCTCGACAGCTACGCCGGCCTCATCATCCCCGCCATCTTCAACGCCTTCGGCATCTTCCTGCTGCGCCAGTTCTACCTGGGCCTGCCCAAGGAACTGGAGGAGGCCGCGGTGATCGACGGGTGCGGGCACTGGCGCGTCTACTGGAACATCGTCCTGCCGATGTCCCGGCCGATCCTGTCCGCGCTGGGCGTCTTCTTCTTCCTCGCGAACTGGAACGCCTTCGTCTGGCCGCTGGTCGCCACGAACGACCAGAGCCTGACGGTCGTCCAGCTGGGGATCGCCTCGTTCCAGACGCAGTACAGCTCCAACTGGAACTACATCCTGGCCGCGGCGACGGTGGCGGCGCTGCCGATGCTGGCGCTGTTCTTCACGTTCCAGCGGCAGATCGTGGAGTCGATCAAGACGTCGGGCCTCAAGTAGCGGAGCGGGGCCCTCGGGCGGGCGACGGACCGGGTCACGCTTTCGGGCGCGGCCCGGTCCGTTGACTTGGTGTCCGGGTGCCGCTCCGGGGGCATGTCCGGGACTGCTTTCCCGAACCTGCCTCCCCCTAGGCTCACGACGCCTTACGTCCCGAACACACCCCCTGCGCGTCCCTCTCCCCCGGCCGGCCCCTGTTCGCCCCCGCGGGCGGGGCGGGAGCCGATGGGCCGGCGAGGGGCCCCTCCCCGATACCCGGCACGGGCCGTGGGGATGACCAGGACTGGTACGGGGCTTACCGGGCGGGAGGGGGGCGGGGGCGGAGGAGGGGGGTGAGCGGACGTAGAGCGTCGTAAGCCTTGGGAAGGGCAGGTTCGGGAAAGCAGTCCGCGATCCCCCCTCCGCAGCCACCGACCCCCGCACCACCCACAACCGACCGCGCCCCACCGGCGCGCACCGCAGCCACCGACCCCCGCACCCACCAACCCACCCCGCCGGAACATCCGCGCCCCACGGGCGCGCACCGCAGCCACCGACCCCCGCACCCACCAACCCCGCCACGACGCACGCGCAAAGGCCCGGGGGCGCAACGCCCCCGGACCGGAAGACCGCGCCCCGAAGGGGCGCTACGTGCCGCTCGGGCCCGACGTGCTGTCGCGAGGTTTCAGGGTCGTGCGCAGGACCACCGTCTGGAGCAGCGCCTCGCTGCCCGCCATCCGCTGCAGCAGCAGCTCCGCCGCCGTGCGCCCCAGGTCGTACGACGGCAGCTCCACGGTCGTCAGCGAAGGCCGTACCAGCGACGCCCACGGCACGTCGCCGAAGGACAGGACGCCGACTCCGGGCGGGGCCTGCCCCGCCTCGCGCAAGGCCTCCAGCGCGCCCACGGTCATCAGGTTGTTCGCGACGAAGACGGCGTCCGGCGGTTCGGGGAGCGCCAGCAGTTCGTGCATGGCGGCCCGGCCGCCCTCGACGCGGAAGTCCGCGTGCCGCACATACGACGCGGTCCCTGCCGCGTCCCCGGAGCCGCCGCTCCGCTCCGCGCCGAGTTCGCCGCGCAGTGCCGCCCGGTAGCCGGCCAGGCGTTCCTCCGAGGTGGAGGCGCCCGCCGGGCCGGTGATGCAGGCGACCCGCTGGTAGCCGGCCCGCAGCAGGTGCCGTGTGGCGACCTCGCCGCCGTGCTGGTTGTCGACCATGACGGCGTCGACATCGGCGTCGTGGGGCCGCCGGTCGACGGCGACCACCGGCATGCCCCTCGCCATGAGCGGGCTCAGGTCGGTCCGGTCGCGCGACGCGGCGGCGACGATCACGCCTGCCATCTGCTCGCCCATCACGATGTCGATGTAGCGGCGTTCCTTCTCCACGTCCTCGTCGGAGTTGCACAGGACGACGGACATGCCGGTGCGTTGTGCGGCGTCCTCGACCCCGCGGGCCAGAGAGGTGAAGAAGGGGTTCTCGATGTCCGGGATGATCAGGCCGATCACGCTGGACTGCTGCTTGCGCAGGGAGCGCGCGAGCCGGTTGGGTGCGAAGCCCAGCTCGGCGGCCGCCTGCCGCACGGACTCGGCACGGGCGGCTGTGACGTTGCCGCCGTTGAAGACCCGTGACACCGTCGCCGGCGACACTCCGGCGGCCCGTGCCACGTCCTGAATCGTCACCACTGTGTGTCCACACCTCTCGTCCGCCGCGCAGACCGCCGCCGCACCAGCCTGTTCACCGTGGGTTTCCCTGACCTTACCCGCTCCTGAAAAGGATTTCCCCCGGCCTCGGAGCGGTTCCGGTCGATGACCCTCCGTAGGTCTTTGTATCCTGCACGGGCATTCTCTGCAATCGATTTCATGAAGGCAGAGCAATCGATGCCGGGCCGGGTCGCACCGACGGGTGTGCCCTGTGACCCTGGTGGCATGAAGCGAGGAAGCGGCAAGGCGAAGGTCCGCAGGATCTACGAAGAGCCCGGCCCGGACGACGGGGTCCGTGTTCTCGTCGACCGGCTCTGGCCGCGCGGTCTGAGCAAGGACGAAGCGCATGTCGACGAGTGGCCCAAGTCGCTGACTCCGTCGACCGAACTCCGGCGCTGGTACCACGGGCCGGACGGGGAGTACGACGAGTTCTGCCGGCGCTACGAGGCGGAGCTCGCCGAACCCGCCGCCGCCGAGGCGCTGGAAAAGCTGCGCGCTCTCGCCGCCGAAGGCCCGTTGACCCTCCTGACGGCGGCCAAGGAGCCGGGCCGCAGCCACACTTCCGTCCTCCAACGCCTCCTTTAGCGCGGGCCGGTCCCTCCCCGGGCGGGGCCGATTGCCGAACCCGACGACCCGGCGCAGTCGTGGGGGAGACCGTCAGCCGGTCCGGGAGCCCGGGGCACGTCGACCCTCGTTTCCGCCGTCACTTGCGGAAGTTGGAGGCGGCGTCGGGGAGGTGGCCGGCAGTGCGCGCCCCGGGCGATCGGGCTGACCGAGCAGCCGCGGGGCCTCGGCAGCCGCGTCCACGGGGCCGGTCAGCCGGTCGGCGAGCCGACGGGCCCAGCCGGTCAGCCCGGGTACGTCGATGCCGTGCGGGCCGGGGAAGGCGACGATCCGGTCGGCGCCGCGCAGCAGCAGACGGGCGCCGCCCGTGATGTTGCCGCGAGCGGCATGAGTGAGGCCGACCGCGAGTTGGGCGAGACCCCGCCAGAGCTCGCGTTCCTCCTCGGGGCCGGATTTCCAGGCGTCCTCGAACACCTCGTGCGCGTGGAAGGGCTTGCCGGCGTCGAGCAGTCGCTGCGCCTCTGTGAGGGTCTCGGAAGGGGTGCGCAGTACGCCCTCCGGTTGGCGTTCCACTCCGGGCGCGCCGTGCGGGAGGGGGCGCCCCAGCCCGTCACGGGGGCGGGCGTTGCGCGCGCGGCCCTCTGCGTCGCGGTCTCTGGATGCCTTGTCCATGCCGCAATTGTCCCTCGTGCGCGTTCGTCGGTGGCAGGCGGTGCGCCCGCGCGCCGTCGCGCCACAGGCCGCATTGCCCTCGCGCCGCAGGCCGGGCGTCCGACGACCCCGCAGAGTGAGGTAATGTTCTCTTGCGCGCTCGGGCCGGGAAACCGGAGGAACCGCGCATCGGGACGTGGCGCAGCTTGGTAGCGCACTTGACTGGGGGTCAAGGGGTCGCAGGTTCAAATCCTGTCGTCCCGACTTGCGAGAGTCGGAAACCGAGGGGCCGTTTCAGAGAGATCTGAAACGGCCCTTCGGCCATTTCGGGGACCCGGCCGGAGGGACGCGGCCCCTGCGGCTGTGGCGGCCTCGCTCGTCCGCTGGTGCCACGGGTGCGGATCCGGGTGGGTGGCGACTACTCGGGGGTGGAGCCATCGCGTTCCGTGAGGGTGACGGCGGAGGCGGGGCACGCGTCGGCGGCGACACGGACTGCCGCGTGCTGCTCCTGGGGCGGCCGGGCGTTCAGGAGCGCGACGAGGCCGTCGTCCTGGTCCTGGTCGAAGACCGCGGGGGCGGTCAGGGCGCACATGCCGGCGCCGAGGCAGCGGTCACGGTCGACGCTGACGTCCACGGGATCAGGCCTCGTCCCAGGTGACGGGCAGCAGGTGCACGCCGTAGATGTTCATGTCGGTGCGCAGCGGTACCTCCGCGGCCGGTACGTCGAGGCGCAGGGTGGGGAACCGGTCGAGCAGTGCGGGCAGGGCAACCGCCAGTTCCACGCGGGCCAGTTGCTGCCCCAGGCACTGGTGGATGCCGTGTCCGAAGCCCAGGTGTCCGGTGGCTTTGCGCCGCAGGTCGAGGGTGTCGGGGTCCGGGAACCTCTCCGGGTCACGGTTGGCGGCTTCGAGTGAGAGGGTGACGCTCTCGCCCGCCCTGATCGTCCGGCCGTCCAGCTCGACGTCCTCCAGCGCGGTCTTCACGCTGGTGTGTGCGACCGTCAGGTAGCGCATCAGCTCTTCCACGGCCTGCGGTGCGAGACCGGGATCCGTGCGCAGGGCCTCGGCCTGGTCCGGGTTGCAGAGCAGTGCGAAGGTGCCGTGGGCGATCATGTTGGCGGTGGTGTCGAGCCCGGCCGCGAGCAGGAAGCCGCCGACGCCTACGAGTTCCTCGTCGGTGAGGTCGGAGTCCTGGGCCAGGTCGCCGAGGAGGTCGTCGCAGGGCTCGGCCCGCTTGGCGGCGATCAGTTCCGCCATGTACTCCTGGAGGCCGGTCATGGCGGCGTACCGGTCCTCGGGTGCCACGTCCATGGACATGAGCGTGTGGGCGTGGTGCTGGAAGCGCTCCCGGTCGGCGTAGGGAACTCCGAGGAGCTCGCAGATCATCAGTGCGGGAACGGGCCGGGCGAACGCCTCGACCAGGTCGGCGCCGGGCCCCCGGCGCTCCATCGCGTCCAGCTGCGCGGCGGTGATCTCGTGTAACCGTTCGGTGAGCCGGCGCATGCGCCGGACGGTGAACTTCCCTGTCAGCAGCCGCCGGAAGCGGGTGTGCTCAGGGGCGTCCATGCCGGTCATGTCCCCGACGGGCGCGGGCGGCAGAGGGCCCTCGGGCCCTTGGGGGAAGGGATAGTGCATCAACTCGTACCGCGAACTGAAGCGGGAGTCGCCCATGATCGAGCGGACCGCGGAGTATCCGGTGGCGAGCCGGCCGACGTGCCCGTCGGGGTACGTCATCCGGGCCAGCGGCTGCTTCTCGCGCAACTCCGCGAGTCCGGCGGGCGGGTCGAAGGGGCAGCCGGCGGCGCGCTGCGTGGGGAGCGTGACGGGTTCGGTGGCATCGGGAGTCGTGGTCATGGTTCCTCTTTCGTTCAGGGGGAGCGGCGTCTTCTTCAGGGCGGGTGGGCCCGGTGGGTCAGGCGCGGCGGATCACGATGTTGCCGACGCCGGTTCGGGCATGGATCTCCACGGTCTCGTCGGCGGCGTCGGGGCCTTCTGCGGCGTCGAGGGCGTTGCGGATGGTGCCGAACTTGGAGTTGACGTCCAGCCAGGCCGCCGTGGACTCGCGGATACCGACCTCCACGTCGCCGATGGCGGTGTGGAGGTCGATCACGCCGCGCGTCACCTGCCTCACGCTGATCGGGCCGTTGGCGGACTTGGCCTCCACCGCGGCGTGCGCGAGGCCGACGGTGATGCGGCCGTTGGCTGCGTTGACCTTGAGGGCGCCGGTGATCTCGCCGATCGCGGTCTCGCCGTTCCCGTTCTTGACGGTCGCGGCGCCCACGATCTCGCCGACGTCGACCCGGCCCGACGCGTGGATCTCTGCGTCGCCCACCGCTCGCTCGACGCGGACGTCGCCGAAGCCGGTCCGCAGGTTCACCACGGCGGCCTCGTCGAGCCGGATGTCGCCGAGCGACGTCTTGACGCGGCACTCGCCGAGCTGTCCCTCGCCGATGTAGTCACCCATGGGTGAGGTGCCGCGGACGTGCGATCCCGTGGGGAGTTCGACGGCGATGTCGATCGAGCCGTGCTTGCCGAACAGACTGCGTTTCTTGGGGCCCTTGAGGGCGAGGGTGCCGGCCGCGTACGTGACCTTGGTCTGCTGGGCGGCCCGTACGTCCGCGTCGTCGTCGCCGTTGCTCGGCCGCACCTCGACGACCGTGTCCGCTCGCCTGCTCGCGCTGAGCCGCACATTGCCGACCTCGAACTCGAGGACCGCGGTGATGGGTTCGGGGGTCTCGTAAGAAGGCATGGCTGTCCCGTCCTCTTGACTCTGGAGTGTGTTTGCGCAGGTGGGGCGGTAGTGCGCTGAGTGGCGGCCGAGTACCCGGCTAGCGGACCCAGCCCTGGTAGCCCTGGCCGCGACGCGAGGTTCGCGTCGCCGGCCGGGCCGGTTCGGCGCCCGGTTCGAGGGCGACGGCCATGGCCCGCACGAGCCAGGCGTTGACGGACAGTCCCTCCCGGCCGGCCGCATCCTCGACCCGGGCCTTCAGTGGCGCCGGGAGCCGGAAGTTGATCCGGGCCGTACCCCCTTCATCGCTGTCCGCCGGGTGTGGCGCCACAGGTGCCACCGGTGGCGCCAAGGGTGCCGCCATGGTCGGAGCCTCGTCGGTCGAGGGCTCGGCGGCCGGCGGGGCCGTCACCACGAACTCGGGGTCGAGGCCCCGCAGGCGCACGTCCACGGACCCAGGTGCCAGTTCGCGGGTGATCTCCTCGGAGGCGGCGGAGAGTGCGTTCAGCAGGGTCAGCCGGGCGGCCGACTCCAAAGGGGCGGTGAGTCGCTCGGCCAGGGCGCGCGCCTCGTCCCCGCCTGCGTGCGCGGCGACTGCGAGCTCCCGGCGGAGGTGATCGACATAGGGGGTCAGGTCCATGGGTGTCATGATGGCACCAAAATGGCGCCACATCAAGAAGTATTGGCGCCAGATGGTGCCGTACGGCGTCAAGGGTGGTCGGTGGACCGGTCGCCAAGGGGCGCGAGACCGCTCGGCTTGACTCGGTGATTTCGTGGCGCCTATGTTCATGTTGAAAGTTCAAGCTTTTAGGTGAGGGCGGATGTCCGCAGTGGACGGTCGGCCCGACCACTGCAGAGGAGAGCAATTCCGTGACCACGTCGACGATCACGCCTTCGACCGGATCCGCCGAAGTCACCGGCGCTCCGGCCGCTCCCGCGCCGCACGCCGCCAACACCGGACTCCTGCTGCTGCGCGTGGTGACCGGCCTGGTCATGGCCGCCCACGGCGCACAGAAGCTGTTCGGCTGGTTCGGTGGCGGGGGCATCGAGGGGACCGGTCAGTTCTTCGAGATGAGCGGGTACCCGTCCGGTACGACCATGGCGGCCCTGGCCGGTCTCAGCGAGGTCCTTGGAGGCCTGGGACTCGTGCTGGGACTCCTCACCCCGCTGGCCGGCGCCGCCGTCGTGGGCACCATGATCAACGCCGTCGCCGTCAAGTGGGGCGGTGGCTTCTTCGCCCCGGCAGGCGTGGAGTACGAGCTCCTGCTGGTCGCCGCGGCGGCGGCCGTCACCGTGGCCGGCCCTGGCCGTTACGCGGTCGACCGCCTGCTGCCGGGCCTGCGCAATCACCGGCTCTCCTACGGAATCGGCGCCGTCGTCGTCGGTGTCGTGTCCGCCGCGGTGGTCCTGCTGCTCCGCAAGTAACGTGCGGTGCCGGACGGCGATCCGGCGCAGGGCCCGGTGGGCCCGGTCGCGTTCCGGTCCCCGCCGGACGCCCCCGCGTCCAGGCCGTGATCACCCTGCCGGCCGCGAGACCCGGCGGGGACACGGGCGGACTCGCCTGCCGTGAGCGCGGGCCGCCGGTCGCAGGCCGTGTCGGAAGGATCCGGCACGGCCCGCGCTCATTGCTCGGGCGACTCCCGGTGCCGCCCGGCCCACGGGGCGGACCCCGGAGTCCGCGCGGCCGTCGGAGCCGGGACGACGACATGCTCGCGGCCGGGCGGCACGAGGCGCATGGTGCGCTCCAGCCAGGCGGACAACGCGAGCGCGGGGGCCCGCAGCACCGCCGTCCCGTCCGCCGTGGAGAGCGACAGGCACACGACCGCGCGCTCCTCACTGATCTGCGTGGGCCAGATCCGCACATCGCCCTGGCCGCTGGGGCGGTAGACGCCGTCGATCAGCAGATCCCTGCCGAAGACCCAGTGGACAGGGGAGCGGGTGTCGCAGTGGAAGTCGATGTGCACCGCGTACGGGTCGCCGACCCGGTACGTCAGGCGTGTCGCCACCGGGACCGGCGTCCGGGCGGTCGGCCGTCCCGCGAGTACGAGCTCGAACTCCAGCTCGCGCTCCACGACAGTGCGGGCGTCCGGTGCATGATCCCGCGACTCGGTGCTCCCTGCAGGCACTTGAAGGATTCCTCACTCGTGAGTGCGGTCGTCTGACGAGATGTCAACGCGACGGAGGCCGTCCTGGATAGCGTCTGTCGGCGGCGGGGTCGCTTAGACCGCTTAAACCAGGACGGAGTTCGGATGCGAGCGAGGAACGAGCGGCTGGCACGGGCCGTCCGGGAGGCCGGCTACAGCTATGCGGAACTCGCGCGGCAGATCCGGTCCGTCGCGGCCGAGAACGGCCTCACCGCCCGTACGAACTCTTCCGCCATCGCCCACTGGGTCGCGGGCACCCGGCCCAACCGCAGGACGGCCGAACTCGTCGCAGAAGCGCTCTCGCGCGGTACCGGCCGGGCGCTGTCGCCCCAGCAGCTGGATCTGGCGGACGTGTCGGGGGAGGAGGGCGAAGAGGCGGTGCCGGCCCCGGGGCTCGGCGCCGACCGCGACCCCCTCGACGTCCTCGACCTGCTGGCAGGCGCCGACCTCGAGCGTCGCGACCTCTCCCGGGCGATCCCCTACAGCGTCCCGGCCGCGGCCCTCCCTCTCGACGCCTCGGCGCCGTGGAGCCGGACCCTGCCCGTGGACCGCCCGGGCGTCATGGGCGAGCAGGAGGTCGAAGCCGTACGCGAGATGACCCGCCTGTTCACCGCGGTCGACGAACGGCACGGCGGGCAGCACGGGAGATCCGCCCTGGTGCAGTACCTGCGCAGTGACGTCGCGGATCTCTGCCGTGCCCGGTTCCGCACGCAGGAGCTCAAGGCGCGGATGCTGTCGGCCGGTGCCTGCGTCGTCTATCTGGCCGGCTGGAAGGCGTACGACGCCGGGGAGCAGGGACTCGCCCAGCGCTACTACCTCCAGGCCTACCGGCTGACCAGGGAGGCGGGAAACGACCTGCACAGCGCCTTCGTGCTGCGGGTCCTCGCCCACCACGGCATGGAGGTGGGCCGCCCCGAGCACTCGCTCGACCTGATCGACGCGGCACTGCGCCACATCGGCAGACGATCCGACCCGGCGACCGAGGCACTGTACGTGGTGACCAGGGCCCGTGCCCTCGCCATGGCCGACCGCGGCCGCGAAGCGGTGGCGGAAGCCGCCCGCGCCGAACGGCTGGTGCAGGACGCCGACGAGCGGGAGATGCCCTACTGGGCCGCGCTCTGGGGATCGGCACGAGCCTGCGTGGGCAACCACTCGGCCAAGGCCGCCGAGCACATGGGCTCCTACGCCGTGGCCGAGCAGCACTTCAGCCGCGCCGTCCGGCGCAGACCCGGCGGTCAGTACCGGCGCATCACCGCGCTGAACGTCGCGCACACCGGGGCCATGCAGTGCCGCCAGGGCAGGGTGGAGCAGGCCTGCGACACCTGGAGAGCGGCACTGGAGCTGATGGACGGGGTGCGCTCTGCACGGGTGCTCCGAGCGGTGGCCGACATGCGCCACGGCCTGTCGCCGTACTGCCACGGCAGAGTGCCCGCCGCGCTCGACCTCGCGGAACGGATCCGGCTCTGGTCGGCCCAGGAGGGCAGGTGACGAGCCGCTCCCTGCTCACGGAGCGGGGTCGCGCGCCGGCGGCGGTCAACCGGATCACGGCCGCGGCGCTCATCGGCACGCTGATCGAGTTCTACGACTTCGCGCTGTACGCGACCGCCGCCGCGCTCGTCCTCGGACCCGTGTTCTTCCCCGAGTTCGCGCCGGCCACCGCGACGCTCGCGGCGCTCGGCACATTCGCCACCGGTTTCGTGGCCCGCCCGCTCGGGGCGGTCCTGTTCGGTCACATAGGCGACCGCTTCGGCCGCCGGACGGTGCTGCAGTCCACCGTCCTGGTCACCGGACTGGCCACACTCGGTGTCGGATTGCTGCCCGGCTACCGGGAGTCGGGGGTGCTCGCTCCCGTCTGCCTCGTCGTACTCCGGTTCGTCCAGGGGCTCGGCATCGGCGGCGAGTGGACCGGCGCAGTGCTCCTCGCCACCGAGCACGCTCCGGCCAGGCACCGGGGACTGTGGGCCTCGTTCCCCCAGGTCGGGCCGGCGGCCGGGTTCCTGCTCGCCAACGCCGCGGTGCTCGCCCTCACGACCACCCTGAGCACCGACCAGTTCATGTCCTGGGGGTGGCGGGTGCCGTTCTGGTTCGCCGGACTGCTCACCGTGGTCGGCTACCTGCTGCGCTCCGGAGTCGTGGAGAGCCCGGTCTTCCGGGACCTTGCTCGCGAAGGCGGAGTCGTCCGCAGCCCAGTGCGGCAGGTGATCCGTCTGCACGGCATGCGAGTGCTGCTCGTGGCCGGAGCTGTGATGTGCACGTACGCCGTCCACTACACGGCCACCACATGGGCGATGTCCCACGTCACCCGCCACCCGGCCATGACGCCCACACGGACGCTGCTGTGCCTGATGGCGGCGATGACGGTCATGGCGGCGGCCACCCCGCTCGCCGCCGCACTCGGCGACCGCCACGGCCGGCGCAGGCTCAGCATCATCGGCTGCCTCGCCATGGCCGCGTGCACGGTGCCGTACCTGGCGCTGCTCGGGACCGGCCACCCGGTGGCGATCTGGGCGGCCACCACGCTGATGCTGCTCGCACTGGTCACCATGCTCGGCGTGCAGGGCGGCTACATCCCCGAGCTGTTCGAGCCGGGAGTGCGTGCAGCGGGCACCGCGATCTCGTACAACACCGGGGCGTTGCTCGGTGGCGCCCTCACACCGCTGATCAACAGCCGTCTCTTCCAGTCGGCCACCGGACAGCTGCCCTGGGCGGTGGCCGCCTACCTGACCGGAGTGTGCGCGGTGAGCCTGGCGTGCCTGCTGCTCCTGCCCGCCAGGCCCGCCGCGTTCAAGGGCTGACTGGTGCCGGCGTGTTCCGGCGCCGGCCTCGTGCCGCCGCGTTCAAGGGCTGACCTTGTCCCGGCAGGACCGGGCCTCGATCGCGGCGGAGCTCGGCTTGTGGCTGCTGATCCAGGCCCTGTTCTCCTCCGTCAGGGCCGGAAGGGACGTCTCGACGTCCCTGATCCAGGTGCTGCTGCCCACATGCCTCTTCAGCCAGGCCATGAGCCTGCGGCAGTCCGTCCCGTGCCCCTTGGGCATCCCGATGCCGTAGTGCTGAGGTGCTCCTATCGTCAGATCGGGCACCACCCGCAGTTCGTCGTCCTCGTGCTGCCGGGCGAAGCCGTACAGGATGGCCTGGTCGGTGGAGACCGCTTGGACCTGGCCGGAGATCAGCTGCTGGATGCAGTCGGACGCGTCGTCGAGGACGACCGGGTCCGCGCCCGCCGTGTCCTTGATGTCGTCCAGTGCCTCGCGGGACGTCGTCCCCTCCCAGGTGCAGACGCGGCTGCCCCGCAGATCGTCCATGGTGTCCACGGCGGGGCTCTTGGGCCCGACCAGGAAACCCTGCCGGGTGGTGAGATAGGGGCCCACGAAGTCGACCAGGTCCATCCGGTCGGCCGTGATGGAGAAGGAGGCGATCGTCATGTCCGCCTTCCGCTTGAGGAGTTGGGTCACACGGTCGTCGGAGGAGACGTCGACGGGTTCGCTGAAGGAGACGTCCAGCTCGTCCTGGATGTGCTGGAGCAGAAGGAAGTCCAGGCCCGATCGGTCGTAGTTCGAGGAGTAGGACAGTCCTGGCAGGTCGTTGTGCATCGCGACGGTGACCCTGTCCACGCCGAGGAACTTCGGCTTCGGGTCCTGCGACGAGCAGGCGGCCAGGTTCACGAGCACTGCCAGCGAGGCGACGACGGCCGACGTGCGTCTCAGCACGCGTACGGAGGAACGCAGGGATGCGGAGGTGGCAGACACGGTGTCCTCTCAGTCGTGGAGTACGACGTCCGCGACGGACACGCTCATCCGGCAGCCTTCGTCGGTCAACAGGGTGATCCGGGCCTCGATGTCGCCCCGCAGCCCGCCCAGGGAGAACTCGACCGCCTCGCCGCTGCGCACACCCTCGACGCGGGTACTCGCGTTTCCCGGCAACTGCGCGGAGTAGCTGGTCTCCGGCGCGCAGAACTGGGAGCCGCGGGCGGCGTCCCTGATGGTGAGGGTCAGACGCAGCCGCGAGCGGTCCGCGGGGTTGTCCACGACGAGCCGCAGCTCCGATCCGGCGGTGGCCGTGTCGGGCGAGATGCTGGTGCGCCCGGTGACGTCGATCTCGCCGTGCTCCGCGAGGTGATCCATGCCCACGGTCCCGGCGAACGCGCAGATCACCGCAGTTGCCGACATGAGCACACGCCAGCGGCGGGCACGCGTTTCACCCGAAGGGGCGACCAGTCGCACCAGCGCCAGTACGACCGCCGCACCGATGGCCAGGTAGACCCACACGAACTGGCGCAACGGCCCGTCGGGCGCGTTGATCAGGGCGAACGTGCCGAGGGACAGGACGAGCAGGAACGGTGGCCAGTTCCAGCCGCTCCAGCGTTTCGCCGTGTCGGCGAACTTGTCGACGTCGCCGAAGAACACGCTGAGGAAGAGCTTGCTGACGAAGCCGATGGCCGGTGACTGGTCGCCCGTGGTGCCGGCTCTGGCGTTCACCGGGTGATCGCCGGTCAACTACCGGCCTTGTCGGGCTTGGGGTTGAAGTAGAAGTTCGCCGTGTCCAGCTTGCCGATCGCCGGCGAGCCGTCGCCGTGCGACGTGACCTGGATCCTGTCGGCACTCCGGTAGGTGCGGTGGGCGAGCCTGATGTGCGTACGGAGAGACTCCGCGCTCAAGTCGGCCCCGTCGGCCAGCCATTCGCCGATGGCGCCCTCCAGGACCTCACGGTCCTCCCCGGAGAGTCCTTCGATGGCCGTCGTCGCGGCGGCGTCCTGCTCGGTCTCCGGCGGGTCCTCGGCATCCCTGCGGAGCACCCTGCCCAGCAGTACCCGGCCCCGTTCCACTGCGCTGTCCGCCAGCCTGGTCTGCGCCGACTCGACGACGGCACCGGCGAAGGATGTCGCCGCGGTGCTGACGAACGGGGCGATGACGGCTGCGGCTGTCAGTAACTCGGACATACGGTCTCCTCCCCTCACGATCACGCGGGTCACGCGGATCACGTCGAACTCTACTCAACGTTGCGTGTCTCTCAAATGACTTCACGTCACGGGGCCCGTGGCCCGCGCACGACAGAACCGGGCGGGCATCATGGGGGAGATGCCCGCCCGGCTCGCTCGCGGCGGAGGCGCTCAGCGACGTGTCGGCGTCACTCGAGCAGCTCCGCGTACGCACCCATCGCCAGGGCGATGTCCGCCTGGGCCCAGAAGCGGTGGTACGTGAACTGGGGCGCGGCGCCGCCCGCCAGGTAGTTCTCGATCTTCGACCACGCCGGGTCGTCCTGGTAGAAGGAGCGCAGCGACGCGAACGTCGAGGACGAGTCGACGGTGTCCCCGTTCGGCATCGTGCCCGTCCAGCCGCTCGGCACGTACACCGGGTCGTCGAACCGGTTGTAGTCCGTCCGGGTCTCCGGCACCGCGATGCCGAGGGCGTCCTGGTGGTGGTCCCACATGCCGTCCAGCAGCGCCTTCGCCACCCGCTTCGCGTCGGCGTCGCCCGACCGTGCCGCGTAGTACGTCAGCACCTTGGCGTACGCGCCGGCCACCCCGACGTCCTGGGTGTAGTCGGCCACCGTGACGTGCAGACCGGCGTTGGCGCCGGGGGCGGAGGCGTTCCAGGTGTCGGGCTTGCCGGACCACTGGAGGGTGGAGGGCATCAGGAAGGTGCCGTCCGGGTTGACAGTCGTCTCGGACAGCGCCCAGTCGACCCACTTGTCGAGCACCGCACCGGCCTGGGCGTCACCCGTCTGCTGGTAGTACTCGGCGACTCGTTCCATCGACCACGCCTGGAAGCCGAACCACTGGTTCGACGGCGGGTCGTGGTAGACCGGTTTCTCGTCGTAGGCCATGCCGTAGAACGTCGGCGTACCGGCCGCGGGAGCCTCGTAGCGGCCGCCGACGCTGTTCGTCGCGCCGCCGGCGATCGCGCCCTCGTCGGACTGCAGCCAGCGGTAGAACTCGATCTGCCGCTCCAGACTCTTGGCCCAGTCGGCCTGCGCCGTCGCCGACTTGGGCTTCAGCGGGGCGTAGGCGCTGAGCGCGTGGGCGGCCAGGGGGTTCTGGTAGCCGCCGTGCGCGTGGCTGGAACCGATCCGCCAGGCCCAGCCCGCGGAGGGGTCGGCCGCGCCGCCCCAGGCGTAGTACCAGGACAGCAGATAGTGCGAACTGTCCTTGCCGGTGCCTGCCGGGCAGGTGGTGGGCCCGACGCAGTCGCCGACCTTCTTGAAGTACTTGTCGAACATCGCGTAGCGCAGGTAGTCACCCATCTTCGCGGCCTTGGCGACCGTCCCCGAGACCGCGGAGCCCTTGCCCTGCTCCTTGGCCCAGATGTCCGCCCAGTAGGCGGCCTGCACGGCTCGCGCGTCCGCGTCCGGCGCGTTGGTGAACTTCCACTGCTTGGCGTACGAGGCGTCCTTGGTGAACAGGTCCAGGTAGCCGTTCGGGCCGCCGTAGGCGAACTTGTCGCAGGTCGGCTGTGGCACGGTCTCCCACACGGACTCCTGCGGACCGCGCTGGAAGGTGTTGATGTACGAGGGACCGGTGGCGCTCGGCCCCGCCTCGCACTTGCCCGGCTCGTTGCCGTACCCGTAGACGTTGTCGACGTCCTGCAGCCAGTGCATGCCGTAGACGTCGTCCGTGCCGTACGCGCTCTTGAGCTCGGCGGCGATCGGGTCCTTGCCGGAGGCGACGGAGGGCTGGAGCTCGGCCGGGTACTGGGAGGGCAGGTCGTGCTCGGGGGCGTAGGTGGCCGGCTTGTTCGGGTCGTAGAAGGACCCGGTGGCCTGGTCGGCGTGTGTGGGGATCATGTACTTCTCCATGATTTCCCAGGCGCCGTTGAACTTCGACCAGTCGCCGCTGATCCGGCCGTACATGGCCTGCAGCCAGATCAGATAGCTGTACGCCTCCGACGTCGTCTCGTGCCCGTGGTCGGGAGCCTCGACGATCAGGGTCTCGACGGAGTGGTACGGGATGCCCTCGGGTGAGAAGTAGCCGTTGGCCGGGTCGGTGATCTTCCCGTACAGGTCGAGGAAGCGTTCGTCGTATTCCTTGGAACCGCCCAGCTGCGTCACGGTCACCTCGGCCGCCGCATGGCCCGGGGCCGTCACGGCGAAGGTGGCCGAGCCGCTGCCCTCGGCGGCGGCGGCGATGGTGACCTTCTGCGCCGTGTTCCAGTTCGACGAGGTGAAGGCGAGGCTCGCCCCGCTGCTCACGCTCAGCCCGGTGTTGCCGGCGGTGCGGGCCACCGAGACCGTGACGCCGGAGGACGGCCGGGTCGACAGCTTGACGTCGAACGTCCCCGACGAGCCCTGCTGGATGCCGAGTTGCGCCGGCGAGGCGACGACGGCGGGGCCGGCGGCCACGGTGATCCCGACCGGCGCGGACTCGGCGGAGGCGCCCAGGCTGTCGTAGGCCTTCGCGTAGAGGGAGTAGTCGCCGGCCGCGAGCCCGGCGGCGCTGAAGGCGTACGGCGAGGTGGTGTCGGTGCCCAGCAGCGTCGTGTCGCTGTAGAACTCGACCCTGCTCACACTCGCGCCGTCGGCAGCGGCAGCCGTCGCGGCCATCGGGACCGCGTCACCGGCGGAGAAGACGGCCCCCGCGGCAGGGCTGGTGAGGACCGCGATCGGCGGCTGGTGCGCGCCGGTGCAGTTGGTGCCGTTGACGGCGAAGGCGGTGGGGGCGGTGTTGGTGCCGCTGTAGGAGAACTGGGCGCCGGTGCTGACGGCGGCACCGACGCCGATCGAGCGGCTCCAGGCGGGGGCCTTGACGGTGACGGTCCGGCCGGACTGCGACCAGGTGCCGTTCCAGCCGTTGCTGAGCTTCTGGTTCCCTGCGTAGTCGTAGGTCAGGGTCCAGTCGTCGATCGTCTCCGAGCCGCGGTTGGTGACGGTGAGATCGGCGGTGAAACCGGAGCCCCAGTCACTCGTCTTGTAGTCGACGCTGCACTGGACGGCGGCGGCGTGGGCCGGCGCGGTGCCGGTCGCGGTCAGGGCCAGGGGGAGCGAGAGGACGGCGGCGAGCGCCGTGAGCACAAGCCGCAGCGGGCGTCGTCTGCCTGGTGGGGACATGGGGGTGACTCTCCTAGCGGCTCGGGGAGTTGGGCACGGAGCATGCTGAGCACAAGCCTTGAACCAGTGGGAGCGCTCCCACGGTGAGGTGGCGGGTCGGTGCTGTCAAGAGTTGTCACAGAAACCGGGGTGCCGAACTGCGCTCCGTCAAGAAATTTGCCAACTCCTCTTTTCCGGCCCGGCGTTCGGCGCTAGCCTCCGGTGCAACCAGTGGGAGCGGTTCCATCACTGGATGCGCCGGATCGGCGCATCCCAGCTGCAAGGAGTCGCTCATGCGTCACCCCCGCACCTACCCGTCGCTCCGCCCGGCGACCTGCCCGCGCCGGACGATGCCGGATCGCGACGGCCGGCACGTCCGCAAGTGAAGTCTCCCGAACGGCCCGGATTCACTTGGGAATCCGGCCATTTGGCTGGGAGCGCTCCCACTCCGGGTGCGGTCCCAGGGCTTCGCCACCAGCTGCACGCCCCCACCCTTGAATCGCCGATGAGAGGAAACGTCACCCCATGAGCCGCGACATCACGAGCCGCGACACCGCGCCACCGATGCGCCGAAAGCGGACCGCGCTGCTGGCCGCCTGCAGCCTTCTCGCCACCGGCGCCGGAGCCGTCACCGTCATGCAGACACCGGCCGCCGCCGCCGCGCTGGCCTGCAGCGTCGACTACCAGGTCAGCGACTGGGGCTCCGGCTTCACGGCCACGGTCAACGTCAAGAACACCGGGACCACCGCGATCGACAACTGGGCCCTGACCTACGACTACTCGGGCAACCAGAAGCTCGCCAACGGCTGGAACGGCGTCTGGACGCAGTCCGGGAAGACCATCACGGTCAAGGGTCCCGAGTGGAACCGGGCGATCGCCGGCGGCGCGACCGTCTCACCGGGCGCGCAGTTCAGCTACAGCGGCACCAACACCGCCCCGACCGCCTTCGCGGTCAACGGTGTCGCCTGCAACGGAGGCACCACACCCACCGACCCGCCCACCGACCCGCCGACCGACCCGCCGACCGACCCGCCCACCGACCCCCCGGCCGGTGACAAGGTGGACAACCCGTTCGTCGGCGCCAAGATGTACGTCAACCCCGAATGGTCGGCGAAGGCCGCTGCCGAACCGGGCGGCAGCCGCATCGCCAACACCTCCACCTCCGTCTGGCTCGACCGCATCGCGGCGATCGAAGGCGTGAACGGCGGAATGGGCCTGCGCGACCACCTCGACGAGGCGCTCGAGCAGTCCGGCGGCGAGCCGCTCGCCATCAACATCGTCGTCTACGACCTGCCCGGTCGCGACTGCTCCGCCCTCGCCTCCAACGGCGAGCTCGGCCCCGAGGAACTCCCGCGCTACAAGAGCGAGTTCATCGACCCGATCGCGGCGGCCGTCTCCGACCCGAAGTACGCGGGGCTGCGCATCACCACCGTCATCGAGATCGACTCGCTGCCCAACCTCATCACCAACGCGGGCAGCCGGCCCACCGCCACCCCGCAGTGCGATGTGATGAAGGCGAACGGCAACTACGTCAAGGGCGTCGGCTACGCGCTGGCCAAGCTCGGCCCGATCCCCAACGTCTACAACTACATCGACGCCGGACACCACGGCTGGCTCGGCTGGGACGACAACTTCGGCCCGTCCGCCGACCTGTTCGCCCAGGCCGCCCAGGCCGAGGGCAGCAAGCTGGAGTACGTCCACGGCTTCATCACCAACACCGCCAACTACGGCATCCTCAAGGAGTCGTACTACACGATCGACGACGCGGTGAACGGCACCTCCGTCCGCCAGTCCAAGTGGATCGACTGGAACCGCTACGTCGACGAGCTGAGCTACGCGCAGGGCTTCCGCCAGCGGCTGGTCCAGGCCGGATTCGCCTCGAACATCGGCATGCTCATCGACACCTCCCGCAACGGCTGGGGCGGCACCGCCCGGCCCACCGGACCGGGACCGCAGACCAACGTCGACACCTACGTCAACGGCGGCAAGCTCGACCGCCGTATCCACCTGGGCAACTGGTGCAACCAGGCCGGGGCGGGTCTCGGCGAGCGGCCCCAGGCGGCTCCCGCGCCGGGCATCGACGCCTACGTGTGGGTGAAGCCCCCGGGCGAGTCGGACGGCGCCAGCTCGGAGATCCCGAACGACGAGGGCAAGGGCTTCGACCGGATGTGCGACCCCACGTACACCGGCAACGTCCGCAACGGGAACAACATGTCCGGCTCGCTGGGCGACGCCCCGCTGTCCGGGCACTGGTTCTCCGCGCAGTTCCAGGAGCTCATGAAGAACGCTCACCCGGCGCTGTAGCACCGGGGAACCGTCCGGGAGACGACCCCGACAGCGAACGACGCGCCTCGGCCGACCTGGACAGGCCGTGATCCGCAACTCTAGGGTCATGGCCCAGGGCGCCGGGGCGCGTCCGTACGCCGCTGTGGAGAACGTGAATGGTCACCCTTGCCGACGCCGTCCGCCGTGCCGGAGCCCCGGCCGGGAGGGCGGGCCACGTCCTTCGCGGCAAGCGATCCGTCTCGGCGAGCAGCCGGGAGCGGGTCGAGCGCAGCATCGACCGGCCCGGACACCGGCCCGGACACCGGCCCGGACACCGGGCCGGACACCGGGTCCCGGAGGGCCGGGACGCCGCCGGAGCAGTGCTGCTCGCGCCCGAACCGACCGTACGGGCGAGCTCCGGACCGGTCCGCCGGTGACCGGCCGCCCGCCACGGGCCGATGTACGGACCGGGAGGGACGACACCGTGGCCCCAGCCCCAGCCGCCGACGACGCGCGTGCGCAGTTCCAGGCCTTTTTCGAACGCCACTACGCCGAACTCGCCCGCTTGGCCCACCTGCTGACCGGTGAGGCGGACGCCGCCGACGACCTTGCCGCGGACGCGATGCTCGCGCTCTGGCACCGCTGGGACCGGGCGAGCGCCGCGGAGCACCCCGTGGCCTATGCCCGGGGCGTCGTCGCCAATCTCGCGCGCAGCCGGATCAGGAGTGCCGTTCGTGAGCGCCGCAGGGTGGCCCTGTTCTGGTCGCAGCGCTCCGACAAGGTGGAGGACCCGGACGTACCGGTGGTCGTCGACGTGCAGGAGGCACTGCGCTCGCTGCCGTTCCGCAAGCGTGCCTGTGTGGTGCTGCGGCACGCCTTCGACCTGTCGGAACGGGACACCGCGCTGGCGCTCGGCATCTCGGTCGGCACGGTCAAGAGCCAGACGTCGAAGGGCGTGGCGGAACTGCAACGGCTGCTGGGAACACCCCGCAAGGCAGCCTCTGAGCTGATCGGAGGCCGGAGTTGACGGACGAGACGCGCAGGCGGCTGCGGGAGGCGGCCGCGTCCCACCAGCCGGACAGGGCGCGGATGCTGGCGCGCGTCGAGAGGGGCATGGCCGGGGGAGCGCAGCCCGCGGGCGGCAGGGCGCCGGCGTGCCGGGCCGCCCGGCTGCGGGTGGCCGGAGCGACGGCGGCTGTCGTCACCGTCCTGGCGTTCTGCGGATACGCGGCGGCGACGCTCACCCGGCCGGGCGGCGAGTCGGCGGCCGTGGCGTCGCCCCCGCCCCCGCCCTCCTCGAGCGCTTCCGAGCGGCCACCGACGGGCGGCCAGGACGGCAGCCCAGGCGACAGTGACGGCGACGCCGACGGCCACGGCGAGGACGGCGGTCTGTGGGCCGGCGGATCCGTGGACCCGCACAGCAACAGCTACTGGGCGCAGAGCAATGTGACCCTGAAGAACCGCCGGACGCTGACCTCGCTCACGGTGGAGCTGCGGATCGCCGGGACCGGCGGGGTGGCGAGCACCGGCAACTGGCGCACCCGCCCGGCCGCCGACTTCGACTTCTCCGTACGGGAGGAGGGCGGCGCACTCGTCCACCGCTGGGTCCTGCGGGAGGGCCGCACCGTCCCCCCGGGGCAGCACGTCTTCGCCGGCCAGTACAACCACGCGGAGGGCGGCCGTGACACGGGCGGGGACTCCTACACGATCCGGACGGACGTCGCGGGTGAACAGCGGACCATGAGCGGGGACTTCGCGCCGGCGCGGCGCTGAGAGACCTCTCGGAACAATCTGCCGGGAGCGGCAACCTCCGGGCCCGCGGTGGCGACAGGAAGACGCAAGTCCTCACCCCCCACACCGAAGGGACCCGGACATATGAGCCGACACAAGCGGAGCGTCAGGCGCCGCAGGGCGCTTGCCGCGCTGGGCGCGGCGCTCGGGCTGACCGCCGCCGGGCTCGTCACCAACAGCATGCTGTCGACCGCCGGAGCGGCCACTCCCTGGCCCACGCCCAAGGGCAGCCAGGCCGTGTCCGCCACCATCGAGGTCTCCGGCACCTACGACGGCGGTCTCAAGCGCTTCCACGGCAGCGGCGACCTCGGCGGCGGCGGCCAGGAAGAAGGACAGGACCCGCTGTTCAAGCTGAAGGACGGCGCGGTCCTCAAGAACGTCGTCCTCGGCACACCCGCCGCCGACGGCGTCCACTGCATGGGCAGTTGCACCCTGCAGAACGTCTGGTGGGAGGACGTCGGCGAGGACGCCGCCTCCTTCAAGGGCAAGTCGGCGAACTCCGTCTACACCGTGTACGGCGGCGGCGCGCGGAAGGCGTCCGACAAGGTATTCCAGTTCAACGGAGCGGGCAAGCTCGTGGTGACGAAGTTCCAGGTCGCCGACTTCGGCAAGCTGGTCCGCTCCTGCGGCAACTGCTCGACCCAGTACCGCCGTTCGATCATCGTCAACGATGTCGACGTGACCGCGCCAGGCAAGTCCCTCGTCGGCATCAACAGCAACTACGGCGACACGGCCGCCCTGCGGAACATCCGCGTCCACGGTGACAGCGGCCGCAGGATCGAACTCTGCGTCCGCTACGAGGGCAACGACGACGGCGACGAGCCGCAGAAGACCGGCAGCGGTCCCGACGGCACGCACTGCCGCTACGGCGCGTCCGACATCAGCTACGACTGAGGGCGCGAGCCCTGAGGTCCCGGCAGACAGCGGAGGCCCCCGCCGGCGCTCGCCGGCGGGGGCGGATCGTGCGTCCCCTCCCGGGGATTCAGCCCGCGCTCGTCCAGGGCGCCCAGTCGCCCAGGTACACCTCACGGGTCGCCGACGCGGCCTGTGCCCGGTCGAGCTGCGGCCGGTTCTCCGGCACGACGATCCGGGCCCCGGGCCCGGTGTTGCGGTACTCGGCGTACCGCTGCGCCTGCCAGGGGTGGGCGTCCCGCATGTTCGCGTACGGCGCGACCGCGTCGATGCCCGGACCGAGCCGGCTGTCGCGCACCACCAGCGACGGCCGTGCGGTCGGGTCCGAGCTGGGCACCCACGGCCGGGACAGCTTGTACGCGCCGTCCTCCGCGCCGCTGGTGACGCGGCATCGTACGGCGAGGTAGCCGTACGGATTCGCGACGGCCGTGGACGGGGCGAACACCATGCCCTTGGGCGTGAAGTCCACGTCCCGGGCCAGGGTGTGGAACCGGCAGTGCTCGAACACGGCACGGGCGCGTCCGAAGACGAAGTCGACGTCTCCCTCCGCGTAGCAGTGCGAGAAGTACTGCCGGGCGACGGCGGACAGTGCGAGGGAGTCGGCGTACAGGGTGTCCTGGTGGCCGAGGAACCTGCACCGGTGGAAGGCCGAGCGGTCTCCCGTCACCTTGATCGCGACGGCCTGGGTGGCGCTGATCTCCGGGTGGTCCGCCCGTAGCCAGTCGTTGGCGAAGGTGATCCACCGGGCGGTGAAACCGGCCGCGCGGACCGTGGTGGTGGCGGAGCCGCTGGTGCCGTAGGTGCCCGGGCCGTCCGGCCGCGGGGTGCCCGCCGCGTTGTCGTACACGATCACGACGTCGCGAGGGTTCCGGCTCGCGCCGATGAGCGTGAGGCCCGCGCGGGACTCGGCGACGGTCACCACCTCGCGGTAGACGCCCGGCGCGACGACGAGCGTCCAGCCGGTGCCGTCCGTCGCCGTCACCGCGGCGGAGACGGTGGTGTGGTCGCCCAGCCCGCCGGGGTGGACGTAGAGCGTCCGGCCGGTGAGCCGGGACTCGGGCGAACCGAACGGGCCGAAGGGTGCGCGGCGGCCGGTGGCGCCAGCCGGGCCGTGCACGGCGAGGGCGAGGGCCGCTCCCGCGCCGGCGGTGAGCAGTGACCGGCGGCCGACCGCCGTGCCGGGGAGGTGCGTTGTCATGGTGGGGCTCCTTTCCGACTCCTCCGTCGTCAGCGCAGCCGGCCCGCGCCGGCCCGTTGGGTGACCAGCGCGGGCAGGGCCCGCGGGTCGTGGACCCGGGTGCGAAGGGTCGGCGTCCAGCCCGCGCCCCTCCGGAGTGTCTCGTCGGGCAGCTCGGCGTTGTGGACCGCCACCAGGTCGACGGGGCGTCCGTTGACGTAATTGCCTTCCGCCGTGACGGGCGCGTCCTTCCATTTCTTCAGGATCCGGCCGGCGCCGAGTCCGGCCGGGAGGGTGAAGGAGTTCCGCTCGGCGACGAGCTGCGACTCGGCGCCGATGCCGAGGCTGTAGGCGTAGGCCCCTTCGCCGACCGCGTAGTGGTTGTTGTACGTGTCGACCTTGCCGAACCGGACGCGCGGCGCGCGCTCCACGACGTCCCGGAACAGGTTGTGGTGCAGGGTGACCCGCAGCCTGCCGCGGTCGGTGTCGCCGGCGCTGTCGCTGTTGCCGATCATCAGGGTCTTGTCGTGGTCGCCGAAGACGTTCCAGGACGCGGTCACCAGGTCGGCGCCTCTGACGATGTCGAGCTCGCCGTCGTGCTGCTGGTACACCTCGCCGTAATGGGCCGGCAGTGAACTGTCCGGGTGGCGACCGTCGGTGAACGTGTTGTGGTCGATCCACACATGGGTCGAGCCGTACACCACGAGGCTGTCGTACTCGGAGTTCCACGCCCCGTTCGTGCCGTCGGTCGGATCCCACTGGGGGAAGCAGTCGAGCGGGCTCTCGAGGGTGAGGTTGCGGACGACGACGTTGTCGACGCCCTTGATCTGCAGGCTCGCCCCGACGATCCTCGCGTCCCGCCCGACGCCGACGACGGTGGTGTTCGCGGGTATGTACGCCTTGATCGCACGCGCCTGATGGGCGGCCGAGGCGGCCCGCAGGTCCTCCTGGGGTCCGCTGACCGGGGTGTCGCGGCCCCACACCGCGGGGTCGTAGTCGGCGAGGTAGGTGCCGAAGTCGTAGCCCTCCGCCTCGAAGGCGGCGCAGCCGGACGCGGTGGCGTCGAGAGTGCCCTTGACCTTGATGATCCGTGGCTCGTCGCCGTCCGCGTCGAGGGCGGCTGTGAACTCGTCCCAGGTGGTGACGGTCCGGACGTTCGCGGAGTGGGCGTGCGCGCCGCCCGTGGTGCCGTTGCCGAGCGAGGCCCAGCCGTCGCGGTCGGGCAGGACCTGGCGGGCGGGGTCCTGGTGGGCGCTTCCCCGGTGCGCGGGTCCGGTGCCCGGCGCCGCGTGGGCCGCCGCGGTGGCGGTCAGTGCGAGCGCGGTGCCCAGAACGGTGGTGATGACGCGTCCCTGACATCTTGGAGTGTGCATGGTTGCGGCTCTCTTTCCGGTTCGGTCGGCCTCAGCCGGCGGCGGGCCAGGTGATCCACGACTCGGGGACGTCGTCCTCGAGCCGCCGGACGTCGCGCGGTGCGAGCACACCGGAGCGCAGCAGCTCCGCGGCGACCATCCGCGCGACGGCGATCGCTCCCGTCGGATCGAAGTGGGTGTTGTCCTGCTTCTCCGCGGTCCAGTTGAAGTACGCCTTGCTGCCCTCCGGTCCCAGCTCCTGCCAACGGGCGGCGGACAGTGCCTGGATGTCGAGCAGCGGGATTCCGTCCTCGGCCGCGACGGCCCTCATCGCGGCCGGGTGGTCGCCGTGCGTCGGAACCGCGTTGCCCGCGTCGTCGAACCTGCGCCGCTCCACGGACGTCGCGAGCACCGGCAGGGCGCCGCGCTCGCGCGCCCCTTTGACGTACCGGCGCAGATACTCCTGGTACGTCGACCACGGCTCGGTGTACCGGGTGGGATCGGCGGTCTTCCCGTCGTTGTGGCCGAACTGCACCAGGAGCACGTCGCCGGGCCGGATCCGTGCCAGCACGGCCTCCAGGCGGCCCTCGTCGGCGAAGCTCTTCGAACTCCTGCCGTTGACGGCGTGGTTGGCGACCCGGAGTTCTTTGTGGAGGAAGAAGGGGAGCGCCGTGCCCCATCCGGTCTCCGGGGCGGCGTCCGCGTACTTCCGCGCGGCGGTGGAGTCACCGGCGATGAAGAGTGTGCGCGTCCGGTTCCGGTGCCCGGACGGTCCCGCCAGGGCGGCGGGGGCCGCGGCGGCCACGAGCGGAAGGCCCGCGGCTGCCGCGACCACCTGGCGACGGGTCGGCCTCACTTGTTCTGCTGCTTCCACTCGGCCTGGGCCTCGTCGAGCTGCTCGGCCAGCGAGTCGAGGAAGTCCTTCGCCGACATCTTGCCGAGCAGCACCTTCTGGAAGGCCGGCTCGTTCTCCGCCTTGGAGATGGTGTTCCAGTCGGGCAGGTGGTACGGCAGCTGGACGATCTTCGTGGTGTCGCCGAACAGCGCCTCCGCCGCCAGCCTGGTGGGCTCCGCCTTCCGCACCCACGCGTCCTTGGCCGCCTCGGTGTTGGCCGGTATCGCGCCGGCCGACTCGTTCCACCGGCTGTTCGACTCGTGCGAGGCGGCGAACTCGATGAACTTCCATGCCGCGGCCTTGTTGCCGCTCGACTTGAACAGCCCGAGCCCGTCGACGGGGTTGGAGACCTGCACCCGCGTGCCGTCGTCGGCGGTCGGCAGCGGGATGCCGCGGAACTTCTCTGTGCCGAGAGCCTTCACATGGTCCTTGTAGGAACCCAGGTTGTGATTGAGCATGCCGATCTCGCCGCTGTCCCACTGGGCGACCATCTTGGTGAAGTCGTTGTTCACGTCCGCGGCAGGGGTGCTCTTCTTGAACAGCGCCGCGTACTTCTCCAGCGCCGCGACGTTCTTCGGGTCGTTGACGGTCGTCCGGTCGCCGTTCCAGAACGAGTCGATGCCGCTCTGGCCGTACATCGCGTCCAGCGCCTGGGCGATGGATCCGGCGCCGCCGCGGATGGTGTACCCGAAGCGGTTCCTGTCCTTCGCGGTGAGCCTGTCCGCCGCCGTGAAGAACTTCGACCAGGTGGTGGGCGCCTCCAGCCCCGCCGCCTCGAAGAGGTCGGTGCGGTAGTAGAGCACGCCGTTGCTGGCCGAGGTCGGCACGGTGAACATGCGCTCCCGACCGCCCGCGGCCTTCACACTCTCCACCATGCCCTCGTTCAGCTTCCCCTCGAGGGAACTGGCGGCGATGCGCTCGTCGAGCGGCTCCAGGGCGTCCTGCGCGGCGATCCCGGCGAGCATGGCCGCCCCGACGCCGCCGACGTCGGGCAGCCCACCGCCCTGGATGGCGGTGTCGTACTTGGACTGGACCTCGGTCGAGGCGACCCCGACGTAGTCGACGTCGATGTCGGGATGCTTCTTCTCGAAGTCGGCGATGATCTCCATCCACACGTCGGTGCGGACACCGCCGTTGTTGTCCCAGAAGGTGATCTTTCCCTTGCCGGAGCCCTCGTCGCCGGCGCCGCTGCTGCCGTCGTCGCCGCATGCGGCGGCGGTCAGCGCCAGGACGGTGGTGAGTGCGAGGAAGGGGGCGGTTCTGCCCCGTCCGCGGCGGAAGATGGTCATGGTCGGCTCTTTTCTGCTGATACGGACCCGCGTGATGTGCGTGGACTCTGCGGTGTGCTGACGGATGTGATGCGAAACCGTGTGAACCTCGCGGTGTTGGCGTGGCCCGCCGGGACGGAGCCGGCGTCGGGAGCGGCGGCGAACAGCCCGAGGAGCGCGCCCACCCAGCGCCAGGCAGTGGCGGCGAAGACCTGACCGGACGGCAGGAACCCCTCCTCGTCGGCGCCCGGCAAGGCGGCGGAGAAGCGGCACCTGGCGCCGGCACCGGTGACGATCCGCAGCACCGCCCTTCCCTCGGGCGCGTGCCGCGCGGGTGCCGCTTCCCGCTCCCGCTCCGCGGTGGTCTCCGCGAAGCGGTGCACCAGGTGCACGGCGCCGTCGGCGCCCCGCTCCAGACCGATCCAGGCGAACGCGTCACCGAGTACGGCGATCCCCGCGCGTGCGCCGGGTGCCGCACCCTCCAGACGCAGCTCGACCTCGATGACGGAGTCGGCCGCGGGCAGCCGCTGGGTGAGGACATGGGGCAGCCTCCGCAGGTCGTACGCCTCGTCACCGCGTACGCACGTCAGCCGCAGACCGTCGCCCGAGTGCAGCGGTGCCCAGCCCTCGCCGGGATTCGCCGCCCACTGCCACTGGCGGCCGAAGCGTCCGCCGGGGAAGCCGTCGTCGGCCGCGGGGGCGGACCGCGGCTGCTCCGGCAGATCGGGCTTCGGATGGACCAGCACGGGCGAGCCCCCGAGGCCGAGCACCGGCCAGCCGTCGTCACCCCACTCCATCGGCTGGAGATGGACCACCCGCCCGTACGCGCCCCGGTCCTGGAAGTGCAGGAACCAGTCCTCGCCGTACCGGGTGCGCACCCAGCCGCCCTGGTGCGGCCCGTTGACGGGAGTGTCACCCTGCTCGAGGACGACACGCTCCTTGTACGGACCGAAGAAGTCGCGGGAGCGCAGCGCCCCCTGCCAGCCGGTCGCCACACCGCCGGCCGGGGCGAGGATCCAGAACCAGCCGTCGTGCCGGTACAGCTTGGGACCCTCCAGGGTGAACCAGCCCGGAATGCGGTCCCCGTCGACCACGGTCCTGCCCTCGTCGAGGAGCGCGCTGCCGTCGGGGCGCATACGGTGCCCGGTGAGCCTGTTGCCGACGCCGGAGCGGGACCTGGCCCAGGCGTGCACGAGATACGCCTCACCGGTCTCCTCGTCCCACAGGGGACAGGGATCGATCAGCCCCCGGCCCTCCTTCACCAGATGCGGGCGGCTCCAACCGCTGCGGATGTCAGGGGAGTTGACCTGCCAGACGCCGTGGTCCGGGTCGCCCCAGAAGATCCAGAAACGGTCGTCGTGGTGCCGGATGGACGGCGCCCACACCCCGCTGTCCTGCCGGGGCACGGCGAAGGCGGCCGCCGGCTCGAGACGTTCCAGCGCATGCCCGATCAGGGTCCAGTTGACCAGGTCCCTCGAGTGCAGCAGCGGCAGACCCGGGGCCCGGCCGAAGCTCGAGGCCGTCAGATAGAAGTCGTCACCGACCCGTACGACATCGGGGTCGGACCAGTCGGCGGCCAGTACGGGATTGCGGTACGTCCCGTCGCCGAGGTCCCCGCTCGTCATGCCGTCACCGCCCTGTGGGCCAGGGCCGCCGCCGTGTCACGGTCCAGGCGTCCGTCGGCGACGACGGTGACGACGCGGCGGACCGCGGTCTCCTCCGGTGCCAGCGCCAGCCGCTCACTGTGCGCGAGGGACGAGCCGACTCCCGGGTACTCGGTGGTTCGCACGAACCAGGGATCCTCCCGCGTCCGTACGGTCGCCCCGGCGAAGACCAGCGTCCAGCGCTCTCCCACGAGGGCGAGCCAGTCGGCGCGCCCACCGTGCACCGCGGCCTCGCCCTCCGCCCGGTCGGTGAACACGTCCGGCGCCGCGGCTTCCCTGGGAGCGCGCCAGAAGAAGCCGCCGTAACCGGCTCCCGGCCGGCCGTTCGTCGCCGGGCTGCCCACGGACAGGGCGGCACCGCTCACATTGGTCAGGGAGAACGTGAGGTCCAGCGCCCACGCGGTGCCGGTGAGGGCTGTGACGGCCACCGTGCGGTGCTCGCGCAGCAGCCTGCGCCCGCCGGCGAGCCAGCTCAGCTCGGCCACGAAGCCGTCCGGGTCACGGAGCTTGAACCCGCTGTGGCACTGCGCCCCGTGGTTGTCGAGCTCGGTGGGCCCCTGCCCGCGCACATAGGTCCGGCCGCCCCAGAAGTTGTGCCCGGCCACGTCCGGCACGGCGACGCCCGCGCCCAGATGATGCGGATGGTCGCGTGGCGCCAGCTCGGTGACGGGGACACCGCCCAGCGTCGTGACGGGATGGAGGTAGGGACGAGGAGAGGAGCGCCTGTCCAGGTCCGCGAGGAACGTGTACCGGCCGACGGGCCGGCCGGCGCAGTGGAGCACGGTCGTGGAGCTCATGACGTGGTCACCCCCGTGGGAAGCGCCCAGGGCGCGCCGAGTTCGGAGTAGAGACCGAGGCGCTCCGCCCCGGCGGCGACCAGCTCGTCGATGCCAGGCACCACCCGGCGCGGCGTGTCGCCGCCGTCGGCGTGGCGCCACGCCGACGGCGGCAGCCGCACCGGGTCGGGAGCGGTGCGCACGGCCTCGACGACGCGCATGAACGCGCCGCAGACCTCCGGGGGAGCCAGCAGCGCGGCGCCCTCCGTCACATGCAGGACCAGGTTCTCCAGCAGATCGGTCCTGCCGTACACGGTCTCGCGCGGGCCCTGCCCGGACCGCTGCACCAGCACGCGGTCCTGCTTGTACCAGAAGGTGACGCGGCCCCTGCTGCCGTGCACCATCACATACGGCTCGGCGGCCCTCTCCGCGCACAGCGTCACCGCCACGGTGACGCGTCCGCCATCGGACGTCGTCACGCGGACACAGGAGGTGTCGTCGGACTCGATGGCGTTGGCGCGGAACAGCTCGGTCTCGATACGGGCCACGTCCCCGGCGCGGGTGCTTCCGTCCAGTGCCAGCGCCGTGGAGACCGCGTGGGCGAGCGGGTTGGTGAGCGCCCCGTCGACGACGTCGGCGCCGTCGAGCCGGCGCCGCCCGGCCCAGGGGGAGCGCCGGTAGTACGCCTCGTCGCGCACCCAGGCACCCGCCGCGCCCACCCCGCGCACCTCGCCGATCGCACCGCTCGCGACGAGTGAGCGGATCGCGGGCAGTGCGTGCGAGCCCAGCGACTGGAACCCGATCTGGCAGGCCGCTCCCGCCTCGGCGACGCCGTCGGCCATCCGCCGGAACTCCTCGTACGACGGTGCGGGAGGCTTCTCGAGCAGCAGATGCGCGCCGCGGCGGGCCGCGGTCAGCGCCAGTTCCGTGTGCGTCTGGATCGGCGTGCAGACCACCGCGATCCGGGCGCCGGTGGAGGCGAGCAGCGCGTCGAGGTCCGGCGACTGCTCGGGTACGGCCAGTCCCTCCAACTCCTGCGGGACCAGCGGGCGCAGTTCGCAGACACCGGCCAGGCGCACCAGGCCCTGCTGCTGGAGCCGGCGGATGTTGTCCAGATGGTGGCGGCCGTGGCCACGGGCGCCGACCAGTACGACGGGCACCGCCTCTACGCCGCTCATCCCTTCACCGCCCCCGCGCTGAAGCCTGTGATCAGCCACTTCTGGATGAACGCGAACACGATGACGACGGGAACGGCCGCGATCACACCGCCCGCGGCCAGTGCGCCGAGGTCGACGCTGTCCGCGCCCATCAGGGTGTTGAGACCGACGGGGATGGTCTGCTTGTCCTGGTTGTTGAGGAACATCAGGGCGAACAGGAAGTGGTTCCAGGCGTGCACGAAGGCGAAGGAACCGACGGCGACCAGCCCGGGTCGCAGCAGCGGCAGCACCACGATGCGGAACGCGCCGAAGCGGTCGCAGCCGTCCACCCAGGCCGCCTCCTCCAGGGAGTACGGCACGTTCCTGATGAAGCCGCTGATCAGGATCATCGACAGCGGCAGCTGGAAGACGGTCTCCGCGATGATGACGCTGAGCAGCGAGTTGATCAGGCTCAGGCCGGCGAAGATCTCGAAGAGCGGCACCAGCAGCAGCGCGCCCGGCACGAACTGCGAGCACAGCAGCGCCAGCATGAAGCCCTTCTTCAGCCGGAACTCGAAGCGGGCCAGCGCGTATCCGCCGGCCAGTGCGATCACCGTGGTCATCACCAGGACGGCGACGCCGGTGAGGAGACTGTTCTGGAAGAAGGTGGCGAAGCTGCGCTCGGTCCACACCTTCTCGAAGTGCTCCGTGGTCATCGGCCACGGCACCAGCGAGGTGGACCCGGTCGGGCGCAGGGCGAACAGCAGGATCCAGTAGAAGGGGATGAGCGTGAAGAGGAGGTAGACGCCGAGTGGCAGATAGATCTGCCACCGGGGCACCTCGTCCCACGCGCGCCTGTGCCCGCGGGGGCGCGATGGCGGGGCGAGCGGGGTGACGGGTGCCGGCGCGCTGTTTCGCGTCGTCTCAGTCGTGATCACTTGTTCCCGCCTCCGAACTTGCTCAGGCGCAGATAGACCATCGAGAAGAAGAGAAGGATCACGAACGCCACCGTCGTCAGCGCCGAGGCGTAGCCGAAGTCGTGCGCGTCGACACTGGTGTTGGCGATGTAGAGCGGCAGCGTCGTGGTCTCGCCCGCCGGTCCGCCGCCGGTCAGGGTGTACAGCAGGTCGACGTTGTTGAACTCCCAGACCGCCCGCAGCAGGGTGGAGAGGATGATGGCGTCCTTCAAGTGCGGCAGCGTGATGTGCAGGAACTGCTGCAGCCGGCTCGCGCCGTCCACCTCCGCCGCCTCGTAGAGGTCCTTGGACACGGACTGGAGGTCGGCGAGGATGAGGATCGCGAAGAACGGGACACCGCGCCACAGGTCCGCGACGACGGCGGCGGGGAAGACGGTCGCGGTGTCGGAGAGCCAGGACGTGCCGTACTCGCCGATGCCGAGGTCAGCCAGGTAACGGGTGATACCGGTCTGGGAGTTGTAGAGCAGCACCCAGATCGCGGAGGTCAGCACCCCGGAGACGGCCCACGGCGAGAACACCAGGGCCCGTCCCAGCGCCCGGCCCGCGAAGGTCTGGTTGACGATCAGCGCGAGCGCCAGCCCGAACAGCAGCTGCAGGCTCACCTCGACCACGACCCACTTGAGGCTGAAGGCCAGCGTTCCCCAGAAGTGCGGGTCGTCCGTGAAGATCGTCGTGAAGTTGGAGAGCCCCGCGAATCCGTTGCGCCAGGGTTTGGTGGGGTTGTACTCCTGCAGGCTGTAGTAGAAGACGCTGAGCACCGGATAGGCGATGAAGCCCAGCATCAGCAGCCCCGCGGGGGCGATCAGCAGATACGGCAGCCGGCGTGGGGCCGCTCCCGTACGGCGGCCGGGCGCTCTTGGCCGCCCGGCCGGGGGCCCCGGCGATTTCTGCGCCACAGCTTGGGCCATGACTGCAACTCCGATCTGGGGTAAGCGCTTTCTCGGACGCTGTGCGGATGTCGGGCGAAACGGCGGAGAGGGGGTGGGCTCAGCCCGCGTACGGGTCCGGCACTTCGCCGGGCCGCGACAGGAACGCGAAGTCGCATCCCGTGTCGGCCTGCGTGACCTGGTCGCTGTACAGGGCGCCGTAGCCGCGCCCGTAACGGGCCGGCGGCGGCGTCCACGCGGACCGCCGGCGCTCCAGCTCCTCGTCCGGGACCTCGAGACGAAGGGAACGTGCCGCCACGTCGAGCGTGATCCGGTCACCGGTCCGGACGAGGGCCAGCGGCCCGCCGACGTACGACTCCGGCGCCACATGCAGCACACAGGTGCCGTAACTGGTGCCGCTCATACGGGCGTCGGAGATCCGGACCATGTCCCGCACACCCTGCTTGAGGAGGTGCTCGGGGATGGGCAGCATCCCGTACTCCGGCATTCCCGGACCGCCCTTGGGGCCTGCCCCCTGGAGCACGAGCACATGGTCGGCGGTGATGCCGAGCGACGGATCGTCGATGGTGCGCTGCATGGTCCGGTAGTCCGGGAAGACCACGGCCGGTCCGGTGTGCCTGAGCAGCTTCGGGTCCGCGGCGATGTGCTTGACGACCGCCCCGTCCGGGCAGAGATTGCCCCTCAGGACCGCGACCCCGCCCTCGGTCGCGACCGGGTTGTCACGGGGGCGGATCACGTCGTCGTTGTGCACCCGCGCGCCGCTCAGCTGCTCGCGAAGAGTGGCATGGGCGACGGTCGGCCGGTCCAGGTGGAGCAGATCGGTGATGCGGGAGAGGAATCCGGGCAGCCCGCCCGCGAAGTGGAAGTCCTCCATCAGATGGGGGCCGCCGCCCGGACGGACGTTGGCCAGCACCGGAACCGTACGGGCGATCCGGTCGAAGTCGTCGAGGCGCAGATCCACCCCCGCCCGCCCGGCCATCGCGATCAGATGGATGACGGCGTTGGTCGAACCGCCGAGACCGAGAACCGTCGTCACCGCGTCCTCGAACGCCTCCCTGCCCAGGATCCGCGACAGCCTCAAGTCCTGACGCACCAGCTCCACGATCCGCATCCCGGACGCCGCGGCCATCCGGTCGTGACCGGAGTCGACCGCGGGTACGGACGAGGCACCGGGGAGGGTCACTCCCAGCGCCTCGGCGGCGGCGGTCAGTGTGGCGGCGGTGCCCATGGTCATGCACGTACCGGGGGAGCGGGCCAGACCGCTCTCAAGTTCGTTCATCTCGCAGTCGCCCAGCAGACCGGCGCGCCGGTCGTCCCAGTACTTCCACATGTCGGTGCCGGAACCCAGCACCTCGTTCCGCCAGTGGCCCGGCAGCATCGGCCCCGCCGGCACGAACACCGCCGGCAGATCGGCACTGGCCGCGCCCATCAGCAGGGCCGGTGTCGACTTGTCGCAGCCGCCGAGCAGCACCGCGCCGTCCACCGGATAGGAGCGCAGCAGCTCCTCCGTCTCCATCGCCAGCATGTTCCGGTAGAGCATGGGGGTCGGCTTCTGGAAGGTCTCGGAGAGCGTGGAGACCGGGAACTCCAGCGGAAAGCCGCCCGCCTGCCAGACCCCGCGCTTGACGGCCTGCGCACGGTCACGCAGATGCACATGGCACGGGTTGATGTCCGACCAGGTGTTGAGCACCGCGATCACGGGCTTGCCCAGGTGCTCCTCCGGCAGATACCCCAACTGCCGGGTACGGGCCCGGTGGGAGAACGAGCGGAGCCCGTCCGTCCCGTACCACTGGTGGCTGCGCAGTTGCTCCGGCCGCAGGCTCATACGCCCCACCCGGCCACGAGGCCGGCGACCTCCGCGCGCTTCCTCCGCGGCAGCGGACTGCTGGGCGGGCGGATGTCGCGGCGGCACAGACCGAGGGCGGCGAGGGCCTCCTTGACGACCGTGACGTTGTCCGCGGAACGGTGGGCGGCACGCAGTTCCTCGAGAGGGCGGATCTGTTCCCAGACCTTCATCGCCGCCGGATGGTCCCCGGCCCGCAGCGCCGCCAGCATCTCCAGCGAGACCGACGGCGACACGTTGACCAGACCGGAGGTGAATCCCGTGGCCCCGGCGGAGAAGTACGACGGCGCGTACAGCTCGGCGAGGCCCGCGATCCACACGAAGCGCTCCATGCCGGCGTCGCGGGCGAAGGCGGCGAACTGCGCCGCGTCCGGCAGCGCGTACTTCACCCCGATGACATTGGGACACAACTCACCGAGCCGCGCCATGCGTTCGCCGCGCAGGTGCGGATTGCGCACGTAGGGGACGACGCCGAGCTCGGGCACCGCGTCCGCTATCGCCCGGTGGTAGTCCACCCAGCCGTCCTGCGACACGTACGGATGCACGGGCTGGTGCACCATCACCATCTGCCCGCCCACGTCGCGAGCGTGCCGGGCGGAGGCGACCGCGGTCGGCACGTCGAGGCCCACGCCGACCAGGACGGCCGCCCGGCCGGCCGACTCCTCGACCGTCAGCTCGGTGACCTCGCGCCGCTCGTCGGGATCGAGGGCGTAGTACTCGCCGGTGTTGCCGTTCGGCGTGAGGGTGCGCACGCCACCGTCGAGGAGGCGGCGCAGCAGGGCCCGGTGCGCGGCCGCGTCGACGGTGTCCTCGGCGGTGAACGGCGTGACGGGGATGGCCACCACATCGGCCAGGGCCGCACGCAGGGTGCCGAAGCCGTCGTCGCCGCTCATGCCTCGCCCTCCTCGTCCGTCGTCGGGAAGGCCCGCTGCACGAACGAGTCGATGTGTTCGTGCAGGGCGCGGGCCGCGGCGTCGGCGTCGCCGGTGAGCGCGAGCCGCAGGATCTCGCGGTGCTCGTCGGCCTCCCGCTGCCACGACGGTTCGGCGGCCCACGCCACCGTGGAGACCAGGGCGGCCTGGTCACGGACCTCGTCGAGCATCCGCGCGAGCAGCGGATTGCCGCACGGAAGGTACAGGGCCCGGTGGAACTCCCGGTTGGCCAGCGACCGGTCGGCCTGATCGGCCGCCTCGTCCGCCTTGATCAGCGCGGTCCGTGCGTCCTCCAGGGAGGCCCGCCGCGAGACCGAGCGCCGCAGCGCCTCCGGCTCGAGCAGCAGACGTACGTCGTACACCTCACGCGCCATGCTCGAGTCGACCATGCGGACGGTGGCGCCCTTGTACTGGCTCATCACCACGAGTCCGGTGCCGGCCAGGGTCTTGAGGGCCTCCCGCACCGGGGTCTTCGACACGCCGAACTGCGCGGCCAGTTCGGTCTCGACCAGTGCCTGGCCGGGGCTGAGACCGCCGGTGAGGATGCTGTGCTTGATCGCCTCCAGGACGTACTGGGTGCGGGAGGGGATCGGGGTGGGTGCGAAGGTCATCAGCACTCTCAGATCTCGCGTATCGCGTCTCATATATGACGTACGAATTGCAACGCGCCGAACGTAGAGCCGAGTCGGAGCCGCGTCAATGCCTGGGACAGGAATCGACTCGATGTCCGTTTTCCACGGTCAAGTGCTGCCGCCCGTCGGGCTGTTCAGGGCTGCCACGGGGCGGATACGGCACAGGCGACGACGTCCAGGGCCCGGCCGTGTTCGGTGAGGTGGCCGGCGCAGGCGACGGGGTCGCGAAGTTCGGACGGCCTGTGGTCGTCCGAACTTCGCCGGAGACCGGTCCCGCCTGCCTGATGGCCGGTCAGGGGCACGCGTCACGAGCGCACCCCCGGTGCCGGGCCCGTGCTGTCGCGCTCGGTCAACTCCGGTTCCGGCACCTCGATGCCGCCACCGCGCGACCGCGCGGCCTCGATCAGCAGGTGCACGGCCCGGCGGCCCGGCTCCTGGGCCGGGACGGCCACCGGCGTGAGCTTGACGGGCGCCCGGGCCGCCACCTGCTCGGGGCACACCACGCCCACGGAGACGTCCTCCGGGACGGCGCGCCCCAAGCTGCCTCTGCACCGCGAGCAGCGGCTCCGCGGCTGAGTGCCCATGAGTGCCCATGCGGGTTCATGAGGCTGTCGAAGCGCCTCAACGGCCCTGCGGTCAGACGATGTTCTCCGCGATCTCCGCCTGCTCGCGGGCGTTCCCGTACGCGGAGGGCGTGCTGTAGGAGCGGCGCGCCACGAACCACCACACCGTCGCCAGGACCAGCACCGCCGCCAGTGCGATGGAGGCGTAGTTCATCGTGTCCACGGTCACCGGGTTCGACTGCGGCAGGCAGAACAGCACGGTCACGCACGCGACCCACACCACCGCGACCCAGCCGATGGGCCGGCTCCAGCGGCCGAGGCTCCACGGACCGGGCTCGAAGCGGTTGCCCGCGCGCAGCCGCAGATAGATCGGGATGGCGTACGCGGGCGTGATGCCGATGACGTTGATCGCGGTGACCGCGCCGTAGGCGGTCGCGGAGTAGAGCGACGGCACCGCCAGCAGGCAGGCGAAGCCCACCGACAACCACACGGCGGGGACGGGCGTCTGGGTGCGGCTGCTGACCCTGCGCCACAGGGCGGATCCCGGCAGCGCGTTGTCGCGGCTGAACGCGAACACCATGCGGCTCGCCGCGGCGACTTCCGCGTTGCCGCAGAAGAGCTGGGCGACGATCACGACGAGGAGCAGGGCGGTGGCGCCGCCCGTTCCGAGGGCGTCGATGAAGATCTGGGCGGGCGGCACCCCGGTCGCGGTGTCCTGGGTTCCCGCGTAGTCCTGGATGGCGAAGGTCAGCCCCGCGAGCAGCGCGAACCCGGCGATCCAGGAGACCCAGATGGAGCGCACGATGCCCTTGGCGGCGGCGACGGACGCGTTGGAGGTCTCCTCGGACAGATGGGCCGAGGCGTCGTACCCGCTGAAGGTGTACTGCGCGAGCAGCAGACCGATGGCGGCGACGTAGATCGGATTGTCCCAGCCGGTGTTGTTGACGAACTCTCCGAAGACGAACTCGGGGGACTGGTGGTCCGAGGGCACGATCGCGAGCGCGCCCACGATCAGGGCCACGCCGCCGAGGTGCCACCAGACACTGACGGAGTTGAGCAGGCTGACGAGCCGCACGCCGAACAGGTTGAGGGTGGCGTGCAACAGCAGGATGCAGATGAAGATGATCATCGTGGAGCCGGGGGTGGGCTCGAAGCCCCACTGCAGGTTCAGAAAGGCGCCGGTGAACAGGGCGCAGCCGTAGTCGATTCCGGCGATGGCGCCCAGCAGACCGAGCAGGTTGAGCCAGCCAGTGTACCAACCCCATTTGCGGCCGCCGAGCCGGTCGGCCATGTAGTACAGCGCTCCCGAGGTCGGGTAGGCGCTGGTCACCTCGGCCAGGGCCATGCCGACGCACAGGACGAACAGCCCGACGCCCGCCCAGCCCCAGAGCATCACCGCGGGGCCGCCGGTGCCGAGACCGAACCCGTAGAGCGTCATGCAGCCGGACAGGATCGAGATCACGGAGAAGCTGATGGCGAAGTTGCCGAAGCCGCCCATTCTGCGGGCCAGTACGGGTTGATAGCCGAGCTCCCGCAGCCGCTCCTCCTCGTCCTTGGGGGGAGTCCGGTCGGAGCCCGACCACTTCGGCGGGGATATGGACATCGAACGAACCTCCGGGGACGGGCGACGGACATGGTGCGGATCAGCCGTGCGGACCGGGTGCGGGCCGGGACGGTGGTACGGATCAGTAGTGGGGGCCGGAACCGGAATGAGGACCGGAATGAGGACCGGAATGAGGACTGGAATCAGGAGGGAAATCGGAGTCGAAGCCTGGAACCCGATCCGGAACCCCATCCGGAACCGGATCCGGATCAGGACCGGGGCCCTGGCCGGTCTCGCGCGCCGCCGCCAGGCAGCGCCCCCGTGCGCGCAGGAACACCTCCTCCGCGAGTGCCGCGTCACCGGGATTCTGCGTGCGGTACGCCCACGGAAGCGTCGTGTAGTACGGGCCCAGAGCCTCGAACACCCGTGCCGCGTCGGCGAATCGGACCGAACCCCACAGCGCGTGCGCCAGGTGGTTGAGGTCGGGCAGGGCCCGCGTCGCCGGGGAGGCCACGTCGAACCAGTCGTGCAGGGCGAGGCGCGCGTCGCGGGCGGCGTCGTCCGTGACCCAGTGCAGGTCCAGCGCCTTCTCGTGGCCGTTCTCCCGGCGGTGGCGTTCGACCCGCACATACAGCGGAAGCGCCTTGAGCGCGGACCCCATGGGCGCGGTCGAGGACGCCCACTGGACGAAGTTGACCGCCTCCGACAGATTCCTGCCCACCCGGCGGGCGTACACGAACTGCAGCATCCGGTGGTACGCCTCACGGTTGTGCGGATCGCGCTTGTCCGCCTGCGCCAGCAGGCCCCACGGGCCGGGGAAGAGCATGGGGCCGGGCGGCGCGGCCCGGTGCTCCTCCAGGCGCTGGCCCTCGTCGAGCCGGGACAGAGCCAGCAGACACACCCACGGCACCGGATCCTCCGGCGACAGGTGTGCCGCGAACCGGCATGCCTCCCAGGCCTCTTGCCACAGTTCCTTGGTGCGCCGGTGTGTGTCGCGGTGCGCCCGCAGCGCCCGCTCGACGGCGACCCGGCAGTGCATCACGGCCGCGTCGGGACTGTCGGGCTCCTCCGTCCGCCACGCCTGCACGGTGTCGGAGCCGGCCGCCACGGCGGCCAGTACCTGGGTGCGCTGTGTCCACAGGGCCCAGTCACCCGTCGTCTCGAGAAGGTTCCGCATCGACAGCCAGCGACCGGTGCGTAAGTCTTGGAGCGCGGCGCGCAGTTCCTGGTCCTGCCCGGCCGGATGGTAGACGGGACGGAACGCGTCCGCCGCCATCAGGGGTCCGTCCGTCCCGGCGGCCGGACCCGAGCCTGTTCGGCTAGCACGGTCGTGGCGCCCCCTGCCCGATAACCGTGCGTTCCGCTCCCCGGACCCGTGAGGGGCCCGCTGCGTGGATCCGTGCGGGGCCCGCTGCTCGTTCCGGCGCAGGGTGGAGCTCGGACTGTGAACTGGTCATGAGGCCTCTTGGGGCGGTGGGGGGCTGGCTGAGGCGTATGTGTCGAGGTCGGTGGTCGGCCGGCATCGGCGGGGAACGGCAGCCGCCCGGCTCCCGTTCCGCTTCGATGCGCGGCCGATCTTACTCAAGCCGCGCCGTACGGCAAGCAGTTGACGACAACGCTGTCACACCGGCCCGCCCGCGCCCCTTGACGACGACCATGGCCTACCCCCACGCTTTCGTCAGTGATCAAGGTTCCTGTTACCGGAGAACGGGGTGGCCGATGACGGGCCCGGTGCTTGCCGTCGACCAGGGCACCTCCGGCACCAAAGCGCTCGTCGTCTGCCCCGAACGCGGCGTGATCGGCACCGGTTCCGCGCCCGTGTCACCCCGCTACGGCCCCGGCGGACGCGTCGAGGTCGACCCGGCGGAGCTGCTCGCCTCCGTGGTGGACGCCGGAAGCCGGGCACTGGCCCACGCCGGCGAGCCCGTATCGGCAGTCGGTCTGGCCAACCAGGGCGAGACGGTTCTCGCCTGGGATCCGGTCACCGGCGAGCCGCTCACCGACGCGATCGTCTGGCAGGACCGGCGCGCGGAGGCATTGTGTGCCGAACTCGCCCCGCACGCGGACGAGTTGCGGCGACTCACCGGTCTGCCGCTGGATCCCTACTTCGCCGCGCCGAAGATGGCCTGGATCCGCCGCGAGCTCACCGGCGAGGGCGTCGTCACCACCAGCGACTCCTGGCTCGTGCACCGGCTCACCGGTGCCTTCGTCACCGACGCGGCCACCGCCGGACGCACCCAGCTCCTCGACCTCGACGAGGTCGCCTGGTCACAGCGGGCACTCGACCTCTTCGGCCTGTCCGGCGAACGGCTCCCGGACATCGTCGACGCGGCCGGTCCCGTCGGCGTCACCACCGCCTTCGGCACCCGCGTCCCGCTCACCGGCCTGCTCGTCGACCAGCAGGCCGCCCTCCTCGCCCAGAGCGTCATGGAACCCGGCACCGCCAAGTGCACTTACGGCACAGGCGCGTTCCTGCTCGCCCAGACGGGCCGGCGGCCGCGCCGCTCCACCACCGGGCTCGTCGGCTGCGTCGCCTGGCGGCTCGGCGGCCGCACCAGCTACTGCCTGGACGGCCAGGTCTACACGGCCGCCTCCGCGGTACGGTGGCTCACCGGCCTCAAGATCGTCTCCGGCGCCGGTGACCTGGACGCCGTCGGCGCCACCGTTCCCGACAGCGGGGGAGTCACCTTCGTACCGGCGCTCGCCGGACTCGCCGCCCCCTGGTGGCGCGGTGACGTGCGGGGCTCCGTGACCGGTCTCGGCCTGGACACCGGCCCCGGCCATCTGGTCCGCGCCCTGTGCGAGGGCATCGCCGCACAGGTCGTCTCCCTCGCCGACGCCGTGGCCACCGACCTCGGGTCGCCGCTGACGGCCCTCCGCGTCGACGGCGGTCTCACCCGGTCCGCGCTCCTCATGCAGACACAGGCCGACCTGCTGCAACGCCCCGTGGAGGTGTCGGCCCTACCCGACGCGACCGCGCTCGGCGCCGCCGCCGTCGCACGGCTCGGCACCGATCCCGCCCTCGCGCCGGAGCAGGCCGTCCCCGTGTGGAAGCCGTCCGCCGTGTACGAACCCCGGATCAGCGCCGACCGCGCTGCCGACCGGCTCGGCGTGTTCCGCGCCGAGGTCGCCGCCCTGCTGGAGCGTTCGCCCGCGTCCGCCGCCCCCGGGGCGTCATGACCGTCACCACCGGCGGCGAACTGCCAGGCCGTCTCCACGATGTCACCGTCGTCGGCGCGGGCGTCGTCGGCTCCGCCATCGCCCGCGAACTCGCCCGCCACCGGCTGCGCATCGCGCTCGTGGACGCGGGCGACGACGTCGGGGAGGGCACGTCCAAGGCCAACACGGCCATCCTGCACACCGGTTTCGACGCCGTACCCGGCTCCCTGGAGTCCCGTCTCGTACGCGAGGGCCGGCGCCGCCTCGCCGCCTACGCGCACGAGAGCGGCATCCCCCTCGACCCGGTGGGGGCGCTGCTCGTCGCCTGGGACCGGGAGCAGTTGGCCACCCTTCCCGCCCTCGCGGACAAGGCCGCCCGCAACGGCTACCGCGCCGCGCGGCTGCTGGACGCCCCCGAACTCGCGCGACGCGAGCCGCATCTCGGCCCCGGCGCGCTCGGCGCCCTCGAGATCCCCGACGAGTGGGTCATCTGCCCCTGGACGACGACGCTCGCCTACGCCACCCAGGCCGTCCGCGCCGGAGTCGACCTGCACCTGGGCTGCCGGGTGCACTCCGTCACCGGCGGCCCCCACCACGAACTCACCACCTCGCGCGGCCTGTTGCGCACCCGCTACCTGGTCAACGCCGCCGGACTGCACGCCGACGACCTCGACCGCCGACTGGGGCACCGCGATTTCACCGTCACCCCCCGGCGCGGTCAGCTGATCGTCTACGACAAGCTCGCCCGCCCCCTCGTCCGGCACATCCTGCTCCCCGTACCGACCGCGCTCGGAAAGGGCGTCCTCGTCGCACCGACCGTGTACGGGAACGTGATCCTCGGCCCGACCGCGGAGGACCTCGACGACAAGCGGGCCACCGGCTCGACCGCCGAAGGGCTGGCACTGCTGCGGGAGAAGGGCCGGCGGATCCTGCCCGCGCTGATCGACGAGGAGGTCACCGCCGTCTACGCGGGACTGCGCGCGGCCACCGAGCACGACGACTACCGCATCCGCGCCCACAGCCGGCAGCGGTACGTCACCGTCGGCGGCATCCGGTCCACCGGGCTGACGGCCTCCATGGCGATCGCCGCCCACGTCACCGGCCTGCTCGGCGACCTCGGTCTCGACCTGGGCCCCGCCCGCGATCTCGAACCGGTGCGCATGCCCAACATCGGCGAGACACTCCCACGCCCCTACCAGCGGGCCGACCTGATCGCCGCCGACCCCGCGTACGGCACCATCGTCTGCCACTGCGAGCGCGTCACCCGCGGCGAGATCCGCGACGCGCTCGCCGGCCCGGTCCCGCCGGTGACCCTCGACGGACTGCGGCGCCGGACCCGTGCCCGCGGCGGCCGCTGCCAGGGCTTCCACTGCGGGGCCGCCGTCCGCGCGCTGTTCGAAGAGGCCCGCCGGTGAGCCGTACGGAGCGTGCCGTGGACGTCCTCGTCGTCGGCGCCGGACCGGCCGGACTCGGCGCGGCGGCCGGCCTGGCCTCGTCCGGCGCGGGCCGCGTCGAGGTCCTCGAAAGGGACGAGCAGCCCGGCGGCGTCCCACGCCACAGCCATCACCGCGGATTCGGGCCCCGCCACCGGCTCACCGACGGCCCCCGGTACGCCGGTCGTCTCCTCGACGCGGCCCTCGCCGCCGGGGCCGACGTCCGCACCTCGGTCACCGCCACCGGCTGGGCGGGCCCCCGCACCCTCGACACGACCGGCCCGCACGGCCTCGAGCGCATCACCGCACGCGCGGTGGTCCTGGCCACCGGAGCCCGGGAACGGCCGCGCAGCGCGCGCCTCGTCCCCGGTACCCGCCCGGCCGGCGTCCTCACCACGGGTGAGCTCCAGCAGGCCGTGCACCTTCACCGCCAGGCCGTCGGCAGCCGCGCCGTCGTGGTGGGCGGGGAAGCCGTGGCGCTCCACGCCGTACGCACCCTGCGGTCCGCGGGCACGCAGGTCGTCGCCGTCGTCACCGACGGCCCCCGGCTTCCCGCGCAGTCGCCACGGCACAGGGTGCCGGTGCTCACCGGCAGCACCGTCGCGGAGCTGACCGGCCGGGGCAGGCTGTCGGGCGTCCGTGTCCTGCGCCACGACGGGACGAGCACCCTCCTCGCCTGCGACACGGTGGTGTTCACCGGCGACTGGATCCCCGACCACGAACTCGCCCGGCGCGGCGGCGCGGAACTCGACCCGGGCACACGCGGGCCGGCCGTCGACACCGGCTTCCGCACGGCCCTGCCCGGCGTCTTCGCCGCCGGCAACCTGCTGCACGGCGTCGAACCCGCGGCGACCGCCGCGGCAGAGGGCCGTAGCGCCGCCGTCACCGTCCTGCGGCACCTGGCGGGCACCGAACAGTGGCCAGTCCGCTCGCTGCCCGTGGAAGCCGACGGCCCGCTGCTCTGGGTCGCGCCCAACCGCGTACACCCGGGCGGCCCGCCACCCCTCGGGCACCGCTTCGTCCTGCGGACCGCACAGCGCATCGCCGGGCCGATCCTCGTCGTCCGCCAGGACGGCCGTGTGCTCGACCGGCAGCATCTGCCGCGGACCGCCCTGCCGGGGGAGGCGGTCCATCTGCGCTCCGGCTGGACCTCCCGCGCCGACCCCGACGGGGGCCCGGTACGCGTCACCGTCATGTCCGATTCCCGCCGGCCCGGCGCCGGGGAGGGTCGCATACTGACCGTATGACCACTGAGGCACGAACGGTTCCGGACAGCCGGTACGAGGCAGTGACCAGCCGGGACGCACGGTTCGACGGAGTGTTCTTCTTCGCCGTCGCGACCACCGGCATCTACTGCCGGCCCAGCTGCCCCGCCGTCACGCCCAAGCGGCAGAACGTGTCGTTCCACCCCACCGCCGCGGCCGCCCAGAGCGCCGGCTTCCGCGCCTGCCGCCGCTGCCGGCCGGACGCGGTCCCGGGCTCCGCGGAGTGGAACGTCCGCGCCGACGTCGTCGGCCGCGCGATGCGGCTGATCGGGGACGGGGTCGTGGACCGCGAGGGTGTCGCCGGCCTCGCCACCCGCCTCGGCTACAGCGCCCGCCAGGTGCAGCGCCAGCTCAACGCCGAACTCGGCGCGGGCCCCGTGGCCCTGGCCCGCGCCCAGCGCGGCCACACCGCACGCGTCCTGCTCCAGACGACGACCCTTCAGGCCGCCGAGATCGCCTTCGCGGCCGGATTCGCGAGCGTACGGCAGTTCAACGACACGATCCGCGAGATCTACGCCGCCACCCCGACGGAGCTCCGCGCCCTGCGGCCGGGCCGTGCCCGCCCCGAGCCGGGCGCCGCCGGAGTGCCGCTGCGGCTCGCCCATCGTGGTCCGTACGCCGCGGACCGGATGTTCGACCACCTGGCCGCCCACGCCCTCGTCGGCGTCGAGGAGATCACCGGCGGTCCCGGCGGCCGCACCTACCGCCGCACTCTGCGGCTGCCCGGCGGTCCCGGCGTCGCGGAGGTCAAGGAACGCGCGGGCACCGGGAACTGGCTGGAGTGCCGGCTGCACCTGACGGACCTGCGCGACCTCACCACGGCCACCCAGCGGATGCGCCGCCTGTTCGACCTCGACGCAGATCCCTGCGCGGTCGCGGACCGTCTCGGCGCCGACCCGTTCCTCGCTCCGCACGTCGCGGCCTGCCCCGGCCTGCGGGTCCCCGGCACGGTGGACCCCCACGAGTCGGCCGTCCGCACGCTGGTGGGGGACGAGGAGGCGGGCGCGCTCGTGGCCGCGTACGGAGAAAGGCTCGACGCCCCGAGCGGCGGTCTCACCCACCTGTTCCCCCGAGCGGTGGACCTGACCGGCAGCAACCGTCCGGCGCTGCGCGCGCTCGCGCGGGCACTGGCCGCGGGTGACGTCGTGCTCGACCCCGGAGCCGACCGTGCGGAGACGGAGCGGCAGCTGCTGCGGCTCCCCGGAATCGACGAACGGACCGCCGCGCTCGTCCGCCTGCACGCGCTGGGCGACCCCGATGTGCTGCTGCCCGGCGACCCGGCGGTTCCGCCCGGCGCCGACACCGAGGGCTGGCGGCCGTGGAGTTCGTACGCGATGCACCACTTGTGGGCGGCGGCCCACGCGGCGGTCGTCTGAGGACCGGTCCTTCTGCGGGCACCGGTCCTCAGACGGCACCGGTCCTCTGAGGACACCCGTTCACCCGTACGGTGCAGCAACGCAGCGGCCCCCGCTCCCGGCGGGCCGAGAGTGGATCCCATCGACCATCGCCCACCGTCACCGCACCGGGAGAACCGATGACCCCGCTCAACCGACGTGACCTCGGCCTGCTCGCCCTGCGTGCCGGAACCGGTGCCGTCCTCGTGGCCCACGGCACGCAGAAGCTCTTCGGCTGGTTCGGGGGCGGTGGTCTGGAGGGGACCGCCCAGGGAATGGAGGCCATGGGCTTCCACCCGCCCAAGCACAGCGCCGTCGCCGCGGGCGTCGCGGAGACGGGCGGCGGTCTGCTGCTCGCGCTGGGCCTCGCCACGCCGGCGGCCGGCGCGGCCGTGACCGGGAACATGGCGGGAGCGGTGTCCGTGCACGCGCCTGCCGGCTTCTTCTCCCAGTCCGGCGGCTTCGAGTACCCGGCGTTCCTCGGCTTCACGGCCGCTGCCATCGGAATCATGGGACCCGGCCGCTACTCGCTCGACCACGCCACGAACCACCGCCTCGACCGGCCGTGGGTTCTCGCGACCGCCTTCGTGGTCAGCGCTCTCGCCGCGTCGGCGGTCGTCGGCAAGCGGGCGAAGGGGCAGATCGGGGCCGACGTGGACGACTCGGAGAGCGACCAGGGTCTCGACACCGTGGAGGACTGAACAGGAGCGCTCCGGGGGCCCGTACGGCTCCACGGGCGGCAGCGCCGGTGACGCGGATGACGCGGAACCGGGCCGAACCGGTTCGGAGGCCCTGGTGTGAAGCACTGAACGATGGTTCACTTGTTGCATGGCCTACCGCAAGACACCCGCCGTGCAGAGCCGCCTGGACGCCGCCAGGGAGCACCTGGTCGAGCAGGCCACCTCCGTCGTCGCCGAGGTCGGCTGGTCGAACACCTCCGTCACCGCGGTCGCCGCCGCCGCGGGGATGTCGGTCGGCTCGGTGTACCAGCACTTCCCCTCCAAGGGCGCGCTGGCCGTCGAGGTCTTCCGCCGGGCTTCCGGCCGGGAGGTCGAGGTGCTGGGCGAAGTCCTCAGGGAGGGCAGCGGGGATCCCGTCGAGCGCATCGCGCTCGGCGTCGGCGTGTTCGCCCGCCGCGCCATGGAGCGCCGTGGCCTGGCCCACGCACTCCTCGCCGCCCCGGCGGACCGGGCCGTGGGCCAGGAGCGACTTGAATTCCGGCGCCGCTACCGCGAGGTGTTCGCCGCGGTGATCCGCGAGGGCATCCACGCCGGGCTGCTGCCCGACCAGGACCCCGACGTCACCGCCGCGGCGCTCACCGGGGCGATCGGCGAGGTGCTGGTGGACCCACTGTCGGCCCCCGCCGAGGGTGACGCCGCGGAGCGCCTCGTCGCCGAACTGGTGGCGATGTCCCTGCGCTGCGCGGGCGCCACGTCCGCGGGCTGACCACACCTACGACTCCCGAGGACCGTGATGACCGCGAACCCCGCCATGTCCGCCGCCCCCGCCGCCCCCGCCGGGCCCGCCGCACCCGTTTCCGCCGCGCACGCGGCGTCCCCGTCCGACGGAGGCTCGCCGCGCAGCAACCCCACCGCCCGCACCCACGAGGTGACCAACCAGCCGCCGCCCCTGGTCGGCCACGACGTGGCGGACGACGCGGTGCTGCTCGAGGGCGTGGGCCGGGAAGGCGCCGGATGGTCCCTGGACGACCTCCACCGCATCGGCGTGCTGGCCGGCTCGGAGCAGGTCCGCCACTGGGCGGAGGAGGCCAATCGGTGCGAACCGCTGCTGCGCACCCATGACCGGTACGGAAACCGGATCGACGAGGTGGACTTCCACCCGGCGTACCACTCGCTCATGGACGTGGCGATCCGTGAGGGACTCGGCGGCGCGCCGTGGGCCGACGACCGGCCCGGCGCGCATGTGGCCCGCGCCGCGGGCTTCATGGTGTGGAGCTCGGCGGAACAGGGCCATGCCTGCCCCGTGTCGATGACCTACGCCGTCGTCCCCGCCCTGCGGTCCACGCCCGAACTGGCCGCCCTCTACGAGCCGTTGCTGACCAGCCGCGTGTACGACCCCGGTCTGCGCGCGCCCGGCGGCAAGCGGGGGCTGCTCGCCGGAATGGGCATGACGGAGAAGCAGGGTGGCACCGATGTGCGCGCCAACACCACCGTCGCCGTGGAGCACGGCGACGGCACCTGGCGGCTGCGCGGCCACAAGTGGTTCACCAGCGCGCCCATGAACGACCTGTTCCTGGTGCTCGCCCAGGCGCCTGGAGGACTGTCCTGCTTCCTGGTGCCGCGGGTGCTCCCCGACGGCAGCCGCAACACCTTCCGTATCCAGCGGCTCAAGGACAAGCTCGGGAACCGGAGCAACGCCAGCAGCGAGCCCGAGTTCGACGACACCGTCGCCTGGCTGGTGGGCACAGAGGGCCACGGCGTACGGACGATCATCGACATGGTCACGATGACCCGGCTCGACTGCGTCCTCGGTTCGGCCTCCGGTATCCGCACGGCACTGACTCAGGCCGCCCATCACGTCCGCCACCGTTCGGTGTTCGGCGCCCGGCTGATCGACCAGCCTCTGATGCGCAACGTCGTGGCCGACCTGAGTGTCGAGTCGGAGGCGGCGACCACGCTGGCGCTCAGGATCGCGGGAGCGGCGGACCGCGCGCAGCGCGGCGACACCACGGAGCGGGCGTTTCTGCGGCTGGCGACGGCGGTCGGCAAGTACTGGGTCTGCAAGCGGCAGCCGGCCGCGGTCGCCGAGGCGCTGGAATGCCTCGGCGGCAACGGCTACGACGAGGCATCGGGGATGCCCCGGCTCTACCGGGAGGCGCCGCTCAACGGCATCTGGGAAGGCTCCGGCAACGTCAACGCGCTCGACGTGCTGCGGGCGCTGACCCGGGAGCCCGAATGCCTGGAGGCCTTTCGGGCGGAGGTGGGGGCCGCCCTGGGTGCGGACACCCGACTGGATGCGGCCTGGCGGCAGTTGAGCGGCGATCTCGTGCTCACGGACGACGCCGCGCTCGGTGCTCGCCGCCTGGTCGAACGCATGGCCCTGGTGCTCCAGGGCGCTCTGCTCGTCCGTCACGCACCGCCCGCGGTGGCGGACGCGTTCTGCGCGTCCAGGCTCGCCGGCGACCGCGGTCTGGCCTTCGGGACGCTGCCCACCGGGCTCGACCTCGCCGCGCTGATCGACCGCGTGCCGGCCACGGCGTAACCGGCCGGCCGCCCTCTCACACCGACTTGCGCCGTTTCGAGCCGACACACGTCGACACACGTCGACACACGTCGACACACGTCGACACACGCCGACTTGCGCCGACTTGCGTCGCCTCGAACGGAGCGTCAGCGAGGCGGACCCGTCAGGGCGAGGAACTCGCTCCGGGACCGGCCGTCGGTGCGCAGCAGGCCGAGCAGGGTGGAGGTCATGGTGGTGGTGCCGGTCGCCTGGGCGCCGCGCAGCGTCATGCATGTGTGCTCGGCCTGGATCACCACCCCGACACCCTTGGGCTCCAGTTGCGTCTGCAGCCAGTCGGCGACCTGCTTGGTGAGGCGCTCCTGCACCTGGGGGCGGCAGGCGAAGTGCTCGAGGACGCGGGCGAGTTTCGACAGACCGAGGATCCGGGTGCCCGGCAGGTAGCCGATGTGGGCGGTGCCGACGAACGGCAGAAGGTGGTGCTCGCAGACGGACCGCAGGGGGATGCCGCGGGCGAGGACGAGTTCGTCGTAACCCTCGTCGTTCGGAAAGGTGGTCAGGTCGAAGGGGCGCGGCCTGAACAGTTCGGCGTAGGCGCGTGCCATCCGGCCGGGGGTGCCGCGCAGACTCTCGGAATCGGTGCTGATACCGAGGGCGTGCAGGAACTGCCCGGCGGCCAGCTCGGCGGCCGCCAGATCCGGCTCGACCGCATCGTGCACCACGCGCAGCGCCGGCGCCGGGAGCGGTGCGGACGCGGGCGGGGGAACGGTGTGGAGGCCGGGACGGTACTTCTCCTGCTGCTGCAGTTCGCCGGTCATGACGGTCACCCTCTCTCGAGTTTCACCAATCAGTATTGGTCTTATTCCGCGAGATGGTCAAGACGACCGGGTTTTTGAGGGGTCTCGCACGGTTACGGCGACTGTGATTGGCGTTATCCTGTGGGTATGACCTCCGACAGGGCGCAGGCACCCTCCACCGCCGCCGGCGTGGAGGCGGTCTCGGTCCTGGCCGACGAGCTCCGCCGCGGGATGTACGACTTCGTACGGCGGGCCCACCGCCCGGTGACCCGTGAGGAGGCAGCCGCCGACGCCGGGATCTCGGTCAAGCTGGCGGCCTTCCACCTGGACAAGCTGGTCGCGGCCGGGCTGCTGCGCGCCGGATACGGCAACCCGGGCGGCGCGCCCAGGGTCGGCCGCAGACCCAAGGTCTACGAGCCGGACACCGACATCCGCATCAGCATCCCCGAGCGCCGTCCCGACGTGCTCGCCGAGATCCTCGTCGACGCGGTCCTCGAACAGGGACCGGGGGAGGACACCCGGACCGCGGCGCTCCGCACCGCCCACCGCCGGGGCGAGCGGCTCGGTGCCGAGACCCGCGCCCGCAGCCGTCCCGGCCGCCTGGGACCCGAACGGTCCGTCACCCTCAGCGAGGCCGTCCTCGAACAGCACGGCTTCGAACCCGAGCGGCCGGCCCCCACCGAACTGCGGCTGCTCAACTGCCCCTTCCACCCCATCGCCGCCCGCTCACCGCAGCTGGTGTGCGGGATCAACCACGCCTTCCTCCGCGGCTTCCTCACCGGGCTGCAGACCACCGGCATCGACGCGGTGCTCGCGCCCCGCCCCGGACGCTGCTGTGTGGAGCTGCGCGCCGCGGCCGGCGCTGACGGCCCGGCCGGACCCGCGGCCGGACCCGCGGCAGGGAACTGTGTGAGGGCGGACGACCGGACAACCGACTGACCGGGCTCGCGCCGGACGGAACAGAACCGACCCGCGAGCCCACCACGCACAGAGGAGCGGACCATGCCGGAGCACACCGCGTTCGTGATCGTCGGGGCCGGCCTCGCCGGTGCCAAAGCCGCGCAGACACTGCGCGAGGAGGGCTTCGAAGGCCGGCTCGTCCTGGTCGGCGAGGAGACCGAGCAGCCCTACGAGCGGCCCCCGCTGTCCAAGGGCTATCTGCTGGGCAAGGACGAGCGCGACACCGTCTTCGTCCACCCTCCCCAGTGGTACACCGAGAACCGGATCGACCTGCGGCTCGGCACCGCCGCCACCGCGGTCGACCCGGCGGCACACGAGGTGACCCTCGCCGACGGCAGCCGCATCGGTTACGCGAAGCTCCTGCTGACGACCGGCTCCTCGCCGCGCCGCCTCACCGTGCCCGGTGCCGACCTCGACGGCGTGCTGCATCTGCGCCGCCTCGCCGACAGCGACCGCATCAAGGAAGCCTTCGGATCCGCCTCGCGGGTGGCCGTGATCGGCGCCGGCTGGATCGGCCTGGAGACCGCGGCCGCCGCCCGTGCGGCCGGTGCGGAGGTGACACTGCTGGAGGCGGCGGAACTGCCGCTCCTGCGGGTTCTGGGTCGCGAGGTGTCCCGGATCTTCGCGGAACTGCACACCGACCACGGGGTCGACCTGCGCTGCGGCGTCCAGGTCGCCGAGATCACCGGCAGCGGCGGCAGGGTGAACGGCGTGGTGCTCGCCGACGGCAGCCGCGTGGACGCCGACGCGGTCGTCGTGGGCGTCGGCATCACTCCCGACACCGCGCTCGCGGCGGCCGCGGGCCTGGAGACCGGCAACGGTATCCGCGTCGACGGCCGACTGTGCTCCTCCGACCCGGACATCCACGCCGCAGGGGACGTCGCCAACGCCTTCCACCCGCTGTACGGCAAACACATCCGCGTCGAGCACTGGGCCAACGCGCTCAACCAGCCGCAGACCGCGGCCAGGGCGATGCTCGGCCAGGACGTCACCTACGACCGTGTGCCGTACTTCTTCACCGACCAGTACGACCTCGGCATGGAGTACACCGGCTACGTGGAGCCCGGCGGTTACGACCGGGTCGTCTTCCGCGGCAGCACGCAGACCCGCGAGTTCATCGCCTTCTGGCTGGCCGGCGGCCGGGTGCTCGCCGGCATGAACGTCAACGTCTGGGACGTCACCGACGCGATCCGCGCCCTCGTCGTCTCCGGGCAGCCGGTCGACCCGGTCCGGCTCGCCGACCCGGACGTACCGCTGCCCGATCTCCTCGGCCGGACCGCCCCCGTCGCCGGGCGGGGGGCGGCAGCGGCGACCGGCGGCGACCCGGCCGGCCGGGCAGGCTGAAAACCGCGGCGAGGCACGGGGTCGAGCCGGCCGAGGAACGTGGCGAGGCACCGGGCCGGACCGGCCGAGGAACGCGGCGAGGCACCGGGCCGGGCCGCCTGTCACGGAGGAGCCGGTGCGCGGTCGATCCGCCGGGCCGGCGGGTTCACTTGGTGCCGGACGCCGCCACGGTCAGCCGGTCGGCGATCCGCCGCCGCAGATCGGCCATCTCGAACCCCTTGGGATCGACCTTCCCCGGCTGCCATTCCAAGTGGCCGATCACGCTGCGCTCGCTCCAACCGTGTGCCCGGCAGAGAGCGACGGAGACCTTCTCGATGGCCTCCATCTGCGCCGTGGGCCACGGATCCCGCCCGTCACCGAGGTTGATGCACTCGAAGCCGTAGAAGTGCGCGTTGCCGTCCGCGTCGGTCTCGTTGTCGGGAGGCAGCGCCACCTCGTCGATCACCGCCCGCAGGACGTCGCCGTCGCCCTTCCCCGCGTGATTGGCACGGCCGTTGCCGACCAGGAAGACGGTCCCGTCCTTCGCGATGACGCCGTGGCACAGCGGGCCGGGCAGAGCGGAGTGGCCGTTGTAGCACAGCTCCACGCTGCTCGTCGTGCCCGAGGTGACGGTGTGGTGGATCATCACGCCGTGCACAGGACCCCAGGCCCCCTTGTGGTTGCGGTTGTGCGTCCGCCATGACCGGTGCTCGACGACCGTGAGCCCGCCCGTGCGCAACGCGGCAATGAATTCGTCCCCCGAGAGTGGGGTGGCCATGATGCTCCTTGCACATCTCGAGCCGCCTCCTGGCCCGAGTCCGGGCCGGGCGGCTGTGCGGGTCGGCGCGCCACACCTTTGTGACGTGACCTGCCGGCCCCGTTGACCTGGTCGTGGCTCACGGCTCGCCGCCCCGAAGCGCAGGCATGGACTTCGGGATTGCCCGTGAGCGCCACCGCTGCTGTTCGATCGCCAGGAGTTCTCGCCCCGAAGCCGATCCGGCAAGTCGGACCGACGAAGTCGAACCAACAATGTTGAACCGACAAGGAGATGGGCGCCGGGCACCTGTCGTCGGGTGGCTCCGGTCCGCCGCTGTCGGCGAGACGGCCCTGCCCCGAACACCTTCCGTTGATCAATGACAGGATAACTCCACTCGTCAAGTCACCGCGACAGCCCGCTCCCTGAGGGCGCATACTGACGAATGGGAGCCCGGCAACCCGCAACGGGATTGCCACCGGCCGGCCACCCGGTCCGCGTCCTCCGACCAGAGGTCAGTGCTTTCGCGGACCACAGGTCCCTGTGTGACCAGGAGTCACCGGATGGACCGGGCCGTGTCAGAAAGCAGTGCCGGCCGCCAGGGCCCATGGTCCTCGGCCCGACCCCGGCGACGTCCCGGCATCAGCGCCCGGAGGCGATGATGAACCCCCAAGAACTGTGGAACCTGGTCACGGGGCAGCTGTTCCGGCTCGCCGACCATGCGGCGGGCCAACTGGCCGGGGGGATCGGCGCCCTCGGCCCGGAGCCGTCGGCGGCCGGCACATCGCTGGAGGGCCGGCTGCTGACGGCCGCCGACGCGATCCCGGCCGGCGACCCGCTGGTGACGCTGGTGCGCGAGATGCTCGGCGACCTGTCCTCCGGATCGCCGGTGCGCCTGCACGGCTGGCAGCGCGCGCCCGGCGCACAGCGCGGGGTCGCGCTGGTGGCGACCGACCCCGCCGGCGGGCGCGCGGTGCTCGCGGTCAGTCCCGGCGGGCCGGCCGTCGACATCGTCGTCACACCCGGCGCGAGTGTCTCCGTGGACCTCGCAACCGGCCCGTGGCATCTCCAGGCGGCCGCAGCGTCCTCCGAGGGCTGGGACGTCTCCGTCGCCCCCGGGTCGTCTCCCGTGGCGACGACCGGCACGGCCCGCGTGACACTTGAGCGCGCCGGCCCGCTCAAGGCCGGTCTCGACGGCGGCCCCGGCGTGAGCGTCGGCGGCGTGGCCGTCACGGTCACCGCCGAGCCGGGATCCCCGGCCTCCGTCGAGGTGAAGCTCCCCGAGTTCACCGCCGCGGCGCTCCCGCCCGGCCTGGCCGAACTCGTCGGTGCCGCCGCCTCCACCCCCCTGACGGCGCCCCCCTCCGCGCCCCCCGTCACCCTGCGGGCCGACCGGGCCGGAGGACTGCGCTTCGCCGGCAACGGAGGAATGCGCGCCGACCTGCCGCTCCGGCTGGACCGGCCCGGCATCAGGACGCGGGACGCCGGGGTGGAGTTGACCGACGCCGGCGGCGCGCTGGGACTGTCGGTGGTGGTCTCCCTCGCCGCCGCGCTGCCGGGACTGCCCCTGAACGCCACGATCGACCGGATGGGAATCACCCTCCCCGTGCCGCTGAAGCCCGACGCCCGTCTCGGCTTCGAACCGGGGCGGGTGAATCCACTGTTCCCCGAACGCATCGGTGTCCAGCTCGCGCTGCCGCCGGTGTCCGGCAGCGGCACGATCGGCCGCAATCAGCAGAACGGCGAGTACTCGGGGCTGATCACCATCGACCTCGGGGTGCTGCGCCTGGAGGCCGTCGGCCTGCTCCTGCCCCCGACCCCTCAGGATCCGGCCACCAGCTTCCTGGTGATTCTTTCCGCGCAGTTTCCCCCACCTGGGCTGCAACTGGGCTTCGGCTTCGCCCTGGACGCGGTCGGCGGCCTGGTGGGCGTCAACCGGCGGGTCGACATCACCGCGCTGACCGGTCTCGTCAGCGACGGCAACGCCGACCGGGTGCTCTTTCCCGCCGACGCGACGGGTCGGGCCGGGGAGATAGTGACCGCCCTGTCGGCGGCGTTCCCGAAGGGCAGGGGACGGTTCCTGATCGGGCCCATGGTGCGGCTCACCTGGAGCCACCAACTGGTCTCGCTGTCCGGCGCGGTGGTGCTCGAGATGCCCGCGCCGGTGCAGGCGGTGTTCATCGGGCGGCTGCTGGTCGCCGTGCCGCATCCGGCGGTGCCGCTGATACGGCTGCAGGCCGGTGTGCTCGGCCGGATGGACCCGGGTGAGCCCGTGGTGGAGGTGCTGGCGTCGCTCGCCGGCTCCTGGATCGTCGGTCTCGCCCTCAGCGGGGAGATATACGTACTCTTCCGGGGCGGCGACCGGCCCGAGTTCGTGGTCTCCGCCGGCGGGTTCCACCCCCGCTTCAACCGGCCGCCCGGCGTGCCGGCCCTCCAGCGGCTGCAGCTCGACCTCGCGCCCGGCGGGGGCTGGGGCCTGCGGGCGGAGGCCTACCTCGCGGTGACCTCGAACTCGCTGCAGTTCGGCGGCCGGGTGCAGCTCGACGCGATGATCGCCGGGTGCGGGGTGGAGGGCTGGCTCGGACTGGACGCCCTGTGCGTGTTCGAGCCCTTCGCCTTCTCGGTGCGCGTGTACGCCGGCGTCGCGGTGCGCGCGTTCGGCAGACGGCTGGCGAGTGTGGGGCTGGACTTCACCCTGGAGGGCCCCGCACCCTGGCACGCCTTCGGCACCGGCTCGATCTCGGTGCTGTTCTGGGACGTCGAGCTGGACTTCGACATCCACTGGGGCCTGCCCCCTGCCCGGGGTGTCGCGTTCGGAGCCGGCCCACAGGACCGTTTGCGCGAGGTGATCGGGCGCACGGAGGCCTGGGTCGTGCAGCGGCCCGCCGCCGAACGGCTGGCGCTGACCTTCACCAAGGAGGCGGCCGGGAAGCTGGACAAGGGCGAACTGGTCCATCCGGACGCGACGTTGCGGGTCAGCCAGAGTGTGGTGCCGCTCGGTGTGCCGATCGACCGGTACCAGCGCCTCCCGGTTCCGCCGCAGACCTGGATCGTCAAGGAGGTGGGGCTCGGCGCCGGTCCGCTGGACGTGAAGGAACTGGACGCCGTGCCCGAGCGCTTCGTACCCGGCGAGTTCTTCGCGATGAACGAGGAACAGCAGCTCGCCACACCGGGTTTCGTCACCCGCGCCGGAGGCTTGCGTCTGGCGACCGACGGACTGCGCATGGGCACCGGCCACCGGGTGGACGACACGTACGAGACCGGCTACAAGCCTCCGCCGCGGCCCGAGGAGCCGCAGCGCGACCGCGTGCCGTGGATCGGTCTGTTCGGACGGGAAAGGGTCCTGCTCCGCAACGTCGGCGAGCGGCTCGAACGCTGGCGCGTCGCCCGGTCGGCGGTCGAAGTGCGGCCGGTCAGCCTCGCCGTCGCCGACGTGCGGCGCCTGCGGCCCGTGCTGGAGGACGTGTCCCTGGTCGCCGCCGGATCCGACGCCTGGCAGGCCCTGAAGGGCCGGATGGAACCGGGTCTCGGAGTCGAGCTGGTCGAGCGCTGGGAGCTGCCGGTATGAGCACGCGATGGTTCTTCTCCTCCGCCCAGCTCGGTGCCGGTGTCGCGGCCACCGGCGCTCAGAACGGCCGGTCGGTGCTCCGGCCGACCGTCGTCTTCACCAGGACCGGGGCCGAGGAGGAGCTGAGGGTGGACGCACCGGGGCCGCAGCTGTCGCTGCTCGGTCCGGGCGACGTCATGGGGTTCCAGCGGGCGCTCGTCATCCGCGAGGAGCCCGTGCCCGGCTGTCTCACGGCCTCGGAGAACACCCTGGCGTGTGTGGAGTTCGCCCACGCCGACCTGCCGTGGCAGCTCGCCGCCGGCCGGCTGGCGCCAGGACAGAGCGACAACCGGCCCGTGCCGTGGCTGGCGTTGATCGTGCTGGAGGAGAGCGAGGCCGCGCCGCCCGCGGCCGGCGGCCCGCTGCCGGTGGTCACCGCGCCGGTCCAGGCGCTGCAGCCGCTCGCGGAGAACTGGGCATGGGCGCACGTGGAAGCCCGGCTCGACGACGGGGTAACCGATGCGGTGGAGGCCGCGAGGCTCGCCGGGATCGGGCTGAGGGCGAGGTCCGGCCAGGTGATCGCCCGGCTGATCTGCCCGCGTCGGCTCGCGAGCGACCGCGGATGGTTCGCCTGCGTCGTTCCCGCCACAGCGGCGGGCCGCGAGGCAGGGCTGCAACGGTCGCCGGAGGGGCTGACGGGTGACGCGTGGCCGACGGACCAACCGGAAGTGGAGCTTCCCGTCTACCACTGGTGGCGCTTCAGGACCGGGAAGGAGGGCACCTTCGAGGACCTGGCCCGACGACTGGAGTTCCGCCCGGCTTCCGAGGCGGGCCTCGGCACGCGGATCGTCGATGTCAGCAGACCCTGGCCGGGCGAGGCGGCACAGGCCGCGGACGGGCCGGTCACCGTCGCTGTCGACGGGGCGCTGCGGGTGCCCGAGGCCACCGGCGGGGAGGTGTGGTCCGACCCGGCCGCCCAGGAGCGGTTCCGGGAACTGATCCGCGAGCGGATCGACGAACCGGGCCGCCGTCTGACCGTACCGGAGACCCCGCCGGACCCGGCCCAACCCCCTCCCGGGCAGCAAGCGGCGGCGGTCGCCGCGCCCCTCTACGGCAGTCACCACAGCGGCGAACTGCGACTGCCGGCGCAGGCGGAGGCGGAGGCGGAACCTGAGAGCTGGCTGACGACACTGAACCTGGAGGTGCGCCGCCGCGTGGCCGCGGCGCTCGGCACCCGGTACGTCCAGTTGGAGCAGGAGTTCCTGATGGCGCGGGCCTGGGAACAGGTGGGGGAAATCCGACGGGCGAACCGGCTGCTGGCCACCGCCGAACTGGCCGCGGCCGTCGCCGAACGAAGCCAGAGCAAGCATCTGGAGGGACTGGCGCCTTCCGAGGTGATCACAGCGATGGCGCCGGTGCGGCACCGGATTCCGGTCGCCGTGGCGACCCCGGTGGCGGAGACGGAGGCACCGGCCACTCTGGGCGGTCTGCTCGACAGCGTGCCGGGCTTCCCGTCAGGGACCGCCGACACCGCGTTCGCCCGGCTGACCCGGCACAACGGCGCCTTGGCCCGGCGGGTCAGGCGCACCCGGCCGGTCAGCGGCGAAGAGGAAGCGCCGCCGTCCGAAGAGCCCACGAAGCTGGAGACGGCACTGGCGAACGTCCAGTTCATCGCCCCGTCCGAGCCCGGCCTCGCTGCGCCGGAGCCGGGTGCCACCGGCCTGGTCACCGAGATACAGGGCGGGCTGCGGCCGCTGCCGCTGCACCTGCGCCGGATGGCCGACCGCATCCCCGTCTCCGACGTGATCGGACGCTCGGAGGACGATCCGCGTCCGCTGCGGCCGATCATGCGGCACCCCGACTTCGAGGTGCCGATGGCGGAGGAACTCCTGGAGCGCTGGCCCGAGTGGGCGATCCCCGGAATCGGCGGCCTGCCCCCGGACTCGGCGACCCTGCTCGAGACCAATCCGCAGTTCATCGAGGCGCTGCTCGTGGGTCTGAACCACGAGTTCAACCGGGAGCTCCTGTGGCGCGAGTACCCGACAGACCAGCGCGGCACGCCGTTCGCGCGATTCTGGCCGGACCCGTCCGGCACCCCTGAGGTCGACGAGATCGCCCGCTGGGCGGTGACCGACCCGCTCGGCAGCCATGCGCGGACCGGCGGAGAAGGGAGCCTGGCACTGCTGGTGCGGGGCGAACTGCTGCGCCGGTTCCCCGGCACACCGATGGTCGCCGTGCAAGGGGTCAACGGCCGTCTCCCGGCCGACTTCCAGGGAGTTCCGGCGAATCCGCTGCCGCTGGACGAGGCGACCGTGCTGTACCTGTTCCCCGGCATCGACGATGCCAGGGCCCGGTCGGAAGGCTGGATGTTCGTCTTCCGGGAGCCCATGCGAGGCACCCAGTTCGGCTTCGACCTCGCCCCGGCCGGAACCCCGCCCGACGCCCCGCCGCCGGCAGCGGCACGGTGGAGCGATCTCACCTGGGCGCACGTTCCGGTGACCGGCGGCCGTCACATCGTCGTGCGGCCCGGCGCGCTGCCGACGCCTCCTGAGGAGCTTGCCTCCGGCGACCCGCCCGAATGGGGCAGGGATCCGGCGGACATGGCGCGCATCGCGTTCCAGCAGCCCTTCCAACTCGCCTTCGACGCCGTGACCATGCTTGGCCCCTGAGGAGTGTGCCGGCCATGAGTGACTCGTTCTTCACACGCGGGCACCTGGAACAGCAGCGTCGCGACGCTGCCGCGGCCGAGGCCGCCGCGAACGAGCAGGAGGCCGCGCTGCGCCGGCTCCAGGACGAGGCCACGGCCGGTGCCGACGTCGGCGCCGCGCTGACCGCGGCGGCCGAACTCCAGGCCGGTCTGAGGCGTACGGCCGATGAACTGAACAGCGGCGTCAGCACCGCGGAGGCGGCGCTGGCGCAGGAGTTGGACGCGGGTGAGCCGCTGTTCGCCGTCGCGAACACCCATCCCGTCGCCATGTTGCCGGTGCGGATCGAGACCACCTGGTGGACCCCCGACACACTGCGGGTGCGCGTCTACCCCGACGATCTCCATCTGTCCGCGTTCGACCCGCAGCTGACCGCCGCCGAGGCCGAGGCCGCAGCCGCGTACTGGCAGGCACCGGGCCCGGAGGCCTGGCAGGCGTTGCTGGGCCGGATGCGGCCCGGACGGGCGGCCTGGGCGACGCGGGCGACACGGCCCGGCGCCCCGCCGCCCGTGGTGCGGCCCGAAGGAGCACCGCGGCCCGCCAGGACGGTCATGATGCCCCGGCGGTGGCGGTTCCTCGGCCTGGCGGGCGGCGCGACCGTCATGGACGTGACCGGTCGGGACGTACCGGATCCGCTGCCGCTCGGAGTGCTGCTCGACGACGGGTCGGGCAGCGACTGGACGCTCGATTTCGCGGTCGCCGAACGCTCAGGCATGGCCGTGGAGATCACCCTTCCCGAGGGTACGGACCACCTGGACCAACTGGTGGTGCTGGGCGTCGGAGAGGACGACGCCGCGACCGGCGCCTCCCGGCTGCGTGACCTGTTGCTCGGCCACGCCCACGGGGCCGGTCTCGGGGTGCTCGCCGCCGGCACGCCGACGAACAACACCCCGGAGTCCCGCTCCGGCTGGTCCTCGCGCCCGCAGCCCAGGGCACCGGACCGTGCCGATCCGCCACTGGCCGAACGCCCGGCGGCCGACCGGCTGGTTCAGGCGCTCGGCCTTCCCGACGCGGGCTTCCTCGGCGACTGCCCGGGTGCGGCCGATCCGGAGGGCGACACGGTCGCCGCGCTGTCGATGCTCACCTGGAGCACGCTGGGCAAGGGACTCGCCGAGGCCGCCGTGGCGCACCACAACCTGGCCGACCCGTCGAGCTTCACCACCGACGACGCCGGGCCGTGGCGAGCCGTTCGCGACCACCTCGCCGCTCACGTCCGAGGTCGCGGGCCGCTGCCGCTGATCCGTGTGGGCCGGCAGCCGTACGGGCTGCTGCCGGCGTCGTCGCTGACCGACTGGCGGGCCGAGCGCGTCCGCGGTGCGGACACGCTGCTGGTGCCCTGGCTGCTGAGGCTGCGACACCAGTGGCGGGCGGCGCTGGCGGACGTGCCCCGGGTTCGCGCCGGAACACCCGTCGACCACGTCGCTGTGGACATCCTCACCCGGCTGCCGGTCGCCACCGGGCTGGCCATGCGCCGGCTCAACGGCCCCGCGTTCACCGCGTCCGGCGTCTCGCGCGACACACCGCCGACGGAGTTCGGGGTCCCCGGACTCCCGGCCGACGGCCGCCTGCGCTGGACGTCGCAGTCGGACGGCTGGACCGACCTGGGAACCGATTTCGACCCGGTGACCCGGGCCCCGGCCTTCGTGGAACGTCTCGAGCCCAGAGACACCTTCACCGCCGCCGCCCAGGCGACGGCGGACTACCTCCATGACGTGAGAACCCTGCTGACCGGTGATCTCCAACGGGCCTCGTTCGAGGCGTACGAGCAGAAGTGGCCGGTGGAACGGTCCTCCCGGCCCGAAGAGACGCCGGCCCGGCGGCTCACGTTCTACAGCGTGTTCCCCGACGACGAGCCCGCGGAGAACGCGCCGGCCGATGAGGTGCCGACCGACGGGGCGCCGGCCGACGGCGCGGTGACCGACGGCGCACCGCCCGACGGGGCATCCGCCGACGAGGAAGACGTCGAGGCCGCCCTCGCCGAGGAACAGGCCGCCGAGGAAGCAAGAAGGCGCCGGTGCACCCGGCTGATCGCCGAGATGCTCCGCGTCCCGCACTGGGCATTCCTCGAGGGCGACGACGGCGTGGGCGACCCGATCCGGCAGGCCTTCGCCGTCCCCGACGAGGTGGACCAGATCGTCGGCGACGTCCTCGACGGCCTCGACGACGAGGAACGGCCGCAACGGCTCGCCGCCGCCGCCCGGTCGGCCGGGACGCTGGCCGACCTCGAGAAGGCGCTGCGAGCGCTCGGCGCGGTACCGACGGCCCGGCTGCCCGAACTGCTCCTCGAGGTCGTCGACGTGTACGCGCACCGCCTGGACGCCTGGATCACTTCGCTGGCGACGATGCGTCTCGCCGACCTGCGCGCCTCCGGTGTCACCGGAGTCCGGATCGGCGGCTACGGCTACGTGGAGGATCTCCAGCCTCCGCAGGAGCGCATCGCGATCGAGGCGGAGGAAGGCCGCGACGCGGTGTTCGCCTCGCCGGCCGACGGGTACATCCACGCGCCGTCCCTCCACCACGCGGCGACGGCGGCGGTGCTGCGCTCGGGTTTCCTCGGTCATCCCGGCGAGGAGACCTTCGCCGTCGGACTGACCTCCCGCCGGGCGCGGATCGCCCGCTGGCTGCTCGGCGGGGTCCGCCGGGGCCAGAGTCTCGGCCCGCTGCTCGGCTACCGCTTCGAACGGGCGCTGCACGACGCGGAACTCGACCACCTCATCGAGCGGTTCCGTCTGGCGTTCCCGCTGCCGGCCGTGCCCGAACCGGAGGGGGAGGAGGCCGCCGCCGGTCTCTGGGCGCGCAGTGCGGAGGCCATCGCCGCCCACAATGTCACCGACGGGATGGCCATGGTCCGGGCCCGTGACACCGCACTCGCCCTCCTCGGCACCCCGGAGGAACAGGCGGCCGTCACACCGCTGCTCGACGACGCCGCGGACGCCCTCGACGCGGTCGGCGACCTGCTGCTGGCGGAAAGCGTCCACCAGCTCGTCGGCGGCAACCCGATCCGCGCGGGGCTGACGGCGGACACCCTGGGCCGGGCGGAGGACGTGCCGGACACGTTCCATGTGCTGCGCACCCCGCACCGGGCCCGGGCGATCACCCACCGGGTGGCCGCACTGCTGTCCACCGACGCGGTGGACCAGGCCGGCTGGGCCGTGGACGCGGCGGCCCGACTCGAACCCACGCTGAACGCCTGGATCATCCGGCTGCTCGGCCCCGCCGGCGGCTGGGTGCTGACCGGCGAGGCGGGCGGCGACGGAGCCACGGGCAGCGGACGGCCGTTCGAGCTGTCGGCCGACCGGCTCGGGCTCGGACCGCTGACCACGGTCCTGGACGCCGCGAGCAGCGAGCGCGAGCGGCTGCGTCACGCCGTCGTCGCGTCGCTCGGCGGTGACCCCGCCGAGCCGGTGACCTTCACGGGCGACGGCTGGAGCCGACTGCACGGATTCGCGGTGCGCATGCGTTCGCTGCTGGCGACGGCCCAGCCGCTGCTGCCGTCCCACCTCGCCGAAGGCGCCGACGGGACCGAAGGCGCCGACGGGACCGAAGGGTCCGACGCACCGGCCGGTCGGACCGTCGACCTCGTCGACGTACGGCAACGCCTCGCGGCGTTCGCCGCCGACCCCTCCGTCGCTCCGCGCCCCGGCGCCGACCGGCTCGTCGAACTGGCCTCTGCCCAGGGGGCGGCGGACACCGGCTGGCTCGCGCAGGTCCGCGGCGCCCTCGTCGACGTCCTCGGTGCCGACGTGCCGCTGCTTCCCGCGCTCAGCGGGCCCGCCCCGACGGCCCGGCCCGACGTCACAGGCTCCGACTGCGACGAATGGCTGCGCCGGTACGGCACCGTACGGCCCGCGATCCGGACCCTGCACGAGACGCTGCTGCTGGCCGGCGTCCAGGGCGGCCGACGTGAGCCGCTCCACGCGGCACAGGACCCCGTGGCCACCGACGACCCGTGGATCGGCGGCCCGTTCCCGGCGGGCAGCCGCCCCGCCGCCCGGTCGCACATGGTGTGGCACCTTCCGCGACCGCTGACGCCCGGCGGTCCGTGGAGCGCGGTCGTCTTCGACGAATGGACCGAGCTGCTCCCCGGGGCGGACTCCGTGCGTCAGGTCACGCCGACCGCGCCGGCTCCGCTGTCGCCACCCGAGTCCGAACTGACCGGCGTGGCCTTCCACTACGACCGTCCCGACGCGCAGGCGCCGCACAGCGTGCTGATCGCGGTGCCGCCCGACCTCGAGCGCGGCTGGACCTCTGACGGGCTGGCCCAGGTGGTCCTCGAGACGGTGGAACTGGCCAAACTTCGGGCCGTCGACCTCAATGACATGCCGATGATGCGGAATCTTCTGCCCGCGATCCGGATCCCCTCCGTGGACGGCTTCGGCATCGAACTGTCGGCCGTGGCGACCCGCCGCCTCGATTCCGACCAGGAGGGGCCCTTCCGCTTCGAGCCCTGGCACCGTACCCAGGATGTCTCCCCGGGGCTGGCCGCCCGGGTGCACGACCCGCTGTGGCTGCTGACCAGGCAGTGGCAGTTCGGCGAGCTCACCGCGCAGGACGCCGGTTCCCCGGCCGAGGTGACGCTGGCCGGGGAGAGCACGACGATCGACGCCTGGCGGCCGGCGGGCAGCGAGGAATGGGTGTCGTACGACCCGCGGCAGGGCCCGCTGGACGCCCTCGTCGAGTCCGAAGTCCCGCTGATCGACGAACGACTGAGGGCGGAGGGCGGTGGCCGGCTGCTGCGGATGCTGGACGAGGCCGGGGTCGCGGACACCGCGACGGAGGCGTTGCGGCCGTTCCTGATGCCCGCCGACGGCGCCGCTGCCGACACGGGCCTCGTCGGTCTGCTCGGCGGCCGGGTACCCGACGCGGCGGCGGTCGCGGCGGCCATCGACGCAGGGGGCCTCGAAGGCCCCCTCGGGGAGGTCGCCCGGCTCTGGAGGGGCACCTGCTGGTCGGGATTCGAGGAGCCGGGCACCGGCCCGGACACCTACGACCCGCACCGCTTCGAGCACGCCGTCAGCCTGTCCTGCGGCGGCACCGTCCTGCGCGCGGACGAGTACCTCGGAGACGGTCTGGACTGGTTCACCGTCGACATCGATCCGCAGGCCTCACCCGCGCCGCCGGGCGGCGAGCCGTACACGTTCTCCGACACCGCGCTGCCCGCGCCGGTGCGCTACGGAGGCCTGCCCACCGACCGCTTCTGGGAGATGGAGGACGCGCGCATCGACCTGGCCTCGACGGACGTGTCCACCCTCGACACCGGGCGGCTGCTGCTGATCTCCTTCGCGACGGTCTACGGGAACGACTGGTTCACCGTCCCGCTGGAGGTGCCCGCCGGGTCGCTGACCTCCCTGAACCTGCTCACCGTCAAGGACGTGTTCGGCCGGACCCATCTGGTCGAACGCGCCGGAAGGGACGACCCAGCCTGGACGATGTTCACCCCGCACAGCCCCGATCCCGCGCACCCGGCGGCCGGCGGGCTTCTGGTCATGCCCACGGAACGCGGCCTGGCCGGCGAGCCGCTGGAGCGCGTCGCGCTCGTGCGCGACGAACTGGCCAACGTGGCCTGGGCGGTCGAGCACATGTTCACCGACACCCGGGGCGAGCAGGTCGACCGCCGCGACCACTGGCTGCCCGTCGAGCCGCGGGAGGTCCCGCCGGAACCCCCGGCCTACGGCGTGCAGACCGTGGTCCCGGACTACTGGCTGCCCCTCGTACCGGAGGCCGTCGCGCCGGGCGTGGTCCGCTTCCGGCTCGTCGAGCTGCTGCAGCCCGGTGTCACCTCGCAGCCTCGTGGGCGGCTGCTGACGAAGGACCAGTGGGTGCATGAGGAGGAGGTACCCCGCGAGGGCGTGATCGTGCAGCGAAGGCCGGTGCTGGCCCGGTGGTTCGACGGGTCCTGGCACTGCTGGACCCGGCGGGAGAAGGCACCGGGCAGCGGCGAGAGTTCCAGTGGGCTCGCCTTCGACACGGTGCGTCCCTCCGAGCCCTGGCCGCGCTGAGTCCGGCCCCGGGCCCCGGGCCCCGTGCACGGGCGCCGTGCCCGCGCCCATGAGACGGCGGGAAATCCGCCGCAGGATCGACCACGGAAGGGAGTGAGCGGCGTCATGACACTGTCGGTCGAGTCGGTCGAGCCGCTTTCCCCTCCTCACCGGATGTGGCTGCTCGGTCAGTTCCGATTGCAGTGCGGCACCGAGCCGGTCGAACTGGGCCGCAACGGGCAGCGACTGCTGGCGTTCATGGGAATGCGCGGACGGGCGTCGCGTACGGTACTGGCCGGCACCTTGTGGCCCGAGGTCACGGAAGAACGCGCGAGAGGCAGTCTGCGCACCACGCTGTGGAAACTCCCGCACGCCGATCCACCGCTGATCCAGTGCCGTGGGGACTCACTCGTCGCCGCCGCGGCGATGCGGGTGGACGTGCACACCCTCACAGAGACGGCGCTCGGCGTCATGCGGGGCGGCGTTCCCCCGCTCGAGGGCCGCCCGCCGATCGACCTGCTGGCAGGGGACGATCTGCTGCCCGGCTGGGACGAGGACTGGGTGCACTGGGAGCGTGAACGGCTCCGTCAGCTACGGCTGCACGCGCTCGACGCGCTGGCCGAGACACTGACGCGCCAGGGGAGAGCGGCGCTGGCCCTGGAAGCGGCATGGGCGGGCGTACGCCTGGAGCCGTTGCGGGAGAGCGCGCATCGGGCCGTCGTGTCCGCACATCTCGCGGAGGGGAACCTGAGCGAAGCGGTGCGCCACTACCGCGCGTTCCGCCGGCTGCTGCGGGAGGAAATGGGGGTGGAACCGTCCCCCCGGTTCACCGCGATGCTTTCCGTGCACGGACAGATTCTGCCCGTGCACGGGCCGGGACCGCACTTGTCCCGAAAGGCCGTGAGCCGTTCCGGCGGATGACGGCGGATGACGGCAGACGACGGCAGAGGACGCAGAGGCCGGCAGATGACGACGCGTTGACACCGCGGTGACGGCCGGCTCCCTAGTCTGGGATGTGAAGGCCGGCGAAGGAACGGCGGCGCCCGCCCGGACGCCGCGCCTCACGGACGAGGAGACCAAGATGTCGTGGCGCGTCGCGAACAGTCTGGAAACCCTCCGCCGGCAGATCGACGCCCGCTTCCCCGGGCGCAGCCTCACCTACGACGGCGGCATCGGCGACGCGGCCCACCTGGCGCGTGGCAACGCCAGTGACCACAATCCCTGGTACGGGCCCGGCATCGTCACCGCCCGCGACTTCACCCACGATCCGGCGCACGGCCTCGACATCCAGCAGATGGCCGACCAACTGCTGGACAGCCGCGACCCGCGGATCAAGTACGTCATCGCCAACAGCCGCATCGCCACCAACCGCGGCTGGCAGTGGGGCCCGTACGACGGTCCCAATCCGCACGACAAGCACTTCCACCTCTCGGTGGTGGCCGACGCACGGTGCGACGACACCCAGGACTGGAACCTGGCCGTCCTGGGTGGGACGCCGGACGCTCCGAGCGACGGCGGCGCGGCCGGGAACTTCGTCACATGGGGCACCGGTGTCAACGTACGCGCGCAGCCCCGTCTCGACGCTCCGGTCGTCTCCGTGCTGTCCGGGCCGACGCGCGTGCAGGTGCAGTGCCAGACGAGGGGCGACACGGTGAACACCGCGGGCCACACCAACGACGCCTGGTCCTTCGTCCCCGCCCTCGGCGGCTACCTGTCCAACATCTTCATCGACCACCCGGACGCCTGGCTCCCGGACATCGGTGAATGCTAGATCAGGGCGGACCACATGCCCGAGAAAGACGGACTGCCGATCGTCTACGTCCGCGGCTTCGCCGGGGGCACGTCCGGCATCAACAACGTCGTGACGGATCCCTTCTACGGATTCAACGAGGGCTCCACGCACATCCGCATCGGAACGGACAACGAGCCGGAGTTCTACCAGTTCGAAAGCCCCCTGATCCGCCTGCACGTCGACGAGGGATACCAGATCCTCGTCGACGGCAGCCAGGAACTCTATCTGGACTCGCGCGACACCATCCCGTCCAACAGCATCTGGATCCACCGCTTCTACGACGTGTCCGCCACCACCTGGGGTGCGGGGTCCACGGAGTTCCGCATGGAGTCCGCCGCCGAGGACCTCCTGAAGCTGATCGACAAGATCAGACGGAAGTCAGGGGCCCCGCAGGTGCATTTGGTGGCCCACTCCATGGGGGGTCTGGTCTGCCGTTGCCTGATCCAGAAGATCCTTCCCGACCTCGGCCGTGATCCCGCCGAGTGCGTCGCCAAACTCTTCACGTACGGCACCCCGCACGGCGGCATCGCCTTCGACTTCGGGTTCGGCCTGCTGGAGAGACTGCGCGACGCCACCGGCATCAACGGCGCGCAGATCTTCGGCCGTGAGCGGATGTACGAGTACCTGACGCCCGAGGCCCTCTTCGACCAGGGCGGCCCGCCACCGGACTGGGACCCGCGGGCGATGCCTGACGACCGGCCGTTCGCCTTCCCCCTCAGCCGGGTGTTCTGCCTGATCGGCAGCAATCCGGCCGACTACGACGTGGCGCACGGACTGTCGTCCGCGGTGGTCGGAGCCCGAAGCGACGGACTGGTGCAGATCGACAACGCTTACGTCCCCGGAGCCCATCAGGCGTACGTGTACCGCAGCCACAGCGGTCGCTACGGGCTCGTCAACTCCGAGGAGGGGTACCAGAACCTGCGCCGCTTCCTCTTCGGCGACCACAAGGTCGAGGCCGCGCTCGTCGGGCACCGGCTGTCGCGGCGGGACGGTACGGTCTGGCAGGCCGAGGTCCGACTGTCGGTCCGCGGCCTGCAAGTCGTCATGCACGAGCGGATGAGTGCCCAGTGGTGCCCGATCCAGCTGCCGGACGGCTCGGAGCGCACCGCCGCGGGAGCGCCGGCGGAGGGCGGTGCGGACCTGGACGCAGCCGTCCCCCTGGTGACCACCTTCCTGTGCAGCGGCCTGAGCCGTCCCGGCGGTGACGGCACCATGCGCTACGCGCTCCATCTGCGGATCCTGTCGCTCCGCGAACCCGGCGGACTCCTGCGCTTCAGGGACCACCTGGAGCAGACCGCCGACGTGGACGACATCCTCGTCGTCGACGTCGGAGCGGACGGCGCCGCCTCCGGTCCCACCCTCTCGGCCACCTGGAACTCCGACATCGCCGGTCCCATCAGCGACTACCGGGCGCCCGACGGGCGGACCCTCGGCGACGAGAGCCCCGAGCCGGGTGTGTGGGTCAACCACATAGGACTGCCTGCCACCGCCGCCCCGATCGTCGGCCCGGACGCCCGCATCCGGCTCATGGTGACGCCCTGGGACTGAGGAGAGGATCACGCCGTGACAGTTGCCCTGTCCAACCTTCGGCCCGGCCTGAGGAACGAGGACATCCGCATGGTGCAGGAGGCCCTGATCGCCCGGGGCCACGACATCCCGGACGGCGCCACCGGGTACTTCGGCGAACAGACCAGGGCCGCCTACCGCGCCGAACAACTCGCCCAGGGCTTCGAGGGAACCGCTGCCGACGGCGTACCCGGTTGCGCGTCCCTGACTGCGCTGGGCCGTGACGCTCGCTTCGAAGTCCGGTGTGAGGACGCGTCGCACGCCGCGGGCGGCGGCGGAATCAGCCTCGGCGACGTCACCTACCACGATCCCGACGACGAGGCCGGGGAGGCCGCCATGCGCCGCTACGCGGAGCAGGCGTGCCGGCTGACGGGCATGGACCCCACGTTCGGCGTCCCGGCGCTGACCACCATCACCCGCCGTGAGTCCGTCCACAACCACCGGAAGTTCCGGGTGAACCGGACGGACGTCAACGCGCGCGGCCCGATCGCGCCCGACGGGCACCCCCGCGACTGCTCGCGGGGTGCCACACAGTGCATCCCACCGGTGTTCGCCGAATACCACCAGGCGGGCACGGCCACCACGCCCTACGACGTGGTCGCGGACATGTGCGCGACGATCAACTACGTACGCGACCGCTACCGCGTGAACCGGTCCGGTTCGAACTTCGCCGCCCGCGTCCAGCAGGCGGATCCCGACCGGCCCGCCCGCGGCTACTAAGGAGACCGTCATGGCCGCAATCGCACTCTCCAAAGTCCAGTTCGGCAAGAAGAACGAGGACGTTCGCACAGTGCAGAAAGCCCTGATCGCCCGTGGTCACAAGATCCCGGACGGAGCGACCGGCTTCTTCGGCGAACAGACCAAGGCCGCCTACCAGGCCGAGCAGCGCGCCCAGAAGTTCAAGGGCGCCGCCGCCGACGGCGTACCCGGCTGCAAGTCCCTGACCGCCTTGGGGCGTCACGCCGGCTTCAGCGTCGACTGCAAGGGCGCCGCGCCCGCCGCGGACCGTCCCCGCCCACCGGCCAAGGGTCGCGTCGGATCACCCGTGCCCGGCCACAAGGTCACCAACGCGTTCTTCGTACGGGGCCCCTACGCCTGGAAGCCGGACGGCGTCGGCCGGCACACCGGCCAGGACTTCGCCGCCCCGTCCGGCACCCCGGTCGTCGCCGTACGCAGCGGGACCATCGCGTGGTCCAACCCCGGAGGCGGTGCCTACGGCCAGTGGATCGGACTCAGCGGGGACAACGGCCACGTGTACACCTACTGCCACCTCTCGCAGCGGCAGGTGAAGGCGGGCCAGAAGGTGGCCGCCGGCCAGCAGCTCGGGAAAGTCGGCAGCACGGGCAACTCCACCGGACCGCACCTGCACTTCGAGATGTCGAAGGGCCGCAGATGGAGCTACGGCGACGTCTCCGAGCCCAGGTACTGAGCCTCGCCCCCGTGCCGCTCGACGCGCCGGAAGAGGCCCGGGACAACGACCGCGAAGGAGCGAGCCGATCATGCACGAAACCGTGAGAACCGCCTTTCCGGCGTTCAGCGAGCCACTGGAGGGCCGGCTGAACTTCATGTACCTGGACATCAAGTCCCTGGTCTCCACCGGTGTCGGCAATCTGCTGGACGCCGACGATCCGGAACATTTCGGGACCAGGCCCGTTCCGCTCGCCGACATCTTCACTCTGGACTGGAGCCGGAACGGCGTCCCGGCCGGCCGGGAGGAGATAGAGGAGGAGTACCGCAGGGTGAAGTTCTCCGGCATGGCGCATGCCACCGTCGAGCAGAAGAGGCAATTCGCCGGACTCCACATCTCCGAGGCGGCGATCGACGCCCTGGTGACCCGCAAGCTCGACGCTTTCGAAACCGGGCTGCGCCGACGCCAGGAGTTCGGTCAGTACGACGGCTGGCCCGCGGACGGCCAGCTCGGTCTGCTGAGCATGGCCTGGGCCATGGGCGACGCCTTCCGCGGCTTCCCCGAGTTCGAGAAGGCCGCCGGCCGCGGCGACTGGCTCACCATGGCCCGTGAATGTCGTATGCGGGAGTCGGACAATCCCGGCGTCATTCCGCGCAACGTTCGCAACGCCCTGCTCTTCACCTATGCCGGCTGGCAGGTCTCGCACCCGCCGGGCGACTTCACCCAGCTCGTGTTCGAGCCCACTGTCGGCCTTGCCGACCATCTCCGTTCGAGGCGCGGTCCCCTCCCGCTGAACCTGATGATCGGCCTTCAGGCCGCCTTGGAAGCCATGAACTTCGATCCCAAAGGTCTCGACGGCAGGGTCGGCACCAACACCCGGGCGGCACTGACCGCCTATCAGAGCACCCACGGACTGACACAGACACCGGAGGTCAAGGGCATCGACGACGTCCCGCAGGAAACCATCACCCATCTGGCCACCCGGCTCGACGCCGCCGGGATCGGCCGGTTCCCCTGAGGGCCCGCCGGTTTCCCCGGCAGGCGCTGGACGGAGCAACCGCGGTTGCACCCTCCCGGCCCGGATCTGATCGTGGCCCCATGAACAGACCCAAGGTGGTGGTGCAGCCGCCGGACGGCCGAGGCCTGCGCGAAGTCAGCATGGGCGGCAAGCCGGTGGGCAGCGCCTGGGGACTGCCGGGATTACGCAAGATCCTCACTCACCTCGGGCTGCCGGAAGACCTCGACCTGGACGACAGGGCGTCCGTGGTGTGGCTCGGCGGAGACAGCGGGACGTGGCCCGACCGCACATGGCGGAGGCGCTCCACGATCGCGTTCATGATGGCGGGGCTGCTGGGCTCCATGGTCCTGCTCCTTGTCGTCGGAAGTCCGGACGCGTTCGGAGCGCTGACCTTCGCCGGGCGGGTCACCGGATTCCTGTTCGCTTTCGCGGGGATGGTGCAGGGCGCGGCGGCGCTCGCGGTGCTCGACTACTGGGGCAGGCGCCACCTGAAACTCTCCGGAGCGGTGATCCTGATCGGGGTGCTCATCGCCCTGGCCACCAACGGGCTGCTTCTGTTCCTGTGGCTCCAGGAGCGGGAGTACACACCGTTTGTTCTGACCTTCATCCCGCTCTGGTGCTGGTCCCTCTGGGCTCTGCAGGTGCTCATCAGGGAGAAGGCGTGGAAAGGGATTCCCCACCCCAGGCAATTCGCGGCCGGGGTGTTGGCGACGACGCTGCTGGCCACCTTCAACCTGGTCTACTCCGCGCTCTACCAACCGACATCTGCCCCCATCCTGTTCGACCTCCAGGTGAAGTTCGGGACGCCGCACATGGATTCCGAACGCCCCGTCATCCATCTCCCGGTGACATTTCAGGCGCGAAACGCCGGAAAGATCCCCGCCTACGTCATCAGTGACGGATACGGGATCTACGGAGATTCCGTCGAATACGCCAGTGACGGCAGCGGACTCCTGGAGTGGAAGAAGGTGATCGACCAGACGGCGGACGGGTCCAAAGTAGGGCGCTATGTGAAGTCGCCCACGCGGGAGACCTTGGGCGCCGCACGGTTCTACGGGCCGGGAAACTGGCTGGAGCCGGGCGAGCAGCACACCAGGGAAGAGGTGATCCAGGTACCCAGGGAGGCCGAGTACAGCGTGATCGAGGCCGACCTGACGATGCTGCTCATGAGGAAGGACCGGGGTCGGATCGACGAGGAATTCACGCGGCCGCACTACTCCTGGCACGCCGACGATCCGCGTTTCTACTGCAGGCCCATCAAATGTGACGCCCACATCATCAATCGAGGCAGGGTCCGCCACAACAACAACATCATCAACGTGACCCGCCAGCCCCGGTACGTGACGTCGTACTACGGATGGACCGACGTCGCCGCCGTACCCAAGGCGCACATTCTGTCGTTCAAACCCCGCGACGTCACGATGCTGGACAAGGAGGCGAGGGGTGAGGACAGAAGGGAGCGGAAGAGATACGGCGTCGCGGAAGCCAGGGCCGCGGCCACTGTCCCCTTCGCGCAGTTGCTGAATTCGACCGGTGGTCGATGACAGTCCCGTAACGCCCCGCCGGCGAATGCGGGGCAGTCATTCGCAGGGGGAGCGCGGTGCCACCGTTCACGTTGCAGGATGGGCCGACCAGGTGAAGAGTGGGAATTGAGGTTTTGTGCCTCGGCGCTCGGACCGGCAGAGCCCGCACCACCGCGAAGCGCAACGGGAACCATCATGGCCGTAATCGCTCGGCGACACATCGCCCGCGTGCTCAGCGCATCCGCCTTGGCCGCCGCGCTCGCCCTGCCCACCGGCTTGGCTCCCGCCGCGGCAGCACCTCAGATCCAGGGCGGGAGCACGACCGACGCACCCGAGCTGACGATGCCAGGCGGTACACCGGTCCCCCCGCCGACACCGGACCCGCCGCCCCCGCCGAACGGCGACACGCCGCCTCCACCGAACGGCGACACACCACCTCCGCCGGACGGGACGCCGACACCGGACGAACCGCCCCCGCCGAGCGGTGACTCGCCGCCGCCCCCGCCCTCGTCTCCGGACGACACGCCGTCGCCCGGAGACGGCACAGGTACCGACGAACCACCAGGGTCCGAAGACCCGGCCCCTCTGGCGTCACAGCTCCTGACGGAACAGCAGAAGGACATCGACGAGGCGGCGGCGAACCTGGCGGCGGCGGCCGGGGAAGCTCCCAGGGAACTCGACCTGGCGGTGCGGCAGCTCACCACGACGCTCGAAGCCGCCCAGGACCCCGAGACGTCACCCCAGGCGCGGGACGAGGTCACCGGGATCGCGGACGAGATGACGTACGCGCTGACGGTGATGAACGATCCGCAGACCTCCGCCGAACTGCGCGAGCAGCTCATCGTCATCGTGCAGCAGGTGGCGTCCGCGCTGGAGGTCAACCGCGAGTCGGCACTGCCGGCCGAGTCGCGGACCACGATCCTCTGGAGCGTCAAGCAGGCCACCTCGACACTGGAGACGATCTGCGACCCGAAGACACCGAGCGAGCTGCGGGAGCCGCTGAGCCTCGCTGTCGAGCGGTTGACCGGCGCGCTGGAGGGGAACCGCGAACCGCAGTCGCCCCCGGCCTTCGCGGCGGACGTGCCGGAGCTGCCCACCGTGGCGCACGACATGGGTGTCTCGCTGCGGATGGCCACTCACCAGCAGACGCCCCCGGAGCAGCGGGTGGCACTCGCGAAGACCACCGCTCAGGTCGGCGCGTCCCTCGCGAGGCTCGGTGACCCCAGCACGGCGGGGGAGGAGCGAAGGAAGACGCGAAAAGCCCTGGGCGCGCAGTCCGGTCGGATGAAGGACGGGCAGAACAAGGCCGGGTCCGCTCACGGCCTTCCGGACGTACCGCTCGGCAAGGCGGCCGAATCCTGTACCAACGCGCTGTTCTCGACCGTTCCCGAGCGTTCTCTCGCCCGCGGTCTGAACGGCCTCCTCCCTCTGCGGTGGAAGATCTCAGGGGTCCAGGACTTCTGGAAGGTACGAGCGGCGGAGAGCACCACCGTGGACGTCTTCGCCCGGCTGCAGAACGGCAAGTACGTCGATGAACCGTTCGACGTGGGGCGCCTGACCACTCACCTCGCGGAACTCGTCCCGGCGGAGACGCTGACCGAAACCGTCGGCGATCAGGCAGGCTTCTGCCTGCGGGCCGCTTCGCACCTGGGGCAGCAGGGGACCGTCGTGGGGAGCTGGCTCGAGATGGCTCAGGAGAAGCAGGGCGACACCTGACCTCGTTCCCGCCTGTGGTGAGGACGGCGACGTCAGCGGGGGCCGGCGGCGCTTCCCCACGGGTTCCGGCTGGCAGGATGGGGGCCATGACCCGGATTCACACTCCCCGCCTCGTCCTCCGGCGCTGGGACGACGACGACCTCGTGCCCATGGCGGACATCAACGCGGACCCGAGGGTCATGCGCTGGGTCGACGACGGCTCGGTGCACGATCTGGAACGCACGGCCGAGGACATCGAGCAGTGGGAGGAGGAGTGGGACGAGGAGGGTTTCGGCCTTTTCGCCGTCGAACTGCTGGCCTCCGGCGAACTGGCCGGCTTCACCGGGCTGTCCGTCCCCTCGTTCCTGCCCGAAGTCATGCCCGCCGTGGCGATCAGCTGGCGGTTCGGCTCACAGTTCTGGGGCCAGGGATACGCCTCCGAAGCCGCCCACGCGACCCTGGAGTTCGCACTCCAGGACCGTGGGCTCGACCGGGTCGTCAGCATCAGCCGCGCGGGCGACGACGCCTCGGAGAACGTCATCCGCAAACTCGGCATGGTGCCCGAGAGCGAGACGGCTCACCCGGAGTACGGCTACCCGCTGATCGTCCACAGCATCGATCTCACCGAATTCCACGGGTGACGCCCCCCGAGACCGCCGGAAGCGGCCTCCGACGCGCATGCCGTCGCGTGCTCGGGTCCCGACCGGCGCGTCCACGGCAACCCCGTCGGCGACCCGCGCCGGTTCTTCCACGAGACCTCCATGGCCGACGCCACGGGTATCACGATCAGCGCCGTCGACCCGCCCTGCACATCGAAGTGGGGCGCGCAGCACTGGCAGAAGCCACTCACCAGCACCACCCGCAGGGCGAGCCGTCACGATGCGGCGAGCATCGCGATCGGCAGACGCGCCCAGGGCTTTCCGGTCCGGCGTCGGACGACACCGCCCCGCACCCACCAGAGCGATGGATGCGGGCATCGGATCGTCCAGGCCGACCGGCGGGCCCCCGGGCGTGAGGAACCCGCCCCCGCATCCCCGGACCACGCACACGATGCGTGCCCCCGGACGCGGCGAGAACGCGGGCAACCCGGACACCCGAAACCGTTCGGGACGCCCGCAGCGACCAGGAACGGGTCCAAGACCCACTCCTGCTCACTGGACAGGAACGGTTCCCGCCGGACGCCCACCGGGAAGGTGGTCCGGGCGGATCGGGACCTCACCGGCCTGGCGGACCGAGTACGGCTCGCCTCCGCCGGCCACACACGGGCGGTCCTCGGCAGGTGGAAACCGGCCACGCTATATCCCGCGTTGATCGTTTGACCATCTCCTTCCTCTTTCATCAAGGCTGGGGGCGCGGAGCCCCCGGACCGACCACCAGTGATCCAGGGGACAGGAGCCGACGCATGCGGCCGCGATGGAGTGACGACGACCGGCCTCGTGACGAGGTCGCGCCACGGGGCAGTGCGGACGGCGACGCCTACGTCCACCCGTCGGCCGGGGGGACGGGGCCCGGACGGGCGCCGGACGGACGGCTGTTGCTGGCCGGCGAGGGCCGACTGCTCCGGGCGCTCACGGCTGCCGCGGAGCGGGCCGGGTGCTCCGACGTCCGGGTCCGCCGGACGGGCGAGGGCGATGACGAGGCGCTCGGCGGCCTCGCGGAGTGGGCGGAGAAGGAGATGCTCACGGCCGCCGACACCGTGCTTCATGTCGCGCGTTCGACAGCCGAGTTGGCGGCCACGGCCGACCGGTGCGCCGACGCCCGCGCATGGTTGGGGCAGGTGCTGGTCCACGGAGACGAACTGTGGACCGGTCCGCTCGGTCCCGCGGACCGCACCGCCGCGGCCTCGGGCTGGCGGCGACTGCGCGGTGCTACTCCGCAGAGCCGGCTGGACGGGCCGGTGGGCGCCGAGCCGGACGGCTTCGGCGGCGCGCCGGTGGGCGGTGCGGCGGACGGCCCCGCCGGCGCCGTGCTCGCCGCCGAGCGGGCGGAATGGATCGCCGACCGGCTCCTGGACGCCTGGCTGGGCCGCGGCGGCGCGGGGGCGCGGGGCGTCGTAGCAGGGGCCGGAAGCGTCGGAGCTTCGGGAACGGGAGAAGCCGGAACCGTGGGAGCGGCTCGGGCCGGAGGTGTCGCCGGCGGCCTCGGGGACGCCGGAGAGCCGTGCCTCGTGCGCACCGATGTGCGGACGTCGTCCAGCAGCCGGCACCCCGTCGTGCCCCTGCCCCGGCCCGATCGATCGGTCACACGGGCGGGTACCGAGACGGGGGCGCGGGTCGCGTTCCTCGGGCGGATCGGGGGTGCGGCCGTCGATCCCGCACGGCTGCTGGAGCGGATCGACGCCGTGGCGGACGCCCGGACCGGGCTCCTGGGGCCGGTCCGGGAGGCCAAGCCGGGGCCGACCGGCCTGTGGGGGTGCGCTGTCGCGGTCCCCGACCCGTTCGGACCGCTGCCGGCCGACGCGCCCGGTGTCACCGTGTGGGGTCACGGGCCGGACGCCCGGAGCGCCCGTCTCGCGGCCATGCTCGAGGCGCTCGCCGCGTACGGGACTTTCGCCGCCGCCCCGCACGCCCGGAGCGGCTGTGAGGTCTGGGGTCTGGACCTCGTCACCGACCGGTTGCGCCGGGTTCCCGCAGCCGAGGCGTACCCGGCCCCGGCCCCGGGCCTGACCCCGGGCACGCCGTACCGGCTGCCGACGGGCGCTGCGGCCGGGGTCACCTGGGCGGCCGCGCTGGAGGCCGCGCTGACCGGGCACTGCGAGGCGCTGGTGACCGCCCGGCTCGCCCAGCCGGGCGCACGAGTCGCCCGGCTCGCGCTCCCGGACCTCGGGGACCCCGCCCTCGTCCGCATGCTGCGCGCCGCGGGTGAACCCGTCGCCCACGATCTGTCCGCGCTGCTCTCCGTGCCGGCCTGCGCGGTCCGGCTCGGGGACGACACCGTCGTGGCCGTCGCGGCAACCTGGAGCGAGGCCCTCGCGGTTGCCGCGGAACGCGCCCTGCTCGCCCGGGAAAAGAGCGTCCCGCCCACCGGCGTCGGCGTCGGCCCCGTCGTCCCGACCGTGCCCTCCGTCACGCCGAACCAGGAGGAGGTCGGCCGGCCGTTCTCGGTGGAGGACGGCGCGTCCGGGCGGGCGGGGCTCGTCGAGGCACTCCGGGCCCGGGGGCGCACCCCCGTCGCGATTCTGCTCGATCATGATCCGCAGGCTGTCCGTCTCCTGCCGTATCTTGTCCATGTGGCGCTGCTGGACGGCTGATGCGCCCTGCTGCGTATGTGCCCGATGCCGGGCAGGAGTTCGCGGGAAACATTCCCGGGGGCAGGTGCCGCTTCCGGGCGGACGTGTAATGATCGTTGCCGGGCGCCTGGCGTCAGGTCACTGTGCGACGGGGGTCGCGTAGCCGCGAGTGCAGAAGGCAGGATCCATGGGGGGGTCGATTCGGTTCAGCGTGCTCGGAGCCGTGTCCGTGCACCGGGGCGAGACACCGATCACCATTGGTTCCCCGCAGCAGCAGGCCCTGCTCGTGGCGCTGCTGCTGCGCTCCGGCCGGGTCGCCTCCACGCACGAACTGATCGCTTCGGTCTGGGGCGAGGAGCCCCCGGGCTCAGCGCTGTCGAGCTTGCGCACCTATGTGTGGCGGCTGCGGCAGCTCCTGGAGGAGGACTCCGCCGAACCCCGGCTGCTGCTCTCCCAACCCGACGGCTACCGCATGGTGGCGCCGCCGCTTTCGGTGGACCTGCACCGTGCCGAGCAGCTCGCCGCCGAAGCCGTCCGGGCCCGGGCCGGGGGCGACGACGAGGCATGCGGGCGGCTGCTGACCGAGGCGCTCGGCCTCTGGCAGGGTGCGCCGTTGGCCGGGGTGCCCGGCCCGTACGCCGAGCAGCAACGGGCTCGCTTCACCGAGCTGCGGCTCGGGCTGGAGGAGGAACGTTTCGCGCACGAGCTGCAGATGGGCCGGCACGGCGCGATCATTCCCGACCTCACTTTGTTCACGCAGGAACACCCGCTCCAGGAACGGCCGTACGGCTTTCTCATGCGCGCCCTGTACGCCTCCGGGCGGCAGGCGGACGCACTGGCGGTCTACGCGCGTGCCCGGCGCGTCCTCGCCGAGGAGCTCGGGGTAGACCCCGGAACCGAACTGACCGCGCTGCACGCACGGGTCCTCGCGGGCGACCCGCTCCTCGACGTCGCGCCCCGCGGCACCGTGCCGGCCGCAGCCACTCCGGAGGCCTCCCACGATCCGCGGAGTCGTGAGGCTCCGCAGCCCTCCCGGGCGCTTCGAGCCGCCGAACCCGACGCCGGCCCGACTCCCGCACCCGCACCCGACCCCGAATCCGTCGCTCCGGTCCTCGTTCGCCCCGCTCAACTCCCCGCCGAGGCATTCGACTTCACCGGCCGCGCCGAACAGGTCGAGGAGCTGAGCCGGGTCCTCACCGACCCGGAGCGGACCTCGCTCCCGGTCGCGTCCATCAGCGGCATGGGCGGCCTCGGCAAGACCACCCTCGCCCTGCGGGTCGCCCACCGGATCAAGCACGAGTTCCCGGACGGGCAGCTCTACGTCGATCTGCGCGGCAGCGGTCTCGAGCCCGCCGACCCGTCGGCCGTCCTCGGCAGCATGCTCGCCGCGATGGGTGTGCCGCCGCACGCGCTCCCGGCCGTGACCGAGGACCGCGCCAGGCTGCTGCGCACCCTGCTCGACGGCCGGCGCATGCTGCTGCTCCTCGACAACGCCCGGGACCCTGCCCAGGTGGGCCCGCTGCTGCCCGGCTCGGGCGGCTGCGCGGTGATCGTCACCAGCCGGACCCGGCTCGTCGGCATCCCCAGCGCGGTCACCGCCGTGGCTCTGGACGTCTTCGCGACCGACGAGGCGATCGAGTTGCTCACCGCGATCGTCGGCGCCGAACGCGTGGCGGCGGCGCCCGCCGCCGCGATCGAACTGGTGAGCGCGTGCGGGCATCTGCCGCTCGCCGTCCGGATCGTGGCCGCCCGCCTCGCCGCCCGGCCGCGCTGGCAGATCGAGACCATGACCCGCCGGCTCGCCGACGAGCGCCGCCGCATCGGCGAACTGCGCGCCGGCGACCTGGCCGTCGCGGCCACCTTCGAACTCGGCTACCGCCAGCTCCCGCAGGAACAGGCGTGCGCCTTCCAGCTGCTCGCCCCGGTGGCCCGGCCGAGCATCGGACTGGAGGTGGCCGCCGCGGCCCTCGGTCTCGACCCGTACGACACCGAGGAGATCCTCGAGTCCCTGGTCGACGCGGCCATGCTGGAGGCCCCGCAGCCCGGCCGGTACCGCTACCACGACCTCGTCTGGGCCTTCGCGCTCCAACTCGGTGTGCCGCCGGGCGACGGCGGCGCCGAGGCCGGCATCCCCGTGCTGCCGCCGCTCCTCGACCATCTCCTGGCGGCCGGGCGCGCCGCCTTCCAGTGCATGGTGCCCGGCGACCCGGACGGGATCTTCCTCACTCCCGGCTCGTCGCCCGTGCCGCACTTCGCCGGGCTCGCGGAGGCCCGCGGCTGGGTGACCGCCGAGTTCGAATGCCTCACCAACGCGGTGATGCTGGCAGCCCGCAGCCCCGCCGGGGCGGCCCCGCGGACCCTGCGCGTCGCCGCCGACCTGCTCATCGCCCTCACGCCGTTCGGCAAGGACATCCCGTACGGGCAGCTTGCCGCCGCCGCGCAGGCGCTGGCCGAGACCGCCGCGCAGCGCGGCGACGACCATGTCGCCGGGCGGGCCCGCTTCGTCTGCGGGAACGCCGCCCTGCAGAGCGGCCGGCTCGCCGAGGCCGAGCTGTTCACCCGGCTCGCGGCGGAGGCCTGCGAGCGGGTCGGCGACCGGGTGATCCTCCGTCAGACGCTCAACGACCGGGGCCTGATCGCGCAGTTCCAGCACCGCTACGAGGACGCGGTCCACTGCTACGACCAGGCGATCGAGCTGGCGGAGAAGCTCGGGCACCGCTCGGGCGAGCTGGTGACGCGGCTCAACGCGGCGCAGGCCCGGCTGCGCGGAGGCCGCGCAGAGGAGGCACTCGTCGCGTGCGCCGAGGCGCTGGCCGCGCTGCGGGAGGTCGAGGACCATCACGGCGCCGCGTACGCGCTCTGTGTGCAGGGCATGGCCCTGCACGAACTGGGGCGGTACGAAGAGGCGATCGCGAGCCACACCCAGTGCCTGGACCTCTGCGCGGCCTGGCAGATCCGCGGACAGGAGTCGCAGGCCCGTTTCCGGCTGGCCGAGACCCTGCGGATCACGGGCCGCCGGGAGGAAGCCGTCCGAGAAGCGAGCCACGCGCTGGTGCTGTGCGAGCAGCGCCGCGCGGAGCGCGACCAGGGGCTCGCCCTCCTGGTGCTCGGCCGTACCCTCGCCGACCTCGGCGACACCGGGGCCGCGGTGGCCAGGGCCCGGCAGGCGCACACGCTGCTGACCCGGCTCGGGCTGCCCGACGCCGACCACGCGGCAGCCCTCCTCACGGCTCTCGGCGAACCGCTGTGAAGCTGCCCCCACTCATCCGGAAGGAGCGATATATCCGCAGGTCAGAGTGCATATTCAGGATCTATCCAGCGTAGATCGGCAGTTGGCAGAGTCTCACCCGGCAGCACGAACGACGAGCGAACGGAAGACCGAGCACATGCGAGCGATCACGTTCACCTCCCACACCTCCCACACCTCCCACGCCCTGCGCACCGCTTGCGTCGCGGTCACCGCGCTGTTCGGCCTCGCGATCCTGGCCGTCGCAGAGCAGCAGGTGACGTCCGCGCCGAGCACCGTCGTGGCCGACGGCCCGATCATCACCGACCCCCAGGAGGAGTGGAACAGCCGCGGCTGACCACGCCGGCGCGGTCCGTCGGGGACGACGGGGACGGACGGCGAAACGAACGACCATTCATGGGGGAGTCATGACGGGTGGTAGTCCGGCGACGGCGTTGGCGGAACGAGACGTCGCCACCCTGGTCCGCGCCGCGCGGACCCGCAACGGGGTCAGTCAGCGGGACCTCGCCGAGAAATCCGGGATCGGGCTGCGCACGCTCCGTGAGATCGAGCGGGGCAGGGTCCGCGCCCCGAGATCCGGATCGCTGCGCAGAATCGCCGAAGCCCTGCACGAACCCGCGCTGCTCGCCCGGGTCGGCGCCACGGCCGGTGCCGAACGGGACGTCCCAGAGGACGCCCCGCTGGTCCTGAAGATCCTCGGCCGGCTCTCCGCCACGCGCGGCGCCGCCGAACTGCTCACCGGAACGCCGAAGCAGCGGACCCTGCTCGGACTGCTCGCTCTCCGGGCCCATCAGGTGGTCGAGCGCGACGAGATCATCGAAGTGCTCTGGGACGGCGAACTTCCGGACACCTTCGGCCAATTGATCCACACCTACATTTCGCGCATCCGGCTGATGCTGGAGGAGCACTCCCTCCCCGGCACGGGCCGGACCTCGGTCCTGCGGCACGGCGGAGGCTACGAACTCCGGGTCGAGGGGGACAGCCGGCTCGACGTCCTGGAGTTCGGCCGGCTGACGCACGAGGCCGAGCGGGCCCGCGCCGCGAACGACCCGGTCCACGAACAGGTCCTGCTCGCCGAGGCGCTGCGGCTCTGGCGCGGACCGCTTCTGGAAGGCGCCCCGCCACGACTGGCCCGCCATGCCGCCGCAGTCGAGCACGCCCGCCTGCGCGTCGCCTCCGCGCTGCGCCTCGCCGACCTCGCCCTCGCCCGCGGACAGTACGAGGAGGTGCTCGCCCAGCTCGGGCCGATCGCCCGGCACGAGGTGCTGCACGAGGGCCTGCACGCCCGGCTGCTCGCCGCGCTCGCCGGTTCCGGCCGCCGGGCGGAGGCGCTGGAGCTGTTCGCCACGGTCGACCGCAGGCTCCGCGTCGAGAGCGGCATCGATCCCGGCGCCGAACTCCGCGAGGCCCAGATGGCCGTGCTGGGGGAGGACGCCCGGATTGCGACGGCGAGGACCGCGCGGCCCGCCGACCGGGCCGATATACCGCGCTCCGTCCAGCTTCCGCAGGGCGTCGGGGACTTCGTGGGCCGGGCCGAGCACTTCCAGATCCAGCAGTACCTCAACGGGCAGGGGCCGCTGGCCGCGTTCGGCGCGGCCCCGGTCGCCGCGCTCCATGGACCCGTCGGCGTCGGCAAGTCCGCCCTGACCGTCCAGATCGCCGCGGCCGTCGCCCGCCACTTCCCCGGCGGCGTCCTGCACGCCCGGCTGCGCACCGGCACGCCCGACGAGGTCCGCAACGTGCTGCGCGGCTTCGCCCGGGCACTGGGCGTGCCGACGGCCGAGCTGCCCGACGGGCTGCCCGAACTCGCGGCGCTCTACCAGGAGTCCGTCGCCGGACGCCGGGTCCTGGTGGTCGTCGACGACGCGCCCGGGGAACGCGCCGTCCGCCCGTTGCTGCCGTCCGGCCCCGGCGGCGCCGCACTGCTGGCAGGCCGGATCCCGCTGTCCGGCCTGGAGGGCGCCCAGCACTTCCGTGTCGAGCGCTTCACGGCCGACCAGTCCGTCGCCCTGCTCGCCCGGATCGCCGGTGAGCGGCGGGTGCTGGCCGAACGGGCGGCGGCCGAGACCGTTGCCGAGCTGTGCGACGGGATCCCGCTGGCCGTGCGGATCGCGGGCATGCGGCTCGCCGCCCGCCCGCACTGGACCCTCGCGCGGCTGGCGGACCGGCTGGCCGACGAGGAGCGGCGGCTGTCGGAACTGGTCGCCGGCGACCTGTCCGTACGGGAACGGCTGACCTCCGCGTACGAGGGCCTGGACCCCGTGCTCAGCGACGCCGTGCGCGCCCTCGCCCGGTCCGCGGACCGGGCGTTCACCCCCGCCGGTGCGGCAGCCGTGCTGCGCTGCGGCGGACGCCAGGCGGAGGACGTCCTGGAACGGCTGGTCGATCACCAGCTGCTCGAACCCCCGGCGGGCGCCGGTGACGAGTACGCGTTCCCGTCCCTGGTACGCCTCCGGGCCTGGGAGTGATGAACGGCGTGAGGGGACGGTCGTCGATGCCCACCGCCCCCGTCCCCTCACGCGTCCCTCACGGCGGCGGGGCGCTCACGCGTCGCGGGTGCGGAGCGTCAGCCAGCCGCCGACCGCCGCCGCGGCCGCCCAGACCGCCATGACCAGCACTCCGGTCATGGGGCTGTAGGGCGCGGCGGCGGCCGGGTCGAGCCGCAGCCCGTACTGGCCGGCCCGGTCCGGCAGATACCAGGACAGCTCCTTCAGGCCGGGGATCTCGGCCAGCACGGGAGAGACCAGGAACAGCACCGGGACCAGGACGCCCATGGAGAGCATCAGACTGCGCAGCATCGCCGTGAACCCCATGCACATGACCGCGAGCAGCGGGAAGTACAGGGCGCCCACGACGATCGCCCGCACCGTCCCCTCCTCACCGAACGCCATGCCGTGCTCGCCGAGCAGACGCTGTGAGAGGAAGAACGTGCCCAGCGAGGCGACCACGCCGGCCACCAGGGCCAGCACCGCCCCGACAGTCAGTTTGGCGCTGTACATCAGGCCGCGCCGGGGCACCGCCGCCAGCGAGACCCGGATCGCGCCGTGCTGGTACTCGTTGCCGACCACCAGGACGGCGAAGGCGATCACGACGACATGGGCGAAGAGGATGCCGTAGTAACCGAGTTGCACCGGGTCGAAGCCGGGGCCGTCCGCCTCCTCCGGGCCGACCGATCCCGACACGCCGGCACCGATGCCGACGAGCAGTGCCGCGGACAGCGGCAGCGACCACAGGACCGGACGCACCGAGCGGATCTTCGTCCACTCCGAGCGGAGCACCGCGTTGACAGACATCGTCAGACCACCTCTCCGAGGGGTCGCCCCCCGTACTCCACCGAATCGGCGGTCATGCGCATGAATGCCTCCTCCAGCGAGTCCTCGACCTGGACCAGTTCCAGGACGCAGGCCCGCTCGTGAGCCGCGATCCGGCCGACGTCGGCGGCCTCCGCCCCGTACACCTCCAGCGCGCCGCCCTCGCTCGGCACCACCCGCAGCCCCTTGCGCACCAGGGCCTCGCGCAGCCGCTCCGGCTCGTCGGCCCGCACCCGCGCCCGGGAGCGGCCGTGCTCCGCGGCGAACTCGGCCATGGACACGTCCGCCAGCAGCCGGCCCCTGCCGATCACGACCAGCCGGTCCGCCAGCAGCGCCGTCTCCGTCATCAGGTGACTGGAGATCAGCACCGCCCGGCCCCGTGCCGCCAGCCCCTTGAGGAAGTTCCGCAGCCAGCGGATGCCCTCCGGGTCCAGGCCGTTGACCGGCTCGTCGAGGACCAGTACCTCCGGGTCGCCGAGCAGAGCCGCGGCGATGCCCAGGCGTTGACGCATGCCCAGCGAGAACCCGCCGACCCGCCGACGGGCCGCGGACTCCAGGCCGACCTGCTCCAGCACCTCGTCGACGCGCGCCCGCGGCATGCGACCGGCGTGGGCGATGCAGAGCAGATGGTCGCGTGCGGTACGCCCCGGATGCGCGGCGCCGGCGTCCAGCAGCGCGCCCACATGGCGCAGCGGCTCGACCAGCCGGCCGTACGGCCGCCCCGTGACCAGCACCTCGCCCGCCGTGGGCCGGTCCAGCCCCAGGATCATCCGCAGGGTGGTCGACTTCCCCGCGCCGTTCGGGCCGAGGAAACCGGTGACCGAACCGGCCCGCACCTGGAAGGTGAGGTCTTTCACCACCGTCCTGTCTCCGTAGGCCTTCACCAGGCCCCGTACTTCGACGGCCGGTGCGTCGCCCGCACCGTGCGCCGTTCCGTTGTCCCTGTTCATGTCCTCAAGCCAACCGTCCGGCGGCCCCGGACGGATCCCCCGGCGGCGGGAGTCACCTCCCCCCGGGGAGGGAGCTGATCCCCCATGAGACGTCACCTGTCGACGCTCCACGACGCCCTGCGCCAGGGCCGTACCTATGCCCGCGGGCTCCATCTCCTGCTCGGCGGGGCCGTGGGACCGGTCTGCGTGCTGGTGTGGCCCGGCATCACCGAGAACCTGGGCCGTACCCTCGCGGCCTGCGCCCTCGTTCCGGTGGTCCCGCTGCTGCTGCTCGGCCTGGTGCCGGGGACGCGGCGCGCGGAGGGCATCCAGGCGCGGCTGCTGCTCGTGCCGGACGACGAGAACGACATCGGCCGTGCCCCCGCCCGGAGTCTCTCCGACCGCCGGCGCACCAGCGTCTGGCTGGTGCTGCGCTGCTGGTGGGGACTGCTCGTCGCGAGTGTCGTCGCCCAACTGCTGTCCGTCACCGGAACGCTGGCGTCCGCGCCCGCCGTCGAGGGCGCCCGGACGATCCTCGGCGTCACCATCCCCGGCGGCCACCGCCACATCTGGTACCTGGGCCTGGTGCCGCCGCTGCTGCTCGCCGCGTTCGCGCTGGTCGTCTGGGCCGGGCACGTACAACTCGCCCTCGCGCGCCGGCTGCTGGGCCCCTCGACGGCCGAACGGCTCGCGGAGGCCGAGCGCCGGGCGGACGAACTGCTGGCCCGCAACCGGCTCGCGGGCGAACTCCACGACTCCATCGGCCACGCCCTCACGGTCACCGTGCTCCAGGCGAGCGCGGCCCGTGAACTCATCGACGCCGACAGGGACTTCGCGATCCGGGCGCTGACCGCCATCGAGGACTGCGGCCGCCGCGCCATGGACGACCTGGAGCGCACCCTCGGCTGCCTGAAGGAGGACGAGCTGGCGGCGCGCACCGTCCGGCCCACGCTGGCCGACGTCGGGCAGCTCCTGGAGGCCAGCCGTGCGGCGGGCGTCACCGTGCGCTCGCGCACCGCCGCCGACATCGACGCCGTCCCGGGCGTGGTCTCCCGCGAGGCGTACCGCATCCTTCAGGAGGCGCTCACCAACGCCATGAAGCACGCGCCCGGTTCACCCGTGGACGTCGACCTGGACGTGAGCGGCGAACAGGTGCGGCTCACCGTCGCGAACCGGCTGGTGGAGGAGGCCCCGCGGGTTCCCGGCACCGGCAAGGGGCTGCCCGGTCTGCGGGAGCGCGCCGCGCTGCTGGGCGGTCGGGCCACGGCCGGAGCCGCATCGGGGCGCTGGACCGTCAGCGCTCGCCTCCCCCTACGGTTGGGATCGTGATCATGGACATCTCCGTACTCCTCGTCGACGACGAGGAGCTCGTCCGGACCGGCATGTCGGCCATCCTCGGCAACGCCCCCGGCATCACCGTGGCCGGCGAGGCCTCCGACGGCTGCGAGGTGGTGCCGCTCGTCCGGAGGATGCGCCCGGACGTCGTCGTCATGGACGTACGGATGCCCACCGTCGACGGCATCACCGCGACCCGCGATCTCATGGCCGCGGTCGCCGACCCGCCGAGGGTCCTGGTGATCACCACGTTCGAGCGGGACGACTACGTCTACGAGGCCCTCAGAGAGGGGGCGTCGGGGTTCCTGCTCAAGCGGTCCCGGCCCGCCGAGATCGTCCGGGCCGTCCGTACCGTGGCGACAGGAGACTCGGTGCTCTTCCCCGCCGCGATCCGCTCGCTGGCGCAGGGGCGTCAGGCCCGTGAGCCGGGCGACGCGCTGGCGCGTGCCCAGCTCACGGAGCGGGAGGCGGACGTGCTGCGGCTGATGGCGCAGGGGATGTCCAACGCGGAGATCGCCGAGCGGCTGTTCCTGGGGGTGCAGACGGTCAAGACCCATGTCAGCGGCACCCTGGCGAAGCTGGGGGCACGCGACCGGACGCAGGCGGTGGTCCTGGCGTACGAGTCGGGGTTCGTCGGCGCCGGCTGAGAAGGCCACGGGCTCCCGGGGCCGGCGGTGTCCGTCAGCCGACGAGGTCCTTCAGGCGGGAGACCACCGCCGCCTCCGACTCGCCCTCCTGCGGCACCGGCACGACCTGGAGATGGGTGACTCCGGCCTCGCGGTAGGCGTCCAGACGATCCCTCACATAGCTCTTCGTGCCGCAGATCGTGGTGGCCTCGAGCAGCGCGGCGGGTACGGCGGCCGCGGCCCCGGCCTTGTCACCGGCCCGGAACAGCCGCTGGATCGTCTCCGCCTCACGGGCGTAGCCGTACCGGCTGACCAGGTCGTAGTAGTAGTTGTGGCCGGGCGCGCCCATGCCCCCGACGAACAGCGCGAGCTGGCCTCGGGCCCGCTCCCGGGCCCGCTCGGCGTCCGGGCCGATCGCGAGCAGACCGCCCGCGGAGATCCGGAGCGGGCCCAGCTCAGGTCCGCGGGCCCCGGCGCCCTCCTTGAGCGCCGGCCCCCACACCCGGTCGCACCACTCGGGGACGAAGAACATCGGCAGCCAGCCGTCAGCGGACTCCGCGACCATCCGGACGTTCTTCGGGCCCAGCGCGGCCACCCACACCGGGACGGAAGGACGGACCGGCGGCGTCAGCAGCCGCATCGGCCTGCCGAGGCCGGTGCCCTGACCCTCTGGCAGCGGCAGCGTGACGGTGCGCCCCTGGTGGCGCACCGGCTCGTCCCGCCGCCAGAAGGCGCGCATGACCTCGATGGTCTCGCGGGTCCGGGCCACCGGCGCGGCGTACGGCACCCCGTGCAGACCCTCGACGACCTGCGGGCCGGAGGAGCCGAGACCGAGGTGGCAGCGCCCGCCGGACAGGGCGTCGACGCCGGCCGCGGTCATGGCCAGCAGGGCGGGCGTCCGGCTGAACACGGAGAGGATGCCGGACCCGATCTCGATCCGCTCGGTGCGGGCGGCGAGGAAGCCCATGAAGCTGGGCGCGTCGTAGCCGTACGCCTCCGGCACCCAGACCAGGTCCAGGCCGGCCCGTTCCAGCTCGGTGACCTGGCCGGCCGCGGCGACGATGTCGTTGTCGTACCTCAGCTGCATGGAGATCTTCATGGCGGTGCTCCCGGGGGTCGGCGGGGTGACGTGACGTCAGGGGCGGGACTCGGCAGGGCGCGTCAGGCGCGCGGTACGTCGATGCGGGGGAGGACGCCCTCGGCGATCAGCTCCCGGACCCGGAACTTCTGGATCTTCCCGGAGGCGGTCAGCGGCAGCCCGTCGGCGAGGTACCACCGGGCCGGGATCTTGTGCGGGGAGAGCTGCTCGCGGCAGCGGGCGACGCACTCCTCGACGTCCGGGCCCTCCGGGCGGTCGGCGGCGGGCAGCAGCACCGCGGCGACGATCTCGCCCCACCGGTCGTCGGGCAGCCCCACCACCAGCGCGTCGCGGACCCCCGGCAGCGTGGTGAGGAAGGACTCGACGGGCCCGGGCGCGATGTTCTCACCGCCCCGGATGATCAGGTCGCTCAGCCGGCCCTCGATCCGGACCGCGCCGGTCGCGTCCATCGAGCCGAGGTCCCCGGTGTGCAGCCAGCCGTCCGCGTCCACCTTCCGCGCGGTGGCCTCCGCGTCGCCGTAGTACGCGAGGAGCTGCTGGTAGCCGCGGGCGCAGATCTCGCCGGGGACGCCGAGCGGCTGCACCCGGCCGGTGTCCGGGGACACGATCTTGCACGCGACGTGCGGCAGCGGCCTGCCGACGGTGCTGGTCTTGTCCATGGCGGTGTCGTCCGGGCGGGTCAGGGTGACCACGGAGGCCAGCTCGGTCTGCCCGTACAGGTTGAACACCGTGGTGGAGAACAGCTCCTCGGTCTCGGTGATGAGCTGCGGGCGGACCGGCGCCGCGCCGGTGAGAACGGAGGAGAGCCGGGCCGGCGCGCCGTCGGCGGCACGGGCCACGTCGTTCAGGGCGGTCAGCACCGTCGGCACGCTGGTCAGCACCGCGCCGGGGGACCGGCGCAGCACCTCGAAGAGGACCTTGGGGTCGAAGCGCTCCAGGAGCGTGAAGACGCCGCCGCTCCACAGCGGCCCCAGGCAGGAGATGACACAGCCGGCGGTGTGGAACATCGGCAGCGGGGAGACGACGGTCGCGCCGTCGTGGACGCCGAGCCCCTCGAAGGTCAGCCGGGCCACGTTGACCACGGACCGGTGCGAGAGCAGCACCGCCTTCGGGGCGCCGGTGGTGCCGGAGGTGAACTGGATCTGCGCCGGGACGGCGGCGATCTCCTCCTGCGAGGGCAGCGGCGCGGCACCCCGCAGCGACTCCCACGCGGCGAGCGGCACGACGTGCCGCAGACCCGGCAGATCCGGTGCCACCGCCTCTGCCGTCCCTGCCATGTCGTAGCCCCGGACTGCGTCGGCGTGGATCAGCATCTCGGCCTCCGAGGTGCGCAGCGCGTGGGTCAGCTCACCGGGCCGCAGCGCCGGGTTGAGCGTCACCAGCGTCACCCCGGCCAGCGCCGCCGCGTACGCGACGACGGGCCACTCCGGGACGTTCGGCGCCCACAGGGCGACTCGCGCGCCCAGTCCTACCCGCTCCCGCAGCCCACCGGCCACGCTCTCGGCCTCGGCGAGCAGTTCGCCGTACGTCCAGCGGCGCGTGGCGCCGCCGTCGGCCGGGACCGACTCCAGGGCCGGGGCGTCCGGCCGGCCCGCCGCCACCTCGCGCAGCAGGGAGCCGACGGTGTGGTCCGAGAGCGGCGCCTCGTCGTCCGCGGGGCGGAGCGACTCGGTGAGCAGGGTGTCGATGTGCGGAACGTCGGCGTGCGGGGCGGCCGGTGCGGTGCTGACCTGCATGGTGACTCTCCTCGGCGGTGGGCTGCCGGTTCGTCCGGCGCTGCTCCCATCCCACCGTCGGGCCCACGGCGCCGGATCCCCCGGCGGCTGGAATCCGTTCCCTCCCGGGAGGGAACCGGGCGAGGGAGGCAGGAGCTGTGCAGTTCCCGTCCAGGGCCGGTGGTCCCGCCGTCGGTAACGTGCGTCCGCTTGTGCCCGCCCTCGACCGGAGGCCGCGGGAGCGAAAGGAGTCACAGTGGAAGTGACGGCGGGCTGGCCGGCCCTGGACGGCATACGGGTCCTCGATCTCTCGCGGCTGCTGCCCGGCGGATTCGCCACGGTGCTGATGGCCGACCTCGGCGCCGACGTGGTCAAGGTGGAGAGCCCGGACGGCGGCGACTACGGCAGGCTCGTCGAGCCGGAGACGTTCGCGGCGCTCAACCGCAACAAGCGCTCCCTCGTCCTGGATCTGCGCGACCCGGCCGGCCGGGACACACTGCTGCGTCTGGTGGAGCGCAGCGACGCCGTGGTGGAGAGCCACCGGCCCGGCGTCCTCGACGCCATGGGGCTCGGGTACGCGCGGCTGCGCGAGGCCAACCCGCGGGTGGTGCTGTGCTCGATCACCGGCTTCGGCCAGCACGGCCCCTACGCCTCCCGGCCCGGCCACGACCTCAACTTCCTCGCTCTGGCGGGCTTCTTCGCCGTGCCGCACCGTCCCGGCGAGCGCGTCGACCGGGTGGGTCTGAGGATCGCCGACCTCGCCGGAGCGATGTACGCCGCGCTGTCCACCTCGGTCGCGGTCGCCTCCGCCCGCTCCACCGGCCACGGCCAGCATCTCGACGTGTCGCTGCACGAGGCGGCCGCCGCCTGGGCCGGACCGCTCGCGCTGCCTCTGCGCACGCTGCCCGACCCCGCCGACAGCCCGCTGGTCACGGGGGACAACGATGTGTTCACCGCCGCCGACGGCGGCCGGATCGCGCTCGCGACCTTCGAGGACAAGTTCTGGCTGGCCTTCCGCACGGCCTTCGCCGGGGAGTTCCCGGAGCTCGACGACGACGCCTACGACCGCCGCGCGGCGCGCACCCGGGCCCGCGGGCGGGTACGGGAACTGCTCACCGGCGTCCTCGCCCGTCGCGACCTGGCCTGGTGGTGCGCCGCGCTCGACGGACTGGATCTGCCGTGGGCACCGGTGTACGAGACCGCCGACGCGTTCCTGGCCGACGCGCACGTCGACGCCCGCGACCTGGTCGGGACCCTGCCGGGGTCGTCGACCGAGGAGCCACGCCGACAGGTCCGCTTTCCCGTCCTGTTCGGCGCCGGACTCGACTCGCTGCGCGGCGCCGCCCCCGGGCACGGCGAGCACACCGCCGAGATCCTCGCGGAGCTGGATCGATGAGCGGGCGCGGCGCGTTCGCACAGAGCGCCGAACACCGGGCGCTGCGGGAGGCCGTCGCCGCGTTCGCGCGCGGCCGGGGCGGCGCCGGTCCCGACCCGCGCTCCTCGAAGGAGCTCTGGGCGGAGGCAGGACGGCTCGGCTACCTCGGGGTCAACCTGCCCGAGGAGTACGGCGGCGGGGGCTGCGGCATCACCGAGCTCTCACTCGTCATGGAGGAACTCGGCGCGGCCGGCAACCCGTTGCTCATGCTGGTGGTGTCGCCCGCCATCTGCGGGACGGTCATCAGCCGCTTCGGCACCCCGGAGCAGAAACGCCGGCTGCTGCCCGGACTGGCCGACGGCTCCTCCCGGATGGCCTTCGGCATCACGGAACCGGACGCCGGATCCAACTCACACCGGCTGACCACCACCGCCCGCCGGGACGGCACGGACTGGCGGCTCACCGGCCGGAAGGTCTTCGTCTCCGGGGTCGACGAGGCCGACGCCACCCTGATCGTGGGCCGGACGGCGGACGCCCGCACCGGCCGCCTCAAGCCGTGCCTCTTCGTCGTCCCGCGCGACACCCCCGGCTTCGCCCACCACGAGATTCCCATGGAACTCAGCGCCCCCGAGCGGCAGTTCGAACTCGTCCTGGACGACATACGGCTGCCCGCGGACGCGCTGGTCGGCGAAGAGGACGCGGGGCTCCAGCAGCTCTTCGCCGGGCTGAACCCGGAACGCATCATGATCGCCGCGTTCGCCGCCGGCCTCGGCCGGTACGCCCTGGACAAGGCCGTCGACTACGCCCGCACCCGGCAGGTGTGGTCGACCCCGATCGGCGCCCACCAGGCCGTCGCCCACCCGCTTGCCCGGATCCACGTCGAGCTGGAACTGGCCCGGCTGATGACCCGCAAGGCCGCCGAACTCTACGACGCGGGCGACGACATGGCCGCGGGCGAGGCCGCGAACATGGCCAAGTACGCCGCGGCCGAGGCCTGCGCCAACGCCGTCGACCAGGCGATCCACACCCTGGGCGGCAACGGCCTGACGACCGAGTACGGGCTCGCCTCGCTGCTGACGCTCTCACGGGTGGCGCGGATCGCCCCGGTGAGCCGGGAGATGATCCTCAACTTCGTCTCGCACTACACCCTGGGGCTGCCGAAGTCCTACTGACCTCGCCCCCGCGTACGACCGTGGCCCCGCCGGGAGAACCGGCGGGGCCACAGTCATGAGGGGCCGCACGCGGTGGAGGACGCGAGCGGTGGGGGCGTACGCGGTGGACAACGCGAGCGGTGGGGGCGTACGGCGGGGGATGTCGTACGCCCCCGGATCAGTGGGCCAGTGAGAGGCCGACGCCCTGCTCGACGGCCCGCGCGTACACGGCAGCGGCCAGCGCGATGTCCTGGACGCCCATGCCGAACGGGTTGATCACCACCCGGTCGTCCCCGGCGACCGGCCGCGCGTAGTCGCCGGCGAACAGCTCCGGCAGCGAAGCGTCCACCGAGCGCCCGCCCGCCGGGGCGGCGGTCCCCGGGCCGGCCACGCGGCCGGCCCGGGCCAGCTTGCCCAGCAGCCGGTGGTCGTCGTCGACGACCAGCTCCCAGTCGTCGACGAACAGGTGGTCGCAGCCCAGGAGCAGGCTCTCCGCCGCGTCGTCGAGGGACACGTTGACGAACGTCCCGCCCGTGGGCACCCAGTCCAGCTCCACGTACGCCTCGGTGGTCGTCGTCACCGCGACCGTCACCTGGGCCCGCTCGACGGCGGCGCGGGCGTCCGCGGTCACCGTGACGGCGACCGCCGGGTCCGCCGCGCGCCAGCGGGCGGCCAGTTCCTCGGCCCGGTCCGCGTCCTGGTCGTGCACGAACAACTCCTCGACGCCGGGGCAGACGCTCGCCAGCAGCTCCCGGTGGACCTCGGCCTGCCGGCCGCAGCCGAGGAAGGCCACCTGCCGGACGGCCGCCAGGTCGCGTACGGCGCGCAGCGCGGCGATCGAGACGCCGGCCGTGCGCAGGGCGCTGATCCGGCCGCCCTCCATGATGCAGATCGGCCGCGCGGTCTCCGGGTCGTCGAGCACGACCAGCCCGGCGGCGCGCGGCCGGCCGAGGAGCCGGTTGCCCAGCGAGGCGTTGATGATCTTGCAGCCGTAGGCGCCGTCCGCCCAGCCGGGCAGGATGAGGCTGCGTGCCGACGCCCCGGACGGGGTGGTCCAGCGCAGCGCGGCCTCCGGGGTGAGCCCCGCCTCCTTGCGCCGGTAGGCGAGCAGCGTGTCGTGCGCCAGGTCCGCGACGGGCAGCCCGTCGCAGAGCCGGGCCACGTCGGCGCTGTCCAGATACGTGAGCGGCGTGTCGTCGTGCTGGGTCATCGGTGCGTTCCCTTCCGGGGGTTCGGCAGCTTGCGCGGGGTCGGCCGGGTCGATGCGGGCGGCTCCTCCGCACGCACCCGGTCCAGCAGGTCCAGGGCCGCGCGGATCTCCTCGGCGCAGCCGGGACCGCCGTCGGCCGGGGCGTCGCGGAGCTGCGGGTACTTCTCCCCGCTGTCCGGGCAGACGCAGGCGATCTCCCGCAGCGACGGGTCGAGGACCGCCCGGGAGACGGCGGCGAGCGCCGCGGCGCCGCCGCTGCCGCCGAGCGAGATCCCGGTCCGCCGGGCGATCAGCGCACAGGCCGCGGCGGCCGCCTGGTCCGTCAGCCTCACCACATGGTCCACGTGGTGGGGCTCGACGAAGCCCGACACCTGTCCGGAGCCGAAGCCCATCAGCTTGAACGGCCGGTCGGCGGGGCTCCCGCCGAGTGCCGAGGATCCCACCGCGTCGACCGCGACGACCCGGGTGTCCGGGGCGTGGTCGCGGAAGAACTGGGAGATCCCCGCCAGTGTGCCCCCGGTCGACACGGCCACGGCGACCGCGTCGAACCGGCCGTCAGGTGCGGCCTTCATCAGCTCGGCGGCGGTCTGCCACTCGTGCACCCCGGGATTGGCGGGGCTCTCGTACTGGTTGGTCCACACGGCGTCGGAGCCGGCCGTCACGATCTCCCGCACGGCCTGGAGCCGGGCCTCGAGGGTCCGGCCGCCCGGCACCTCGCGCACGGTCACCACATCGGCGCCGTACCCGTGCATCCGCGCGACACTGGCGGGCGGCGTGCTCGGCTCGACCACCAGCGTGCAGAGGTAGCCGCGCTGCGCGCAGAGCCCGGCGAGCGCCACGCCCAGGTTGCCGGAGGTCGACTCGACCACCCGCATCCCCGGACGCAGCGCCCCACTCGACTCCAGGGCGTTCAACAGGGCCTCCGCCGTACGGGCCTTGATCGACCCGAAGGGGTTCTCGGCCTCCAGTTTCAGCCAGATCCGCACGGTCCGGTCGCCGACCGGGACGACGACCGGCCGCAGGGGAGTGTCGCCGATGGCCGCCAAGGGCGCGGCGAAAGCTGGGGTTTCGGTCATGGTGCTCAGTCCTTGAGGCTGTCGGCATGCGCCGTCGGCTGCTGCCGCCCGGGCGGGACGGTCCGCTGGGGACCGATGTCGTCGAGGTTGTATCCGTGCGGATAGCCCGGGTACGTCCGCGCGGTCGGCCGGGTCATCAGCCGCGCCATCAGCCGCGGTGCGACGAACTCGGCCCCTGCATGGCCGCGCAGCCCGGCGCGGTGGACCGCTCGCACCCACCGGCGCGGCACGGGCAGGCCGAGGGCGTCCAGCGCCGGCGCGTCCAGCCGGCAGGGCAGCGTGGCCGCGACCAGGTCGCTGACCGGGCGCCGGTACCAGGACGCGTACAGGTTCAGGATGTTGGTTCCGACGCGGTGGTTGCTCGCGGCCCGCTGGAAGCGGGCCCGCTCGTACGCGGAGTTGAACTGCTCGAACGATGCGTAGTCAGTGGGTAGTTCACGGATGTTCATCCGCCTGCCGACCTCGGTGAAGAAGTAGAAGGCCGCCAGCCGCTCCGTCTCGGAGGTCCGGCGCCAGGCCCAGCGGTCGATCCAGCGGACCGGCTCGAAGACGAAGGTCGACAGGACGTACAGCATGTCCTCGTTGGCGATGTCGAACCTGCGGTGCGCCTGGTTGATCTGCCGGATCGCCTGGCGCCCGCGCGTGGAGTCGTAGCCTCCGCGTACCAGTTCGCCGAGCAGGATCCGGGTGTCGTCGTAGCGCTTCTGCGCGCGCAGGGCGAACTCGCCGCTGCCGTCCAGGACGTCGGAGATGGCGGGCACGCAACAGGTGCGCCAGATCGCCACCTCGAGCCCCCGGCCGTAGTCCCAGGGGAACTCGTGGTCGGAGGATATGCGGTGGATCTCCTGGTGGTCCGCCTTCGGGTCGAGGGTCTCCAGATGTCTGAGTGTCGCGTAACGGTTTCGCATGCGTACCCCGTTCACGGTCGGTCACGGTGAGGGAAGTCGGTCGAGGGCGCGCCTACAGCGGGGTGGAGCCCGCGGTGCTGGTGACCTCGGGCCGCGTGGGGTCGAACCGCAGCGTCTCGAAGCGCCACTGGAGCTGGCCGGTGAGCCAGCTGCGCAGTCCCGCGACGTGGCGCTCCAGACGGTCCGCCGGGAAGAGTGCGAGCTGCGCGGGCGTCAGGAGCTCCGCGAAGGAGGAACTGAGCTCGGTGAAACGGTCGAAGCGGCCCTGGACCATCTCCCCGACGGCGTCCGCGGCGGTCTGCAGGTCCGTGCCGTGCGCGTGCCGGTGGACCAGGACCAGGTTGTGCGGGTCGCCGAGCAGCGCCTCCTTCTCGCAGCTGAACAGGTCGTTGGTCCACAGGTCCGCGTCGGACAGCGCCGCGTTCATCTCCGCGAACACCGGCAGCGTGTAGATCTCCTCCGGCACCTCGAAGTGCGTGGTGACCTCGATGAGGTCGAGGTACGGCATGAGCGCGCGGCCGCGGTGGGCGATGTACTCGTCCAGGCCGGGGACGCGGCCCGTGACCCGGTTCTCCGACTCCCACACACAGGTGTCGAAGAAGGCCCCGATGTGCGCGGCGAGCCGCCGGCGCCAGGTCGGAGAGGTCAGCGGGGCGGTGCGGCGCCACAGGTCCGCGTAGGCGGGGCGGAACACCTGGGTGAGGGAGTTCGCCGCCGGGCCGGGGTCGTCGTCGACGGAGCCGTCCTCGGTGAACCAGCCCAGCACCTCGTCGCAGACCTCGCGCAGCCGCTCCGGCTCCGTACCGAGGGAGGTCTCGTCGAACTGGTCGTCCAGGACCAGCATGCAGCTGATCCAGTCGGTCACGAGCCGGAGCTCCTCGGCGCCGGAGTGCGGGTACGCCCGGCCCATCAGGGTGCCGAGCAGGGAGCGCTCGTGGTGGCGGCGGGCCGCCTCGTCGGGGGCGAGGCCGAAGCGGGCCACGAAGGCCCGGGCTCCGGCCTCCGCCAGGTCGGCGAACGGGCTGAGCTCCGGGGGGAACTCCACATGGATGTGCGGCATGCGCAGGGACACGGTGTCACCCGTCGTTTCGAGTCGCGGTGCAGGGATCAGGGGCACGGGGGCGGGGGGTGAGGGAGAAGCGGGGGAGGGCTCGGCCCGGCGGCATCCACCGGGCGGGCTCAGCCGGGCAGTTGGAGGGACTTGACCTCCTGGAACTCCTGGATGCCGTGGCGGCCGAGCTCCCGGCCGATGCCGGACTGCTTGTAACCCCCGAACGGGGCCGCGGCGTTGAACTTCGCGCCGTTGACGTCGACCTGGCCCACCCGCAGCCGGCGGGCCACGGCGACGGCGCGGTCCCGGTCGCCGGACCACACGGTGGCGGCGAGGCCGTACTCGGAGTGGTTCGCGAGGGACACCGCCTCGTCGTCGTCCGCGAACGCCATGACCGCGAGGACGGGGCCGAAGATCTCCTCGCGGGCCAGCGGCGACGACGGGCTGACGTCCGTCCAGACGCTCGGCGCCACGTAGTGGCCGGTCGGGGGCAGCGCGGCCGCGGCCTCCTGGCCGGCGACCTGACGGGCGCCCGAGCGGGCGGCCTGCGCCAGATGGCCGAGGACCCGCTCCCGCTGCCCGGCGGAGGCGAGCGGGCCCAGCAGGGTCGCCGGGGACTCGGGGTCGCCCGGCACGTAGCCGGCGACGACCGCGCGGGCGATGTCCAGCGCCTCGTCCAGCCTCGCCCGCGGCACCAGCAGCCGGGTGCGGGCGGTGCAGGTCTGTCCCGCGTTGTGCAGGGCGCTGCGCACCCCGTCCTCGACCGCGGCGGCCAGGTCGGCGTCCGGCAGGACCAGCGTCGCGGACTTGCCTCCCAGCTCCAGGCAGGTCTTCTTGACCGTACGCGCCGCCGCCGCGCCGACCTCCCGGCCGGCCTCCAGCGACCCGGTGAAGGACACCAGGTCGACGCCGTCGTCGACGGTCAGCGCGGCGCCCGCTGTCGCGCCCCGGCCGGGCACCAGGTTGAAGACGCCCGGCGGCAGCCCGATCCCGTCGATGAGCTCCGCGAGGAAGTACGAGGAGAGCGGGGCGAGTTCACTTGGTTTGAGCACCAGAGTGCAGCCCGCCGCGACGGCCGCGCCGACCTTGGCGACCGCCTGGTGCAGCGGGTAGTTCCACGGGGTGATGGCGCCGACCACACCGGCCGGCTCACGGACCACGAGGGAGTGCCCGATCCGCTCCTCGGCGGTGGCCGCGGAGAGCTCGGCCGTGAAGCCGTCGAGCACCCGTACCGGCAGCCCCGCCTGGACGCGCCGGGAGAACGTGATCGGCGACCCCATCTCCCGCGTGACGGTCTCCGCCAGCTCGTCCTGGTGCTTCACCAGGGCCTCGCGCAGCGCGGTCAGCGCCGCCGCGCGCTCCTCGACGCCGGTCGCCGCCCAGCCGGGCAGCGCCCGGCGGGCCGCGTCCACCGCGCGCCAGACGTCCTCGCTGCCGCAGTCCGGGACCTCGCCGACGATCCGCAGGGTCGCCGGGTTCTCCACGGCGATCGTGCCGGTGGCGCGTGGGGCGGTCCACCGGCCGCCGACGTAGACCTGGTGCAGAGGGCGGGAATTCATGGCGTGGCGGGTCTCTTTCTGCAGGATCGAATGACCTGAATTCCTCCGGCGAACAGACAGGAGGGAAGAAATTCACGAGGTGACGGCGGACCAATGTACGGAGCCCGACCGCCCGAGGGCTGGATGAATTCTGTATGTCGAGCTGCCGCCCGAATCGGGTGGTGACGACCGGTGAAAAGGCGTTAAGGTGCGGTGCTTGAAATGCTGGGACGGGTGAGTTCCCAGCCGTTCGAGAAGTCCAGGGAAGCAGGCCGTCAGTGATACCCAGTCCGGTACGTGCCCGGAATGCCGCAAGCCCGGACGGGAGCTGGCTGCGCCGGCCCCGCCCGGTGCCCGCGCCGAGGATCCGCCTGGTGTGCCTGCCGCACGCGGGCGGCACCGCCGGTGCGTTCTACGGTTGGGTCGACGCCCTGCCGGACGATGTGGAACTCGTCGCGGTGCAGTACCCCGGGCGGCAGGACCGCTTCCGCGAGGCGTGCGTCAGCGCCATGGGGCCGCTGGCCGACAGCGTGGCGCGGGAGTTGCTGCCGCTGTTCGACCGGCCGGTCGCGCTGCTCGGCCACAGCATGGGCGCGGCCCTCGCGTACGAGGTCACCCTGCGTCTGGAGGCGCTGTACCGGGCCCGGCCGCGGCACCTGTTCGTCTCGGGACACGGCTCACCGCTGAGCCCCCGGCGCGGCCGGGACCTCCATCGGCAGGACGACGACGCCATGGTCGAGGGCCTGCTCGCGCTCGGCGGCATGGACCCGGCGGTGGTCGCGGAGCCGGAACTGCTGGCCCTGTTGCTGCCGTCGTTCCGCGCCGACCTGACCCTGATCGAGACCTACCGGCCCGCCGCGGCGCGGCCGGTGACCGTGCCGGTGACGGCCTACGTGGGGAACGCCGACCCGGGAGTGCCCGTCGCGGACGCCGCCGCCTGGTCGGATGCGACGTCCGGGGAATTCTCCCTGCGGGTCTTTCCCGGTGACCATTTCTCCCTCGTGCGGGGGAGCGAGATCGTCACGGACGTCGCCCGCGTTCTTGCCGGCCCGTACTGATCCTCCGTACAACCCTCTCCGCAGCCGGATTCTCTCTCCTTTTCTCGGCTTCCCCGCGCAGGCGGCCGCCGGACGCCGGAGGATTCTTCTCCGGCACCGCATCGGCGCCGCCCGCGCGAAGTCATCCCGACCCGACGTATTTCCTGTTCCAAGGAGCCTTTCGACATGCTGCCCGACGACGACGTGGCCACGAAGGTCCGCGCACTCATGGTCGATGCCCTCGATCTCCGGCTCGACCCCCAGGACATCGGTCCGCAGGTCTCGCTCTACTCGCCGATGATCCAGCTCGACTCGCTCAACCTGCTCCAGCTCCTGCTCGCCGTGGAAACCGAGTTCGGCGGCCAGATCGAGGACGAGGACGTCATGGAGGCCGACCTGGAGACCGTCGGCGACCTGATCGAGCTCGTCCGTGTGCATGTCGCCGGCCTGCGGACGGAGACCCTGGCATGAGAGCCGTGCGCAACCAGTACCTGCTCGACGAGGACGACGTCCCGACCCACTGGTACAACATCCTCGCCGACCTCGACGTGCCGGCCTCCGAAGTCCGGCGGGCCCGGCCCGCCGCACGGCCGGACGGCGACGCGACCGGCGACGCGCAGACCGGCGACGCGACCGGCGACGCGCAGACCGCCGACCGCGGGTCCACCGGAGCCAACATCCCGCTCTCCATGTACCGCGGCAGCGTCGGTACCGAGCGCCATGTGAAGATCCCCGACCCGGTGCGCGCGCAGTACCAGCGCTGGCGCCCCACGCCTCTCATCCGAGCCCACCGCCTCGAGCAGGCGCTCGACACCCCCGCGCACATCTACTACAAGTACGAGGGCGCCAACGCCTCCGGCAGCCACAAGCTCAACTCGGCGCTCGCGCAGGCCTACTACTACAAGAAGGCCGGCGTCCAGGAGATCACCACCGGCACCGGCGCCGGCCAGTGGGGCACCGCGCTGTCGATGGCCTGCCACGCCCTCGACCTCGCCTGCACCGTCTTCATGGTCAACTGCAGCTACCGGCAGAAGCCCTACCGCCGGGTCCTGATGGAGCTCAACGGCGCCCGGGTCGTCCCCAGTCCGAGCGGCACCACCGAGGCCGGCCGCGCCCTGCTCGCCGCCTCGCCCGACAGCGACGGCAGCGTCGCCATCGCCAACGCCGAGGCCCTCGAACACGCCCGGACCGTGACCCGCGGCGCCTTCTCCGTCGGCAGTGGTGAGAACCACGTCCTGCTGCACCAGACGGTCATCGGCGAAGAGGCCCTGCTCCAGATGGAGCTGGCCGGGGAGTTCCCCGACGTGGTCATCGGCTCGATGGGCGCGGGCAGCAACTTCGCCGGACTCGCCTTCCCCTTCCACCGCGAGAAACTGCGCACCAAAGCCGCGACCCGGCTGGTCGCCGTGGAGCCCGAGGCGTGCCCCAAGATGACCCGTGGCCGCTACGCGTGGGACTACAACGACTTCTCCGGCACCACCCCCATGACGAAGATGTACACCCTCGGCCACACCTTCGTCGCGCCCGGCGTGCACGCCGGCGGACTGCGCTACCACGGCGCCGCGCCGCTGGTGAGCGCCCTGTACGACCGCGGCCTGATGGAGGCCGTGGCCTACGGGCAGAAGGACGTGTTCGAGGCCGGGGCGTTCTTCGCCCGCACCGAGAACCTCGTCCCCGCCCCCGAGTCCGCGCACGCCGTCAAGTGCGCCGTCGACGAGGCCGTACGCGCCCGCGAGGAGAACCAGCCGCGCGTCATCCTCTTCAACGTCAGCGGCCACGGCATGCTCGACCTGTCCGCCTACGACCAGTACCTGGCGGGCACCCTCGAGGACCACGTGGTCTCCGACAGCCACATCGCCGCCTCGCTGGCCGGACTGCCCGCCGTCGACCCGGTCGGGGACCGCTCGTGAACCTCAGCCCCACCGAGGAACAGACCGCCCTCGCCGACCGGTTCCGCCGGCTCGGCCACGACCTCGGCGCCGACCTGCCGGCCAGGGAACGCACCGGGACGCTCCAGCCCGGTGACTGGCAGCGCTGCGCCGACGCCGGAGTCCTCGGCCTCCCCGTGCCCCGCGCCTACGGCGGTCTCGGCCTGGACCCGCTGACCTGCGCCCTCGCCCTGGAGGGCCTGGGCGAGGGCTGCCGCGACAACGGCCTCATGATCGCGCTCGGCGCGCACCTCTGGGCCGCCGAGATCCCGCTGCTGCTCTTCGGCAGCGAGGAGCAGAAGAGCCGCTATCTGCCGGGATTCTGCGACGGCCGGCTGATCGGCGCCCACGCCATCACCGAGGCCGGATCCGGCTCCGACGCCCTCTCCCTCACCGCCACCGCCCGCCGCGACGGCGACCACTACGTCCTCGACGGCGCCAAACGCTTCGTCACCAACGCTCCGCTCGCCGACGTCTTCCTCGTGTACGCCACCGTCAACCCGGCTCTCGGGTTCACCGGCGTCACCGCCTTCCTCGTCGAACGCGGCCAGGCGGGGCTGACCGTGGAGACCCGCTACGAGAAGGCCGGACTGCGCACCGCGCCCTGGGGCGAGATCACCCTCAGCGGCTGCCGCGTCCCGCTCTCCGCGCGGCTCGGCGCGGAGAAGCAGGGCTCCCGCATCCTCGCCGCCACCATGGCCTGGGAACGCTCGCTCATCCTGGCCCCGATGCTCGGCGCCATGGGACGCCAGATCCAGGACTGCGTCCAGTACGCCCGCACCCGCGAGCAGTTCGGCCGGAACATCGGCAAGTTCCAGTCCGTCTCCCACCGCATCGTCGAGATGCGGATCCGGCTGGACGAGGCCCGGCTGCTCACCCACCGGGCCGCCTGGGATCTCGAGCGGGACGTCGCCTCGCACTACGCCGAGGCGGCCCAGCTCCGCACCAGCGAGTCCGCCGTCGAGACCTTCCTCGACGCCCTCCAGGTGTACGGCGGCCTCGGCTACACCACCGAAACCGACGTCGAACGGAACCTGCGCGACGCGCTCGGCACCCGGATCTCCTCCGGCACCTCCGACATGCAACGGCTGGTGATCGCCGAGAAGCTCGGCCTCACCACCCGCGCCCGCGCCGCGTCCCCCCGCCCCGCAGGAGCCCGCCATGCGCACGCTGAATGAGCTGCTGACCCACGCCGCGGCCACCCGCCCCACGGCCGAGGCGGTCCGCCACCGGGGCCGCTCCACCGACTACGCCGGCCTCGACCGGGCGGCCACCGCGCTCGCCGCGACCCTGCGCGAGCAGGGCGTCCGCCCCGGCGACCGGGTGGGCCTGTGGTTCGGCAAGTCGACAGAGACCCTCGTGACCCTCCACGCGATCCTCAAGTGCGGGGCCGCGTACGTCCCGGTCGACCCGGCCACGCCCGTCGCCCGCGCCGCGTACATAATCGGCGACTGCGCCGTCCGCTGCCTGGTCACCGACGCGCCCCGGCTCGCCCTGCTCCAGGAGCACGGCGTTCCCGCCGCGCTGCGCACGGCCGTCCTCGTCGGCGACGAGCCCGTCCCCACGGGCGACCTGGCCCTCCGGTCGACGAGCTGGGCGCAGGCCGTGGACCGGCCTGCGCCCGACGGGTTCGCGCCCGCCGCCGTCGGCCCCGACGACCTGGCCTACATCCTCTACACCTCCGGATCCACCGGCACGCCCAAGGGCGTCATGCTGTCCCACCGCAACGCGCTGGCGTTCGTCGACTGGACCGTGAACGAGTTCGGGCTGTCCGCCGAGGACCGGCTGTCCTCCCACGCCCCCGTCCACTTCGACCTGTCCGTCTTCGACGTCTTCGCCGCCGTGAGCGCCGGCGCGTGCCTCGTCCTCGTGCCCGAGCACCAGCGGGCCCTCGGCCCGGCGCTGAACCGACTGGTCGCGGAGGAGGGCATCACCGTCTGGTACTCGGTGCCCGGCGCCCTCATCCGGATGCTCGACGCCAAGAACCACGCCCTGCTCGAGAGTTCACGGCTGCGGACCGTGCTCTTCGCGGGCGAGCCGTTCGCGCTCAAGCACCTGCGGCGGCTGCGCGCGGCGCTGCCGGGAGCGGCCCTGCACAACCTGTACGGCCCGACCGAGACCAACGTCTGCACCCACCACCGGGTCACCGACGCCGACCTCGCCCCCGACCGCACCGCACCCCCGCCCATCGGCCGCCCCTGCCCGTACACCGACGCCGGGCTCCTGGGCCCGGACGGCCGGCCGGTGCCCGACGTCCCCGGCGCCGAGGGCGAACTCTGCGTCACCGGCGACTCGGTGATGCTCGGCTACTGGGGCCGCACCCCACTCGCCGAGGCCGGGGGAGCGGCCCGGACCCACCGCACCGGCGACCTCGTCCGGTCGCTGGAGGGCGGCGGCTACCTCTACCTCGGACGCCGCGACCACATGATCAAAATTCGGGGTCACCGGGTCGAACCGGAGGAGATCGAGGCTGTTCTGATGCGGTTGCCCGACGTCCACGAGGCGGTCTGCGTCGCTGTCCCGGACGCCGACGGCAACCATGAACTCCAGGCCCATGTGGTGCCCGTCGACGGCGCGGCCCCCGCCCCCGCGGACCTGCGCGCCCACTGCATGACGGCCCTCCCGCGCTACATGGTCCCCGCCGCCTTCCACCTCGCCGACTCCTTCCCCCGCACCTCGACCGGCAAGACCGACCGCCGGGCCCTGGCCGCCCTTTCCCTCCGGGTGGCGGCGTGACCGCCCGCGTGCTCACCCTGCGCCGGCCGAGCCGGCTGCTCGGCCGCGACAAGGGCGTCAACATCGTCCTGCCCGGCGGCTACAGCGAGGACGGCCCCGCCCACCCCGTGCTGTACCTGCTGCACGGCTACGGCGGAAGCAAGGACACCTGGCTCGTCAACACCCGTCTCGTCGACCTGCTCGAGGACAGCCGGACCATCGTCGTCCTGCCGCAGAGCGGACGCCGCTGGTTCGTCAACGACCACGCCGGACTGCGGTACGAGGACCACCTCGTCCACGAACTCGTGCCGGCGGTCGACGCGCGGTTCCACACCCGCGCCGAACGCTCCGGTCGCGCCGTCGGCGGCTTCTCCATGGGCGGCGCCGCCGCGCTCTTCCTGGGCCTGCGGCACCGCGACGTCTTCGGCACGGTCACCTCGCACGCGGGGGCCTTCGAGGCGCCGCTGCGGACCGGGGACCCGTACGCCTCGTTCCGCTCGGACCCCGCGTTCGCGATGCCCACCGTGGAGAGCCACGAGCGGGTGTGGGGCCCGCCCGGCAGCGAGACCCGGCGGCGCTACGACCCGTACCGCCTCATCGAACAGGACAGCCGCACCCCGCCGCCCGCCCTCTACCTGGACATCGGCACAGAGGACCACGACCGGATGCGGGCCATGAACCGCCGGGTCCGCGACGCGCTGCGCGAGCGCGGCCACGAGGTCGCCTACCACGAGCGGCCCGGCGGCCACGACTGGCGGTTCGTCGACGGCGCTCTGCCCGCCTCGCTGGCATTCGTCGCCCGCCACACCGAGGAGCGGACGCATGAACGCATCTGAACCCTCCCTCCTGGTCACCCGCCCCACCCCGGGCGTCGTCACGGCCGCCCTGAACCGGCCCGCCCGCAAGAACGCCCTGAACGAGGACCTGTTCGCCCGCCTCACGGACCTCTGCGCCGGACTGCGTGCCGACCCCTCCGTACGGGTGCTCGTCCTGACCGGCGCCGGAGACACCTTCTGCGCCGGGTACGACATCGACGAGGTCGGCCGGATCGCCGCGCTGCCCCCGCTCGACCTGCTCGACCTGCTGCACCGGCAGGCCGAGGCGATCACCGGACTGACGGCCCTGCCGCAGACCGTGATCGCCGCCGTAGACGGCTCCGCCGTCGGCGCCGGGCTCTCCCTGGCGCTCGCCGCCGACATCCGGCTCGCCGCGCCCGGTGCCCGCTTCCGGGCCTCGTTCGTCAGGATGGGGCTCTCCGGCGGCGACATGGGCGCCTCCTGGCTGCTGCCCCGGCTGACCGGCCTCGGCTTCGCCTCCGACATGATGCTCACCGGCCGGTTCGTGACCGCTGACGAGGCCCTCGACCGCGGCCTGGTGAGCCGGGTGACCGGCCCCGGCGACCTGGACGGCGCCGCGCTCGGCCTCGCCGCCGAGATCGCCGCGAACAGCCCGGTCTCGCTGGCCCTCACCAAGCAGGTGCTCCAGGCCAACACCGACGCGCCCTCGCTGGCGGCCGCCCTCGAACGGGAGGCCCCCCTCCAGGTCGTCGCCGCCCACTCCCCGGACGTCCGTGAGGCGGTGGCCGCCTTCCGAGCCCGCCGCGCCCCCGACTTCGGCGCGGCCCGGCCGACCGACGTCCAGCACGCCGGGGACGCCGTCCCTTCGGCGACCCCCTCCTGAAAGGAACCCACGTGACCACCGAGAACGCCTGGCAGCCCCGGATCCTGCGCCCCGCCGACGTGGGCGCCGACGCCACCCCGCAGGGCCTGGAGGAGTACCTGCGGGCCACCGACGTCGGCCAACTCCTGGCCGAGGAACGCGCCGTCTACTTCCGCGGCTTCGGCATCACCGCCGACAGCTACGACGGCGCCGCCGACCTGCTGCTGGCGAACCGGCTCGCGTACGTCCACGGCAACTCGCCGCGCACCAAGGTCGGACGCAACCTCTACACCTCCACCGAGTACCCGGCCGAATTCGAGATCTCCATGCACAACGAGATGTCGTACGCGCACACCTGGCCCTCGCGGATCCTGTTCTTCTGCGACGTGGCGGCGGCCACCGGCGGTGCGACCCCGCTCGTCGACGGCCGGCTCTGGCTGGAGTCCATCGACCCGGAGATCCGGGCGGCCTTCGCCCCCGGCGTCCGCTACACCCAGAACCTCCACGACGGCATGGGCTTCGGCAAGAGCTGGCAGGCCACCTTCGAGACCGAGGACCGGGCCGAGGTCGAGGCGTTCCTCGACGGCGCCGGGACCGAGTGGAGTTGGCAGCCCGACGGCACCCTCCGCGTCACTCAGCTCCGCCGCGCGACGCTGGAACACCCGGTCACCGGCACGGAGGTCTGGTTCAACCAGGCCGACCAGTGGCACATCGCCGGACTCGGCGACGACGCCGCCGCGCTCGCCGAACTCATCCCGGAGGAGGAGCTCCCGCAGAACGCGTTCTTCGCCGACGGCAGCCCCATCCCGGCCGAGTACATCACCCACGTCCAGGAGATCGGCATGAAGACCGCCGTGGACGTCGCCTGGGAGGCCGGCGACCTGCTGCTCGTCGACAACGTCGCGGTCGCGCACGGCCGCCGCACGTTCACGGGGCAGCGCCGGATCCTGGTCGCCATGGCCTGATCCGCGTCCCGCTCCCGTGAACGCCTCGAAGGGCCGGCCCGCTCGGGCCGGCCCTTCGAGGCGTTCACGGTGAGGGCGGTGGAGGCGGGAACCGTCAGGACGCCCACCGGTCGAGGGCGGCCAGGAACGCCGGCACGTCGTCCGCGATCCGGCCGGTCGCCGCGAACCGCCGCGACGGCAGCCCTTCCACGACGCGCCGCAGCGTCTCCTCCGTCTCCCGGACGACCGGCGAGAAGTCGAGCCGCAGCAGCTTCGCCACCGCGCCCAGCGTGCTGCGCGGGCCCGCGCCCAGGACCTGCCCGGCACGGCCCCCGGACGAGGCCGGGGCGTCGCCGTCCCGGTCCACGAAGACCACCATGTCCACCGGCAGCGGCCGGGCCGGGGCGGGCCCGGCCCCGGGGCGCACCGGAAACAGGTACTCGCGCCCCCGGTGGTCCGCGGGCAGTTCCGAGGCGTGCCCCTCGACCGGCGTCCCGGTGACGCGCTCGATCAGAGCCCGGTCGTCCGGATGCGCCCGGCACTCCCACGCGCCGCTCAGGAACAGCGGGACGACGGCCCGGTCCGCGGTCACGAACACCAGATCCTCCGCGACCACCTGCCAGCCGTGGGCGAAGGCCGCCAGACCGAGGGTGGACTTGCCCGACCCGGACGCCCCGGCGAGCAGCACGGTGAACCCGTCGTCACGGGTGACGGCCACACCGTGGATCAGCGCCATCCCGCCGCTCAGCATCAGCGGGGCGATCAGCGCCATCCGCGTCAGCTTGCGCCGGAACGCCTCGTGGCTCGCGGACACCTCCACGAGGGCGCCGGCCGCGCCGCCGGGGAGGGGCACGTCGCCGGCGTGCGGCGCGGCGTCGGCCGCGACGTGGGCGGGGGCAGGGCCGGGTGACGCCGTCAGCAGTCCGGCCGTGCCCGAGGCCTCCCGGGCCGGCCAGTGGATCCGGCGGACATCCCCGCTCTCGCTGTACGCCGCCCAGGGCCCGCCCGGCGCGGGCGGCGGCTCGCCGGACGGCGGGCGGTACGCGTCCACCGCCCGCACCCGCAGCCGGACCACCTCCTGGCCGGAGAGCGGGCCGGGGAGCGGGCCGGCGCCGCGGGCCAGCGCCCCGGTGAAGACGTCGAGCCCCTCGACCGGGTCGACCTCGTCCCAGAACGACCCCGCCGCACCCGGCGGCACGGCGAACTCCCAGTCCGCGACCACCCGTTCGGAGACCAACCGGCCGGAGACCGCTGGGCCCGGGCGGCTGGTGTCATCCGGACCCGGGCGGCCGGGGGCGGCCGGGCCCGCGGCGGACGCACCCCGGCGGGCGGCCCGGTCCGGGGCCGCCGGCCCCAGGGCGCTCAGGTCACTTGTCACGGTAGGCGGCCTGCCTCGCCATCGTGTGGAACTCGGTGGCCCACTCCGGCGCCAGCGCCTCGCGTACCGCGGCCCGTGCGGTCTCGATGCGCTCCGCGACCACCGTCTCCACCCGGTCGCGCACCCCGGTCCTGATGAGCACCTCGTGCAGCCGTTCGGGATCGGCCCCGGCGAGGTCGTCGCCGACCAGCTCACGGACCTCCGCCTCGTGGTGCAGCGCGATCGACATCAGCAGCGTCATCTTGTGCTGCTTGAAGTCGAGCTGGGCGGGCTTGCCGATCACTTCGGAGCTGCCGAACGCGTCCAGCAGATCGTCCCGGAGCTGGAACGCCTCGCCGAGCGCGAGACCGTACCGCTCGAACGCGGGCCGCAGCTCCTGCGCGCCGGCCAGCTCCGCGCCCATGGCCAGCGGCCGGTAGACCGTGTAGCGGCCCGACTTGAACAGCGCGATCCAGCTCGACAGTTCGGGGTCCGGCACGAATCGGGCGGCGGCCCGTACGTCCAGGAACTGGCCGATCATCAGCTCCGTGCACAACTCGCCCCAGATGCGCCGGGCGTGCGGCGGACAGTCGACCAGCAGCCGCTCCGCGTACACCAGCGCGAGATCGCCGGCGAGGACGGCGACGCTCTCGCCGTACCGGCGTGGCTCACCGCGCCAGTGCCGCTCGGTGTGCAGCGTCGAGTGCACGACGTGCGCGGTCGGCTCGTTGCGGCGCATCCCCGAGTCGTCCATGACATCGTCGTGCAGCAGCGCGAAGGTGTGCAGCAGCTCCAGGGCGGCCGCCACGTCGACGACGACCTGCGCCTCCGGGTCGCCGCCGCCGGCGAGATAGCCGGCGACGCAGAACGCGGGACGCAGGCGCTTGCCCCCGCTGCCCACCATGCGGCTCACACAGTCGATCAGTTCGGCCGAATCCGCGTTGAGCGCCGCCCAGGAACGGCGCTCCTCGGCGAGGAATTCATGAATACGTCGCTCCACCCGCGCCAAGACGCGGTCGCGTGTTTCGCGGGCGGCGACACCAGTGAATTCTTGACTCACTGGGAACGTAGTGGACATGCGGATCTCCTGATAACGGGTAGACCTCAACACGCTCTTTCTCGCACACCCAAGGGCCCCCGAAAAGAGGCAGCTTGGCGTACAGGCGCTGTCCAGAGGGGTTGGCGCCGCGCGGACTAACGTCCTGCGCAGTGTGCAGACGCTGTCTGCGGAGAAACCACTGACCTGTTTGTTCTTGCGGTGTGCCAGGGATTCCCTCGCACACCTGTAGGTGGATGGCGAGGAATCATGGACCAGTCTCAGTCTTTTGCCGACGGCGAGCAGCGGCTTTTGCTGACCGGGGCTCAGGCAGGGGTGTGGTTCGCGCAGGCCGTCGAGCCCGACAGCCCGATCTTCCGCGCCTCGGAGTACCTGGAGATCCACGGCGCCCTGGACACCGTGCTCTTCGAGCGGGCGCTGCGGCAGATGACCGCCGAGGCGGACGCCCTGCACATCCGGTTCGTCGACACCGAGGACGGCCCCCGCCAGGTCATCGGGGTCGAGCCCTCCTGGACCCTGTGGACCGTCGACGTCTCCGGCGAGTCCGACCCCCGCCGCGCCGCCGAGGAATGGATGGGCCGCGATCTGCGCCGCCGCATCGACCTGACCGGCTCGCCGCTGTTCACGTACGCGCTGTTCAAGGCCGCCGAGGACCGCTGGTTCTGGTATCACGCCTACCACCACATCCTGCTGGACGGCGTCGGCGCCGCCCTTCTGGTCCGCCGCGTCGCCGACGTCTACACCGCGCTCGCCGCCGGCGCCGACCCCGGCCCCACGCCCTTCGGCTCGGTCCGCACCCTCCTCGCGGAGGACGCCGCGTACCGCGCCTGTGAAGACCTCACCGCCGACCGGGAGTTCTGGCGCGGTCAGTACGCCGACCAGCCCGAGCCGGTCGCCCTCTCCACCCACCCGCTGAAGCCGTCCGCCGACTTCGTCCGGCGCAGCGCGTACCTGCCCGAGGACGTCCGCCAGGACCTGGTCAGCGCGGCGGAGCGGGCCGGCACGGCCCGCTCCCGCGTCGTGATCGCCGCCACGGTCGCCTACATGCACCGCATGACCGGCCTGACCGACATCGTGCTCGGCCTGCCGGTCACCGCCCGCCCGGGCCCCGAGTCCCGCACCGCGCCCGGCATGGCCGCCAACGTGGTCCCGCTGCGGGTCGCCGTCGACGACGCCACCACCGTCGGCGAACTCCTGGACCGCACCCGGGTCGCGTTGCGCGGCCTCGTCGCGCACCAGCGCTACCGCGGCGAGGAGTTGCGCCGCGACCTCGGTCTGCCCAACGACCACCGCCGCTTCTTCGGCCCGCTGCTCAACGTCGTCCCGTTCGACTACGACCTGAGCTTCGCCGGACTGCGCGCCGACGCGCACAACATGTCGCTGCGGCTCATCGAGGATCTCGCCGTATCCGTATACGACCGGGGTGACGGCGGGGGCATCCGCGTCGACTTCGACGCCCATCCGGAGTTGTACGCCCCCGCCGAACTCGCCGCCCACCAGGACCGCTACCTGCGGTTCGTCGGCCGGATCGCCCGCGCGCTCGACGAGCCCGGGACGCCGCTGGGCCGGATCGGGCTGCTCGGCGACGAGGAGCGGGACGCGGTCGTCGCCCGCCCCGCCGCCGTGCTCGCACCAGCCGGCGAAGGCTCCACGCTCGCCGCCCTGTTCGAGCGCCAGGTCCTCGCCTCGCCCGACGCGCCCGCCCTCGCCTTCGAGGACACCGTCCTCGACTACGCCGAGCTGAACCGGCGCGCCAACCGGCTCGCCAGGCTGCTCGCCGCCCGCGGCGTCGGACCCGAGGACCGGGTCGCCCTGCTGCTGCCGCGCTCCGCCGAGTTCGTCGTCGCGATCCTCGCCGTGGTCAAGGCCGGAGCCGCGTACGTCCCCGTGGACCCGGGCTACCCGGAGGCCCGCATCGCGCACATCCTCGGCGACGCGGGCTCCGCCCTCGTCCTCGTCGACGCCTCGACCGCCGCCGTCGCCGAGGCCGCCGCCGTCGCCCATGCCGCCGGGAGCACCCCGCTCGCCCTCGACGACCCCGCCGTCGTCGCCGAACTGGAGTCGCTGTCCGACACCGACCTCGCGGACGCCGACCGCACCGCCCCGCTGACCGCCGCGCACGCCGCGTACGTCATCTACACCTCCGGCTCCACCGGCCGCCCCAAGGGCGTCGTGGTGACCCACGCGGGCCTGCCGGGCCTTGCCGACACCTTCGTCCGGCGGCTGGACGTCCGCCCGGGCAGCAGGGTCCTCCAGTTCGCCTCCATGGGCTTCGACGCGATGGTGCCCGAGCTGTGCATGGGCCTGCTCGCCGGCGCGACCTTCGTCCTCGCCCCCGCAGAGCGGCTGCTGCCCGGCGACCCGCTGGCCGCGTTCGCCCGCGAGGCCGGAATCACCCACGCGATCCTGCCGCCGTCGTCGCTGGCCGTCATGGACCCCGCCACCGACCTGCCTCCGGGCATGACCATCCTCATCGCCGGCGAGGCCGCCGGTGAGGAACTGGCCTCCCGCTGGGCGCCCGGCCGGCTCTTCGTCAACGGCTACGGCCCCACAGAGACCACCGTGTGCGCCACCATGAGCCAGGCCCTCGACGGCTCCCGCACGCCCCCCATCGGCGACGCCATCGCCGACACCAGGGTGCATGTCCTCGACAGCGCCCTGCTGCCCGTGCCGCCCGGCGTCACCGGCGAGCTGTACGTCGCCGGCCCCGGCCTCGCCCGCGGCTACCTCGGCCGCTCCGCGCTCACCGCGGAGCGGTTCGTCGCCCACCCCTTCGGGCTGCCCGGCGAGCGCATGTACCGCACCGGCGACCTCGTCCGCCAACTCCCTGACGGATCACTGGAGTTCATCGGTCGTGCCGACGAGCAGGTCAAGATCCGCGGCTACCGCGTGGAGCCCGGCGAGGCCGAGGCCGCGCTGCTGCGCCTGCCCGCCGTGGCCCAGGCCGCCGTGACCGTACGCCGGTCCGCCGACGGAACAGGCGCCCTCGCCGGGTACGTCGTCCCCACGGCCCGGGCCGCCGCCGGCCTCGATCCGGCCGCCGTCCGCGACGCCCTCGCCGAGGTCCTGCCCGGCTACCTCGTCCCCGCGACCGTAACCGTCGTCGACGCCATCCCCGTCACCCCCAACGGCAAGGTCGATCACAAGGCCCTGCCCGAACCGGGCCCGGCCGCCGCCGGTACGGGCCGGGAGCCGCGCACCCCGCTCGAACACGCCCTCGCCGCCCTGTTCGCCGATGCCCTCGGCTGCGACACCGTCCTCGCCGACGACGACTTCTTCGCGCTGGGCGGCCACTCCCTCATGGCCGCCCGGCTCGCCCGCCGCATCTCCGCCGAACTCGGCAGGGACTGCGGTGTCGAGGCCCTCTTCGCCGCGCCCACCGTCCGCACTCTGGCCGGCCGCCTGGAAGGCGCGACCGCCGAGCGCCCCGCGCTCACCCCCGTACCCCGCGACGGCGACCTCGCCCTCTCCTACGCCCAACAGCGCCTGTGGTTCCTCGACCAGCTCGAAGGGCCGAGCGCCGCCTACAACATCCCGCTCGCGCTCACCCTCGACGGCACGCTCGACCGGCCCGCCCTCGCCGCCGCGCTCGGCGACCTCACCGACCGCCACGAGATCCTGCGCACCGTCTACCGGGAGACCGGAGGCGTCGCCGCCCAGCACATCCTGCCTCCCGGCGGCGCACCCGCGCTCACCGTCCGCACGGCGAGCGACGACACCCTGGACGCCGAGCTGTCCGCCGCCGTCGCCCACCGCTTCGAGCTCGCGGTGGAACCCCCGCTGCGGGCCACCCTGTTCGTCCTCGCCCCCGACCGGCACGTCCTGCTGCTCCTGCTCCACCACATCGCCGCCGACGCCGGCTCCCTCGCCCCGCTGCTCGGCGACCTGACCGACGCCTACACGGCCCGCCGCGCCGGACACGCCCCCGCCCAGGGCCCGCTCGACGTCCAGTACGCCGACTTCGCGGCCTGGCAGCGGCGCGCCCTCGGCGACGAGCGCGACCCCGACAGCGCCGCCGCCCGCCAGATCACCTTCTGGAAGCGGCACCTCGACGGCCTGCCCGACCACCTCGACCTGCCCGCCGACCACCCCCGCGGCGCCGGTTCGGCAGCCCCCGCGGACCTCGTCGCACTCGACCTCGACGCGGCCACCCACCGCCGCCTCGCCGAGCTCGCCCGTGCCACCGGCGCCAGCACCTTCATGGTCGTCCAGACCCTCGTGGCCACCCTGCTGACCCGGCACGGCGCCGGCACCGACATCGCACTCGGCACGCCCGTCACCGGCCGCCCCGAGGAGTGCCTGGACGCCCTGGTGGGCTTCTTCACCAACACCCTCGTGCTGCGCACCGACACCTCCGGTGACCCCACCTTCGCCGAACTCCTCGCCCGCGTCCGCAGGAACAACCTCGACGCCTACGCGCACCAGGAGCTTCCCTTCGAGCGGCTGGTCGAGGTGCTCAACCCGGCCCGCTCCACCTCCCACCACCCGCTGTTCCAGGTCATGATCTCCATGGACAGCTCGGAGCGGTCACTGCCCGCCCCCGACGGGCTCGCGCTCGGCCTGGTCGACGTGCCCACCGGCGCCGCCAAGTTCGACCTGTCGTTCAACGTCCGCGAGCACCGCGCACCCGGCGGCGGCGAGGCCGGCCTGCTCATCGCCCTGGAGTTCCGCACCGACCTCTTCGACCGCACCACCGCCGAAGCGTTCCTGGCCCGCTTCGCCCGGCTCGCCGAAGCCGCCACGGCCGCCCCCGGCACCCGCATCGGCAGCGCCCCGCTCCTCTCGGACGAGGAGATCCACCGGCTCCTCGTCGCATGGAACGACACCGCCGCGCCGGAGACCATGACCGACGCCGTCGCCCGCGTCCGCGCCGTCGCCGCCGAGCACCCCGAGGCCGTCGCCGTCACCGACGACCACGGCGACGTCACGTACGCCGAGCTCATGGGCCGTGTCGACCGGCTCGCCGCCCGCCTGCGCGCCCGTGGCGCCCGGGAGAACACCGTCGTCGCCGTCCTCGCCGACCGGGGCGCCGCCGCGATCACCGCCTTCCTCGGGATCCAGGCCGCGTCCGCCGCCTACCTGCCGCTGGACACCCGCGCCCCGCACGAGCGGAGCGCATCCCTGCTCGCCGACGCCTCCGCCGCCTGGCTGCTCACAGGGCCCGGCCACGAGGAGACCGCCGCCGCCGTCGTCGCCGAAACCGGCGCGAAGGTCCTGCCGGTCGACGACCCGGCCGACCCCGCCACGGTCACCGAAGCCACGGTCACCGACGCGGCTTCCGGCGCCGCGGTCACCGACGCGGCCCCTGCCGGTGACCAGCTCGCGTACGTCATCTTCACCTCAGGCTCCACCGGCCGCCCCAAGGGCGCGATGGTGCACCACCGCGGCATGAACAACCACCTGCTCGCCAAGGTCGACGACCTCGCCCTGACCGGCGCCGACACCGTCGTGCAGAACGCACCCCTCACCTTCGACGTCTCCGTCTGGCAGATGGTCGCCCCGCTGCTCACCGGCGGCCGCGTCCTCGCCGTGAACCAGCACCTCGCCGCCGACCCGGTGGGCCTGTTCCGGCTCGTCGGCCACGACGGGGTCACCGTCCTGGAGGTCGTCCCCTCCCTGCTGCGCGCCGCCCTGGACATCTGGGACGAGGGCGCCGAGATCCCCGCCCTGCCGGCCCTGCGTTGGCTCGTCGTCACCGGCGAGGAACTCCCCACCGACCTGTGCCGCCGCTGGTTCGCCCGCTTCCCCGGCATCCCGATGATGAACGCGTACGGGCCCACCGAGTGCTCCGACGACGTCACGCACGCCGTCCTCACCCCCGACACCCTCGACGAGCGGCGGATCACCGCCCCCATCGGCCACGCCGTGCGCAACACCGCCCTCTACGTCCTCAGCGACGAGAGGCAGCTCGTCCCGCCCGGCACCCCCGGCGACCTGTACGTGGCCGGCGTCGGCGTCGGCCACGGCTACCTCGGCGACGCCGAACGCACTGCCGCCGCGTTCGTCCCCGACCCGTTCGCCGACGACGGCACCCTCATGTACCGCACCGGCGACCTCGTCCGCCACCGCCCCGACGGACAGCTGGAGTTCATCGGCCGACGCGACACCCAGGTCAAGATCCGCGGCCAGCGCATCGAACTCGGCGAGGTCGAGGCCCATCTGCGGGCCCTCCCCGGCGTCACCGACGCCGCCGCCGCGGTCGTCCCCGGCCCCGGCGGACACCGCCACCTCGTCGGCTACGTCGTCGGCGCCGACGACGTCCGCGGCCTGCGCGAGGCCCTCGCCGCCGCGCTGCCCGAACACCTCGTCCCCGCCGTACTCGTCGCCCTGCCCACGATGCCGCTCACCCCGAACGGCAAGACCGACCGCAAGGCCCTGCCCGCCCCCGACTTCACCACCGTCGAACGCCGCGCCCCGCGCACCCCGCAGGAGGAGATCCTGTGCGGCGTGTTCGCCGACATGCTCGGCCTCGAGAAGGTCGGCGTCGACGACGACTTCTTCGCCCTCGGCGGCCACTCCCTCCTCGCCACCCGCCTCGTCGCCCGGATCCGCACCGCCCTCGACGCGGACCTGGAGGTCGCCGCGCTCTTCGAGACGCCGACCGTCGCCGGGCTCGCGGCCCGGCTCGCCGCCGCAGGACCGGCCCGCGGCGCCGTCGCCCGCCGCGAACGCCCCGACGGGCTGCCGCTGTCGTACGCCCAGCGCGGCCTGTGGTTCCTCAACCGGATGGACCCGGCCGACGGCACCTACAACATCCCTCTGGTGCTGCGGCTCTCCGGCCCGCTCCACCACGACGCCCTGCGCCGCGCCCTCACCGACGTCGCCGCCCGGCACGAGAGCCTGCGCACCGTCTTCCCGGAGACCGACGGCGTCCCCCACCAGCTCGTCCTCGACCCCGAGCAGGCCCGGCCCGTCCTCGACGTCGTCGAAGCCGCCGGACACGACGCCGACGCCCTCGTCGCCGAAGCGGTCGGCCGCGGCTTCGACCTCACCCGCGAGACGCCGCTGCGTGCCCGGCTCGTCGCCGTCGGACCCGAGACACACGTCCTCGTCGTCGTCGTCCACCACATCGCCGGTGACGGCTGGTCCACCGCGCCGCTCGCCCGCGACCTCAGCCTCGCCTACGGCGCCGCCCTCGAAGGCCGCGCCCCCGACTGGACCCCGCTGCCCGTCCAGTACGCCGACTTCACCCTGTGGCAGCGCGACCGGCTCGGTGAGGAGAGCGACCCGGCCAGCGTCGTCTCCGCCCAGATCGCCTACTGGAAGGACGCCCTCGCAGGCCTCCCCGAGGAGCTCGCGCTCCCGACCGACCGGCCCCGGCTCGCGCTGCCCAGCCACCGCGGCGGCCTCGTGCCCTTCCACCTCGGCCCCGAGACCCACCGCTCGCTGCTGCGCCTCGCCCGCACCCACGGCGTCACCCCGTTCATGGTGCTGCACGCCGCGCTCGCCGCCCTTCTCACCCGCCTCGGCGCCGGCACCGACATCCCGATCGGCGGCTCGGTCGTCGGCCGGGACGACGAAGCCCTCGACGACGTGGTCGGATTCTTCGTCAACTCCCTGGTGCTGCGCACCGACACGTCCGGCGACCCCGCCTTCGCCGAACTCCTGGAGCGGACCCGAACCGCCGACATCGCCGCCTTCGCCCACCAGGACCTGCCGTTCGAACGGCTCGTCGAGACGCTCAACCCGCGCCGCTCGCTCAACCGCCACCCGCTGTTCCAGATCAAGCTCGTCCTGCAGAACCTGGACCGCCCCGAGGTCGACTTCCCCGGCCTGCGCGCCGACGTCGCACAGATCGACCCCGACATGGCCAAGTTCGACCTGCTCCTGTCCGTCGCCGAACGGTACGACGAGCACGGCGAACCGCAGGGCGTCGAGGCCGCCGCCGGCTACAGCGCCGACCTGTTCGACCGTTCCACCGTCGAGGCGCTCGCCGGCCGGTTCGTCCGGCTCCTCGAATCCGCCCTCGGCGACCCCCACCGGCCGCTGTCCCGGCTCGCCGTCATGGACGGCAGCGAACGGCACGACCTGCTCGTCACCCGCAGCGCCACCGACCACGACACCCCCGACGCCACCCTCCCGCAGCTCTTCGAGGCCCAGGCCGCCCGCACCCCGGACGCCCCCGCCGTCGTCTGCGGCGCCGAACGGCTCAGCTACGCCGGGCTCGACGCCCGCGCCAACCGCCTCGCCCACCTGCTCCTGGAGCACGGCGCCGGCCAGGACACCCTGGTCGCACTCGCCCTGCCCCGCTCGAACACCGCCGTCACGGCGATGCTCGCCGTCGGCAAGGCCGGCGCAGCCTATCTGCCGCTCGACCCCGAGCAGCCCGGCGAGCGCGTCACCCGACTCCTGGCCGACGCCCGCCCCGCCCTGCTGCTCACCACCGCCGCCACCCTGGAAGCCGCCCCGCACCTGGGCGAGGCCGCCGCCGGCGTCCTCGTCCTGGACGCACCCGACGTCGCCGACGCGCTCGCCCGCGCCCGCACCGACGCCCCGGCGGAACCCGACCGGACCGCGCCCGTCACCCCCCTCGACGCCGCGTACGTCGTCTACACCTCCGGCTCCACCGGCGCGCCCAAGGGCGTCGTCGTCGAGCAGCGGGCCCTGGTGGACTACGTGGTGCGCTGCGCCGCCGAGTACCCCGGCCTGAGCGGACGCACCCTGCTCCACTCGCCGCTCTCCTTCGACCTCGGCCTCACCACCCTCTACGGCACCCTGCTCGCCGGCGGCTGCCTTCACATCGCCGACCTCGACGAGACCCTCGACGTCCCCGGCGGCCTGACCTTCCTCAAGGCCACCCCCAGCCACTTGCCGATCCTCGACACCCTGCCCGACGAACTCTCCCCGACCACCGAGCTGATGACCGGCGGCGAGGCCCTGCACGCCGAACAGCTCGCGGCCTGGCGCGCCCGGCACCCGCAGGTCGCCGTCGTCAACCACTACGGCCCCACCGAGACCACCGTCGGCGTCCTCGACCACCGTGTCCCGGCGGGCGCCCCGCTCGCCGCCGGACCGGTCCCGCTCGGCCGCCCCATGTGGAACACCCGCGCGTACGTCCTGGACGCGGCCCTGCTGCCCGTGCCCGACGGCGTCACCGGCGAGCTGTACATCGCCGGAACCGGCCTGGCGCGCGGCTACCTCGGCCGCCCCGCCGGCACCGCCGAACGCTTCGTCGCCGACCCGTACGGCCCGCCCGGCGCGCGCATGTACCGCACCGGCGACCGGGTCCGCTGGAACGCCGCCGGCGTCCTCGAGTACGTCGGCCGGACCGACCACCAGGTCAAGGTCCGCGGCTTCCGGATCGAACTCGGCGAGGTCGAGGCCGCCCTGCTGTCCGCCCCCGGCGTCCGCCAGGCACTTCCGCTGGTCCGCGAGGACCAGCGGGACGACAAGCGGCTCACCGCCTACGTCGTCCCCGCCCCCGGCGAGCGGCTCGTGCCCGACCGCGTGCGCGCCCATGTCGCCGAGGTGCTCCCCGAGTACATGACGCCCACCGCCGTCGTCGTCCTCGACACGCTCCCGCTCACGGCCAACGGCAAGGTGGACCGGGCCGCGCTGCCCGCCCCCGAGGCCGTCGGCGGGCCGGTGACCCGCGCCCCGCGCACCCCGGAGGAGGAGATCCTCGCCGGCCTGTTCGCCGACGTCCTCGGCGTCGCACACGTCGGCGTCGACGACGACTTCTTCGCGCTGGGCGGCCACTCCCTGCTCGCCATGCGGCTGCTCAGCCGAATCGCCTCCACTCTCGGGGTCCGCGTCGGCGTCAAGGCGCTGTTCGACGCCCCGACCGTCGCCGGCGTCGCCGCCCGGCTGGCCACCCCCGGCGAAACGCGCCCCGCGCTCGTCCCCGCCGACCGCGGCGACCGCGTCCCGCTGTCCTTCGCCCAGACCCGGCTGTGGTTCCTCAACCGGCTCGAAGGCCCCAACGCCACCTACAACGTGCCCCTCGTGCTCCGTCTCGCCGGCACGCTCGACCGGGCCGCCCTGCGCGCCGCGCTGCGCGACGTCACCGACCGCCACGAGAGCCTGCGCACCGTCTTCCCGGAGACCGACGGCGTCCCCCGCCAGCACGTCCTCGGCCCGGTCGAGGGCGCCGTCGTCCTCGACGAACGCGCCGTCCCTGCCGACGAGCTGGAGCAGACGATCACCGACACCGTCCTCGGCGGCTTCGACCTGACCGTCCAGCCGCCGCTGCGGGCCCGCCTGCTCACCCCCGACGGCACGGGCACCTGCGTGCTCGTCCTCGTCATCCACCACATCGCCGGCGACGGCTGGTCCCTCACCCCGCTGCTCGCCGACCTGTCCCGGGCCTACACCGCCCGTACCCGCGGCGCCGCACCGGCCTGGGAGCCGCTGCCGGTCCAGTACGCCGACTACACCCTGTGGCAGCGGACCGTCATGGGCGAGGAGACCGACCCGGACAGCCGGCTCACCCAGCAGCTCGACCACTGGAAGTCCGCCCTCGACGGCCTTCCCGAGGAACTCGACCTGCCCACCGACCGGGCCCGTCCCGAGGTCGCCACCTACCGCGGCGACAACGTGCCGCTGGAGCTCGACGCAGAGACCCACGCCGCGCTCGCCGCCCTCGCCCGGGCCCACGGCGTCAGCCTCTTCATGGTCCTCCAGGCCGGTCTGGCCGCGCTGCTGACCCGGCTCGGCGCCGGCGGCGACATCCCGATCGGCACGCCCATCGCCGGACGCACCGACGACGCGCTCGACGACCTGGTGGGCTTCTTCGTCAACACCCTGGTCCTGCGCACCGACACCTCCGGCGACCCGACCTTCCGCGAACTGCTCGCCCGGGTCCGCGAGACCGACCTCGCCGCGTACACCCACCAGGACCTGCCGTTCGAGCGGCTGGTGGAGGAACTGAACCCGGTACGGTCCCTGGCCCGCCACCCGCTCTTCCAGATCATGCTGATCCTGCACAACACCGGCCGGCCCGAGATCGACCTGCCCGGACTGCGGATCGAGGTCGAGGGCGCCGACGCCCCGGTCGCCAAGTTCGACCTGTCCGTCAGCCTCTGGGAGCGGCACACCGCCGACGGCGCCGCCGACGGCATCCTCGGCCGGATCGAGTACGCCCTCGACCTGTTCGACCGCTCCACCGCGGAAACGGTCGCCACCCGGCTCCAGCGACTCCTCACCGCCGCCGCGCACACCCCCGAGCTTCCGATCAGCGGCCTCGCGGTCCTCGACGAGGCGGAACTCCACGATCTCCTCGTCCTGCGCAACGCCACCGACCACCCGAGCCCCGACGCGTCGCTGCCCGAGCTGTTCCGCCGCCAGGCCGCCCGCACCCCCGAGGCGACCGCCCTCGTCCGCGGCGACCTCGCCCTCAGCTACGCCGAACTCGACGCGCGCTCCGACCGGCTCGCCCACGCCCTGCTCGGCCGGGGCGTGGGCCCCGAGGACCGGATCGCGCTGCTCCTCGCCGACCGGGCCGCCCACGTCGTGGCGACCCTCGCGGTCGCCAAGGCCGGCGGCGCGTACGTACCGCTGGACGTGCGCAGCCCCCAGGCCCGAACCCGCCGGATCCTCGACGGCACCGCGGCCGCTCTCGTCCTCGCGGAGACGGCCACCGCCGCCCGCGTCCCGGACGGCTCCGCGCCCGTCCTGCTCGTCGACGACGCGCTCCCGCCGGCCGGCGCGCCCGACGCCGAACTGCCCGTGATCCACCCGGACCGGCTCGCGTACGTCATGTACACCTCCGGCTCCACCGGCGAGCCGAAGGGCGTCGCCGTCACCCACCGCAACGTCGCCGGGCTCGCCCGCGACCGCTACTGGGGCCACGACGCCGGCGACCGGACGCTCATGCACTCCCCGCCGTCCTTCGACGCCTCCACGTACGAACTGTGGGGCCCCCTCCTCAGCGGCGCCCTGATCGTCGCCTCCGACGGCGACGCCACCGACATCGCCTCCCTGGCCGCCACCATGACCCGGCACCGCGTCACCGTCGGCCTGTTCAGCGAGGGCGTGTTCCGGCTCCTCGCCGAGAACCACGCCGACGCCTTCCGCGACCTGCGCGACATCTACGTCGGCGGCGACACCGCCTCGGCCACCGCCGTCCGCAAGGTCCTGGAGCGGACCACGGGCGCCCGCCTCACCAACAGCTACGGCCCCACCGAGACCACCCTGTGCGTCGTCCACCACGCCGTCACCGACGAGGACGTCGCCCGCAACGCCTTCCCCATCGGCCGCCCGCTCGACAACACCCGCGTCTACGTCCTCGACGCGGCACTGCGGCCCGTCCCCGACGGCGTCACCGGCGAACTGTACGTCGCCGGCGAGGGCCTGGCCCGCGGCTACACCGGCCGCCCCGGCCTCACCGCCGAACGCTTCGTCGCCGACCCGTACGGCCCGCCCGGCGCGCGTATGTACCGCACCGGCGACCGGGTCCGCTGGCGGGCCGAAGGCACCCTGGAGTTCGCCGGCCGCGCCGACGCCCAGGTCAAGGTTCGCGGCTTCCGCATCGAACTCGGCGAGGTCGAGGCCGCCGTCGCCGCCCACCCGGCCGTCGCCCAGAGCGTCGTCGTGGTCCGCGAGGACCGGCCCGGCGACAAGCGACTGGTCGCCTACACCGTCCAGGCCGACGGCCACCCCCTCGACGCCGACGCGCTGCGCGCCCACATCGCGGCCCTGCTGCCCGACTACATGACGCCCGCCGCGTTCGTCGAACTCGCCGAACTGCCCCTCACCCGCACCGGAAAGCTCGACCGCAGGGCCCTGCCGGCACCCCAGTACGCGGGCGGCGGCGGCCGCGCCCCGCGCAACGAGCGCGAGCAACTGCTGTGCACGCTCTTCGCCGACCTGCTCGGCATCGCCGAGGTCGCCGTCGACGACAACTTCTTCGCCATGGGCGGCGACAGCATCGTCTCCATCCAGCTCGTCAGCCGGGCCCGCGAGGCCGGACTCGTCCTCACCCCGCGCGACATCTTCCAGCACCAGACCGTCGAGGCCCTCGCCCTCGCCGCGACCACCCCGGGCGCCGACACCGCGAGCATGCCCGACGAAGGCACCGGCACGGTGCCCGCCACCCCCATCATGGAATGGCTGCGCGGCCTCGGCGGCCCCGTCGAGGGCTTCAACCAGTCCGTCCTGCTCCGCACCCCCGCGGGCCTCGGCGAACAGGCCCTGGTCACCGCAGTCCAGGCCGTTCTCGACGGCCACGACCTGCTCCGCGCCCGCCTCGACCGGACCGGGGACGGCCCCTGGACCCTGGAAGTCCCGCCCGTCGGCAAGACCGACGCCGCCGACCGCGTCACCCGGGTCGACATCACCGCCGTCCCCGACGACGCCCTCGCCCCGCTCCTCACCGACCACGCCGAGACCGCCCGCCGGTCCCTCGACCCCGACCGGGGCGACATGCTCCGCGCCGTCTGGTTCGACGCCGGACCCGACCGCGCCGGACGGCTCCTGCTCCTCGCCCACCACCTCGTCGTCGACGGCGTCTCCTGGCGCGTCCTCGTCCCTGAGCTCATGACGTGCTGGGCCGACGCCGCAGCGGGCCGCGAGACCGCGATCGCACCCGCCCGCACCTCCTTCCGCACCTGGGCCCGACGCCTCGCCGACCGCGCCCTCACCGGCGCCGTCGAGGCCGAACTCCCGCTGTGGGAACGGATGACCGCGGAAGCCGGCCCGCTTCTCGCCGACCGCCCCCTCGACCCCGGCGCCGACACCCACGCGACCACCCGCCGCCGGGCCCGCACCCTCCCCGCCGACCGCACCGAGCCCCTGCTCACCGCCGTGCCCGCGGCGACCGGTGCAGGCCCCGACGAGATCCTGCTCACCGCCCTCGCCCTCGCCCTCGCCGAATGGCGACGCGGCCGCAGGCGCGGCGCACCGGGCGCCGGACCCGTGCTCCTCGACGTGGAGGGCCACGGCCGCACCGACGACGACGGCGCCGAACTCTCCCGTACCGTCGGCTGGTTCACGGCCATGCACCCGCTGCGCCTCGACCCGGGCGTCAAGTGGCACGAGATCCGCGGCGGAGCCCCGGCCGCCGGCGAGGCCCTGCGCCGGGTGAGCGACCAGATCCGCGCGATCCCCGCCAAGGGTGCCGGATACGGCCTGCTCCGCCACCTCAACCCGCGCACCGCGGACCTCCTCGCGGGCGGCGCCACACCGCAGATCGGATTCAACTACCTGGGCCGCGTCCGCACGGACCACTCCGCCGGCCCCGCCGACTGGGGCGCCGCGCCCGAGGACGTACGCATCGCACCGACCGACCCGGAACTGCCGTTCGCCCACAGCCTGGAGGTCAACGCGGTCACCCACGACCGGCCCGGTGGACCCGAGCTGACCGTGACCTGGACCTGGCCAGGAGGCCTGTTCGACGAGGCCGACGTCGACGCCCTCACCGGCCTCTGGTTCGAGGCCCTCGACGCCCTCACGCGGTACGGCACCGCACACGCCGCCCCCGCCGGCGGCACCCCCCGCAGCCTGACGACATCCGACCTCTCCCTGGCAGACCTGGACCAGGACGAGATCGACGAGCTCGAGGCCGACCTGGCCGACCTGGAGGATCTGACGTGACGCACACCAGCCGACCGGCCCGCAAGCCGTCCGGACTCGAGGGCGTCCTGCCCCTGTCCCCCCTGCAGGAAGGCCTCCTGTTCCACTCCCTGCTCGACGACGGCGAAGGCCCCGACGTCTACGCCGTCCAGCTCGCCGTCGACCTGGAGGGACCGCTCGACGCGGCCCGACTGAAGGACGCGATGACCGCCCTGCTGCGGCGGCACGCCAACCTGCGGGCCGGATTCCGCTCCGTACGCTCCGGAAAGCCGGTGCAGTTCATCCTCCGAGAGGTCGAACTGCCCTGGCGCGAGGCCGACCTCACCCACCTGCCTGCCGGCGAGCGGGAAGCCGAACTCGGCCGGCTCGCCGACCAGGACCGCGCCGAGCGCTTCGACCTGGCCGCGCCTCCGCTGATCCGCTGCCTCCTGATCCGCCGCGAGGACGCGCTGCACCGGCTGGTCGTCACCAACCACCACATCCTGCTCGACGGCTGGTCCATGCCGGTGGTGCTGCGCGAACTGTTCACCGCGTACGAGCACGGCGCGCAGGCGCTGCCGCCGGCCACCCCGTACAAGAACTACCTCCAGTGGCTGGCCGCCCAGGACCGCGCCGAGACCGAGCAGGTCTGGCGGCGAACCCTCGACGGCGTGGAGGAGGCCACCCGCCTCGCCCCGGCCGACGCCGGCCGCGAGGCCCGCATGCCGGAGCGCGTCGAGAGCCTGCTCCCCGCCGACCTCGGCGACGGCATCGCGGAACTCGCCGCCTCCGGCGCGGTCACCCTCAACACCGTCGTCCAGCTCGCCTGGGCCGTGGTCCTGGGCCGCCTCACCGGCCGCGAAGACGTCGTCTTCGGCACCACCGTGGCCGGCCGCCCCGCCGAGGTGCCCGGCGTGGAGTCCATGGTCGGCCTCTTCATCAACACCGTCCCGGTCCGCGTCGTCCTCGACCACGACGAATCGTGGTCCAAGGCCCTCGCCCGCGTGCAGAACGAACAGGCCGACCTCGGACCTCACCAGCATCTCGGCCTCGCCGAGATCCAGGCGCTGGCCGGCGTCGGCGAACTCTTCGACACCACCGTCCTCGTGGAGAACTACCCCGTGGACCCGGCCGCAGAGGGCGCCCGGCTCGAGTCCGGGCTGCGCCTCGTCGGCGCGAAGGGCCGCGACGCCACCCACTACCCGCTCACCCTCGTCGTCTCCCGGACGGCGGCCGGCGTGCGGACACGCCTCGACTACCGGCCCGACCTCTTCGACCGCGCGGGGGCCGAACGGATCCTGCGACGACTGGAGCGCGTGCTGCGTGCGGCGGTCATGGACACGGACCGGCCTGTGGGCGCGGTCGATGTGCTGGACGGCGCTGAGCGTGGTCGGTTGGTGAGTGGTTGGAACGGGACGGGTGTCGCGGTGCCGGTGGGTGTGGTGCCGGTGTGGTTCGCGGAGTGTGCGGCGCGGGTGCCACAGGCGTCGGCGGTGGTGTGTGGTGAGGTGCGGTTGTCGTACGGGGAGTTGTGGTCCCGTGCGGTGGGTGTGGCGAACGAGCTGTCGCGTGTGGGCGTGGGCCGTGGTTCGGTGGTGGCGTTGGCGGTGCCGCGTTCGGTGGACGCGGTGGTGGCGATGCTGGGTGTGGGTCTTGCGGGTGGGGCGTTCCTGCCGGTGGATCCGGACTTCCCCGCCGACCGGATCTCCTACATCCTCTCGGACGCCGCCCCTTCGGTGATCCTGTCCACCCGCGACATCGCGGAGCGGCTGCCCGACGGGGCCGCGGCCCCGCTGTTGCTCCTCGACACGGTCGAGCCCGCCGCGGAACTCGTTGTGCGGGTGGGGGTGTCGGCGCAGGATGCGGCGTATGTGCTGTACACGTCGGGGTCGACGGGTCGGCCGAAGGGTGTGGTCGTGCCGCATGGCGCGTTGCGGAACTTCTTGTGGTCGATGGGTTCGCAGGTGGATTTGTCGGCGGGGGAGAAGTGGCTGGCGGTGACGACGTTCGGTTTCGACATCTCGCTGCTCGAGGTGTTCTTGCCGTTGGTCTCCGGTGCTGTCGTGGTGATCGCGGATCGTGATGTTGTGCGTGATCCGGCGCGGTTGGGTGCTGTGGTGCGGTCCGAGGGGATCGGGGTGGTGCAGGCGACGCCGGGTTTGTGGCGTGCGTTGGTGGAGACGGATCCGGGGGCCGCCGAGGGTCTGAGGATCCTGGTCGGTGGCGAGGCGCTGGACACGCGGTTGGCTGGTGTGCTGGCGCAGGCCGGTGCGTCGGTGTGGAACATGTACGGGCCGACGGAGACGACGATCTGGTCGACCAGCGCCCTGTTGGCGGGGGAGGGCGGTGCGCCGATCGGTGCGCCGATCGCCAATACGCGGGTTTATGTCCTGGACGGTCGTCTGCGTCTGGTTCCGCCGGGTGTCGCCGGTGAGTTGTACATCGCGGGTGAGGGTGTGGCTCGTGGTTATCTCGGTCGTCCGGGTCTGACGGCGGAGCGGTTCGTGGCCGATCCGTTCGGTGTGCCGGGTTCCCGTATGTACCGGACGGGTGATCTGGTTCGTTGGACGGAGGCCGGTGTCCTGGAGTTCGTGGGTCGTGTCGACGACCAGGTGAAGGTGCGTGGTTATCGGATCGAGCTGGGTGAGGTTGAGGCGGCTCTGTCGACGGTGGACGGTGTCGTCCGTGCGGTCGCCATGGTCCGCGAGGACTCCCCGGACGACCGCCGCCTCGTCGGCTACGTCGTCCCCACCGAGGGAACCGCCTTGGAAGCAGAAGCGGTTCGCGGTGCGGTGGCCGGGCTGCTGCCGGAGTACATGGTCCCGTCGACGGTCGTGATCCTGGACGCGGTGCCGTTGACGCCGAACGGGAAGACGGACCGCAAGGCCCTGCCCGCGCCCACGGCTTCGGGCGTCGTGCGCCGTGAGGCGCGTTCGGCCCAGGAGGACATCCTCTGCGGCCTGTTCGCTGAGATCCTGGGTCTGGCCAGGGTCGGGATCGACGACGACTTCTTCGGACTCGGTGGCCACTCCCTCCTCGCGACCCGGCTGGTCTCCCGGATCCGTACTGTCCTCGGCGTCGAACTCCCCGTCCGCGCACTGTTCGAGACCCCGACAGTCGCCGCCCTCGCCCGTCACCTCGACGGCGGCGGCGCGGCGGCCGCCCGTACCGCGCTCGTCCCGCAGCGGCGTCCGGCCGAGATCCCGCTCTCGTACGCGCAGCGCCGGCTGTGGTTCATCAACCAGCTCGACACCGACAGCCCGCTCTACAACATCTCCCTGGGCCTGCGTCTGCACGGCCCGCTGGACGCCGTCGCGCTGGAGACCGCGCTCGCCGACGTGGTGAACCGCCACGAGTCCCTGCGCACGGTGTTCCCCGCACCCGACGGCACGCCCACGCAGGTCGTGCTCGACGCCGGGACCGTCGCGGGCCGGATCCTGCGGACCGCCGACGTCACGGAGGACGAGGTCACCGCACAGGTCGCCGCGACCGTCCGGCACGGTTTCGACCTCGCCGAGCAGACCCCGCTGCGGGCCGCGCTGCTCACCGTCGGTCCGGACGAGCACGTCCTCGTGCTGGTGCTGCACCACATCGCCGGCGACGCCTGGTCCATGCGGCCGCTCGCCCGCGACCTGGGCGACGCCTACACCGCCCGGTGCGAGGGCGCCGCGCCGCAGTGGTCGCCGCTTCCGGTCCAGTACGCCGACTACGCGCTGTGGCAGCGCGAGGTGCTGGGCGACGAGGCCGACCCGGACAGCGAGATCGCCCGCCAGCTCGCCCACTGGACACAGACCCTGGCCGGTCTGCCCGACGAACTGAGCCTGCCCACCGACCGTCCGCGGCCCGACGCCTCCTCGCACCGGGGCGAGCGGATCCGCTTCGAACTGGACGCCGCGCTGCACCGGCAGCTCCTGAGCCTCGCCCGGGAGTCCGGCACCAGCCTGTTCATGGTCCTCCAGGCGGCGCTGGCGAGCCTGCTGACCCGGCTCGGCGCGGGGACGGACATCCCGATCGGCACCCCGATCGCGGGCCGCACCGACGACGCCGTGGAGGAGCTGGTCGGCTTCTTCATCAACGAGCTCGTGCTGCGCACGGACACCTCGGGGAACCCGTCGTTCCGTGACCTGCTGGCCCGGGTCCGGGAGGCCGACCTCGCCGCCTACGCCCACCAGGACGTACCGTTCGAGCGCCTCGTCGAGGCCCTGAACCCGCCCCGTTCCCTCGGGCGTCACCCCCTGTTCCAGATCGTGCTGGCCCTGCAGAACACCGCGCAGCCCACCCTGGAGCTGCCGGGTCTGACCATCGACGCCGAACCGGGCAGCGGCGGCGTGGCCCGCTTCGACCTGTCCTTCGGCCTCAACGAGCGGCTCACCGCCGACGGCGCGCCCGCCGGTCTCGACGCCCTCGCCGAGTTCGCCACGGACCTGTTCGACCGCGCGACGGTCGAGGCGATGGCGGACCGGTTCGTCACCGTCCTGAAGGCCGTGGTCGCGGACGCCGACCGGCGGATCGAGGACATCGACATCCTGACCGCCGCAGAGCGCGAGCAACTGCTCTACGGCTGGAACGACACAGCCCGCCCCCTGCCCGACCTCCTCGTGCCGCAGATGATCGAGGCGCAGACCGCCCGCACCCCGGACGCACCGGCCGTGACCGGCGGCGATGTGACCCTGACGTACGCGGAGCTGAACGAGCGCGCGAACCGGTTGGCGCATCTGCTGATCGGGCGGGGCGCGGGTCCGGAGTCGATCGTGGCGATCGCGGTGCCGCGTTCCCCGGAGATGATCGTCGCGGTGCTCGCCGTGCTCAAGTCCGGCGCGGCCTACCTGCCGGTCGACACCGAGTACCCCGCCGACCGCATCGCCTACATGCTGGCCGACGCCGCGCCCGTCCTGGTCGTCACCGCCCAGGACGTCGTGCCGCACCTGCCCAAGGGCGCCGGCCGGCCCCTCCTCGCCCTCGACGCCCCGGCGACGGTCGCCGAACTCGCCGGTCAGCGCGCGGACGACCCCGCCGACGCGGACCGCGCGGGCCCGCTGCTGGCCGACCACGCCGCGTACGTCATCTACACCTCCGGCTCCACGGGCACCCCGAAGGGCGTCGTCGTCCGTCACGCGGGCCTCGCCGACTACGTCGCGGGCGCCGCCGCCGACTACCGGGGCGTCGCGGGCGCTGTACTGCTGCACTCCTCGGTCTCCTTCGACACCACGGTGACCTCGCTGCACGTCCCGCTCACCGTCGGCGGGCACATCCGGCTCACCGACTTCCTCGAAGGAGCCGTCGAGCAGGACTTCAGCCTGCTGAAGGTGACTCCGAGCCACCTCGGCATGCTCACCGACTCCGTCGAACCGGCCGAGGCCGACGCCGAACTCCTCGTCGCCGGAGAGGCCCTCACCTCGGCCGCCGTCGCTCCCTGGCGCCGTCGGCACCTGGACGGCGCGGTCTTCAACGTCTACGGCCCCACCGAGACCACCGTCAGCGCCGTCCAGCACCGCGTCGCCCCCGGCGAGGAACTGCCGGACGGAGCCGTTCCGATCGGCCGGCCGTTGCGCAACACCCAGGCGTACGTCCTCGACCGGCGGCTCAACCCCGTCCCGGCCGGTGTCCCCGGCGAGCTGTACCTCGCCGGCGACGGCGTGGCCCGCGGCTATCTGAACCGCACCACGCTCACCGCCGAACGCTTCGTCGCCGACCCGTTCGGCCCCGCGGGCACACGGATGTACCGCACCGGCGACGTGGTCCGCCACCGCGCCGACGGCGCCCTGGAGTTCGTCGGCCGTGCCGACGACCAGGTGAAGATCCGCGGCCACCGCATCGAGCTCGGCGAGGTCGAGTCAGTGCTCTCCGCGGTCCCCGGCGTCGCCCGCGCCGTCGCCGCCGTCCGCGAGGACGTCCCCGGCAACCGCCGTCTGGTCGGCTATCTCGTCCCCGCCGAGGGTGCGGCCCTGGACGTCGAGGCGGCCCGTCGCCATGCCGCCGCCGTGCTGCCCGAGTACATGGTCCCCTCGGCGGTCGTCACCCTCGACGCGGTGCCCCTGACCCCGAACGGCAAGACGGACCGCACAGCCCTGCCAGAGCCGCAGCAGACCGCGGCGGTACGAGGCCGGGAACCGCGCACCCCGCAGGAAGCGATCCTGTGCGGGCTGTTCGCCGAAGTCCTCGGCGTGGGCCGGGTCGGCATCCACGACGGTTTCTTCGCGCTCGGCGGCCACTCGCTGCTCGCGACCCGGCTGCTCAGCCGTATCCGCTCGGTCCTGGGCGTCCAGCTCGGCATCCGGGCCCTCTTCGAGGCCCCGACCGTCGCCGGTCTCGCCGAGCGCCTCGACGGCGCCGGCTCGGCCCGCCCGGCCCCCGCCCCGGTCGAACGGCCCGACGCGGTCCCGCTGTCGTTCGCCCAGCGCCGCCTGTGGTTCATCAACCAGATGGACCCGGCGAGCCCGCTCTACAACATCCCCATGGTCCTGCGCCTGTCCGGCCGCCTCGACCGGGCTGCCCTCGGCGCGGCGCTCGCCGACGTGGCCCAGCGCCACGAGAGCCTGCGGACGGTCTTCCCGGCCACTGACGGCGAACCCCGTCAGGCCGTCATCGACGGCGAGGCGCAGCCCGTCGGCCTCACTGTCCTGGACGCCTCCGGCGAGGGCACCTCCGACGCCTCCGACGCCTTTGATGCCTCCGTCACCTCCGTCACCTCCGTCACCTCCGTCACCTTCGACCCGCAGTCCCGGATCGCCGAACTCCTGGGCCGCGGCTTCGACCTGACCCGAGAGGCCCCGCTGCGGGCCACCCTGCTCGCCACCGGCCCGGACGAGCACGTCCTCGTCCTCGTACTGCACCACATCGCCGGCGACGCCTGGTCCCTCGCCCCACTCGCCACTGACCTCTCCACGGCCTACGCGGACCGCCTCCAGGGTGACGCCCCGCAGTGGACGCCGCTCCCCGTCCAGTACGCCGACTACACGCTGTGGCAGCGCGAGATGCTCGGCGACGAGGCCGACCCGGACAGCGAGATCGCCCGCCAGCTCGCCCACTGGACCGACGTGCTCGCCGGTCTGCCGGAGGAGCTCGCCCTGCCCACCGACCGGCCCCGGCCGCTGACCGGCGCCCAGCGCGGCGCGAAGCTGCGCTTCGCCTTCGACGCCCAGCTGCACCGCCGGCTGCTGGCCCTCGCCGGCTCCACAGGCACCAGCCTCTTCATGGTCCTCCAGGCCGGACTCGCCTCCGTCCTCAGCCGGCTCGGCGCGGGCGACGACATCCCGATCGGAGCCCCGATCGCCGGCCGCACCGACGACACCCTCGACGACCTCGTCGGCTTCTTCCTGAACACCCTGGTCCTGCGCACCGACACCTCCGGCGCACCGTCCTTCCGCGAGCTGCTCGCCCGCGTCCGGGACACCGACCTCGCCGCGTACGCCAACCAGGACCTGCCGTTCGAGCGGATCGTCGAGGAGCTCAACCCGCAGCGCTCGCTCACTCGTCACCCGCTCTTTCAGGTGACGCTGACCGTGCAGAACTCCCGCGACGCCGCGCTCGAACTGCCCGGCCTGACCGTGTCCGCCGAGGCCGGCGCGTCCTCCTGGGCACGGTTCGACCTCTCCCTCGGCCTCGGCGAACGGCACACCGCGAACGGCGTCCCGAACGGCCTCGAAGGCGTCGCGGACTACTCCGCCGACCTGTTCGACCGTGGCACTGTCGAGGCCGTTGTCGGGCGCCTGGAGCGTCTGCTGCGAGCCGTCGTCGCCGACCCCGACCGCTCCATCGGTGACATCGACATCCTCGACGGCGCTGAGCGTGGTCGGTTGGTGAGTGGTTGGAACGGGACGGGTGCCGCGGTGCCGGTGGGTGTGGTGCCGGTGTGGTTCGCGGAGTGTGCGGCGCGGGTGCCACAGGCGTCGGCGGTGGTGTGTGGTGAGGTGCGGTTGTCGTACGGGGAGTTGTGGTCCCGTGCGGTGGGTGTGGCGAACGAGCTGTCGCGTGTGGGCGTGGGCCGGGGTTCGGTGGTGGCGTTGGCGGTGCCGCGTTCGGTGGACGCGGTGGTGGCGATGCTGGGTGTGGGTCTTGCGGGTGGGGCGTTCCTGCCGGTGGATCCGGACTTCCCCGCCGACCGGATCTCCTACATCCTCTCGGACGCCCGTCCGGTGGCCGTGCTCTCCACCACGGATGTGGTGACCGGTCTGCCCGACGGCGTGAACACGCCCGTTGTGCTGCTGGACGAGGTGGCTCCCGCCGCGGAACTCGTTGTGCGGGTGGGGGTGTCGGCGCAGGACGCGGCGTATGTGCTGTACACGTCGGGGTCGACGGGGCGGCCGAAGGGTGTGGTCGTGCCGCATGGCGCGTTGCGGAACTTCTTGTGGTCGATGGGTTCGCAGGTGGATTTGTCGGCGGGGGAGAAGTGGCTGGCGGTGACGACGTTCGGTTTCGACATCTCGCTGCTCGAGGTGTTCTTGCCGTTGGTCTCCGGTGCTGTCGTGGTGATCGCGGATCGTGATGTCGTGCGTGATCCGGCGCGGTTGGGTGCTCTGGTGCGGTCCGAGGGGATCGGGGTGCTGCAGGCGACGCCGGGTTTGTGGCGTGCGTTGGCGGAGACGGATCCGGGGGCCGCCGAGGGTCTGAGGATCCTGGTCGGTGGCGAGGCGCTGGACACGCAGTTGGCTGGTGTGCTGGCGCAGGCCGGTGCGTCGGTGTGGAACATGTACGGGCCGACGGAGACGACGATCTGGTCGACCAGCGCCCTGCTGACGGGCGATGGCGGTGCGCCGATCGGTGCGCCGATCGCCAATACCCGGGTCTATGTCCTGGACGGTCGTCTGCGTCTGGTTCCGCCGGGTGTCGCCGGTGAGTTGTACATCGCGGGTGAGGGTGTGGCCCGTGGATATCTCGGTCGTCCGGGTCTGACGGCGGAGCGGTTCGTGGCCGATCCGTTCGGTGTGCCGGGTTCCCGTATGTACCGGACGGGTGATCTGGTTCGTTGGACGGAGGCCGGCGCTCTGGAGTTCGTGGGTCGTGTCGACGACCAGGTGAAGGTACGTGGTTATCGGATCGAACTGGGTGAGGTCGAGTCGGCTCTGTCGACGGTGGACGGTGTCGCCCGCGCGGTCGCCATGGTCCGCGAGGACTCCCCGAACGACCGCCGCCTCGTCGGCTACGTCGTCCCCACCGAAGGGGTCTCCCTCGACCCGGAGTCGGTCCGTCGCCGGACCGCCGCGCTTCTTCCCGAGTACATGGTTCCCTCCGCCGTGGTCGTCCTGGACGCGGTGCCGTTGACACCGAACGGGAAGACGGACCGCAAGGCCCTGCCCGCGCCCACGGCTTCGGGCGTCGTGCGCCGTGAGGCGCGTTCGGCCCAGGAGGACATCCTCTGCGGCCTGTTCGCTGAGATCCTGGGTCTGGCCAGGGTCGGGATCGACGACGACTTCTTCGGACTCGGTGGCCACTCCCTCCTCGCGACCCGGCTGGTCTCCCGGATCCGTACCGTCCTCGGCGTCGAACTCCCCGTCCGCGCGCTGTTCGAGACCCCGACCGTCGCCGCCCTCGCCCCGTACCTGGACCGAGGAGGGGAGAGCAGGCCCGCGCTCGTGCCGCGGCAGCGGCCCGCCGACGTCCCGCTCTCCTACGCGCAGCGCCGCCTCTGGGCGCTGAGCCGGCTCGGTGCGACAGCCGGCACGTACAACATCCCGATGGTCACCCGGCTCCGCGGCCCGCTGGACGCCGTCGCGCTGGAGACCGCGCTCGCCGACGTGGTGAACCGCCACGAATCCCTGCGCACCGTCTTCCCTGCGACGTCCGACGGCACGCCCGCGCAGGTCGTGCTCGACCCGGCCGAGGCACGCCCCTACCTGCACGTCGTCCCGGTCGAGGAGTCCGCCGTCGAGGCGGCCGTGGCCGCCGCGCAGCGCACCGACTTCGCCCTGGACACCGATCTGCCGATGCGGGCCCAGCTGTTGGAGCTGGGCCCGGAGGACCACGTCCTCGTGCTGGTGCTGCACCACATCGCCGGCGACGCCTCCTCGATGCGGCCCCTGGTCCGGGACCTGGCCGCCGCCTACACCGCCCGGTGCGAGGGCGCCGCGCCGCAGTGGTCGCCGCTCCCGGTCCAGTACGCCGACTACGCGCTGTGGCAGCGCGAGGTGCTGGGCGACGAGGCCGACCCGGACAGCGAGATCGCCCGCCGGCTCGCCCACTGGAGGCGGACCCTCGCGGGCCTGCCCGAGGTCCTGGCGCTGCCCACCGACCGGCCCCGTCCCGAGGAGGCCGGCCACGAGGGCGGACTCGTGCCGCTCACGCTCGACGGCGAGCTGCACGCCGGGCTGCTCGACCTCGCCCGCTCCAGCCGGACCACGGTCTTCATGCTTCTCCAGGCGGCGCTGGCGAGCCTGCTGACCCGCCTCGGCGCGGGAACGGACATCCCGATCGGCACGCCGGTCGCCGGGCGCGGCGACGACGCGCTCGACGACCTGGTCGGCTTCTTCGTCAACACGCTGGTGCTGCGCACGGACACCTCGGGGAACCCGTCGTTCCGTGACCTGCTGGCCCGGGTCCGGGAGACCGACCTCGCCGCCTACGCCGACCAGGACGTGCCGTTCGAGCGGGTCGTGGACGCGGTCGCGCCGCGCCGGTCGGCCGCGCACCACCCGCTGTTCCAGGTCATGCTCTCCCTGGACAACGTCTCGCGGGCCGATGTGCGCCTGCCCGGACTGAGCGTCGACGCCGTCGGCGAGCCGGCCGGCGACGGGGCGGGGCGCGCCAAGTTCGACCTGTCGGTGCGGCTCTCCGAGCAGCGCTCCGACGAGGACGGACCGGCCGGCCTGCACGGCACCGTGGCCTATGCGGCAGACCTGTTCGACCGCGCGACGGTCGAGGCGATGGCGGACCGGTTCGTCACCGTCCTGAAGGCCGTGGTCGCGGACGCCGACCGGCGGATCGAGGACATCGACATCCTGACCGCCGCAGAGCGCGAGCGGCTGCTCCACGGCTGGAACGACACAGCCCGCCCGCTCCCGGACCTCCTCGCCCCCGAGCTGATCGAGGCCCAGGTCGCCCGTACCCCCGATGCGCCCGCCCTGTCCGCAGGCGATGTGACCCTGACGTACGCGGAGCTGAACGAGCGCGCGAACCGGCTGGCGCATCTGCTGATCGGGCGGGGCGCGGGTCCGGAGTCGATCGTGGCGATCGCGGTGCCGCGCTCCCCGGAGATGATCGTCGCGGTGCTCGCCGTGCTGAAATCCGGCGCGGCCTACCTGCCGGTCGACACCGAGTACCCCGCCGACCGCATCGCGTACTTCTTCGAGGACGCCCGGCCCTGCCTTGTCGTCACCAGCGCCGAGGCCGAGGAGCGCGTGCCGTCCGGCATCGCCGCCGGGCGGATCGTCGTGGACGCTCCGGACACCGTCGCCGCGCTCGCCGCCCAGCAGGTGCGGAACCCGGCCGACACGGACCGGACCGCCCCGCTGACGGCCCGTACGCCCGCGTACGTGATCTACACCTCCGGCTCCACCGGCCGCCCCAAGGGCGTCGTCGTCGAGCACGGCGGCATCCCCAACATCGTCCTGGCCCGGACCGGTCCGTACGCGATGGGCCCGGGAAGCAGGGCGCTGCAGTTCGCGTCGCTCAGCTTCGACGCCGCGATGTCGGAGATCTGCACCCCGCTGTCCGCCGGCGCGTGCCTGGTGCTCGGTCCGGCCGACATGCTGCTCCAGGTCGCCGAACTGCCCACGCTGCTGCGCGAGCAGGGCGTGACCCACGCGACGCTGCCGCCCGCGGTGCTCGCCCAGCTCTCACCCGCGAGCCTGCGCACCGTCCGCACCCTGGTGACGGCGGGCGAGGCCGCCCCGGCCGGTCTGGTCGCCACTTGGGCGCCCGGGCGGCGCATGTTCAACGCGTACGGCCCCACCGAGACCACGGTCTCCTGCACCATGGCCGGGCCGCTCGCGCCCGAGGCCGGGGTGCCGCCGATCGGCGGCCCGCTGCCCAACACCCGCGTCTACGTGCTCGACCACCGGCTGCGGCCGGTCCCGGTCGGCGTCCCCGGCGAGCTGTACGTCGCCGGGATCGGCGTGGCCCGGGGCTATCTGCGCCGCCCCGGCCTGAGCGCCGAGCGGTTCGTCGCCGACCCGTTCGGGCCGGCCGGCAGCCGGATGTACCGCACCGGCGACGTGGTCAGCCGGATGCGCGACGGCCGGCTGCGGTTCGTCGGCCGGGCCGACGGCCAGGTGAAGCTGCGCGGCTTCCGGATCGAACTCGGCGAGGTGGAGGCCGCCATGACCGGCGCGCCGGGCGTCGCGCGCGCCGTGGCGACCGTACGGGAGGACCGTCCGGGCGTTCGGCAGCTCGTGGGCTACCTCGTGCCGGAGGCGGATGCCGGACTCGACCTCGGAGCGGTACGGATGTACCTGCGGGCCGCCCTGCCGGCGCACCTGCTGCCGTCCGTCCTCATGGAGATCGGCCGGATCCCGCTGACCGTCAACGGCAAGACCGACAAGGCCGCGCTGCCCGCACCCGAGCCGTCCGGGACCGCCCCGGCCGCCCCGGTGGCGGAACGGTCCCCGGAGCCGTCCGCCGACAACGACCCGCGGGCTCTGCTCTGCCGGATCGTCGGCGACGTCCTCGGTCTGGCCGACGTCGGCGCCGACGACAACTTCTTCGCCCTGGGCGGCGACAGCATCAACGCCATCCAGGTCTCCGGCCGGGCCCGTCAGTCCGGGCTCGTCCTCACACCGCGGGACATCTTCCGCCACCAGAGCGTCGAGGAGCTGGTGTCCGCGATCCGCCCCGCCGCCGCCGAGGCCGTGCCCGTCGCCGACGACGGTGTCGGCGCCGTCCCCGGAACCCCGGTGGTCCGCTGGCTGCACCAGCTCGGCGGCCCCTTCCAGGGCCTCAACCAGTCCGTGCTGCTTCGGGTTCCGGGCGGCCTCGGACAGGACGAGCTGACCCGCGCCGTCCAGAGCGTGGTCGACCACCACGACGTGCTGCGCGCCCGGCTCACCGGTGCCGCACTCGGCCTGCCGTGGAACCTGGAGACCGCGCCGCGCGGCACGGTCGACGCCCGTGCCTGCGTCAGCCGCGTCGACGTACGGGACGTCGCGGCCGACGCCCCCGCGGATGTCGATGCCGATGCCGATGCACCGGCCGACTCCGCGGACGTATCCGCCGCGCTGTCCGCCGCGGTTTCCGCGCACGGTGAGGAGGCCCGGCGCCGGCTCGACCCTGAGAACGGTGTTCTGCTCCAGGTCGTCTGGTTCGACGCCGGCCCGGACGAGCAGGGCCTCCTCCTCGTCCTTCTGCACCACCTCGTTGTCGACGGCGTGTCGTGGCGGATCCTGCTGCCGGACCTCGCCGCCGGCTGGCAGGCGGCCCGTGAGGGCCGCGACCCGCGCCCCGCCCCGGTCGGCACGACCTTCCGCCGATGGGCGCAGGCCCTCGTCATGGAGGCCCAGAACCCGGCCCGGATCGCCGAACTCCCGCTGTGGCGGCAGCAGACGCAGGGCCGCGACCCGCTCCTCGGCGCGCGCCCTCTCGACCCCGCCGTGGACACCCGAGAGACCGCCGAGCACCTCACGGCCGCCCTCCCCGCGGACGTGACGACGGCACTGCTGACCGACGTACCGGCCCGGCTGCGCACCCGGATCAACGACGTGCTGCTCACCGGCCTGACCCTCGCGGTCGCCCGCTGGCGCCGCCGTTGGACCCAGGACGCGTCCCACGCGGTCCTCGTCGACATGGAGGGCCACGGCCGCGAGGAAATCGACGAGACCCTCGACCTGTCCCGCACAGTCGGCTGGTTCACCAGCCGCTTCCCCGTCCGGCTCGACCCCGGCCCGCTCGACCTGGACGAGGCCCTGGACGGCGGCGCCGCGACCGTCGCCGCGCTCGGACGGATCAAGGAACAACTGCGCGCCCTGCCCGACAACGGACTCGGCTACGGCCTGCTCCGCTACCTCAACGCGGACACCGCGCTCGCCCTGGCGGGCGCCGCCACCCCGCAGATCGGCTTCAACTACCTCGGCCGGGTCGGCAGCGGCGGCGACACCCTCGGCGAGGCCGGACCCGCCGGCTGGTCCAGCGCGTCCGACCTGCGGATCCCGCTGCTTCCCGCCGACCCCGGCATGCCGTTCGGCCACTCCGTCGAGATCAACGCGGTCACCCGGGACGGTGACGGCGGGCCCCGGCTCCACGTCACGTACTCCTGGCCCGCGGGACTCTTCGACCGAGCCGAGATGGAGGAACTCGCCGACCTGTGGTTCACCGCCCTGCGCGCCCTCGCCGACCCCGGCCAGTCCGAGCGCGGTGACGGGCTCACGCCCGGTGACCTGCCGACGTCCGGGCTGACCCAGCCCGAGATCGACGACTTCGCCGCCGCCCCCGGCGGACTGGAGGACGCCTTCGCGCTCACCCCGCTCCAGGAGGGCCTGTTCTTCCACGCCCTCCAGGCGGACGACAGCGGCACGGACGTCTACACCGTCCAACTGGTCCTCGACCTCGAAGGCCCCCTGGACCCGGCCGCCCTGCGCATGGCCGGACAGACCGTCCTCGACCGGCACCCCAACCTGCGGGCGGGCTTCCACCACCGCGCGGACGGAACGGCCGTCCAGGTCGTACCGCGCACCGCGACCCTGCCCTGGGACGAGGTCGACCTCGGCGCACTGCCCGACGAGGCCGCGCGGCGCGAACTCGCGGCGCTCACCGAGGCCGCCCGCGGCCACCGGTTCGACCTGAGCCGGCCACCGCTGGTCCGATTCCTGCTGATCCGCCTCGGGGCCGAACGGCACCGGCTGGTCATCACCAAGCACCACATCCTGCTCGACGGCTGGTCCATGCCGCTGTTCCTGCGCGAACTGGTCACCCTGTACGAGAACGGCGGCGACGCGGCCACGCTGCCCGCCCCCGCCCCGTTCCGCTCGTACGTCGACTGGCTCGCCGCGCAGGACCGCACGGCGAGCGAGCGGGCCTGGCGCGACACCCTCGCAGGGGTCGAGGAGCCCACCCTCCTCGCCCCCGGCCGGGAACCGGCCGGACCCACGCTGCCCGAGCAACTCGTGCACGACCTTTCGCCGGAGCTCACCGCGACCCTCCAGGCGCACGCGGCACGGGCCGGCGTCACCATGAACACCGTGGTCCAGACGGCCTGGGCGCTCGTCCTCGGCCGTCACCTCGGTCGCGACGACGTCCTGTTCGGCACCACGGTCTCCGGTCGGCCGCCGGAGCTCCCCGGAGCCGAGAACATGATCGGGCTGTTCATCAACACCCTGCCCGTACGGGTCCGGTTCGACCGCTCTGAACGCTGGAACGCAGCCCTGGCCCGCGTCCAGGACGAACAGACCGCCCTGCGCACCCACCAGTACGTCGGCCTCGCCGACGTGCACCGGATCGCGGGCGTCCGGCCGCTGTTCGACACCGCCCTCGTCTACGAGAACTACCCGCTGCCCGAGGACACCGAGCGCTCTCCGTCCCGGCTGCGCGCCACCGCGGTACAGGGCCGTGACGCGGCCCACTACCCGCTGCTGCTGGTCGCGTCGCTGCGCTCGCAGGGCCTGCGGTTCCGTCTCGACCACCGGCCCGACGTGCTCGGCGCGGCCACCGCCCCCGCCCTGCTGGAGCGGCTGACCCGGGTCCTGGAGTCGGTGGCCGCCGACCCGGAGCAGCCGGTGGGGCGCGTCTCCGGGCTGTCCCGCGAGGAGCGCCGCGCGCTCGCCGACGGCGGCACGCGGACCCCGCTCGCCGCCGGCGCGCACGGCGGCCACGGCGACACGATCCACGGTCGGGTCGCCGCGCTCGCCGCCCGCACCCCGGACGCCGTCGCCGTGTCCCTGGGCGACGAGCGGCTCACATGGGGCGAACTGGACGAGCGGGCCAACCGGCTGGCCCGGCTGCTGCACGAGCTGGGCACCGGCCCCGAGGACCGGGTCGGCGTCCTGCTCGACCGGTCGCTGCAGCTGGTCGTCGCCTTCCTCGCCGTCCTCAAGGCGGGCGCGGTCTGCGTCCCGCTGGCGCCCACCCACCCCGCACAGCGGCAGCGGACCGTCCTCGCCCGGGCCGGGGCGCGCGTGCTGCTCACCGACGCGGCCCGCGCCGCCGACCGGGCCGGCGCGCCGGACGACGGCGTGACGACCGTCGCCGTGGACACCGATCCGCGCGTGGCCCGCCAGGACTCCACCGACCCCGGCGCGATCGTCGAGCCGGACCGTCTGGCGTACGTGATGTTCACCTCCGGCTCCACCGGCGTGCCCAAGGGCGTCGCGGTCACCCACCGTGATGTCGTCGAGCTCGCCGACGAGCCCTGCTGGGCCCCGGGCGCGCGGGAACGGATGCTGTTCCACTCGCCGCACGCCTGGGACGCCGCCCTGCTGGAGGTGTGGGGGCCGCTGCTGAACCACGGCACGGTCGTCGTCGCCCCGCCGGGCGAGACCGATCTGAGGGACCTGGCCCGGCTCCTGGTCGCCGAGCGCGTCACCGGACTCTGGCTGACGGCCGGCCTGTTCCGTTGGCTGGCCGAGGAGGAGCCGGACTGCTTCGCCGGCGTCCGCGAGGTGCGCACCGGCGGCGACGTCGTCCCCGCCGACGCCGTCCGCAAGGTCCTCGCCGCCTGCCCCGGCACCGTCGTCAGCAACGGTTACGGGCCCACCGAGACCACCGTGTTCGCCACCCACCACATCATGCGGGCGGGCGACCCGGTCCCCGGGAACGTGCCGATCGGTGTCCCGCTGCACGGGATGGCGGCCTACGTGCTCTCCCCGGAGCTGGAGCCGGTCCCCGCCGGGACCGTCGGCGAGCTGTACCTCGCGGGCTCCGGGCTCGCCCGCGGCTACGAGAACGACCCGGCGCTCACCGCCCGTTCGTTCGTCGCCGACCCGTTCGGGGATCCGGGGACGCGGATGTACCGCTCCGGCGACCTGGCCCGCCGCCGCCCGGACGGGGCCCTGGAGTTCGTCGGCCGGGCCGACGACCAGGTGAAGCTGCGCGGTTTCCGGATCGAGCTCAGCGAGGTCGACGGCGCGCTCGCCGCCCTGCCCGGTGTGGCCCACGCGGTCTCCCTGGTCCGCGAGGACCGGCCCGGCGACAAGCGCCTCGTCGCCTACACGGTGCCCGCGCCCGGCGAAGCCGCCCCGGACGCGGCCCAGGCGCGCGCCCGGCTCGCCGAGACGCTGCCGGAGTACCTCGTCCCGGCCGCGATCGTTTCGCTCGACGCGCTGCCGCTCACCGCGAACGGCAAGCTGGACCGGGCCGCGCTGCCCGCCCCCGCCCCCGCCGCCGACGGCACCGCGCGCACCGGACGCGGCCCGCGCACCCCGCGCGAGGAACTGCTGTGCGGCCTGTTCGCCGACGTCCTCGGTGTCGGCGAGGCCGGCATCGACGACGACTTCTTCGCCCTCGGCGGCAACTCGCTCCTCGCGGCCGGACTCGTCAGCCGGATCCGCGCCGTCCTCGGCGTCGAACTCGGCATCCAGGCACTGTTCCTGGCGCCCACGGTCGCCGGGCTCGTCGCCTCCCTCGACGACGAGGACGCGGACGCCGCCGGAGCGCTGGACGTCCTGCTGCCGCTGCGCACCCGCGGCGACCTTCCGCCGGTGTTCTGCTTCCACGCAGCCGGCGGCCTGAGCTGGCGGTACGCGGCCCTGCTGCGGCACCTGCCGGCCGGCCACCCGGTGTACGGCCTCCAGGCCCGCGCGTTCGCCGAGCCGGGCCACCGCCCGGCGAGCCTGGACGAGGCCGCCGCCGACTACGTGGAGCGGATCCGGTCCGTCCAGCCGTCCGGCCCCTACCACCTGGTGGGCTGGTCGCTCGGCGGCCTGGTCGCCCAGGCGGCCGCGGTCCTCCTGGAGGAGGCCGGAGAGGAGGTCGCGACCGTCGCGGTCCTCGACTCCTACCCGGCGCGGCACGGCGACCCGGTCGTCGTGCCCCCGGCGGCGCAGGTCCTCGGCGCGCTCCTCGACGCGGCCGGCATCGGCCCGGACCGTGGCGGGGAGGAGCTCACACCCGAGGCGGGCGCCGCGCTGCTGCGGGCCCGCGGCGGACCGCTCGCGGCGCTGCTCGCCGACCGGGTCGGCGCCCTCGTGGACGCGTACCGCACGGGCGTCGAGCTGCGCGCGGGCTTCGCCCCTCGCCGGTTCACGGGCGACCTGCTCCTGTTCGTCGCGAACGGCGGGTCCGACGGGAGCGGTTCCCGGCACGGCTCCGGGCGGATCCCAGCGGACGCCGTCACCGAGAAGGCGAACCGCTGGCGCCCGTACGTCGGCGGCGCGATCGCCGTCCACCCGGTCGACTGCCGCCACGAGGACATGCTGCGGCCCGAGCCGCTGGCCGTCGTCGGCGGCGCGATCGCCGCCCATCTGAACGCCCGCACCACACGGAAGGACAGCTGATGAGCCGGGAGTTGTACGCACTGGGGGAGACGCCGCCCCTGGGCGAGGTGCCCCGCCGGATGCACGCCGGCGTGATCCGGCGCGAGAGGTACGGTCCGCCCGAGCAGTCGATCCAGGTCGAGACGGTGGACGTGCCGCCGGTCGGCCGCGGGCAGGTCCTCATCTGGGTGATGGCCGCCGGGATCAACTACAACGGCGTGTGGGCCGGACTCGGCACCCCCGCCGATGTCATCGCCGACCGCCAACGGGCCGGCGACCCGCTCGACTTCCACATCGCCGGATCCGAGGGCGCCGGAGTGGTCTGGGCCGTCGGCGAGGGGGTCAAGCAGCTGAAGGTCGGCGACCACGTCATCGTCGGCGGAGTCGCCTGGGACGAGTCGGCCCCCGACATCCGCCTCGGCACCGACCCGACCGCCTCCCGCTCCCAGCGGGCCTGGGGCTACGAGTCGAATCACGGCTCCTTCGCGCAGTTCACCGTGGCCGACGAGTACCAGTGCCACAAGAAGCCCCCGCACCTCACCTGGGAGGAGGCCGGCTGCTTCCTCGGCGGCGGCTCCACCTCGTACCGCATGCTCATGGGCTGGCACCCGCACACGGTCCGACCGGGCGATCCCGTCCTCGTCTGGGGCGGCGCCGGCGGTCTCGGCTCCATGGCGATACAGATCGTGAAATACTTCGGTGGAATTCCGGTCGCCGTGGTGTCGGACGACGACAAATTCGACTACTGTAAGCGTCTGGGGGCGCGCGGTGTAATCAACCGGAATGATTTCGACCACTGGGGTCGGCTGCCTGATTCGAGCGACACCGTCGCCTACCGGGAATGGCTCTCCGGGGTCCGCTCCTTCGGCCGTGCCTTCTGGGACGCACTCGGCGAGCGCAAAGACCCCGCCATCGTCCTCGAGCACCCCGGCCGGGCCACCCTGCCGACCTCGGTCTACGTCTGCGACCGGGCCGGCATGGTCGTCACCTGCGCCGGCACCAGCGGCTACAACGGCGACATCGACCTGCGGTTCCTCTGGATGTTCCAGAAGCGGCTCCAGGGCTCGCACGCCGCGAACGTACGCCAGACCGCGGCGATCATCGAGCTCGTCGCCGCCGGTCACATCGACCCCTGCCTCAGCCTCGCCCTGCCGTTCACCGAGATCGGCCGGGCGCACCAGATGGTCTACGAGAACAAACAACCGCCCGGCAATGTGGCGGTCCTCGTGAACGCGCCGGAACCGGGCCTTTCCGGTATGCGCTGAAATCTTTTCGAAAAGGTTGCCGATCTTTCTCCGATTGGCTGGATAGAGCGGCGACGGAAACAAGAAGTCGCCTCGTGAAAAGGAAAAGGTAAAAGAAATGACGAACCCGTTCGAGAACGCCGACGGCCGCTACCTCGTCCTCGTCAACGACGAGGGCCAGCACTCCCTGTGGCCGGACTTCGCCGAGGTCCCGGCCGGCTGGGAGGTCGCCTTCGCGGAGAACGACCGCCAGGCCTGCCTCGACCACATCGAGGCCAACTGGACGGACATGCGCCCCAAGAGCCTCGTCCGCGCGATGGCGGCCTGACCCGGTGACCGGCCCCGACGCCGTCACGGTGCTCTGGGGCCCCGTCGCCTCCGGCGAACGGCGCGCGGCACACACCACGCTGCTGCGCGCCGCCGCGGAGCTGACCGGCAGCCCGGCCGACCGGATCGGGCTCGCCCACGAACCGGGCGGCCGTCCGCGGCTCACCGGACCCGCCGCCCGGCTCCATGTGAGCGTGAGCCACTGCCGGGGAGCCCGAGCCGTGGCGCTCGCCGAGGCACCGGTCGGCGTCGACATCGAGACCGTACGGCCGCTGCCCGCCCTCGCACTGGCCCGCCGCTGGCTCGCCACCGCCGACGCCGACTGGCTCGGCCGCCTCCCCGAGGCGGACCGGGTCCCCGCCTTCTACTGGCTCTGGACCCAGAAGGAGGCCGTCGGCAAGGCCCGCGGCCACGGAGTCGCCAATGGCGGGCTGACCCAGCCGCTGTCCCACCCTGCGCACTGGCCCCCGCCCTCCGCCGCGGGCAGGACACCCGCCCTGCGCGCCCTGCCCGGCGGGACCGGGGCCGCCTGCACGGTCCTGCCCACCGGCGCCGGCTCGCACGTCCTCGCGGTCGCCGGCCTCGGCGCCCCGGGCGCACGGGTCGACCTGCGCCGCTGCGACGCATGACCCCCAACCGCACCCCACCCACCACCACCCACACGAGAGGAGGCCCCGGGATGACGCCACCCACCGACGACACCGACCGGGGTTCCTGGACCGGGCGGCTGACCCGCCGGTGTCTGCGGCACCGGCGCAGCGTGCTCGTCGCGGTCCTCGCCGCGCTCCTCGGGACCGCGACCAGCGCCCTCGTCCCCCTCGTCACGATGGTGATCGTCGACGACGTCGTCCTGCGCCCCGCCCGCTCCGCCGCCCTGTGGACCGGAGCACTGCTCGCCGTCGCCGCGCTCGGATACCTCGCCGCGTACCTGCGCCGCCTGCACGCCGGACGGCTCGCCGCCGACGTCCAGCACGACCTGCGGGTCGACCTGTTCCGCTCGCTCTCCCGCCTGGACGGCGTACGTCGCGACGAACTGAGCACCGGTCAGCTCCTCGGCCGGGCCTCCGGAGACCTCAACATGGTCTTCGGACTCGTCTCCACCCTGCCCACCGCGATCTCCAGCGCGGCCCTGCTGGTGGTCTCCCTGGTCCTCATCGCCACCCTCTCCCCGCTGCTCGCGCTGGTCGCGCTCGCCCTGGTTCCCGCACTGTGGTTCATCGGCCGGCGCAGCCGCACCTGGCTCTACCCCGCGACCTGGTACGCCCAGAACCAGGCCGCCGCCGTCGCCGGAGTCGTCGCCAGCTCCACCGCCGGCATCCGCGTCGTCAAGGGATTCGGCCAGGAACAGCGGGAGACGGACCGGCTGGCCCGCGCCGCCCGGCGGCTCTTCGCCGGCCGCATGCGCGCCGTACGGCTCAACGCCCGCTACGGGCCCGCCCTCCAGTGCGTGCCCTCCCTCGGACAGGTCGGAGCCCTCGCGGTCGGCGGCTGGCTGGCGACCCGCGGCGAACTCAGCCTCGGCGCCCTCCTCGCCTTCTCCGCCTACCTCGCCCAGCTCGTCGGACCCGTCAAGACCCTCGCCGCACTGCTCACCATGGGCCAGCAGGCCGGCGCCGGCATCGAGCGGGTCCTCGAAGTGATCGACACACGTCCGCTGTTGACCGAGGGCGCGGGCAGGCTGCCCGAAGAGGGCCCCCTCGGCATCGAGTTCGACCGCGTCACCTTCGCGTACGGCTCCGGCCGGCCCGTCCTCACCGACGTCTCCCTGCGCATCGAGCCCGGCGAGACCCTGGCCGTCGTCGGCGCCCCCGGATCGGGCAAGTCCACCCTCGCACTGCTGCTCTCCCGGTTCCACGACGTCTTCGCGGGCGCGGTGCGGATCGGCGGCGTCGATGTCCGCGACCTGACCTTCGACTCTCTGCGCGGCGCGGTCGCCGGCGTCCCCGAGGACACCGCCCTCCTCGCCGGAACCGTCCGCGACGCCGTCGCCTACGGCCGGCCGGACGCCACCGACGCGGAGATCCACGCCGCGGCCCGCACCGCCCAGGCCCACGCCTTCGTCACCGCCCTGCCCGACGGCTACGCGACGGTGCTCGGCGAACGCGGCGCCCTGTCCGGCGGACAGCGCCAGCGCCTCGCCCTCGCCCGAGCGCTCGCCGCCGCGCCCCGCGTTCTCGCGCTCGACGACGCCACCTCCGCCGTCGACGCCCGCGTCGAGCGGGACATCCACGACGCGCTGCGCGCCCGGGCGGACGGCCGCACCACTTTGATCGTCGCCCGCCGCCGCTCGACCCTCGCGCTCGCCGACCGGATCGCCGTCCTCGACCACGGACGGATCATCGACGTCGGCACCGACCGCGAACTCACCGCCCGCTGCCCGCTCTACCGCACGATCCTCCAGCACCCCGCCAGGAGTCCGGCCGAGGCAGCCGCCACCACGGCCGCCGCCGAGCCCCCGGCCCCCGCGCGGGACCGGCGGCCCCCCGCCCCGAACGCCCCCGAAGCCGCCTCGCCCGCCGCCGCGCGCATGCAGGCCCGAGTCGCGGCGCTGCCGCCGGCTCTCGATCAGCCCCGTGTCGACGAGGCGGCGGCCGCCCGCGACCCGCGGGCGGACGGCAAAAGCGAGTTCGGGCTGCGCCACCTGCTGCGCGGCTACCGCCTGCCGCTCTCCCTCGGCCTCGCCCTGGTCGTCGCCGACGCGCTCGCCGGACTCACCCTGCCCTTCGTACTGCGGCACGGCATCGAGGGCGGCGCCCACGACCTCGCCCTCACCGCCGTCGCCACGGCGTCCCTCGCCGCGCTGGCCCTCGTCCTCGCCCAGTACGCCGTCCAGTGGGCCGCGGTCCGGGTCACCGGACGCACGGGGGAGCGGCTGCTGTACGGGCTGCGGATCCGGGTCTTCGCGCACCTGCACCGCCTGGGACTCGACCACTTCGAGAACGAGGCGTCCGGCCGCACCCTCACCCGGATGACCACCGACGTCGACTCGCTCTCCTCCTTCCTCCAGACCGGCCTGCTCAGCGTCCTCGTCAGCGTCCTCACCCTCCTCGGCGTGCTCGTCGCCCTCGGCGCCGCCGACGCCGGGATGCTCCTCGTCGTCCTCGCCGTCCTGCCGCCGATCGCCCTCGCCACCTTCGTCTTCCGCCGGGCCTCCGCCCGCAGCTACGCCGACGCCCGGGAACGGCTCGCCGTCGTCAACGCCGCGCTCCAGGAAGGCGCGGCCGGCATGGGCACCGTCCAGGCGTTCCGCCGCGAGGAGTCCGTCGTCACTGCCTTCGCCCGGCACAGCGACGCCTACCGGCGCGCCCGGGTCCGCGGCCAGCTCCTGTCCGCCCGCTACTTCCCGTTCATCCAGTTCCTCGCCGCCTGCGTCACCGCCGTGGTCCTCGCCGTCGGCGCACACCGGGTGGCCGCGGGCGCCATGACGGTCGGCGTCCTCGTCGCGTACCTCCTCTACCTGGACCTGTTCTTCGTCCCGGTGCAACAGCTCTCCCAGCTCTTCGACGGCTACCAGCAGGCACGGGTGTCCCTGCTGCGGATCCGGGACCTGCTCCGGCTGCGCAGCACCACCCCGGCCGCCGCCGACGCGCTCCCCGTCCACTCCCTGCGCGGCGAACTCTGCTTCGACGACGTCGACTTCCACTACGGCGACGGCCGCCCGGCGCTGACCGGAATCCGGCTGCGCATCCCGCAGGGCCAGACCGTCGCCTTCGTCGGCACGACCGGCGCCGGCAAGTCGACCCTCGTCAAGCTCGCCGCCCGGTTCCACGACCCGACCCGCGGGGCCGTCCGTGTCGACGGGACCGACCTGCGTGACCTGGACCTCACCGGCTACCGGAAACGGCTCGGCGTCGTCCCCCAGGAGCCGTACCTCTTCGCCGGAACAGTCCGCGAGGCCATCGCCTACGGCCGGCCCGACGCCACCGACGCCGAGACAGCCGACGCGGCCCGCCGGGTCGGCGCCCACGACACCCTCAGCGCCCTCGACGGCGGCTACGACCACCGCGTGACCGAAGGCGGACGCAACCTCTCCGCCGGGCAGCGGCAACTGATCTCGCTGGCCCGCGCCGAACTCGTCCGCCCCGACGTCCTGTTGCTCGACGAGGCCACCGCCTCCCTCGACCTCGCCACCGAGGCCCTGGTCAACCGGGCGACCGAGCGCCTCGTCAACGGCCGCACCGCCCTGATCGTCGCCCACCGCCTCAGCGTCGCCTCCCGCGCCGACCGCATCGTCGTCGTCGACGACGGCCGGATCCGTGAGGACGGCGCCCACGACGAACTCCTCGCCCTGGACGGGATCTACGCCGCACTGTGGCGCGCCTCGCAGGGGCGCCCGCCCGCGCCCGCCGTCCCGCGGCCCGCAACCGCCACCCACGACTCCTACGACTCCTACGAACGGAACGCCTCATGAGCGCCACCATCCAGCCGGCCGGCCCGGACGCCCCGGCCGACGACCGGTCCCCGCGCGTCGTTCTCGCCCAGCCGCGTGGCTTCTGCGCCGGGGTGCGCCGTGCCATCGGCATCGTGGAACGCGCCCTCGACCTCCACGGCGCCCCGGTGTACGTGCGCAAGGAGATCGTGCACAACCACCACGTCGTGGCCGAACTGGAGAAGCGCGGTGCCCGCTTCGTCGACAGCGAGGAGGAGGTGCCCGAGGGTGCCGTCTGCGTCTTCTCCGCCCACGGCGTCTCGCCCGCCGTGCGCAGCGGCGCCGAGGAGCGCCGTCTCGAAGTCATCGACGCCACCTGCCCGTTGGTCTCCAAGGTCCACCAGGCGGCCGTCCGCTACGCCCGCGACGGCCGGACCATCCTGCTGGTCGGCCACGCCGACCACGAGGAGGTCGAGGGCGTCCGCGGCGAGGCCCCCGAGCGCACTCTCGTCGTCGAGAACGAGGACGACGTCGCCGCCCTCGACCTGCCGGACGACGCCCCGGTTGCCTATCTGACCCAGACCACCCTGTCCTTCGACGAGACCCGGCGGGTCGTCGACGCGCTGCGTGCCCGCTTCACCGACCTCGCCGGCCCCGCCGACGGCGACATCTGCTACGCCAGCCAGAACCGCCAGAACGCCGTGAAGGCCCTCGCCCGCCGCAACGACCTCGTCCTCGTCGTCGGCTCCCGCAACTCCAGCAACTCGATCCGCATGGTCGAGGTCGCCCGGGAGCACGGCAGCGCCGCGCACCTCGTCCCGGATGCCGGCCATCTCGACGAGACCTGGCTCGCCGGGGCGTCGAGCATCGGCGTCAGCTCCGGCGCCAGCGCCCCGGAGATCCTCGTCCGCGGACTCGTCGACCGGCTCGCCGCCCTCGGCTGGCACGACGTCGAACTGGACGACGGCATCGCCGAGGACGTCGTCTTCTCCATGCCCGCCCGGCTGGCCGACCCCGTCACCGGCCGGGTGCCCCGGACCCCTCTGGCCGATGAGGCCCTGTGACCAGAACAGGATCTGTCATGACGTCGATCGCATCGGTCCACGGTCCCGACGACCTGCGAGCCCTCACCCTCCAGCAGACCGAGGAGCTCGCCGGGGACATCCGGCGCCTCCTCGTCGAGGAGGTCACCCGCACCGGCGGCCACCTCGGCCCCGGCCTCGGTGTCGTCGAGCTCACCCTCGCCCTGCACCGGGTCTTCGAGTCCCCGCGCGACCAGATCCTGTGGGACACCGGACACCAGACCTACCCCCACAAGATCATCACCGGTCGGGCGGCCGTCTTCGGCACCCTGCGCCAACCCGGCGGGCTCTCCGGCTACCCCTCGCGCGCCGAATCCGCTCACGACCTCATCGAGAACTCCCACGCCTCCACCGTCCTGTCCTACGCCGACGGCCTCGCCAAGGCTCACCGGCTGACCGGCGTCACCGATCGCGCCGTCGTCGCCGTCATCGGCGACGGCGCCCTCACCGGCGGCATGGCCTGGGAGGCCATGAACAACCTCGCCGACGGCGCCGATCGCCCGGTGGTCGTCGTCCTCAACGACAACACCCGCTCCTACGCCCCCACCGTCGGCGGCATCCCCGCACACCTGGAGCGACTGCGCACCGAGGAAGGCTCCCCGCGGTCCGTGTTCGAGAACCTCGGCCTCGCGTACGTCGGACCCGTCGACGGACACGACATCGCGGCCCTCGAAGAGGCCCTGCGCCACGCGGCCGGACTCGGCCGGCCCGTCGTGGTCCACTGCCTGACCGAGAAGGGCCGCGGACACGCCCCCGCCGAACAGGACGAGGCCGACCGCTTCCACGCCGTACGCCCCCGCCCCGCCGCCGGAACCGCGCCCCGCCCCGCGCCGGAACCCGCCTGGACCGATGTGTTCGGCGAGGAGCTCGCCGCACTCGGCGCCCGGCGCCCCGACGTGGTCGCCGTCACCGCGGCCATGCTCGCCCCCACCGGCCTCACCGCCTTCGCCGAGAACTTCCCCGACCGCACCTTCGACGTCGGCATCGCCGAGCAGCACGCCGTCACCTCCGCCGCCGGCCTCGCCCTCGGCGGACTGCACCCCGTCGTCGCGGTGTACGCGACCTTCCTCAACCGGGCCTTCGACCAGATGCTGCTCGACGTCGCCCTGCACCGCGCCCCGGTCACCTTCGTCCTCGACCGGGCCGGCGTCACCGGCGACGACGGCGCCTCCCACAACGGCATGTGGGACCTGTCACTGTTCCAGATGGTCCCCGGCCTGCGACTGGCCGCCCCGCGCGACGCCGCCACCCTGCGCCGCGCACTGCGCGAGGCCCTCGCGGTCCAGGACGGCCCCACCGCGCTGCGCTTCCCCAAGGGCTCCGCGGGCCGCGACGTTCCCGCCGTGGCCACTCTCGACGGCATGGACGTCCTGCGCCACGCGGGCTCGGACGTGCTGCTCGTCTCCGTCGGCGCGATGGCCGGGGTCTGCCTGGAGGCGGCCGACCGCCTCGCGGAGCACGGCTTCGGTGTCACCGTCGTCGACCCGCGCTGGATCGCCCCCGTCCCCGCCGCCCTCGTGGAGCTCGGCCTCGGCCACTCGCTGGTCGCCACGGTCGAGGACGGCGGCCGCAACGGCGGCGCCGGGGCCGCGATCGCCCAGGCCCTCGCCGACGCGGGCGCCCGCACTCCTGTCCGTACCTTCGGACTGCCCCAGCGCTTCCTGGACCACGGCCGCCGCGCCGACATCCTCGCCGCCCACGGCCTGACCGGCCGCCACATCGCCCGCGCCGTCGTCGAGGCCCTCGCCGGCCGCGACGGCTCCGACCCGATCCGTGACCTGGCCCCGCAGCCCGTGGGCGCCGACCAGTGAACCGCCCACCGATCACCCGTACCAGAGCAGGAGACACCCCATGACGGTCGCGCTCGGCATCCCGTCGATGCCCGCCCCGGTCCTCGGCGCCCGCCGCCCCACCCGACAGCTCCAGGTCGGCACGGTCGGCGTGGGCAGCCGGTCCCCCATCTCGGTGCAGTCCATGACGACCACGCTCACCTCGGACGTCAACGCCACCCTCCAGCAGATCGCCGAACTCACCGCCGCGGGCTGCGACATCGTGCGGGTGGCCTGCCCCTCCCAGGACGACGCGGACGCGTTGCCCGCGATCGCAGCCAAGTCGCCGATCCCGGTGATCGCGGACATCCACTTCCAGCCGCGCTACGTCTTCGCCGCCATCGAGGCCGGCTGCGCCGCGGTCCGCGTCAACCCCGGCAACATCAAGAAGTTCGACGACCGCGTCGAGGACATCGCCCGGGCCGCCAAGGACCATGGCACCCCCATCCGCATCGGCGTCAACGCCGGCTCCCTGGACGCCCGGCTGCTGAAGAAGTACGGCAAGGCCACCCCCGAGGCCCTGGTGGAGTCCGCGCTGTGGGAGGCGAGTCTTTTCGCCGAGCACGACTTCCACGACCTGAAGATCTCCGTGAAGCACAACGATCCCGTCGTCATGGTCCGCGCCTACGAACTCCTCGCCGAGGCCTGCGACTACCCCCTGCACCTCGGCGTCACCGAGGCCGGCCCGGCGTTCCAGGGCACCGTCAAGTCCGCCGTCGCCTTCGGCGCGCTGCTGCGCCAAGGCATCGGCGACACCGTCCGGGTCTCGCTCTCAGCGCCGCCGGTCGAGGAGGTCAAGGTCGCCACCCAGATCCTCCAGTCGCTCAACCTGCGCCCGCGGAAGCTGGACATCGTCTCCTGTCCGTCCTGCGGCCGCGCCCAGGTCGACGTCTACAAGCTCGCCGCCGAGGTGAGCGCCGGTCTGGAGGGCATGGAGGTCCCGCTGCGCGTCGCCGTGATGGGCTGCGTCGTCAACGGCCCCGGCGAGGCCCGCGAGGCCGACCTCGGCGTCGCCTCCGGCAACGGCAAGGGCCAGATCTTCGTCAAGGGTGAAGTCATCCGGACCGTACCGGAGTCGAAGATCGTCGAGACCCTGATCGAGGAGGCGCTGCGGCTCGCCGACGCCTTCGACACCGCCGCCCTGGGCACGGGCACGCCGGAGGTCGTGGCCGCGGGCTGACATCGTGCGCAGGGGCCCGGCCGGCCGGTGCGCCTCCTCGGCACATCGGCACAGCAGGGCTCAGCGCGCGCCGATGACGGACCACGCACGTCCGGACCGATCTGCTCAGCGGCCGGTTCCTCGTCACCGATCCGGGCACCGGCGAGGAGTGCGAGGTACGACGTCCTCAAGGAGGCGTTCTGGGCTCCGCCCGCCCAGACCCCCTACGGTCCCGTGCTCTCCCTCGACGACGTGATCGGCACCAAGGTCCGTGCCCTCGCCGACCGCGGCACCGTCCGAGACCTCATCGACGTCCAGGCCGCCTTCCGCCGCCGCTCCCACCGCAGACCTCGAATCCCTGGGCCGCCGTCGCGCCCACGACGAGTTCAACCGCGGGGACCTCCGGGACCGGCTCATCGGCGCGGACTGGTACGAGGATGAGGACTGCACCGCGTACGGGCTCACCTCCCGGCAGATCGAAGAACTCACGGTGTGGGCGCTGGAGTGGGCGGAGGATCCGGGCGCGCGGATCCATGACGAGAACGCCTGGGAGGCGGTCATCGCGTCCATCCCACGGTGGCGCGTGGTCCGACTTCCGGTCGAGCACCTTCGTTCCTGACCGCTGTCCAGACATCCGAGTGACGGTGATCACGGACGTCCTTTGGGGGGTTCTACATAGGTTTGGGTCGTTACCGCGGCGGAGTCCGCGAGGAGGTGCCGACACATGTGTCGGTAACGGCGGGATAGGATGCCGACGCTCGTGTCGTCAAGTGCGAGTAAAGGGCGTGCGTGCCCGGCACCGCGCCCCCCTCATCCCAGTCGCCCGGAGTCTCCGTGTTCCTTGCCCTACGCGATCTGCGTTTCGCCCGCGGCCGCTTCGCCCTGATGGGTGCCGTCGTCGCCCTCATCGCTGTCCTCGGCGTCCTCCTCTCCGGCCTCGCCTCCGGTCTGGCGGACGCCGGCATCTCCGGCCTGCGCGCGCTGCCCGTGACCCACATGGCCTTCGACGAGAAGGCGACCAGCGAGCAGTTCTCCCGCTCCACCGTCGAGCAGGAGGACTGGGAGGCCTGGGCCGAGGCCCCCGGTGTGAAGCGGGCCGAGCCCTTCGGCAACGCGCTGGTCAACGCCCAGGTGACCCAGGGCGAGGAGAAGGGCGAGCAGGTCAACCTCGCCGTCTTCGGCATGGCCCCCGACTCGCCCCTGGCCCCGAGCCCCGGTGAGGGCAAAGAGCTGAAGGACGGCGGTGGCGGCATCGTCATCACCCAGGAGATCGCTGACCTGGGCGTGCGTGTCGGGGACGTCCTGACCGCCGACAAGAGCGGGGTCCCGCTGAAGGTGGTCGGCCTCGTCGACGACACCGTCTCCTACGGCCACATCGGTGTCGCCTACGCCGACCTCGACACCTGGCGCCACGTGCACTACGGCCTGCCGGGCGAGCTGCCCGAGGCCGCACAGCGCCAGGCCACGGCCGTCGCCCTCACCCTGGAGGACGGGGCCGACGTCACCGCCGTCGAGCAGGCCACCGGCACCCGCGCCGACGACAAGGAGACCACCTACGGCGCGTCCCCCGGCTACACCGCCGAGTCGAGCACCATGGCGCTGATCAAGGGCTTCCTGTACGCCATCTCCGCCCTCGTCGTCGGCGCCTTCTCCACCGTCTGGACCGTGCAGCGCAAGCCGGAGATCGCCCTGCTGAAGGCGCTGGGCGCCCCCACCCGCTACATCCTGCGCGACGCGCTCGCCCAGGTCGTCGCGGTCCTCGTCGTCGCCACCGCCGCCGGCACCGCCGTCGGCCTGGCCCTGGGCAGCGCGATGATCGGCAAGGCGCCGTTCTCCCTGTCCGCCCCAGCCATCGCCACCTCCGCCGGCCTCCTCATCGGCCTGGGCACCGTCGGCGCCGCCGTCGCCGTCCGCCGTGTCACCGCCGTCGACCCCCTGACCGCCCTGGGAGCCACCCGATGACCACGCCCTCCACCGATCACCGGACCACCCCGGACGCCGCCGGCTCCGACGGGCTGCGCCTGCACGACGTCAGTCTCACCCTCGGTGACGGCGACACCGCCGTCACCGCGCTCGACCACGTCGAACTGACCGTCGCGCCGGGGGAGTTCGTGGCCGTCGTCGGCCCGTCGGGCTCCGGCAAGTCCAGCCTGCTCGCCGTCGCCGGCGGCCTTCAGCGGCCCACCTCGGGCGCGGTGCACATCGCGGGCACCGAGCTGACCGCCCTGTCCGACAAGGAACGCACGGCGGCCCGCCGGCGCCACATCGGTTTCGTCTTCCAGCAGTCGAACCTGCTCCCGTCCCTGACCGTCCGGGAACAGCTCCTGCTGCCCCTGCACATCGACGGACGCCTGGACGGCGCGGCCCGGACCCGGGCCGACGAACTCATCGAGGCGGTCGACCTGGGGCACCGCGCCGGCTCCCGCCCGCACCAGTTGTCCGGAGGCGAACGCCAGCGAGCCGGCCTGGCCCGCGCGCTGATGACCTCACCCGCCGTCCTGCTGGTGGACGAGCCCACCTCGGCGCTGGACCGTGAGCGGTCCGCGGAAGCGGTACGGCTGATCGCCGAGCAGACCCACCGGCACGGGACCGCGACGGTCATGGTCACCCATGACACGGCGATAATGGAAGCCGCCGACCGGGTGCACGAGATGGTCGACGGCCGGCTGTCCTGACCGGGGACGGCGGCCGGCGTCCCGTCCCCGGCACCGTCCGTCCCTCAGGAGCTCCGCCCGTATGCCGAAGATCAACGCCTCCACCGTCGTCGAACACCGTGCGCAGCAGCGCGAGGCGCTGATCGGGGCGGCGATCGACATTTTGGTGGCCGAGGGCGTCGCCGCCGTCACCCCCGCGGCGGTCGGCGCCCGGGCGGGTCTGGCCCGCTCCAGCGTCTATCAGTACTTCGACTCCTCGGCGGCCCTGCTGGCCACGGTCACCGAGGAGGCGTTCCGGCGCTCCAACGAGGTACTCACCCGCGCGACCGCCGCCGCGCGGGGCCCGGTGGAGCGGGTCGAGGCGTTCTTCCGGGAGAGCTTGCGCATCGGTGCCGAGGGCGCGCACCGCCCGGCCGCCGCTCTCATGAACGCGGGCCTCCCGCCCGCCTGTCTGGAACGCCTGATGGAACTGCACCGGGAGCAGGTCGAGCCGTTCCGCTCCGCCGTCCGCGAACTCGGCGTCCCGGAACCCGAGCTCACGGCGGACCTGATCGCCGGGATGCTGCACACGGCCCTGGCGGCCGTCGACTCCGGCGCCCCGCTGGAGACGGTCACGCGGCGCACCCTGGCCCTGGTGCGCCGCTGCCTCGTCGCTCAGGACGGCACGGGGGAGACCCCGGAAGGCGGTCGCTGAGCACAGCGGTGGGGGGGGGGGGGGGGCCCCCCCCCCCCCCCCCCCCCCCCCCCCCCCCCCCCCCCCGCGCCCCCCCCCCCCCCCCCCCCCCCCCCCCCCCCCCCCCCCCCCCCCGCGGGCG